>NZ_JACJUG010000004.1 GCF_014174515.1 Mitsuaria sp. WAJ17
TGCGGGCACGTGCCGCGCCGGCCGGAGCCTTCGATGCAGCGGCAGCGGCGGGCCCGCCGGCCATGGGGGCAGAAGTTGCCTGCTGGGCGTGCTGAGTCTGCAGCCATTCGTCGTAGGCCGCGCGCCGGACGGGGTCCGAGAGCACGTCGTAGGCCTCGGTGATGGCTGCCGCGCGCGCGGCGGCCTCCGGATCATCGGGGCGGCGATCCGGATGGAAGCGCTGAATCAGACTGCGGTAGGCCGCGCGCAGCACCTCGGGGCTGGCCCGGGCGCTGACTTCAAGGGTGTCGTAGTGGTTCACGGCGCTCAGTCCAGCCTGTCAAAGCTCGTCCGGCCGCCATCTCGCTCGGCCAGGACGAAGCGCCGGGGCTCCACGGAAAGAATGTCGTTGGCATCGTGCGTCACCCGGCCATGGGCATCGCGGAGGGTCCAGACCAGGCGCTGCCCCTCCAGTCGCCAGACGCCGTACTGGAGCACGGCGTCCTCGCGGCTGCGGATCTCCCATTCGCCGTTGTCACGCATCAGCAGCGGCGTGCTCAGGCGCGAGGACTTCCAGCGACCCACGAACTGCGAGGGCTCCAGCTTCTTCTGGCAAGCAGTGAGAGACGTGCCGGCCAAGCCTGCCATCATCAGGCCCCCGAGCATGCGGACGCGCAGCCTCATTCGTCCCTCATCCGTTCCTTCAATTGGCGCAGGCGCAGCTGCAGGCGCTTGCGGTCCGCGTCGTTGTTGGTCAAGGAGATCTCCAGCGCAACTTGCTCGGCCTCGAGCTTGAGGCGCTGCTGCTCTTCGCGGGCCGCCTCCATGGCGGCCTGCACGTTGCGGGAGGCCTCCTCGCCTCGGCGCCGGGATTCCTCCTCCCAGCGACGCTGTTCTTCCTCGACGCGACGGTTCTCGGTGGCGGCCTGGCGCTCGGCGTTCTCCTTGCGGCGGCGCTCGGCCTCCATGAGCTCCATCTCGGCCCGGTTGGCCGGCCTCACGCCATAGGTCTGGTAGTAGTCCTGCAGCATGGCCTGTTCCGCGGCGCGGCGCTCCTGGGCTTCGCGCAGCTCGATCTGATCGCGCGCGCTCTTGGTCGCGCAGCGGGAGACGCCCACCACCACGCCCAGCACCACCAGCAGCAGCACCGCGGAGCTCACCAGGCGGCGCAGGGCCGGCGACCAGTCGCTGAACAGACCGTCGCCACGCAGGCCGGACGGGGCGATGTCGGCCCGCGCCATCAGGGCGTCGGCCCGCAAGGCCAGGGCGTCGGCCCGCAGGCCCAGGGCATCGGCGCGGGCGCCGGAAACCGAAGCGGTGGTGGCCAGGGCTCCGCTGTACGGCACGGCAGCGGCGGCCTTGGCGGCGGCGTCCAGGTCAGCGTCGTAGCCGGCGCGCGAGATCGGGTCGTTGAGCGTGGTAAACGCCACGCGCAGCAGCTGCACGCGGTCGTTGAACTCCTGGGCCGAGAGGGTCGCACGCTGCGCCTCCAGGGCCTCCAGCTCCAGGCGGTAGCCCGTGCGCACCTCGGTCTGGGTGGCCTGCGGCCGCACGCCCAGCAACTCGTACAGATTCCTGTTGTCCTTCATTCCCTACCCCATTGACACCGTCCGGCACGGCTTCGTCGTCCCCGCACGCCAAGATGGCCGGCCCTCGACAGCGGCGCGGCGGGTCGGGGGCAAGTTTAGCGAGGAGCGGGCGCCGTTCGCGACGGCCGGCGCACTTTCTGTCGAAGTGGGCCCCTCCATGCTCGGGGTTTTCCACGACGAGGCCACACGGAGGCGCGCTGGCCGCCCGGGTCTTCAAGAGCCCGCCCCGCTGCCGACCTCCAACTGGCGCAGGCCCTCATCCACCGCGTCCAGCCAGCGCCGGTCCAGGTCGCGCTGGCACATCAGGTGCCGGGTGGGCGACTCCGCCATGCCCGGCAGCACCACCACCTCCAGCGCGCGCCCCGCGGCCCCCAGGTCCTTGAGCAGGTGCTCGGCCTCGTCCTGGTCGGTAAACATGAAATCCGCATGGCCCCGCACCAGCATGTGCACCTGGCGTGCAGGCGGTGCACTGACGCGGCGCACGCCGCCCGTGCGCTGGCGCAGCCAGGCGTCGAGCTGTGGCCCGTAGGAAGCGCCATCGGTCAGCAGCAGGCGCAGGCTGCTGTCCTCCACCAGGGCCTGAGCCGAGGGAAAGCGGCGCATGAGCGGCGCCGCCGCGCGGGTGCTCAGGAAGACCGAGGGCGACTCGCGATAGATCGGGCTGGAGAACCAGGCGGCGGCCTCCCGCTCCGGTGTCTTGAACACGCCGACCAGGCAGATGGGCGCGGCGCCATGGAGGATGTCCAGCAGAGAACGCTTCAACGGCGCCATCAGCAAGGGCGGCATGGGAAGCTCAGGGGGCCAGACCTTGCGCAACCGCTCCACCAGGGTCCCGGCCGCACGGCCCTGGGCGTCGGCGTACATCATGGGCGGGATGTCGAAGTAGTGCAGCTCGCGCGGCGTCTGGGCCAGGACGGATGAGGACATGCCCAGGCCGGCGACCAGCATCGGGATCGAGGCAAGGAGGCGGTTCACGGCGCGCGGGAAAGGCATCGAAGCGTCCAGTGTGCGCCCGGTCCTGCGTTTTGACAGTCCCATGAATCGGGGCACGCCATGGACCAATAGGCCCGGACCGTTGCCAGACCGGGCCTACGTCCCTTCAGCGCCGCGGCTTACTTGCGCGCGGGCGGCACGTCCGTGCAACTGCCATGCGCCACCTCGGCGGCCATGCCGATGCTCTCGCCCAGCGTGGGGTGGGGGTGGATGGTCTTGCCGATGTCAACGGCGTCGGCGCCCATCTCGATGGCCAGGGCGATCTCGCCGATCATGTCGCCGGCATGCGTGCCCACGATGCCGCCGCCGACGATGCGATGGGTCTCCTCATCGAAGAGCAGCTTGGTGAAGCCCTCGTCGCGGCCATTGGCGATGGCACGGCCCGAGGCAGCCCAGGGGAACAAGCCCTTCTTGACCTTCAGCCCTTGAGCCTTGGCCTGCTCCTCGGTGAGGCCCACCCAGGCCACTTCCGGGTCGGTATAGGCCACGCTGGGGATCACACGGGCGTCGAACTGGCTCTTCGCAAGCGCAGCGTCGCCCAGCAGCTCGCCGGCGATGACCTCGGCCGCCACATGCGCCTCGTGCACCGCCTTGTGGGCCAGCATGGGCTGGCCGACGATGTCGCCGATGGCGAAGATGTTGGGCACATTGGTGCGCATCTGCACGTCAACTGGGACGAAGCCGCGGTCGTTCACGGCAACGCCGGCCTTGTCGGCGGCGATCTTCTTGCCATTGGGCGTGCGGCCCACGGCCTGCAGCACGAGATCGTAGACGCCCTCACTCTTGCTGCCGTCCAGGCCCTCAAACTGCACCTTGATGCCATCGGGCGTGGCCTCGGCCCCGACGGTCTTGGTCTTCAACATGATCTTGTCGAAGCGGGGTTTGTTCATCTTCTCCCAGACCTTGACCAGGTCGCGGTCCGCGCCCTGCATCAGGCCGTCCATCATCTCGACCACATCGAGGCGTGCGCCCAGGGTCGAGTAGACGGTGCCCATCTCCAGGCCGATGATGCCGCCGCCGATGATCAGCATCTTTTTGGGCGTGCCCTGGAGCTGCAGCGCGCCGGTGGAATCGACGATGCGATCGTCCTGCGGCAGGAAGGGCAGGCGCACGGCGGCAGAGCCGGCGGCGATGATGGCCTTCTTGAAACGCACCACCTTGCTCGTGCCCGTCTTGTCCTGGGCCGTGCCGGTGGTCTCTTCCACGCTCAGGTGGTAGGGGTCGATGAAGCTGCCGTAGCCGCGCACGACCGTCACCTTGCGCATCTTGGCCATCTGCGCGAGGCCGCCGGTCAGCTTGCCGATGACCTTTTCCTTGTGGCCGCGCAGCTTGTCGATGTTCACGGTGGGCGCGCCGAAGTCCACGCCCAGGTCGGCCATGTGGCTGACTTCGTCCATCACGGCGGCCACGTGCAGCAGGGCCTTGGAGGGGATGCAGCCCACGTTGAGGCAGACGCCGCCCAGCGTGGCATAGCGCTCGACGAGCACGACCTTGAGCCCGAGGTCGGCGGCGCGGAAGGCGGCCGAATAGCCGCCGGGGCCACCGCCCAGCACGAGCACGTCGGCTTCGATGTCGGCGGCGCCGCTGTAGCTGCCCGCAGGCAGGGGCGCGGCAGGTGCCGCGGCAACAGGGGCCGGAGCCGGTGCTGCAGCAGGCGCTGGCGCCGGGGCCGGGGCGGCCTCGCTGTCCAGCGTCAGGATCACGGTGCCCTGGTTGACCTTGTCACCCAGGCTGACCTTGAGTTCCTTGACCACGCCGGCGTGCGTCGATGGGATCTCCATCGAGGCCTTGTCGCTCTCGACGGTGAGCAGGCTCTGGTCCACCTTCACCGAGTCGCCGGCCTTCACCAGCAGCTCGATGATGGCCACGTCCTTGAAGTCGCCGATGTCCGGGACCTTCACTTCTAGCAATGCCATGTCTGTCTCCATGTCCTCAAGGCGCGCCGATGATGGCACGGCCAGGATGATCAAGCGACGCGCGCGGATCCGGCTTCGCCGGGCCATCGCGCGTGCCCCCTCGAGGGGGCGCGCGAAGCGCGTAGGGGGTGGTTAAAGAGCGATGCGGCGGAAGTCGGCGAGCAGGGACGCGAAGTACACGTTGAAGCGTGCCGCCGCGGCGCCATCGATCACGCGGTGATCCCAGCTCAGGCTCAGCGGCAGCATCAGGCGCGGCTGGAAGGCCTTGCCGTCCCACTTGGGCTCGATCTGGCTCTTGCAAACGCCCATGATGGCCACCTCGGGCGCATTGATGATGGGCGTGAAGTAGCGCCCGCCGATGCCGCCCAGCGAGGAGATGGTGAAGCAGCCGCCGCTCATGTCGGCCGGACCCAGCTTGCCGTCGCGGGCCTTCTTGGCCAGCTCGGCCATCTCCAGGCTGATCTGGACGATGCCCTTCTTGTCGGCATCCTTGATCACAGGCACCACCAGGCCATTGGGCGTGTCCGCCGCGAAGCCGATGTGGAAGTACTGCTTCATCACGAGCGTGTCGCCATCCAGGCTGGCGTTGAACTCGGGGAATTTCTTGAGCGCCGCCACGGCGGCCTTGATCATGAAGGCCAGCATGGTGACCTTGACGCCGCTCTTCTCGTTCTCCTTGTTCAGGAGCACGCGGAAGGCCTCGAGGTCGGTGATGTCGGCATCGTCGTGGTTGGTGACGTGCGGGATCACCACCCAATTGCGGTGCAGGTTGGCGCCCGAGATCTTCTTGATGCGGCCCATCTCCTTGCGCTCGACGGGGCCGAACTTGGCGAAGTCCACCTGCGGCCAGGCCAGCAGGCCGGGGAAGGCGCCGCCACCGCTGGCGGCACCGCCCGCAGGCGCGGCGGCCTTCTGAGCCGTGGTCTGCATCTGGCCGGCCATCACGGCCTTGACGAAGCCCTGCACATCGGACTCCAGCACGCGGCCCTTGGGGCCGCTGCCCTTGACCTCATCCAGCGGCACACCCAGCTCGCGGGCCAGCTTGCGGATGGTGGGCGAGGCATGCGGCAGGCGGCCCTTGGCGGCCGTAGGCTCGTGCGCGGGCAGTGCGGGCAACGAGGCGCTTGCGACTGCCGGCGCTGCGGCGGCCTGGGCCGGTGCGGGTGCTGCGACAGCAGGGGCGCTCGCCGCAGGTGCAGCGACTGCAACCGCTCCAGCCGCGGTCTGCACCACGGCCAGCAGCGTGCCCTTGGCAACCTTGTCGCCCAGCTTGACCTTCAGTTCCTTGATCACGCCGGCATGCGAGGACGGGATCTCCATCGAGGCCTTGTCACTCTCGACGGTGATCAGGCTCTGCTCGACGCGGATGGTGTCACCGGCCTTGACGAAGACCTCGATCACGCTGACCTCGTCGAAATCGCCGATGTCCGGCACCACGACATCGACCAGGCCGCCGCCCGAAACAGGTGCGGCGGGTGCGGCGGGTGCGGCAGCAGGCGCAGGCGCAGCCACCGGCGCCGGTGCGGACGCCGCGGCGGCAGCCGTCCCGGCGCCCGCCCCCTCCACGATCAGCAGCAGGCTGCCCTCGTTGACCTTGTCGCCCACCGCGACCTTCACTTCCTTCACGACGCCGGCCTGGGTCGAGGGGATCTCCATCGAGGCCTTGTCGCTCTCGACGGTCACCAGGCTCTGGTCGATCTGGATCGTATCGCCCACCTTCACCAGCAGCTCGATCACTGCCACGTCCTTGAAGTCCCCGATGTCGGGCACCTTCACTTCAAGCATTGCCATGCGGATGTCTCCGTTGAATTCGTTGAGCTACGCGGACGGGCTCAGGCGTACAGGGGATTGATCTTGTCGGCCTTGATGCCGTACTTCGCGATCGCCTCGGCCACCTTGGCGACGGGCAGCCTGCCCTCGTCGGCCAGGCTCTTGAGCGCGGCCACGACGATGTAGTGGCGGTTGATCTCGAAGTGCTCACGCAGCTTGGTGCGGAAGTCCGAGCGGCCGAAGCCGTCGGTGCCCAGCACCTTGTAGGAGCGACCAGCCGGCACATAGGCGCGGATCTGCTCAGCGTAATTCTTCATGTAGTCGGTCGAGGCGATCACCGGGCCGCTGGTGCTGCTCAGCTGCTGGGTGACGTAGGCCGCGCGCGGCGCCTCAGTCGGGTGCAGCAGGTTCCAGCGCTCGGCGTCCTGGCCGTCGCGGGCCAGCTCGTTGAAGCTGGGGCAGGACCAGACATGCGCGCCAACGCCCCAGTCCTGCTCCAGCAGCGCCTTGGCGGCCATGGACTCGCGCAGGATGGTGCCCGAGCCCAGCAGGTTGACCTGCAGCGCGCTGCCCTCCTTGGCCGGATCCAGCAGGTACATGCCCTTGAGGATCTGCGCCTCGGTGCCGGCCTTGAGGCCCGGCATGGCGTAGTTCTCGTTGAGCAGGGTGATGTAGAAGAACACGTTCTCCTGGTTCTCCACCATGCGCTTGAGGCCGTTGTGCATGATCACGGCGACCTCATGGGCGAAGGTCGGGTCGTAGGAGACGCAGTTGGGGATGGTGCCAGCCAGGATGTGACTGTGGCCGTCCTCGTGCTGCAGGCCCTCGCCATTGAGCGTGGTCCGGCCCGAGGTGCCGCCCAGCAGGAAGCCGCGAGCCTGCATGTCGCCGGCCGCCCAGGCCAGGTCGCCAATGCGCTGGAAGCCGAACATCGAGTAGTAGACGTAGAACGGGATCATCACCCGGTTGTTCGTCGAGTAGCTCGTGGCGGCCGCGATCCACGAGGCCATGCCGCCGGCCTCGTTGATGCCTTCCTGCAGGATCTGGCCGGCCTTGTCCTCGCGGTAGTACATCACCTGGTCCTTGTCGACCGGGGTGTAGAGCTGGCCCTTGGGGTTGTAGATGCCGATCTGGCGGAACAGGCCTTCCATGCCGAAGGTGCGGGCCTCGTCAACGAGGATGGGCACCACGCGCGGACCCAGTTCCTTGTCGCGCAGCAGCTGGGTCAGGAAGCGGACGTAGGCCTGGGTCGTCGAGATCTCGCGGCCTTCCGCGGTGGGCTCCAGCACGGCCTTGAAGGTATCCAGCGACGGCGTCACGAAGCTCTCGTCGGCCTTCACGCGCCGCTTGGGCAGGTAGCCGCCCAGGGCCTGACGGCGCTCGTGCAGGTAGCGCATTTCCGGCGTGTCATCGGCCGGCTTGTAGTAGGGCAGCTTGGGCAGCTCGCTGTCGGGCACGGGGATGCCGAAGCGGTCGCGGATGTACTTGATGTCCTCGTCCGTCAGCTTCTTGGTCTGGTGGACGGTGTTCTTGCCCTCACCAGCCTTGCCCATGCCATAGCCCTTGACGGTCTTGACCAGCAGCACCGTGGGCTGGCCCGTGCCGTTGTTGTGGGCGGCGTGGAAGGCGGCGTAGACCTTCTCGGGCTGGTGGCCACCGCGGCGCAGCTCGAAGATTTCCTCGTCGCTCATGTGCTCGACGAGCTTGGCGGTCTCGGGGTACTTGCCGAAGAAGTGCTTGCGGACGTAGGCGCCGTCATTGGCCTTCATGGCCTGGTAGTCGCCGTCCAGCGTCTCCATCATCAGTTGCTTGAGCTTGCCGCTCTTGTCGCGCGCCAGCAGCTCGTCCCAGCCCTTGCCCCAGACCAGCTTGATCACGTTCCAGCCGCTGCCGCGGAACTCGCCTTCCAGCTCCTGGATGATCTTGCCATTGCCGCGCACCGGGCCGTCCAGGCGCTGCAGATTGCAGTTGATCACGAAGACCAGGTTGTCCAGGCCCTCGCGCGCGGCCAGGCCGATGGCGCCCAGGCTTTCCGGTTCGTCCATCTCGCCGTCGCCCATGAAGGCCCAGACCTTGCGATTGGCCGTGTCAGCGATGCCGCGGGCGTGCAGGTACTTCAGGAAACGGGCCTGGTAGATGGCCATCAGCGGGCCCAGGCCCATGGAGACCGTCGGGAACTGCCAGAAGTCCGGCATCAGCTTGGGGTGGGGATAGCTGGAGAGGCCCTTGCCATCGACTTCCTGGCGGAAGCTGTCCAACTGGGCCTCGCTCAAGCGGCCTTCCAGGAAGGCGCGGGCATAGATGCCGGGGGCGCTGTGGCCCTGGATGTAGAGCAGGTCACCGCCATGCTTCTCGCTTTCGGCGTGCCAGAAGTGGTTGAAGCCGGCGCCCAGCATGGAGGCCAGGGAGGCGAAAGAACCGATGTGGCCGCCCAGGTCCCCGCCGTCGGCCGGGTTCAGGCGGTTGGCCCGCACCACCATGGCCATGGCGTTCCAGCGCATGTAGGCGCGCAGGCGCTTCTCGATCTCGATATTGCCGGGGCAGCGCGCCTCCTGGTCAGCCGGGATGGTGTTGACGTAGGGCGTGGTGGCCGAGAAGGGCACGTCGATGCCGGCCTGGCGGGCATGATCGATCAGGGTGTTGAGCAGGAAGTGGGCCCGCTCGCTGCCTTCCTCGCCAATGACGGCGGACAGCGCGTCCAGCCATTCCTTGGTCTCGAGGGCGTCGGTGTCATGGGCGGCTGCGCCTGGGGTGGACTGGGGCTGCGCGGACATGCTGTCTCCTTGCAATTCTCTGGTGTCGCGACGTGGATTCGCAGTGTTGATGCCTGGCTTCAAGCCCCAGCGGTTGCCGTCACAGACGCAGCAATCCCGGAGCCCGCCAATGTTCCGGCCGGAGTGTCGCACAGCCTGGTTAATTTTTCCAAATCGTGCGATAGCGTTTCACATAATGAAATTCAGAGGGATTGCTCGCTGCCCTTGAGCTGGGCTGGGCGGGATAATCCACCCCATGTCTTCGCGTTTAGATCTCAAGGCCCAGCTGCGCCGCTGGTCCCAGCCCCTGCGCCTGCTGGCCACCACCTGGTGGCGCCGCCAGTCCCCTTCCCGACAGGACCGCTTCGCCACCCTGGGTCCGCTGATCTCGGTGCTGCTCTTCCTGGCGGCCATCATCCTGGCCTTCTGGTACCTGCGTAACGAGGAAATAGAGCGCGAGCAGGAGGCCGTCAAACGGGACACCGAGATCGCCCAGAAGCAGATCCAGCTGCGCCTGATCGAGAACCAGGAGCAGCTGGTGCGCATCGCCCGGGAAATCGCCACCCGCGCCACCGACACCCACGAGTTCAACACCCAGGCCAGCACCTGGGCCCGGGACCGACCCGAGATCACCCACGTCACCTGGCTCAGCAGCCGTCGCGAGCGGCGGGCCAGCGTCAGCGCGGCGGGCTACCAGGCGGACAGCCTCATGGCACTGGAGGGCAGCGACCCCTCCATGCCCGCAGGCCAGGCCGGCAGCGCCTCGGAGAACGCCTTCCAGCTGGTCAAGGAGCGGCGCCAGCCGGCCTACTCCCAGGCCTTCAGTGATGCCAACAACACCATGGTCTTCCAGGTCCAGGTGCCGCTGATCGACCGCACCGGCTTCTCTGGCGTGCTCATCGCGGAGTACACGGTGGAAGGCCTGCTGCGCTACTACGTGCCCTCGGACGTCGCCGTGCGCCACGCCATCGCCGTGCTGGACTCGCGCGACATGGTCGTGGCCAGCACCGTCACCCCCATGCCGGGGCAGAAGCTCAAGAAGCCCTCCATCTTCCATGAGGTGCCCCTGGCGCCGGCCTTCAACGGCCTGGTGCTGCGCGGCCAGGGCTACCGCACCTCGGTGGGCCTGATTTCCAACACCCTGTTCTGGATGGTGGTGGCGCTCTCGGTGCTGACGGTCTGGATGCTGCTGGGCACCTGGAAGCACATGCGCCGGCGCATGCAGGCCCAGAACGCCCTGATCAACGAGACCAACTTCCGCCGGGCCATGGAGAACTCCATGCTCACCGGCATGCGCGCCATGGACATGGAATCGCGCATCTCCTACGTCAACCCCGCCTTCTGTGCGATGACGGGCTTTTCGGAAGGCGAGCTGATCGGCCGCAAGCCGCCCTTCCCCTACTGGCCCCCCGACCGCTATGAAGAGAATGCCCGCCTGCTGCAACAGGAGATCCAGGGCCGCAGCCCGGCCGGCGGCGCGGAGGTCAAGGTCATGCGCAAGGACGGCACCACGTTTGATGCCCGCATGTACGTCTCGCCCCTGATCGACCCCAAGGGCAAGCAGACCGGCTGGATGACCTCGATGACCAACATCACCGAGGCCAAGCGCGTGCGCGACCAGCTCTCGGCCTCGCACGAGCGCTTCACCACCGTGCTTGAAGGCCTGGATGCCGCGGTGTCCGTGCTCTCCGTCCAGCAGGGCGAACTGCTGTTTGCCAACCGCAGCTACCGGCTGTGGTTCGGCGCCGACCCGAAAGGCCATGCCATGCTGGCCGGCGGCAAGCTGGGCCGCGGCAAGGAGGACCCCGACCATGACGAGGAGGTCGATGACTACTCCGGTCTGCCCGCCCAGCCCCTCATGGAGGTGGGATCGGACCCGCGCGAGGTCTACATCGACAGCCTGGAGATGTGGTTCGACGTGCGCGCCCGCTACCTGCAGTGGACCGACGGTCGCCTGGCCCAGATGCTGATCGCCACCGACATCACCGCGCGCCGCCGCGCCGAGGAGCAGGCCGCCCAGCAGGCCGAGAAGGCCCAGGTCACCAGCCGCCTGATGACCATGGGCGAGATGGCCTCCAGCGTGGCCCATGAGCTGAACCAGCCGCTCACCGCCATCACCAACTACTGCAACGGCATGGTCTCGCGCGTGCGCAACGACCAGATCGGCAAGGACGACCTGCTGGCCGCGCTGGAGAAGACGGCCAAGCAGGCGCAGCGGGCCGGGCAGATCATCCACCGCATTCGCAACTTCGTGAAGCGCAGCGAGCCGCAGCGCGCGCCCTCCCAGGCGCACGACATCGTCGAAGATGCGGTGGAGCTCGCCGGCATTGAGCTGCGCCGGCGCAATGTGGCCATCCACACCTACGTGGCCCAGCGCCTGCCCACGCTGCTGGTGGATCCCATCCTGATCGAGCAGGTGCTGATGAACCTGCTGAAGAACGCCGCCGAGGCCATCGACAACGCGGGCCTGCCGGTCTCGCGCCGCCACATCGAGCTGCGCGTGGTGCCCAAGCACACGCCCGAGCTTGGGGCCAATATCGAGTTCTCGGTGACCGACATGGGCCCGGGGCTGCCCGAGGAAGTCATCGAGCGCATGTACGAGGCCTTCTTCTCGACCAAGGCCGATGGCATGGGCATCGGACTAGGGTTATGCCGGTCCATCGTGGAGTCCCACCAGGGCCGGATCCGTGCCGAGAACTTATACAATGGCTCGGCGATCGTGGGGTGCAGGTTCGCCTTCACCATCCCCGTCGAAATCCCGCGCCACGAGGCGCCGGGCACAGCCCAAAACACTGCAGAGACACCATGAGCCTGATTCCGAAGAAGGGTACCGTCTACGTTGTCGATGACGATGAAGCGGTGCGCGATTCCCTGCAATGGCTGCTGGAAGGCAAGGACTACCGCGTGAAGTGCTTCGATTCCGCCGAGTCCTTCTTGAGCCGTTACGACCCGCGCGAAGTGGCCTGCCTGATCACCGACGTGCGCATGGATGGCATGAGCGGCCTGGACCTCCAGGACAAGCTGCTGGAGCGCAAGAGCCCGCTGCCCGCCGTCTTCATCACCGGCCATGGTGACGTTCCCATGGCCGTGAACACCATGAAGAAGGGCGCGATGGACTTCATCGAGAAGCCCTTCAAGGAAGAGGAGTTGCTGGCCCTCGTCGAGCGCATGCTGGAGCAGGCCCGCGTGGAGTTCTCGCAGCACCAGGAAGCGGCCAGCCGCGAGGCCCTGCTGTCGCGCCTGACCACCCGCGAAGCCCAGGTGCTGGAGCGCATCGTCGCCGGCCGCCTGAACAAGCAGATCGCCGACGACCTGGGCATCAGCATCAAGACCGTGGAGGCGCACCGCGCCAACATCATGGAGAAGCTCAACGCCAACACCGTGGCCGATCTGCTCAAGATCGCCCTGGGCGCCTCGGCCCAGGCCAAGGCCTGACGCTTCACCCCATCCCAGAAAAGCCGCTGAAGTTCCAGCGGCTTTTTGCATTCTCCGGAGCCTTTCCCCCATGACCGCAACCCTCATCGACGGCGTCGCCCTCTCCAAGCAACTTCGCACCGAGGTGGCGCAACGCGCCGCCGCCCTGGCCCCGAAGGGCATCAAGCCCGGCCTGGCAGTGATCCTGGTGGGCGACAACCCGGCCAGCCAGGTCTATGTGCGCAACAAGGTCAAGTCCTGCGAGGACGTGGGCTTCCATTCGGTGCTGGAGAAGTACGAGGCCAGCATGAGCGAGGCCGAGTTGCTGGCCCGTGTCGAGGCGCTCAACAGCGATCCTGCCATCCACGGCATCCTGGTCCAGCTGCCCCTGCCCGACCACATCGACGACCACAAGGTCATCGAGGCCATCTCGCCGCTGAAGGACGTGGACGGCTTCCACGTGGCTTCGGCCGGCGCGCTGATGGTCGGGGAGACGGGCTTCAAGGCCTGCACGCCCTATGGCTGCATGAAGATGCTGGAGAGCATCGGCATGAAGGACCTGCGCGGCAAGCATGCCGTGGTGATCGGCCGCTCCAACATCGTGGGCAAGCCCATGGCCCTGATGCTTTTGCAGGCCAATGCCACCGTCACCATCTGCCACAGCGGCACAGCCGACCTGGCCGCGATGACCCGCCAGGCCGACGTGGTTGTTGCCGCCGTGGGCAAGCGCAATGTGCTGACTGCGGATATGGTCAAGCCTGGCGCCGTGGTCATTGACGTGGGCATGAACCGCAACGATGAAGGCAAGCTCTGCGGCGACGTGGACTTCGACGGCGTGCGCCAGGTGGCAGGCTGGATCACGCCGGTGCCTGGTGGTGTCGGCCCCATGACCATCACCATGCTGCTGGTCAACACCATGGAGTCAGCCGAGCGCGCCGCCGGGGCCCGCTGAACCCAGAGCGGCATCGACCGCCTCAACCGGCCAGCGCACCAGAGACAACGCAAGAGGCCTCAGCGCCCAGGGAGATTTCGTGAAAAACCCACTGCTCAGTACCGCCCCCCTGCCCTCCTTCGCAAGCATCCGCCCGGAACACATCCAGCCGGCTATCAGCGAGCTGCTGGAGGGCGCCCGCCGCGCCCAGACCGAGGCCACAGCCGACGCCACGCCGGCGGACTTCGACACCCTGGAGCGCGTGCTCAGCACGGCCACGGAGCGGCTGTCCGTCGCCTGGGGCGCCGTCAGCCACCTGAACGCGGTGGCCAACACGCCCGAGCTACGCGAGGCCTACAACGCCATGCTGCCGGCCGTCACCGAGTTCTACACAAGCCTAGGCGCCGACGAGAAGCTCTTCGCCAAGTACAAGGCCATCCAGCGGGCGCAGGGAGCGTCGCTGAACCCGGCCCGCCAGCAGGCCCTGCGGCACTGGATCCGCGACTTCGTGCTCTCCGGCGCCGACCTGCAGGGCGAAGCCAAGGCCCGCTTCGCTGCCATCCAGGAGCGCGCCGCCGAGCTGGGCCAGGCCTTCAGCGAGCATGTGATGGATGCCACCGACGGCTGGGTGCACTACGCCAGCCCCACCGAGATGGCCGGCGTGCCCGAGGACGTTCTGGCCCAGACCGCTCAGGCCGCCGAGCCGGACGGCAAAGCCGGCCTGCACAAGATCACCCTGCACTTCCCCTGCTACTTGCCGGTGATGCAGTACGCCAGCCATCGGCCGCTGCGCGAGCGCGTCTACCGCGCCTACGTCACCCGCGCCAGCGAGCTTGGCGACAAGCCCGAGTGGGACAACAGCGCCCTCATGCAGGAGATGCTGGCCCTGCATCAGGAGGAAGCCGCCCTGCTGGGCTATGCCAACTACGCCGAGGTGTCCCTGGTGGCCAAGATGGCGGAGTCCCCCGCCCAGGTCATCACCTTCCTGCGCGAGCTGGCCGCCAAGGCACGCCCGCATGCCCAGCGCGACCTGGACGCCCTGCGCGCCTTCGCCCGCGAGCAGTTGGCCGCAGAGTTCCCCGAGGGGCAGCTGCAGGCCTGGGACCAAGCCTATGTCTCCGAGAAGCTGAAGATGGCCCGTTATGCCTTCAGCGACCAGGAGGTGAAGCAATACCTGACCCTCCCGCGCGTGCTGGAGGGCCTGTTCAGCATCCTGGAGCGCGTCTTCGGCGTGCGCCTGATCGCCGACACGGCCGAGGTCTGGCATGAGTCCGTGCGCTTCTACCGCCTGGAGCGCCAGGGGCAGCTGATCGGACAGGTCTACCTCGACCTCTACGCCCGCACCGGCAAGCGCCCCGGCGCCTGGATGGACGAGGTCCGCGGCCGCTGGCGCCGCCCCGAGGGCTCGCTGCAGCTGCCAGTGGCACATCTGGTGTGCAACTTCGCGTCGCCGGTGGGCGTGAACGGACAAGAGCGGCCGGCGCTGCTGACGCATGACGACGTCACCACCCTCTTCCACGAGTTCGGCCACGGCCTGCACCACCTGCTGACCCGCGTCGAGGAGGCCGGCGTCTCTGGCATTTCCGGCGTCGAATGGGACGCGGTAGAGCTGCCCAGCCAGTTCATGGAGAACTTCTGCTGGGAGTGGGAGGTGCTGCAGCAGCTCTCCCGGCATGTGGACAGCGGCGAGCCCCTGCCCCGCAGCCTCTACGACAAGATGGTCGCCGCCAAGAACTACCAGGCCGGCCTGCAGACGCTGCGCCAGATCGAGTTCGCGCTCTTCGACATGCGACTGCACGCCGAGCCCGGAAGCGAGCAGCACATCCAGCAGGTGCTGGACGCCGTGCGCGCGGAGATCTCTGTCAATCCGCCGCCGGCCTTCAACCGCTTCCAGCACAGCTTCTCGCACATTTTTGCGGGCGGTTACTCTGCGGGTTATTACAGCTACAAATGGGCCGAGGTGCTCTCGGCCGACGCATGGAGCGCCTTCGAGGAAGAAGGCGTTTTCAATCCGGCCGTAGGCCGGCGCTACCTGGAGAACATCCTGGAAGTGGGTGGCTCGCGCGACGCCATGGACAACTTCAAGGCCTTCCGCGGCCGCGAGCCGCAGATCGACGCCCTGCTGCGTCACCAGGGCATGGCGGCCTGAGCCTGCCCAGCCGCAGGGCGTGCCGCTGCGGCTGGATGGATGGCGTGAGCAGCGGTGGGTGGCGGTGGTGGGCAGCGGGCCTTCTGGCAGAACCGCTGGTGGGGCCGCTGGGTGGTCAGTTGCTAAGGTAGCTGACAGGCCCGCGGAGCCCCTCGGTAGCGCCTGCCTCTGGGCCCGAGCACGAAGCCGGACAGACAGGCCGCCTGGCGCGTTGACCTCAGGCCGCCAGGTCCAGGGCCGTCCCCGGCTCCAGGCCCAGGCGGCGGGCCATGCCGGCGCGCAGCTTCAGCACGGAGCGTGCTTCCTGGCAACGCACCGTGCTCCAGGGCCGAACGCCGGTGACGATGCGCGCCACCGTGCCGTCGGCATTCAGGAAGACGGCATCCACCGCCTGGTTCATCCACCAGGTGGACAGCGTCCGGCTGGGGGCGATCCACAAACCGTAGCTCTTGGCGCGCCCGTAAGTGGGCAAGGGTTCTCCAATGGGACGCCGCCACCAGGGCAGGGTCTTGTGCACGTGATAGGGCGTCGCCTGCCCGTCCACATGCAGGGCAATCGTGGCCATTCCAATCTCTCCTCGCTGCGTTGCGCACCGGGGCTTTTGTCTCGATCCCTTGTGCGGCAATGCCTTGCATTCAGGCAGCCCTCCCCGACTGCCACACTCCCGCTGGCATGCCGGCGGGAGACGGACGATAGCGTGGCCCCACGGCGCTGTCCGTCAGCAGCGGTGAAAAGAGGTAAGGGAATGTGGAGGGCCGGTGGCGGCGCTGCGGACCGGGGCCTCAGTCCAGCGCCAGGCGCTGCTGCAGGCGCTGCAGCGCGGCCTCGTCGCGGCGGCCCTGGGCGCAGCTGTGGCCCTGCTGGCAGCGCACGCCGCCCTGGCCGGGCTGCAGCACGATGCCGGGCCCGGCCTCGCCCCGCCACTGTGCCTGCACGCCCTTGCTGCTGAAGGGCTCGCTGGCTGCGGCGCTGCCGTCGGGCGGCTCGCGGGACTCCACCGCCACTTCGCCGCTGAGAACATGCACCTGGGTGGCCTGGCGCCCGTCCACCTCCACCAGGAACTCCGTGCCGCGCACGGCGGTGACGGCGCTGGGCGTGCGCACCTGCCAGTGGCCACCGGCCACCGGCGCCACCTTCTGCCCCAGCAGGCCCAGCTTCAGCATGAAGCTGGCCATGCGCGGCTGGCCGGCCACCGACTCGAAGTGCTCGACCAGCAAACGGCTTTGC
Organism: Mitsuaria sp. WAJ17; assembly: GCF_014174515.1. Taxonomy (GTDB): domain Bacteria; phylum Pseudomonadota; class Gammaproteobacteria; order Burkholderiales; family Burkholderiaceae_C; genus Roseateles_B. Next base: position 16,722 of record NZ_JACJUG010000004.1, read on the forward strand.
TCGGCCATCACGAGCACGGAGTCGTCCGGGCAGTGCAGCTTGAGGCGGGCGCCCTTGGCCGTGCGCAGCTCCATGCCCGCCGGCACCGCGAGGCCGGCCTGCACGGCGCCCTGCCGTGCGCCCTGCTGCCACTGCGCGCTGCCTTTCAGCGAGCGCACCTCGCAGGCCGTTGCAGCCGGGTCCGCGGCCAGGCTAGGGCCGGCCCAGACCGCCATGGCCAGCACGGCCCAGGCCGTCGGGCGAGAGGGCCCGGGTGTCCACAAGAAAACAGGCACGAGGCGCATGAACTTCTCCTGCAGGGGACTGCGCAGAGTCTAGCCCTCCTGCCGCGCGCTGCGCAGACCGCCGATGCGGGGGGGGCGATGTCGCCGATTTTCCTGCCCTCCTCGCCTTGCCGCAGCGCTCTGCTGGGGCGCAGAATTCCGGCATCTCGCCAGAGATATTGCCGGAGGTGCCCGCATGAACGCCCCATCCGCACCGCGCCTGCTGCGCAGCGCTCTCCTCGCGGCCCTGCTGCTGGGCCCGGTCGCCGCGCCTCCTTTGCTGGCCCAGCAGTCGGCCAATGCGGCACTGGACCAGTGCATACGCGGGCAGCAGCGCGGCAGCGGGCTTCTGGGCGGCCTGCTGGGCGCGCTGGGAGGCCTGGGCGTGCACCTGGGGCGGCGCAGCGAGGACCGCAGCAACGAGCGCGGCGGCGTCAGCATCAGCGTGGGGGCCGGCACTGGGGGCGCGCTGGGTCTGGCCTCGGCCTACTTCAACGCGGCCGCCACGTGCTTCAAGAAGCATCCGGAATGGCTGCCCGAATCACGACTGGAGCGCGGCCAGGACGTCGAGGCCTTGGTGCGCGAGACCGACTACCGCCCCGAACAGGGCCTGCTCGCCCGCAGCACCCAGGTCGACATGCCGCCCCAGGCCCGCCCCGACAGCGCGGTGGAGGTGCGCAGCCGCTTCATCCTGTTGACGCCCGATGGGTCCGAGGCCGCCGTGCAGATCGAACGCCGTCTCTTCGCCGTGGTGGAGGGCCAGGAGAGCGCCCTGCCCCTGCCCGCCCAGGCCCAGGAGCAGCGCGTGCTGCCGCCCGGAGAGCACCTGGACCTCGTGCGCCTGCCCATCCCCAAGGACGCACCGCTGGGCACGGTCTACCGCCTGGAGTTCCGCATTCGCGCGGGCGAGCTGCCGGCCTCCAGCGCACAGGCGCAGGTGCAGGTGATTTGATGCGGCGCCGCGCGCTGATGGCGCTCTCCACCGTGCCCTTGCTCTCGCTGGCGGGCTGCGTTGCGCCCCAGCAGGTGCGCGGCTATGAGCGGGTCTACCAGGCTCACCAGCTGAGCGACCAGCAGCTCGCGCAGTTGCAGGCCCGCCTGCGCGCGGAAGGCCTGGCCGAGGCCCGTGTGGCACGCGACACGGTCGGTCGCGCGCAGCTGCTGGGACGCTATGCCAGCGAGGAGCAGGTGGAGACCGCCTTCGTGCTCGCCCAGGCCCTGCTGGGCCCGACGGCGGTCTCGCCCTTCTACCCCACGGACATCGCCGAGCGGCGCTGGGAGCGCGAGGCCGCGCTGGCCCTGCAGGCCCATGCCCAGGCCCGCCAGCGCCAGGCGCCGCCCTCGCGCCGGCGCGCGCTGCTGATCGGCATCAACCAGTTCCTGGACGATCGCCACTTGCGCCCCCTGCAAGGCGAGGACGACGCCCGGCGCGTGCAGCAGTACCTGGCCCGGGCCGGCTACGAGACGACCGCCCTGCTGGGGCCCGAGGCCACGCGAGGCGCCATCGAATCGGCCATCGCCGCCGTCGGCCGGGCCCTGGGCAGCGATGACGAGCTCTTCATCTACGTCTCCAGCCACGGCGCCCTGCCCCTGCCGGGCCCGGCGGGCGGGGACGACCGGCGCATGTCCATCGTGGCCTACGACTCGGGCGATGCGATGGGGCCGCGCAGCCGAGACGCCGCCGAGTACCTGCTGCGCCTGCAGCGCAGCAGCGTGCGGGACAGCCTGCTGCAGGACCTCGCCCAGCGCCCCAGCCGCCAGACCCGGGCCCTGATCGACACTTGCTACAGCGGCGAGATGTTGCAGTCCCTGCGCCAGGAGCCCCTGCCCGCCGGCCTGGCGGAGCAGCGCGAGGGCATCGCCCTGCAGCCCTGGGCCGCCACGGCACGCGCTCAGCGCTCGCGCTACACCCTGCTGACCGCCACCAGCCCCGGCGAGCTGGCCCTGGGGCCGCCACCGCGCGAGGGCAGCTTCGAGAGCCCGCTGCGCAGCGGCCGCCGCCTGCGGGGTTCCTTCTTCACCCAGCTGCTGTTCGAGTGCCTGGAGCAGCGCCAGGGGCTGCTCCAGGAGGCCTTTGCCGATGCCGAGCGCCTCACCGCGCAGTTGGCCCGCCAGGTCAGCGCCGGCCGGCTGACACAGACGCCTCGCCTGCTCAGCACCATGGCGCGCGGGCAGGACCGGCTCTGAACGCGACGCCGCTCAGGCGTGGTCCAGCCAGGCCGTGGCCTGGGCCTCGGGCAGGGCCTTGGCGAAGAGCCAGCCCTGCCCCACTTGCACGCCCAGCCGGGCCAGCAGGCCCGCCTGCGCCTCGTCCTCCACGCCCTCGGCCAGGGTCTGCTTACCCAAGGCCAGGGCCAGGCCCACGATGGTCCGCACGATCTCCTGCGCCTCCTGGCCGGCGGCCAGGCGCATCACGAAACTGCGATCGACCTTGAGCGTGTCGAAGGGGAAGCGGTGCAGGTAGGCCAGTGAGGAATAGCCGGTACCGAAGTCGTCGATGGAGAGCTTGAAGCCCATCTGCGAGAGCTGGCGCAGCAGCTCGGCGCTGCGGGTGGGGTTGGCCATGGCCATGCTCTCGGTAACCTCCAGCTTGAGCTGCCGGGCCGGCACCGGGCCCAGGGCGGCCAGGGTGTCGCGAGCATCGCGCAGCAGGGCCTCCTCGCGCTCCAGCTGCACGCCGGACACGTTCACCGCGATCTCGCCCTGGAAGCCCAGCGCAGCCCAGCGCTGCAGCTGCGCCGCAGCCTCCAGCAAGGTCCAGCGGCCGATGGCAGCGATCTGGCCGCTGGCCTCGGCCACGGGGATGAAGTCGCCCGGCATGATCAGGCCGCGCTCGGGATGCTGCCAGCGGATGAGGGCCTCGAAGCCCAGCAGGCGGCGATCCGAGAGGCGGATGAAGGGCTGGTAGTGCAGCTGAAACTGCCCGCCTTCCTGCAGGGCCCGCTCGATCTGCTCGCGCAGCCAGCGCCGCGAATGCTCGACCAGTTGCTCGGCCGCGTCGAAGGCATGCAAGTGCCCCGGCCCCTGTGCCTTTGCGCGAGCCAGGGCGGATTCGGCAGCGGCCAGCAGCTCGTCCACATCGCCCGGCCCCTGGGCCACGTGCGCCCAGCCCACGCAGGCCTGCAGCTGCACCAACTGCACCGGCAGGGCCGCGCCCTCGCCGCTCGAGGCGTCAGGCGTCGCGCCGATCTCGAAGGGCGCCTCCAGCTGCCGCAGAGCCCAGGCGGGCCAGCCACCCGGGGCGCCACCGCCGGGCTCCAGAGGGCCGCTGAAAGCCAGGCCGAATTCGTCGCCCGACAGCCGCGCCAGCAGCAGGCCCTGCCCCCGGGCACGCGCCAGCACCTCGGCCTCACGCAGGCGTCGCGCCAGCTGGCGCAGCACCTCGTCACCGGCCAGGGGGCCGTGAACCTCATTGAAGCTGCGGAACTCGTCCAGGCCCAGCATCAGCAGGCCCAGCTCCCGGCGGCCCGGTGACAGGCTCATCATCTGAGCCATCTGCGTGCGAAAGGCCGTGCGGTTGGGCAGGCCGCTGAGGCGGTCGTGCAGGGCGTCGTGGCTCAGTTGCAGCTGCAGGCGCTGCTGCTCACTGATGTCGCTCAGCGAGCCCGCCATGCGCAGCGCCCGCCCGCTGCCCGGTTCGCGGATGGCCGCCCCCTTGAGCAGCAGCCAGCGCTGCTGCCCGCCCTGTTCGAACTGAAGCACCTGGTGCAGTTGCAGGCTGCGCCCCTGCAGATGGGCCTCGATGGCAGCCTGCAGGCCCTCCCTCGCAGTGCGCGCCAGAGGCTTGCCCAGGCTCTCGATGCCCTGGGCCTCGTCCGCCGCCAATCCCAGCAGGGCGAGGCAGCGGGGCGAGAAATGGACGCTGCCATGGACCAGGTCCCAGTCCCACAGCCCGTCATTGGCACCGCGCGCTGCAAGGGCGTAGCGCTGCTCGCTTTCGCGCAAGGCCGCCAGGGCCTGGCGCCGCCGTGCCTGCTCGCTGAGGCCGCGGATGAAGATGGCGCCCAACGAGGCCAGCACCAGGCTCAGCAGCGGCAGGCCCAGATCCAGCACATGCTGGCGCGCCAGGCCCCATTGCAGCGTCAGGGCCAGGGCCAGCAGCAGCCCGGCCTGCAGGGCATAGGCCCGCCACAGGTCCAGGCGCGCCAGGCTCAGGCCCACCAGCAGGGGCAGGCCCAGCATCAGGCCCATCTCCATCAGTGCCGCCAACGGCGGGTGGCGCAGCACCCGCTGGCTCAGCAGGTTGTCCACTGAGGTGGCCAGGCGCTCGACGCCGGGCAGGCCGCCGTCGAAGGGGCTGGGGAAGGCATCGCCCGCGCCCAGCGCCGTGCTGCCCAGCAGCAGGATGCGCTCATGCAGACGCTCCGGCGGCACGCGCCCCTCCAGCAGGTCGATGAAGCTGACCTGCTCGAAGCGCCCGGCCGGGCCGTAGTAGTTGATCCACTGCCGTGACAGAGCATCCAGCGGCAGGGTCAGGTCTTGCCACAGCACGGCCTCACCCAGCTGCGCCCGGGCCTGGGCCCAGTCCAGGCCGCGCGCCGCGCCGGCCAGGCGCAGGGCCAGCGAGGGGTAGAGCTCGCCTTCGTAGGCCAGCACCGGCAGGTCGAAGGGCACAGCACCGTCCACGCCGCGCTGCACGCTGACGTGGCCCATGCCCGAGGCTGCGTCGGCCAGCAGGGGGACGGGCTGGCGCAGGGTGCGCGCCTGGAAGAGCTGCCCTGCCTCGCCGGCATAGCGGGTGAAGGCGCTGCGCAGCACGGCCTCGCCCGGCTCGATGGCCTGCTCGCCCGCCTCCAGCTCGGCCGGCAGGGCATAAGGCAGCAGCACCGTCCCGACCTGGCGCATGGCCGCGGCCAGCGCCTCGTCATCGGCCGGGTCGGCCGCGGGGGCCAGCAGCAGGGTGTCCAGGGCCATGGCGCGGGGCCGGGCCGAGGCCAGTTGGACCAGCGCTCGGGCCAACTGGGCGCGGTCCGGCACGATGCGCCCCAGGGCCTGCAGGCTGCGGTCGTCCACCGCCACCAACGTGATCGGCGCCTGCGGCTGCAGAGGGCCGCGCAGCTGCAGTTGGGCGTCCAGCAGCAGGCGGTCCAGGCGCTGCAGCAGCGGCCACTGCCCGCGCTGCGACCACAAAAGCAGGCTCAGCAGGCCCACGAGCACAGCCAGCAGCAACTGGCCGCCGGCCTGGTGCCAGCGGCCAGAGCGGCTGGCATGCACGGCGTGCGAAGTTTGTGAGTTGCGCTGGAGGAGCATGCGATGTCCTTGGCGGCCGGCGCTCAGCGGCAGCTTGGGCACTCAGAATTCCAGCCGCTCGCGCAAGGCATTGACGCGGGGCTGGGGCCAGATCTTGACTTCGCTGCAGCCGGCATCGACACGGCAGTCCGTGCCGTGCGCAGGCTGGTCCAACAGCCGGGTGGGCCCCGCGGCGGCGCCCGCAGGATCGACGGCCACGGCGCCCGCCTGCACATGGACGGCCGTCTTGTGGCCGGCGTCCACCTCCACCAAGAATTCGGTGCCACGCACCGCCGTGACCGCGGAAGGCGTGCGCACCTGCCAGCTGCCGCCGGCCTGCGGGCGCACCGTCTGGCCGATGAGGCCCAGCGACAGCCACAGGCTGGCCTGCCGCGCACCACCCGCTGACGGCAGCCAGCGCTCCAGGCGCAGCTCGGTGGCATCGCTGAGCACCAGCACCGAGCCGTCCTCGAAGCGCAGGCGCAGCCGCCCGGGCTGGCCGGTGCGCACGGTGGCCCCGGCCTGCAGGCGATCCCCGGGGCGCAGGGGCTGGCCGTCGATCCAGGCCTCACCCTTGAGCACCAGCACCTCGCCGATCACGGGGCCTGCGCCCTGCGCCCAGGCAGGCGCGATGCCCAGGCAGGCGCATGCGACGAGCCAGGCCATGGGATGCGCCCGGCGTCGTCGCAGCAATGCGGGCGGCAAAGCCCCCGGGTCCCAAGGTGCTGTAGTCCGCATGTCCGGCTCCTGCCCCGTCATGCCAGCGGGGCTGCGACCCATGCTAGCCAGCACGGGGCGGGCCGACAAGCGTTTGCCCGACAGGCGCTGTGGGGCGCTGTCCCGCGTGCGAGGCTCAGGGCGAGGCTCAGGGCTTGATGCGGATGCCCCGCGCCAGCCACTGCGCGCCGCCCAGCAGCGCCGCCATCAGCCACATCGGTGCAGCCTTCAGCGTGGCCGCGGCGAGCAGGCCAAAGCCCGTCGGCATGCTCACGGTGGCTGCATTGACCATGAGCATGCGCAGGCCCAGGGCCTGGCCGTGGGCATCATGCGGGGTGACCCGGTGCAGCATGGACAGCACCATGGGCTGCACCGAGCCCAGGGCCAGGCCCAGGAGGGCCGAGCCGAACATGAGCCCCGGTGTACCCGGCAGCCAGGCGTAGACCGCCAGCATCAGCATGGCCAGGCCCATGGCCCAGCGCAGTGCGCGCAGCTCGTCCAGGGTCTCGCCCCAGCGGGCAATGGCCAGGCGCACGCAGGTAGCGGCCACCGCGAAGGAGCCCAGCACCAGGCCGATGCTGGAGGCGCTGAGCCCCTTGCCATGGCCCACCACGGGCACGACGAAGCTGTGGGCGTCCCAGCAAGCCGAGAGCACGATGTTGACCATCAGCAGGCGGCGCAAGGCCGGCTGCCGCAGCAGGGCCCAGGCCGGGGGCTGGCGCGCCGCACTGGCCTGCGCCGCCGGCACGTGGCGCGGCACCTGGCGGGCGATCCACCAGGCCAGGCCGGGCAGCACCACGGCCAGGGCGAAGGCCCAGCGGAAGCCGGCGTGATCGATCAGAAGGCCCGTCATCACGGGCGCGATGGCGTTGGACAGGGCCGGCCCCAAGGCCACCCAGCTGAAGACCTTCTTGAGCTCCGACGGGTCGCTGGCCATCAGGCCGGCCTCGCGCTGGATGGCCACGGCGGCCACTGCGACCGCGCCACCACTGAGCAGGCAGCTCAGGGCGAGGGCCCACAGCTGCATGGAGGCCCAGGCAACGAGCGCCCCGCCCAGGGCCATGGCGACGCCCAGTCCTACGGGGCGATGGAAGCCATGCCGATCCGCCAGGCGGCCGGCCCACAGCGAGAGCGCGATGGGCGCCACCGCGAAGAGGCTCAGCAGCACGCCCACCGCCCATTCGCCATAGCCCTCGCGCAGCACCCACAGACTGGCGGCCACGCGGGTGACGGCCATGCAGGCATGGACGGCGATCAGACTGGCGATGACCCAGACAAAGGCACGGCTCAGCGAGCCCGGTGTGGCGACGGCGGCTGCGGGAAGGGCTGGTTCGCCGGGGGCGGGCTCCGTCATGCGGGCTCATCCTCCGCAGCGTCCGCCCCCTCGGCCAGGCCCAGGGCCAGCAGACGCTGGCTGCTGTCCTCGGGCAGGGCTTCGACAGTCTTGAGCTTGCGGCTCATGGCTCGGGTGCGGACCTCGGCGGCGTCGATGGTGTTGCTGGCTTCCTCCAGCTTCTTTTTGGTCTTGGCCAGCACCTCACCGAATTTGCCGAACTCCGTCTTGACCGCGCCCAGCACCTCCCACACCTCGGCCGAGCGTTTCTCCAGCGCCAGAGTACGGAAGCCCATCTGCAGGCTGGTCAGCGTGGCCAGCAAGGTGGTGGGGCCCACCAGCATCACCTTGTGATCGCGCTGCAGGGACTCGACCAGGCCGGGGCGGCGCAGGGCCTCGGCGTAGAGGCCCTCTGTGGGCACGAAAAGCATGCCGAAGTCGGTGGTGTGAGGCGGTGCGATGTACTTCTCGCGGATGGTGCGGGCCTCCAGGCGCAGCCGGGTTTCGATGGCCTTGGCAGCCTGTTCAACGCTGGCGGCATCGGCACGGTCCTGGGCCTCCAGAAGGCGCTCGTAGTCCTCGCGGGGGAACTTGGCGTCGATGGGCAGCCACAGCGGCACGCCATCCGCACGCTGGCCCGGCAGCTTGATGGCGAACTCCACGCGCTCGCTAGAGCCCGGCAGCGTGGCCACGTTGGAGGCGTACTGCTCGGGCGTGAAGACCTGCTCCAGCAGGCCCGCCAGCTGCACCTCGCCGAAGATGCCGCGCGTCTTCACATTGGTCAGCACGCGGTTGAGCGAGCCCACGTCCCGAGCCAGGTTCTGCATCTCGCCCAGGCCCTTGTGGACCTGCTCCAGGCGGTCGGCCACCTGCTTGAAGCTCTCGCCCAGGCGCTGCTCCAGCGTGGCGTGCAGCTTCTCATCGACCGTGGCGCGCATCTGCTCGAGCTTCTTCTCGTTGTCCTGCTGGATGGACTGCAGGCGCTGCTCCACCGTCTGGCGCAGCTCGGCCAGGCGTTGCTCATTGCCCTGCTGCAGCTGCTGCAACTGCTCGCGCAGCCCCTGCGCCAGCTGCGCCAGGCTCTCGGCCTGGGACTGGCTGCTGCGCAGGGCCGCGGCGTCCTGGGCCTCGCGGGCCGCGAGCGCCTGGGCGGCCAGGGACTGCGTGGTGGCCTGCAGGCCCTGAGAGAGCGCCGTCTGCAGGCTGGCCAGTTGCACGCGCAGGCTGTCGATCTGCTCGTTCTGTGTGCGCACGGCGTCACCGCTCTGGCCCATCAGCGCCTGCTGAAACTGGGTCAGCTGGCCCAGGGTCTCCTGGCGCAGAGCGGTGCTGCCGCGCTGCAGTTCCTCGCGCAGCTCGCGCTCCAGGCGCTCGGTCTGGCGGCCCTGGGCATCCTGGCCCTGCACCAGTGTCTGGAGATGGGCCTGCAGCTGCGGTGATTCCGGCGACTGCCGCTGGCGCAGGACCAGCACGATCAGGGCAACAATCAGGGCCAGGCAGGCCAGCAGGAGCAGTTCGGCAAGCGTCATGGGCCGATTGTCTCAGGCCCTCCGGCGGCCCGGGCGGCTGGGGGCTTGCGGGCAGCGTGCTGTGCGAACAGCCCGCGCCGGCCTCGTAAAATCCGCCTCTCACCATGCGAATTCAAGACATCCGGGACCGCCTGCGCGCCCTCGGCGCCCTGCCCAAGCACGAACACCGCGTGCTGCGGCTCTGGAGCCAGGCCCTGCCCCAGGCCACCACCAAGCGTCCCATCGAGGACTTCCTGCCCAAGACCCTGCGCGAAGCCCTGCCCGCGCTGGAGGCCGATCTGGACGCCCTGGCCCGCGTCCAGAGCGAGCACCCGGCCGAGGACGGCTCCAAGCGCCTGCTGGTCGAGCTGGGCGATGGCCAGACGGTCGAGAGCGTGCTGCTGCCGCGCGAGGGCCTGTGCGTGTCCAGCCAGGTGGGCTGTGCGGTGGGCTGCCAGTTCTGCATGACGGGCCGTTCGGGCCTGCTGCGCCAGGTGACGAGCGCTGAGATCGTCGCGCAGGTCGTGCTCGCGCGCAGGCAGCGGCCGGTGAAGAAGGTCGTCTTCATGGGCATGGGCGAGCCCGCCCACAACCTGGAGCATGTGATGGAGGCCATCGAGCTGCTGGGCACCGCGGGAAACATCGGCCACAAGAGCCTGGTCTTCTCGACCGTGGGCGACCCGCGGGTCTTCGAGCGCCTGCCGCAGGGCCCGGTGAAGCCGGCGCTGGCGCTCTCGCTGCACACCAGCAAGGCCGCGCTTCGCGAGCAGTTGCTGCCCCGCGCACCGCGCCTCACGCCCGAGGAGATCGTGACCGAGGGCGAGCGCTACGCGCAGCTCAGCGGCTATCCCATCCAGTACCAGTGGACCCTCATGGAGGGCGTCAACGACGGCGAGGACGAGCTGGACGGCATCGTGCGCCTGCTCAAGGGCCGCTACGGCGTGCTCAACATGATTCCTTACAACAGCGTGCCCGAGCTGCCCTTCCGGCGCCCGGCCTGGGAGCGCGCCGCCGAGATCGCCCGCCAGCTGCACCGCCGCGGCGTGCTGACCAAGCTGCGCAACTCCGCCGGCCAGGAAGTGGACGGCGGCTGCGGCCAGCTGCGGGCCCGCGCGCTGGACGGCTCGGCGGCGGTGCGCGTCGTGCGCAAGGCGGCAGGCTGAACGCTCAGTTGGCGGCCGGTTCGCAGTTGACCATCCAAGACACGCCGAAGCGGTCCACCAGCATGCCGAAGCCGGGCGACCAGAAGGTGGCGCCATAGGGCATGGTCACCTGGCCGCCGGCGGACAGGGCCTGGAAGAAGCGCTCGCCCTCGGCCTTGTCATGGACCGACACCGACAGGCTGAAGCCCTTGTAACCTTCAAAGGGCATGCCCGGAGGCATGTCCGAGCCCATCAGCGTCAAGCCGCGGGCCTCGATGCGGGCATGCATGATGCGGTCCTTCCACTCGTCCGACGCAGGTGGGCAGTCGGGGGCCGGCGGCGCCTCGCCATAGGTGAGTTGCATGGTCTTGCGACCGCCCAGGGCGGCGGCATAGAAGTCCAGGGCCTCCGCACAGCGGCCGTCAAAACTCAGGTAGGCATTCACGGGGTGTCTCCTTCCTCGGATGGGCGTTCAGGGCCTGGCTCCCTCGCCCGGTATAACCCGATTCCTTGACGGCGGCCGTTCCGGCCCTGCTGGCGTCCTGGCCGCTGGGGACCTGGGCGCCTGCGCGGGCTCAGTTCAACGCCGTCTTCATCGGCCTGCCGGTCAAGGCGGCGATGAGGTTGTCCACCGCCAGGTCGCACATGGCGCGGCGCGTGGGGATGGAAGCGCTGGCGATGTGCGGGGTCAGCACCACGTTGCGGCAGGCCAGCAAGCCCGGGTGCACGGCGGGCTCGCCCTCGAACACGTCCAGTCCTGCCGCGGCCAATCGCCCGGCCTGCAGGGCCGCGGCAAGGGCGGCGTCATCGACGATGCCGCCCCGCGCCACATTGGTCAGCGTGGCCGAGGGCTTCATCAGGGCCAGCTCGGTCGCGCCGATGAGGTGGTGCGCCTCGGGGCTGTAGGGCATGACGATGACCAGGTGGTCGCTCTGCCGCAGCAGTGTTTCCTTATCGACCCAGCGCGCACCCAGGGGCTGCTCCTGCTCGGGCGCCAGGCGGCTGCGTTTGTGATAGATCACCCGCATGCCGAAGCCCAGGGCACCTCGGCGCGCGATGGCCTGACCGATGCGGCCCATGCCCAGAACGCCCAGGGTGCTGCCGTGCACATCGGCGCCCACCAGCAGGTCCACGTGCCACTGCTTCCACTGCCCCTCGCGCAGGTAGCGCTCGGACTCGCTGATGCGCCGCGCGGCGGCCATCATCAGCCCGAAGCCAAAGTCGGCCGTGGTCTCGGTCAGCACATCGGGCGCATTGCTGACGCGCACGCCACGCGCCGTGCAGGCGGCCAGGTCCACGTTGTTGTAGCCCACGGTCATCAGGCAAACGGCGCGCAGCTCGGGGCAGGCGTCCAGCAGCGCGGCGTCAATACGCTCGGTGCCGGTGGCAAAGAGGCCGGCCTTGCCCTGCAGGCGCCGGATCAGCTGCTCGGGGGGCAGGGGCTCGTCGCTGTCGGTCTCCTCGACTTCGGCATGCTCGCGCAGCCGGGCCACGACGTCCGGGAAGATGCGGCGGGCCACGAAGACGGCCGGCTTGGTCTGGCTCATCAGGGGCCTCACTGGTCGAGGAAGCGGACGAACTCGTCCAGCGCGGCGCGCTCGGTCACCAGGCTGTTCTCGATGGCGTTCGGGTCCGCATGTCCCAGGGCCATGCCACAGACCAGCATCTGCTCGGGGCCGAACTTCAGCTCCTCGGCGATCAGGCGGTGGAACTGGGTGAAAGCCGCCTGCGGGCAGGTGTGCAGGCCGCGGCCGCGGGCGGCGATCATGATGTTCTCGAGGAACATGCCGTAGTCCAGCCAACTGCCCTGCTGCATCACGCGGTCGATGCTGAAGATCAGGCCCACCGGCGCGTCGAAGAAGCGGTAGTTGCGGCCGTGCTGCTCGTGCATGCGGGCCTTGTCGCCCTTGCCGATCTTGAGCAGGCCGTAGAGGTCCCATCCCACCTTGCGGCGGCGGTCGATGAAGGGCGAGATCCACTCGCGCGGGTAGTAGGCGTACTCCTCCTGGTGGGTCGATAGCTCCTGCGGGTCATCGTAGACGGCCATGATGCGGTCGCTGAGACGCTGCAGGGCCGCGCCAGTGAGCACATGCACCTGCCAGGGCTGGGTGTTGGTGCCCGAGGGCGCGCGGGCGGCCACGCGCAGGATGTCCTCCAGGGCTTCGCGCGGGACGGGCGTGTCCAGGAAGGCGCGCATGGAATGGCGGGTGCGGAGGGCTTCGTCCACGGCCGCCTGGGCCTCGGGGCTGGGTCGATCAAAGACGGGGTTCTTGGCACTCACTTGGGAATTCCTTCCAGGGCTTGAAGGGCGTTCAGATAGGTCGCGGGCAGGGCCGGCACGGGGCGGCGCGTCTCGCGGTCAACATAGACATGGATGAAGTGGCCGCGCGCCGCGCACAAGGGCGCGCCCTCGGCGAAGAGGCCGATCTCGTAGCGCACGCTGGAGCGGCCGCGATGTGCCACGCGCAGGCCGGCCTCCAGTCGCTGCGGAAAGGCCAGCGGCTCGAAGTAGTTGCAGCGCGTCTCCACCACCAGGCCGATCACCTCGCCGCCGTGCAGGTCCAGCGCGCCTTGCTCGATCAGGACCTGGTTCACCGCGGTGTCGAAAAGGCTGTAGTAGACGACGTTGTTGAGGTGGCCGTAGAGGTCGTTGTCCATCCAGCGGGTGCTCAGCGGGATGAAGCGGGCGAAAGCGCTGCGGGGCTCGGGGCCGGGGCGCGCATCAGGGGCGGGGGCGGCGTTCGTCATCGGGCCATTGTTCCACCGGCGTCCTGCCAGCGCTGCCACGCGCGCGACGCCGCCTGCACCGTCGCGTACTGCACCTCCACCATGGCGGCCAGGTCCGCGCCATAGCCGCCGGCCATGCTCAGGGCCACGGGAATGCGGCGCTGCCACAGCCAGTCCAGCACGCGCTCATCCCGGGCCAGCAGACCGGATGCCGTCAGCTTGAGGCGGCCCAGGCGGTCGCCCTCGTGGGGATCGGCGCCGGCCAGGTAGAAGGCCAGGCCGGGGGGATGGGCCTGCAGGCGGCGCTCCACCACGGCCAGGGCCTGGTCCAGGGCGGCCAGGTAGGCGGCATCGCCCGTGCGATCGGGCAGCTCCACGTCCAGGCTGCTGGCCTCCTTGCGGAAAGGGAAGTTGCGGGCACCGTGCATCGAGAGCGTGAAGACGCTGGGGTCGTCCCGGAAGACAGCCGCCGTGCCATTGCCCTGGTGCACATCCAGATCGATCACCAGCACCCGAAGGCCGGGGGCGGCGCTGCCCTGGCGGGCGTGCCACTCGGCCTGCATGAGCCGCGCGGCCACGGCCACATCGTTGAACACGCAGTAGCCGCTGCCCTTGTGGGCGTAGGCGTGATGGGTGCCGCCGGCCAGGTTCATGGCAACGCCCTCTGCCAGGGCCGAGCGGGCAGCGGCAATGGTGGCGCCCACCGAATGCCGGGAGCGCAGGGGCATCGCCGGCGACCAGGGGAAGCCGATCTCGCGCTGCTCAGCCTCGCTCAGGCCGCCCTCCAGCACCCGGGTGATGTAGTCCGGCTCATGGGCCAGGGCCAGTTCGCCCTCGCTGGCGGCCGGCGCGGGGCACAGCCAGACGGCGCCGGGATCCGACTCGACGCGTTCCCGCAGCAGACGGTACTTGGCCTGCGGGAAGCGGTGCTGGGCGGGCAGCTGCAAGGCATGGGCGTCGGAATGGAAGGCCTGCATGGGCATCGGGCGGCAGCCCGGCGGATGCGGAGATGGCGGCATCCTAGCCACAAACGCGCCCGGTGCGCCGGCCGGCACCGCCCCCAAGAAAAAACACCCCGGGGACGGGCGTCACCGGGGTGTTTCGTGGAGCCGGCCGCAGCCGGTCTGGGCCCGAGCTCAGGCCATCAGAACTCGTACTGGGCCATCAGGCGCACGCGGCGCGGCTGCTGCACGGAGTTGGCGTCCGGCTGGCCATAGGCAGGACGGGGCGAGTTGAGGCCGTTGTCCGACTGCTCGTCGACCGCACCCGGCGTGCGGGCGTTGAACACGTTCAGCAGGTCCACCGAGAAGGTCATGCCTTTCAGCGCGCGAGGCGTGTAGGTGGCCTGGAGGTTCAGCTCCTTGGTCCAGTCCAGGCGCCCTGCGGTACCGCGCGGCGTCAGCTTGCCCATGCAGTAGAACGAGGTGGAGCCGTAGTCGATCGAGTGGCTGTCGATGGTGCCGGCATAGGTGCCCAGGCAGTTGCGCGGGCGGCCGCTCTGCAGGATCAGGTTCGCGCCCAGGCGCCATTCGTCGGTGGCGGCGTAGGAGCCCCACAGCTTGAAGGTGTGACGGCGGTCGTTGGGCAGGTAGCCATCCGAGCCCTCCATCAGACCCGGATGGTCCCAGTCCTGTCCGATCCCGGCGTCACGCTGGCCGATGTCCGACTTGATGTAGCCCTCCGTCGTACCCTTGCTGAAGGCCAGCACGTAGGAGCCCTGCAGGCTCCACTTCTTGTCCCAGGCGCGCTCGATGGTGAATTCCAGCGCGTCATAGGTCCGCTTGGGCTTGACGGGGAAGCGCAGCGCCTCGGCCGGGATCGTCACCGCCGTCAGCTCGCGCTTGCCATCGAGATCGACGTTGGCAGTCAGGTCCTTGCCCGGATTGGCCAGGAAGCAGCGCGAGATGGTGTTCCCGATGCGGCGTGCCTGGGCTTCCGTGTACTTGCCGGACTTGCGGGCCCAGTCGTAGGCGCCTTCGAAGGAGCAGACATCGTCCATCGAGTTCTTGAGCGCACGGTGGGTGTACTTGACGCCACCGGACCAGCGATCGACCAGGGCCTTCTGGAAGCCGATGATGAACTCATCCTGGAACATCGGCTTGATGTTGGGGTCGACGATGGTGCGGGGGTCGGGGGCCGTGCCATCGGAGTTCATCTTGCGCTCGCCCAGCTTGGCCCCGAGGGCCGGCAGTTCGAGCTTGTCGGCACTGAAGCTGCCGCCGAACTTGTAGTAGTCGGTCCAGTCGCCCTGCTTGCCGGAAAGGCGGACGTTGGTGTTCGCGTACACCGGGATGTAGTAGCGGCCCAGATTGGAGTAGACCTTCAGTTTGCCGTCGCCGGCCACGTCCCAGGCCGCGGCCAGGCGCGGTGCGAAGGTGTTCTTCACGTCGATGAAGGCCTTGCCGCCACCGTTCTTGTTCGTGAAAGCCTCGCTGCGCAGGCCCGCGCTCACCAGCAGATTCTTCGTCGCCTGCCAGTTGTCCTCGATGTACCAGGCCGAGTTCTCCGTGCGGAAATCACCGCCGTTCTCGAAGTAGCGCACCGTGACAACGTCCAACGGCGCTCCGGTGGCGTTGACATAGTTGTTGGGCAGCTTGCCGTCCGCGGCCAGGGTGGTCAGCGTCCACCAGGACTTGGAGGCGCCCGGGGCCACGGTGCCGTCATGCGTCAGGTAGACCTCGGAATCGAGGCCGGCACGCAGCGTGTGCTTGGCATTGAGCGCGTACTCGACGTCGAAGCGGTAGGCCGTGCGCTTGTCCTTGGCCGCCGGGTCGCCGACCTGGGTCTGGGTGGCACAGCCGCGCTGGACAGCCTCGGTGCCCCGCTCGTCGCTGATGTACTCGCAACCGCTGCTCGGGATGATGGAGGAGCGGCTGTAGCGGCCCACGCCGTACATGGCGGAGACGGTGAGGTCGTCGGTGAGCCAGCTGGTCCACTTCAGGATCTGGGTCGCGCCGCCGGTGGTGTAGATGTCGGTGCCCTGGTCATCGCCACGCTCGGTACCGTAGGCCTTGGGCGACTTAAAGTTGGCGCGGTTGCGCTCCGTCTTGTCATTGAAGGCGGTCAGCTCGATGAGGTTGTTCTTGGTGAGGTTCCAGTCCAGCTTGAGCAGGTACTGAGGCGTCTTGTTGGTCTCGTCGTACTGCGCGGTGTTCCCGTACCAGCGTGTGCGCTCGTTCTGCAGCTGCACCAGGCCGAAGCCGTAGAGCGTGTCCTTGACCAGCGCGCCGCCGGCGTAGGCACTCACCTTGCGGCGGTCGAAGTCGCCCGGGCGGTTCGTGGCCTGCCAGTCGCCCCACTTCGAGGCGTCGGTGATGGCGTTCTTGAAGTAGATGGAAGACCCGCGCAGCGACGCCGGCTCGAAGCTGGCGCTCACGCCGCCGTGCCATTCATCAGTGCCGCGCTTGGTCGTCACCGAGATCACGCCCCCCAGCGAGCGGCCGTATTCCGCGCCATAGCCGCCGGTCTTGACCTGCTGGCTGGCAATGCCTTCGAAAGGCACCGAGTTGAAGGCGATGCCGTTGACGATGTTGGTGACGTTGAATCCGTTGATGTAGTAGGCGTTCTCGGCCGGGGAGGCGCCACCCAGCGAGGGCACGTTGCCGATGCGTCCGTCGCCACGCACCGCCCCAGGCGCCAGTAGGGCGATGGCGGTGACGTCGCGCACGACGGGGATGCGGTCGATCTCCGCCTTGTTCAGCAGGGCGGCGCTTTCCGTCGATTTCATGTCGATCGTCTTGACCCCGGAGCCCGTCACGATCACCTGGTCCAGCGCATTGAAGTCAGCCACCGAACCTTTGCCGGGAGCCACGGCGACGGTCTGCGTGCGGGTGCTGCCGTCGCTTCGCGTCACCACCACCTGGTACTCGCCGGGCGGAAGCTGGCTCACCACGTAGCCGCCATCCTTGTCAACCGTGACCGTGCGGGTCAGACCGACGGCCTTGTTCACGATGGTGATCCTGTCGCCCGCGCGGGCTTGCCCATTGATGGAGCCGGCGCTCTGCTGGGCCAGCACGGGCGTGGTGCTCAAGGCCGCGCCCATGGCGATGACCAGCGCCGAGCGCCGCAAAACAGCGGCCGTGGTCAGGCATTTCCTGGAATGAGACATTGGTTTTCCTGTCGTTTGATTTGAATGTCGTGAAGCACGCCGCCGGGCAGACCCGTGTGAGGTCTGGCCAATCCTCCTCGCGGCAGGTGTGCGCATGGATCATCTCGTCTGTCAGCCCGGCGGTCATCAGAGCCGCCACACCTTGACAGCCAGCTTGCGCGGCATCCACGCCCTAACTCCCAGAAGAACCGCCCTCCCGATCAGTCCCGGGCCCGGGAGGGCGCGGCACCGCCAGCCCCACGACGCACGGCAGCGCGGGCCGCGACGGGCCGCGACGGGCTGGCCGGAGCGACCGCTATCCGGCCAGCCGCCGTGAAGGCGCAAACACCCAGTTGCCTCGGGGCGACGTTTCGTGCGCAGGGTGATTCATTTGCTTGCGAGGTGCGCTTGCCGCCCGGCTGGAATCGCCGTTGTGCAGGCCCGGCGGCTGGACCTGGGCGCCGGGATCCCGGGACCGCCGCAGGACAGCGAACACCAGGCATCTGGAAAGCGCAAGCCTCGACAGCCGCTCCCCTGACCCGGTTGTGACGGATCCCCCGGAGCGTGGCTTTTCTGCCGATTTGCCTCACTTTGCTGCGGCGCAACAAAAAGTGCTTGCAAGCCGGTCAGGCAGCCCCCACAATGCGAGTCATGTTGCAGTGCAACATTATCGCTGTCACCCAGTTTCCATCAGGACACCCGCGGGTCCTCCCGCTCAAACTCAGGAGAGCACCATGCTGACTGCAGAACAAATCTTCGCCGCCCACAAGGCCAATATCGAAACCCTCTTCGGCCTGACCAACAAGGCCTTTGAGGGCGTGGAAAAGCTGGTCGAGCTGAACCTGCAGGTGGCCAAGGCCACCCTGGCCGAAGCCGCCGAGAACACCCAGGCCGCCCTGTCCGTGAAGGACGCGCAAGAGCTGCTGGCCCTGCAGACCTCGCTGCTGCAACCCAGCGCCGAGAAGGCCGCCGCCTACAGCCGTCACCTGTACGACATCGCCACCGCCACCAACGCCGAAGTGGCCAAGGTCGCCGAAGCCCAGTTCGCCGACGTGCAGACCAAGTTCAACGCCGTGGTCGATACCGCCGCCAAGAACGCCCCGGCCGGCACCGAGAACGCCGTGGCCCTGGTGAAGTCCGCCGTGGCCGCCGCCAACAACGCCATCGAGAACATCCAGAAGGCGGCCAAGCAGGCAACCGAAGTGGCCGAGGCCAACTTCCAGGCCGTGACCAACACCGCCGTGAAGGCCTCCCAGGCCGGCAGCCGCGCCAAGCGCCCCACCGCCGCCTGATCTGAGCAGTTGTCTCCTCGGTACCCCGCGGTGACCGCGTCACCCAGGTACCCTTGAAGCCCGAAGCCTTGTGCCTCGGGCTTTTTTTATTGGATCTGCGCCTCCCGGGCGCTGCTAGCATCCGCGCCTGACCATGACAGCGAAGGCCACACCGTCCCTTGTCCACTGCCCCAATTGCGAGGCGGTCCTGGTACAGCCGCCCGCGCCCTATTGCGCGCAGTGCGGCCAGGAGACACGGGTCCGGGCGCCTACGCTGATGGAATTTCTCCAGCAATTCGGCGGCGCCTACATCTCCACCGAAGGCGCGCTGTGGCGCACGCTGAAACTGCTGCTGACCCGCCCCGGCGCCCTGACGGCCGACTACCTGCGCGGCAAGCGCCGCAGCCATGTGCTGCCCTTGCGCCTGTACCTCACCATCAGCGTGCTGACACTGGCTCTGCTGAGGCTGCTGGGCCACGCCCCCTTCAGCGAAGAGAGTGCCGAACGCACGCGCCAGGCCCTGCAGACCGGCAGCTACTCCGTGGTGCGCATCCCACCTCTGGTGCTTGGCATGGAACAGCGGCATTTCACCTGCACCGCCCTGCCGGACTGGTACTGCGTTCGCGCCCGGACGCGGCTGGAGCAGGACCCCGGCGCCGTGGTGCAGGCCTTGCAGGCGGCGCCGGAGCAGGTCATTGCGAGCATGGGCCGGGCGATGTTCGTGCTGCTGCCGGTGTTCGCCCTGCTGCTGAAGCTGCTGCAATGGCGCCGTGACGGCAGCGGCCTGCGCTACACCGAACATCTGGTCTTCGCCCTGCACCTGCATTGCGTGTGGTTCCTGAGCCTGTGGCTGGTGGCCCTGCCGGCACTGCTGCCCCTGGGCGGGCTGTGGAACCTGGGCTACACCCTGCTGGCCCTGCGCCGGGTCTATGGGAGAGGCTGGTTGGGCACGGCCTGGCGCGCCACCCTGCTGCTGCTCGCGCAGGCCGTGCTGCTGTTCGGCATGTTCATCCTCTCCATCCTCTGGACCGTCGTGTCATGAACTGGTTTCGCAGGCAGTTGCTGGTCCCCACCCCGATGAGCGGCCATTGCACCAACTGCGGCACCGCGCTGCCCGAGCCCCGACAGCGCTTCTGCAGCCACTGCGGGCAGGAGACCGAGGTCAAGGCCCCGACCCTGGGCGAGTTCATCCAGCAGTTCGGCGGCGCCTACTTCTCCACCGAGGGTGCCCTGTGGCGCACGCTGTGGCGGCTCTTCGTCCCCGGGCAGCTGACGCTGGAGTACTTCGCCGGCCGACGGCGGCATTACGTGCTGCCGCTGCGCCTGTACCTGACGATGTCGGTGGTCCTGCTGCTGGCCCTGCGACTGAACGGGCAGCTCGAGCTGCCCCTGGACGAGCCCGAGGCGGGCAGCGCGGCCTCCAGCCCGGCCAGCCCGGGCAGCGCCGCCATGCCCAAACCTGCCAAGCCGCGCGGGACGCTGATCATCGACGAGAAGGATCGCCAGGAGCTGACCATGGTGGATCTGGGCGCCTGGCGGGCCGGCACCCACAAGGGCCAGTTCTATTGCGAGGGTTTCAGTGACAAGGTCTGCAAGCGCTTCGAGCGCCGGCTCACGGCTGACCCCGCCACCGTGCGCGAGTATTTCGCCGACCTCCCCTCGCGCGCCCTGGACCACCTCGGCCAGGCCATGTTCGTGCTGCTGCCGGCCTTCGCACTGTGGCTCAAGCTGCTCTATGTGGACAAGCGCCGCCGCTACACCGAGCACCTGGTCTTCGCCCTGCACCAGCATGCCTTCTGGTTCGCCGTGCTGGCCCTGCTGACGCTGAAGTCGGAGTCAGTGGCGGTGTTCTGCGCGCTGGCCATGGTGGTCCACCCGCTGATCGCCCTGCACCGCGTCTACGGCACGCGCTGGTGGAGCACCCTGCCCCGCGCCTTCGGGTTGATGGTGGCCTACAGCATCAGCCTGGGCCTGGTGCTGGCGGCGATGTTCATCTACCTGTTCGCGTCTTAGCCGCCAGGCGCTGGCGCAGCAGCGGCAGTGCGGCCAGGGCGGCATCACGGCCAGCCTGGATGCTGCGCTTGCGGGCCGAGAAGTCAGCGCTGCCCACGCCCTCCAGCCTGGGGCGGATGATGACGTCCGCCTCGCGCAGCTCGAAGTTGTTGATGGAGCGGCCCATGATGGAGAAGGTCTGCAGCAGCATGCGCATGGCGTCGCCGGGTGGCTTGGCCTCGGGCGGCTCGGAGATGTCCACCGCGACGACCAGCTCCGCACCCATCTGCTTGGCGAAACGCACGGGCACAGGCGCTACCAGACCGCCGTCCACATACTCGCGCTGGCCGATCTTGACCGGCTGGAACACCGCCGGCACCGAGCTGGAGGCGCGCACCGCAGCGCCCGTGTCACCGGTGCGGAAGAGGATGGGCGAGCCGTCCGAGAGATCGGTGGCAACGATGCCCAGCGGCAAGGGCATCTGCTCGATCAGGCGATGGCCGGTCTTCTCACGCACGAAGCGCGCCAGGGCCTCGCCACGGATCAGCCCGCGGGTGGGGAAGGCCCAGTCGGTGATGGCGCCCTCGTCCATGGACTCGGCCATCTGCGCCAGCTCCTTGCCGTTCTTGCCCGAGGCGTAGAGCGAAGCCACCAGGCTGCCGGCCGACGTGCCCGCCACCAGGTCCATCTTGATGCCGTTCTCCTCCAGCACCTGGATCACGCCGATGTGCGCGAAGCCGCGCGCCGCACCGCCGCCCAGGGCCAGGCCCAGCTTGGGCGGCTTGGGCGGGGGCGAGGGCACGACGGGGTCGAGGGGCTGGACCGGCTGCGGCGGCGGCGTCTCCGTGCCGGCATTGCGGCTGGGCGCCGTGGCGCAGGCGGCCAGGCCCAGGGCCAGCAGGGCGGCCAGGGCCGTTCGGCGTGAAGGCCGTGACGGACGTGACGGGCGGGAATCCAAAAAATCAGGCGATCGCATGGCGCGGCATTCTATTGAGCCCGCAAGGCGCGGGTCTGCGCTGCGGCGCCGGGGCCACGTCTTGCCTCCCGCGCGGCAGGCTCAATGCCACAATGCAGCAGCGCCTGCGCCTGGGAGGCGCGCCCACCGGGGAGTCGAGCGTGGACGAATCCGAACAGGTCAGGGAACGCATCGCCGCCATGCTGCGCAGCAGCCCGGTGTTCGGCCCGCTGTCCGACGCCCTGCGCCTGGCGCTGGCCACCGCGATGCGCCTGCACACGGTGCCCGGCGGCAGCCCCCTGTTCCATGAAGGTGAGCCGGCCGACAGCATGGCCGTGGTCCTCAGCGGCGGCCTGCGCGCCTGGCGCCAGACGCCCACCGGCGAGCTGTTGCTCTACAACCAGTTCCACCCCGGCCAGAGCGTGGGTGAACTGGCCATGATCCTGCAGCAGGCGCGCGCCCAGCATGTCACCGCGCTGCGCGATTCCCTGGTCGCTCTGCTGGACCGCCAAGCCTACGAAGCCCTGCTGCTGCTGCACCCGCTGGAGTTGAGCCGGGTGATGATCAAGACGGTCGCGGACCGCCTGCGCAGCCAGTCCGAGGGCGGCGAGCAGCGTCTGGCGCAGACATTTCTCGTGCTGGCGCTCTCGCCTGACGAGGCCACCTGTCAGGCCGCCGCCACCCTGGCCCGCCAGCTGAGCAAGGCCCTGGGCCGCCTGGGCCGTGCCGGTCACCTGCTGGAGCACGGCCCCGGCCAGACCCTGAGCCTGGACGGCCAGCCCTGGCCGCGCGAGCGCCTGCAGGAGCTGGACGACAGCCACGACTACCTGGTCTACGAGGCCGACGCGCAAGCCAGCGACTGGACGCGCTACGCCTTTCGCCATGCCGACCAGCTCGTGCTGGTCGCCCGTACCGGCAGCCGCCCGGAGCTCAGCGAGATCGAAGGCCAGCTCCAGCGCGAGACCGGCTGGTCCCTCAAGCGCCAGCACCTGGCCCTGCTGCACCCGGCCTGCGCCCGCGACGCCGAAGCCCCGCAGCCCTGGGCGACCCAGCGCCAGCTGGAGCGCATCTACCCCTTGCGGGAGGACCATGACGAAGACGTGGCTCGCCTGGCTCGCTTCCTCACCGGCCAGGCGGTGGGTCTGGTGCTGGGTGGTGGCGGCGCCCGCGGCTTCGCGCACCTGGGCGTGCTGCGCGCGCTGCGCGAGGCCGGCGTGCCGGTGGACCTCATCGGCGGCAACAGCATGGGCGCGCTGATCGGGGCCCAACTGGCCCAGGGCCATGACATCGCCACCGTGCTGGCGCAGACGCGCCGATTCGCCACCGGCGGCGAGCGGCTCACGCTGCCCCTGGTGTCGCTGGTGGGCGGGCGCCGCGTCGAGCGCGACCTGCGCGCCCTCTTCGGCGAGCAGCAGATCGAATGCCTGTGGCGCCCCTTCTTCGCCGCCAGCTGCAACCTGAGTCGCGGCAGCACGGCAGTGCTGGACAGCGGCCCCCTGTGGCGCGCCGTGCTGGCCAGCAACTCCCCCGCCGGCCTGCTCCCGCCCGTGCTTCAGGACGGTGAGCTGCTGGTGGACGGAGCGATCCTGGAAAACGTGCCGGTGCAGGCCATGCGAGTTCGCCTGGGCACGCCGCTGGAGCGCCGGCGTGGCAACGGGCAGATCATCGCCATCGACGTCGATGCGCGCGCCGAGCTGCGAGCCGACCCACAGCTGCACCGGTTGAGCGCCGGCAGCCGGCTGCGCTCCCTGATCCGGCGCAGCGCCCCTTCCGCGCCGGGCATCGCCGACATCCTCTACGCCGCCGGCCATGTGGGCGGGACCAGCCAGCGCGGCCGCACCATCGCGCAGGCCGACGTCTACCTGCAGCCCGACCTCAGCCGCTACGCCCTGATGGCCTACGCCCGCGCCCAGGAAATCGCCGATGAGGGCTACCGCCACGCCCTGCAGCAGATCGAGCAGTGGCAAGACCTGGCCCCCGGAGGTCGTGCGCGATGAGCGAGGCGCAGGGCACCCTGCCCCTGTCCCTGAGCCAGCGCGAGGTCTGGCTGGACCAGCGCGCCTGGCCGGGCAGCGTCCATCTGCATATCGGGGGCTTCGCCTTCCTGCACGGGCCGCTGGACGCGGCCCTGCTGCGGCTGAGCCTGCAGCAGCTGGTAGACGAGAACGAGGCCCTGCGCCTGCAGCCCCTGCCCGAGGAAGGCGCACAGCGCCTGCTGGAGACCCTGGCCGCGCCCCTGGACATCCTGCCCCTGGATCCCGGCCAGGACGCGCGGACGGCCATGCTGGACTGGTGGCGAGGGGAATGCCACCAGCGCTTCGACCTGCGGCAGGCGCCTCCCTGGCGCTGCGTGCTGCTGACCGACGGCCATGCGCTGCACGGTCTGTCCATCCGCTTCCATCACCTCGTGATGGACGGCTGGTCAACCCAGCTCTTCATGCAGCGCTGGACCGAGCGTTACGCGCAGCTGCAGCAAGACCTGACCCCCACGCGCGAGGAGCCCGGCGCCTACCTGGCCTTCATCGAGTCAGGCCGCGACTACCTCGGCAGCGCGACCTGCCTGCGCGATGCCGACTATTGGGCCAGGCAATGGCCGGCGCTTCAGGAGCCGGCCCTGCCGCCGCGCCATGCCCTGCGCGCGCCGGACCGGCTGCCGCGCGCCCACGTCGCCCGGCTGCAGGTGCAGCGGCGCGAGCTCCAGCCGCTGCAAGCCGCGTTGCAGGCGCAGGACGCCAGCCTCTTCGATGCCGCCCTGAGCGCCATCGCCCTGTACCTGCAGCGCAGCCGCGGCATCGAGCACCTGGCCGTGGGCATGCCCAGCCTCAACCGCGGCGGCGCACGCTGGCGGCAGACCCTGGGCATGTTCGTCAGTGTCCAGCCCCTGCTGCTGCGCTTGCAGCCGCAGATGAGCATCGGGGCGCTGCTGGCCGAGGGCCGGCATCAGGCCCGCACCGGCCTGCGCCACGCGCGCTATCCGCTCAGCGAGACCGCCCACCGCCTGCAGCTGATGCGCAGCGGCCGCGACAGCCTGCTGGATGTGATGGTGTCCCTGGAGCGACAGAGCTATGCCCTGGGCTTCGGCGCCTGCCGCCTGGAGCAGGCGCGCCAGAGCTTCGCGGAGGAAGCCCGCTACCCGCTGGCCCTGACGCTGTGCGAGTTCGGCGACGCCGAGGAGGTGGAGCTGGTGCTGGAGCTCTCCGAGCGCTGCTTCGAGGCCGACGAGGCCGAGCTGCTGCTGCGCCGGCTGTGGCACCTCATGAAGCTGATGCCCGGCTCGCTGAACAGCCCGCTCGACGCCCCCTCCCTGATGCCGGAGGAGGAGTCCTGGGCGCTGATCCATGGCCTGCACAAGAACCTGGCCAGCACCGAAGCGCCACAGCCGGTGTGGCTGCAGTTCAGCCGCCAGGCCGGGCTCAACCCCGAAGCCGTAGCCCTGGTCTGGGACGACGCCGCGGGGCAGGCTCAGTCCATGAGCTACGCCGAGCTGCAGCAGCGCAGCCTGGCCCTGGCGTCCTGCTTCCTGGGCGCCGGGATTCGCCAGGGGCAGGTGATCGCCCTGCTGGTGGACCGCAGTCCGGCCTTGCTGGCCGCGCTGTTCGCGGCCTGGCGCTGTGGCGCCTGCGCGCTGCCCCTGTCGACCGAGCTGCCCCAGGATCGCCTGGCAGAACTGCTGGAGATCGCCTCACCCGCGCTGCTGCTGGGCAGCCGGCCGGACGTGCTGCGCTGGAGCTCGGGCGCGCTGCCCGGCGTCAGTCTCACGCCCCTGGGCGAGGTCCTGGACACACCCGCCCCGCCCGGCCTCGCCAGTGCGGCGCGGCCCCTGCACGACGCGGCCTACCTGCTCTTCACCTCGGGCTCGACGGGCCGCCCCAAGGCCGTACGCATGGGCCACGACGCCCTGGCGCGCCGCCTGGCCTGGCTGGCCCGGCGCTGGCAGATAGGCCCGCAGGACCGCTCCGTGCAGCAGGTGCAGCCGAGCTTCGACCCGGCCCTGGTCGAGCTGCTGCTGCCGCTCGTCCAGGGCGGCAGCGTGGCCCTGATGCCGCCGGGACGCCACCATCCCGAGCGCCTGGCGGCCTTCATGCAGCGCCACCGCGCCAGCTTCTGCGCCCTGGTGCCCTCCAGCCTGGCGGGCCTGCTGACCGGCCTGCAGAAGCATCCGGTGCCCAGCCTGCGCGTGGCCTGCTGCGGCGGCGAGGTGCTGGCGCCCGCCCTGTCCAACCGATTCCTCGCGGAGACGGGGGCCGCGCTCTTCAACGTCTACGGGCCAACGGAAGCCTGCATCTTCGCCAGCGCCTGGCCCTGCGAGCCCTGGCCCGAGACCGAGGCCCTGCCCCTGGGTCCCGCGGTGGACGACACCCGCATCTACGTGCTGGACGAGCGGCAGCGCCCGCAGCCTTTTGGCGTCAGCGGCGAAGTCTGGCTCGCCGGCCCCACCCTGGCCCTGGGCTATCTGGACCCGCAGGACACCGCCGCGGCCTTCGTGCCCGACCCCTTCCACCCCGGCGAACGCATGTACCGCAGCGGCGACCGCGGCTGGCTGGACGTCCAGGGCCGCCTGCATTTCGCTGGCCGGCTCGACCGACAGCTCAAGCTGCGCGGCTACCGCGTCGATCTGGGCGACGTGGAGGCCGCCTGCCTCAAGCTGCCGGGCGTTCACCAGGCCGCCGTGCAGTGCCTGGACGCGGGCGACGGCCCGCGCCTCCACGCCTGGCTGGCGGGCCCGCGCGCTCAGGCGGAGCCGACCCTGGCCGCCCTGCTGCGCCAGCGCCTGCCCGACTACATGGTGCCCGCCCACCTCACCCTGCTGCCGGAACTGCCGCTGAACAGCAGCGGCAAGCTGCTGCTGGACCAGCTGCCGCCGCCCGCGCGTGCGGCGGCCTCCATGG
Source organism: Mitsuaria sp. WAJ17 (assembly GCF_014174515.1). GTDB lineage: Bacteria > Pseudomonadota > Gammaproteobacteria > Burkholderiales > Burkholderiaceae_C > Roseateles_B. Next base: position 42,835 of record NZ_JACJUG010000004.1, read on the forward strand.
CCGAGGCACCTGCCGCCACCGCCCTGGAGGCCGAGCTGCAGGGCCTGTGGCGAGAGCACCTGAAGCGGGCCACCGTCGGCCTGGAGCAGAACTTCTTCGACCTGGGCGGCGACTCGCTGGTCGCGCTGGCCATCCTCAGCGCCCTGGAGGACCGCCTGGGGCGCCGCCTGCCCCTGCAGCTGATGGTGGACCACCCTACCGTGCGCCAGCTGGCCTTCGCCCTTGCCGCGCCGCAAGCCGCGGAGGGTGTGCTCCTGCCCCTGAGCCGCGACATGCAGGCCCCGCGCCTCTACGTGGCCGCCTCCGGCCATGGCGACGTGTTGCGCCTGCAGGCCCTGGCGCGCGCGCTCGAAGGCCGGCTGAGCGTGCTGATGCTGCAGCCTCCCCGCGAGGCCCCTGCGCGGATGGATGCGCTGGCCGAGGTCTATGCCGATGCCATAGCCAGCGAGCCGGGCACGTGCTTCTGGCTGGCCGGCTTCTCCGTGGGCGGGGTAAGCGCCCTGGCCTGTTGCCGGGCGCTGGAGACCCGCGGGCTGGCGCCGCAGGGCCTGGTGCTGCTGGACAGCATCCATCCCGAGGCTGTGATCGGCGGCACCAGCTCCTGGCGCGCCCTGGGCTGGCTGGTCCGGCGCCTGCATGTGCAGGACCTCAGTATGAACGGCCGCAGGCTGGGCGCCATGTTCGCCGATCCCGGCCTCGTGGCCCAGGTCATGGCCCTGCGTAGCCACCGGATCGAGGCCTGCGCCAGCCCGGTCTGGCTGCTCAAGACCACCGGCCTGCTGCGCTGGAACCGCCTGCTGTTCCAGGGCTGGCAGCGGCTCTTCGGCGAGCGGCTGCGCAGCACCGTGGTGCGCGGCCTGCATGGGTCCATGTTCGAGCCCGAGCATGTGCAGCACCTGGCCGACAGCCTGCTGGCGCTGATGGGCACCAGGCTCGAGCCATGAGCCGCACCACGCTGGCACCGGCCCTGAGGTGGCGCCTGACCCTGCTGATCGCCCTGCTGGCAGGCCTGCTGCTACTGGGCTGGGCCTGGCACCAAGAGCGCTGGCAGGCCTGGCTGCGCGGCGGCGAGGCCCTGCTGTGGCTGCGCGCGCAGGCCGCAGCCCTGGGGCCGCTGGCTGTCTGGCTGATGATGAGTGCCGCCCTGTGCCTGGCCCTGCCCCTGGTGCTGCTGAGCATGCTGGTGATCGCCGCCTTCGGCCCGACCTGGGGCATGGCGCTGTGCTTTGCGGGCGCAGGGCTGGCCGCGCTGGTGAGCCACCGCATCGGCCATCTGCTGGGCCATGAGCTGCTGCTGCGCCTGGCCGGGCCGCGGGTGAGGCTGCTCAGCGAGACCCTGGGCCGCCGCGGCCTGCTGGCGGTGGTCCTGATGCGCCTGACGCCCATTGCACCCTTCGCGGTGGTGAACATGGTGGCCGGCGCCACCCACATCCGGCCCTGGCAGATGCTGCTGGGCACCTGGATAGGCATGGCGCCCAGCACCGTGGTGATGGGCCTCTTGCTCGATCCGCTGCTGCGCCTGCTTGGGCGGCTGGACCTGCCGGTGGTGGCAGGCCTCGCTGGCCTGGCCGCCGCCGGCGCCATGCTGCTGGCCTGGCGCCTGCGGCGCTGGCGGCGTTCGCGCGCTCAGAGCTGAGGCCGTGCCTGCACCCGCAGCTGCTGCTCGCCCAGGCCCTGTACGCCCAGGCGCATCTCGTCGCCCGCCTTCAGGTAGACGGGCGTGGGCTTGCGGCCCATGCCCACGCCGGGCGGCGTGCCGGTGGAGATCAAGTCGCCCGGGTAGAGGGTCATGAAGCGGCTGAGGTAGCTCACCAGCTGAGCCACGCCGAAGACCATGGTGCGCGTGCTGCCGCGCTGCATGGGCTGGCCGTTGAGATCCAGCCAGAGGGTCAGGTCTTGCGGGTCCGCCACCTCGTCTGCCGTCACCAGCCAGGGGCCGACGGGGCCGAAGGTATCGCAGCCCTTGCCCTTGTCCCAGGTGCCACCGCGCTCCAGCTGGTACTCGCGCTCGGACAGGTCGTTGACCACGCAGTAGCCGGCCACGCAGGACAGGGCCTGGGCCTCGTCCACATAGCTGGCCTGGCGGCCGATTACGACGCCCAGCTCCACCTCCCAGTCGGACCGCGTCGAGCCGCGTGGCAGCCAGACAGCGTCACGCGCGCCGATGGCACAGGAGGGTGGCTTCATGAACAGCACTGGCTCGGCTGGCACTGCCATGCCGGCCTCGGCGGCATGGTCCGCATAGTTGAGCCCCACGCAGAGGAATTTGCCCATGCCGCTCCAGGGCAGGCCCAGGCGGATGTCGGGCGGCAGCAGGGGCAGGTGGGCGGGGTCGAGGGCGCGCAGCCGGTCCAGGGCCGTCGGCGCCAGGGCGGCGCCGTCCAGCACGGCGCAATGGGCGCTGAGGTCGCGCAACTGCCCATCGTGATCAACCAGGCCCGGGCGTTCGGTGCCGGGCGCTCCCCAGCGCATCAGCTTCATGCGTGCTCCTTGCTTCGAGTGGCCGCGGCAGTCTACGGCCCCCGGCCTCAGGACAGCTTGTAGGTCTGCAGATGAATGCTGGTTTCGGTGGCGCCGATGCCCTTGATCAGTCGCACCCTCTCCAGCACCTCGGCCAGCTCGCCCAGGGTCGCGGCACGCAACTCGGCCAGCAGGTCCCAGCGGCCATTGGTGTCGAAGAGGCCGGAGACACCGGGCTCGCCCAGCAGGATGGAGATCACCTCGCGGGTCTTGTTGCCCTCCACCGCGATGCTCATCCAGGCCGTGATGGCATTGGGCGTCACATCGGGCCGCAGCTTGACGGTGTAGCCCACGATCACGCCGCTGTCCTCCAGCTTGGCAATGCGGTTGGTCACCGTCCCGCGGGAAACCTTGAGCTTGGCCGCCAGCGTGGCCACGGTAGCGCGGGCATCCTGGCGCAGCAGCGCCAGCAATTGCTGATCGAGGGTGTCCATGAGCGGCTCCGGCAAATGGCGGGACCTGTGGAGCTCACAGGCCTTGATGGCTTGGATTTTGCCATTTTGGCAATTTACACTGCCAAAATGGCAGAGAACCTTGAGTTTTTGTACAACTCTTGCGCTTCTTTCTAACGCGAGGCTTGAGAAGAATCATGTCCATCACAACAACGGAGACTTCTCATGGCCATGTTGCTGAGCACGCACGACGTTGCTGCAATGACCCGACGACTGGGCCTGCCCGAGCTGCTGAAGCGCCTGGTGGGCTATCTGGAGGCCGACTACCTGCGCTGGCAGGAGTTCGACAAGACGCCCCGCGTCGCCGCCCACTCGACGGACGGCGTGATCGAGCTGATGCCCATCGCCGACCACGAGCTCTACACCTTCAAGTACGTCAACGGCCACCCGCGGAACTACCGCTTCGGCCTGTCCACCGTGATGGCCTTCGGCGCCCTGGCCGACGTGGCCACCGGCACGCCCCAAGTGCTGTCCGAGCTGACCATCAGCACCGCGCTGCGCACCGCCGCCACCTCCGTGATGGCCGCCAAGCGACTCGCACGTGCAGATGCCAAGACCATGGCCCTGATCGGCAATGGCGCGCAAAGTGAATTCCAGGCCCTGGCCTTCCACCACCTGCTGGGCATCGAGGAGATCCGCCTCTTCGACATCGACCCGGCGGCCACCGCCAAGCTGATGCGCCATCTCCAATCCGTGCCGGGCCTGCGCCTGGTCCCCTGCCAGAGCACCGCCGAGGCGGTGAAGGGGGCGGACATCATCACCACGGTCACGGCCGACAAGACCAACGCCACCATCATCACGCCCGAGATGCTGGAGCCCGGCATGCACATCAACGGCGTGGGCGGCGACTGCCCCGGCAAGACCGAGCTGCACCGCGGCGTGCTGGAGCGCTCCAGCGTCTTCGTCGAGTTCGAGCCCCAGTCGCGCATCGAGGGCGACATCCAGCAGATGCCTGCCGACTTCGCCGTGACCGAGTTCTGGCGCGTGCTCAACGGCCAGGCGCCGGGCCGCCGCGATGCGCAGGAAGTCACCGTGTTCGATTCCGTAGGCTTCGCGCTGGAGGACTTCTCCATGCTTCGCCTGCTGCGCGACTGCGCCCGTGAACTGGGCCTGGGCAGCGAGATCAGTCTGGTGCCCCGCATGGCCGATCCCAAAGACCTCTTTGGCGAACTGGTGTCGGCCGAGGCCGGGGAGCAGCGTCGGGCGGCCTGAGGCGCGCCCCACCCATCGGGGCGGCCCTCACTCCCCCGATGGAGCGATAGGGCCCAGCCCCCACCTGCCCCGAAGATGCCTGCCCAGCGGCGGTGCCTGTGTGTGGCACCGCCCTGCTGGCAGACGCATGGAGGTGGTGCATGAGTTCGGATCTGCGACGGGTGCTGGGCGTCCAGGCCCTGGCCTTGCTGGCGGCGCTGCTCTGCATTCTTCATGAGGCGGCGCCGGCGACAGCGCCGGACAAGCAAGCGCCGGTGCCCGTGGGCACGGGCCTGGGCCCGGCCCTGCGAAGCGACCGCCCTGCGGGGGCCGCCTCGACACTCGGGCCGCCTCAGGCGGCCATGCTCGCCTTGAAGGCGCGCGCCTCCCGGCGCTTGGCCTTGGTGGCCTCCTGACGGTAGAGCTCCTCGGCTTCCTGGCGCAGCACCACGGCCTTTTCCAGGGCCTGCATGTAGCGCTCCACGGTGTAGGTGGACTCAGAAGCGATGTAGACGCTGCGACGACGCGCCGGCTCGCCATAACGGGGCAGGAGCACGGTGAAACTGCAGTCCCTCAGCTTGCCGCGGCGCTGGCGCACGATGGGGCCGGAAATGCCCACCGGTAGCTCGCTGGTCTTGTTGGCATTGGGTTCTGGTTTGAGACGGGTGGGCGCCGGCAGCTTGGCCACGCGCTTGAGCAGTTCCTTGGTCGCCGCAGCGAGGGCACCGCCGGCACCGCCGGGGAACTTGCTGTCCGAGTAGAACTTGGTGCCGCCGTAGCGCAGCTGCCAACCGTGGGTGGACCTGGAATCGATGCGCTGAACGCCCTGTGGAACGGTGAACTGTTCACCGGTGTGGATCAATACTTCTCTGGTTTTCATGAGGTATCCCCATACAACTGGATAACTCCCTGTGTGCGCTAGTGTAACGACCCTGTCACAGAAGCAGACTTGTGTCGTTAGGAAAGGGGACGGCGCCTGCGGGCTGGATGCCACAGTGTCACCTGCGTGACAAGCACCTGCACTGCGCCCAACCCTCCCGGCGCCCCCCCCCGCTCAGCTTGCGGTGACTCGAAACTTAGGTCCGACTGAAGCCCGACTGAAGCCCGACTGCCCCCGGTGGCCATGGGCCGCTGATCCTGCACAATGCGGCATCTGTCACCGAGAGGGTCTATGCAAAGGCGTCAATTCATCATCCAGGGCAGCGCCAGCCTGTCCATGCTCGCCGTGCCCGCACTGGGCCAGGCCCAGGCCCGGCCGGTCGAGGGCAAGCAATACCTCAAGCTGAGCGCGCCCCTTCCCGGCGTGGCCGCTGACGGCGAGGTCGTGGAGTTCTTTTCCTACACCTGCCCGCATTGCCATGCCTTCGAGCCTTCGGTGCAGCAGTGGCTGACGCGCAAGCCGGCCAAGGTCCAGTTCAAGCGTGTGCCGCTGGTCATCAATCCCATCGCCAGGGTCACGCAGAAGGTCTACTACGCCCTGGAAGCCATGGGGCAGGTGGAGGCCCTGCACAGCCGGGTCTTCAATGCCGTGCAGGCCGACCTGAGCAAGTTCCAGAGCCTCGAAAGTGCCCAGGCAGAGCTGGTGAAGCTGGGCGTGGATGGCGCCCGCTTCAAGCAGATGGCGGAGTCCTTTGGCGTGCAGTCCAAGTGTCAGCAGGCCACCAGCGCGGGTCAAGCGGTCGCCAGCCATGGCGTGCCCACGGTCGTGGTCAACGGCCGCTGGGTGACCAGCCCCTCGATTGCACAGGGCTATCCCGAAGCCCTGGCCGCCATCGACCATCTGCTGACCCTGCCGCGGGCCTGAGTCACATGGCGGGCTACGGTGCGCTGATCAAGGAAGTCGGGCGCGGCGCACGGGGTGCACGCAGCCTGGACCGATCGCAGGCCGCGGCGCTGTATGGCGACATGCTTGACGGCCGGGTGCCGGACATGGAACTGGGCGCCTTGCTGATCGCCCTGCGCATCAAGGGCGAGAGCTGCGAGGAGTTGCTGGGCTTCCACGAGGCTCTGCAGGCCCGCACCGCCCGCCTCACGCTGCCCGCTGGACCGCGCCTGGTCCTCCTGCCCGCCCTCAACGGCGCCCGCAAGCTGGCCAATCTGATGCCCCTGGTGGCGCTGCTGCTGACGCAGCGGGGCGTGCCTGTGCTGATCCATGGTCGCCATGACTTCGACAGCCGGGCGGACTCCTTCGAGCTGCTGCAGGCCCTGGGCCTGGAACAGACCGGCGACCTGCACAGTCTGTCAGCCGCCCTGGCGACCGGCAGGCCGGCGGTCGCCCGCCTGGGCCTGCTGTGCCCCGGTCTGGATGCGCTGATGGCCCTGCGCCAGCGCCTGGGCGTGCGCAACAGCGCCCACATCATGGCCAAGCTGCTGGACCCGGCGCCCGGGCGCAGCCTGCGGGTGGTGGCGGTCACCCATCCCGAGTACCTGGACAGCATGAGCGAGGCCCTGCCCGCCCTGTGCCGGGACAGCAACGGGCGGGCCCTGCTCATGCGCGCCTGCGAAGGCGAGGCCCATGCCCACCTGCGCCGCAAGGCCTGGATGCAGCGCTTTGGCCCGGATGGCAGCACCGAGCTTCAAACGGGCGACGATGACCTGAACCAGCCGCTGCTGGAACTGCCCGGCATCCAGGACAACGCCGCCCTGGTTCAGGACTTCCTCGCGGGCCGGCGCCCCCTGCCGGCCCGCATCGAGGAGCAGGTCCAGGCCCTGGAGGCGCTGGCCAGGGACTGAGGCAGCGGCCGCCCTTTGCTGGGTCGGCCAGGCAGAGCGCGCTGCCACGCCAGCGCCCCGGCCGAGGCCTGCGGGCACCCCTTGAGACATCCCGGCTGCAGCCCGCCACCCGGCTGACAGCCCCCGCGATGGTTACCAGCTGTTCACCTGCCCCGACTCTCTCAGCCCGGGAAGCGGCGATGGCTTGGCGTGTCCTGCCCTTTCCACCTTGGCGCCGCACCGCCCTTCAGGCACGCGCCGGCGGGCGTCGCCGACACGCTGCGGCCGGCGCCAAGCCCCACAGCGTCGCGTTCCTGCACGCAGGCTCCCGGTGCCGCGCATGCGAACGAGGACGGAAGCCAGCGCTGCAGAGGGCCCGTCCGCAGGTTTCCCTAGGCGAGAAGGCCTCTCTGGCGCAAGTCGATACAAAGCGTCACCAACACCCCAGGGATTTCCTCTTGTTAAATATTCCCTGCGTACGTCCAATATATTGTCATCAGCGGATGTACATAGTTGTGATACGCAGGACTGCTGATGCAGGGCTCGGCCCTAGCGCGAGCCCGTAGTTCCCGGTCCGGCCGGCCGGGACTCATCCCCTCAAACCAAATCGGAACCCCTCCTATGCGAACCCCCACTCTGACGGGGCTTGGCCTCGCCATGTCCTTTTGCCTGAGCCTGTCCCACGCCGATGCCCTCCCTGCGGGCCCGCTGCCGCAGAACCAGCAGGCGGACAGCCGCCTTCCCGCAGCCCACAGCCACGCGGAGCACCGCACGGTCGATGCCAAGGACCGCCCGCCCGTGTCTGCGGAACGCTCGCGGCCCAGCGCTGACAACGTTCGGCGCAGCAAGCTCAGCGTGAACAGCAAGGCAGCGTTGGCCGCCTCCTGCGACACCACGCTCTTCACCACCCGCAGCGGCAGCGCCCTGGTCGAGGCTGTGCGCACCAGCACCGCCGACTGCATCAACTCGCTCTTCAGCCTGCGCGGCACCGACGCCCAGCGCGCCTTCAACGAGACCCAGATGCGCAGCGTCGCCGACGGCCTGCGCAGCTACGCCGCGAGCTACAACGGCACCAACAGCAGCGGCGTGCTGCAGCTGATCCTGTTCCTGCGCGCCGGCTACTACGTGCAGTACAACGACAGCGCTTCGGTGGGCACCTACGGCAGCACCCTGAAGAGCGCGCTGCGCGGCGCCCTGGACACGCTGTATGCCAATGGCAGCATCTTCGGCGTGTCGGACGCCAACGGCGAGGTGCTGGCAGAGTCCGTCATCCTGATCGACTCCTCCACCGAGAACGCGCGCTACGCCTGGGTGGTCAAGCGCCTGCTGGACTCCTACACCAGCAGCTGGAACAGCTCGTACTACATGAAGGTGGCGGTCAACAACACCTTCACCGTGCTGTGGCGCGGCCACCAGAACGCCGACTACCAGGCGCTGGTGAAGTCCGACCTCTCGCTGCAGACGGCCGTGAGCAACTTCGCCAACCGCAACTGGGGCCTGATCGGCACCACCGAAAGCTACCTGGTCAGCAATGCCGCCAAGGAGCTGTCGCGCTTCCTGCAGTACCCCACCATCATCTCGACCACCCGGCCGCAGGTGCAGGCCCTGATGAACCGCGGCGGCCTGGGCACGTCCAGCCAGGCCATCTGGGTGGGTCTGGCCGACATGACGGACTACTACGACCCCGGTCAGTGCAACACCTATGGCAGCTGCAACTGGAAGCCCCGCGCCGAGGCCGCCGTGCTGCCGCTGAAGCAGGTCTGCAGCCCGAGCCTGACCCTGCGCGCACAGTCCATGACGGCCGCCGAGCTCAACGCCACCTGCACCTCGGTGATCAACGAGGAGGCCTACTTCCACAACAAGCTTCAGACCAACCGCACGCCTGTCGCCAACGACAACAACAGCAGCCTGGAGCTGGTGGTCTTCGACAGCAGCTCGGACTACCAGGACTACGCCGGCGCGCTCTTCGGCATCGACACCAACAACGGTGGCATGTACATCGAAGGCAATCCGGCCCAGGCCGGCAACGTGCCGCGCTTCTACGCCTATGAAGCCGAGTGGGTGAAGCCCAGCTTTGAGGTCTGGAACCTCAACCACGAGTACACCCACTACCTCGACGGCCGCTTCGACATGTACGGCGACTTCGGTGCCAACATGACCACGCCCACCGTCTGGTGGGTCGAGGGCCTGGCCGAGCACGTGTCCTACTGCTATCGCAATGTGCGCTACAGCAATGCCCTCACCGAGGCCGGCACCTACCGCTACGCCCTGAGCACGCTGTTCGACACCACCTACGACAACGCCGACCAGACCCGCGTCTACAACTGGGGCTACCTCGCCGTCAGCTTCATGCTGGAGAAGCACCGCGCTGACGTCACCACCCTGCTGGGCCTCTACCGCAAGGGCGACTGGACGGGTGCGCGCAACCTGCTGAAGAGCACCATCGGCACCCGCTACGACGCCGAGTTCCGCACCTGGCTGGGCAGCGTGGGCACCACGGGCGTGAACTGCGGCAGCACCCCGGCCCAGCAGGCGCCGGTGGCCTCGTTCAAGACCAGCGTCTCCGGCCTGACCGTGGGCTTCACCGACACCTCGACGGACGCCGACGGCACCATCGCCAGCCGCGTCTGGAGCTTCGGTGACGGCAGCAGCTCCACCGCCGCCAACCCCAGCAAGACCTACGCTGCCCCCGGCAACTACACGGTCAAGCTGACGGTGACGGACAACAGCAAGCTGAGCACCACGACCACCCAGGTGGTGAGCGTCTCGAACCCGACTTCGCAAGCGCCGGTCGCGTCCTTCAAGGTCGGCACCACGGGCCTGACGGCGTACTTCACGGACACGTCCACCGACGCCGACGGCACCATCGCCAGCCGCCTGTGGGACTTCGGTGACGGCAGCACCTCGACCTACACCAACCCCGCCAAGACCTACGCCGCCAGTGGCATCTATACGGTGAAGCTCAAGGTGACGGACAACAGCGGCCTCAGCACCACGACCTCGCAGTCGGTGTCAGTCTCGGGCACCGTGCCGTCCACCTGCCCCACCCGCACGGACAGCATGAGCAACGGCTGCGTCCGCACCGGCCTGGCCGGCGCCGCGGGTGACCTGCTGTACTACTTCATCTACGTGGACAAGCCCAATGTGCAACTGAGCATCAGCACCAGCGGCGGCACGGGCAACGCCGACTTGTACGTCAACACCCAAGGCTGGGCCTCGCCGACCTCGCACAACTACCGCTCCACCAACAGCGGCAATGCGGAGACGGTGGTGGTGCAGGTGTACACGCCGGGCTACGTCTACCTGACGGTGTCGGGCAAGACGGCGTTCAGTGGCCTGAACCTGAGCACCAAGTACTGAGTGACTTGAGATGAGGGGCCGGGCTCCCCCGGCCTCGCACGCGGGCCGCGCTTGCGCCAGATGTCTGGGCAGGCGCGGCCTTTTTGCCTTTTTTCATTGAGGGGCCCGGCGCGTGGCCGTGCCGCCCGACAGGCCTACTGCACGGTCCTGATCTCCACAAGGGCCAGGAAGGACAGGCAGCTCTCATCGGCGTTCGGCGCCCGATAGCAGCCCATCGCATCCAGGTGCTTGACCGCGATGGCAGCAAGCTCCCAGGCCATGGGCTCGTCCGCCTCGAAGGTGTCGGCCTCGCCGAACACGGCATAGCCGGTCGCCGACTCCAGCGCCCTCAGGGCCTCGGCCTTGGCCCGCAGCTTGGGCAGCAAGGACACATTGGCCCAGGCCCACAGCCAGGTGTCGGACCGGCGCGAATAGCTGCCGACGTGGATCACGTCCGCCTCCACCCGCAGCCTGTCCTGCGCATCGAAGAACTGGAGCGTCTCCGCCTCCTGGTCGAACCACCATCGCCCGTGCGCGCTCAAGTTGTAGACGGCCTGCAGGGAGGCCTGCTTTGCCTGGAGCTCCTCATTGGCCTCCGCACGGAACGCCTCAAATGCCTCTTCGTTCATGGCTCGCTTGCTTTCTGGGGAGTCTCGGGGTGAGCGGGTGCTCTGTGGCCGGATTGTGCCTCGGCGCCCTCAGGGCCGGCCCCGCCCCCTGCCAGCCCCCAGACGCCGCCAGGGACAGCCTGCGCCGGCGGCCCGCGCTCATGGCTTTATTCCAAATCAGCCATAAGTAATCTACGATTCAGTAGTTCTCATATATATAAAGGACTTCTACAGTCCGCCACCTAGGCTGCCAATGGGGGCTGCCACGAGGAGCGGATGTGGATGGAGTAGCGATTGCCAGCGGCTTCGGCGTCGGCGCCATCGTCGGGATCACCGGCGTGGGCGGCGGCTCGCTGATGACGCCCCTGCTGCTCTCGGTCTTCAAGCTCAACCCGGCCGTGGCCATCGGCACGGACCTCTGGTTCGCCGGGCTGAGCAAGCTCTCCGGCTCCGTGGCGCACAGCCGCCACGGCCATGTGCGCTGGGACATCGTCCGCCAGTTGCTGGCCGGCAGCATCCCCGCCTCCCTCGCCACCGTGGCCCTGATGCACTTCACCGGCCTCACCAAGGGCTGGGCCAGCGCCCTCACCTTCTCCCTGGGCATCGCCCTCTTCCTGACCGCCCTGGTCGTGGCCTTCCGCCCCACCTGGCAGGCCGTGGGCCTGCGCCTGGAGCGCTACATCCCCGAGCACCGCAAGCCCGCGCTGACCGTGATCAGCGGCCTGATCCTGGGCGTGCTGGTCTCCCTGTCTTCCATCGGGGCCGGCGCCATCGGCGCGACCCTGATCCTGCTGATCCACCCCCGGCTGCAGGCCCGCTACATCGTGGGCAGCGACATCGCCCATGCCGTGCCCCTGACCCTGGTCGCCGGCATCGGCCATGCCAGCCTGGGCCATGTGGACTGGGCCCTGCTGGGCTCTCTGCTGATCGGTTCCATCCCCGGCATCTGGCTGGGTGCGCAGGCCACCCGCCGCCTGCCCGACGGCGTGATCCGCAGCCTGCTGTGCGCCTCCCTGCTGATGGCCGGCTGGAAAGTGCTTCACTGAATCCCTGAGTTGAACTGACATGTACGCCTACACCGACTTCGACCGCCAGTTCGTCCACGCCCGCGCCGCGCAGTTCCGCGACCAGCTGGAGCGCAACCTGGCCGGCACCCTGAGCGACGACGAATTCCGCCCCCTGCGCCTGCAGAACGGCTGGTACGTGCAGCGCCACGCCCCCATGCTGCGCGTGGCCGTGCCCTACGGCGTGATGTCCTCGCGCCAGCTGCGCCAGCTGGCCCGCATCGCCCGCGAGTTCGACCGCGGCTACGGCCACTTCACCACGCGCCAGAACCTGCAGTACAACTGGATCCCGCTGGTCAAGTCAGCCGATGTGATGGACCTGCTGGCCGACGTGGACATGCACGGCATCCAGACCAGCGGCAACTGCATCCGCAACATCACCAGCGACGCCACGGCCGGCGTGGCCCCGGACGAGATCGTCGATCCCCGCCCCTACGCCGAGGTGCTGCGCCAGTGGAGCACCCTGCACCCGGAGTTCGCCTTCCTGCCGCGCAAGTTCAAGATCGCCATCTCCGGCGCCCGCGAGGACCGCGCCGCCATCGCCTGGCATGACATCGGCCTGCAGCTCAAGAAGAACGAGGCCGGCGAGGTCGGCTTCGAGGTGCTGGTGGGCGGCGGCATGGGCCGCACGCCGGTGATCGCCACGAAGATCCACGACTTCCTGCCCTGGAACCAGATCCTCGTCTACATCGAGGCCATCGTGCGCGTCTACAACCGCTACGGCCGCCGCGACAACCTCTACAAGGCCCGCATCAAGATCCTGGTGAAGGCCGAGGGCCAGGCCTTCATCGACGACGTCAACCGCGAGTTCGCGCAGATCCTGCAGGACGACCCGGCCGGCCACGAGCACATCATCCCGCAGGCCGAGCTGGACCGCGTGGCCGCCAGCTTCGTGGTGCCGGCCGGCGTGGCCGCGGTGCCAGGTCTTGACCTCTTCGAGGGCGTGCAGCCCGGCGCCTACAAGCGCTGGCTGGAACGCAATGTGAACGGCCACCGCCTGAGCGGCTACCGTGCCGTGACCCTGTCGCTCAAGCGCGTGGGCCAGGCCCCCGGCGACGCGACCGACGCCCAGATGGACGCCGCCGCCGCGCTGGCCGACCAGTTCAGCCAGGGCGAGCTGCGCGTCACGCACGACCAGAACCTGCTGCTGCCCTGGGTGCGCGAGAGCGAGCTGCCCGCGCTCTTCGAGGCCGCCCGCGCCAACAGCTTCGCCACGCCCAATATCGGCCTGCTCAGCGACATGATCGCCTGCCCCGGCGGCGACTTCTGCGCCCTGGCCAACGCCCGCTCCCTGCCCATCGCCGCCGAGATCACCGAGCGCTTCCAGGACCTGGACGAGCTCTACGACATCGGCGACGTGGACCTGCACATCAGCGGCTGCATCAACTCCTGCGGCCACCACCACAGCGGCCACATCGGCATCCTGGGCGTCGACAAAGACGGCACCGAGTGGTACCAGATCACCCTGGGCGGCTCCGACGGCTCCACGCTCTCCGGCGCCTCGCAGGCCGGCAAGGTGATCGGCCCCTCCTTCGCGGCCGATGAGGTCAGCGACGTCATCGAGTCCGTGGTGAGCACCTACAAGCGCGAGCGCCAGGCTGCCGAGCGCTTCATCGACACCGTGCGCCGCGTCGGCATCGAGCCCTTCAAGGCCGCCGCCAACGCCGTTCGCTCCTCCACCGCCGCCCGCTGAAGACTGCAGAAGAGACCGCCATGAAGTTCATCGACACCCACCACGACCAATGGCACCGCGTCGCAGGCGAGGACGGGCCCCAGCCCCACCCGAGCCCGGCCGCCCAGCTGCTGCTGAGCCTGGAGCAGTGGCATGCCGTGCGCGACACCTGGCCCGCGGATCTGCCCGTGGGCGTGCAGCTGGCCAATGATTTCGACATCGAGGAGCTGGTGGCCGACCTGCCCCGCCTCGCCCTGATCGCCCTGCAGTTCCCCAAGTGGGTCGACGGCCGCGCCTACACCCAGGCCCGCCTGCTGCGCGTGCGCTACCAGTTCAGCGGCGAGATCCGCGCCGTGGGCGATGTGCTCGTGGACATGCTGCCCCTGCTGGCCCGCACCGGCTTCGACGCCGTGCAGCTGCGCGGCGACCAGAGCCGCGAGGCCGCCGAGCGCGCCCTGGGCTTCTTCCCCGGCCACTACCAGGGCGATGCCAGCGAGCCCCGCCCGCACTTCGCCAAGCTGCTGGCAGCCCACGCCTGAGGAGCGCCCCATGAGCTCACCTGACAGCACCAGCAGCGTCTCCTTCCTGCCCTCGGGCAAGGCGCCGCAAAGCTCGGCCATCGGCCTGTATGCACGGGCGACGGCCGGCTTCGAGGACCGCCTGGAAGAGACCCGCCGCCTGCTGCGCGAGGCCCATGCCGAGTTCGGTGACGCGCTGCTGCAGTCCAGCAGCCTGGGCGCCGAGGACATGGTCATCACCGCCCTGCTGGCCGAGCTGCAGCTGCCCGTGGCCGTGGCCACCCTGGACACCGGCCGCCTGCACGCCGAGACCCTGGCCCTGATCCCGCAGATCCGCGCGCAGTACGGCATCGAGGTGCAGGTCTTCACGCCCGTGGCGGACGCCGTCGTGCATTTCGTGAAGACCCGCGGCGAGAACGCCATGTACGAGAGCCTGGCCCTGCGCAAGGAATGCTGCGGCATCCGCAAGCTGGAGCCGCTGTCGCGTATGCTGGCCGGCCGCGGTGCCTGGATCACCGGCCTGCGCCGCGAGCAGTCCGCCAACCGCGCCGAAGTGCCCTTCAGCGAGCCGGACGGCCAGGGCCGCACCAAGCTCAACCCGCTGGCGGCCTGGAGCTGGGCCGATGTCTGGCATTTCATCCAGACCCGCGCCGTGCCCTACAACGCCCTGCATGACCAGTTCATGCCCTCCATCGGCTGCGCGCCCTGCACCCGCGCCATCGCCGTCGGCGAGGACTTCCGCGCCGGCCGCTGGTGGTGGGAGAGCGAAGACGCCAAGGAGTGCGGCCTGCACAAGTCCAAGAGCAACGAAGAACTGAAGTCTGGAGCGCACGCATGAACGCCCCCGTGAACCTCGAACACCTGGTCGCCAACGTCGACCACCGCCACCTGGACCACCTGGAGGAAGAGGCCATCTTCATCCTGCGCGAGGTCGCCGCCGCCTTCGAGCGCCCGGGCCTGCTGTTCTCCAGCGGCAAGGACTCCTGCGTGGTGCTGCGCCTCGCCGAGAAGGCCTTCAAGCAACGTGTGTCGGGCAATGAATTCAAGGGCAAGCTCCCCTTCCCCCTCGTGCACGTGGACACCGGCCACAACTTCCCCGAGGTGATCGAATTCCGCGACCGCCGCGTGGCCGAGATGGGCGAGCGCCTGGTGGTGGGCCACCTGGAAGACTCCATCAAGAAGGGCACCATCCGCCTGGCCCACCCGCTGGAATCGCGCAACGGCCACCAGACCGTGACCCTGCTGGAGACCATCGAGGAGCACCGCTTCGACGTGCTGATCGGCGGTGCCCGCCGCGACGAGGAGAAGGCGCGCGCCAAGGAGCGCATCTTCAGCCACCGCGACAGCTTCGGCCAGTGGCAGCCCAAGGAACAGCGCCCCGAGCTGTGGAACCTGTTCAACACCCGCATCCGCCCGGGCGAGCACTTCCGCGCCTTCCCCATCAGCAACTGGACCGAGCTGGACGTGTGGCTCTACATCCAGCGCGAGAACATCCCGCTGCCGCAGCTCTACTACGCCCATGAGCGCCAGGTGATCCGCCGCAAGGGCCTGCTGGTGCCGCTGACCGAGGTGACCCCGCCCGAAGCTGGCGAGACGGTCGAGACCGCCACCGTGCGCTTCCGCACCGTGGGCGACATGACCTGCACCTGCCCGGTGGAGAGCGACGCCGCCAGCGCCGCCGACATCGTGGCCGAGACCCTCACGGTGACGGTCAGCGAGCGCGGCGCCACGCGCATGGACGACCGCACCTCGGACGCCTCCATGGAGCGCCGCAAGAAAGAGGGCTACTTCTGACGCCACCGCGCGGCGCCCCGGCGCCGCAGCCCGCCCCCGATCCGGCAAGACCTGACCCCGGGCACCTGATGACTACAGATTGAGCAAGCCATGAGTGCAGTTCCCCACTTCGAGACGGTCCACCAGCAGGACGTGGACACCCAGCACCGCGCCCTGCGCTTCCTGACCGCGGGCAGCGTGGACGACGGCAAGAGCACCCTGATCGGCCGCCTGCTGTTTGACAGCCGCGCCATCCTGGCCGACCAGCTGGACACGCTGGAGCGCCGCGCCGCCGGCCAGCCCATCGACCTCTCCCTGCTGACCGACGGCCTGGAGGCCGAGCGCGAGCAGGGCATCACCATCGACGTGGCCTACCGCTACTTCGCCACCAAGGCGCGCAAGTTCATCATTGCCGACGCCCCGGGCCACGAGCAGTACACCCGCAACATGGTCACCGCCGCCGCGGGCAGCGACGCCGCCGTGGTGCTGGTGGACATCACCAAGCTGGACCTGGCCCAGGCCGAGGTGCCCCTGCTGCCGCAGACCCGCCGCCACAGCCTGCTGGCCCACCTGCTGCGCGTGCCCAGCATCGTGTTCGCCGTCAACAAGATCGACGCCCTGGCCGCGGACGCCACGGGCGAAGGCTTCGCCAAGGTCAGCGCCGCCCTGCGCCGCTTCGCCGAGGAAGCCGGCATCACCGTGACGGCCATCGTGCCCGTCTCGGCCCTGAACGGCGACAACGTCACCCAGCCCCTGGACGCCGCCTGGTACAACGGCCCCTCCCTGCTGCAGGTGCTGGAAAGCCTGCCCACGGCGCAGGAGACGGTCGAGGGCCCGCTGCAGCAGCCGGTGCAGTACGTGAGCAAGGAAGGCGAAGGCACGGGCTACCAGCCGCGCACCTTCTGGGGCCGCATCGCGCAAGGCCAGGTGAAGGCGGGTGATGAGGTCGAGGTGCTGCCTAGCGGCGTCAAGGCCCTCATTGCCGAGGTCCGCCGCGCGGGCGAGACGGTGGCGCATGCCGTGGCCGGTGAATCCGCCGGCCTGGTCTTCGACCGCCAGGTGGACGTGAGCCGCGGCGACTGGATCGTCGCCCCCGGCAGCGCCGCGCCGCGCCAGCAGTTCGAGGCCACGCTGGCCTGGCTGGACACCGAGCCGGCCCAGATCGGCCGCAAGTACTGGGTGCGCCATGGCAACCGCTGGGTGCAGGCCCGCATCAGCGCCATCGAGCACCGCCTGGACATCCACACCCTGGCCGAGACCGAGGCCCACGAGCTGGCCGTCAACGAGATCGGCCACGTGGTGGTCGAGCTGCAGGCCCCCCTGCCTCTGGCCGCCTATGCGGACAACCGCGTGGCCGGCGCGCTGATCGTCGTCGACCCCACCAGCAACCGCACCTCGGGTGCGCTGCTGGTGCGCTGAGCCACCGGTTCCAGCAAGACCTGACCCCAAGGAGCTCCACATGGGACGCGTCATCTTCGTCAGTGCAGGCCCCGGCAGTGCCGACCTCATCACCCTGCGCGGCCTGCGGGCCCTGCAGCAGGCCGATGTGGTGCTGTTCGACGCCTTGACCGACCCCGCCCTGCGCGAATTCGCCCCCCACGCCCGCTGGCTGGACGTGGGCAAGCGCGGCTTCTGCGACTCCACCGCCCAGACCGCCATCAACGCCGCCCTGGTGCGCGAAGCCCGCCAGGCCGGCGTGGTGGTGCGGCTCAAGGGCGGGGACGCCAGCATCTTCGGCCGCCTGGAAGAAGAGCTGCTGGCGCTGGACGAAGCCGGGATTGATTCCGAAGTGGTGCCCGGCGTGACCGCCGCCATCGCCGCCGCCGCCCAGACCCGCCGCCCCCTGACCCGCCGCGGCCAGGGCCGCAGCGTCGCCCTGACCACCGCCATGACCAAGGACGGCGACCTCCAGGCCCTCAAGAGCGCCGACACGGAAGTCTTCTACATGGCCGGCCGCCAGCTCGGCGCCCTGGCGCGCAAGCTGGCCCTGGCCGGATGGGCAGGTGACACGCCGGTGATGGTGGTCTCCCGTGCCGGCTGTGCCGATGCCCTGAGCAGCGAGCACACCGTGGCCACCCTGCCCGCCGCCAGCCTGCTGCACCGCGGGCGGCCCACCGTCGTGACGGTCGGGGCCGGTGCCGCGCCCGTGGGGTCGTCCAAGCACAGGCGGTCCGCGGGCGATCAATGCCCCCAAGTTGAGCCCCATCAAGTGGAGCCGACGATCACGCACGATTAAAATCCGCCCTTTGCCGCCAGAGCGCCCGCGCCCAGGCGGTCCCCGGGCCCCCACAACTCTAGAGCTGCTCCATGACCCACGTCGTTACCGAAGCCTGCATTCGCTGCAAGTACACCGATTGCGTTGATGTCTGCCCCGTCGACTGCTTCCGTGAAGGCCCGAACTTCCTGGCCATTGATCCGGACGAGTGCATCGACTGCGCCGTGTGCATCCCCGAGTGCCCCGTGAACGCCATCGTTCCCGAGGAAGACGTGCCGGGCAACCAGCAGCACATGATCAAGATCAACGCCGACCTGGCGAAGAAGTGGCCCAGCATCACCAAGCGCAAGGCCTCCCTGCCCGACGCGGACGAGTGGAAAGACAAGAGCGACAAGCTCTCCGAACTCATCCGCTGATTACCCCTGCGGGCCACGAACAAAGGGGCCCGGACTCGATAGATTGGATCCTCAAGTGACTCAAGCGACCTCCTCCGCCTCGGCTGGCGTGATCGAAACCGATGCCGTCATCGTTGGCGCCGGCCCCGTGGGCCTGTTCCAGGTGTTCGAACTCGGCCTTCTGGAGATCAAGGCCCACATCATTGACTCCCTGGCCTACCCCGGTGGCCAGTGCATCGAGCTCTACCCCGACAAGCCCATCTACGACATCCCCGCCCTGCCCGTCGTCACCGGCAAGGAGCTGACGGACAACCTGATGAAGCAGATCGAGCCCTTCGGCGCGACCTTCCATCTGGGCCAGGAAGTCACCACGGTGGAGAAGCAGGAAGACGGCCGCTTCTTCGTGGCCACCTCCAAGGGCACGCAGTTCCTGACCAAGACCATCTTCATCGCCGGCGGCGTGGGCTCCTTCCAGCCCCGCACCCTGAAGGTCGATGGCATCGACAAGCACGAGGGCTCGCAGGTCCACTACCGCGTGCGCAAGCCCGAGCAGTTCGCCGGCAAGAACCTGCTGATCGTCGGCGGTGGTGACTCCGCCCTCGACTGGGCCCTGAACTTCTGCGCCGGCAACGAAGACGGCAACCCGCACAAGGCCGAGAGCGTCATCCTGCTGCACCGCCGCGACGGCTTCCGCGCCGCCCCGGCCAGCGTCGCCAAGATGAAGGAGCTGTGCGACAACTACGAGATGCAGTTCATCGTCGGCCAGGTCACGGACCTGGACGAGAGCGAGGACGGCGTGCTCAAGGGCGTGAAGGTCACCGGCGGCGACGGCGTGACCCGCGTCGTGCCCTGCGACCAGGTCCTCGTCTTCTTCGGCCTCTCCCCCAAGCTCGGCCCCATCGCCGAATGGGGCCTGGCCTTGGAACGCAAGCAGATCCTCGTGGACACCGAGAAGTTCCAGACCAGCGTGCCTGGCATCTTTGCGGTGGGTGACATCAACACCTACCCCGGCAAGAAGAAGCTGATCCTGTCGGGCTTCCATGAGGCTGCGCTGGCGGCGTTTGGTGCGATGCCGATCATCAATCCGGAGAAGCGGGTGCATTTGCAGTACACGACCACCAGCCCGAAGCTGCACAAGGTGCTGGGGGTGGAGACGCCGGTGTTTGACTGAGTCGGCGCCTGCCTTGGAGTGAAGAACCCGTCCTTGTGGCGGGTTTTTTGTTGGCTGGCGTGCTGTGAAGCCGGGTGATTCAGCAGGCTTGGGGAAGCGCGCAGGGATGACGGCTGCCTACACTGGGTCCCGGACGTTTATACAGAGATTTGGCATATTATGTTTCAGAGATAAACTTCCTAAACTCGCTATAAACAAGGCCGCCCATGGACTCCGTCCGCAACCCCTTCGTTCCAGGTGCCGGCTCGCCCCCTGTCGAGCTGGCCGGCCGCGATGCCCTCCTCGAGGAGATGCGCGTGGCGCTCCAGCGCGCCCGGATCGGCCGTCACGCCAAGAGCGCGATGCTGGTGGGCTTGCGCGGCGTGGGGAAGACCGTTCTGCTTGACCGCATCCGGGCCGAAGCTGAGGCGGCAGGGATTCACACAGTCCGCATCGAAGCGCCGGAAGGCCGATCTCTGCCCGCCATCCTGGCCCCACAGCTGCGACAGGCCCTGCTCAGGTTGAGCCACGTGGCGGCTGCAAAGGACTACGCCATTCGAGGCCTGCGAGCGCTCGCTGGCTTTGCCGGCAAGATGAAGGTCAAGTATCAGGACCTTGAGGTAGGTCTGGACTACGAGCCCGAGCCAGGCCTCGCCGACAACGGCGACCTCGAACACGATCTGCAAGCGTTGTTTGAGCAGGTCGGCCAGGCAGCAAAAGCCGCCGGCACCGCCGAGGCGATCTTCATCGACGAACTGCAGTACGTGGCCGAGGACCAACTGGCGGTCCTCATCACGGCAATGCATCGCATCGAGCAGCAGCAACTGCCCGTGGTGCTCGTGGGTGCCGGCCTGCCGCAGCTGCGCGGGCGGATGGGCAACGCCAAGTCCTATGCCGAGCGGCTCTTCAACTTTCCAGCCATCGGTCCGCTTCCGAAGCCAGCCGCCGAGCGTGCCATTCGCGTGCCGCTGGAGAAGGAAGGCGTCGCCATCGACCAGGCCGCGCTGAATCGCCTGGTGGACGTCACGCATGGCTATGCCTACTTCCTTCAGCAATGGGGCTTTCATACGTGGGAGCAAGCCGCGCACTCCCCCATCAGCGTCGAGACCGTGTCGCGCGCTTCAGGCAGCGCCGTTGCAGCGCTCGACGAAAGCTTCTTCCGCGTGCGTTTCGATCGCCTGACGCCCAAGGAAAAGCGCTACCTGCGCGCCATGGCCGAACTCGGGCCAGGCC
This sequence comes from Mitsuaria sp. WAJ17, assembly GCF_014174515.1. Taxonomy (GTDB): domain Bacteria; phylum Pseudomonadota; class Gammaproteobacteria; order Burkholderiales; family Burkholderiaceae_C; genus Roseateles_B. The sequence continues at coordinate 63,677 of NZ_JACJUG010000004.1, forward strand.
CGCACCGCTCGGGGGACATCGCCAATTGCTACCCGGCCAAGGTCACGTCCCTCGCTCCTACGCGGAGCTCACTGATTGCCAAAGGCATGATCTGGAGCCCGAACCATGGCGACACGGCTTACACGGTGCCGATGTTCGATGAATTCATGAAGCGCATCATGCCCAGCGCTGACTGGCGCCACGCGTGATTCCTGGTCCAGCCGCCGCTCCCCACGCGCAGCCCCGTCGCTGAGTAGGGCCTGGCCCTGGAACGCAAGCAGATCCTCGTGGACACCGAGAAGTTCCAGACCAGCGTGCCTGGCATCTTTGCGGTGGGTGACATCAACACCTACCCCGGCAAGAAGAAGCCGATCCTCTCCAGCTTCCATGAGGCCGCCCTCGCCGCCTTCGGTTCGATGCCGATCATCAATCCGGAGAAGTGGGTGCATTTGCAGTACACGACCACCAGCCCGAAGTTGCACAAGGTGCTTGGGGGTGGAGACGCCGGTGTTTGACTGAGTCGGCACTGCCTCAGCTTGGAGAACCCGCCCTTGTTGCGGGTTTTTTGTTGGATGGACGGAGAGTTTCAGCAGGCTTGGTGAGGCGGGTTGGGTTGCCAATACCGACACTTGCGACGGCCCTGCCTACCAGGGCCAGGGATTGGCGTCCCGATGAGATCCGCGGGTAACCCGAAGGAGATCTCGTGGACGAATCTGATCAATCCAATCCTGGGCGTGTTCTGCGCCCGGGAATATCCGAAATCCTTGATCAATTGGACCGGTTGCTGGAACTCCAGACAGCGGACGTTCGTGCATGGAACGAATGGGGACGGGGTGCGCGCACCGGCTTGTCGGGAGCGTGTCGGAAGCAGTTGGAGGTGGCGGAAGCGCTGGAAGTGATACTGGATTTGCTCAGTGCTGATCCTGAGAATCCGGTACGCGCAGGTGGTGTATTGTGCTTGTTAGGCCCGTTGGCGGAGAAAATGGAAGCCGCCTACGGCCTCACGAACTCGTTCCATGGAACGTCAAGACGACGCCCCCAGCCTGGGTGCCACTAACTGCCGCAACGCAGCGATTGTTGTTCTTCGCAAAGCTAATGCTACAGGACTACCTTTGGCCATGAGCGGCCATTGACAAATGGCTGCGGTGCGGCGAGCTGGCCAATCAAAGCACGGACACACTTGCCGGAAAACCATTGGGATTTAGCCATTTAAGGCTGCCAAATTCGCAGTTCTGAACATCTCTACCCTAACGAACATCATGGACTACGCAGAAATAAACACAATCCGCGGTCAGTACCAAGCGGGACTTTGGCCTCAGACCAGATCATCACAAATGGAATGCGAAGGTTGGAGATCAAATCCACAAGAGTTCCGCCAGTGTTTGGGAAGTTCTTGCGAATGAGTGGTGCAGGTCGTGTCTTGATCCTGCCGAGCGCCAGCAGCTTGCAACGGCAATAGCAGCCGTTGCTGATGCAATATAACTACATCACATAGCGCAGAGCCGAATGAGAACGTGAGAACGGGGTCAGATACCGTCTTGAATTTCAAGCTTAGGCACAGCCAAAGCGGGATCAAACGGACGGCCTGAGCGCAGCACGCCAAAGATCAGCATCGCCATCTTGTGCATGCAAGCCCCGATGATGGCCTTGGGGGCGTGACCGGGGACCAGGGTCAGATACCTTAAATTTCAAGTCCCCCTGCCCGCCTGTTCTCCCAGCATCCTCTACCCTGCCCACGCCTCGAGTCACCCTCTTCGAGTTCACCCGCGTCCAGCCAGTCTAGCCAGGGTCAGGCCTTAAATCTAAAGGCCTACATATTTAAGGCCTGACCCCGCCTCTTGTTCGGCCCTGGCTATGCCTTGTATGCAGGCAAATGAAAATAGGGCGGTAATGCAATTTCGGATGATCTGTTTCATTTCTTTATGATGCAAAGGATTGTTTTCTTGATAACTATTGCGGCCATTGCAATGATCATTGCGATGAGCAATGCAATCTCGATTACAAAGCCTGGACTAATGTGAAAAATGATAAACGAAAAAATCATGTACACCATGAATACTTGGATAAAGTTCGGCTGAACCGCTACGAGTTTTTCCTTGCATTCGGGGCAGGTAAGTACTCCTGATGGCGACGATTTCAGGGCGCTAAAAACTTGGATTTTTCCGATATTGCAGGATGGGCATGTATACATGTTGTTTTGCCAGTGTGTACTCAAAATTCATTTTCTCTACTGGGTAAATGCGGGCACTCCCCATGCGGTGGGTGTTGTCCGCGAAACAAATGGCTATTTGATTTGATCTGATTTTGCGGTAACGCCGTGCGGCGGTCCGCGCGTTGCCGGCAAGGCGCCTCGTTTGGGATCTTGCTTCCGCTGCGGGTTTGATCGAGCAGCACGTCGAAGCCGGCGTCAGCAAGCGCGTCGGTCTTCAGTGGTCCTGCCCTGCACGCTGGCATATTGATTGTTGATTCCGTGCTGTGCAAGGGTGCAATGGCACGGTCTGATGGTCCAGTGGGGTCACCTCAGTTCGCATCCATCGAGTGACTGCCAGGCTCCGCCAAGAGAGCAGCAGGTCGAGGTGGGTTGGCGGGCGGGCATGCAGAGGATCGGAAACCGGCCAGACCAGGGGAACCTCACATCTTTGCCGTCATTGAACGGACGGAAGACTGGCACCAAAGGCGGCGAGTCAGACTGTAATCTGAAGGCCTTTGGTTTAAAGACCTGGCCCCGGCTCCCGCCCCCTTGGGCAAGACCTGACCGCGCCACCTAGCTCCCGGCAGGCCTGACCCCGCTCCGGATCGCCCGCTCCTGGATCTGGGTTGGCGGCTAGGGCTTGAAACTTAAGGCCCTCGCGTTCTTGGCTCCAACTCCTCGCCATCCTCCTCGTCGCCTGGCTGCTCAAAACCCAGCTCTTCGGCCACCGCGTGAGGTCGGGGTCAGATACCTTAAAAGTTATTCGAATTTGGCACGGCTATATCGTCTATCAGCGTGACCTGACTCCCGAACAATGGAAAGCCGGGCGCGACGCAGGGCTCCCGAATTGGCCGAGGAAGCCGAAATAATGATTGCAAACAGCTCTATTTACAAACTGACATTCGAAGATTTTAGGCTTGATTTCGAGCTTGATATTTTCCGATCGGTTCGCATTACCGATGAAATATCAGACTCATCGGGGATCTATCCATTCGCCGTCGTGGATGTGCGATTTTCAAAGGGCGATGCCACAGGAACTCTATCGTCAGCCGAGAATCCTGAAAATTTCCTTGAAGATTTGAGGCGCATTTCGGCCCAGATCGAGCAAATCCCAGAGGGGGCGAATATGGCGGAAAATATCGCATGCGGCGAATGGTGCGCCTGGATGAAAGGATACTGGGATCGAATTGAGGGCGACTGTGTGTTGTCGGACGATGAAACTGTTTACGACGAGCTCATCAAATGCTCGGTGTTTGAGAGCAGAGAGGCGCATCTGGCCGCGTATCTTTATTCTGGGCGGGCAGTCGTTGAGTTCGCAACGAGAGGTGCTGAAAGAATCGCTAACGTGAGGGGTTGGTCGCAATTTGATCCAGCGGAATGCATCCAGAGCCTACGAGTCATTGCATGTCAAATGAGAAAGGAAATATTTGATAATCTCCAACTCTATGCTCGCGGCTCTGATCGTTGAAATTAAAAGTTCGGGGCATCAATGGGGACTGAGTCAGATACCGTCTTGAATTTCAAGCTTTGGCACGGCCAACGTTGGATCAAACGGACGTCCTGAGCGCAGCACGCCAAAGATCAGCATGGCCATCTTGTGCATGCAGGCCCCGATGATGGCCTTGGGGGCGTGACCTGTGGTCTTGAGCCGCTCAGCGAAGCGCCTGGCGGTGGCTCGGCGGTACAGCGTGTGGCAGACATCGCACAGCAGGGCCAGCTCAAGGAGGCAGTGGCCGCGCAGAAGGCCGCGCAGAAGGCCCCGCCCGCGGCGCCGCCCCACTTCGATCCGGCGGTCTTCATCGGTCTCTGCGAGGGCGAACCGGGCGATCTCCTGCGCATCGAGCAGGAGATCGCAGGCCCGCTCACGATGCGGCGCGCCGGTGGTGGCGCGCCGCTGCGTCCGCTCGGCCTGCGCCGCGTGCATGCCAGCAGCAGCATCACCCTGCTGGACCTGTCGGACGACGGCAAATCCCTCACGCTGACGCACAACAACGACCCCAAGCCGGTGCCGTTCAAGCGCCTGCCCGACTACCGTGCCAGCGCTGAGGAGCGGGCCGCCCTGGCCGGGCGCTACTACAGCGACGAACTGGACGCGGCATGGACGCTGACGGACCAGAAGGAGGGGCTGGTGCTCAAGGGCACCGGGAGCGGCGGGGCAGCGCTGGCGGGCGTCAAGCCGGATCTGCTGGAGGGCCCCCGGTGATTCGCGTTAGGATGTCCAAACCCATCGACGCTTGGCACACATGCTGCCCAAAACGCTGGCCCTCATTGACGACGATCGCGAATACAGCGATGGCCTCTCCCGCTACCTGATCGAGCGAGGCATTGCCGTGGACGCCTTCGCAGACAGCAATGAGCTGCTCGCCTGCCGTGACCCTTACCGATATGACTTCTACGTCACGGACCTGATGCTGCCGGGGGTGGACGGCGTCGATCTCATCAAGATCCTGCGCATGCGCACCAACGCCGGGGTCCTGGTGGTGTCCGGCCGCCTGGCCAGCGACACCTTCAAGCAAGTGGTCACAGCCGGCGCCGACATGTACCTGGCCAAGCCCGTGCAGTTCGAGCAGGTCGAGATCGCGATCGAGGCAGTCTGCCGGCGGGCTTCCCCGGAGAGTACGCAGCACAACGATTGGTTCTTTGCCCGCCGCGATGCGCTGCTCGTGGCCCCTGACGGCGCGCAGGTCGAACTCAGCGATGCCGACGTCATCCTGCTGGAATGCTTCATCGAGGCCCAAGGCAACTTCGTGTCACGGGACACCCTGCTGCAGCGCCTGGGCCGCACAGGCGCTGGCGAAGCCTCCGGGGGGCTCAATGCCATGATCTTCAGGCTGCGCCGCCGCATCGAGCGTGCAACGCCCGTGGCGGTACCGCTGCAGACGAAGTCGGGTGTGGGGTACGCCTTCAAGGCCCCGCTCACCTCCCGTTAGCCGGAAGGAGCCCTGCCTGGATCAGCTGTCCGTCTGGCAGATGGTCAGCCTGAACGTGGTGCCTCGCTCACCGGTGCTCAGCACTTCGGCGGTGCCACCATGCAGTTGCATCACCTGGCGGACGATGTAAAGCCCCAGCCCGCTCCCTGCGCCCTTGCCCCTGCCGCGAGCGCCCCGCGTGAAAAGGGTGGATGCGAGGCTCATGGGAATCCCCGGTCCCTCGTCCGTCACATCAATCAGCAAGGCCAGCGGATCATCGGAGTCCGAGATGCGAAGGACGACCCGCGAAGCCGGCGGGCCGAACTTCAGAGCGTTGGCGATGAGGTTGCGAAGCGCCAGGCGCATCAGGCTCATGTCCAGCATGGCGGTTCGCGTCGCGGTGGCCCTGAGCACCTGCACCCGGGCCCGCTCACTCTGGGGCATGTCGCCAATGGCCACGGCGATCAGCGCGTCAATGTCGGCGTCTGTCTTCTGAATCGGCGCAGGACGCGCCAGCAGGGCAGCCACAGCCAGCGTGTTGCCAATGCTGGACTGCACCTGGCCCAACACGGACTGGGCGCGTTGCAGCTGGTCAATCGCCAAGTCCTGCCCCAGATTCTTCAGCAGGCGATGGGCCGTCTGCATGGCGGCGGAGGCATTGTTCAGCGGCTGACGCACTTCATGCGCCAGTACATCGAGCATCTCCGTTCGCTCTGAAAGCAGTTCCTGCAGGTACCGGGCGTGCTCCTCCACCTGATGCCTGAGGACCTCCTCGCGCCGCAAGGCGGCCTGGGTTTGCTTCAGCTGGGTCACTTCGGTGACCTGCACCAGAAACCCACGCACCGTCCCCTCGACGATATCGGGGATGTACTCGACAAGGCTGTGCCGCTTGACGCCATCCGGCCCCGGAATGATGCGCTCAAACACCTGCCGCTCGCCGGCCAGGGCGGCCCGCATATAGCCCTCATTCAGCGCGAACAGATCCGGCCCCAGAAGATCCCGGATGGAGGTTCCCAGGAGATTGCCGGGATTGACACCGAACCAGCGCTCATAGGCCCGATTGGCGAATCGGCAGCGAAGGTTCTGGTCCCAATACGCCAGCATGGACGGCACCCGATCCACCAGCAGGCGCATGTAGTAGTCGGGTTCACCGTAAGGTTCGTCGTTCATACCTTGGAAGTCTCGCCGAAGGGCTGGCAGCTGCGCCGCCATTGTCCACAGACCAGGGCTGAGCCCGCCCAAGACTCGAGCCTGGGCCGCAGTCCGCCAATAGCCACACGCCCCGCGCCGCTGCGCATGCAAACCCTCGGACCCCGAACCCGGACGCTCAAGGCACCTGGCATCCAGCTGATCTCCGCCTGATTCCAATCAGAAATTGCGCACTAGTGCACTTATTTGACGCTCAGCGAATTTATTCGCCAAAAAAGCTCGGCAAGCTTTGCTGCATCATGGATCTGCGCTCAAGAACCAGTGCCGGCTCAAGCTCCGCACTCGGCCACCGAGGCGCGCCATGCCGGTCTGCTCTATCCAAGAGCCGCCCCGTCTAGCCCGGCATTGCGCCAGAAGCAGCGAGTGACAGCGCGGGTCAGCCCCGGGCATGGCACAGGCCAGGCCAGACAGGCTGTCGCTGGTCACGGCCATGATCCAAGGCCAGGACGACAGCCAGGGATCTATCGGCAATGCCGCGCCGACACTCGCCGATCGGGGCAGAAGTAAGTAGTAAGGAGTGGATATGTCTTTTCAATCTATCTCGGTCAAGGCCAAGCTCTCGTCAGCGTTCGGGCTGCTGTGCTTCATCTTTGTCGTCGTGTCGATACTCGCACTGAACGCCCTCTCGGCTGCCAGCGAGAATTTCGCTCAGTTCGTCCATGGAACCAATGCACGGCTGCTTCTTTCGTATGAAGCACGCACCGCCGTGGAAATGCGTGCCATCGCGGCAAGAGACCTGGTCAATGCGGCCGCCAACGATGTGCAGGCCATCAAGTCTGAGGTCTCAAAATCCCATCTGAAGGTCACCAAGGATCTTGAAGACCTCGGTAGGCTGACCAACGATCCCCGCGTCACCGAGACGGAGCGCAAGCTGTTTGGGGAGTTGGCCGATGTGGAGCGAAAGTACGCCCCAGTGGCCCTGGCCATCGTCGAGCTGGCCAGCAACGGCCAGCGCGAGGCTGCGGTGGCAAAGATGAACCAGGAATGCCGACCTCTTCTCTCGTCGCTGGTAAAGGCGGCCCAAGCGTACCGGGACTACTCCGCCACGCACTCGTCTGAACTCGTCGAGCAGGCGGCGCAGGCCTATTCCACCAAGCGTGCGGCCTTGCTGATGGCCTGCCTGTTCACCGCCGTCGCGGCGATTCTCGCGGGATATGCCATCACCCGAAGCCTCAGCCGGGCGCTGGGCGCGGAACCCGGTGTGCTGGGGCAAATCGCGCAGAAGGTTGCCTCCGGGGACCTGAGCGCCATCGAGGCCGGCCATGTCCCCGAGGGCAGCGTCATGCATTCCCTGGTCGATATGCAGCAAAGCCTCGCGAAGATCGTGGGCGCCGTGCGCAACGGCAGCGAAAGCATTGCCACCGGCACTTCGCAAATCGCAACAGGCAATGCCGACCTGAGCCAGCGTACTGAAGAACAGGCGAGCAACCTTCAGCAAACCGCGGCCTCGATGGAGCAGTTGGCCGGCACCGTCCGCACGAGTGCCGAGACTTCGCGCGAGGCCAATCGCCTGGCCTCGGATGCCGCGGGGGCAGCCATTCGGGGTGGGGAGCAAGTGGGCCAGGTGGTTCAGGCCATGCGCGAGATCGCGGCGTCCTCCCACAAGATTGCGGACATCATCAGCGTCATTGATGGCATCGCATTCCAGACGAACATCCTGGCCCTCAACGCCGCCGTCGAGGCCGCCCGCGCCGGCGAGCAGGGGCGCGGCTTTGCCGTGGTGGCCGGTGAAGTCCGCACGCTGGCTCAGCGCAGCGCGCAGGCTGCCAAGGAAATCAAGGGGCTGATCACGGACAGCGTGGAACGCGTGCAGGCAGGCTCGGCGCAGGTGGACCAGGCGGGGCAGTCGATGCAGGAGATTGTTGAACAGGTCCGGCGGGTCAGCAGCATGATCAGCGAGCTGTCCACTGCGGCGAACGAGCAGTCTCAAGGCATCAGCCAGGTGGGGAATGCCGTTCACCAACTGGACCAGGTGACGCAGCAGAATGCTGCGCTGGTCGAGGAAACGTCCGCCGCGGCGGAAAGCCTGAGGGTCCAGGCTGCGCAGCTCTCACAGGCGGTCAGTGTGTTCCGGATCAGTCCAGCCTGAGCCGCCTTGGCTGACCGGCCCAGGGGCCTGAGCGCCCCTGACGCTCCTGGCTCCTCACGCCGCCCCTGCGCACAGATGCAGGGGCGGCGTCACGCACAGCCAGGGCGCAAGTGGGGCCCAAGAGGAACGACGACGGGGCGCGATGGCAGCAGGCGCGGCGCGGAGTGCGCCGGGCTCCAGATCAGCGGCCCCTGCGCAGGCGACGGCAGAGGCCGGCAGGCCAGGCCCGCATACAATGCCCGCTTCAGCTCAGCCACTGAGCTGATTCCGCTAGGGGTGCTGGCTCATCTGATGAGCCGGCTGAGAAAGTCCCTTTGAACCTGATCGCGCCCGGGCTGGCTGCCAGCTGGCTTGGGACCGAGGTAATCCTCGCGCAGGGAAGCACGCATGCCACGGCCTGAGCTCTCAGCAGGCCCTTGATGTGGTCGCTCGCCGCCCTGCCATCGCTAGAAGCAGTCCGACGATGGCCCGTATCACCCGCTCCCTTCCTCATGTTCTCGCCGCCGCCTGTGCGCTTGCCTGCGCGCAAGGCGCCATGGCCCAGTCCACCGGCAACAGCCTCCCTGGCGTCGCCGTCAGCGGCCGCAGCGCCGATGCGCCCGTCAACGTGGGCGGGTTCGGGGACACGCCCGCCGCCAAGCTGCCCTTCCAGGCCAGCGTGCTCAACGCCGAGCGCCTGGCCGATGCGGGCCTCAGCAGCCTCGCCGGTCTCGTCAAGCTCGACGCTTCGGTGCAGGACAGCTACAACGCCGCCGGCTACGTCTCCTACCTCAAGGTGCGCGGCTTCGAGCTGGACAACCGCTTCAACTACCGCCGCGACGGTCTGCCCATCAACGCCGAGACGGCCCTGGCCCTGGGCAACAAGAGCAGCATCGAGGTCTTCAAGGGCACCAGCGGCATCCAGGCCGGCACCAGCAGCCCCGGCGGCCTCGTGAATCTGGTGGTGAAGCGCCCGACGACGACGCTGTTGAGCGCGACCCTGAGCGTCTCGGAGCGCGGCACCACGGAAGCGGCGCTGGACTGGAGCCAGCGCTTCGGCGCCGGCGAGGCCTTCGGCGTGCGCATCAACGCCGCCAGCGCGCAACTGCGCCCCGAGTTGCGCGACGCCGATGGCAGCCGCCACCTGCTGGCCGTCGCTGCCGATGCCCGGCTGAGCCGCGACACCCTGCTCGAGGCCGAGCTCGAATGGAACCGCCAGTCCCAGCGCAGTCAGCCCGGCATGAGCCTGCTGGGTGACAAGCTGCCCTCGGCCCGGGACTTCGATCCGCGCATCAACCTCAACAACCAGGACTGGAGCCTGCCGGTGGTCTTCGACAACCGCCACGCCTCCTTGCGCCTGACGCAACGCCTGAACGCGAACTGGCAGGCCCAGGCCCATCTGGGCCTGCAGCGCCTGAAGACGGACGACCGCTTGGCCTACGCCTTCGGCAAGTTCGATCCCGAGACCTACGACTGCAATCCCTGCGACCGCTATGCCGCCGACGGCAGCTTCTCGATCTGGGACTTCCGCAGCGAGAACGAGCGCCGCAACACGGAGGCCCTGGACCTCTCCCTCGCCGGCCGCCTGAACACGGGCATGCTGCAGCATCGCCTGAACACCGGCGTGTTGCTCAACCGCTTCGAGAGCCGCTTCCAGCAGCAGGCCTACAACCTCGTGGGCGTGGGCACCATCGACGGCAAGAGCCGTGTCCCGGCCGATCCCAGCCTCACCGACGAGAACACCCAGCGCGACGAGCGCAGCACCGAGTTCTACCTCCGCGATGCCGTGCAGATCGACGCGCAATGGCAAGCCTTCCTCGGCCTGCGCCACACGCGCATCCAGCGCGACAGCATCCGCACCAACGGCTCGCGCGCCACCAGCTACTCGCAGAACCTCGACACGCCCTGGATTGGTCTGAGCTACGCCCTCAGCCCCAGCCTCATGGCCTATGGCAGCTGGGGCCAAGGCATGGAGTCCGACGTCACGCCCAACCGCAAGCGCTTCGGCACCCAAGCCGGCCGGTCCCTGCCGGCGATCAAGAGCCGCCAGATGGAGTTGGGCCTCAAGTCGGGCAGCAGCACGGTGGACTGGTCCATCGCCTGGTTCGACATCAAGCGCCCGGTGTGGATGGACGCCGGCGCTTGCGACGACGCAGCACCCGGCTCCTGCACCCGCGTGGAAGACGGCAGCGCCCGCCACCGCGGCCTGGAGGCCCAGGCAGACCTGAAGTGGAGCGGCGGCGGCCTGCTGGCCAGTTGGATGGAGCTGAAGGCCCGCCGCGAAGGCAGCGCCGTGGCCGGCACCAACGGCCTGCTGCCGACCAACGTGCCCAAGCGCAACATCAAGATGCAGGTCCGCCAGACTCTGGTCGCCGGCCTGCAAGGGCAGTTGGGCCTGGTCTATGAGGGCCCTCGCGCCGTGCTGCCGGACAACAGCGTGATGGTCGCCGGCTGGACCCGCCTGGACGCTGGCCTGCGCTATGAGCAGGCCATGGGCTCCCGCCTCTACACCTGGCGTGCGGGCGTGGACAACCTGACGGACAAGCGCGCCTGGCGCGAAAGCCCCTACCAGTACGGCCACGCCTACCTCTACCCGCTGGCGCCGCGCACCTGGCGCGCCAGCCTGGAGGTGACGCTGTAAGCGAGGGCCGGGCGCCATGCCGCCCCCCGGTGGCTGGGCTGGCGTCGGTTGGGGTTAGGGGCTTTCCTGGCCTCCCGAACGCCACGCTTGTGGAACCCCAAAAATTCTGTCTATAATCCTAGGCTCTGTTCCCCGATAGCTCAGTCGGTAGAGCGCCGGACTGTTAATCCGTAGGTCCCTGGTTCGAGCCCAGGTCGGGGAGCCAAGAACAGAACGCAAGGCAGATCTTGATCTGCTGAGCAGCTAAAGCCACCGCGATCACCTCAAGGTGGCTTTGCTATTTATGAAAGCCTGCTTTTTGCATTGCAATAGCGGGCCGTACCGATCCATTCCCCGATAGCTCAGTCGGTAGAGCGCCGGACTGTTAATCCGTAGGTCCCTGGTTCGAGCCCAGGTCGGGGAGCCAAATCAAGACGCGTGGTGCCACCGCTTGCCACGCCGACATCGAACGATTCCCCGATAGCTCAGTCGGTAGAGCGCCGGACTGTTAATCCGTAGGTCCCTGGTTCGAGCCCAGGTCGGGGAGCCAACTCAGAAGCCTCATTCGCGAAAGCGGGTGGGGCTTTTTCTTTGCTGGGCCGGGAAACATAGGGGAATGACAAAACTAACTCAACGAAGCCTCGGCCCATGGCGCGGCATCATCGGAGGAAAGCCGGACTTGCCACCTAAGGCCCGAACGATCAGACTGTCGCGTACAGCGAGGTGGTCTTGCTGAGGGAGATGTCGATGAACCATGAGTCTGCGCTAAGCGTTGCCCTTTCGACTGAGAACGCCTTGGGACCTGCCTCGGCAGCGTCCTGGCTAGGTCGCTGGAAGAATCAGATGCACTCCGAAATGACTCTGGCGGTCACTGGATCGGACGTAACCGGTTCGTATACGAGTGCTAGCAGTAGCGGTGGTGGTCCGGTGACTGGTTCGCTCAAAGGGACTGTTTCCGGCGACCTAATTTCCTTTTTGGTCTTGTGGCCAGGTGGGTCTATGACTGCATGGACGGGCCAGCTGGTCAACGACCAAACTGCTCCCTGCATCAAGACCCTTTGGCACCTTGTGACAAATGTGCCCGACCCAGACGAGCCCGAAAAGCTCTGGCTGTCCACGCTGGCCGGCGCCGACGACTTTACACGTTGAGACCACTTTGAAATCAGGGCCAACCGATCCAGCCGACTTGACACAAGTCATGGGCTTGTTAATCCGTAGGCCCTTGGCTCGATCCTAGGCCGGCTCAATGACGCTCAGCAAAACTCCGCGTTGTTACCTTGATTTCAATGCAATTTTTGAAAAATGAATCCATCTCCATCGTATCAGGCTCCGCCAGGAGCTCGAAAGCAAGAAGTCGCAGGGTGTAAACTGCAAGGGCTCCCTTACAAATCTTGTACTTAGGACTGACAGTGCGCGCGACTGTTAATCCGTAGGTCCCTGGTTCGAGCCCAGGTCGGGGAGCCAAATTCAGAAGCCTCGCTGTGCATGCAGCGGGGCTTTTTTCTTTCTTATCTTTCGCATCAAAGCCACCGCCATGAGCACCCTCCCCCCCTGCCCCCAATGCGCCTCCACCTACACCTACGAGGACGGCGCCAACCTCGTCTGTCCCGAGTGCGGCCACGAGTGGTCCGCCCAGGCCGCGGCGGCAGAAGGCGCCGAGGAGGTGCGTGTGATCAAGGACGCCGTGGGCAATGTGCTGCAGGACGGCGACACGGTGACCGTCATCAAGGACCTCAAGATCAAGGGCTCCTCCCTGGTCGTGAAGGTGGGCACCAAGGTCAAGAACATCCGCCTGGCCGAGGGCGACCATGACATCGACTGCAAGATCGATGGCATCGGCGCCATGGGGCTGAAGTCGGAGTTCGTGAAGAAGGTCTGAGCTGGCTCAGGCGCCCTCCCTCGCCACCCACTCCCTCGGCGAACACCCCATCCGCTGTGCAAAGGCCCGCGAAAAGGCCGAGGGCGTGGCGTAGCCCAGCTCGTCGGCCAGTTGCTTGACGGCCTGGCCGCGGCGCAGAGCCTGGCAGGCGAGGCTCAGGCGCCAGGCCAGCACATACTCGGCCGGGGTGTCGCCCATCAGGTCCTTGAACAAGCCGGCGAAACGGCTGCGGGACATGCCCGCCTCCGCGGCCATGCGCTCCAGGCTCCAGGCCTCGCCTGGCCGCTCGTGCACCGCCACCAAGGCACGCGCCAGCTGCGGATGCCCCAGCCCGCGCAACAGGCCCGCCGGCAGGCCGCTGGCCTCCGGGTGGGCCAGCATCCAGCGCAGCAGCTGCATCAGCAGGACCTCGAAGAGCCGGTCCGCCATCAGACGCTGGCCGCACTGCACGCGCCCGGTCTCGGCAAAGAGCAGGCCCAGGCAGGACTCCAGGCCCTCGACCTGCGCCAGCGGCAGCACGACCAGCGGCGGCAGCGCCCGCACCAGGGGATGGGCGTCCCCCCCCTCGAACGCCAGCGTGGCGCAGGTGAAGTCCGAGCCCTCGGCAGGCGCGTTGTGGAAATCATGTGCCAGCGGCCTGGGGTAGAAGAGCAGGCTGGGCTCGCGCACATGCAGGCGGCGCGGCGCGCCCTCCTGCCCGCCGGGATGGCTCAGCGACATCTCGCCCCGACGCATCACATGCAGGAAGCCGCGCCCGGGCTCGGCCGCGAAATGCGTGGTCCCGCACAGCGGGCCGGCATGGAAGAGATGGGCGCGCACCCGGCAACGCTCCAGCAGGCCGGAGAGGCGGTCCAGGCCCTCGCCGTCCGGCGTGGTGGGTGCCAGGACGGGGTCAGGTCTTGCGTCCATGGGGTCAGGTCTTGCTGGGTTCTTCATGGCCTCGTGCCCGGGCGGGGCAGTCGTCGTCTCTTGCACTTCGGCGCCTCAGCGGCTTGAAGCAAAATTTGTACCAATTGGACTGTTTCAAATACGAATTGAACCATTTCATCCAATCATGAACGAGACACTGGCGCCATGCCTCAGGGCATGAACCTGTCCACCCCACGATGAAAGGATCGACCATGAACCGCCTCTCCCTGCCCTCCCCCGAGCAAGCGCCCGCCGCCAGCCGCCCGGTGCTGGACCAGATCCAGCAGGCCTTCGGCAGCACGCCCAAGATGTTCCGCACCGTCGCCCATTCGCCCGCCGCGCTGCAGGCCATGTGGGCCTTCTTCGGCGCCCTGGGCGGAGGCAGCCTGGGCGCCCGCCTTGGCGAGCAGATCGCCGTGGCCGTGGCGGACCGCAACCGCTGCGACTACTGCCTGGCCGCCCACACCGCACTGGGCCGCAAGGCCGGCGCCACACCCGAGGAGCTGCGCGCCGCGCAGCAGGGCGAGTCGGCCGACCCGCGCACGGCCGCGGCCCTGCGCTTCGCGCTGCAGCTGGTGGAGCACCGCGGCCAGCTGAAGGATGCGGACCTGCAGGCCCTGCGCGCCGCCGGCTTCTCCGAAGGCGAGACGGTGGAGATCCTGGCCCACGTGGCCCTGAACCTCTTCACCAACTACGTCAACGTGGCCTTCCAGGTGCCGGTCGATTTCCCGCCGGTGCCCCTGAGCCGCGCGGCCTGAGGCCTGGGGATCAGCGCAGCTGCAGGCGCGCCGAAGCACCGTCCGGCGCCTGCAGCTCGCCGATCTCCGCCGCCTGCGCAAAGCCTGCGTCACGGAAGCACTGCAGCACCTGGGGCACAGCCTCGGCGCTGCAGCTCACCAGCAGGCCGCCGCTGGTCTGCGGGTCGGTGAGCAGCGCCCGCTGCCAGTCCGACCAGCCCTCGACGCCGCCCACCTCATGGCCGTAGGCCGTCCAGTTGCGGGTCGAAGCGCCGGTCCAGATGCCCTGCTGCGCGAAGACGAGGGCGCTGTGGATCAGCGGCATCTGCCGCCAGTCCACCGCCGCCTGCAGGCCGGAGCCGCGGCAGATCTCCAGCAGATGGCCGGCCAGGCCAAAGCCGGTGACGTCGGTGATGGCATGCACGGCGTCCAGCTGTGCCAGCTGGGCGCCGACCTTGTTGAGCCGTGTGGTGTGAGCCAGCATCTCCTGGTAGCCCGCCGCGTCCAGCAGGCCCTTCTTGAGGGCGGCGGAGAGCACGCCCACGCCCAGCGGCTTGCCCAGCACCAGGCGGTCACCCGGCCGCGCGTCGGCATTGCGACGCACCTTCTTCGGGTGCACCAGACCCAGGGCCACCAGGCCGTAGATGGGCTCGACCACATCGATGGAATGCCCGCCCGCGATGGGAATGCCCGCCTCGCGGCAGACGCTGGCCCCACCTTCGAGGATGCGGCCGATGACATCCGGGCTCAGCGTGTTGATGGGCATGCCCACGATGGCCAGGGCCATGATGGGCGTGCCGCCCATGGCGTAGACGTCAGACAGCGCATTGGTCGCCGCGATGCGGCCGAAGTCGAAGGGCTCATCGACGATGGGCGTGAAGAAGTCCGTGGTCGCGACCAGGGCCTGCTCGTCGTTGAGCTGCCAGACGGCGGCGTCGTCACTCGTCTCGGTGCCCACCAGCAGCTGGGGCGGAATCACGCCGGGCGCGCTGCGGGCCAGGATGTCCGAGAGCAGGCCCGGGGCGATCTTGCAGCCGCAGCCGCCGCCATGGGCCAGTTGGGTGAGTCGGGGAGCGGTGGAATCGTTCATGGCGTAAGCAGGTGAGGCCTCGCATCCGGCGTGAAGCGCGCCGGATTTCTGCGAGGATTGTGCCGCCTGCCAGGAAGCCGCCGCCCATGTCCCGCCCCCGCCCCATCACGCCCGAACGCATCCACGAGTTCGACTGCATCGTTGACGCCCGCTCGCCCGCCGAATACGCCCTCGACCACCTCCCAGGCGCCATCAACTGCCCGGTGCTGGACGACGACGAGCGCCGCATCGTCGGCACGCTCTACAAGCAGCAGGGCACCTTCGAGGCCAAGCGTGTGGGCGGCGCCATGGTGGCGGCGCAGCTGGCGCGGCATCTGCGGGAGACCTTTGCCGACAAGCCCAAATCCTGGCGGCCGCTGGTCTACTGCTGGCGCGGCGGCATGCGCAGCGGCACCATGGTGCAGTGGCTGCGCCTGGTCGGTTGGGACGCCCAACAGCTGCACGGCGGCTACAAGGCCTTCCGCGCCCACGTGATGGCGCAGATCGACACCCTGGCGCCGCAGCTGAAGCTGCAGGTCGTGTGCGGGCCCACGGGCAGCGCCAAGACGGCGCTGCTGCAGGCCCTGCGGGCCGAAGGCGCGCAGGTGCTGGACCTGGAGGCCCTGGCCCGGCACAAGGGCTCCATCCTGGGGCGCTGGCCGGGCCAGGAGCAGCCCTCACAGAAAGCCTTCGAGACCGCGCTGGCGCAGGCGCTGCAGGGCTTCGACCTCGCCCGCCCGGTGTTCGTGGAGGCCGAGAGCCGCAAGATCGGCCGCCTGATGCTGCCGGACGCCGTGCTGGACGCCCTGCGCGGCGGCGACTGCATCGCCATCGAGGCTCCGCTGCATGCCCGGCTGGCCTACCTGCTGCAGGACTACGCCTACCTCGGCCACGACGGCGAGGAGCTGGCCACCCTGCTGGGCCAGCTCAATGCCAACACCGGCCTGCATGCCAGGGAGACCGTCGCCCGCTGGCAGGCCTGGGCCCGCGCAGGCCAGTTGGCGCCCCTGTTCGAGGCCTTGATGACGGAACACTACGACCCGCTCTATGCCCGCTCCCAGCGCAGCAACTACCTGCGCCTTGCCGAGGCCCGGCCCCTGGTGATGTCGCGCCTGGAGGCGCAAGACCTGGCACTGGCGGCCCGGCAGCTGGTGGCCTGACCAGACCCGTGTGCTTGGTCATGGGCACATCCCCGGGCTTGTGGCGCGGAGTCTGGCCGGTATCCAATGGCCTCTTCGCTTGCTGAAGACGCCCGACCATGCCTTCCCTGCCCGCCTGGATCCGACGACGCCGAACCTGGCTGCTCTCCCTCGCCCTCGTGCTGCTGGCCTCGGCCGGCTGGAAGCTCAGCCAGCATGACGACGAGCCCAAGGACGCCGCGCCCCTGCCGCAGGCCAGCGCGGCCGCGCCCGCGGTGCCGCCCTCGCTGGACGGCATCGCCCTGGCCCATGGCATGGCCGCGGCGGTTCGCACGTCCAGCGACGCCCGGGCCTGGGGCGGCCCGCGCAGCGGCCAGGAGGCCACGCTGTCCGACCGGGTGGTGGACTACCGCATCGAGGCAAGACTTGACCCCGTCCGCCACACCGTCGATGGCAAGCAGCAGCTGCGCTGGCGCAACCGCAGTGACCGTGAGGTGCGCTCGGTCTACCTGCACCTCTACCTGAACGCCTTCGAGGGCGAGGGCAGCACCTTCATGACGGAGAAGCGCCAGGGCTTCTCCTTCCGCACCGACGTGGAATCCAAGGACGGCGAATGGGGCCGCATCGAGCTGCGCAAGGTGCAACAGCAGGGTCGCACCGTGCCCTACCACTTCGTCCAGCCCGACGGCGGCCCCAAGACTGACCGCACCGTGGTCCGCCTGGACCTGCCCCAGGCCGTGCCGGCAGGGGGCAGCACCGTGCTGGACATCGACTTCTTCGACCAGCTGCCGCGTGTCGTGGCCCGCACCGGCCACTTCGGCAGCTTCCACCTGGTGGCCCAGTGGTTCCCCAAGATGGCCGTGCTGGAGCTGCCCGGCGAGCGCGGCGCCACCGAGCCGCGCTGGAATGCGCACGAGTTCCACCTACACAGCGAGTTCTATGCCGATTTCGGCAGCTACGACGTCACGCTGGACGTACCTGAGGGCTACGTGGTGGGCGCCACCGGCGAGGAACAGGGCGCGCCGCGCAAGGAAGGCGGGCGCAGCATCCACCGATTCGTCCAGGGAGATGTGCATGACTTTGCCTGGACGGCCGACAAGCGCACCCAGCAGCCCCTGACGGGCCGCTGGACCTTCCCCGGCAGCCCCGAGGTCACGATCAAGGTGCTCGCGCCGCCCGAGTACGCCCACACCAGGCCCAGCGTACTCAAGGCCACCCAGGACGCGCTCACCTGGTTCTCCAAGACGCTGGGCCCCTACCCCTACCGCACCGTCACCGCCGTGATCCCGCCCTTCAATGCGGGCGAGGCCGGCGGCATGGAGTACCCCACCTTCTTCACCGCCGACGCCTACAAGACCGACAAGGAAGGCAGCTTCGAGCGATTCCGGCTGGACTTCGTCACCATCCACGAGTTCGGCCATGGCTACTTCTACGGCATCCTGGCCTCCAACGAGTTCGAGGAGCCCATGCTGGACGAGGGCATGAACCAGTATTGGGACCAGCGCATGCTGCAGGCCGCCGGCCGCCGCATCCCCGTGGCAACGGGCCTGATGCAGCGACTGGGCATCAACCCCAGCGTGGATGTGTTCGATGGCGAGCGCATCGCGTCCCTGGGTAATCCGCCGGACGGTCTGGGCAGCAACTCCTGGCACCGCTACTCCAGCGGCAGTTATGGCAGCGTCTACTCCCGCACCGCCACCGTCATGCGCAGCCTGGAGCTGCAGCTGGGCAGCGAGGTGATGGACCGCGCCATCCAGACCTACTACCAGCGCTGGAAATTCCGCCACCCCTCGGTGGCCGATCTGCGCGACGTGCTGGCCGAGGTCTCGGGCAAGCCGGCCCTGATCGAGCAGGTCTTCAACACCCATGTCTATGCGGCGGCCGGCGTCGATGACCGCGTCGAGAAGCTGGAGAGCGAGGAGGTGGAGCCCCCGCTGGGCCTGTACGGCCCCAATGGCAGCGAAGTGACCGAGTCCCTGCGCAGCAAGCAGCTCAGGGCCCAGCGCAAGGCCTGGGACAAGGCCCACCCCGATGCCGAGGCCAAGGACGGCGGCGCCCTGCCCTACCGCACCACCGTCACGCTGCGCCGGCGCGGCGCGGCCCAGCCGCAGACCCTCATCGTGCGCTTCGCCGACGGCAGCGAGGAGAAGGTGGTCTGGGACGACCAGGAACGCTGGAAGCGCTACAGCTGGGTCAAGCCCGTCAAGGTCGTCTCGGCCGAGCTGGATCCGCTGCAGGCGCAGCGCCTGGACATGAGCGTGGCCGACAACAGCCGCCGCCTCAAGCCCGACAGCAGCGGCACCCGTCGCCTCATCAGCGATGCCGGCGCCGCCCTGATGTCCCTCCTGGCCCTGCTGAGCACGCTATGAACACGGTGACCGATATGGGCAAGCCCCGTCCCTCCCCCCTCCCCTCAGCCCTGCAGACGGGGCTGCGCCTGGGTCTGCAATGGCGCCTGCTCCTGAGCTGGCTGCTGGTGCTGGCGCTGTCCACCCTGCTGGCGCTGCTGCCGCTGTGGAGCGCGCTGGGCGAGTACTTCAACCGCTCGCTGGCGGCTGATCGCCTGCTGCAGCACCTCGACCCGGCCACGCTGGTCGATGCCTTGGCCAACCTGCCCCAGCGCGGGTACAGCCCCCTGTCCGGCCTCCCGGGCCTGGTGCTGGCGGCGCTGAGCCTGCCCTGGCTCAGCGGCATGGTTCAGGCCGCGGCCCGCTTCCACGTGGGCCGCCCCACGCTGGGCCAACTGTGGCTGGGCGGCTGGAAGGAATACCCGCAAATGGCGCGGCTGTGGCTGTGGGGCCTGCTGCCCCTGGGCCTGATCGGCGCGCTGACCGGCAACCTGACAGACATGGTGGACGAGCAGGCGCGGCACTGGCTGCTGGAGTCGGACCTGGACCTGCACCGCCACGCCTTCCTGCTGCTTGCCCTGGCCCTGGCTCTGCTGGTCATGGCCTCGCTGGACGCGACGCGCGCCCTGCTGGTGTTGGAGCCGGAACGCCGCTCGGTGGTCAAGGCCTGGGGCAGCGCCGTGCGCGGCCTGCTGCGTCGCCCGTCCCGCCTGTGCCTGAGCCTGGGCCTGCTGCTGCTGGGCCTTCTGCTGGGGGCCCTGATGGGCTGGGCCCGCATCCAGGTCCTGCCCATTGGCCCACTGGGCTTGGCGGGCGCCGCCGTGCTGAGCCTGCTGCTGGTGCTGGCTCTGGCCTGGCTGCGGGCCGCCCGGGTGTTTGCCCTGGTGCAGTACGGGCGCCAGGTGGGCGCCCGCTGAGGTTTCCTTTGAGGCCCGAGAGGGTCAGGTCATGCCAGGCCGGCCGACACCAGCCCGTAGGCTTCGTCCTTGGAGCCCGGCACGGCCGCAAAGGCGATGGCCAGGCGGTTCCAGCCGTTGATGGCCACGATGGCGAAGCTCAGGGCCGCCAGCTCCGCCTCGCTGAAATGGGCGCGCACGGCCGCGTAGTCGGCGTCCACCACGCCGTGGGCGGGCAGCTGGGTGAGCAGCTCGGTCCAGGCCAGGGCCGCCCGCTCGCGCGGCGAGAACAGCGGGGACTCGCGCCAGATCGCCACATGGTGCAGGCGCAGCGGGCGCTCGCCGTGGAGGTAGGCCTCC
This sequence comes from Mitsuaria sp. WAJ17, assembly GCF_014174515.1. GTDB lineage: Bacteria > Pseudomonadota > Gammaproteobacteria > Burkholderiales > Burkholderiaceae_C > Roseateles_B. The sequence continues at coordinate 83,990 of NZ_JACJUG010000004.1, forward strand.
TTGACGTGCATATCCAGGCAGAAGGCGCAGCCATTGAGCTGCGAGGCCCGTAGCGTCAGCAGGTCCGCGAGCGAGGGTTCCAGCGGGCCTTTCTTGAGGCTGAGGGCGAAGTCCAGGTACTTCTTGAAAGCGTCGGGGGCCTGCTGTGTGTAGTCGAGACGAGAGGACATGGAAAGACTCCTGAAGTGAATGGAGCCCGGGCACCCCGGGCTTTCATCACTCAAGACGCGGCCGCCTCCCGCCGTGTGACAGCCGCCGCCCAGGCCTCGGCCAGGCCCTTCAGCTTCTCCGGGTTGCGCTGCGTGTGGATGCGGGTGATGCGCTGGCCGTCGGTCTCCAGGCACTGGGCGGACTCCAGCCGCCCGTCGATGAAACGCAGCAGGCCCCACTGCCCGTTCAGGCGCACGATCGCCAGTTGCAGGGAGTGCAGGCCCAGCGCATGACGCCGCCAGGCCGCGAAATACAGCCGTGCGATGCGAGCCGCCCCGGCCAGCACCCGGCCGAAGCTGGGCACCACGCCGCCGCCGTCGCTGATCAGTTCGGCGTCCTCGGCCAGCAGGGCCTGCAGGCGGCGGAAGTCGCCTTGCCGCGCGGCCTCGGCAAAGCCGGCCAGCAGGCGGTAGTGGGTGTCAGCCGGGACTTGGTAGCGCGGCCGCTGCGCCTTCAACTGCCCCCGGGCGCGGGAGATGATCTGCCGGCAGGCCGCCTCGCTCTTGCCCAGGGCCTGGGCCACCTCCGCGTAGTCGGCGTCAAAAACCTCGCGCAGAAGGAAGGCCGCACGGGCCTCAGGCGTCAGCCGCTCCAGCAGGGTCAGGAAGGCCATGGAGATGTCGTCGGCCCGCGCCAGCTGCTCCTCGGGCGTGGCCGGGCCCTCGACGTGCGCAGCGGGCGGCCGCGCGTCCAGCTCCAGCCAGGGCTCGGGCAGCCAGAAGCCCACGTAATGCGCTCGCTGCGCCTGAGCCGCGCGCAGGTGGTCGATGGACAGGCGCGTGGTCACCGTCACGAGCCAGGCCTCGGCATTGGCGATGGCGTCCTGCTCGGCGGCATGCCAGCGCAGCCACACATCCTGCACCAGCTCCTCGGCCTCGGCGCGGGAGCCCAGCATGCGGTAGGCGATGCCCTGCAGCCGGGGGCGGAGCTGCTGGAAGAAACGGGTGGGGTCGTTCATGCCAGGCAAGACGAATCGGGGCGGCTTCTTGTGACAAACAGGGCCACCGCCTAGCGCCCCTGCCGGTAGCCCCCGGGCGGCAGGCCGGTCCAGTGCTTGAAGGCACGCTGGAAGGCCGCCGTGTCCGAGAAGCCCAGTTCGACGGCCAGCTTGGCCAGCGGCGTGTCGCTGGTGTGCAGGCGGTAGATGGCCACCTCGCGGCGCAGCTGGTCCTTGATTGCCTGGAAGCTGCTGCCCTCGGCGGCCAGCCGCCGCTGCAGCGTGCTGGGCGACAGGTGCAGGGCCTGGGCCGTGCGTTCCAGGTCCGGCCACAGGGGCTGGGTGCGCTGCAGGTGCGAGCGCACGCGGCCGCTGGCGCCGGCATCGCGCCGCGGCAGGATCACCTGCACGGGCACATCGGCCAGGAAGGCGCGCAGGGCTTGCTCGTCCCGGCACACGGGCAGCTGCAGGCGCTCGGCCTGGAACCACATCGCGCTTCGGGCGGCCTCGAAGCGCCAGGGCGCCGGGAAGATCGGGCCATAGCCCTCCGAGTAGGCCGGCCGCGCATAGGCGAAGTCGAAGCGCACCACCGGCAGCTGCCCGCCCACCAGCCAGGCGAACAGCCGCCAGTAGACGCGCAGCACCAGCTCATGGAGATGCGGATTGGACGCGGCCTCGGCCTGGTGGAAGTCCAGCGCGACGCCCGCCAGCTCCTGGCCTTCGTGGACCAGGACCAGGCTCAGGTCGTCATGCAGCAGCCGGAACACATGGGCGATGTGGCGGATGGCCTGCTCCAGCGTCGGCGCGGCGATGCCCGCGCGCACCTGCAGGGCAAAGGAGCCGCGCTTGGAGGGCCGGGACAGCATGCCCAGGACCTCGTCGTCATGGCGCTCGATCAGGGCGCGCAGCAGCTGCGCCAGCTGGAGGGTGGCGATGCGCGCGCCGGGCTGGTGCTGGGCCTCCACAGGAATGCCGGCCTCGCGCAGGAGCTCGCTGCCGTCGATGCCGCGCCGGCGCAGGCCGGACAGCAGGTTCAGCGCGAACTCGATGCCCACGGTCAGCGCCGGGGCGGGCGGGGCAGGCTTGCGGGCAGTCACAGCCCGGCACTGTAGCGCCCCCGGCGCCGGCCCGGGGCGAGGTGAAATGACATCGGGCCGACGCCTTTTGCAATCGCCGCAGTGCCCCGCACTGCCTAGCATCGGCAGGCCGCCCAAGGCAGGTGCGGCGCCACCCGCATCGGGATGGCCCAAGGAGCAGCCCATGATGAATCGCAAGGTCGTCGTCGCCGGGGTCGGCATGATCCCCTTCACCAAGCCCGGCGCCAGCGCGCCCTATCCACAGATGGCGGCCGAGGCCACGCGGCTGGCGCTCGCCGATGCCGGCATCGCCTATGGCCAGGTGCAGCAGGCCTATGTGGGCTATGTCTACGCAGACAGCACCGCCGGCCAGCGCGCGCTGTACGAAGTCGGCATGACCGGCCTCCCGGTGATCAACGTCAACAACAACTGCTCCACCGGCTCCACCGCCCTCTTCCTGGCGCGCCAGGCCGTGGAGAGCGGCGCGGCGGACTGCGTGCTGGCCCTGGGCTTCGAGCAGATGAGCCCCGGCGCGCTGGGCTCGGTCTTCAAGGACCGCCCCAGCCCCTTCGACCGCTTCGACCAGACCACGGACGAGCTGGTCGGCCATGCCGAGATCCCCCTGGCCCTGCGCTACTTCGGCGGCGCCGGCCTGGCCCACATGCAGCAGTACGGCACGCAGCTGAGCACCTTCGCCAAGATCCGGGCCAAGGCCAGCCGCCATGCTGCCAACAACCCCCTGGCGCTGTTGCGCACGGTGCTCACCGAGGAGGAGGTCCTGCAGGCGCCCGTCATGTGGCCGGGCGTCATGACCCGCCTGATGGCCTGCCCGCCCACCTGCGGCGCGGCGGCGGCGCTGGTCTGCTCCGAGGACTTCGCGGCGCGACACGGCCTGCGGGCCGACGTCCGGATCCGGGCCCAGGCCATGAGCACGGACGGCCCCGCCACCTTCGAGTCGCACGACATGCGCGAGCTGGTCGGCTTCGGCATGGCACGCAGCGCGGCCCGCCAGGTCTACGAGGCCGCCGGCGTGGGGCCGCAGGACCTGGATGTCGTCGAGCTGCACGACTGCTTCGCCCACAACGAACTCATCACCTACGAGGCCCTGGGCCTCTGCCCTGTCGGCGGCGCCGAGCAGTTCGTCGTGGACGCAGACAACACCTACGGCGGCCGCATCGTGACCAACCCCTCCGGCGGCCTGCTCAGCAAGGGCCATCCCCTGGGCGCCACGGGCCTGGCCCAGTGCACCGAGCTGGTCCAGCAGCTGCGCGGCGACGCCGGTGCGCGCCAGGTCGAGGGCGCACGCCTGGCCCTGCAGCACAACCTGGGCCTGGGCGGCGCCTGCGTGGTGACGCTGTACGAGAAGGTCGGCCAAGGCGCCGCGGCCTGACACGACGGACAGGAGCCCCTCATGCACCCCTCCCTGCTTCCCCGCCTGCACCGCCACCCCTGGATGGACGAGCAGATCGAGTTCTTCCGCGAGCAGGTCCGCCGCTACGTCAACGCCGAGCTGGCCCCGCAGCTGGACGGCTGGCGGCGCCAGGGCTACATCCCGCGCGAGGTCTGGCGGCCCTTTGGCGAGCTGGGTTTCCTGCTGCCCGAACTGGACGAGGCCTGGGGCGGCGCAGGCGCCAACCTGGCCTACCAGCTGGTCGTGCAGGACGAGCTGGCCCGTGCCGAGATGCCGGCCAACACCGCCGTGCACACCATCGCCGCGCACTACATCCTCGACTACGGGACCCAGGCGCAGAAGCAGCGCTGGCTGCCCGGCCTGGCCAGCGGCGAGCTGCTGGCGGGCATCGCGATGACGGAACCGGGCTGCGGCTCGGACCTGAAGGCCCTGCGCACCCGCGCCCGCCGCGAGGGCGACAGCTACCTCATCGACGGGACCAAGACCTTCATCACCAACGGCTTCACGGCCAATCTGCTGGTGGTGGCGGTGCGCACCGGCGAGGCGGGCAGCAAGGGGGTCTCGCTGATCGTGCTGGAGACCGAGGACCTGCCCGGCTTCAGCGTCGGCCGCCGCCTGGAGAAGCTGGGCCAGCATGCCTCGGACACCGCGGAGCTGGCCTTCCAGGGCGTGCGCGTGCCCGCCGACCACCTGCTGGGCGGCACCGAGGGACAGGGCTTCCGCCAGCTGATGAGTCAGCTGCCCTACGAGCGCCTGCTGCTGGCGGTGCCGGCGGCCGCCATCATCGAGCGCGCCATCGAGCTGACCGTCGAGTACACGCGCCAGCGGCAAGCCTTCGGCCAGTCGGTCGCGAGCTTCCAGAACACCCGCTTCAAGCTCGCCGAATGCGCCACCCTGGCCCATGTGGTGCGCAGCTTCGTCAACGACTGCGTGCAGCGCCTGCTGGACGGCACCCTGGACGACGAGGCCGCCTACATGGCCAAGTGGTGGACCACCGAGCAGCAGTGCAAGGTGCTGGACGAATGCCTGCAGCTCTTCGGCGGCTACGGCTACATGGCCGAGTACCCGATCGCACGGCTCTACGCCGACGCCCGGGTGCAGAAGATCTACGGCGGCACCAACGAGATCATGAAGGACCTGATCGCGCGCAGGCTGCTGGGCTGAGCCCCAAGCAGCAAGGCCCGGCCGCCTCACGGCGCCGGGCCTTGTTCAAGGCAAGGGCGGGAGGCGGTTTACTTCGCCGCCACCTTGCCGTCCGCATTGGCCTTGACCTTCAGACCGCGGCGCTCCAGCAGGGGCTCGATCTGCGGCTCATGGCCAACGACACCCCGGAACAGCTCCAGCGCGTCGCGGCTGCCGCCCTGGCTGAGCAGCTTGGCGCGGAAGGCATCGCCCAGCTCGCGCTTGAGGCCGCCCTGGGCCTTGAACCAGGCCACAGTGTTGGCGTCCAGCACCTCGGACCAGATGTAGGCGTAGTAGCCGGCTGCGTAGCCGCCCATGATGTGGCTGAAGTAGGGCGTGCGGTAGCGCGGGGGCACGGCGGCGTAGTCGAAGCCCTCCTCCTTCAGCACGCGCGCCTCGAAGGCCATGACCTGATCAGCCCCGGGCACCTCGCCCGCCTTGAGCTGGTGCCAGCGCTGGTCCAGCACCGAGGACGCGAGGTACTCGGTGGTGGCATAGCCCTGGTTGAACTTGCCGGCGGCCAGCACCTTGTCCAGCAGGGCACGGGGCATGGTCTCGCCCGTCTTGTAGTGCTTGGCATAGTGGGCCAGGATCTCGGGCCAGTCGGCCCACATCTCGTTGACCTGCGAGGGGAACTCGACGAAGTCACGCGGCACGGCAGTGCCGGCAAAGGTCGGGTACTTCACCTGCGAGAACATGCCATGCAGCGCATGGCCGAACTCGTGGAAGGCGGTGCGCACCTCGTCCCAGGTCATCAGCGTGGGCTCGCCGGCCGGGGGCTTGGGAATGTTGAGGTGGTTGGCCACCACGGGCAGCGTGCCCTCCAGACCGTTCTGCGAGACGTAGGCATTCATCCAGGCGCCACCGCGCTTGGAGGGCCGGGCGTACATGTCGGCGATGAAGATGGCCAGCTGCGAGCCGTCGGCGTTGAAGACGTCGTAGACCCGCACGTCGGGGTGGTAGACAGGCAGGTCCTTGCGCTCCTTGAAGCGCAGGCCGTAGACCTTCTCGGCGGCGTAGAACACGCCGTTCTCCAGCACGTTGCTCAGCTCCAGGTAGGGCTTGAGCTGGCTCTCGTCGAAGCCGAACTTGGCGGCGCGCAGACGCTCGCTGTAGAAGGCCCAGTCCCAGGCTTCGAGCTTGAAGGACGGCTGGCCCTTGGCGGCCTGCTCCTTGTCGATCAGGGCCTGCAGCTCGGCGCCCTCGCGGCGGGCGGCGACCACGGCGGCGGGGGCCAGCTGGCGCATCATGGCGTTCACGGCCTGCTGGCTCTTGGCGGTCTCCTCCTCCAGCACGAAGTCGGCATGGGTGGCGTAGCCCAGCAGCTGGGCACGCTCGGCCCGCAGGGCCGCGACCTTGGCAACGATGGCCGTGGTGTCATGCTCGTTGCCACGGCTGCCGCGGGCCACCGAGGCCTTGTGCAGGCGCTCGCGCAGGGCGCGGTTCTCAAGCTGTGCCTCGAAGGGCTGGCCGGTGGTGTTGAGCAAGGCGATCACGAACTTGCCCTCCAGACCACGGGCCTTGGCCGCCTCGCGAGCGGCGGCGATCTGGCCGGCGGACAGGCCCTTGAGCTCGGCCTCGCTGTCCACCACCACGGCGCTGGCGTTCACCTCGGCCAGCACGGCCTGGTTGAACTGCGCGCCCAGGCGGGCCAGTTCGGCGTTGATGGCCTTGATGCGGTTCTTCTGGGCCTCGTCCAGCTTGGCGCCGGCACGCACCAGACGCTTGTAGTAGCGCTCGGTCAGGCGCTGCTCGACGGCACCGAGCTTGTCACGCTGCGCATAAAGGGTCGAGATGCGCTGGAACAGCTTGGGGTTCAGGGCGATGGCATCGCCATGCGCCGCCAGCTTGGGGGCGTATTCCGCCTGCAGCTTGAGGCGGGCGGGGTTGGAGTCGGCACCCAGCAGGCTGAAGAGCACGGTGGTGGCGCGGCCCAGCGTGCGGCCCGAGCGCTCCAGGGCGACGAGGGTGTTCTCGAAGGTGGGGGCGGCCGGGTTGTCAGCGATGGCGGCCACTTCCTTCAGCTGCTCGGCCATGCCGGCGTCCATGGCGGGCGCGAAGTCGGCATCGCGAATCTTGTCGAAGGGCGGGTAGCGCAGCGGCAGGGGGCTTTCGCTGAGCAGCGGATTGGGGGCGGTCACAGGGGCGGTCACGGCGGCACTCGCGGGCGAGGTGGATTCGGCGGCCTGCGCGGCCAGCAGGGGCGACGCCAGGCTCATGCCGGCGGCCAGGACATAGGGGAGCTTCACGTCAGAGGTACCTGTCTGGATGCAAAGGCGCGAGCCTAGCAAAAGCCCCCACCTCTGCCGGGAGTCACGCCCCCAGCAGCCGCCAGGCCATGCCCAGACCAGCACAGGTGCCCACCACCTCCAGCACGCCGCGCTTGTAGCGAATCAGGGCCAGGCCTGCCGCCAGGGTCAGCAGCAGGGCCACGGCATCCAGGACCCCGGGAAACCCCTGAGGCCAGACCACATGCAGCGCGAAGAACCAGGCCAGATTGAGGATCACGCCCACCACGGCCGCCGTGATGGCCGTCAGCGGACCGGTGATGCGCAGGTCCTGGTGCGTGGCCTCGACCAGGGGCGCCCCCGTCAGGATGAAGACGAAGGACGGCAGGAAGGTGAACCAGGTGACCAGCAGCGCCGCCACCGTGCCTGCGGCCAGCGCCGCCCATTCGCGCCCCACCACGGCGGCCCAACCCGCCTGCAGGGCCTCGGACTGCCAGCCCCCGACGAAGGCCACGAAAGCCACCACCATGATCAGCGGCCCCGGCGTGCTCTCGCCCAGGGCCAGGCCGTCCATCACCTGACCCGGGCTGAGCCAGCGGAACTGCGCGACGGCCGCCTGGGTGACGTAGGGCAGCACCGCATAGGCCCCGCCAAAAGTCAGCAGGGCCGCCTTGGTGAAGAACCAGGCCATCTGGGTGTAGGGGCCCGAGCTCCCCTGCCAGGCCCACAGCAGGCCGAAAGGCAGCGCCCACAGCACCAGAGCCAGGGCCAGCTGCCGGGCCAGGCGGGGCCAGCGGAAGCGGGCGCGCTCGGGCAGCGGGCTGTGGTCGTCGATGACGGTGGGCCGGTGGGCTTCGTCCTTCGCGCGGCCATGCCCGCCCGCCGCACGCATCAGGTCCGGACGCCAGCGCCCCAGGGCCCAGCCCAGCAGCGCCGCCGCGGCGATGATGGCCGGGAAAGGCAGCTGCAGCAGCGCCAGCCCGACGAAGGCCAGGCCGGCCAGGGCCCACAGCCAGGCATTGCGCAGCGTGCGCTGCCCAATGCGCCAGGCGGCCTGGGCCACCAGGGCCGTCACCGCCGGCTTGACGCCGTAGAACAGCCCGGCCACCCAGTCCAGCTGCCCGAAGGCCATGTAGACCCAGGACAGCCCGATCAGCAGCAGCAGCGAGGGCAGCACGAAGAGCGCGCCCGCGGCAATGCCACCGGCCGTGCCGTGCAGCAGCCAGCCGATGTAGGTGGCCAGCTGTTGGGCTTCGGGGCCGGGCAGCACCATGCAGTAGTTCAGGGCATGGAGGAAGCGGCGTTCGCTGATCCAGCGGCGGCGCCGCACCAGCTCCTCGTGCATCAGCGCGATCTGCCCGGCCGGCCCGCCGAAGCTGATGCAACCGAGCCGTAGCCAGTAGCGCAGGGCCTCTCCGAGCGAGGGATGAGGCGGCGCGTCAGCAGCTGGCAGGGGATGGTCGGTCATGGCGAAGCCGATGCTACGTCACCCCACCGCCGAAGCAGGCTCTGCGATTTGGAAACATGCTTATGCAAAAGCTGACAGGACGGCCACGGCTTTCAGGCGCTAGGCTTGCGCCACCTTCCCTTCGAGACCCCTGAGGAGCTTCCATGAGCCAGACCACCCCTGCCGCCCGCCCCGAAGCCGACTGGCATTTCGAGACCCGCGCCGTGCACGCCGGCTATTCCCCGGACCCCACCACCCGCGCCGTGGCCGTGCCCATCTACCAGACCGTGGCCTATGCCTTCGACAGCGCCCAGCATGCGGCCGACCTCTTCGACCTCAAGGCCGAGGGCCACATCTACACCCGCATCAACAACCCCACCAACGCCGTGCTGGAGCAGCGTCTGGCCGCGCTGGAGGGCGGCATCGGCGCGCTGGCCCTGGCCTCGGGCCAGGCGGCCGTCACCTACGCCCTCCAGACCATTGCCGAGGCAGGCGACAACATCGTGGCTTCCAGCGCCCTCTACGGCGGCACCTACAACCTCTTCGCCCATACCCTGCCCCAGCTGGGCATCACGACCCGCTTCGCCGACTACCGCCGCCCCGAGAGCTTCGAGGGCCTGATTGACGAGCGCACCAAGGCCGTCTTCGTGGAGTCCCTGGGCAACCCGCAGGGCAATGTGACCGACATCGCCCGCATCGCCGAGGTGGCGCACCGCCACGGCGTGCCGCTGATCGTGGACAACACCGTGCCCAGCCCCTACCTGAGCCGCCCCATCGAGCATGGCGCGGACATCGTCGTGCACTCGCTGACCAAGTACCTGGGCGGCCATGGCGCGGCGGTGGGCGGCGCCATCATCGACTCCGGCCGCTTCCCCTGGGACCAGCACAAGGCCCGCTTCAAGCGCCTCAACGAGCCCGACCCGAGCTACCACGGCGTGGTCTACACCCAGGCCGCCGGCGCCGCGGCCTACATCACCCGGGCCCGCGTCGTGCCCCTGCGCAACACCGGCGCGGCGCTGTCCCCCTTCAATGCCTTCCTGATCCTTCAGGGCATCGAGACCCTGGCCCTGCGCCTGGACCGCATCAGCCAGAACGCCCTGGCCGTGGCGCAGCACCTCCAGAACCATCCCAAAGTGGCCTGGGTCAACTACGCCGGCCTGCCCGAGCACCCGGACCATGCCCTGGTGCAGAAGTACCTCTCGGGCCAGGGCTCGGGCCTGCTGACCTTCGGCCTCAAGACCGCGCCGGGCCAGGACCCGCGCGCAGCCGGCGCCCGCTTCCTCGACGCCCTGCAGCTCTTCACCCGCCTGGTCAACATCGGCGACGCCAAGTCCCTGGCCACCCACCCCGCGTCCACCACCCACCGTCAGCTCTCCCCGGCCGAGTTGGACCAGGCGGGCGTGGGCGAGGACACCGTGCGGCTGTCGATCGGCATCGAGCACATTGACGATTTGCGGCGGGATCTGGAGGGGGCGCTGGCGGCGGTGTGAGGGGGGGGCGGTCGAGCCGGGGCGGGCCTACGGTTTTGTGCTTTCGTGCTTTCGTGCCCAAGTGTGATCGTTCAACGTTGAAGCAGCGCCGGGAGCGGCGGCCTGCCGACGCGAGTCGGCTCAAGTGACTAGCTAACCGGCTCTTCGAAACACTGCGTTCTGAAGCCAGTGATCCATTGGTCTTGAGGTGAGAAATCCTCGCCGTAGTAGTTGGTCTCAATGTCACTCAAGTACCAATCGAAGTCCGACGCCGAGATTCCCAAGGCATGCAGCGTGGCCCGCATGTCGGTAAAGAACGGAACTCTGCCGGTCCTCTCGAGGATTAGATTCATTGGGTATGACTCCTGGGTCAGATCTTGATGAACAACTCAATCTGAAGACGTTGACTCGGCGGAATCCATTGAATTGGCTAGCTGGTGGATCGGCGCAGCAAATAAATGCCGATCCATGCAAACCACAGAATTTGACTGATGCCAAAAACAACTGCCAGGTCTTTCAGCATGGGGACAACGGTGAGGACGCCCGCCAGGCCGACAACGAAGCCTATATAGCCAAGGACCTTCGGAAACGCCGCGGACTTGAATGAAGCAGCGCTGATCAGGAGCGCCCACACCCCCCCGACAATTTCAACGCCTCCTCCGAGCCCGTTCTGAATGGCACTGATCGCGACCCAAGTGGCGGTCGCTTGCGCGACATCTCGAGAATGAATCGCCGCCACGGCCTCCAATCCGACACTGGCCACCATGCCACTGGCGATGACAAGACCGGCCCAGATGAGACCGAATGGCGTTGCGACTCTCATCAAATCGTGTGCTTTGTCCTTCAGTCGGTCGTGCAGCGCCACGGCCAGAACCACCAAAGCAATGCCAAACGCCACATAGATGAACAGGGTCCATGTTTGAAACAGTGCTTTCCTCTCCAGCACGAAATCCAACTTTTGCGCAGCGCTCCACCCCTCAGCATTGCCAGGATTGAGTAGCGTCGCCATGACTCCAAAGCCGACGATATACGCCAAGGCCTCGAACAGTGCGGCGATGCCGCCGGCTTTCTGCAGATTGCTCATCTGGTGATTGCTCCATTTCTCGCGAAAGAGACTCGGCCTAGAACGGCAGGTTTGTCTTCCCACCGCCAACCATGGGTTGATCCGGCACGGCTTGCTGCAGCACTCGGCGGCACGCCGCCTGACGAATCTGGACACTGCCTTTGCAAGTCCTTGCCCGGCATCCGCAATTCATCGACTGACGGTGCGCGCACACCGCAATGAATTTCCGCGAAAACCGGCATTCGTCAGGCGCTGACTGTGCCAGTCAGCCTTGGGGTGTGCAAAGGGGGGGCATTTATGCTGCGGATTGCGCATACCGCAGCACCGAAAGCATCTGCGTGTACGGGTGCCGATTCTTCATTCCGTTCCACGGCTTGCGTCACCCTCGTGAAATGGGTGGCCCAGAGGTCCGAGCCTCCCTGACCTGCCTGGCCGACAAGCGGCAGGTCGCCAGCGACACACAAGCGGGCGCTGCCGGCCCTGCGCTTGCGCTACGCCAAGTTGCGGGCATCTGCCCCAGAGCGACAGGGGCACTCGCACCCTCCAGGAACTGCTGGGGCCAGCCGACGGGCACCCATGTTCTGCGCGCGAGTGGCCGTGCTGCGCGAAGTCCGCTGGATGCGCTGTCAGCGAACGGAGCGCTCTGAAGCGGGCACTCAGGGTTGACGGATCCGTCTGATACCGCGAACGGCAGCAAACACGCGCGACCGGCCATCAGCCGCCGTTCACGGCCGGCGGCTGCTCGGCATCCGGTGCGCACTTGGCGGCGAGTTGTTCCAGGTCCGGGTACGTGGTGCACACGCCGCCGCAGACGATCACGAGCACGTTGGCGGCATTGTGCAAGACGGGGATCGAACGCGACAGCAGCGCCGCCACCGCGGCACCGCAGGCGGGTTCAACGACCCATCGATGTTCGCGTGCGAGCTCGAAGCAGGCCTGCAAGGCCGCGGCATCGCTGACCGTGGTCGAGATCACCTCATGCCGCTTTGTCCATGCAAACGCCTGTTCGCTCACCCGACGGGCGCCAAGGGAGGTGGCGACACTGGTGATGGCGTCGAGCGTCACCAGCTGATCCGCTTGAAGGGCCGCATGCAGCGACTCTGCGCCCCTCGTCTCGACGGCGACGAGCGGCACATCGGCCCACCCGACGGCATGCATGCCCTGGAGAACGCCGCACATCAGACCGCCCCCGCCCACCGACAGCACGACGGCATCCGGGCGAGGCCCTTGAGAGGCAGCCTCATGAACCATGGACGCGTGGCCCTCCCACAGCAAGGGGTCGTCAAAGGGGTGGATGAAGGCATCCGTCGGTTGACGCAGGGACAGGAGGTAGTCGTTCGCCTCCATCCAGCTCTTTCCGTGAACGAACACTTGGGCCCCGTACCTGCGCAACAGCGTCTTGGGCCATTCGAGGGTCGATTCAGGCACCACCACCAGAACCGGCAAGCCCAGGCGGCGCCCTGCATAGGCAACCGCCAGACCCGCGTTGCCACCGGAGGAGGAGAGCAGGCGCGAAGCGCCGCGGGCAGCGTGGGTCTTGCAGGCGTGCCCGACGCCGCGCAACTTGAAGGAGCCGCTTGGCTGGAGCGCCTCCAACTTCAGCCAGACACGCTGGTCCGCGGTACTGAAAGCGTCGGACTCGATGAGCGGGGTCTGAATGTGGATCGTCATGCGGACATCGTAACGACCCGGCCCAGGTGCCCGTCCTCAGTGCCGGCTTCGCAACGCTTGCCATGGGCCGCAAGCGCTTGAGGGCGGGGCACTTCGCTGCAGGTTCGGGTCATTCCGACGTCGGACTCCAGCCTGACCCGTTCCGCAGTGGCGCCCACTGGAGACCAAGCGCCAGGACCGCCCCCGTGCAGCGACGGGGTCAGCGCCTGCACGCCCCCTCGCCCGCCTTATTCACCCCGCATCAATGCATATTCCGGATAAGCAAATACAAAAACTGTCGTTTATCGAATAAGGGACTTTGGGCACATTGGCGGCTCCTGATCATTCGAGGCTCCGCCATGACGTTCCTGCGCTCCCTGCCCCGCCGCTCCCTGGTGCTCGCCGCCGCCCTGCCGCTGGCGGCGATGCTGATGCCGGCACAGGCCGCCGAGCCGGGCCTGCTCAACGTCAGCTACGACGTCTCCCGCGAGCTCTACAAGCAGATCAACCCCGCCTTCGCCGCCGCCTGGAAGGCCAAGACCGGCCAGGCCGTGGTGCTGAACCAGTCGCATGGCGGCTCCAGCAAGCAGATCGGCTCGGTGATCGGCGGCCTGGAGGCCGATGTGGTCACCATGAATCAGGCGACGGACGTGGACCAGCTCGCCGAGAAGGGCCTGACCCCCGCCGACTGGCGCCAGCGCTTCCCCCACAACGCCGCCCCCTACACCTCCACCATCGTCTTCCTGGTGAAGAAGGGCAACCCCAAGGGCATCAAGGACTGGGGCGACCTGGCCCGCCCCGGCGTGCAGGTCATCATCCCCAACCCCAAGGTCACCGGCAACGGCCGCTACAGCTACCTCGCGGCCTGGGGCAGCGTGATCGCCAAGGGCGGCAGCGAGGCGCAGGCGCGTGAGCTCGTCGGCAAGATCTTCGCCAACGTGCCCGTGCTGGACGGCGGTGGCCGCGGCGCCACCACCACCTTCACCCAGCGTGGCATCGGCGACGTGCTGCTGACCTTCGAGGCCGAGGCCGAGCTGATCGAGAACGAGTTCGGCAAGGGCCTGTTCGACGTGGTCGCGCCCAGCGTGTCCATCGAGGCCGAGGCGCCGGTGGCCATCGTCGATAAGGTCGCGGCCAAGAAAGGCAACAGCGCCCTGGCCAAGGCCTACCTGGACTTCCTCTACACGCCCGAGGCCCAGGAGATCATCGCCAAGAACAACTTCCGTCCCCGCGACCCGGCCGTGTTCAAGCGCCACGCGCAGCGCTATGCGGACATCAAGCTCTTCAGCGTGGACCAGCTGCTGGGCGGCTGGCCCAAGGTGGGCAAGACCCACTTCGCCGATGGCGGCACCTACGACCAGATCGTCAGCACCCTCAAGCGTTGAGACCTGACCCCGCGCGCATGCCATGACCACCGCCGCTCTCACCCCAGCACAGGCCGCCGCCGTGCCGATCCCGAAGCGCCGCCGCGTGCTGCCGGGCTTCGGCCCGACGCTGGGCTTCACGCTGTTCTACCTCTCGCTGCTGGTGCTGATCCCGCTGGCGGCGGTCTTCCTCAAGTCCGCGGGCCATGGCTTCGAGGCCTTCTGGGCTGCGGCCACGTCACCGCGGGTGCTTGCGTCCTACAAGCTCAGCTTCGGCGCCGCACTGCTGGCGGCGGGCATCAACCTCGTCTTCGGCCTCATCCTGGCCTGGTGCCTTGTGCGCTACGAGTTCCCGGGCAAGAAGCTGGTGGATGCGCTCGTCGATCTGCCCTTCGCCCTGCCCACCGCCGTGGCCGGCATCGCGCTGACGGCGCTGTACGCGCCCAATGGCTGGATCGGCTCCCTGCTGGCCCCGCATGACATCAGGGTGGCCTTCACGCCGCTGGGCGTGCTGGTGGCCCTGGTCTTCATCGGCCTGCCCTTCATCGTGCGCACGGTGCAGCCGGTGCTGGAGGACATGGAAACCGAGCTGGAGGAGGCCGCCGCCTCGCTGGGCGCGCACCGCTGGCAGACCTTCCGCTACGTCGTGCTGCCCACGCTGACGCCGGCCCTGCTGACGGGCTTTGCGCTGGCCTTCGCCCGTGCCGTGGGCGAGTACGGCTCGGTGATCTTCATCGCCGGCAACATCCCGCTGGTGAGCGAGATCACGCCGCTGATGATCATCTCCAAGCTGGAGCAATACGACTACGTGGGCGCCACCGCCATCGCCACGGTGATGCTGCTGTTCAGCTTCGTGCTGCTGCTGGGCATCAACGGCCTGCAGGCCTGGAGTGCCCGCCGCAACGGACTGGAGGGGCGCAAATGAGCGGCGCCGTGTCTTCCCTCGGCCACGGCCTCGCCGCCGGCGGCCGCTACGAGAGCAACCCCGCCACGCGCGAGGCGCCGTGGGTGCGCTGGACCCTGCTGCTGCTCGGCCTGGGCTTCTTCGCCCTCTTCCTGGTCCTGCCCCTGGTGGCCGTGTTCACCGAGGCCCTGCGCAAGGGTTTCGACGTCTACCTGGCCGCGCTGATCGAGGAGGACGCCGTCTCGGCCATCAAGCTCACGCTGATCGCCACCGTGATCGCCGTGCCGCTGAACCTCGTCTTCGGCGTGAGTGCCGCCTGGGCCATCGCCAAGCACGACTTCCGCGGCAAGCAGCTGCTGATCACGCTGATCGACCTGCCCTTCTCCGTCTCGCCCGTGGTGGCCGGCCTGATCTATGTGCTGCTCTTCGGCGCGCAGGGCTGGTTCGGCCCCTGGCTGCAGGCGCATGACCTGAAGATCATCTTCGCGGTGCCGGGCATCGTGCTGGCCACCGTCTTCGTGACCTTCCCCTTCGTGGCCCGCGAGCTGATCCCGCTGATGCAGGCCCAGGGCCGCGACGAGGAAGAGGCCGCCACGGTGCTGGGCGCCAGCGGCTGGCAGACCTTCTGGCACGTGACACTGCCCAACATCAAGTGGGGCCTGTTGTACGGCGTGATCCTGTGCAACGCCCGCGCCATGGGCGAGTTCGGGGCGGTGTCCGTGGTGTCGGGCCACATCCGCGGCCAGACCAACACCCTGCCGCTGCACGTCGAGATTCTCTACAACGAGTACCAGTTCGCCGCCGCCTTCGCCGTGGCCTCGCTGCTGGCGCTGCTGGCGCTGGTCACCCTCGGTCTGAAGCAGTTTGTCGAATGGAGAGCAGCCGTCGCCGCACGCGCTGCGAAGGAAGAAGCATGAGCATCCAGGTCCGCAACATCCACAAGCAGTTCGGCGACTTCACCGCCCTGGGCGACGTGAGCCTGGACTTCCCCACCGGCGAGCTGGTCGCCCTGCTGGGCCCCTCGGGCTGCGGCAAGACCACGCTGCTGCGCATCATCGCCGGGCTGGAGACGCCGGACCGGGGTCAGGTCTTGCTCGATGGCGAGGACGCCTCCGACACCCATGTGCGCGAGCGCCAGGTCGGCTTCGTGTTCCAGCACTACGCCCTGTTCCGCCACATGACGGTCTTCGACAACGTGGCCTTCGGCCTGCGCGTGAAGCCGCGCAAGCAGCGCCCCAGCGAAGCCGAGATCAAGAAGAAGGTGCACGAGCTGCTGAACCTGGTGCAGCTGGACTGGCTGGCGGACCGCTACCCGCCCCAGCTCTCCGGCGGCCAGCGCCAGCGCATCGCCCTGGCCCGCGCCCTGGCGGTGGAGCCGCGCGTGCTGCTGCTGGACGAGCCCTTCGGCGCCCTGGACGCCAAGGTGCGCAAGGAGCTGCGCCGCTGGCTGCGCCGCCTGCATGACGAGCTGCACATCACCAGCATCTTCGTCACCCACGACCAGGAGGAGGCCCTGGAGGTGGCGGACCGGATCGTGCTGATGGACCACGGCAAGGTCGAGCAGGTGGGCTCGCCCCAGGAAGTCTGGGAGCGACCGGCCACGCCCTTCGTCTACGGTTTCCTCGGCGCGGTCAACCGCTTCGAGGGCGAGGCGCAGGGCTCGGTGCTGCACATGGGCGAGCAGCAGCTGCGCCATGGCGGCGGCATCCAGACGCAGGGCCGCGTGCTGGCCTACGCCCGCCCGCATGAGCTGCAGATCCTCACCGACGTCCAGGCCCGCGGCCTGCCCGCCACGGTGGATCGCGTGCTGAGCTTCGGCGCTGCCGCCCGCGTGGAGCTGCGTGGTCCCGACGGCCAGCACCTGGAGGCCGAGCTCACCCGCGAGCAGGCCTCGCAGCTGCAGCTGCAGCCGGGCCAGCGCGTGCAGCTGCAGGCCTCGCGCCTGTCCCTGTTCGAGGCCGCCTGATCACGCCAGGCCCATGAACTTCCAGCAGCTGCGCATCATCCGCGAGGCCGTCCAGCAGAACTTCAACCTGACCGAGGTGGCGGCGGCGCTGTTCACCTCGCAGTCCGGCGTGTCCAAGCACATCAAGGACCTGGAGGACGAGCTGGGCGTGGAGCTCTTCGTGCGCCGCGGCAAACGCCTGCTGGGCCTGACCGCGCCGGGCAAGGAGCTGGCGATCATCGTGGACCGCATGCTGCAGGACGCGCGCAACATCAAGCGCCTGGCCGACCAGTTCGCCGACGCCGAGGCCGGCCAGCTCACCGTGGCCACCACGCACACCCAGGCGCGCTATGCCCTGCCGCAGGTGGTGGCCCGCTTCAAGGCCGCCTTCCCCAAGGTGCACCTGGTGCTGCTGCAGGCCAACCCGGCGGAGATCGTCAGCCTGCTGCAGTCCGGCGAGGCGGACATCGGCATCGCCACCGAGGCCCTGGGCGAGGACCCGGCCTTCGCCACCTTTGCCTTCTATGACTGGCACCACAGCGTGGTCGTGCCCGAGGGCCATGCCCTGGGCACCGAGCCGCTGACGCTGGAGGCCCTGGCCGAGCAGCCCCTGATCACCTACCACGAGGGCTTCACCGGCCGCGCCCGCATCGACGCCACCTTCGCGCAGGCCGGCCTGGCGCCGGACATCGTGCTCTCCGCGCTGGACGCCGACGTGATCAAGACCTATGTGCAGGTGGGTCTGGGCCTGGGCATCATTGCCTCCATGGCCTTCGAGCCGCAGCGCGACGCGGGCCTGCGCCTGCTCGACGCCTCTCACCTCTTCCCCACCAACACCACGCACCTGGCCCTGAAGAAGGGCCACTACCTGCGCGGCTATGCCTACCGATTCCTGCAGGAATGCGTGGGCTCGCTCGGCGAGGAGCGCATCCGCGAGGCGCTGGGGACCGAGGCCTGAGGGTCTTCGCTTTTCCTCTTTGCTTAGCTGAATTTCTTGGAGGACAGCCGCGGAGCGCTTCGGAAGAATGGGCATCACAGGACACAAGACCTGACCCCTCCAACTTCCGAGTTCCCGCTGTCCATGCAAGCCTTATCCCTTCTCCGCCGCCTGGCCCTGGGCGCCACGCTCCTGAGCCTTGGCAGCGCCGCGCTGGCGCAGACCCAGCTGCTCAACGTCTCCTACGACCCCACCCGCGAGCTCTACCAGGACTTCAACGCCGCCTTTGCGAAGCAGTGGAAGGCCAAGTCCGGCGAGACGCTGGCCATCAAGCAGTCGCACGGCGGCTCGGGCAAGCAGGCGCGCTCGGTGATCGACGGGCTGGAGGCGGACGTGGTCACCCTGGCCCTGGCCTATGACATCGATGCCCTGCACGACACGGCCAAGCTCCTGCCCGCCGACTGGCAGAAGCGCCTGCCCCACAACGCCAGCCCCTACACCTCGACCATCGTGTTCCTGGTGCGCAAGGGCAATCCCAAGAAAATCACGAACTGGCAGGACCTGGCCCGCAGCGGCATCGACATCATCACGCCCAACCCCAAGACCTCGGGCGGTGCGCGCTGGAACTACCTGGCTGCCTGGGGCTATGCGCTCAAGCAGCCCGGTGGCAATGCCGACTCGGCCAAGGCCTTCGTCAAGCGCATCTACGCCAACACCAAGGTGCTGGACTCCGGCGCGCGCGGCTCCACCACCACCTTCGTGGAGCGCGGCATCGGCGACGTGCTGATCGCCTGGGAGAACGAGGCCTACCTGGCCGTCAAGGAGCTGGGCAAGGACAGGTTCGAGATCGTCACCCCCAGCATTTCCGTGCTGGCGGAGCCACCCGTCGCCCTGGTGGACAAGGTCGTGGACAGGCGCGGCACCCGCAAGCAGGCCCAGGCCTATCTCGAGTATCTCTACAGCCCCGAGGGCCAGGAGATCGCCGCCCGCCACTACTACCGTCCGCGCGATGCCAAGGTCGCCGCGAAGTACGCGAAGCAGTTCGCGCCGGTGCAGCTCTTCACCGTGGACGAGCTCTTCGGCGGCTGGCGCCTGGCCCAGAAGACGCACTTCGACGATGGCGGCGTCTTCGACCAGATCTACGCACCGGGCGCCCGCTGAGCCGACCGCATTGGCAAGACCTGCCCGCCCCGTCCCGCACCGTTTGTCTCCTCGTCAGACCCCTGCGACCGCATTGCTGGTGATGGGCGCGGACTGACCTTGGGCCTCCCCGGCGCCCGCCGCGGGAGGTCCCTTTTTCTGGCGGAGGAAAACCTTGCTCCTCGTCAAATCCCTGACACAAACGATGCGCACAATGCGAAGCATCAGGACGCGAGAAATCGGCTGCAACATAGGGCAGAGCACTGGAACCCGTGACCAGCGCGAAATGATCCGTCAGGGCCTTGTGCCCTGTCCGGTAGCAGGGCCACCGCTGGTGGCCCTTTGCTTTTTCCGGGTCGATCGTCCAGGCATACTGGCGCCCATGATGCGCAGCCCTGCCGAACTCGCCCAGGCCCAGCTCGAGGCCTACAACGCCAAGGACCTCGACGCCTTCTGTGCCTGCTATGGCCAGAACGTGCAGGTCTTCGAGCCGCCAGCTCCGCTGCCCACCTTGCAAGGCTTGGCGGCCTTGCGGGCGCGCTATGCCGGCGCGGCCTTTGCCAACCCGGAGCTCCAGGCAGAGGTGCTGCAGCGCATCGTGTGCGGCCCCACGGTGGTCGACCATGAGCGGGTTCATGTGCCAGGCCAGCCGGACCGGGACCTGGTGGTGGTCTACCGGTGCGAAGACGGACACATCGCGTCGGTGTTCTTCTACAAATCCCCGTGAACTGCGGGTAAAGAACTATTAAAGGTGGCCATGCCAAAAGGCTGGCGCGCCCCTGCATGAGATGCTTCGCACCCTGCATGCGGCCGCGCCCTGCCGCCTGCCGCAGCCCCCTTGAAATGGCAGCCAGCCATCGCCGCTGCCGGAATCGACGCCCCTGATTGCCATGTCCCCGACCCGCTCGACCGTCCCTGTCCGTACCGCCCTGCGCCCCCTTTGCCTCAGTCTCATGCTGACCGGACTGTCCCTGCAGGTCCTGGCCCAGGAGCAGGCCGCACCGCCCGCCCCGGCTGCCAGCCGTCCGCGTTCTGCGAATGCGCCTGGCCAGGCGCCGGCTGCGCAGGGGCGACAGACCCTGGAGAAGGTCGAGGTGAGCGGCGGCCCCAGCGATGACGCCACGCGCCGGGCCTCATCGGCCGCCAAGATCGTGATCAGCCGCGAGGAGATCGAGAAGTTCGGCGACAACAGCCTGGGCGAGGTGATGAAGCGCCTGCCCGGCGTCACCACCGGCGGCCGCCCGGGCCGTGGCGGCGACATCCGCATGCGCGGCATGGGCGGCGGCTTCACCCAGATCCTGGTCAACGGCGAGCGCATGCCGCCGGGCTTCTCGCTGGACCAGCTGCCGCCGGAGCAGGTCGAGCGCATCGAGATCATGCGCGCGCCCACCGCCGAGTTCGGCGCCCGCGCCATCGCCGGCACCATCAATGTGGTGCTGCGCGAGGCCTACCAGCGCAAGGTCAACGATCTGCGCGCCGGCCTCAGCGTCGAGCGCTCCCAGGTCAGTCCCAACGTCTCCTGGCAGCGCAACGACAAGCTCGACGACGCCGGCAGCAGCTACAACCTGGCAGTCAACGCCGGGCAGATGAAGCACGAGGACGACCAGAACGGCCGCACGGTGGCCGAGGACCTGCACGGGGGGCCGACCCGCGTACTCACCAGCACCGGCAGCAGCGAGGACGAGCGCAGGATGCTCAACGCCAACGGCCGCGTGCAATGGCGCCTGGGCGAGGGCGAGTCCTTCGCCCTCCAGCCCTTCCTGAGCATCAACAAGGGCAACAGCAGCAGCCAGCAGCGCCAGCAAGGCGATCGCAGCGACGGCCGCCCGCTCGCTTACGACAGGGCCCAGACCGAGGGCAGGACCGAATTCAAGATGCTGCGCCTGAACACCCAGCTACAGAAGAAGCTGGACCCCGACACCCGCCTGGACCTGCGCGTCGGCCTGGGCCGCGCGCTGATGGACTCGCGCACGCTGCGCCAGGAGTTCCTCGGCAGCGTCGGCTCGCGCACGCAGGAGGACACCGTGAACGGGCATGACAGCCACTGGAGCCTGATCGGCAAGGTGGCGCGCCAGCTGGAGAACGAGCACAGCCTGGTGGGCGGCGTAGAAGCCGAGAACCAGACCCGCGACCAGACCCGCGTGAGCCTGCAGAACGGCCTGCCGCGCCCGGCGCTGGCGGACTTCGGCGACAACCTTTCGGCCTCGGTCCGGCGCTTCGCAGCCTATGGCCAGGATGAGTGGTCCGTGAGCCCGCACTGGTCCTTCTACGCCGGCCTGCGCTGGGAAGGCATTGAGACCAGGAGCGACGCCGCCAACTACGCCGTGCGCAACAAGTCCAGCGTCTGGACGCCGCTGCTGCACGCCGTCTGGAAGCCTGACGAGAAGAGCCGCAACCAGGTGCGCATGAGCCTCACCCGCAGCTACCGCTCACCGCAGCTGCAGGACCTCATCGCGCGGCCCAGCATCAACAGCGAGTACCCCTGCCCCGCCGACGGCGCCTGCGGCCCCAATGCCGTCCAGTACCCCGACCGCAGCGGCAACCCCGAGCTGCGCCCCGAGATGGCCACCGGCGTGGAGATCGCCTTCGAACGCTACCTGGTCAAGGGCGGCCTGCTGAGCGCGAACTTCTTCTACCGCCACATCAATGACCTGATCCGTACCGAAACTCGCCTGGAGACCGTCTCCTGGGCCTCGGTGCCGCGCTGGGTGGCACGCCCGCAGAACATCGGCACGGCCAAGACCTTCGGCCTGGAGCTGGAGGCCAAGTTCCGCCTGGACGAGTTCATCGAGGACGCCCTGCCCCTGAACCTGCGCAGCAACCTGAGCCTCTTCAGCTCCCGCGTGGACGGCATCCCCGGCCCGAACAACCGCATCGACTCTCAGCCCAAGGCCACGGCCAATATCGGGTTCGACTACAAGCTGCGCAGCCTGCCCCTGACCCTGGCGGCCGGCCTGAACTGGACGCCCGGTGGCACCATCCAGCAGACCCTGATCCAGCAGAGCGTGACCCCCACCAAGCGCGTGATCGATGCCTCCGCCACCTGGGCCATCGACCGCGACACCCAGCTGCGCCTCTCCGCCTCCAACCTCGCCCCGCTGGACTACAACACCAGCTCGGTGATCACCACGGCCGACAACCGCATCACGACGGACAACCTGGGGCGCAGCTTCACGGTGTGGCAGCTGAGGTGGGAGCGCAAGCTCTGAGAGCCCCCTCGGCTGAACGCTGCCCTGAAGCTGCAGATCGACGGAAGGGCCACACTCGACACACGGCTGCGCGCGATCGCCGCGATGGCACCCACCCGCCCCAGGGAGTGCCACCCGTCACACACCCCTCAGTAGGAAGCGTCTCCCCCAAAACCCCCCGTCTTCTGATGGATACTCTGTCCCGCGGTCACCCCGACCGCATTGACTGGAGCCTGGAGGGTCATCATGGGTTTGATGGATTTCATCAAGAAACAATTCATTGACGTCCTGCAGTGGACGGAGGACGGGGATGGCACCCTGGCCTGGCGCTATCCCATGCAGGACTTCGAAATCCAGTACGGCGCCCAGCTGGTCGTGCGCGAGTCGCAGCTGGCGGTCTTCGTCAACGAAGGCAAGGTGGCCGACGTCTTCGGTCCCGGCACCTACAAGCTCACCACGCAGACCCTGCCCCTGCTGACCAACCTGAAGAACTGGGACAAGCTCTTCGAGTCCCCGTTCAAGAGCGACGTCTACTTCTTCAGCAGCCGCCAGCAGATCGACCAGCGCTGGGGCACGCCGCAGCCCGTCACCATCCGTGACAAGGACTTCGGCGCCGTGCGCGTGCGCGCCTTCGGCAACTACGCCTACCGCATCGCCGACCCGAAGCGCTTCCACCAGGAGATCTCGGGCACCCGCGATCGCTACACCGCCCAGGAGCTGGACGGCCAGTTGCGCGGCACCATCCTGCAGCACATCAGCGACGCCGTCGCCCAGAGCGGCATTCCCTTCCTGGACCTGGCGGCCAACCAGGTCGAGTTCGCCTCGCAGCTGCAGGCCGCCACCTCGCCGGCCTTCGAGGCCCTGGGCCTGAAGCTGGAGTCGGTCACGCTGCAGAGCGTCTCGCTCCCCGAAGAACTGCAGAAGATCCTCGACCAGAAGATCGGCATGGGCATGATCGGCCAGAACATGGGCCAGTTCATGCAGTACCAGACGGCCCAGGCCATCCCCAAGCTCGCCGAAGGCGTGGGCCAGGGCGGTGGCGGCATCGCGGGCGATGCCATGGGCCTGGGGGCAGGTCTTGCCCTGGGCCAGACGCTGGCACAGCAGATGGCCGCCGGCCTCGCCGCCCAGCCGCAGGCCGCCGCTCAGCCGGCAGCCGCTGCGGCGCCGGTGACGCAGAGCGCCGACGACATCATGTCCCTGCTGGAGAAGCTGGGCGAGCTCAAGGCCAAGGGCATCCTCACCGAGGAAGAGTTCGCGGCCAAGAAGGCCGACTTGCTGAAGAAGCTGGGCTGAGACCACCGTCAAACCTGCACGCGGCGCCCCGGGCTGAACGCCCGAGGCACGCGTGCGCAGCCTGACACCGAGTGGCAAGCACCTCCCCCCAGCGCCGCTGGCAAGCGGCCTGTCCCAATTGCGGAGCGCCCGTCGAGTTCGCCTCGGCGGCGTCGCACAGCGCCGTCTGCAGCTACTGCCGCGCGACCCTGCTTCGCGAGGGCGAGGCCCTGCGCAAGATCGGCCAGAGCGCCGAGCTCTTCGAGGACTACTCCCCTCTGCAGCTGGGTGCCGCCGGCAAGTACCAGGGCGAGCCCTTCACCGTGCTGGGTCGCCTCCAGCTGCGCACCGAGGAGGCCAGTTGGAACGAATGGCACATCCTCTTCGGTAACGGGCGCAGCGCCTGGCTCTCGGAGGACAACGGCGCCTTCGTGATCGGTTTCGAGCTGCCGCTGGGCGAGGCGCCGCCGCTGGCGGCCAACACCATCGTCGGCTCGCCCCTGACCCTGGGCGGCTCGCGCTGGGAGGTGGCCTCCAAGGTCGATGCCACCGTGCTGGCCTGCGAAGGCGAGCTGCCGCGCCCGCCCGAGCTGCTCAAGAGCTACTGGGTGGTGGAGCTGCGAAGTGCCAAGGGCGAGGTCGGCAGCCTGGAGTTCAGCCAGCCGCAGGCCCCGGTCTGGACGGTGGGCCGCAGCGTGCGTCTGGCCGAGCTGGCCCTCAGCGGCCTGCGCGAGGACAGCAGCAAGACGCTCTCCGGCAAGTCCCTGCCCTGCCCGGGCTGCGGCGCCTCGCTGACGCCCAAGCTGGACAGTACGCAGTCCATCGTCTGCCCCCAATGTCACACCGTCACCGACATCTCCAAGGGCGTCGGCGGCGACCTGGCCCACTATGCCCAGGAAAATGGCCTGGAGCCCCTGATCCCCATGGGCAGCAGCGGCAAGCTGGCCCTCATGGGCGGCACGCCGCAGGACTGGCAGGTCGTCGGCTACATGGAGCGCTGCGACCTGCCCCAGGGCGGTGACGAGGAACAGACCTTCTGGCGCGAGTACCTGCTCTTCAACCGCCTGGAGGGCTTCGCCTTCCTGGTGGACACCGAGGAAGGCTGGAGCGTGGTGCGCCCGCTCACCGGCGCCCCTACGGCGGACAAGGGCGGCGCCGTCAGCTGGCAGGACAAGCGCTTCGCGCGGCGCTGGCAGTACACGGCTCTCATCACCTATGTGCTGGGCGAGTTCTACTGGCGCGTGAAGCGCGGCGAGAAGTGCCTGGTCACCGACTACGAATACCGCGCCGGCAGCCGCACCGAGCTGCTCAGCCGGGAGCAGACAGGCAACGAGGTCACCTGGAGCCACGGCCGCAAGCTGGACGCCGACGAGGTGCTCAAGGGCTTCGCCCTGGCACCCGAGAAGCGCGCCGCCTTCACCCGCGACGCCGGCGTGCGCGCCAGCGGCGACGCCCATGGCCTCTTCGCCAAGATCATCCTCGGCGCCTTCGTGCTGCTGGTGCTGCTGCTGCTCTTCAGGGCCTGCAGCAGCGATGATTGCCAGTCCTACAAGGACAGCTATGGCGAGGGCAGTGCCGAATACCAGGCCTGCAAGCGCAGCGGCGGCGTGCGTTCCAGCGGCGGCTCAGGCGGCTCCTGGGGCGGCTACAGCAGTGGTGGTGGCGGGCACAAATGATGCCGGCCAGGATCAGAGCGAACACAGGAAAGGCGTGCACCTCATGAACGGCTTCGAATACCTCAAGCCCGGCATCGTGCTGGGATCCATCCTCTACGCCATCGTCGGCGTGCTGGTGTTCTGGATCAGTTTCATCATCATCGACAAGCTCACCCCCTACAAGCTGTGGGAAGAGATCGTCGAGCACAAGAACATGGCCCTGGCCGTCGTGGTAGCGGCCATGTGCATCTCCATCGGGCAGATCGTGGCGGCGGCCATCCATGGCTGAAGGCGGGCCGCGGTGACGCTGCGGCCCTCCCTGCTTCGCCAGCACACCCTGACTGACCCCAGCGCGGCTGCGGTCCCGCTTTCATCGACGCCCCATGCTTTTCATCGTCCGATTCCATGACCGCGAGGAGGCCCTGCCCCTGCGCCACGAACACATGCAGGCCCACCTGGACTGGCTGGCCGCGCATGCCCAGCAGGTGCGCATCGCCGGCTCGCTGCGTGAGGACCCGGTCCTGCCGCCCCTCGGGGCGCTGTGGATCGTGGAGGCGCCCGACCGCGAGGCCGTGCAGGCCCTGATCGCCAGCGATCCCTTCTCCCTGGTCGGCCTGCGTGCGCGCTGGGAGATCCTGCACTGGTCCAAGGCCTTCCCGGGCCAGAGCGTGACGATATGACATGAGCCAGACGCCCCAAGACGAGCCGCTGCCCGCGGCCCAGCGCATCAGCCTGCAGGAGCTGCTGCTGCTGTCCAGCGTCTTCGTGATCGCCGCCTGCGGCCTGGTCTACGAGCTGACGGCCGGCGCCCTGGCCAGCTACCTGATGGGCGACTCGGTGCTGCAGTTCAGCACCATCATCGGCTGCTATCTCTTCGCCATGGGCGTGGGGTCCTGGCTCTCGCGCTTCGTGGAGCGCCAACTGGTGGCGCAGTTCCTGCGCATCGAGCTGCTGGTGGGTGTGATCGGCGGGCTGATGCCGGCCGGGCTCTTCCTCGCGCACAGCTGGCTGCCGCCCTCCGAGCTGCTGGTCTTCCGCAGCCTGCTCTACGGCCTGGTGCTGCTGGTGGGCATCCTCGTGGGTCTGGAGATCCCGCTGGTGATGCGCATCATCAAGCGCCAGGTGCGCCAGCGCTATGCGCTCAAGGACCTCGTCTCCCAGGTGCTGACCTTCGACTACCTCGGCGCGCTCGTGGTGGCCCTGGCTTTCCCGCTGCTGCTGGTGCCGCAGTTGGGCCTGGTGCGCACGGGCCTGGTCTTCGGCCTGCTCAACGTGGCCGTGGCCTGCTGGGCGCTGTGGATGTTCCGAGGCGAGCTGCGGGGCTGGCGCCAGCATGCCCTGGCCTGCGCGGGCTCGGCCCTGCTACTGCTGGCCGGCCTGGCCGGCGCCGACCGCCTCACCACCTGGGCCGAGGACCGCTTCTATGGCGAGCACATCCTGATCAAGGAGAGCAGCGCCTACCAGCGCATCGTCGTCACCCAGGGCAAGGCCGGCGTGCGGCTCTTCCTCAACGGCAACCTGCAGTTCCACTCCAAGGACGAATACCGCTACCACGAGGCCCTGGTCCACCCGGCCATGGCCGCCCATGGGGCGCCGCGCCGCGTGTTGGTGCTGGGCGGCGGCGACGGCATGGCGGTGCGCGAGATCCTGCGCTATCCCTCGGTGCTCTCGGTCACCCTGGTGGAGCTGGACCCGCATATGACGCGACTCTTCTCCACCCTGCCCCTGCTGCGCAGCCTCAACCAGGACGCCCTGCGCAGCCCCAAGCTGCGCGTGGTCAATGCCGACGCCTTCGGCTGGCTGGAGCAGCACGAGGAGCGCTTCGACGTCATCGTGATCGACTTCCCCGACCCCAGCAACTTCGCCCTGGGCAAGCTCTACACCACCAGCTTCTACCAGCTGATCGACCAGCACCTGGACGCCGGTGGCTACGCCGTGGTGCAGACCACCTCGCCCCTGATCGCCCGTCGCAGCTTCTGGACCGTGGTCAACACGCTGGAGTCGGTGGGCCTGTCCACCACGCCCTATCACACCCACGTGCCCAGCTTCGGCGAATGGGGCTTCGTGATGGCCGCGCGCCGGCCCTGGGCCCTGCCGCGCGGCCTGCCGCCGGGCCTGCGCTTCCTCACCGTGGACAGCCTGCCCGCCATGATGAGCTTCCCGGCGGACATGGCCCGTGTCGAGACCGAGGTCAACCGCCTGTCCAACCAGGTCCTGGTGCGAGAGTTCGAGGCCGAGTGGGGCAAGGTGCACTGAGCATGCGCCGCCGCGAACTGCTGGCTGCGCTCGGCTCGACGCCCGCCCTGCTGGGCGGCTGCACGGTCCGCGAGCGGTCGCCCCTCGCAGGCGGCTGGGTGGGCGCCCATGCCGAGCGCGGCCATCTGCTGCGCGAGGCCGGCACGCGCGAGCGCCTGCTGCGCGCCGCGCGCGAGGCACTGCCGCGGCGGACCGACACCCTCATCGTGGGCGGCGGGGTGTCAGGTCTTGCCTGCGCCCGGCGCCTGGTCCAGGCCGGCCGGGACTTCACCCTGCTGGAGCTGGAAGACGAAGCCGGCGGCAATGCGCGGGGCCACCAGATGGGCGGATTCGCCTGCCCGCTGGGGGCGCACTACCTGCCCGTGCCGGGGCCGCAGGCGCCGGAAGTCGCCCAGCTGCTGGAGGAGCTGGGCGTGAGCCGCCAGCAGGCCGGGCGCACCGTCCACGAAGAACGCTTCCTGTGCCACAGCCCGCAGGAGCGCCTCTTCTTCGAGGGCCAGTGGCACGAAGGACTGCTGCCGCCGCCAGACAGCGCGGCCACCCGCGCCCAGTACCAGCGCTTCGGGCAGGCCGTGACCCGGGCCCAGGCCCTGGGCTTTGCCATGCCCTCGCAGCGCGCGCCCTGGACGCCCGACCATGCCGCCCTGGATGCCCAGCCCTTCGCCCACTGGCTGGACGCCCAGGGCCTCGACGATCCGCGGCTTCGCTGGTATCTGGACTACTGCTGCCGCGACGACTACGGCGCCGGTGCCGGCACCGTCAGCGCCTGGGCCGGCCTCCACTACTTCGCCAGCCGCCACGGCTTTCACGGCGGGGAATCCCGCGTGGGCGAGGAGGAACGCGAGGCCGTGCTGACCTGGCCTGAGGGCAATGCCTGGCTGACCCGCCACATGTCCCGGCCCCTGGGCGATCGTCTGCGGGCCGGCCGGCTGGTGCTTCGCGTGGAGCAGGGCCGCCATCAGGTGGAGGTGCTGGCCTGGAATGCGTCCACCCAGACCGGCGAACGCTGGACGGCACGCCAGCTGGTGATGGCCACCCCCCTCTTCATCGCCGCGCACCTGGTGGACCAGGCCCCTCCTGCCCTGCGCGAGGCCGTCGCCCTGCAGCCGCATGCGCCCTGGCTGGTCGCCAACCTGCAGCTCGCCAGCCCCCTGCTGGAGCGCAGTGGCGCGGGACTCAGCTGGGACAACGTGATCTACGGCAGCGAGCAGCTGGGCTATGTGGACGCCGGCCACCAGCGCCTGGACCCGACGCCGGGGCCCACCGTGCTGACAGCCTACTGGGCCCTGCCCGCCACGCAGCGCGCCGCCCTGCTGACGGGATCCTGGGAGGCCTGGGCACAGCGGGTGCTGGGGCCGCTGCGGGCCGTGCACCCGGACCTGCCGGACCGGCTGCAGCGCATGGACCTGATGCGCTGGGGCCATGCGATGAGCATCCCCGTCCCCGGCCTGCGCGGCAGCCCGGCCCTGGGCGCCCTGCGCCTGCCCCAGGGCACGCAAGGCCGCCTGCATTTCGCGCACAGCGACCTGGCCGCCTACTCGGTGTTCGAGGAGGCCTATGCCGCCGGCTGGACCGTCGCCGGTCGCCTGCTGCGCAAGGCCTGAGCCCCCCTTTCCCGGCCGGCAGTGCGGCGCCAGACCAACAGGCCGTCCGCCCGACTGCCAACTCTGAACGAAGACGGCCCCAAGGGGCGCATCCCTCATCCTTGAAGGCGTCCGCCGGGGGTAGGCTTGCCCTCCTGATGGAGACGGCACCTTGACCACGCTGCAGAGCCCCCCGGAGCCCCGCCTGGCAGTGGAGACCGGCAGCGAGCCCGCCACGCCGCCCCGCGGGCTGGCCATGCGCTGGGCCCTGCTGAGCCTGGTGGCCCTGCCGATGCTGGCCCTGGCCCTCACCCTCGGCTACGACACCTGGCAGCAGTACCAGGCAAGCCTGGCCGCCGCCTACCGGCAGGCCACGGCGACGCGCCTGCTCTATGGAACCCAGACCGAGCTCTTCCTGGCCCAGGCCGAGCATGTGCTGGCCCGCCTGGCCGAGCGCCCGGGCATCCGAGCTCTGGACAAGGCCCACTGCGACCCCGTGCTGGGTGAGCTGATGCAGTTCCAGCCAGCCTATGCCAATGTGCTCACCCTGGATGCCGGAGGCAGGCTGATCTGCAGTGCCACCCGAGTGATCGCCGGCGGCAAGGCAGGCCCGGACCCGCACTACTACTTCAAGGAAGTGCTCAGCAGCGGCCGCTTCACCGTGGGCAAGCCGGCGCAGGGCTTCATCACCGGCCGCTGGGTGTCCACCCTGGCCTACCCCATCCGCGACGAGGACGGCGCCATCAGCGGCGTGGTGGGCATAGCGGTGGACCTCACCAACTACCGCCCCCTGCTGCCGCCCGGCACGCTGCCGCCGCGAGCCTTCGTCGGCGTGATCAACAGCGAGGGCATCGTGATCGCCCGCTCCGAGCGGGCCGAGGAGCGCGTCGGCAAGCCGGCCAATCCGGACAGCTCCGCCCGCATGCGCCACGAGCGCGAAGGCGTGATGGCCGCGCCTGACTTCGAGGGCATTCAGCGCTTCTTCTCCTTCGGTCCCGTGCCGCACAGCGACTGGACCGTCTTCGTGGCCCTGGACCAGTCCGTTGTGATGGCGCCGGTGCTGCAGCTGGCCTGGCAGCGTCTGGGCGTCACCGCCTGCCTGCTGCTGGCCGTGGGCCTGATCACGGTGCGTCTGACGCGACGCATCGCCCGCCCGGTGGAGTCCATCTCGCGCACCATGGCGGCCGTGAGCGCCGGTGCCATCTACGAGCGGGCCCTGCCCGAAGGCCCCGCTGAGCTCCAGACCATCGCCCGCGAACTCAACGCCATGCTGGACGCCCGCATGCGCGCCGACGCCCGGCTGCGCCAGAGCGAGGAGCGCTTCCGCATCGCCTTTCGCACCAGCCCCGACGCCCTGTGCATCACCCAGCTCAGCTCGGGCCGCTTCATCGAGGTCAACGACGGCTTCCAACCCCTCACCGGCTGGCCGCGCGAGAGCCTGGCTGGCAAGACGGTGCATGACATCCACCTCTGGCGCCATCCCGAGGATCGCCAGCGCCTGATCCAGCCGCTGATGAAGACCGGCACCTGCTCCAACCTGGAAGCCGAGCTCCAGGCCCGCGACGGCCGCGTCTTGACAGGCCTGATATCGGCCCAGCTGATCAGCCTGGACGGCGTTCCCTGCATCCTCTCCATCACCCGCGACATCACCGAGCGCAAGGCCTCGGAGGAGCGCATCCACAGCCTGTCCTTCTCCGACCCCCTGACCGGACTGCCCAACCGCCGCCTGTTCCTGGACCGGCTCCAGCAGGCCATGATCGGCTGCCAGCGCCACCACCGCCTGGGGGCCCTGCTCTACGTCGATCTGGACGATTTCAAGACCGTCAACGAGGCCCTGGGCCACGACCAGGGCGACCTGATGCTCAAGGAGGTGGCTCGCCGCCTGAGCCATTGCGTGCAGGAGGGCGATACCGCGGCCCGCCTGGGCGGTGACGAATTCGCCATCGTGCTGGACGAGTTCAGCGGCCACAGTGAGGAGGCCGCCGCGCACGCCGAAGCCGTGGCCGAGAAGCTGCTGCTGGCGCTCAAGCAGCCCTACCTGTTGGGCGAGTTCACGCAGCACCGCACGGCCAGCGTGGGCATCGCGCTGTTCGGCCATCCAGCCGAGGGTTCGTCCGAGCCGCCCACTGAGCCGCCCACCGAGCCGCTGCGCCGCGCCGAACTGGCCATGTACCAGGCCAAGGCCGCCGGCCGCAACATGCTGCAGTTCTTCGATCCCCGGATGCAATCCGTCGTCAGCGCCCGGGCGGCGCTGGAGGCTGGCCTGCGCGAGGCCATCGAGCAGCAACAGTTCCAGCTCCACTACCAGCCCCAGGTCAACGCCGAGGGCCGTGTGGTGGGCGCCGAAGCGCTGGTGCGCTGGTTGGACCCGCGCCGCGGGATGATCTCGCCGGCGGAGTTCATCCCCCTGGCGGAGTCCTCCGGCCTCATCCTCCCCCTGGGCCGGTGGGTGCTGCAGACGGCCTGCGCCCAGCTGGCGCGCTGGCGCAACATGCCGGGGCTGTCGCAGCTGAGCCTCTCGGTCAATGTCAGTGCGCGGCAGTTCGGCGAGGCCGACTTCGTCGAACAGGTCATGACCACGCTGATGCGCGGTGGCGTCCGCGCCCAGGCGCTGAAGCTGGAGATGACCGAGAGCATGCTGGCCACCAATATCGAGGACGTGACCGCCAAGATGACCGCCCTCAAGGGCCTGGGCCTGTGCTTCTCGCTGGACGATTTCGGCACCGGCTACTCCTCGCTGTCCTACCTGAAGCGCCTGCCCCTGGACCAGCTCAAGATCGACCAGGGTTTTGTGCGCGACATCCTGGTCGATTCCAACGACGCGGCCATCGCCAAGATGGTCGTGGCCCTGGCCGACAGCATGGGCCTCACCGTGATCGCCGAAGGCGTGGAGACCGCGGCGCAGCGCGAGGCCCTGGCCGCCCTGGGCTGCACCAACTACCAGGGCTATCTCTTCAGCCGGCCTCTGCCTGGGCCAGAATTCGAGGCCTGGATGGTCCAGCGGATGGCCGAGGGCAAGACCTGACCCCGCCTGGCCACCGGTCTTCGCCGCGCGCCGGCACCGACCTTTTTCGCATCGCCATGAACCGACTCCACGCCCAGTGGCAACGACTCTTCCTCACCCCCGGCCAGCCACCGCACAGCGGCCAGGCCCCGGCCCTCGCCGACGCCCAAGGCCGCACGCGCGCCCTGCTGCTGGAGCTGGCCCGGCCAGCGCAATGGACGGCACTGGCAGAGGTCTGGCACAGCGTCCAGCAGGACCTGGCCTTGCCGGCTCCGGCCATTGCGATCTCGGGGCGTGACGGCTATCAACTGTGGTTCCCGCTGGCAGCGCCCATCGAGGCAGCACAGGGTCTGGCCTTCCTGCAAGCCTTGTGCCTACGCTACCTGCCGGACGTACCTGCAAGCCGTCTGCACCTGCAGGCCGGGGAGAGCTGCGGGCGCACAGACACCGGCCCGCGGCGTGCCATCGCCCTGCCTCCGCAGGCGCAGGCCGAGCCGGACCGCTGGTCCGCCTTCGTGAGCGCAGACCTGGCCCCCGTCTTCGGTGACAGCCCCTGGATCGACATGGCGCCCGGTCCCGATGCGCAGGCCGACGTGCTGGCCGCCGTGGAGCCCATCGCGCAGGGCGCCCTGTCGGACGCCCTGCTGCGCCTGTCCCCTGCCCCAGCCTCCGACCACAGCCCTGCAGCCGACGGCGCAGGAGTGTGGCCATCGAACGGCTTGCCCAGCACGTCCGAAGACCCCCGGGCTTCAGCCATCGCCTTCCTGATGCAGGTCATGCGTGATGACACGGCCCCGCTGGCGCAGCGCGTCGAGGCCGCCCGAGCCCTCCTGGAGAGCGGGCGCTAGGTGCCCGTCAGACCACGCGGTTCAGCATGTCCACCTGAGCAGCGAGCAGGCCGTCCAGGCGAATGACGGTCTCCAGCGGCTGGTGCTCATCCCACACGACGCCGCAGTTGTAGGACAAGGGCGTGCCGGTGACCTTCTGCTGGTAGGTGATGACACCGCCGCCGGGCCCGCGGATGCCCAGGGCCCAGTGGTCCCAGCCGTGCCAGCTGCTGGTTTTCATCACCAGGGTGTAGTCATCCCGGCCGTCGTCGGCCAGCACGGTGTGCCCGTTGACGCAGGCTGTGAGCTTGAGGAGCGCCACGCGGCAGGCATTCTGCGAGGCCAGCGCCCCCGCCAGTGCGGCATCGATGTGCTCGGCAAGTGTCTGGTGGTACGGCACGGTCTGTTCGAAGATCAGATCCGTGGTGGCGAAGAAGTCCGGATTCAGGCCGACCGGCTCCTGCTGGTCGTTGTATCGGAACGCGCCTTGCGGCGAGTTGTAGATCGTGACCGCGGTGTAGGCGTTGTCGGCGTGCTCGTACTCGCCCGTCAGCGCCCACCCCCAGCAGGCAGCATTCACGAAAGGGGCGTTGCTCGAAGTGGGGACGATGGCGCCGTCGCGCGGATGCTCGCCGCCCTGGGGCGCCAGCAGGGCGCGCTGTGCATTGCTCAATTCAGGCATGAAGGCTCTCCAAATAGTCAAGATGCGAGCCCATGCTGAGTCGGTTCAGACTCCCCGGCAATGACAGCCCATGACAGCACGGGCGCCGGATCTACAAGTGATGCCAGGAATGTAATGTCTGACAGATCCTCCCTTGCCATGGCGGAGTTAACGTGCGGATCCTTCTCGAACCGGTGCACTGACGCAAGTCACTAGTGCCCCTGGCCCTCGCATGATTCAAAGAACAACGGATTCCACGTGGCCAAGCTCAGCAACTGCACCAGCGGACACAGCATCTACCTCCGTGCCCAGCATGTGTTCGGGCGAGACCCCTTGTCGGACACCCTGCTCGACAGCCCAGGCGCCTCTCGCCTGCATGCGGCCATCCACTGGACTGGTCAGCGCTGGGAGCTGCGGGACCTCAGCCGGCACGGCAGCCTGGTCGATGGCGTCCGCGTGCCGACCGCCTGCCCCGTTCCCTTGCGTCTGGGCAGCCTGCTGAGCTTCACCGCGGATGGCTGCCAGCGCTGGTGTGTGGAGGACCTCGCCGGCCCGGCGCCCATGCTGCTGCCCCTGGACGGCGGCACACCCGTGCTGCTGGGCGGCGCCAATCCTCTGCCGCCAGAACTGCAGGAGGCCCTGCGTCTCGTGCTCGGTGAGCGGGGGCAGTGGCTCTGCTGCCATGCGCGGGGAGCACAGCCGCTCTCCGAAGGCGAGGAGGTGCGCATGGGCGGCCGGCGCTGGTGCTTCGCCTCAGGAACGGACCCCCACCTCACCCCGCCCGGCCTCGGCGCCAGCATGGGGCTCGATGGCCCCACCGCGCTGGAGCTGCGGGTCAGCCTGGACGAGGAGCACGCCTGGCTCAAGCTGCATCACTTCGGCCATGTCCTGGACTTGGGCGAACGCAGCCACCACTACACCCTGCTGACACTGGCCCGCATGCGGATGCAGGACGCGGAACGCGGCGTCAGCACCGAGGCCCAGGGATGGGTGGAGCACGGCAGGCTCGCGTCCATGCTCGGGATCGATGGCCCCCACCTGAACATCCAGCTCTTCCGCTTGCGCCAGCAGATTGCTCAGGCCGTGCCGCACCCGCTGGAGCCGCCGACGCTGGTGGAACGTCGGCGCGGCGCGCTTCGTCTGCAGGCACTGCCCTGCCGGGTGCTCCGGGGACAGACGCTGCAGGGCAGCTACGAGCCCTGGCGCCTGGCCCAGGCTTCGCCATGGGCGGATGCCCGATCGAGCTGATGCACAGCCCGCCTCGCCCCGCTCTCGGTGCATCCGGACCCACTGCCCTCAGGCGTCAGCGGCTATGAGTCGCTCGAATTCCTCGGGCGGGGTGGCTCCGCCACCGTCTACAAGGCTCGCCAGACCAGCACTGGGCAGTATGTGGCCCTCAAGTTCCCGCGCAGCATGCCGATGGCCGCCCCCATGCGCCCGCCGGATCTCCTGCACGAGGCACTGCACCGGGAGGCCCGGCTGTGCGCCTCGCTGCATCACCCGCATGTCGTCCGGCTGATGGACCTCGGGACCGCAGACAGCGGTCATCCCTTCTGTGTTTTCGAGTATGTCCCGGGAGTGCCCCTGTCCGAGTACCTGAGGCGCCGGGGCCCTCTGCCTCTGCCCACGGCGGCTGCACTGATGGGCCGCGTGCTGGACGTGCTCAGCTGGCTGCATCGGCAACGGATCTCACACGGCGACCTCAAGCCTCAGAACATCATGGTGTTCTCGAGCGGCGCCTGCCTTCATCCCAAGGTGCTGGACTTCGGCTCGGCCGGACAGGCGAAGGACCACACCCCGCCACGCAAGGGCACGCCGGCCTACAGCGCACCGGAGCGTCTGCTCGGGCAGGCGCCATCGCCCGCGGCGGATCTCTACGCCTGGGGTCTGGTGTTCGCCGAATGCCTGCTGGGGCGTCCCGTGCTCGAGGGCATGAGCGCTGAGGAAGCGCGCCGCTGGCAGCTTGGCAATGCCCCGGTGGTACTGCCGGCGGCCCTGGCGCGGCACCCACTCGGAGCCCTGCTGGGGCGCACGCTGGAAAAGGACTGCGCCCACCGCAGCCACGATGCCGCGAGGCTCTACCGCGACTTGCTCAAGCTGCCCATGGCGCCCGGCAGCACGAGGCGCCTGCGGACCCGGCCCGGCCGAGCGTTCGCGGCCCCGACGCAAACCCCGACCGACGCGCCGCAGCAGACGGCCGCCCGACGGCAGGTGGCCCTGTGCGCGCACCTGCAGATCAGGGCACCGGCGGGCGACTGGGATCTCGGCACCCTCAACAGCCAGCGCAGCGAACTTCTGCACTGGTGCGAGAGTCTCCTGCGCCGCGGCGGAGCCGAGCCCGCCGGCACGCTGGGTGACCGCTGCCTCTTCCACATGAGCGGCGGCACGGGCCCGGAATCCAGCATGGCACGCGCGATCGATGCCATGCTGACCCTGGCCACGGCCGCGGTCCGACGCGGACACCTCATGGCCTCCGCCCAGCGCCTGGAACTGCACCTGGGCAGCGCCGTCTGCGTCGTGGACCAAGACCTCGCACCAGACCAAGCCTGGCGACTCGCCCTCAACCAGGCCCTGCTCCTGGCAGGCAAGGCGCCCCATGGCGCCGTGCTGCTGCCGGCGCAGGACTGCCGACACCTGGCGACCAGCTCGGGCGTGCAGGCCGTAGAGGTCCAGGGCCTGCAAGCCTGCCGGCTGGAGCGGCGCTGACGCCGCCCCGCTTCTCAGCGCCAGACTGCGCCGCCGAACTGCTGCGTCGCGTCCTTGGGCGTGATGCCGGACAGATCGCAGTGCGTGGCATTGCTGGGCAGGGGCGCCTGAAGCAGGCGTGCGCTCTTGACCGGCGCGCTCCGGACCACGCAATAGGCCGTGAAGCGCGTCGGCAGGTTCACCACCAACGGCGCAACGGTGCCATCCGGACTGCAGTTCACGCTGGCACCAGTCATCTGCCCTGCCGGGTTGACGTCCTCCTTGCTGAAGTCGCAGGTCTTTCCGGTCGGGTCACCCGGATTTGCCGTGGCAGGCCTGGGGCCAAGGTCCACGCCGCGTACCACGGGGCCGCTGTTCACTGGCTTGGCGCCGTCCGCCTGTGCGGCACCGGCACACATCAGCAGTGCGAAGACGGGCGTCAGAAAAGAGAGGATGGAATGGCGCATGATTTCTCCTTGAATGGGTCAGAGTCACCCGAAGACCGGGCCAGGCCAGCGTAGGGAATGGCGCTGACTTGCGCCATTACGCCTCATGACGCGGCACCGACACCAGACCCTGTACCCAGGCATACGAGCAGGGATGCCACCGAGATCCCTGGGTGGCCTTGGCGCTGGAGTTCCCGGGATGCACGCGCGCCACATAGAGTTCCACCGCCGGGTTGACGGCCACCTGCGCGGCGGACGCCTTCCACACGATGGCGTTGTCTTCGCCGATGTCCAGATCGGGAAACGGCGTGGACCGCCAGTAGGACCGCCGATAGCACAACGTGCCACCACAAACCCAGTGGGTGCGGCCGTCCCAGCGGTACTGCCAGGCCTCGGCGCTTTCCGGGCGCCAGAAATAGACGCGGTCCAGACCACAGAGATCAGCCCCGCTGCGTGTCAGCAGCTGGACCTGGGACGACAGCCAGGCGGGCGAGCGCCAGTCGTCGTCGTCCCAGTGGGCGATCAGCTCGCCATGCGCGAGTTCGCAGGCGATGTTGCGCTTGGCGCCGACGCTGCGACGCTGCTCCAGGCGGATGTAGCGGATGTCCGGGCGCGATGGCACGAGGTCTTCCACGGGATCGGTGCCGTCGTCCACGATGAGCAACTCTCGGTGCGGGTACTGCTGCGCCAGGAAGTCGCGGATGGCCTGGGGCACGAAGTCACGCCGGTTGGCGGTAGGCATGATGCAGCTCACGAGCGGCTGCCACTGCGGCTCCGCCTTCGCGGCAGTGGGCGCAAAGTAGAAGGGCAGGTCCTGCGCCATGCAGGACGGCGCCGCCACCCGCGACCACTCGCTCTCCTGCAGATAGCTGCCGGCCCTGAACTTCCAGGTGTTACCTGGGTGGCGGACATACACGCACAGCTCGCGGCCGGGCAGCCGGCACAGGCGAGCCCCGGCAGCCATGACCTGTTCCATGAAATCGGCGTCCTCGCGCAGCGACGTCGGGGGATAGCGACCGTGGTGCAACCACAGTCGACGCCAATAGACCAGGGTGCCGCCGCTCACGTTCTCCACGAACAGGCGCCTGAACAGCGCCTGACTGGCCTGCCACCACTCGCCGGAAGCCAGGGCCATGAAGAGGAGGTCGTTCAGGCCGGTGATGTCGGCAAGTCCCTGCAGCAGGGGGGCCACCTGGCGGCTCAGGCGCCCATCGGCATACCAGTCGTCGTCGTCCCAGTGGGCCACCACCTCGCCGCGAGCCTGGCGCACGGCCTCGTTGCGCTTGGCCCCGATGCTGCTGCCCAAAGGGACACGCAGGCAGCGGATGCGGGCGTCCTGCAGCTCATGCGCGGGCGGCAGGTCCTGCTCGTCCTCGTAAATGATGAGAAGCTCGCGGCGCGGCCAGTCCTGCCGGCAGAAGTAGGCGATCGACTGCGCCACGTAGCGGGCTCGCCCCCGGGTGGGCATGATGCAGCTGACCAGCGGGGTGGCGCCCAGCGGCGCCACACGCCGCTGGGCGCCACCGGATCCGGCGAGCGGCATCGCAGCCGGCATCAGCGCCGGGCGGGCAAAGTGGTCGCAGCGGTCCCCCACGCAATGCGCGTGGTAGGGGGCCGCAGTGCCTGCCTGCGGCGCCCCCATCGGCCCGCCTGGCGCGCGCAATGCGCAGAATCGGTCCTGGTAGCGCTGCTTGCTGCGCTCAAGGCCCTCGGACTCGCGCCGCTGACGGTCGGCCGTCATGGGAGCTCGGTGCACATAGGCGGCCGGCACCCACACGCCGGCAAAGCCGGCCCGCGCCGCACGGATGTTGTAGTCCATCTCCCAGCAGGGTCCGGTGCCGTAGCCCTCGTCCGCCGCGCCCACGGCTTGCACCACCTCGCGCCGGACGGCATAGCAGAAGTCGGACAGGCTGTGCAGCGGCGCCAGTGACACGACCGCCGGTGCAGGCTCGCCCGGCCTGTCTTCGCCGGCGCGCAGTGCCGGCAGGCGCACCGATGGCATCGCGCCCACCACCGGCTGCGGTGCACGGCGGGCTCGTCGGTAAAGAGAGAGCGATGCTGGCGCCGCCCATGCCTGTGGCGCGGGGCGGGCGTCGGTACTGGCGGCGGCGCGCGAGGGGCCGGCCTGCTCGTTCCAGCCCCAGTTGGTCGAAGGTCCGGCCAGCCCAATCGCCGGATCGCCGTCGAGGGCCTCGAGCAGCCGCGCCAGCCAACCCGGCGCAGGCAGGGCCCCCGCCTCCAGCAGAACGTAGACGTCTGCCGGTTCCCCGATCAGACGATTGAACGCCGCCGCATCGCCCGCCCCCGGCGCGACCCACAGCTGGAGCACACCCGGACAGATGTCAAGCTGCCGCTGCAAGGGGGCGACCTGCGACGCAGCCCGCGGCGCCGCCAGAAGGCACAGGCGACATGGTGTGGCAGTGCCCTCATGCACGGCACGCAGGGTGCCCTGCACGTCCTGCTCCGGCGAGTGAACCAGCACGCCCAGCAGGACCCGACCTTGCTCCGCCATCCCGATCTCCCCTGGGCATTCACTTTCACCAGACGGTCTCGGCGGCAGGCCCCGACGTCGCCCCGGGAAACTCCACCGCGTTACCCTGGAACTGGAAGCCGGGCACATCGATACGGCACCACACCGCCCCGGCGAAGGGGCTGCTGCCATTGCCCAGCTCCATGCGGATCTGGACCGGCCGTCCCAGGCTGTCCTGGGTCAGCAGGACGAGCGGGAGGAAGTACTGGTTGCCCATGAAGTCCAGGGTGCGGCTGGTGATCTCGCACAGCACGTTCGTGAACTGACCCGAGGGTCCGTAGACCAGCAAGAAGGTGAAGGTCCAGTCGTCGCTGGCACGCCAGACAAGGCGGACCGTGCTGCCGGCCACCGTCTGTGCAGGCGGCATGGCCTGGGCCGGATAGACCTGGATCTCTCCTGCACCCGAGGCATAAAGGCTGTCGATCGGTACCGTCTGCCCGGTGACCACCAGGTCGGCGTCAGGCACGGGCGCACTGGCCTGCTGGGCGACCGTCGCCAGCGGCGGCTGCCATTGAGCCGCCGTGGCATGCCGGGTGTCGCGGTAGCCGTCGCAGTTGAAGGCCCAGCCACCGTATTCGCAGACGATGCTGGCCGGCTGCAGGCTCATGCCGCATGAGGGCACCAGCTGCAGCTGCACCATCGCATCGCCCGGCAGCTGCGGCGAGCGCTGCAGCCGTTGCACCGTGCCCAAGTGGTCGAGGCAGATGTCCAGGGCCCAGGTGACGCCCTGCAGCTGGAAGATGCCCGCACCGTCGTAGTTGATCTGCTGCTGCTCGCGGCCCGGCCCCGAGACGCGGGCGGGCGCCAGCGGATCGACCTGCCCCAGCAGCAGCCCGCCCGGCACGGGCGTACTGCTCACGAAGTCGATGCCGGACTTCAGCTCCTTCATCACCACGCGCGCCCCGGTATCGCCCTGCCCGGCCACGCCGCCCTGCTGCACCAGGCTGAAGTTGTAGATCTCGCGCTGGGGTGTCCCGGACGTCTGCCCCGCCGGCAGCGAACTGCCCACGATGGTGCCGAAGACGAACACCCAGTCGTCCCACTGGGCCGCGCTGGCACTCGCCTGCAGCTGCTGGATGACGCGCTGGACCTCGTCCATCTCGTAAGCACCGGTTGGTCCGCGGAAGAAGAACTCCGGGGCCATGAAGACCCTCAGCGTCGTGCCGGCGGCCTCCGGGGGCGAGGCCTGCGGCAGGAGCGAGAACGCCGTGTCCATGGCCCGCAGCATCAGCGCGCAGCGGGCATCGACATCGAGCGCGGGCATCGACAGCCCGAGGTAGGTCTCGCTGCCGTCCGGATTGAGTTGCGGCGCGGTGTCCAGCACATAGGCGATGAATTGAACCTGCGTGTATGCCATGGGAAGCTCCTGATGTAAGTGTCGAAATCAGCGATGTAGCCGCTGCAAGCCGTAGGTGAACTTGATGAGGTAGTTCACGTACACGTTCACCGGCCGGGTCTCGCTCGCACTGACCTTGACCGTGCCCGGCGGCTGCAGACTGCTGGTCGGCCCTCCCGTCGTCAGCGTGGCCGTGGCGCTGGGTGCGCCCGCGGCCTGCCCGGTGTTGGAGGGGGTCGCCGGCGCTGGCGCGCTGCTGTAGATGTGCTCGTGCGTCTGGAGGGCGAACGACTGGATGGACCCGACGCCCTGGGCTTCGCCCTGCCCGCCCTCGGGCGGCTGGCGCTGATCCGCGTCCGGATCGACGGACGAGCCCGCGGCCGCGCCCCGCAGGAAGTAGCCTCGGTAGTCGGGGATCTTGAACTCGCGGCCGCTCCCGCCGTAGACAAAGCCCAGCGCCGCGAAGAGCTCCGGGTACTGCGCGATGGCCAGCACTCGCCCATCACAGAACATCCAGCCCCAAGCCTCGATGGGCGAGGTGCCGTGGTCCTGCCGGTCCAGCGAGCCCGCGAAGGGAATGACAGCGCCGACCGGCACTTCGCCGAAGCCGACCGGCGCGAAGAAGGGGGGCCGATGCAGCGGCATCATGGTTGGCCCCTTGAGGATTCGGTGGACAGCAGCGGTGGCGCGGGTGACGCGCTGGCGTCACCCGCCGGTGCACGCCAGTCCTCGCCTTCCTCGAGCCACTGCAGGGAGGTCGGCACCAGCACCTCCCACGCCGGGCCCACCCGCCGCTGGGGTGGGCGCTGCAGGGCCCCATGCTTGAGGTCGTTGACCAGCGGCAGGTCGGCCGGGTCGGCCGGGACCAGGCGATCGGAGCCCAGCCAGACCATGCCGCTGGAGCAGAAGTAGAGGAAGGCCATCACGCGGTGCGGCCGCACGGGCAAAAGGACGCGGGCCTGCCCAGCCTGCAGGAAGGCGGCGAACTGCGCGTCCTCGTCGTCCAGCGGCAGCTCCGCCGGGTCGGCACTGCAGGGCCGGGGCGAGTCGTGGAAGGTGTAGCTCATCTCCCCCCACTCCAGGGCCTCGTCCAGGAACTGCACATAGCGGGGCTCGTTGACCTGCATCACCGAGGGTGGCGAGCCGTCGGGACTGGCCCACTCCCCGCCCGTCAGCTGCTGCATGCGGTCCAGCAGCAGGCGAAGGCAGGCACGCTTGACCTCCCGCTGCTCGATCAGGCGGCACGCAAGGGGTGAGCGAGGCCCGGGGAGCGGCCCGCTGCCCGTGCGCCGGCGATAGGCCTCGAGCTGCGCCTGGTAGCCGGCCATCAGCCGCGCGTACACGGCCATGCGCCAGGCGTCCATCAGCGGCGCACCTGGCTCGCAGGCGATCTCCACGATCACCTGGACCTGGACCGACTCGTCGGCCGGCGGCGATGCCAGCTGATCGGCCTCGCCCACGACCACCGGCACGCTGCCGTCCTCCTCGGCCATGGCAGCCTGGCTGGGACCGCCGGGCGGGAAGGCTCGGCAGCCCACGACCACGGTCGGCAAGGAAGCTCCCAGGCAGCGCACCGAGGCGCGGACGGCACGGTAGCCCTCCGGCAGGGCCACCAGCGTCTGCTGCCCGCCTCGAAGCGAGGCGCCGGCCGTGCGCAGGGCAGCCGGCGGAACCGGCATCTCAGTGACCCCGTAGCGGGCGGCCAGCCGGGCGTAGTTGTGACGGTCCACGTCCTCGAAGCTGTGGATTCCCAGGCAGCGGGGTGGCACCGGGCGCAGGTCGTCCATGCCGTTCAGCGCTGCCTCCGCCAGCAGGTAGCCCGCCGCAGGCCGGCTGACCATGCATTCGATCATCAGGCGTTGCCCTTCGTTGACCACGCACGCTTCGTAGACCTTGTTGACCCAGCGGTAGACCGCTCGCAGCGGCCCGGCCCCCTGGGTGTTGTCCAGCACGCTGCTGACCGTGTCTTCGCTCTGGCTCATGCGGCTGCTGGATCGCAGCAGGCTCACGCTGCGCTGGATGCGATGCACCGTGCGGCTGAGGATCTCCCTGGCGAATCGCACGGCGTCGTCCACGCCGGGCGTGCTGCCCGGTTGCACCGACTGCGTCCAGCTGCCGTCGAGCGTGGCCTGCGTCGGCGGGCCGTAGCTGCTGGTGAAGTTGTTGTACTGCTGGGTGACGCTGGCCTCGGCCACCGCCTGGCGGACCTGCTCCTGCAAGCTGCTGCGGCCCTCCTCTGCCGCATTGCCCAGCAGCTGCTGCTCGTTGCTGCCCTGGCGACTCTCCTCGATCTGGCGATGCGTCTGGCGGCTGACGAGCTCGCGCCGCTCGCCCCGCATCACCTGCTCGATGCGCGCGACCTCGCCCGCCTGGTAGCGGATCAGCCGCTGGCGCACCCGCTGCAGCTCGCCGATGGCATAGGGCTCGATCCAGCCGGAGGCGTCCTGGGGCGGTGATGACGGCAGCACTGGGGCAGGCGGCAGCGGAAAGACCGCGGCCGGCAGCGCCACGCTGGCATTGAGCAGGGAGAGCTGCTGCGCGCGGTCCAGCGGCGGGGCGGACTCCGGCGGGCTGCCAGACTGCCCCCCTGCCAGGACGCGATCGACGGCATGCGCGACCAGAAGGCAGCGCACCAGCGACTCCAGAAGGGCCGGCAGGTCGCCCAGCAGGATCACCAGGGCGAAATAGCTCTGCCAAACACGGTCCAGGGACAGGGCGTAGGCCGGCGATCGGAGGTAGTCCGGAGCCAGGTCCCAGCGCTGAAGCAGCGCCGAGACCTCCGCCTGCAGCGCCAGCGCCCAGGCCTCCGGTGGCAGCTCGGTGTGCCACAGGCGCTCCTGCAGGGCCGGGTAGTCCTGCACGGGGCTGCCCAGCAGGTCCAGCGAAGACAGGAATTCGCCGGCATAGGGTGGCTCGCCGTCCACGAAGGCCAGGGCCAGGTCTTGCGCTGCCTCGCGCCCTTGCGTCAGTGCCTGGATGAGATCGCCATAGAAGGCGCTCGCGGGCGGGCTGCTGGGCGCATAGGCCATGAAGTTCCACAGGGCGTCCTGCGCCGACATCTGCGGCCAGCGACGCACGTAGACATAGGGGAACAGCTCCTGGCTGCTGCCGCCCAGGAAGGACGGCGCGCCGGCCGGCTC
This sequence comes from Mitsuaria sp. WAJ17, assembly GCF_014174515.1. GTDB lineage: Bacteria > Pseudomonadota > Gammaproteobacteria > Burkholderiales > Burkholderiaceae_C > Roseateles_B. The sequence continues at coordinate 127,539 of NZ_JACJUG010000004.1, forward strand.
AGGGGCCAGCGGCGGGGTCGGCAGCGGGGCGGGCGGCCAGGGAGGCTGAGGAGGCACGGGCGGCAGCGGTGGAGAGGGCGAAGCGTGGACGGGCACGGCCACCATCACACCCTCGAAGTGGTGTTCGTCGTCCGGACCGCTGCCGTAGTGCATGTCGGCAAACAGCGCCGTGCACAGCACGTCGTCGATGTGGATGGGCGTCTGCTGGCGGATCCAGCCCCGTGCATGGCATCCGCCGCTGAAGCGAACCTTGAACACGCAGGCCTGGGCGGTGACGAAGATCTGATGCTCCTCGCGGGGGAAGGCCCTGCTCTGGATGGACACCACCGTCGGCACCCCATCGCCTGGCTCGCGGTTGACCTGGCAGTCGAACACCAGTCTGCCGTCCAGCCCTCGCCATGTCTCGTGGACCATCTCGTTCACAGGGCCTCCCTTACCACGCCGACCCGCGCCGGCTGGCGCGGGTCGATGGCGCGATCAAGCCATCACGACGTTGTCGAGGTTGAAGGCAAAGGGCTGCGAGTTCGGGCCGGGGCCGCCGCCAGTCATGACGATGTCCGCGCTGGCGATGCCCAGCAGCGAGATCTCGGTATTGACGCTGGAGATGATGGCGGAGTTCATCACCTCGCCCTGCTCGACTTGCGAGACCACGCCGATCCAGATGGTGGGCTTGAACTGGAACACCGCCTTCTGCTGCGGCGCGATGGAGGTCTTGGTGGCCAGCAGGCGGCCGTCCTTGTAGCAGCTGGCGGTGATGGCGCCCTTGGGCAGGCCGTTGAGCACCTGCACTTCCTTGGGGCTGGTGCCCGGGCCGCCGGCCACCAGCTGGTTGCCCGAAGCGGTCAGGGCCATCTTGTACAGCTCGCCGTTCTGCGCCTTGATTTGCGGCGTGTAGTTGCCGTAGCTGTCGGAGGACCCGACGCTCAGGCCCATGGGGAAGGTGAAGGGGTGGTTGTCGCCTTGGCCGCAATACTTGATGACCTTCCAGGCCACCGACAGTTCGTCGAAGTCCGTTGCCACGTTCTTCTGGAAGATGACGATCTGCGAGTTGTTGAGGTCGTTGGATTGATTGATGAAATTGAGATTGACTGCCACGATAGGCTCCTAATTTTGATAACGACGAGAGTGAGTAGATGCGCAAGAGGCGCACCGCATGTCAGCCGCCGCTACCGCACTTGATCGCGGCCCGGCAGCGAACTCCTTGAGGCACGGATCGCTACCAGGCGACCACGTTTTCCAAACTGAATTCGTAGGGGCCGGCAGCAGGGCCGGCCCCGCCGCCGGTCATGACGAGGTCGGCACGGGCGACCCCCATCAGGGACAGCTCCACCGCCTGTTCCGACAGCACGGCCGACTGGAAGGCCTGGCCCGCGGTGATCTCGGAGGCCACGGCGATCCAGAGACTCGGCGGATACCGGAAGACCGCCTTCTGTCCCGGGACGACCGAGGTCTTGCACCCGAGGAGCACCCCCCCTCGGTACAGGCAGACGTCCACGGCGCCCTGGCTCTGGGCATTGAGCACCTCGATCACCCCGTTGGCGGCATGGGTGGCGGCCGCCTCGCGGCGACAGTGGCGCAGCAACCGTCCACCCACGGGCCCCCGGACCAACTCGAAAGATCGGCCGGGCTCGGCCGCCAGGCGCGGTGTGAAGTTGCCCCATCGGTCCTGCACCGACACTTCGAAGTTCTGCGAAAAGACCACGGGGTGGGAGCAATCGCGCCCGCAGTAGCGGATGACCTTCCACGCCACGTCGAGCGCGCTCATGTCCAGCGCCAGGTTCTTCTGAAAGAGCACGATCTCGGCGGTGTGGCCTGCGAGCGATCGGTTGATGAAGTTGAGCTGGGTATCCATGAGTTCTCCGCTGATGGGATGAACTCTAGGTATTCGTCGTGGCCACGGACATTACAGGCCATTACCCGCGCCGATCCAGGACACTGCTCCTGGCCCGCCGAGCTTGCGCACAGATGGGAGGCCGCCGAGGGGCACTGCTCAGTCATGAAGGCCCGCGGCGGGGCCGCTCATCGGGGGCCTAGCGCCAATCCACCGGCGTGGGGTGATGCGCGGCGCGAAGGGCCAGCAAGTCCGCCTCGGTGTCGAGGTCCTGCACCGGCCCCGGGCCGGGCAGCGCCTCGAAATGCACGCGATCCTCATGTGCGGACAGCCAGTGGCGTACGCCGAGGTTGGCGGGCTGCTCGTCGATGGCATCCACCGCCTGCGGCCCTAGGATCACCGGGTGGCCACGCTGTCCCGCTACGGCTGGCAGCAAGGCCTGAACGTCGGGGGCCCGATTGCGCCAGGCCTCCTTCAGACGCCGCAGATCCTCGACGCTCAGCGCCGTCAGATCCCCCAGCAGCAGCCACAGCGGCCGCTCCGGCTGCAGTCGATGATGGACCTGCACGGCGAGGCGCTGCGAATCGACCAGCGAGGGATCGTCCTGCTCATGCAGCAGGGGGTCCAGGCCGGCACGCAGGGCCAGGGGCAGCAGGATCTCGCGATACGGCCCCAGCACCACGCGCGGCTGGCTCACGCCGGCCTCGCGCAGCACCCCAGCCAGGCGCTCCAGCAGGCTCTGCTCGCCGATGTGCAGGGCGGCCTTGGGCCGCCCCCCCAGGCGCCGCCCCAGGCCCGCGGCCAGGATGACGGCGCCGGGGGCCGACTCGTCACTCAGCGGCCGCACGCCAGGGCGTCCTGCGGCAGGCGGCTGGCTGCCTCCTCCTGCCCCTTGGCCTCAGCCACTTGCACCTGGGCCGGCAGGGCGATGCCGTTCTTGCAGGCGACGATCTCGGCCATGATGGACAGGGCGATCTCGGCCGGCGTCTTGCTGCCGATGTAGAGCCCCGCCGGGCTGCGCAAGGCCTCCATCTGGGCGGGGCTGAGGGCGAAGTGTTCCTGCAGGCGCTGGCGACGCTGCTGGGCATTGCGGCGCGAACCGATGGCTCCCACGTAGAAGGCCTGGGACTGCAGGGCGTCGATCAGGGCCAGGTCGTCCAGCTTGGGGTCGTGGGTCAGGGCGACGACGGCGGTGCGTGCGTCGGGCCGCAGGTGCTGGATGAGGTCGTCCGGCATCTCATGGCTGAGGTGCACGCCGGGCAGGGCCCAACTGGCGCGCTGCTCCGGCCGCGGGTCGCAGACCATGACCTCGAAGCCCAGGCTCAGCGCCATCTCCGACATGAAACGCGAGAGATCGCCCGCGCCGATCAGCACCAGCCGGGCTCGCGGCCCGAAGTGGTTGACCAGAATCTCGCCGTCCCAGCGCGGCACGCCGTCGGCACGGCCCGGCCGCAGGGTCACGGCGCCGCTGCGCACATCTAGGCAGCGCTCGGTGCTTCGCCGCGCGGCGCAGGCGGCCAGGAGCTCGGTCACCTGGCTGCACGCCTGCAGCGGCTCCAGCACCAGTTCCACCGTGCCGCCGCAGGGCAGGCCGAAGCGGTGGGCCTGATCCGCCGAAATGCCGTAGCGCAGCACCGCGGGCCGCCGCTCGGCGCAGACCGCTTCGATGCCCTGCTCGCGGATGCGCAGGATGAGGTCGTCCTCAATGCAGCCGCCCGAGACCGAGCCCACGGTCTCGCCCCGGCCGTTGATGGCCATCAGCGAGCCCGGCGGCCGCGGCGAGGAGCCCCAGGTGCGGGCCACCGTCACCAGCAGCGCGGGCTGACCCGCCGCCTGCCAGCCGTCGGCGGTGCGCAGCACCAGGGTGTCCAGGTCTTCCATCACGCGACTCGGTTCAAGAGAGCTTGAAGGGCAGCTGGCGCTGCGGCTTGCCGGTCACCCTGGCGACGGCATTGGCAAAGGCCGGCGCCAGCGGCGGCAGGCCCGGCTCGCCCATGCCGGTGGGCGGCTCGGCGCTGGGCACGATGTGCACGGCGATCGCCGGCATGTCGGTGATGCGCGGCACCGCGTAGTCGCCGAAGTTGCCCTGCTCCACCACGCCGTCCTTCAGCGTGATCGCCGCACCGGGCAGGCACATGCCAAGGCCCATCAGCGCGGCGCCCTGCACCTGGGCCTCGATGGTGCGCGGGTTCACCGCCAGATTGCAATGCACGCCGGCCGTGACCTGGTGCAGCACCGCCTGGCCCTTCTTCACCGAGGCCTCGACCACATAGGCCACCACGGTGTCGAAGGACTCGTGGACCGCCACGCCGAAGGCCCGGCCCGCCGGCAGCTTGCGTCTGCCATAGCCGCTCTGGGCCACTGCGAGCTCCAGCGCGGCGCGGTGGCGCGGGTGCTTGTCGCCGAACATCTTGAGGCGGTAGGCCACAGGGTCCTGCTTTGTGGCACGGGCGATCTCGTCGATCAGGGTCTCCATCACGAAGGCCGTGTGAGTGGAGCCCACGCTGCGCCACCACAGCACCGGCACATTGAGCTTGGGATGGTGGACGCGCAGGCGCATCGGGAAGGGATAGGGGTCCTTCATGCCCTCGACGGCCGTCTGATCGATGCCGTTCTTGACCATGAAGCCTTCAAACAGGGTGCCGGAAACGATGGACTGGCCCACGATGACGTGGTCCCAGGCCAGCACATTCCCCTGCTTGTCAAAGCCCAGGTGGGCCTGGTGCAGGTGCATGGGGCGGTAGTAGCCGCCGTGGATGTCGTCCTCGCGGCTCCACTGGGTCTTGACGGGGGCCTCGATGCCGGCGGCGCGCGCTGCCTTGGCCACGGCACAGGCCTCGCAGACGAAGTCGCTGGTGGCCACGGCACGTCGACCGAAACCGCCCCCGGCCATCTGCACCTGGACGGCCACTTGCGCGGGCTTGAGGCCCAGCACCTTGGCCGCGGCCATGCCGTCCACGCCGGGGAACTGGGTGCCCACCCACAGCGTGGCGCCGTCGGGCCGCCACTGCACCGTGCAGTTCAGCGGCTCCATGGGAGCATGGGCCAGGTAGGGGAAGTGGAACTCAGCCTGGATTTTGTGCGGGGCCTTGGCCAGGGGCGCCATGTCGGCCTTGAAGTGCTCGGGGCCGTCCTGGCGGGCGAGCTGGCGATACTGGGCCAGTTGCCTGGCGCTATCGACCTTCTCGACGGTCGAGGTGTCCCAGTCGATCTTCAGGGCGTCGCGGCCCTGCTTGGCGGGCCAGTAGCCCTCGGCGATCACCGCCACACCTTCGGCGCCGCGGTCCAGGGGCACGCGCAGCACGGCCTTGACGCCGCGCACGGCACGGGCAGCGGCATCGTCCACCGAGCGGGGCTTGGCACCGAAGACCGGTGGGCGCGCGATCACAGCCGTCAGCTGGCCGGGCAGGCGCACGTCGATGCCGAAGTCCTGCTTGCCACTGCTCTTGGCCTTGCTGTCCAGGCGGTCCATGGGCTTGCCGATCAGGCGGAAGTCCTTGGGGTTCTTGAGCGTGACCTGCTCCGGCACCGGCTGGGCCATGGCGGCTTCGGCCAGCTCGCCGTAGCCGGCCCGGCGTCCGTCGGCGGCGATGACCTGGCCCTGCTCGGTGCGCAGCGTGGCCACGCCCACGTTCCAGCGCGCCGCGGCCGCCCCCATCAGCATGGCGCGGGCGCGGGCGCCCAGCTCGCGGTACTGCATGAAGCTGTTCTTGATGCTGTTGGAACCGCCGGTCATGTGCAGACCGAAGGCGGGGTCCACAAAGGCCGGGGCATTGCTGCCCAGCTCGGCCTGAACGCGGGACCAGTCGGCGTCCAGCTCCTCGGCCAGGATCATGGGCAGGGCCGTGTGCACACCCTGGCCGAACTCCAGGCGGTTGACCAGCACGGTGACCAGGCCGTCCGGCGCGATGCGCAGGAAGGACACCGGCTGCTGGAAGGGCTTGAGGCCGGCGGCGGGGGCGTCGGAGGCCGCGGCAGCCAGGGGCGCAAAGCCCAGCGCGAAGCCGGTGCCGCCGGTGATCTTGAGGAAGCCGCGGCGGCTCAGCGCCGACGGCGCCTCCGCGCCAGGCTCGCGCGCCAGGATGTGCCGCAGGGCGCGGGGCATCTCGGCGGCCAGGGTGGCGCCAAGTTCAGGAGACAGGTGGCGGTTCAGCATGGCGGTCTCCTTCAGGCCAGGGTGCGGGCGGCTTCGGCCACGGCGGCGCGGATACGGGCATAGGTGCCGCAGCGGCAGATGTTGCCGGCCATGGCGGAGTCGATCTCGGCGGCCGTGGGCTGCTTGCCCTTGGGCAGGCTCTTGAGGAAGGCGGTAGCGGTCATGATCTGGCCGCTCTGGCAATAGCCGCACTGGGCCACGTCGTGCTTGACCCACGCGGCATGCACGGCGCTGCCCACGCGGTCACCGCCAGCTGTGACGGCCTCGATGGTGGTGACTGGCTTGCCTTCGACGGCGGAAACGGGCGTCACGCAGGCGCGCACGCCCTGGCCATCCACATGCACGGTACAGGCGCCGCACAGCGCGGCGCCGCAGCCGAACTTGCTGCCGCACAGGCCCAGGCTGTCACGCAGGGCCCAGAGGACCGGGGTGCTGGGGTCGATGTCGAGCTGGTGCTCGCGGCCGTTGACGAGGAGCTGGGGCATGACTTCGGGTCTCCGCGGTTGGAAGAAAGGGGGTCACCGGAATCCGTACTGCGGCGCGCAAGGCGGATGGGCGGACGTGTCAGCCGCTGAATGTAGGCCCTTCCCTGCGCCACGGATAGCCCAGCCGCACTTGCTGCACTGTCAAGAAAAGCTTGCCAATCAAGCGATAGGCCGGAGGTGCTGACGCCGGCCCTGGAGCTCCAGGCGTGCCAGTTCCTGCTCGCCGAGCACGTAGTCGCTGTTGCCGCTCAGGCGCTCGATGGCGAGATCGATGAAGGCCCGCACCCGCGCCGGCTGAGCCACGCGGCTGCCCCAGTAGATGTGCAGGCCGTACTGGTCCGCCGTGTGCGCCGCCAGCACGGGCACGAGCCGGCCCGCACGCAGATGGGCGGCCGCCATGATGCCGCTGAGCTGGCCGATCACGCGCCCCGCCAGGACAGCCTCCATCTCCAGCCCCTCCTCGTTGGTACAGAAGGCGGGCAGGACCTCCTGCTCCACCGTGTTGCCGTCCACCTTGACATGCCAGGGCAGCAGGCGCCCGGTAGAGGGGTGGCGGAAGCCGCTGCAGCGGTGCCCGGCCAGCTCCGCGAGGGTCGAGGGCGCGCCGTGGCGCTTCAGGTAGGCCGGAGCGGCGCAGAGGATCAGCTGCAGGGCGAATAGCCTGCGGGCGATGACGCCGTCCGCCGGCGCGGAGCCCACTCGAAAGCCCACGTCCACCCGGTCCTCGACCCAGTTGCCGATGCGGTCGTCCAGCTGCACATCGGGCTGGGCGTCAGGATGGCGGCGGCAGAACTCGTCCACCAGGGCCCCGATGACGGGCTGGAAACTGGAGCGCGGCCCCACGATGCGCAGCGGGCCGGCCACCTCGTCCCTTGCCTGGCGCACCACCTGGAAGGCGCGCTCCAGCCCCTGCAGGGCCGGCAGGGCGGCGTCCATGAAGAGCCGCCCCTCGTCCGTCAGCGACATATTGCGCGTGGTGCGGTGAAAGAGCCGCGCGCCCAGCTTCTGCTCCAACTGGGCCAGGGCCTGGCTGGCCGCCTGCGGGCTGATGCCCTCGGCGGCGGCGGCGCGGCGCAGGCTGCCCAGCTCGGCGGTCTTGACGAAGAGTTTGAGGTTGCGCAGCTCGCTCTGGGACATGGGGCGGACGCCTCCGACTGAAGTTGGATCAAGACGGCTGGGCACAGATTATCAAGCCGGACTTGCCAATGTCGGCCCCCACGGGCAGCGCCTGCCCCTCAGGCCCGCCCTTCCAGCATGCGCTGCGCCACCTGGCGCCAGCGGGGATCCGGCGCCCGCGTGTCCTCCTGCCAGCAGGCATGCACACCCTTGATCACGTGCTCGTCGTCCTGGGCCAGGGCGGCGCGGTGCAAGGCCGGCCAGGCCTCTTCCGCGAACGCCGGCAGCGCGTCCTGCCATTGCAGGCGGCCGGCCATCCAGCCGGCCACGGTCGCGCGATCCAAGGCGGCGACCAGGGGCTGCTGGTCCACCGAGGCCGGCAGCAGGGGCCGCAGCACCCGCAGCGCGCGCAGGCCCGTGATCAGGTGAAGCACCGTGAAGTTGCGGCTGTGCAGATAGGCCTCGCGGGCCACTTCCAGCAGCTGCTCGCGCCGCTGCCCAAGGCCCGAGGCCGGTGCCAGGCGCTCGGCCAGGCCGGCGTAGAGCGGCGTTTCGCTGGCGCTGCGCATGCGGTAGATGATCATGGGCAGCTCGCTGCGCCAGTCCTTCGTGTGGCTGCGCAGGGCCTGCGTCCAGTCGGCGGGCGCCATCGCGGCCCCGCCCACATTGCCGGACGGCAGCAGTTCCCACCAGGCGGCCCAGGTGGCCAGGGCGGCGGCCAGCTCGCCGGGATGGGCGCTCTCCCAGGCATGCGCCGTACGGATCAGGCCGTGGAAGGCGAAGGCATGCGGCGAGCGCAGCAGGCCCTCCAGGTGCGAGCCCAGCACTTGGGCGGCAGGCTGGCGGGCCAGCAGGGCCGCGAAGTAGGCCTGCAGCCAGGGGAAGTCCTCAGGCTGGCCGCGACGCTGCAGCCACTCATCCGCCCCCGCGGTACCCGCCATCCGCCGCTGGACCGCGCGCAGGGCCGAGGCCTGCTGCGCTTGCGTGGCGGGCCCAGCGAGCGCCAGCTTGGGGCGCTCATGCTCGAGCAGCGCCTGCAGGCGCGGGGCGTCCGCCCCCATCTCCCAGGCGGCATGCAAGGCCATTGGCAAGTGGTTGCTCATGGCGCCGTCGAAGGCTGGCCCGAAGGCCAGCGCCTCGTCCAGGCCCCGGTGGAGCAAGCCCTGGGACCCGGCCTTGGGCCCTGCCGCCCGGCTCGGCAGGGGGGATCCTGCAGCCAAGTCGTCGCCCAGGCGCTGCGCCCAGTTCTGGAATGCATGGTTCAGCACATCGTCCATCGTCGTTCTCCTCATTGCTTCACGGCACGATGGGCGGATACTGCAAGTTCAAGTTAACTTGAAGTCAAGCACTCATTTCATCCTCACTCCCTCTTCCAGGAACTGCCATGAGCGCTGCCTCCTCCGCCCTGCTGCCCATCGGTGACTTCGCCCGCCGTGCCGGCGTCGCCGCCAGCGCCCTGCGCTTCTACGAGGAGCAGGGCCTGCTGACGAGCCACCGCAGCGCCTCGGGCCGCCGTCAGTTCGCGCGCAGCGACCTGCGTCGCGTGGCCTTCATCCGCGCTGCGCAGCAGGTGGGCCTGAGCCTGGACCAGATCCGCGCCGCGCTGGCCAGCCTGCCGGACGCCCGCACACCCAATGCGCGCGACTGGGAACGCCTCTCGCGCGCCTGGCAGCCCCTGCTGGCGGCGCGCATCGCGGAGCTGCAGCAGTTGCAGGACACCCTCGCCTCCTGCATCGGTTGCGGATGCCTCTCGCTCAGCAAGTGCAAGCTCTACAACCCGCAGGACGCGGCCGCTCGGCGCGGCGCGGGGGCGCGCTACTGGATGGGGGACCGGTCCGGCGAGGTGCTGGCAGAAGCGGCAGAAGCGGCGGAAACCGACCTGGCCGCCGCAGGTGGGCGGGGCCAGGCGGGCTGATGCCGCCCTGATGACAGCAGCGCCAGGCCCGCCTATCCTTGCGGCCGAGCCGGCCGGGCCGGCCGGTTCGCTGGCATTTCGGGGTCAGGTCTTGCCGGCCCTGCCATGAAGACGCCAGGCAGCCGGGAGCGACACATGGACTTCTGCGGATTCAGCACATCGCGGGTGACGGTCGGCGAGATCGACATCGCCTGCTGCGTCGGTGGCTCGGGCCCGCCGCTGCTGCTGCTGCATGGCTTTCCCCAGACCCGCGCCATGTGGGCCCGCATCGCGCCTCAGCTGGCCCGGCACTACACCGTGGTAACCGCCGACCTACGGGGCTACGGAGACTCCAGCAAGCCACGAAGGCGCCCCGACAACGCCAACTACTCGTTCCGCGCCATGGCCAACGACCAGCTCGGCCTGATGCGCCGCCTGGGCTTCGAGCGCTTCCACCTGGTCGGCCATGACCGCGGCGGGCGCACCGCTCACCGCATGGCGCTGGACCATCCGGAAGCGGTGCGCTCGCTGACAGTCATGGACATCGTGCCGACCCTGGCCATGTTCATGGACACCCGCCACCAGGTCGCGGCCGCCTACTGGCACTGGTACTTCCTCCAGCAGCCAGAGCCCTTCCCCGAGCGCCTCATCGGCCAGGACCCCGACTACTTCTACGAGACCTGCCTGCTGGGCTGGGGCAAGGCGCAGCTGGGCGACTTCGACCCGGCGCAGCTCGCCGACTACCGCCGGTGCTGGCGGGACCCCGGCATGATCCACGGCTCGTGCTCGGACTACCGCGCCGCGGCCACGGTGGACCTGGCCCTGGACCAGGTGGACGCCGGGCGGCTTGTCGAATGTCCGACCCTGGTCTTCTACGGTGCGGGCGGGGTGATGAATGCGCTCTTCGACATCCCCGCGGAGTGGCGCAAGCGCTGCCGCGAGGTGCACACGGCAACGCTGCCCGGCGGCCACTTCTTCGCGGACCATCTGCCCGACGAGACGGCCGCCGAGCTGCTGCGCTTCCTGGGCGGCCTTGGCGCGTCCTGAGGCGGGCTCTGTTGCCGCTGGAGGTGCCCGCCGCCACAGCAGAGGCGCCGCGCTGCTCGGCAACGCTGTCAGCAGGCCGACCATGAAGGGCGAGGCCACGGCACCGGGTCCCCTCAGTCCCTTCAGTCCCTTCAGTCCCTTCAGTCCACTCTCGTGCATCCCTGTCGTGGGATGGTGATGAGACCCGCCGCCGGGGCAGGAATGCAGGGGGGGACGGCGCCGGCCGCATGAGATCGCCATCGCGAGGCAGGGCCTGCCCTCTGCGCCCGCGCCTCCTGCGGTCAACCGGGCGGGCGCCGAGGCGTTCAGGAATGACCACCGGCCCGACAGCGCCGGCATCGCAAGGACACCCCATCATGACCACGATGACCCTCACCTTCACCGGCACCCCCGGCCAGGCCCGCAAGGCCCTGGTTGAGCTGCTGCAGCGCTACCGCTCGGCCTACTTCGTCGAGCGCAGCAGCCAGGAGTACCTGGTGACCGCCGACGAGCGCACCGCGCACGAGCTGGCCGCCCAGGCCCAGTGGTCCGTCCGGCCCGCGCCGGAACCGGTGCGCTGATCCCGAAGGCAGCGGCCGCGCCGCCCCTCGCCGCCCGCCCCGGCCATCCAGGCAAGTCCCGACGGTGCGGATCGAGCCTCGGTGATAGCGTCTGTGCTGCGCAGCCGGAAGACCGGACTGCGCGCGACAAGCGCATCGGAGGCAAGCATGGTTTGGAATTGGTTGAAATCGACCGGCCGGGCGGCGGCAGTGCTGCTCGCACTGCCTGCGCAGGCCGCGCAGGACGATTCCCTGGCGCACGCCCGGCAGCCGGCACTGTCCTTCATCAGCTTCCCCTCGCCCAATCTGGCGGCGCCCGGCACGACGCTGACCATCCAGGGCAAGCTGAGCCTGCCGGCGCACGCTGGCCGGGGCGCCGGCCACGGCCATCGCAAGTTGCCCGCCGTGCTCATCCTGCATGGCTCGGCGGGCATCGATGCCCGCGGTGACTTCTACGAGGCCGCACTCAACGCGGCCGGGATCGCCACCCTTCAGATCGACATGTGGCAGGCACGGGGCGTCACCACGGCCGTCCAGCGCCCCAACGCGCCGGTGCTGACCTACCCGGACGCCTTCTCGGCCCTGGCCTACCTGGCCCAGCGGCCGGAGATCGATGGCACCCGCGTCGGCGTGCTGGGCTTCTCCTGGGGCGGCCTGGTGAGCCTGGGAGCAGCCGAGCGCCTGTATGCCGGGCGGTTCGGCGGCGGTCGCACTTTCAAGGCGCATGTCGCGCACTACCCCGTCTGCTATGCCTGGAACAACACGGCCCTGCTGGCCACGCTGAACACCACGCCCGCGCAGTTCGGTGTGCAGTGGCTCAACCTCACCGGCGCGCCCGTGATGATCCAGATCGGCAGCAGGGACGACTACGACAAGGGCAGCGCCGCCTGCCAAGCGCTGGCGCAGTCGGCCAATGCCAGCAACGGCAACGTCGTCAGCGTCAACAGCTACCCCGGCGCCACCCATGGCTGGGACCGCCTGATGGTGCCCATGACCGTGACGGACCCCTACGCCGACCAGGGCAGCTACTTCCGCACCGGCGTGCTGCCCAGCGTGCAGTTCACACCCGATGCAGAGCAGGCCTGGCTGGCGCGTTCCCGGGTGGTGCGCTTCTTCGAGCGGCAGCTCTAGGCCCGCACCGCCTGCCGGCGCCGACGGGCGCCTTCAGATCGGAACGCTGCCCGTGCAGCCCAGGGCTGCGAGAGCCCCGGCGCCTTCATCACCCGGTTCCGGCAGCGCATGGACCTGGCGCCCACAGCCTGGCGGGTCCGCGCTGTCAGGGCGCTGAGGCACCCTGCCCTCTGCGCAAGACCTGGCACTGCACCTCGCCGGGGGCAAAGGCGGCGATCAGCGCGTCCATCAGATGCTCGGCCTTGGCGCTGTTGTCCGCCCCGTAGTTGCAGACGTAGACATCCAGCGTCACCCCGCCCAGCTCCGGCCAGGTGTGGATGGCCAGGTGGGACTCCGCGAGCAACACCACGCCGGTGATGCCGCTGGGCTCGCCCGCCACGGCCGGCGTGAAGCGATGGAAGAGCTCGGCGACGGCGCCCAGACCGGCCTCGGCCACCGCCGCCACGCAGCGGTGGCGCAGGGCGGCGGGGTCGGTCATCAAGGCCTGCGCGGGATCGCAGCCACGCAGATCGGCAGTGAGGTGCAGCCCTTGCATCAGTCCGGGTCCTGTTCTTTCGGCGATGGATGCGGCGATTGTCGCGGAGAGTTCGCGTGCGGCCGATCGTCACCGCCCCGGGCAGCGTGCAGGGGATGAAGCGATTGTGGTGCTGCCCCTCCCGCCGCTCGATCCGCAGGACACCGTTCAGACCGGCCAGCGCCACGCTCCCGGAGTCGGGGACGACGGTGACGACGAGCAGGAACGCCAGGGCACTCTGCTCGACGTCCATCGCTCCGGTGATGCTGCGGCCTCGTGCGGCCGCGCCTGCACGACTTCGGGTCCGGCCCAGGCCGCCTGTGACAGGCCACACAGCATCAGCGCCAGTCCGCAGGCCGACTTGCGGACAGCCGAGATCCCCAGGGCGCCCGACCGGGTCGAGGCGAATGCGCGGCATCATTGACCCGGCCGGCGCACCCTGCCCTTCCCCAACGCTCACCTGGTGTTCGACCGGGGATGCGCGGCCGTCCATGGCGTGATGCGGCGCGTCTTCGAGCCTCGGCTGGCGGGCCGTGGCCGCGTGCTGGGCCCTCGCTTGCGGCCACTCCTGGCCGGCCCTGTGGCCGGGCTCACGGACCGGGTGCTGTCCACCGAAACGCTCTGGGGCCGCTCCAGCGTCGCCGTCGAGCCCCTCGTGCCGGACGCCGAAGATGCGGCATCGATGTGCGCCCAGGCGCAAGCCATCCGGCGGCCCCTGATCCAGCAGGCCCGGCGGCCCGAAGCCCTGGCCGAGCAAGCGATGACCATCACGGCAGCGGAACAGGGGCCGGTCAGCGTCAACGCCTTGGCGCAGATCCTGGGCATGAGCGAACGGCAGCTGCAGCGGCTCTTCCGGCCTCATGTGGGCGTGCCGCCCAAGCGGGTGGCCCAGCGTTTCAGGCTGCAGGAAGCGGTGCACCGGCTGTCATCACAGGAGGCAGCCGAGCTGGCCACTCTCGCCTCGTCGCTGGGCTTCTTCGACCAGGCGCACTTCAGGTGCGAGTTCAACCGGCTGATCGGACGGTCATCGGCCAGCTATCGCCGGGCGCGGACGTCGGCGGGCTGACCCGCCCGCGCCGCCGGCTCAGCCGCCCGTCACCGGCGGGAAAAACGCCACCTCGGCCCCGGCCGGGATGGCGGCGGTCTCCTTGGCCAGCTGCTGGTTCAGGGCGCAGCGCACGGCGCGCGTGCGGGCCAGCGCGCTGGCATGGGGCTCGCCGCGTGCCAGCAAGGCGTCGCGCAGTTGGCCCAGGGTCTGGCCTTCCTGCCAGGGCAGGGTCTCCTGCTCACCCAGGGCCTCGCGAAGCGAAGCGAAGTAGCGGACGGTGATGGAGCTCATTGCAGCGCGCAGAAGGGAATGAAGCGCACAGTATCGCCGGCCTGGATGGGCGTGCTTGGCGCTACGTCAACGAGACCGTCACCCCAGACCGCTGAGCTCAGCACGCCCGAGCCCTGGTTGGCGAAGAGGTCCAGGCCGCCCTGGGCATTGAGCCGGGCGCGTAGGAACTCGCGGCGCTTGTCGGCCCGTGGCCAGTCGAAGTCGGCGCGCAGGGGCCAGGCCTTGGGAGCCAGCTCGGCAGCGCCCTGCAGCTTCAGGATCACTGGGCGCACGGTCAGCATGAAGGTCACGAAGCTGGCCACGGGATTGCCCGGCAGGCCCATGAACCAGGCCTGGCGGCCGGCCTGGCCCGGTCGGTGCACCGCGCCGAAGGCCAGGGGCTTGCCGGGCTTCACGGCCATTTGCCAGAGGTCCAGCTGCCCTTCGGCCTGGACGGCGGGACGCAGATGGTCTTCCTCGCCCACGGACACACCGCCCGAGGTGAGGATCAGGTCCGCGCGGCTCGCCGCGGCGCGCAGCGCGGCGCGCGTGGCGTCCAGGGTGTCGGGCACGATGCCCAGGTCCTGCACCTCGCAGCCCAGTTGCTGCAGCAGGCCGCGCAGGGTGAAGCGGTTGCTGTTGTAGATGGCGCCGGGCTTGAGCGGCTCGCCGGGCATGGCCAGTTCGTCGCCCGTCGAGAACAGGGCCACGCGCACGCGGCGGGCCACGCTCAGCGAGGCCGCGCCCACCGTGGCGGCCAGGCCCAGGGCGGCCGGGTCCAGACGATGGCCGGCGGCCAGCACCACGCTGCCGGCCTGCACGTCCTCGCCACGACGGCGGATGGCCGCACCTGCAGCGGGGCGTTCGAGCACGCGCACCGAGCCCAGGCCCTCGCCGGGGATGGCCTCGCAGTGTTCCTGCATCTGCACGGCGTCCGCGCCGGCGGGCACGGGCGCGCCAGTGAAGATACGCGCCGCGGTACCGGGCTGCAGGGCCTCCGGCACGCTGCCGGCAGGCACGCGCTGGCTCACGGGCAGCGCGGTGCCGTCAGCAGGCAGCTCGGACAGGCGCAGGGCGTAGCCGTCCATGGCGCTGTTGTCGTGCGGGGGCACGTCCAGCTGCGAGCGCACCTCGGCGGCCAGCACGCGGCCCAGGGCATCGAAGGTGGAGAGGGTCTCCGTCTCACCCAGGGGCTGGACGGTGGACAGCAGGCGGGCCAGGGCCTCGTCGAGACTCAGCAGCGGCTTGCGGGCGGGCGTGGGGGAAGCGGTGTCAGCGGACATGGGCATCAATGTAATCCTTCACGCGCTGCACATCGGCCGGCATCAGCTGGACGCGCTTGGGCAGGGCCTCGATGCCCTGGAGGTGCGCGGGCCGCGGCGGCTCCTCGCCCAGGGCTTCAACGATGGTGGCGGCGAACTTGGCAGGCAGCGCCGTCTCCAGCACCAGCATGGGGATGCCGTCCTGGCGCCAGGCCTTCGCGACCTTGAGGCCGTCGGCCGTGTGCGTGTCCACGATGACGCCGTACTGCTGCTGCGTGGCGCGGATGGTGGCCAGGCGGTCAGCGTGGCTGCTGGAGCCGGAGACGAAGCCGTAGCCCGTGATGGCCGCCTTCTCGGCGGCTCCGATCTCGAAGCGGCCCTCGCGCTCCAGGGCGTCCTTGAACAGGGCCTTCACGCGGGTGCCGTCGCGGCCCAGCAGGTCGAAGACGAAGCGCTCGAAGTTGCTGGCCTTGGAGATGTCCATGGAGGGGCTGGAGGTCTCGTGCGTCTCGGCGCTGCCGCGCGGGCGGTAGACGCCGGTGCGGAAGAACTCGTCCAGCACGTCATTCTCGTTGGTGGCCACCACCAGGCGCTCGATGGGCAGGCCCATCATGCGGGCCACATGGCCAGCGCAGACGTTGCCGAAGTTGCCGGAGGGGACGCAGAAGCTGACCTTCTCGGCGTTCGACTTCGTGGCGTAGAAATAGCCCGCAAAGTAATAGACCACCTGCGCCAGCAGCCGCGCCCAGTTGATCGAGTTGACCGTGCCAATGCGGTGCTCGCGCTTGAAGGCCAGGTCGTTGGAGACGGCCTTGACGATGTCCTGGCAGTCATCAAACACGCCCTCGACGGCGATGTTGTGGATGTTGGCGTCCTGCAGGCTGAACATCTGGGCCTGCTGGAAGGGGCTCATGCGGCCGTGGGGCGAGAGCATGAACACACGCACGCCGGCCTTGCCGCGCATGGCGTACTCGGCCGCGCTGCCGGTGTCACCGCTGGTGGCGCCGAGGATGTTGAGGGTCTCGCCGCGGCGCTTGAGTTCATACTCGAAGAGCTGGCCCAGCAGCTGCATGGCCATGTCCTTGAAGGCCAGCGTGGGGCCGTTGGACAGGGCCTGCAGGGCCAGCCCCGGTTCCAGGGGCTTGAGCGGGGTGATCTCCGGCGTGCCGAAGACCTCGGCCGTGTAGGTGCGGGCGCAGAGGGCGCGCAGCTCATCGGCCGGGATGTCGTCGATGAAGAGCGAGAGGATCTCGAAGGCCAGCTCGTGGTAGGCCAGGCCGCGCCAGCGCGTCAGCGTGGCGGCATCGACCTGCGGGTAGTGCACGGGCAGGTAGAGCCCGCCGTCCGGCGCCAGGCCTTCCAGCAGGATTTCGCAGAATCGGCGCTCGGTCTTGTCGCCACGGGTGCTGATGTATTTCACTTGCTTGAGCTTCCAGCTTGAGGTTGAGGGGGTGGGACGTCCGCCTGCGCCGGGGGCGCCGCGG
Organism: Mitsuaria sp. WAJ17; assembly: GCF_014174515.1. Classification (GTDB taxonomy): domain Bacteria; phylum Pseudomonadota; class Gammaproteobacteria; order Burkholderiales; family Burkholderiaceae_C; genus Roseateles_B. The sequence goes on from NZ_JACJUG010000004.1 coordinate 144,316, forward strand.
ACCTCGCATTCGACAGGGCCCATCGCTGCTGCAGGCGCTCGTAGCGATCGGCGCCGGGATAACGGGCGCGCAGGGCGGCGAGAATCCGGCCGGCCTCCTCGCGGTAGGCCTGGGCCCGGGGGCCGGGCAGCGCGGCGGCATCGAGCAGGGTGGAGGCGAGGTCCGCCTCGAGCTCGGGCGCGGCGCCGCCTAGCGCCAGCTGCGCGCGGCTGTGGGCAAGACGCTCGGGCAGGCCGCCCTGCTGCTCGATGAGCTGGCGGCGCAGGGTCAGGGCTTCTTCATAGGCCTCGGCACCGCGCGCCCAGTCGCCCTGCGCCTCGGCCACGCGGCCGATGTTGTCCAGCGCGTCGGACAGGTCGCGCAGCCCCTCCGGGCTGTCGCCCAAGCGCCGGGCGAGCAACTGCCGCAGGGACAGGCTTTCCTCGTAGACGGCACCGGCGCGGTACCAGTCGCCCTGGGCCTGCGCCGCGTGGCCCGCACGGTCCAGGGCCAGGGCCAGGGCGCGCAGGCTGTCCGGTGTCTCGCCCAGGCGGCTGGCCAGCTTTCGATGCACGCCCAGGCTGTCCTCGGCCGCGCTGGCAGCGCGATGCCAATCGCCCAGGACCTGAGCCACGCGACTGAGATGGTCCAGCGCCGCGGCCAGCTCCTGCAGGGCGGCGGCCGTCTCGCCCAGGCGGTGCAGTAGCTCGCGGCAGATGGCCACGCGCGCCTCGCCCAGGGGCAGGGCCAGCTGCGGGCGGCCGAGCTGCAGCAGGGCCCGCTCCTGGCCTTCCAGGGCGGCGCACAGCTCGCGGCTGGTCGCGATGTCCAGCAGGCCTCGGCCCTGTGCACTACGGCGCCGGGCCAGATCGACCCATTGATCCGCCAGCTCCAGCGCCTCCTCGGCACGGCCCTGCCGCAGCAAGGCGTCCTGGCAGGCCAGGCTGTCCTTCACGCCGAAAGCCAGCAGGGCTTCGTCGGCCAGGTCCAGCTGTTCGATGGTCCGGCCGGCCAGCAGGCCTTGCCAGCGCTGCAACCAGAGGTCCGCGGCGGCACCGGACAGGGCGCCCGACAAGTGGCCAGGGCCAGGCGCGGCGACAGAAGATGGCGCCGGCTCCGCAGCGGGCATGGGCATGGGACGGACATCAGGCAAGACCTGACCCTTGCGTCCCCCCGCGGCTTCTCCGGGCAGGCTCAGACCCAGGCTGCGCACATGCCACAGGTCCGGCGCCTGGCCGGCGGCGCTGCGTTGCGCACCTTCGGGCAGCACCAGCACCAGCGTGCCCGCCAGCTCGGCCTCCAGGCGGCCGCGGCGCTCGTTCAGCCGGCTCAGCAGCTCGCCGCGGGCCTGCTCCCAGGCGGGCTCGCCTGCGCCGCGCTGCGCCTCCAGCCAGACCAGCCGGGGCGGTGGCTCAGTGCCGAGGCTGTCGAACAGCGCGGTGATGCTGCGCTCGGCAAAGCCCGCGGGCTGGCGCTCGGACAGCACCATCCAGGGCCAGCCCCGGTCAGCCATCCATCCCGCCAGACGGGCCTTGAACGGCGCCAGCACCGCCGGGTCGGACACGAACAGCACGATGTAGCCAAAGCCCTGCAACTGGCCCACGCGGCGGACCAGGCGGGACCAGGCCGCCTCGGCGGGGGCGTTGAAGGACTCAGTTGCCACGGTCGTGGCCGGCCGCCGCGGGCTGCCAGCGTGCGATGAGATCCCAGAGCAAGGGATTCAGATCCAGCCAGTCCACGCCGTTGCGGTAGTTCAGCACGGCGCGGACATCGAAGAAGTGCGCCACGGTGGACAGCTCGTCGCGATGGCGCAGATCCAGGGCGTTCTGCTCGGCGATGCCCTTGAGCAGGGGGTATTCGTCCTGCACCACCAGGCTCTCGAACTCCACGCGATGGCGCTGCACCACGGTAAGCAGGATGGGGTCGTCCTCGCCCAGGGGCAGGCGCTCCAGCGCGAATGCTGCCTCGTCCAGGGTGTCCAGCAACAGGCGGCGCAGCAGCTGGCGGAGGTCTCCGCCAGAGGTGAGGATCAGGCGGTCCAGCGCGGGCTCGCTGAGCAGCTCGCGCCAGCGCGGGCAGCGGCGCTCGACCACCTGGCGCATGGCGTCCAGCCCGCCCGCCCGCGGCGCGCGCCGGGCCCTGGCCGGTGGCTCGCAGACCCGCACCGAGGCCAGCATGAAAAGCTGGACCAGGGCCTTGATGTTGGTGAGATAGGGCAGGTAGGGTGGCACCGAATACACCATGTGCAGCCCCGGCACGCGCAGCTGGTTCATGTCGCCGTCGAAGACCTTGACCACGCGGTCGAACATCTCCGAGGCCTCCTTGCCGATGCCGCGCAGGCGCTCGAGGGAGTCCACCATCAGCACGATCTTGGGCGCCTGCCAGCGCCGCTGCACAGCCTCGGCCATCTGCCCGATGTGCTGGCGGCACTCGGCCATCACGCGCTCCTGGCGGGAGAGGTCGAAGGTGCGCAGGCGCTGCACGATGCTCTGCTGCTGCTTCTTGAACTCGGCCTTGACCCCGCCCAGGGTGACACCGGTGATCTCCACCTCGGCCCCCAGCCAGTGGGTGAAGCGCTGCAGGGGGCTCTCGCGGGGGTCCTGGTCCAAGCCCAGGGCGTCGGGCTGGCTGAGGCGGTCGGCGAAGGCGGCCGCGATCACCAGCAGCAGGTCCAGGGTGTCGATGGGGTGGGTGTCGCCGATGTAGTCCAGCGCGTCGATGATGTAGGCGCGCGTGCCCGGCTGCCCATTGAGCAGGATCTCCAGCCGCCGCAGCTCCGTGCTCTTGCCCGTCCCGCGCTGGCCGCTGAAGTAGTAGAGCTGGGCGTCGCTGTGGCTGCGCCGGATCGCCCGGTCCAGCAGCGCGACCACGTCCTCGGCCCCGGTGCCATGCAGATTGGGCACGTAGTAGCCGCTCTGTGTCGAGAGCGCACCGGGATCGTTGGCCAGCAGCGCGGAGAAGTCATCCAGCAGCTGGCCCGGATCGCTTGGAGTCATCGCGGCATATCCGGCGGACGGTGGCTGGGCGAGGCGGATACGGGCACCCGCCCCGAAGGCCTCAGGCCAGCTCCTCCTTGCGCAGGCGCACGATGGGCGCCAGCACAGTGGGCAGGCTCTGCATCTGTGAGAGGGCCGTGTTCATGCGGCCTTCCTGGGTCTCGTGGGTCAGGATGATGAGGTCGGTCTGCTTCTCGCCCTCGGCGGACTCACGCTGCAGCACGGCGTCGATGGAGATGTCGTGCTCGGCCAGGATGGTGGTGATGCGCGAGAGCACGCCGGCTTCGTCCGCCACGCGAAGGCGCAGGTAGAAGCTGGTCAGCACCTGCTCCATGGGCAGGATGGGCGTGTTGCTCATGGAATCCGGCTGGAAGGCCAGGTGCGGCACGCGGTGGTCGGGGTCGGCGGTGTGCAGGCGGGTGATGTCCACCAGATCGGCGATGACGGCCGAGGCGGTCGGCTCGGCGCCGGCGCCCTTGCCATAGTAGAGCGTGGTGCCCACTGCATCGGCCTGGACCACCACGGCGTTCATTGCGCCTTCCACGTTGGCGATCAGGCGCTGGGTCGGGATCAGCGTGGGGTGCACGCGCAGCTCGATGCCGCCGCCGGCGACGTCACTGCGGCGGCGTGCGATGCCCAGCAGCTTGATGCGATAGCCCAGTTGCTCGGCGTACTTGATGTCCGTGGCCTGCAGCTGGCTGATGCCTTCCACATGGGCCTTGTCGAACTGCACCGGGATGCCGAAGGCGATGGCGCTCATGATGGTGGCCTTGTGCGCGGCATCCACGCCCTCGATGTCGAAGGTGGGGTCGGACTCGGCATAGCCCAGACGCTGCGCCTCCTTCAGCACCGTCGCGAAGTCCAGGCCCTTGCTGCGCATCTCGGACAGGATGAAGTTTGTCGTGCCGTTGATGATGCCTGCCAGCCACTCGATGCGGTTGGCGGTGAGGCCCTCGCGCAGGGCCTTGATGATGGGGATGCCACCGGCCACCGCGGCCTCGAAGGCCACCATCACGCCCTTCTCGCGGGCGGCGGCGAAGATCTCGGTGCCATGCACGGCGATCAGGGCCTTGTTGGCGGTGACCACGTGCTTGCCGGCGGCGATGGCTTCCAGCACCAGCTCACGGGCCACGCCGCAGCCGCCGATCAGCTCGACGACGATATCGATCTCCGGGTTGGCGATGATCTCGCGCGGGTCGGCCACCACTTGGGCCGCCTCGCCCACGATCTCGCGCGCCAGCGCCACATTGCGGCGCGACACCATGGTGATCTCGATCCCCCGGCCGGCCCGGCCGCGAATCTCGGCCTGGTTGCGACGCAGCACGTTGAAGGTGCCGCTACCCACGGTGCCGATGCCAAGGAGGCCGACTTTGATCGCTTTCATGGTGTGTTCTCGTTCTAGCTGGATGGGGGGCGACTCAGCGCCCGTGACGTTTTCGGTAGTTCGACAGGAATCGCTCGATGCGGCCCACGGCCTCGCGGAGGTCGTCGGTATTGGGCAGGAAGACCAGTCGGAAGTGATCGGGGGCGGTCCAGTTGAAGCCCGTCCCCTGCACGATCAGCACCTTTTCCTCGGCCAGCAGTTCATAGGCGAAGCGCTGGTCGTCTTCGATCGGGTAGATCTTGGGGTCCAGGCGGGGGAACATGTAGAGCGCGGCCTTCGGCTTGACGACGCTGACGCCCGGGATCTGGCTCAGCAACTCGTAGGCCAGGTCGCGCTGGCGGCACAGGCGGCCGGAGGGGGCCACCAGGTCCTTGATGCTTTGATAGCCACCCAGGGCGGTCTGGATGGCCAACTGGCCCGGTGTGTTGGCGCACAGGCGCATGGAGGCCAGCATGTTCAGGCCGGTGATGTAGTCCTGGGCATGGCGCTTCTCGCCCGAAACCACCATCCAGCCAGCCCGGTAGCCGCAGCTGCGGTAGTTCTTGGACAGCCCGTTGAAGGTCAGCGTGAGCACGTCTTCCGAGAGCGAGGCGATGCTGGTGTGGACGTTGCCGTCGAACAGCGTCTTGTCGTAGATCTCATCGGCCATGATGATCAGCTGGTGCTGACGCGCGAGCTCGACGATCTCCAGCAGCAGCGACTCCGGATAGAGCGCGCCCGTGGGATTGTTGGGGTTGATGACGACGATGGCCCGGGTGCGCGGAGTGATCTTGCGCTTGATGTCCTCGATGTCGGGCATCCAGTCGCTCTGCTCGTCGCAGATGTAGTGCACCGGATTGCCGCCCGAGAGGGCCACGGCGGCGGTGTAGAGCGGGTAGTCGGGCGCGGGCAGCAGCACCTCGTCGCCGTTGTCCAGCAGCGCATTCAGGGCCATCACGATCAGCTCGGAGGCGCCGTTGCCCAGGTAGACGTCGTCCACGGTCACGCCGCGGATGTTCTTTTCCTGGCAGTAGTGCACCACCGCCTTGCGGGGGGCGAAGAGGCCCTTGGAATCGGTGTAGCCGGCGGCGTCGGGCAGGTTGCGGATCATGTCCTGGACGATCTCGTCCGGGGGAGCGATGCCGAAGGCAGCGATGTTGCCGATGTTCAGCTTGATGATCTTCTGCCCCTCTTCCTCCATCTGGCGCGCCTTGTCCAGCACAGGACCACGGATGTCGTAGCAGACATTGGCGAGCTTGGCGGACTTGGAAATCGGGTTCAAGACAGGGACTCCTCGTGAGTGCCGCGCATGTTGCGCCGCAAAACGTAGAATTTAACAGGGTAGCAGGGCTTTCCCTGGATGGAGCTCCCCATGGTTCGAAAGCCGCGCAGCTAGGCTTCGTCGGCCGGCCTGCGGCCCTGCCCCTCGCTCCCGAAATTCCCTCGGACTCTCCTGAATCTACCCACACGCTCCGGCATGAAATTCCAGCTCGACGAACAGCAAGGCGGCAACAGCATCTCCCGCCATGAGAAGAACCGCGTGTGGGTCAATGGCCAGCCCCATGGCAGCAGCCTGCTGGTGCCGTGGCGCGGCGAGGTGCAGCCCTGGGGCGTGGATCGTTTCGAGGCCCTGGACGAAGCCGCCTTCGAGCGCATCCTGGTGCTCAGGCCCGAGCTGGTGATCTTCGGCAGCGGCGAGCGCCTTCGCTTCGTGCCGCCGGCGCGCTACCGGGCCCTGATCGAGGCCCGCATCGGTCTGGAGACCATGGACCTGGCCGCCGCCTGCCGAACCTACAACGTGCTGGCCGCCGAAGGCCGTTCCGTGCTGGCGGCGCTGCTGATGGAAGCACAGGACTGAGGAACCCGGCGACTGCCGCCCTCCCGGCGCCGCCCCCATCCGGCAAGCCCGGACACCCCCCCGAAAGGTCGGCAAAGCCGGGGCTTGGCGTTCAACGTATAATTGCAGGCTATGCCCAGTCGGGCAGGCCTATTAGCAAAAACGCCCACATGACGCCAGCGCTCAACAAACCCCTCCCGGAAATTGAAGCTCTTGCTACCGGAGGCGTGAAGTTCACACCCCAGGCATTCCATGGCCAGACGGTGGTGCTGTACTTCTACCCCAAGGACAATACCCCGGGTTGCACCACCGAAGCCATGCAATTCCGCGACCGCCACAAGGACTTTGTGAAGGCCGGCGCCGTGGTGCTGGGGGTGTCGCGCGACAACATGGTCTCGCATGACAAGTTCAAGCAGACCCTGGAGTTGCCCTTCGAGCTCATCGCCGATACCGAAGAGAAGCTCTGCCACATGTTCGGTGTGGTCAAGAACAAGATCATGTACGGCAAGAAGGTGAAGGGCATCGAGCGCTCCACCTTCCTGATCGACGCCAGCGGCGTGCTGCGTGCCGAATGGCGCGGCATCAAGGTGGCCGGCCATGTGGACGAAGTCCTGAAGGCCGTGAAGTCGCTGAAGAAGGAAGCCGCCTGATCGAGCCCCGGGCGGCAGCCTGAGGCCTCGGGGGTTCTGCGGCCAGTCCCGCAGTATCCTGCCCGAGCCGGTCCTGTCAGATGACGAGACCGGCTTTGTTGTATTTGGACGCCGCCCGGCCCTGTCCCCCGGGGGCCCTGGCGACTTGTGCATAATCAAACCATGCCCTCGCGCTCCGGACCCTGCCCTGAACAAAGCCGCCCTCCGACGAAGGCGGCTTTTTGCTTTTCAGGACCCCATGCCGGCGCCGGGTGGCGGTCTTCGCCCCCACTGCCAAGGACGGCTTGACCCGTCCCTTCAAACGCCTCATGCCACTGCCCAAGCCCCCGACCAAGCGCGCCAGTCGTCTGGACTCGAGCGACTACGCCACCAGCCTGGTCCCCAGCAAGAAGAAACCGGTGCTGGCCGCCCTGCCCGAGGCCCCGGCACCCAACCCGCCCGCGCCCGTGCTGAGCGTGGTCGCCGCACCCATGCCGGCCAAGCCACAGCGCACCGCCAAGGTGTTGCGCGCGGCCGAGCCGGCAGCCCCCGTCGTCGTCGAGGCCCGCGCACCCCAGGTCGAGGCGCCTGCCGCCAAGAAGGCCGCTGCGGCTCCTGCGCCGGCCCCGGCGGCCAAGGCCCGCACGAGCAAGGCGGCGAAGCCCAAGTCCGTCGGCGCGACCAAGCTCTTCGTGCTCGACACCAATGTGCTGATGCATGACCCGATGTGCCTGTTCCGCTTCGAGGAACATGACATCTACCTGCCCATGATTACGCTGGAGGAGCTGGACGGCCACAAGAAGGGCATGACCGAAGTCGCCCGCAACGTGCGCCAGGTCAGCCGTGACCTCGACGCCCTGGCGGCCAGCCTCAAGAGCAGCACGCTGGAGGAAATGGCCAAAGGCCTGCCCCTGGACCAGACCGGCCACCGCGAGGCCGGCGGCAAGCTCTTCTTCCAGACCCAGCTGATCGACGCCCCGCTGCCTCAGGGCCTGCCCCAGGGCAAGGCGGACAACCAGATCCTGGGCGTGGTGCAGGCACTCAAGGCGCAGCAGCCCGAGCGGGAAGTGGTGCTGGTGTCCAAGGACATCAACATGCGGATCAAGGCACGGGCCCTGGGCCTGCCCGCCGAGGACTACCGCAACGACAAGACCCTGGAAGACTCCGACCTCCTCTACACCGGCGTGCAGGCACTGCCCGCCGACTTCTGGGAGCGCCATGGCAAGACCATGGAAAGCTGGCAGCAGGGCGGCATCACCTTCTACCGCATCAGCGGCCCACTGGTGCCCTCGCTGCTGGTCAACGAGCTGGTCTACCTGGAAGCGCCGGGCACCGCACCGCTCTATGCCAAGGTCACCGAGATCACCGGCAAGAGCGCCGTGCTGCGCACGCTCAAGGACTACGGCCACCAGAAGAACGCTGTCTGGGGCGTCACCGCCCGCAACCGCGAGCAGAACTTTGCCCTCAACCTGCTGATGGACCCGGACGTCGATTTCGTCACCCTCACCGGCACCGCCGGCACGGGCAAGACGCTGATGACGCTGGCCGCCGGCCTCTCGCAGGTGCTGGACGAGCGCCGCTACAGCGAGATCATCGTCACCCGCGTGACGGTGCCCGTGGGCGAGGACATCGGCTTCCTGCCTGGCACCGAGGAAGAGAAGATGGGCCCCTGGATGGGCGCGCTGGACGACAACCTCGAGGTCCTGGCCCGCGGTGACAGCAGCGCCGGGGAATGGGGGCGCGCCGCCACCAACGACCTCGTGCGCAGCAAGATCAAGATCAAGAGCCTGAACTTCATGCGCGGCCGCACCTTCCTCAACAAGTTCGTCATCATTGACGAGGCGCAGAACCTGACGCCCAAGCAGATGAAGACCTTGATCACGCGCGCCGGCCCGGGCACCAAGATTGTCTGCCTGGGCAACCTCGCCCAGATCGATACGCCCTACCTCACCGAGGGCTCGTCCGGCCTCACCTACGCCGTGGACCGATTCAAGGGCTGGGCCCACAGCGGCCACGTCACCCTGGCCCGCGGCGAGCGCTCGCGTCTGGCGGACTTTGCCTCCGAGGTGCTCTAAGGCAGCGCCCCCAAACCTGTCACTTCGCGCCAGGCTCCCCCGAGGGGGCAAGGAACCTTGGGACGGCCCGGCGGCTCCTTGAGACCGCGGGCCCGCAGCCTGCACCACCGGCGGCGCTGAGGCGCCGCTTTTTCATTGAAACGCGATGACGCTCTATGTCTCCGACCTGGATGGCACCCTGCTCAATCGGCAGGGCCAGTTGTCCGATGCCACCCGCAAGGGTCTCACCGAACTGCTGGGCCAGGGCCTGGTCTTCACCGTGGCCAGCGCGCGCCATGTGGTGTCCATCCGCCAGCTGCTGGTTGGCCTGCCGCTGAGCCTGCCGGTGATCTCGTCCAACGGCGCGTTCATCAGTGACCTGGCCACGGGCCGGCACGAACTGGTGCACGGCATGGACGGCGCCCTGGGCGAGGCCCTCTTCGCCCTGGTGCGCCGCCATGGGCAGCTGCCCTTTCTCTCGGTCCACACGCCCGAGGGCGACCGGCTCTGCTGGCAGGGCGTGGAGAACGAGGGCCAGCAGCATTTCGTCAACGAGCGCGTGCAAAGCGGCGATCCGCGCCTGCGCCAATGCCTGGACCTTGCCCGCGAGCTGGGCGGCGGGCCCCTGATGACCCTGGTGGTCGTCGGCACCCACGGCCCGCTGAAGGCGCTGCAGGAGGACATCCAGACCCAGTTCGGCGAGGCGGTGCAGTGCCATCTCAACGAGGACCTCTACCGCCCCGACTGGCCCTGGCTCACCGTGCACGACCGCCGCGCCACCAAGGACCAGGCCATCCACATCCTCGCCCAGCGTTACGGCCTGACCGAGCGCGAGGTGGTGGTCTTCGGCGACCAGGTCAACGACATCACCATGCTGCGCGCGGCCCATCGCGGCGTGGCCGTGGCCAATGCCATCGACGAAGTCAAGGCTGAGGCGCATGCGGTGATCGGGCATCACGACGATGACGCGGTGCTGACCTTCCTGCAGCAGGAGTGGGCCGCCCGGCGCTGACACAGCCGTTTACAAGGGCCCCGGCCATCCAGGCGAGCATACCCGGTTGCCAATGACAGCCTGAGTCCATGCCCTACCTTCTCCAGATCGCTGAATCCGACTCCTTCGGTCCTGCCAAGTTCGTCAACAAGACCGGCCACACCGAGTGCGTGGAGTACGTGCGCCAGGCCACCGGCGCCCCATCCACGCCCGAATGGCGCCAGGGCATCCAGGTGGTGAACGCGCCCGCCGGCAGCATCCGCCGCGGCACGGCCATTGCGACCTTCGACGAACATGGCCACTATCCCCGCGACGGCCGCGGCCGCCACGCCGCCATCTTCCTGGAGGAGAACGCCTTGGGGCTCGTGGTGCTGGACCAGTGGAACAGCCAGGGCGAGGTCAAGCGCCGCACCATTTACCTGAAGCGGCCCGACTATCCGCGCGTCGATTGCGCCCGCCAGTATTTCGTCATCGAGTGAGACTGAATTGCGACCAATTGCTACGCCACCGAGGGTCTGTGCGCTGGCGCTGTGCCTGGCCACCACGGTCCGGGCCGCCTCGCCCGAAGAAGCGCCCGCCCTGAACTGCCCGGCCAGCCTGGAAGTCCATGAGCAGCCGGGCGCCCCTCCCGCAGCGCCCTGGCAGGCGATGGCCGATCCCGGCCTGCCCGTCCACGGGCTCAGCGGGGTGTCGATGCTGCAGGGACCGCCGGCCCTGGGCGCACGTCTGGTGCCCGACTTCGAGCACAAGACCGCCAGGCAGCGGCGCTACGGCTGGACCTTCTCACCGGTCCAGGCCGCCGCCCCCGCCGAGGAAGCGCGCTGGCTGGCCTGCTCCTACCACCACACCGCGCTGATCCTGGTGCGACCGCTGCCCGTAGGCGCGAAGCGCTGCGAGGTGCAGGAAGCCCTGCTGCCGACGGGGCGCAGCCTGCGGATCGAGGGCTTGCGCTGCGACTGAGCGCAAGGCGCTGAAGCCTGCCCGGTTCAGGCCCGAGGCTGCAGGTTCAGGCGGGCCTGCCCACGCTCCAGCGTCTGCCCCAGCAGGCGGGCCAGTGCGTAGACGGCATCCAGGTTGGGACTCGGCGTCCCCGTGATGCGCGCCAGCTCCACCACCGCGCCCAGCAACGCCTCCAGCTCCAGTGCGCGGCCGGCTTCGACGTCCTGCAGCATGGAGGTCTTGTGCGGCCCCACCGCCTCGGCGCCGGCGATGCGCTTGTCCAGCGAGATCTTGAACTGCACGCCCAGCAGCTCGCCCACCGTCTGCGCCTCGCTCATCATGCGGGCCGCGAGCTCGCGGGTGAGCGGAAAGCGGCAGATGTCTTCCAGGGTCGCATGGGTCAGCGCTGAGATCGGATTGAAGCTGAGGTTGCCCCACAGCTTGACCCACAGCTCGGAGCGGATGTCGCGGCTCACCGGCGCCTTGAAGCCGGCCTGCATCAGCACCTGGGACAGGGCCTCGATGCGCTCGCTGCGGCGGCCGTCCAGCTCGCCCAGGGAGAAGCGGCTGCCCTCGATCAGGCGCACGCGGCCCGGCGCCTCCAGCTGCGCCGCGGGGTAGACGATGCTGCCGATCACCTGGCCCGCGGGCAGGGTGCGCGCGATGGCACCACCGGGGTCCACGGACTCCAGCACCCGCCCCTCGTGCGGACCGGCCAGACCCTGGAAGTACCACCAGGGCAGGCCGTTGATCATGCTGACAACGAGGGTCTGCGGCCCGATCAATGCAGGCAGTTCCGGCAGCAGCTCGTGCAGCTGGTGGGCCTTGACCGTCAGCAGCACCACCTCCTGCTCGCCGGCCTCCGCCATGCGCGGCACGGCGCGCAGCTGCTCGCCGGCAGGCGCATGCAGCGAGCCGCCCTCCTCATCGACAAGGGTGAAGCCCTCGGCATTGATGGCCGCCAGGTTGCGATTGCGGGCGATGAACGTGACCGTGTTCCCAGCCAGGGCCAGGCGCGTCCCCAGCAGGCCACCGATGGCACCAGCACCGACGATTGCGAACTTCATGCACTCACCGCAAATTCATTGCGCGCCGCACGGCGCTTGAGCAGCCCCCACAGGGGCCAGACCAGCATCAGCAGGGCCAGGGCCGTCAGGCCGCCGACCAGGGCATTGGACCAGAAGATGCCCAGGCTGCCCTGCGAGAGCAGCATGGACTGCCGGAAGTTGGACTCGGCCTTGTCGCCCAGCACCAGGGCCAGCACCAGGGGCGCCAGCGGGATGCGCAGCTTCTTGAACACATAGCCCATCACGCCAAAGACCAGCATCATGTAGATGTCGAACATGGCGCCGTGCACGGTGTAGGCCCCGATGACGCAGGTCACCACGATCACCGGCGCGATGATGGCGAAGGGGATGCGCAGGATGGCCGCCCAGAAGGGCACGGTGGTCAGCACCACCAGCAGGCCCACCACATTGCTGAGGTACATGGAGGCGATCAGGCCCCAGACGAAGTCCTTGTTCTCTGCGAAGAGCATGGGACCAGGCTGGAGGCCCCAGATCACCAGGCCGCCCAGCAGCACCGCCGCGGTGGGCGAGCCCGGAATGCCCAGGGTCAGCATGGGCAGCAGGGCCGAGGTGCCGGCGGCGTGGGCCGCGGTCTCGGGCGCCACCACACCGGCCAGCTCACCCTTGCCAAAGCGCTCGGGATGGCGCGAGAGCCGCTGTGCCACGCCGTAGCTCATGAAGGACGCCGGCGTCGCGCCGCCCGGCGTGATGCCCATCCAGCAGCCGATGGCCACAGAGCGCAGGAACAGCTTCCAGTGCTTCAGCAGCTCCCACCAGGTCCGGAACACCACCCGGGGGCTGATGCGCGCGGTCTGACCCTTGAAGGACAGGCCCTCTTCCATGGTCAGCAGGATCTCGCCGATGCCGAAGAGCCCGATCACCGCGATCAGGAAGTCGAAGCCCTTCAGCAGCTCAGCGAAGCCAAAGGTCATGCGCAGCTGCCCGGTCATGTCGTCCATGCCGATGGTGGCCAGGGCGAAACCCATGAGCATGGCGATCAGGGTCTTGGCCGGCGCCTCGCGGCTCATGCCGACAAAGCTGCAGAAGGTCAGCAGCTGCACGGCAAAAAGCTCCGCCGGCCCGAAGCTCACGGCGAAGCGCGCCAGCACGGGCGCCAGGAAGCTGATGAGCAAGGTGGCGAAGAGCGCGCCCACGAAAGAGGAGGTGAATGCCGCCGTCAGCGCCTGCGCCGCCTCGCCCCGCTGGGCCATGGGGTAGCCATCGAAAGTAGTCGCCACCGACCAGGGCTCGCCCGGTATGTTGAAGAGGATGGACGTGATGGCGCCGCCGAACAGCGCGCCCCAGTAGATGCACGACAGCATGATGATGGCCGTCGTGGGGTTCATGCTGAACGTCAGCGGCAGCAGGATGGCCACGCCGTTGGCACCGCCCAAGCCAGGCAGCACACCGATCAGCACGCCCAGCAGCAGGCCCACGAGCATGTAGCCCAGGTTGGGCAGTGTGGCCGCGACGGAGAAGCCGTGCAGCAGGCTGTTGAAGTCATCCACGGTCTACTCCTCTCCAGAAACCGCCGGGCCGCCCCAAGGTTTCTTGACCCCCTTGGGGGGCCTGGCGCACAGGGCCAGGTCTGGGGGCGCCACAAACCGCACCGCCGGGCCGCCCCAAGGCCTCTTGACCCCCTTGAGGGGCCTGGCGCACAGGGTCAGGTCTGGGGGCATTCAAAAACCCAGCCAGTGCTCCAGCGGCCCCTTGGGCAGGGGCTGAACAAACCACCGCTCGAAGAGCACAAAGGCCAGCAGGGCGACGCCGGCCGACACCGGCAGGACCCGGGTCCAGCCATAGCCGCCCTGGCGCCGCATGAACCAGGCGATCAGCAGCGCCGAGGGCACATAGATGCCCAGCCAGGGGATCAGGGCCACATAGGCCACCGTGGGCAGGAAGACGGCCGCCACGTCGCGCAGCGGCCCGGCCTCGACGAAGCGTTGGGTCGTGGCCGACCAGCTCCGCAGCTGCTGCATCAGCAGCCAGGCACTGCACAAAGCCAGTCCCAGACCGATGCGCAAGGGGAAGTAGCCGGACTGTGGGCCATCATCGGCCCAACCCGTGCCCAGGCGCAGGCTGTCCCACACGAGCAGCAACGCAAAGGCCAGGACCAGTGCTGCCGTGATCAACTCCACCCAGCGCAGGGACCAGCCTCGCGCCGCTGCCGGGATGTCCGGGCTGTCATGTGAGTCCATGTCGTTTCCCCTTGCGCCTGCGCGCCCGCGCCCGCCAGCGGTCTCACTGGGCGATGAAGCCCGCGTCCTTCATCAGCGTGCGGTGCAACTGCTCATTGCGGCCCAGCCAGTCGAAGTAGGCCTCGCCCTGCAGCGCCTGCTGCTTGAAGGCCCCCTTGGCCATGAAGTCCTTCCACTCGGGCAGCTTGCGCAGCCTGTCCAGCATGCCGACGTAGAAGGCCTTCTGCTCAGGCGTCACGCCAGGGGCCATGAAGATGCCGCGCAACATCACATAGGAAACCGGGATGCCCTGCGAGCTGCAGGTGGGCAGGTCCTGCCAGCTTTGACTGGCGGTCACCTTCGCCGGGTAGGGCATGGGCATGTCGTCGAAAACGCACAGGGGGCGCAGCTTGCCGGCCCGCCAGTGGGACTCGGCCTCGATGGGGTTGTTGACCGTGGAGTCCACATGCTTGCCCACCAGTTGCACGGCCACGTCGCCCCCCCCCTTGAATGGCACGTAGACGATCTTCTTGCCCGCGGCCTTCTCCAGCATCACGGTGATGATCTGGTCTTCCTGCCTGGAGCCCGTGCCGCCCATCTTGAAGGTACCCGAGGGCTGGCTCTTGACGGCGTTGAAGTAGTCTTTGGCCGTCTTGTAGGGCGAGTCCTCGTTGACCCACAGCACAAACTGGTCGAGGGCCATCATGGACACGGGGGTCAGGTCTCGCCAGTTGAAGGGCACGCCGGTGGCGAGCGGCGTGGTGTAGAGGTTGGACAGCGTGATGACCAGCTTGTGGGGATTGCCCTTGTCGCCCTTGACGTCGAGGAAGCCCTCGGCGCCGGCGCCGCCGGACTTGTTCACCACCACGATGGGCTGGGGGGAGAGCTGGTGCTTGGCCACCATGCCCTGGATAAAGCGGGCCATCTGGTCGGCACCGCCGCCGGTGCCGGCGGGGACGACGAACTCGACGGGCTTGCTCGGCTGCCAGGCAGCTGCCAGGGCATCTCCGCAGAAAACCAGCGCCAGGGCGCCGAGGGCGTGAATCAGGTGCTTCTGCATGACAGGGGATCCATTCCTCTGGTTGAACTTGTTCTGAGGCCCTGGTTCAGCCCAGGCCCAGTTTCTGTGCCAGGCCGATGCGCTGCAGCTTGCCGGTCGCGCCCTTGGGAATCTCTGCCATGAAGAGGATCTTGGCCGGCACCTTGAAGTCCGCGAGCCGCTGGGCGACGAACTGCTGCAGCTCACGCTCGGTCGCCTCGGCGCCTTCGCGCAGCACCACCACCGCACCCACTTCCTCGCCCAGCTTGGGATGAGGCAACCCGAAGCACACCACCTGCGCCACGGCGGCGTGGTCCATCAGCACCTCATCGACCTCGCGCGGGCTGATCTTCTCGCCGCCGCGGTTGATGATTTCCTTGAGGCGGCCGGTGATGGAGACATAGCCCTCGGCATCCATCACGCCCTGGTCACCCGTGCGGAACCAGCCCTCGCGGAAGGCCTCGGCATTGGCTGACGGATTGCTCTCATAGCCCTGGGTCACATTGGGGCCGCGGATGACGATCTCGCCCGTTTCACCGGGCGCCAGCAGCACGCCGTCCGGCCCCATGATGGCCACCTCGGGGCCGGCGGCCAGGCCCACGGTGCCAGGCTTGCGCACCCCCGGCGGCAGGGGGTTGCTGGCCATCTGGTGCGTGGCTTCGGTCATGCCGTAAGCCTCGATCAGGGGCGCGCCGAAGACCTGCTCCAGCTCGCTGATGACCTGCGGCGGCATCGAGGAGGACGAGGAGCGCATGAACCGCAGCGGGTGGCGCTGAATCACGTCCGCGTTCTTGCCTGCGCGGGTCAGGATGGCCTGGTGCATGGTGGGCACGGCCGTGTACCAGGTGGGCGCGGCCTCGTCCATCCATGCGAAGAACTTCAGTGCATTGAAGCCGGGCGTGCAGAAGACCTGCGAGCCCGCGCTCAGCGGCGCCAGCACCCCGGCGATCAGGCCGTGAATGTGGAACAGGGGCATGATGTTGAGCCCCCGGTCCGCCGCATTGAACTGCAGGGTGCGGCGGATATGGGCCGCCGAGGCGCAAAGGTTGCGCTGGGACAGCGGCACGATCTTGGGCCGCGAGGTGGTGCCCGAGGTGTGCAGCACCATGGACACGTCGTCTGGCCGGGCCATGCCGCCCTGGGCGCTCGCGGCGCCGCTGCCGAAGTCGCCCGCCAGGCGGAAGTCGCCCGCGGCCTCCAGCGCCTGCAGGCGGATGAGCGGCACGCCCAGGGCCTGGGCCACGGCCACGGCGGGGGAGTCGCTGCCCTCCTCCACGATCAGGGCGCGCGCCTGGAGGTCGCGAAGGTAGAAGTCGAACTCCTCGGCCCGGTAGGCCGGGTTCAGCGGCGCACTGGCCACACCGCAGGCACAGGCCAGGAAGCAGGCGGCCATCTCCGGCCCATTGGGCAGCACGATGGCCACCCGGTCGTTGCGGCCCATGCCCCAGGCATTGAGTTGCTGCACGCTGCGCTCGATCAGCGCGCGCAGTTCGCCGTGGCTCAGTGCGTGACGCCCCGGCGCGCGCAGCGCCACGGCCTCAGCGGGAAGCGACTGCAGTTGCAGCCAGAGAGAGTCTTGGGACATGGGATCACCTTCTCGACAGCTCAGGGAACGACGGCGCAACACGTCGCACATCGGCGCCGCGACGGACCCGCAGCGCAGGTGCTGCCAGCGCGCCGCGGCAGGCCATGACGGCGCGAGCCCGCGCTCAGCGCACGTCCAGCCATTCGCCCAGCTTCATCATCTCGGCCTGCTCGAAGCGGGCGAATCCCTTCCACTTGGTGGGCTCCAGCTTCTTGCGGCCATCCTCGCTGGCGTCCAGGTTGGTCAGGTAGTTCTGCACCTTCTCGAACTGCTCGGCGCTGAGGCTGGGGCTGGCGATGACGTGCTTGATGGGCACGGCCCGGGTGTAGCCCAGAATCTTGCCACCCTTGGCCTGCCAGGCCTTGAGCACCGCGCTGGAGGCGGTCACGCCAGCATGGGTAAGGTAGTTCTCGACGAAGAAGGGCACGGCGTCCTGGTAGCGGGTGTAGGTGATGCGGACCTGCGGTGCGCTCATCTTCAGGTCTCGCAGCGTGGCACGCAGCATCACCGAGGTGATGGAGTCCTCGTCCGGTGCGCCCAGGTGCTGGCCGCGCAGGTCGGTCAGCTGGGTCCAGGTGGCATCGGCTCGCACCATGAAGCCGGCCTTGTACTCGGTGAAGCCCTTGGTCACGGCCAACAACCGGTAGCCCGAGTTCCTCATGGCCTGAATGGAGACGTGGGCCGGGTGCACCAGCGCCAGTTCCCAGCGCTTGTCGGCCAGGCCCTGGCGCAGGCTTTTGTAGTCACTGATGGGCTCGATGGTGACGGGCTGCTGCAGCAGCTTGGACAGATCCGCGGCCATGGCCGCATAGCGCGCCGCGATCTCGGCGTTACTCACCCGGTAGGTGACCCCTTCATTGATGGCAAAGGTGATGGCCTGCGCCGCAGAGCCCGACGCCAGCAACACTGCCACGCCGAGGGCCACTCTTACTTGCCCGAACAAACGCCTGAACCCTTGCATAACCGTACTCACTTCCGTCCTGCATCCCGACACGCCGGGTCATCGCAAGGCGCCCGGACTGTTGTGCGCCTTCCCCGACAGAACCTCCCCCCGGGAGAAGACGCGCGCATTGTGGCCATCTCGCCCGGCCCCACAGTCCAGCAAAACCCTCAGTTAAGGCGCAACCTGAAACATCTGACAGGGTTGATGCAGACGGCGCACAAAACACATCTGCACACACATAGCGACAGACAAGCCCGCCCCAATGACAACGGCCCGCCAGGGGCGGGCCGTCAGCAGCGCGAAGACACTGGGTCGCTCAGTGTTTCAGGTAATCGAAGAAGGCCGCGTTGCTGGGGGCGCGCCCCAGGAAGTCGCGCACCAGCTCCGGCGCCGGCTTCTGCCCCCCCTGGGCCAGAATGCGCTCGCGGTAGCGACGGCCGACCTCGGCATCGAGCTTGCTGGCCTCGAAGGGGCTGCGCAGATCCATGGCCAGCACCAGGCTCCAGAGGTAACCGTAGTAGCCCGCGCCATAGCCGCCAGCGATATGGGAGAAGCCCGCCACGAACTTGCTGCCCGGCACATGGCCCATGGGCGTGGCGCCTTCCATCTTCGCCCACAGGGCCTGCGGGTCCTGGGGCTCCTTGCCATGCAGGGCCAGGTCATAGCTGGCATAAAGATGCTGGCGGCCGTACTGCGTGCCCTTGCCAAAGTGCTTGGCGGCCACGACCTTGTCCACCAGGGCCTCGGGCATGGGCTTACAGGCGGGGCAGACCTCCAGCATCAGGGGCAGCACCTGCTTGTTGACCACCCAGTCCTCCAGCATCTGCGAGGGCGCCTCGACGAAATCATGCATCACCGCCGTGCCGGCCTGCTGCAGGTAGAAGGTGTTGCTGAGGTTGTTGTGCACGGCATGGCCCAGCTCGTGCAGCAGGGTCTCCATCTCGTCAACGGTCAGACCCTTGCGGTTGAAGTTGACCACCAGGGCCGCGGCCGGCAGGCGCCCGACGCGGGTGGCGCTCCCGCGCAGGGGCCAGACGGCAGCGTGGTTGTACTTGCCCTCGCGGGGGAAGAGGTCCACGTAGAGATTGGCCAGGGGCTTGCCGGTGGCGGCGTCGCTAACGGCAAAGGCCTTGACCTCGGGGTGCCACAGGTCGGCCGGCACCTCGGTGTACTTCACGCCCATCAGGCGCTCGATGATGCGCATGGCGAAGCGCAGGCTCTCCTGGGCGGGGAAATACTCGCGCAGGGCTTCCTGGTCCACCTGGAAGCGAGCTTGCCGCAGGCGCTCGGCATAGAAGCTCGCATCCCAGCGCTCGATGCGGACTTGGGCCAGGGGCAGGCCCATGTGCTGGGCCTTGGCGCCCTGCAGCTCGGCCACATCGGCGCGCTCACGTTCGGTGACCGTGGCCTGGACCTCGTCCAGGAATTTCCAGGCCGTCTGCGCATTGCCGGCCATGCGGCGGCGCAGGTTGAAGTCCACATAGTTGTCATAGCCAAACAGGGCCGCGTACTCGCGGCGCAGCTGGGCGATCTCGGCCAGCAGACGCAGATTGGGCTCACCGCCCTCGTTGACCTTGGCCTCCCACATGCGGCGGCGCGTCTCGGGGTTCTCTGCCGACTGCAATACAGGCCCATAGCTGGGATAGTCAACGCCCAGCAGCACACGCCCCTGGGCATCGCGGCGCGCGTGCTTCCACACCCCCTCGGGCACGCCCTGCAGCTCGGACTCGGTGTAGGCGATCTGGAGGTTGGCGTCGCGGATGTTCTTGTTGAACTGCTGGTCCAGCTCGCCCAGCTTGTCGATGATGGCCTTGGCGCGCTGGCGCTTGGGCGCGGACAGGGACACGCCGCTGTCCTCGAAGGCGCCCAGCGCCACACGCTGCAGCTCGCGGTCGCGCGGCTGGGGCGTGGGGGCGCGCTTGAGGGCCTTGTAGAGCTGCTCGTTCTGGGCGACGGTGGAGTTGAACTGCGTCCAGCGCATGGAGCAGGCCTGAGCCGCATCGCGACCAGCCTTGTCCGGATGGACGTACTGCACGAAATCGACAGCGCTCTGGCCGTCTTCCACCGTGGCAGCGTAGTCGTCAAAGGCGGCCATCCAGCCCAGGTCCACCTTGCGGCGCTCCAGCTGGGCCAGCGCCTTCTTGGCCGAGGCCAGGCCGTTGTCGCAGGCCTGGCGGATCTGGGCCACCGTCTTCAACGTGGGGAACAGCGGGGCGGGCAGCGAGGGGGCCGCATCCGCCTGTGCCGGGCCTGCAACGCCGGCCAGGCCGGCCAAACCGGCCAGGAGAAGCGCGCCGACGAGGCGGCGCGGGGTCTGCATCGATGTCATGGTGTGGCTGCGCGATGGCACGGTTAGCACCAACGCCTCTCTGGGAAGGATGCGCGGATTGTGCCCGCGGCCCTGCCCTCGCCCGGAAGTCAGCGCACCGGGACAAACACCAAGAACAGCCGGGATGACGCGCTCGTCAGCCCCCCAACAGGCTGCGTATCTGCTGCAGGGCCGAGGGGTCCTCGATGGTGGTCAGATCGCCCGGATCGCGCTGCTCGCACACCGCCTGGATGGCGCGGCGCAGCAGTTTGCCCGAGCGGGTCTTGGGCAGCACGCTCACGAAGCGCACGCGGGCCGGCCGGGCCACCGCGCCCAGTTGCTCGTCCACCCGCCTCATGATCTCGGCTTCCTGCTCGCGGGCGCCCTCTTCCGTGGCCGCGAGGCTGGCGTCCTTCAGCACGGCGAAGGCCATGGCCACCTGACCCTTGAGCTGATCCGCCACGCCCACCACGGCCACTTCGGCCACATTGGGATGGCTGGCGATGCTCTCCTCGATCTCGCGCGTGCCCAGGCGGTGGCCGGCCACGTTGATCACGTCGTCGGTACGGCCCAGGATGTAGTAGTAGCCGTCCTCGTCTCGGATGCCCCAGTCGAAGGTTGAGTACACCAGCTTGTCAGGGATGCTGGACCAGTAGGTGTTGACGAAGCGGGCATCGTCGCCCCACACCGTCTGCAGGCAGCCCGGCGGCAGCGGGCCCTCGATGGCCACCACGCCCTTCTGGTTGGCACCCGTGAGCTCCTCGCCGGTGTTCTCGTTGAGCAGCTTCACCTTGTAGCCGTACATGGCCACACCGGGGGACCCGAACTTGCTGGGCTTCTTCTCCACGCCGTTGGCAATGGAGAGGATGGGCCAGCCGGTCTCGGTCTGCCAGTAGTTGTCGATGATGGGGCGGCCCAGGCTCTGCGCGATCCAGGTCGCGGTGGGCTCGTCCAGGGGTTCGCCTGCCAGGAACAGAGCGCGAAGGCTGCTGAGGTCGTACTTGCCCAGGTAGGCGGGATCCTGCTTCTTGAGCACGCGCACGGCGGTCGGTGCGCTGAACATCACCGAGACCTTGAAACGCTCGACCAACTGCCACCAGATGCCCGCATCCGGCACGGTGGGCAGGCCCTCGTACATCAGCGTGGCCATGCCGGCGATCAGCGGGCCGTAGATGATGTAGCTGTGGCCCACCACCCAGCCGATATCGCTGGTGGAGAAGTAGGTCTCTCCGGCATGGCCGCAGTAGATGTGCTTCATGCTGGCCGCGAGAGCCACGGCATAGCCCCCCACATCGCGCTGCACGCCCTTGGGTTTGCCGGTGGTGCCGCTGGTGTAGAGGGTGTAGCTGATGGCGTTGGACTCCAGCCAGGTGCAGGGCACCTGCGCATCCCTGTGCTGCGCGCGCAGAGCGGCGTAGTCCAGGTCACGCCCGGCCACGTGCTCGAAGGCAGCCAGGCCGCGGTCCACCATCAGCACTGCCTGCGGTTTGTGCTGTGCCAGTTGGATGGCCTCATCCAGCAGGTGCTTGTAGGGCACGACCTTGCCGGAGCGGCTGCCTGCGTCGGCACTCACCACGAGCTTGGGCGTGGCATCGTCGATGCGGCTGGCCAGGGACACGCTGGCGAAGCCGCCGAACACCACCGAGTGGATGGCGCCGATGCGCGCGCAGGCCAGCATGGCGAAGGCCGCCTCCGGGATCATGGGCATGTAGATCAACACCCGGTCGCCCTGCCCCACGCCCTGGGCCTGGAGGATGGCGGCCATGCGTTCGACCTCGCGCTGCAGTTCGCGGAAGCTGTAGATGCGCTCCTCCTTGACCTCGGTGGAGACCCAGATCAGCGCGTCCTGCTCGCCACGGTCACGGGCGTGGCGGTCCACGGCGTTGTGGCAAAGATTGGTCGTGCCACCGACAAACCATTGGGCGAAGGGCGGCCGGCTGTAGTCGCAGACCTGCTCGAAAGGCGTCTGCCACTCGATCAGCGCCGCCTGCTCGCGCCAGAATTCGTCCGGCTGCTCGACCGAACGACGGTAAAAGCTGGCGTAATCGCCCGGAACCTGGGGGGCGGTGCTGCCGGGAATGCTGCTCATGGCTGACCTCTGCATTTCCATAATTACGAATTACGGCGCATTTCACGACGGGGCTCTGACGGCAGCCTGACCCCGGAGCGTCATGCCGGCGAGCATTGCCGGGGATCAATCCCGGAGCGCTTGCTGTGCGCTTGGACACATGTGCCGGGGCCCCCCTATGGTCCAATAGGGCTTGTTCCCCAAACTGAAACGCGGGGTGATTCGGGTATCGAACAGCGCCCGGAATTACCCGCGGTTTGCCCCTGCCTTGCTTGACACTGCCAAGACCCGCTTCTTAAGCTGCGCGGCCGAGATCAAGTTCCCGATGCTGCCAGCCCGACATCCTTCCCGCCGCCAGAGCTCCCTGCGCCCCCTGCACATGGTGGCGGCTTGTGCCGCCCTCGCGCTGGGCGTGTGCGCCACGGGCGCGCTGGCGCAGCAGCAGTCGGCGCAGGGCAATGCCCCGCTGGCGCCGCCGCCGGGCACCATGATGGGTGCCTATGGCCAGAGCCAGCAGGTGGCCGCCCAGCCGGGCGCCATCGCAGCCGCCAAGACCAGCCCGGCACCGGCCGACCTGGCCGCCGCCGCGGCCGCGGGTTCGAGCCCCAGCACCAATGGCAATGACGCCATCACCCGTTTCCTCCAGGACACCGGGCTGATGAAAAACGCCAGTGAAAACAAGCTGCTGAACCAGGTGCGCGACACCGCTTCCGACCTGGTCATGTCGGCCATGAACTTCCTGGGCGTTCCCTACAAGCGGGGCGGCAAATCCCTGGAGAGCGGATTCGACTGCAGCGGCTTCACCCGCCACATCTTCGAGATGTCCGTGGGCTTGGTTCTGCCCCACCGAGCAGACGAACAGGCGCGCCTGTCCAGCCTCATACCCATCAAGCAGGAAGAGCTGAAGCCGGGCGACCTGGTCTTCTTCAACACGATGAAGCGCACCTTCTCACACGTGGGCATCTACGTGGGCGACGGCAAGTTCATCCACAGCCCCCGCGTGGGCAGCGCCGTGCGCGTGGAGGACCTGCGCGAAGCCTACTGGGCCAAGCGCTTTACCGGAGCCCGCCGGGCCGACCTGGCCGCAGCGCAGGCCTCCGCAGACGGCCGCAACCCCCAGGCGCAGCCGGCGCTGATCCGCTAGTCGAAGGGGCGAGCCCAGCCGGCCGGCGCGCCGCCGCCACATCCCGGCTGTTCGCGCTGACAGCGGCTTTCGGCGCATCCAGCCCTTCAAGCGGCTCACTGCCCGAGCTAGCCCCTGCACGGCGGGCGTTGCGCCGCCCCCGTCAAGACAGGCAGGCGCCTTGGGCCTGTCGCCACCGGGCCACGGGCAGTCGCTCAGCGAAACAAGACCAGCTTGCCGAGGGCCAGGAACGGCGCCAATGCCGCCACCAGCATGCAGACCGTGTCGAAGCGGCTGCTGACAAAGTCCCGCCTCAGCACGCCCAGCCGATGGGCGACGAACAGCAGGAGGAGCGGCATGTAGACCCCCAACACGCCGACCACGCCCAAGGCGGAAGCCATGGACGTTGAGACCTTGGCCAAAAGGCCGACGGCCAGATAGAGCGCGCTGGCCAGGACGAGGATCCGCCCTTCGTTCGTACCCAGAAGAACCCGGGTCCAGCGTTGACGCGCGGACGGGCTGTCTCGACGGGCCGGCGGCGCATTCTTGGGCGCCAATCCAGCAGAAGCCGCCGCCTGGCCGGTGTGCCCCTCAGCCAGGTCCACCTTGGACATGGGGATCGCGCACTCCATGACGATGAGCAGAGCAAGCTCCGGCGCCAGCACCGCCTTGCTGGCTTCCATCGCCTCCTGGGCGGCGGCGGCGAACAGCATGGGCCACTCGGAGGGCTCCTTGCAGTAGCGCTTGACCGTGGGCAGCAGTGCCGGCCACAGGGCCTTGACGTAGTTGATGGGCGTGTCGCTGGCGACCCGGCCCTGCGGCAACCTGGGCCGGCCGAAGGCGCTCGTGCCGACCGACTGGACGACGTGCTCAAAGATGGGCTTGAGGTCAGGCAGCGTCTGGCAGCCAAGATGCTGCGCGGCACCGGCAGCAAGGCTCCAGACGGAATAGGGCCCTTCAGCCAGGGCCTGGTTCAGCGGCTCGCCGAAGAAATACGTCTTGCCATCGGGGCTCTTGACCGTGATGAAGGCGGCAGTCTCTGGCTGCCCCTTGGCCAGGGCTTGCTCGCGCAGGCTGGCCTGACAGGCGTAGCCCGCCAAGGCACCCAGGGCGCAGAGCAAGGACTCGGCGTGGACGCCCCGCTCCCCCTTCATCCCATGCAGCAGCTTCTGGAAGATGTCCTTGGCACCGAGCTTGGCGCCGATCAAGGGGTCGGTCTGCCGCTGTGCCTCGATGGCTCGAAACAGCGCCTCGGTCGCCGGATGCGGCGCTGACGGCTCGGCGCGCTGGCCGGTGGCGCCTGTTGCGGCAGATGATGGGGAGGGCGGGGACAGGGACACAACAACTCTCCGACGAAGCAGCCTACGCGGGGGGCCAGACCATCGCCTGCCCCATGAAAAATGGGGCCACATGGTACCGCAGGGCAGCTGCCGACCTTCACCGGGACGCCCACAATCCGCCCATCCCGGCCGCATCGGCATGCCCCTCATGCGCTGCCGCCCCGCAAGGAAAAGCCCACCGGCCAGACCATCGTCCGGGCGGTGGGTTCCTGCAGGGGAAGGCTCCCTCAGCGAGCGCGGGGACCGTGCCTCGCGGTGGCAGCAGGCTCGCCATCAGGCCGCCATCAGGCCGCCATCAGGCCGCCATCAGGCCGCCTTCACTTGGCCGGCGTGGTGTTGGCCGTCTTGAGGTGCTTGTCGAGGAACTGCAGCATGCGGCCGCTGGCCTCGATGTTGTTCTTCTTCTTCGAGAAGCCGTGGCCTTCGTCGTCAAAGACCACGTACTCCACCGGCACGCCGTTCTTTTTGACCGCCTCGACGATCTCGTCGCTCTCGGGCTTGATCACGCGCGGGTCGTTGGCGCCCTGGATCACCATCAGCGGCTTGCGGATCTCCTTGGCATGGAACAAGGGCGAGGTGGCGATGAGGAAGTCCTTGTCCTTCACCGGATCCCCCACCTCCTGGTAGAGGGCCTGGCGGAAGCTCTCCCAGTAGGGCGGGATGGATTCCAGCGTGCGCAGCCAGTTGGAGACACCGAAGATGTCGATGCCCACCTTGAAGGCCTCGGGGCGGAAGGCGAGGGCTGCCAGGGTCATGTAGCCGCCGTAGGAACCGCCGATGATGCCGATGCGCTCAGGGTCGATCACGCCGGTGCTGGCCAGGTAGGTCTTGGCCTCCACGCAGTCCCACAGCGGTTCGCGACCGTGCTTGCCGTCGTCAGCGGTGAAGAAGCTCTTGCCGTAGCCCGAGCTGCCGCGGTTGTTGATGCCCAGCACCGCATAGCCGTGGTTGGCGAAGTACTGCATCAGGGCGGAGTAGCCGCGCATGGTCTGGCCGCCGGGGCCGCCATGCACCCAGACCAGGGCGGGCACCTTGTTGGTGGGCGAGGCATCCTTGGGCTGGTAGTAGACCGAGGGAATGCTCATGCCGTCGAAGGACTTGAAGCGCACGACCTTCGCGTCCACGAGGTCATCCGGATTGACCTCCTTGGACATGCTCTGCGTCAGCTGCTTCACCTGCTTGCTGGCGAAGTCATAGACGAACAGATTGCTGGGTGAGCGATCGCCGTTCACATAGAAGGCCATCTTGCCGCTGCTGCCCGAGAAGCGCACGCCCCGGATCTCGCCGCCCGGCAGCTTGGGCAGGGTCACCTCGCGCTCCATGCCGTCCTTGCCCATCTCGCGCAGCTTCAGCGCGATGCTGGCGTCGGCGTTGATGCCGGTGACGCGGTAGCGGCCGTCGTCCGAGAAGTCGGTGTAGACCACGTCCCAGTCGGCCTTCTCCAGCTCGCTCATCTTGCCGCTGGCCAGGTCGTAGCTCATCAGACGGGTGAACTCGGCGCCCTCGTTGCTGGTAATCAGCAAGCGCTTGGAGGCCGGATCGAAGCCTGCCGGGCTGTTGTCGGCCACGCCCTGGTGGGGCGTCACGTGCTTGGTGGTCTTGGTCTGGGTGTCGTAGAGGTAGACATCCTTGTCGGCCGTGGTGTTGGTCTTGCCGAAGGCGATCCAGCGGCCGTCGTCACTGACCTGGGCCACATTCAGGCCGGTCTCGTTCTTGTAGACCAGCTCGCGAGCGTAGGTCTTGGCGTCGTAGCGGTAGACGTCGAAGAAGCGCGCATCGCGCTCGTTGGTGGCCACATGGAAGCTGTTCTTGTCACCGGACCAGCCCATGAACATAGCCTTGAGCTTGTCGCCCGGGGTCAGGTCTTTCTCGCTGCCGTCCAGCTCGCGCACATAGAGGTGGTTGAGCTCGTTGCCGCCCTGGTCGCGGGTGTAGAGCACCCGGTCGTCCTTGGGGAAGTAGCCGACGGCGTAGTGGCTGTCCTTGGTGGAGCTGGTCAGGGCCACCGGCTCCCCGCCCGTAACGGGGATGCTGTAGACATTGAAGATGCCGGTCTTGTTGCTGTGGAAGAGGATGCGCTTCTCGTCGGCGCTGAAAGAGGCGCCGCCGATATTGGTCGTCGCCATGAACTGCTCGATGGTGTAGCGCTTGGGCGCGGCGGGCGCGCTGCTTTGCTTGGCGCTGGTCGCGGCCTGGGCCGGCAGGCTCATGAGCAGGCCGCCGGTGCTGGCCAGCGCCAGGCACAGGGCCAGGCGATTCAGGGCGATGCGGGGTGACGCGGACTTCCGTTGTTCGTTCTTCAAGTGGTGCTCCTCGTTGGCTCGGCTGGGCGAAGACCCGGCACCGCGCCAATGTAGTGAGACCACCCGTCCTTGCCAATCCCCCGCGGATGACCTGCAGCCGGTAGCGGACGAACTGCAGACCGGAGCGCACAGCCGGGGCCCGGCCATGAAGAAAGCCACCGGCCTCTCGGCGGGTGGCTTGCTGCGACGGGCGCGGGTTTACTTGCCCGTGGGCACCTTGCCCTCGACGCCCTTCACGTAGAAGTTGATGCCAGAGAGGAACTTGTCGTCGGCGACCTCGTCCTTCTTCAGCACTTCCTTGCCGTCCTGGCCGACGATGGGGCCCTTCCAGATCGCGAAGCTGCCATCCTTCAGGCCGGCCTTGACCTTGTCGATCTGCGCGCGGGTGTCGGCCGGCACGGCCTCGGCCAGGGAGACCAGGTCGATCGCGCCTTCCTTGACGCCCCACCAGCTGTGGCTGCCGGGGCCGGCCGTCCACTTGCCGTCCAGCGCGTCACGCACGGCCTTGATGTAGTACGGGCCCCAGTTGATGACGGCCGAGGCCAGGTGGGCCTTGGGCCCGTAGGCGGTCATGTCGGAATCCCAGCCGAAGGCGTACTTGCCGTTCTTCTCGGCGGTCTGCAGCACGGCGCTGGAGTCGGTGTTCTGCATCAGCACGTCGGCGCCGCCATCGATCAGCGACTGCGCGGCCTCGGTCTCCTTGGGCGGGTTGAACCACTCGTTGACCCAGACCACGCGCACCTTGACCTTGGGGTTCACGCTCTGCGCGCCCAGGGTGAAGCTGTTGATGTTGCGGATCACCTCGGGGATGGGGATGGAGCCCACCACACCCAGCATGCCGCTCTTGCTCATCTTGCCCGCCACCACGCCGGCCATATAGGCGCCTTCGTAAGTGCGAGAGTCGTAGGTGCGCATATTGGCGGCCTGCTTGTAGCCGGTGCCGTGCTCGAACTTGACGTCGGCCGTGTCGGCGGCGACCCTGAGCATGGGCTCCATGTAGCCGAAGGTGGTGCCGAAGATCAGCTTGTTGCCCTGACCCACCATGTCGCGGAAGACGCGCTCAGCGTCGGCGGCCTCTGGCACCTTCTCGACGAAGCTGGTCTGGACCTTGTCGCCGAATTCCTTCTCCACGGCCTTGCGGGCGTTGTCGTGAGCGAAGGTCCAGCCACCGTCACCCACGGGGCCGACATAGGCGAAGGCGATCTTCAGCGGCTCGGACTTGGCCGCCGGGGCGGACGCGGCCGAGGCGGCGGACGCTGGGCTGGCGGCTTCTTCCTTCTTGCCGCAGCCGACCAACAGGGCCGCAGCGGCCAGGCCGGACCAGCCGGCCCACTTGATCAGATCACGCTTGCCAATGTGACGCATGGGTGCTCCTTGGAAATCCCGCGAGGGGAATGACGGGGTGAAGACTGCAGAAAATTCCAGCCGGCGATCTTAGCCGCCCGGATGGAATGGCTTGCCCAGGGAAGCCGGCATGTTGGCGCGGATGAAGCCGCCGTTGCGCGAGATCCCCACCAGCACCACGATGGTCGCCAGGTAGGGCAACATGGACAGCAACTGGCTGGGCACTTCCACCCCCTGCCCCTGCAGATGGAACTGCAGCATGGTGACGCCACCGAAGAGATAGGCGCCCAGCAGCACGCGGGCCGGCCGCCATGTGGCGAAGGTGGTCAGGGCCAGAGCGATCCAGCCCTTGCCGGCAATCATGCCCTCCACCCACAGCGGGGTATAGGCCACCGAGACATAGGCCCCGGCCAGGCCACACAGCGCACCGCCGGCCAGCACGGCCAGCAGGCGGATGCGGCGCACCGGATAGCCCAGGGCATGGGCTGACTCGGGCGACTCGCCCACCGCGCGCAGCACCAGCCCGGCGCGCGAGCGGTAGAAGAACCAGGCCAGGCCCGCCGTCAGCGCCATCGCGCCGTAGACCAGGGGATGCTGCTTGAAAAGCGCCGTGCCGACGAAGGGCAGATCGCTCAAGCCGGGAATAGCGAAGCTGGGCCGCGCCGAGAGCTTTTCCTGCACATAGCCCTGGCCCACGAAGGCCGAGAAGCCCGCGCCGAAGAGGCTCAGCGCAAGCCCGGCGGCGTACTGGTTGGTGTTGAGCCACAGGACCAGCAGCGCGAAGACCCCGGCCAGCGCCGCGCCCGCGGCCATGCCGGCAAGGAAGGCCAGGCTGTCACTGCCCGTGTGCACGCCGGTGGCAAAGCCGGCGATGGCGGCCACCAGCATCATGCCCTCGGCACCGAGGTTGAGGACGCCGGCGCGTTCGTTGATCAGCAGTCCCAGTGCCGCCAGGGCCAGCAAGGTGCCCGCATTGAGCGTCGCGGCGACGAGGGCGGCGAGTGAGTTCAGATCCATGATGCGACCTCAGGCAGCCCTGCGCGCCCAGCGCACGCGGTAGTGGATCAGTGTGTCCGAGGTCAGCAGCGTGAACAGCAGCAGGCCCTGGAAGACGCCGGTGATGGACTTGGGCAAGCCCAGGCGAGACTGCGCCAGTTCGCCGCCGATGTAGAACATGCTCATCAACAGGCCCGAGCCCACGATGCCCACCGGGTGCAGGCGCCCCACGAAGGCCACGATGATGGCTGCGAAGCCGTAGCCCGCGGGCACATGCGGCGTCAGTTGGCCCAGCGGCCCGGCCGCCTCCAGCGCCCCGGCAAGGCCCGCCATGCCGCCGGACAGCAGCAGCGCGGTCCACAGCGCCCGGCGCGAGGAGAAGCCCGCATAGCGCGCCGCCGCCGGCGCGAGGCCACCGACCTGCAGCGCATAGCCCGCATAGCTGCGGAACATCAGCAGCCAGAAGCCCGCCACTGCGCCCAGGGCCACCAGCACGCCGATGTTGACCCGCCAGCCGCTGAACAGCCGCGGGATCTTGGTGGCCGCCGCGAAGGTGATGGTCTGCGGGAAGTTATAGCCGTTGGGGTCTTTCCAGGGGCCGTAGACCAGGTAGCCCAGCAGCAGGTCGGCGACATAGACCAGCATGAGGCTCACCAGGATCTCGTTGGCATTGAAGCGGTCGCGCAGCATGGCCGTGATCGCCGCCCAGGCCATGCCGCCCAGCACGCCGGCCAGCAGGACCAGCACGACGATGCCGCGGCCCGTCTGCGCATCGGCCTGCATCGCGACCCAGCCCGCCGCCAGCGCGCCGACGATGAACTGCCCCTCCGCGCCGATGTTCCAGACGTTGGACCGGAAGCACAGGGCCAGGCCCAGGGCGATCAGGATCAGGGGCGTGGCCTTGAGGCCCAGCTCGCTCCAGGCATAGGCGCTGCGGATGGGCTCCCAGAAGAACATCTGCAGGCCGCGCAGCGGGTCCTTACCCAGGGCGAGGAAGAGCAGCACGCCCAGCAGGGTGGTCAGCGCCAAGGCCATCAGCGGTGAGGCCAGGGCCATCAGGCGCGAGGGCTCGGGGCGGGTCTCAAGCCGCAGCATGGGACGCCTCCTTGCTCGTTTCGGCGTTGTCCCACAGGCCGGACATCCAGGCCCCAATGCGCTCCACCGTGGCCTCGGCCACCGACAGGCTGGGCGAGAGGCGGCCCTGCGCCATCACCACCAGGCGGTCACTGATCTCGAACAATTCGTCCAACTCCTCGCTGAAGACCAGGAGCGCGCAGCCGGCGTCGCGCAGCTTGAGCAGCTCGCCCCGGATCTGGGCCGCCGCCCCCACGTCCACACCCCAGGTGGGCTGTGCGATGAGCAGCAGCTTGGGGGCTGCATCGATCTCGCGGCCCACGATGAACTTCTGGAGATTGCCCCCCGAGAGGCTGCGGGCCGCTGCCCCCGAGCCGCCGCAGCGCACGCCGAAGCGAGCAATGAGCTCCTCGGCCAGGCGTCGGGCCTGGGCCTTGTGGAGCCAACCGCCGGCCTTCACGGCCTCGGTGCGGGTCAGCAGGATGTTGTCGGCCAGGGAGAGGC
Organism: Mitsuaria sp. WAJ17; assembly: GCF_014174515.1. GTDB lineage: Bacteria > Pseudomonadota > Gammaproteobacteria > Burkholderiales > Burkholderiaceae_C > Roseateles_B. The sequence goes on from NZ_JACJUG010000004.1 coordinate 174,975, forward strand.
TGGGCACGGCACCGCGCCCAAGACGTTCCTCAGGCACGAAATGCAGGCCCAGCTTGCGGCGCTTGCGGCAGCTGGCCTGGGCGATGTCGCCATCGAAAAGGCGGATGCTGCCGCGGGGCGCGCGCGGATCCTCGCCCGAAAGCGCGGCCAGCAGCTCCTGCTGGCCATTGCCGCTGACACCGGCCACGCCCAGGATCTCGCCCGCGCGCAGCTCGAAGGCCAGGCCGCGCAGGGTGGTGCCGAAGGGGTTGTCCGTGGCCAGGTCCAGGCCCTGTACGCGCAGCACCGGCGCGCCCGTCTGACGCTGGCCGGCCTGCAGCCGCGGCGGCTCGCTGCCGATCATGAGGCGGGACAGCGCGGCGTTGTCCACCGTGCGCGGGTCCAACTCGCCCGTGACCTTGCCGCCGCGCAGCACCGTGCAGTGCTGGCACAGAGCGCGGATCTCGTCGAGCTTGTGGCTGATGTAGAGGATGGCGCAGCCCTCGGCCGCCAGACGGCGCAGCACCTCGAACAGCTTCTGCACGGCCTGAGGTGTGAGCACCGAGGTGGGCTCGTCCAGGATCAGGAGGCTGGGGTTCGTCAGCAGGGCCCGCACGATCTCCACCCGCTGGCGCTCGCCCACCGACAGCGTGTGCACCGGGCGCTCCGGGTCCACCTCCAGCCCATAGGCGGCGGACAGCTCGCGGATGCGCTGCCGCACCTCGGCCAGGCTCAGGCACTTGTCCAAGCCCAGCCAGACGTTCTCGGCGGCACTGAGCGTGTCGAACAGCGAAAAATGCTGGTAGACCATGCTGATGCCGAGTGTCCGGGCCTGCGCAGGGCTGCGCACCTGCACGGCCTGCCCGTTCCACAGCAGGCGGCCTTCGTCGGGCTGCACAGCGCCGTAGATGATCTTCATCAGCGTGGACTTGCCCGCGCCGTTCTCCCCCAGCACGGCCTGGATCTGGCCGGGCATCACCCGCAGCGAGACGCCATCATTGGCCTTGACGGCCGGGTACTGCTTGCTGATGCCTTGGAGTTCGAGTCGGGGGACGGGTTCAGCCATGACGATCAGCAAGACTTCTGCGTTTCAAGGGTGGGACAAGGTATCCGGACGCCGATGCCGCACCACGCCGGCCACATAGGCAGCCGCCAGATTGCGCTCATCGGACAGCGTCATCCAGGCAAAGACCTTCTCGTGCAGTTCGCGGGCCACCGCGAAGCGCGCCTCGGCCACCGGGCCGCAGGCCCAGTCCCAGATGCAGACGTCGGCCAGTGTACCCACGCCCAAGTGCCCGATCTCATGCGAGAGCCCCAAGCCTTGCGCCGCGCCAAGCGTGGCCGCATGCAGGCCGGCCCAGGCCGTCAGGCGGCGGCCGCCCAGGGCCTGCACCTTGTAGGCGTCGCCCAGGGTGCGCTGGGTGGACAGCGAGGTGCCGCCGCCCACGTCCGAAGCCACGCTGACGGCAAAGCCGGCCTCTCGCGCGGCCACCCAGTCGAAGAGCCCGCTGCCCAGGAAGAGGTTGGACGAGGGGCAGAAGGCCAGCTGCGCCTCCCGCTGCGCCAGCAGGGCGCGGTCCTGCGCATCCAGCCAGATACCATGGGCCAGCACGGCGCGCTCGTGCAGCAGGCCGACGCGGTCGTAGACATCCAGGTAGCTGCGGGCTTCCGGGAACAGCCGGGCCACCCATTGGACCTCGGCCCGGTTTTCGGCCACATGGGTCTGCATGTACAGCGAGGCGTCCTGCCGGCAGAGGTCACCGGCCATGGCCAGTTGGGCCGGCGTGCTGGTCGGGGCGAAGCGCACGGTGACGGCATAGCCCAGGCGGTCCTGGCCGTGGAAGCGGCTGATGAGATCCTCGCAGTCGCGCCGGGCCTGGTCCACATCGTCGCGCAGGCCATCCGGGGCGTGGCGGTCCATCAGCACCTTGCCGGTCAGCAGGCGCATGCCGCGCTGGCGGCCAGCCTCGAAGAGCGTCTCGGCCGACACCTTGTGCACCGTGGGGAAGACCATGGCCGAGGTCGTGCCATGGGCCAGCAGGGCGTCCAGAAAGCGCTCGGCGCCGGCCCGGGCCACGATGGGGTCGGCATAGCGCTGCTCGGCGGGGAAGGTGTAGGTGTTGAGCCAGTCCAGCAGTTCGGCGCCGTAGCTGGCGATGACGTCCAGCTGCGGGCAGTGGACATGGGTATCGATGAAGCCGGGCAGGATCAGGCGGCCGCGGTGGTCCTCACGGGTCCAGCAGGCGTCGGGATCCTCGGCCTGGGCGCCGATGATGCGGCCGCCCTCGATCAGCAGCCAGTGATCCGGGCGGAAGCGCACGGCGGGGTCGTCCAGCACGCCCCAGGCGGGCGTGCCGGTGAAATCCAGGAGGTCGCCGCGCAGGGCGAGGCGGGAGGGGGCAGTCACGTTCTCTTTCGTCATGGGGTTCAAGCGCGCGGGGCCGTTCGCACGAGTTCGCGGGCGAGCTCGCGCACCTGCTCGCGCAGCCAGCGATGCGCAGGCGCCGCATGGCCCAGCTCATGCCAGAGCTGGTAGTAGTTCAAGGGCGGGAAAGGCACGGGGCAGCGCAGGATCTTCACCGGCAGCTGGTCCACGAAGCGGCTGCAGAACTGGCGACCCGTCGTCAACACCAGCAGGCTGTGAGCCACCATCAGCGGCAGTTGGCCGAAATGGGCGCTGCGCACGGCGACGCAGCGGCTCAGGCCCAGGCTGGCAAGGTGCTGGTCCACAAAGCCCGGCTGGTTCGCGGCGAAGGGCATGGGCGCGAGATGCTGGCAGTCGAGGTAGCGTTCCAGCGTCCAGCTTCGCGCAGGAGCCCGTGCCATGGGGTGGTCCTGGCTCATCAGCACCACCAGCTCGTCGCTGAAGAGGCGGCCCAGGTGCAGCTCCTCGGGAGGCTCGGGCCAGTTGCCGATGACGAGATCCACCTCGCCGCGGGCCAGGGCGGCGCGGTAATCAAAATCCGCGGACAGGGCCTGCAGGTCCAGTTGCACGCCCGGGGCCTCGCGCTGCAGGCGGGCCACCAGCCCGGGCAGGAAGACGGGGTCGAGGTAGTCGCTGGCGGCAATGCGGAAGCGCTGCCGGGCAGTGGCCGGCTCAAAGGCCTGCAGGCGCTGGCGCGGGCTGAAGATGCGTTGCGCCTCCAGCAGCAGGCGCGCGGCCGGCTCCTGCAGCGCCAGGGCCGTGGGCGTGGGCGCCATGCCCTGGCCGCTGCGCACCAGCAGCGGATCGCCCGTGAGCGCACGCAGACGCCGCAACTGGCCGGAGACGGCCGGTTGCGAGCTGCCGAGCCGCAGGGCGGCCCGGGAAACGCTGCGTTCGCTGATCAATGTATGCAGGACCCGGATGAGCTGAAGCTCGATCTTGGCCAGTGCCGCCGCTTCCGCCATATTCGCCCACTGATATCCACTATCGGATTGAGCATATCTCTTCCGCGCAGTCGCGCGCGTAAGGTGCGAAGCTGGAACAGGATTCTCATGAACACACGCCCCATCCGCTTCTTCTTCCGCGGCCAGATCCAGGAGGTGCGCGAGCAGCCCCCCACGACCACCGTGCTGCGTTGGCTACGTGAGTCTGCCGATGCTTGCGGCAGCAAGGAAGGCTGCGCCGAAGGCGACTGCGGCGCCTGCACGGTACTGCTTGGCGAGCTCGATGACCAGGACCGCCTGCAGCTGCGCAACATCAATGCCTGCATCCAGTTCCTGCCCATGCTGGACGGCAAGGCGCTCTTCACCGTCGAGGACCTGGGCTCCTCGCGCCAGCTCAATCCTGTGCAACAGGCCCTGGTTGACTATCACGGCTCGCAATGCGGCTTCTGCACGCCGGGCTTCGCCATGAGCCTGCAGGCCCTTTATGAATCGCACCAGGCGGCCGGAACACGCCCCAGCCGCCAGCAGCTGGCCGATGGCCTGGCAGGCAATCTGTGCCGCTGCACGGGCTACCGCCCCATCCTGGACGCGGGCGAGCAGATGTTCGAGCCGCCCGCCCAGCGCCTCGACACCGCCCCTGCCGCGGCCGCACTGCGCCGGCTGCGCGAGGACGCACCGCTGGCCTATGAGTCCCACGATCCCGCCCAGCAGGCGCCCCGCCAGTTCCATGCCCCTCGCAGCCTGGATGCCCTGGCCGCGCTTCTTCAGCAATGGCCGCAGGCGCGCCTGGTGGCGGGCGCGACCGACATCGGCCTGTGGGTCAACAAGCAGCATCGCGACGTGGGCATGCTGATCAGCACCCTGAGCGTGGCTGCCCTGCGCGAGCTGCGTGCCGAGCCCTGGCCTGATGGCCAGCCCGGCTTGTGGATCGGTGCGGCCGTTTCGCTGGAAGATGCCTGGTCCGCGCTGGTGGAGCAGGTTCCCGCCCTGCGCGAACTGTGGCTGCGCTTCGCATCGCCTCCGGTGCGCCACGCAGGCACGCTAGGAGGCAACATTGCCAACGGCTCACCCATCGGTGACGGCGCCCCGGCCCTGATCGCACTGGGTGCCGAGATCGTGCTGCGCCTGGGCGCCGCGCAACGCCGCCTCCCGCTGCAGGACTTCTACCTCGACTACATGAAGAACGCGCTGCAGCCGGGCGAGTTTGTCGAGGCCCTGCATCTGCCCCTTCCGGGCCGTGAGTGGCAGCTCCGCGGCTACAAGATCGCCAAACGCTACGACAGCGACATCTCCGCCGTCTGTGGCGTCTTCGCGCTGCGCCACGAGCACGGGCGCATCCGCGAGGCGCGGCTGGTGTATGGCGGCATGGCGGGCATTGTCAGGAGAGCCCCGCAGGCAGAAGCCGCGCTGCTGGGCCAGACCTGGAACGAAGGCACCCTGCAGGCCGCAGCCAAGGCCCTGACACAGGACTTCCAGCCACTCAGCGACTTGCGTGCCTCGGCGGCCTACCGCATGCAGGTCGCCTGCAACCTGCTGCGGCGCTTCTGGCTAGAGACGCGCAGCGACAGCCCCCTGCCCGCAGCGCGCAGTGGCATCTGGTGGGCCACACAGCTGGGACGCGATGGCCAACAGCCCGTGCCCGGAGCTCAGCCATGAACAAGGCTTGCACCCCCATTGGCGCGGACACACTCACGCCCGCCTCCGTGGTCGGCAGCAGCCGGCCGCATGAATCGGCGGCCCTGCATGTCAGCGGCGAGGCTCGCTACACCGATGATCTGCCCGAGCTGCGCGGCACCCTGCATGCCGCCCTGGGCCTGTCCCCCGTGGCCCACGGGCGCCTGCTGGGCGTGGACCGCGCCGCCCTGCTGGCCCTGCCCGGCGTCGTGGCGGTATTCACCGCCGAGGACATCCCGGGGGAGAACAACTGCGGCCCGCTGCTGCATGACGACCCCATCCTTGCCAACGCCGAGTTGCGCTATCTCGGGCAGCCCGTCTTCGCCGTGATTGCCAGCGACCGGGAGCTGGCGCGGCGCGCGGCAGCCCAGGCCGCGCGCTTCATCCAGTGCGAGGCCCAGCCTGCGCTGCTGACGGCGCTGGACGCCCATGCCGCCGGGCAATACGTCGTGCCTCCCATGCACCTGCAGCGCGGCGATGCGGCGGCGGCTCTGGCTTCTGCGCCGCATCGCTGGCAGGGCGAATGGTCGGTAGGCGGCCAGGAGCAGTTCTACTTGGAAGGCCAGATCAGCTACGCGCTGCCGCAGGAAGACCACGGGCTGCTGCTGCACTGCTCCACCCAGCATCCCTCCGAGATGCAGCAGTTGGTGGCCCACGCATTGGGTTGGGAAAGCCATCGCGTGCAGGTGCAATGCCGGCGCATGGGCGGCGGCTTTGGCGGCAAGGAATCGCAGTCGGCCCTCTTCGCCTGTGTGGCCGCCATTGCGGCGCACCGGCTGCAGCACCCCGTGAAGTTGCGCCTGGACCGCGATGACGACTTTCTCATCACCGGCCGTCGGCATGGCTTCGACTACCGCTGGGACGTGGGCTTCGATGAGACGGGCCGACTGCTGGCCGCCGAGGTCGATCTCATCGCGAACTGCGGCCATTCGGCGGACCTCTCGGCGCCAGTGATGACGCGCGCCCTGTGCCACTTCGACAACGCCTACTGGCTGCCGAACGTGGCCCTGCATGGCTTCTGCGCCCGCACCCACACACAGAGCAACACCGCCTTCCGCGGCTTTGGCGGCCCTCAGGGTGCGCTGGCCATGGAGGTGATCCTGGACGGCATTGCGCGTCGCCTGGGCCTGGATCCGGCCCTGGTCCGGCAGCGCAACTTCTATGCCGATGAAGACGGGCGCAACATCACGCCCTACGGGCAGGTCGTGGAGGACAACCTCCTGCATCCGCTGTGCGAGCAACTGCTGCAGGACTGCGACTATGCCCGTCGTCGCGCCGAGATCGCGGCCTTCAATGCCGACAGCCCCGTGCTCAAGCGCGGCCTGGCTTTCACGCCGCTGAAGTTCGGCATTTCCTTCAACGTCGTCCACCTGAACCAGGCCGGTGCCCTGGTGCATGTCTACACGGACGGCTCGGTGCTCGTGAACCACGGCGGCACAGAGATGGGCCAGGGCCTCAACACCAAGGTGGCGCAGGTGGTGGCCCACACCCTGGGCCTGCCGCTGGCGGCCGTGCGAGCCACCGCGACGGACACCAGCAAGATCGCCAACACCTCGGCCACCGCTGCCTCGACCGGTGCCGACCTCAACGGCAAGGCCGCCCAGGACGCCGCACGGCGCATCCGCCAGCGGCTGGAGCCCCTGGCCGCCGAGATGCTGCAGGCGCCTGTGGAGTCCCTGCTGTGGTCCGAGGGGCTGGTCCGGGTGACCGACCGGCCCGAGACCGCCCTGCCCTTCGTCCAACTGGTGCGGCAGGCCTACCTGCGCCGCATCCAACTGTGGAGCGAGGGTTTCTACGCCACGCCCGGCCTGCACTGGAATCGCGAGACCCTGCAGGGTCGGCCGTTCTTCTACTTCGCCTTCGGCGCGGCCGTGGCCGAGGTGCTGGTGGACACGCTCACGGGCGAATACCGCGTGCTGCGCGCCGATGCCCTGCACGATGTCGGCCAGTCGCTGAACCCGGCGCTGGACATCGGCCAGGTCGAAGGTGCCTTCGTGCAGGGCCAGGGCTGGCTCACCACCGAGGAGCTGCGCTGGCATCCCCAGAGCGGCAAGCTGCTGACCCACGCGCCCAGCACCTACAAGATCCCCACGGCCAACGACATGCCGCTGGATTTCCGGGTGAAGCTCTTCGGGCGGCCCAATGGGGCCGACAGCATCCACCGCTCCAAGGCCGTCGGCGAGCCGCCGCTGCTGCTGCCCTTCGCCGTGCTGCTCGCCCTGCAGGACGCCGTAGCCGGCGTCAATCCGGCGGCTCCGCCTCTGAGGGCCCCAGCCACGGCAGAGCGAGTCCTGCAGGCCCTGCAGGCCTTCTGAACGCGACTGCGATCGCTCGCCACCATGAAAAAACCCCGAGGCCTTGCGGCACTCGGGGTTCGATCTTGAGGTCTTGACCTGCCGCCGGTGCGGCAGGTGTCAGACCATTCAGGCGCGACGACGGCGACCGATCAGGCCAGCGCCGATGGCGGCGATGCCCAGCAGAGCCAGGGAGCCAGGTTCCGGCACCAGGGACGGGGGCAGGCCCAGACCTGCGAAGCCATAGCCGTAGGCCGGAGCGAAGTCGCCGTCAGCCACGCTGTTGCCAGTGGTGTAGGAGTAGGCTTCCACACCGACCGAACCCAGGGCTGCCTTCAGGCCACCCACGGAGCGCGAAGCGCCGATGAAGGTGTTGAAGGAGGTGGACTCACCGGCGTTCAGGGCGCCGAAGCCGAAGACGAAGTAACCGCCCTTGTCACCCACGGAATTCACCACATTGGTGTCGGCCTCTTGGGCGCGGAACACCATGGGATTCGGCACGGCGAAGGGGTTGGTGGAGGTGTGCAGCACCTTGCCGCCAGGGCCCGTGGGCGTGCCGCCGTAGACGGTGGTGTAGTTGCTGCCGAAGTAGCCCGGGGTCACGTCCCAGTCCAGGGTACGGGCGTAACGCACGTCGCTCAGGGAACCGGCCGTGGTGTTGGTCAGCACCACTTCGATCTTGAACAGCGAACCGCCAGCAGCGTACGAGTACTTGTGCGTGACTTGCAGGCCGTTGGACAGCATCACCACGGACTGAGCCGACAGACCGGCGCCGGAAGCGGTGGTGGTGGTGGTCAGAGCCGACACCACACCGGTGCCGCCCATGCCGTACACATAGCCCGAAGCGCCGCCAGCAGCAGCACCCCAGCCTTCGCACAGGCAGCCCGGGGTGATGGCATCGCCGGTGGGGCCGGACAGGCCCACGCCCAGAGCGCCCAGGCCGCCGTTGTCAGCCACGCCCATCTTCAGGATGCCCGTGTCCAGCACCGTCGGAGCAGCTTGTGCTGCGAAGCTGCCTGCCACCAGGGCCAGGCCAGCCAGAACCTTGTATGCCTTCATCTTGTTTCTCCGTAAGTAGATTCGTTACAAGTCCCGCCCGTAACAAAGCCGGGCGGTGACTGCGCAAAGTCTGATGCACATGCCGTGCCAAGTGCGTTTTATTTAGCAAAATCAATAACTTGTAAAATTGTTTCCAAATGATTCAAATCTTTCTGTCAAAGCACCCGACACCCCTACATTGACGGGTAAGGCGTAACTGGCCACATACTGGTATCCAATAGGCCTGCTCATCTGGACGGCAACCATCGGCGCCCGTTACCCAAGACCGGCCGGCCCTGCATTCAGGTGGGAGGACAAATGCGGTCGCTTGGGCTCCAATAGCGGACCATCCCATCCAACCCTCTTCTACTGGCAGGCTTGGACACGCCCTTGCCCGCCCATCGATGCCATGCAATTGCCCCGACCCCATCGCCTCGTCATCGCACTGGCTCTCGCCCTGAGCCTGCCGGCCTTTGCCAATCCGGTGGTCAACGAGACGGCGCACAAGACCCGCCTGGCGCAGCGCGAGGCCGGCGGCCCCCGCCCGTTGGGGGCAGACAGCGCCCTGCTAAGCCAACACGAGGCCGAGGAAGCTTGGCGCAAGGGCAACCAGGCCCTGGACAAGGGCCAGTGGGCCGAGGCCGATGCCGCATTCAACCTGGCCGCCAAATTGGCCCCCAAGGCCTACGAGCCCCTGCTGGGTCTGGCCGACGTGCAGCTGCGCCGCTCCAATGTAGCGGCCGCCGAGAAGCTGGTGCAGAAGGCCCTGGCCCTGGCCCCGCGCTCGGCCGAGGTCCTGACCACCGCCGGGCGGCTGGCCGCCGCGCAAGGCAAGGCGGCCGACGCCGAACGCCAGTTCCAGCAGGCCACCAAGCTTGACACCAAGTACACGCCCGCGCTGCTGGACCTCGGCGAGCTGCAGCTGAGCCAGGGCAAGGCCAAGGAAGCCGCCGCCAGCTTCCGCATGGCCAGCCAGGCTGATCCCCAGCACCCTGCCGCCGCCTTCGGCCTGGGACGCGCCCTGGTGGCGCAACGGGACCTGGCCGGCGCGCTGAAGGCCTTCGAGCAATGCAGCGGGCTCGCCTCCCGCAATCCCCTGCCCCTGCTGGCCAGCGCCGAGATCCATGCCGCTCAGCGCAACTGGGACAAGGCCGTTGAGCTGGCCCGCCAGGCAGAGTCCCTGGACCCCGCCCTGGCGCGCAGCAAGCTGCTGCTGTTGGACCTGCAGGCAGGCGCCGGACGCTGGCCTGCGGCCCAGCAGGACTACGAGCGCTTCGCCGCGCAGAGCAAGGGCGAGGACTCCGCCGCGCTGCATCTCAAGTGGGGTAACCTCATGGAAGCCCAGGGCAAGACCGCCGAGGCCATGGCGGCCTACCGCAAGGCCAGCGAGGCCGACGCCAAGCTGGCGGGCGCCTGGAACAACATGGCCTGGCTGGCCGCCCAGCAGCAAAAGGACCTGGGGTCGGCGCTGGAGTGGGCGCGCAAGGCGGTGGAACTGGAACCGCGCAATTTCGGCTTCCTGGACACCCTGGCCGCCGTACAGCTGGCCAGTGGCGATGCCGAGGCGGCGCTGCGCTCGATCCAGCAGGCCCAGAAGCTGGCTCCACAGTTGCCCTATCTCAAGTACCGCCAGGGCCTGGTCCTTGAGAAGCTGGGCCAGGCAGCCCAGGCGGCCCAGGCCTACCAGGAATCGCTCAAGTCGGGGGCAAAGTTCGACGGCATGGAGGATGCCCGCAAGCGCCTCGCCGCACTGGGCAAGGCGGGCGGCAAGACCTGACCCCGTCGTGGCAGGGGGGGGCCGCCCCCGCACCGGGACTTCAGTGCAGCAGCAGGTCTGCGTCTGAGCTGAGGTCGCCGGCAGCCTGGAGCTTGGCGCGCAGGTAGTCCATGTCAAGGTGGACGTGGGCCACCAGCTCTGGCACCGCGGCATGCAGGGCCTTGACGGGGTCCTCGTGCGACTGCTGGGCGTCGGCCAGCACCTCGGCCATGTGCAGCACCGCGGCCATCAGGGAGAAGGGCCGGATCTCCATCGGGGCGTTGGCATCCCTGAAGGCCTCGACCAAGGCCGTCGGGAAATGCCAGTGCTGCGCCAGGGAAGCCGTCACGTCGGCATGGGTGCAAGCAAAGCGATGCATCTCCAGCGAGAAGCGGCTGCCAGGCTCGGAAGCATGGTTCTCGACGTCGGCCACCTGGACGGGGTCCGACAGGGCCATCATCAGTTGGCCTGTCCGCATCATCAGGCCGGCGAGGTAGGTGGTGTCAGCGTCCAGCTGCAGCATGCGGCCCAGGATGCGCGCATAGCCGGCCGTGGCCAGACTGTGGCGCCAGAACAGGGTTCGGTCCAGGCCCGAGACGGAAGGAAAGGCGCCGCACATGCAGGCCGCCAGGGACAGGTTGCGCAGGCTGTCCATGCCCAGCGTGGCCGCGGCGTCCTGCAGCGTGGAGATGGTGTGCGAGGGGCTGTAGCGCGCCGAGTTGGCCAGGCGCAGCACCTTGGCGGCCAGCGAGGCGTCCTTGGCCACCAGCTCGGCGATCGCGCCCAGGCTGATGCGCTCGTCATCGAAGCTGCGCAGCAGCCTGCTGGCAACCTCGGGCATTGTGGGCAGGAGGTTGTTGTTCGAGAAGAACTTTTCTGCAGCTGCAAGCACGGCGCGCTCCTTCCAGGACAGATGAGGTCTGGGTCAGACTGTCGATCCAGTCTAGATGAGCAGGCCCGACGCAGGTATCGCCGGCACGCCACGCTTTTCAATGCAGACGCAGTGAAAAGTCACGCTTGAAGCGCGCTTGGATGGCGTGAAGGGTGATCGAAGGCGAGAAGCCCGCGGGCAAAAGATGCATGCTGCGGCGCAGCAGCCGCGAGCGGCGGGTGTCGAGGATCAGTCGCCTGCGAGCGCTCGCAGGGCCGGCAGGTCCAGCACGCGCACCTGGTAGCCCTGCACCTCAATCAGGCCCTTGCGATTGAGCTGCCGCATCATGCGCGACAGCGTCTCGGGGGTGATGGCCAGTTGGGCGGCGATGTCCCGCTTGCGCTCCTTCAGCGCGACGCTCCCCTCGCGCTCACTGACAGGCTCGCAGGACTGTAGGAGCCAGGCCGCAAGGCGCCGCTCGGCGTCCTTGTGCATCAGATCGTGAGTGACGCTGGTGAGGCTGTGCACAGTGCCCGCCAGCGCCACCAGCAGCCGCTCCTGCAGCGCCGGCTGGCGCATCAGCAGGCTGCGCAGGGCTTGCAGCGGCAGGCCCACGACGCGGGCATCGTTGACCGCCCGGGCGTCCTGCGCATGCTCGGCACCCAGCCAGGCGCTGGCCAGATCCAGCCACTGCGGGCCGCGCACCGTGCGCTCCAGGTGGAAAGGCTCGTCGGCACGGGCCAGGCCCAGGCCCACCGAGCCGTCCAGCACCGCATACAGCTGCGTGGCAGGCTGCTGCCGGGTGAAGACGAAGCTGCCCGCCGGCACCCATTGCTGCGTGGCCATGCCTTGCAGGGCCTGCAGCTCGGTCATGCTCAGCGCCGGCGTGCCAAGCAGGGGCGTCCAGTCCGAGGGCAGGCACAGCACGGTGCCGGCGTCAAAGCCGGCCGGACGCACGGTGGCGTGGGCGGATTGCAGGCTGCGGCTGTCGAGGGTGTCCACGTGTCGGTCAGGGTGCCAGGATGATGGGCAGACTGTCCCGCATGGCCTGGCCGGCGTCCTTGCGCTGAATCAAAGGGACATGGCTGCCAGCGGTGGCCCGCAGCGGCCACAATGAGCCTCATGGCCCAGATCAAATTCCAGGCTCCGCAGAGTCAGGCGCCTGAGCAGCGCTTCGGCAGCAGCTATGAGCAGCCCTTCGAACTGCTGCAGGCCTGCCATGAACGGGTGGAACGCAGCCTGCAGCTGCTGCTGCGCCTGTGTCAGCATCTCAAGGTCCAGGGCATGGACGTCAGCGCCCGCGACGCCGCCGGGGACATCCGGCGCTATTTCGACATCGCCGCCCCCCTGCACCACCAGGACGAAGAGCTGCACGTCTTCCCCGTGCTGGAGCAGCTGGACGACGAGCCCCTGCAGGAGGTCTGCGCCCGGCTTCGCGACGACCACCAGCGCATCCACGCGCAGTGGGAAGTGCTGCGCACCCTGCTGACCCAGCTCGACGGCCAGCCCGACGGTCCGCTGCCCGCATTGCAGCTGGACATGCTCTGGCGGGCCAGCGACGCCTTCGTCGATATCCACAAGGAGCATGTGCGGCTGGAGAACCAGATCGTCTTCCCCAGCGCGCAGCACGGTCTGAGCACCGCCCAGCAGCAAGCCATGGGTGAGGAGATGGCCGCCCGGCGCGGCCTTGACCTGCGTCAGCCTCGCTGAGGCCCCCATTGCGCCGGATCAAGGCAGCAGCAGCGCGCGGAAGTCGTTGACATTGGTGTAGGTCGGGCCGGGGCTGAAGAGATCCCCGAGAGCCTCAAAGAAGTCATAAGCCCTGTGGCGGGCCAGCAGGTCCGCGGCAGACAGGCCTAGCGTCTGCGCGCGCGCGAGGCTGTCAGGGCCAAGGAAGGCTCCGGCATTGGCCTCGGAGCCGTCGATGCCGTCGGTGTCGGCCGCCAGCACGTGCACACCCGGCTCTCCCTGCAGGCCCAGCGCGCAGCCCATCAGGAACTCGGTGGCCCGCCCGCCCCTGCCCTGCAGGCCGACGGGCATGCTCACCGTGGTCTCGCCGCCGGAGAGGATCACGCAGGGGCGCGTGAAGGGCTCGCCATGCCGGGCCACGGACTGCGCCAGTGCCGCGTGCATGCGGCCGATCTCGCGCGACTCGCCCTCGATCTGGTCGGACAGCACGTGGACCGCCAAGCCCAGGCTGCGGGCCAGCGCGGCCGCCGCCTGCAGGCTCATTCGCGGGGTGGCCAGCATCAGCACGCGCTGGCCGCTGAAGCGCGGGTCGCCCGGTTTGGGCGTCTCGAAGGTGCCGCCCTGCAGGCCCGCCCAGGCGGCCTCGGGCAAGTCGAGCCCATAGCGCCGGCACAGCGCAAGGGCGTCCTCGCAGCGCGTGGCATCCGGCACCGTCGGCCCGGAGGCGATCACCGCGGGGTCGTCCCCAGGCACATCTGAAATCAGCAGGGTCGCGACGCGCGCTGGCGCGCAGGCCGCGGCCAGGTGCCCGCCCTTGATGACCGAGAGGTGCTTGCGCACGCAGTTCATCTCCTGGATGGACGCACCCGAGGCGAGCAGCTGGCGGTTGAGCGACTGTTTGTCGGCGAGGCTCAGCCCAGGCTGGGGCAGGCTCAGCAGGGCCGAACCGCCGCCGGAGATCAGGCAGATGACGCGGTCCTCGGGCTGCAGGTCGTGCGCCATCTCTAGGATGCGTTGCGCGGCCTGCGCGCCGGCAGCATCCGGCACGGGGTGCGAGGCTTCGACGATCTCGATGCGGCGGCACGCCGCCCAGGGCGGTGTGTGGTGCCGTCGGGTGATGACCAGGCCCTCCAGCGGCGCCGCGGTCGGCCAGTGGGCTTCCAGCGCCGCCGCCATCGCGGCGGAGGCCTTGCCGGCGCCGATCACCAGGCAGCGGCCGGGCAGGTCCTGCGGCTGCGCCCCCAGCAGGTCTGTCCAGTCGATGCGGCCGGGCTGGAAGAGCTGCAGCGGCGCCGCGCGATCGACCGCAGCCTGGTAGAGCCGGGTCAGCAGTTCACGAGGGTTCAGGTCCATCGGGCCAGTGTAGGCCGGCCCCCTCAGGGCCGCGAGCCGGCCTGCACCCAGCGCCCGATCAGCGCCCGCTCGTCCTCGGTGATCTGCGTGGCGTTGTTGAGCGGCATGCTCCTCTGCACCACCACCTGCTGGTAGACCTGGGTGGCCTGCGCCTGCAGGGCCTCCGCGCTGTCCAGGCGCACGCCCTTCTGCGCCTGCTGCGCGTTGTGGCACATGACGCAGCGCTGGGCCACCACGGCCTGCACCTGGGCCAGAGCCGGCTCAGCGATGGCCGCCGTGCTGGACGCGCCCACCGGCTTCACCAGCCACAGCAGGGCCACCAGCATCATCGCCACCACCACCAGCAGCGGCCAGGCATTGACGCCTTTGTGTCGCTTGACGAACCAGGTGCGGGTCAGCGAACCGCCCAGCATCAGCAGGATCAGCACGACCCAGTTCCAGGCATGGCTGTAGAGCATGCCGTAGTGGTTGGACAGCATGCTGACCAGCACCGGCGCCGTCAGGAAGGTGTTGTGCACGCTGCGCTGCTTGCCACGCTGGCCGTAGACGGGGCTGACGGGCCGACCGGCGCGCATGTCGGCGATCACCTGCTTCTGGCCCGGGATGATCCAGAAGAAGACATTGGCGCTCATGATGGTGGCGATCATGGCGCCCACGATCAGGAAGGCCGCACGCCCCGCGAAGAGCTGGCAGGCCGCCCAGGCAGCGAAGGCGATGAAGACCGCGATCAGGCCGAGCACCAGGCCGTCGTTGCCGATGCTGCCGTCCTTGCGGTGACCGAAGCGGCGGCAGATTTGGTCATACACCAGCCAGCCCGCCGCGAGGAAGCCCAGGGCGCTGGCGATGGCCGCGGGGGCCGACCAGTCGTGTACCCGGCGGTCAATCAGGAAGCTCTCGGCATTGAAGAGATAGAGCACGGTGAACAGCGCAAAGCCGCTCATCCAGGTCCAGTAGCTCTCCCAGTAGAACCAGTGCAGGTGCTGCGGCAGGTTGGGCGGCGCGACCAGGTACTTCTGCGGGTTGTAGAAACCGCCGCCATGCACGGCCCACAGCTCGCCGTCCACGCCCCGGGCCTTGAGGTCCGGGGCCTCCGGCTTGAGCAGGTGGTTGTCCAGCCAGACGAAGTAGAAGGAGGCGCCTATCCAGGCGATGGCCGTGACGATGTGCAGCCAGCGCAGCAGCAGATTGGCCCAGTCCAGCAGATAGCTTTCCATGCGGTATCAGCTCCATTGCGGCTCACCACAGCGGGCCCTGTGAACCGGGAAGGTCGCGGATGTGCTGCGGTCAGGCAGCAGGCGGCCGCGGCGACCGAAGCGGAAGTGTATACAGTTTCTCACCAACAGGCGTCCGTGCGAAAGCTGGACCTGGCGCAGGGGGCGCCACCGCCCTGACGGCATACTGAGGGCATTGAATCCGCTCCAGGAGCCCTGTTGATGACCCCCATTTCCAAGTCCCTCCGTCATGTCTTCACCCGCCCCTTGCTGGGCCTGGCCCTCTGCGGTGCCGCCCTGGCGGCCCAGGCACAGGTCAGTGTCAAGGACGCCTGGGTGCGCGCCACCGTCGCGCACCAGAAGAGCACCGGCGCCTTCATGCAGCTCAGCAGCGCCAAGGCGGTCAAGCTGGTGAGCGTCAGCAGCCCGGTGGCCGGCGTGGCCGAGGTGCACGAGATGAAGATGGACGGCGGCGTGATGAAGATGCGCCCCATCGAGGCCCTGGACCTGCCTGCGGGACAGGCCGTGGAGCTCAAGCCTGGCAGCTTTCACCTGATGCTCATGGAACTGAAGGCCCCCATCAAGGACGGGGACACCGTGCCCCTGAGCCTGGTCTTTGAAGGCGCGGACAAGAAGCGCGAGACCGTGGAGGTCAAGGCCAGCGTGCGCGGCATGGGCATGATGCAGGGCGGCGGGATGCCCGCCGGCATGGGCAGGGGTCGCAACAAGCAAGGCGCGGCCTCGGCGCCCGACGAGCACAAGCACTGAGCTCAGCCCCCCGGCAGGCTCAACAGCTGGGCGGCCACGGCAATCGCAATCACCTCGGGCTGCTTGCCGGTGATGCCCGGCAGTCCGATGGGGCAGTGCACGGCCGCCAGCTCAGCGTCACTGAAGCCCCGCTCGCGCAGCCGGGCCTGGAACTTCGCCCACTTGGTACGGCTGCCGATCAGGCCGATGAAAGGCAGGTCGGCGCGCTCGCGCCAGCGCTTCAGGCAGGCGGCGAGGATGTCAAGGTCCTCCGCGTGCGAGAAGCTCATGATCAGCACGCGGCTGCCCGGGGCAAGACCTGGCACTGCACCCTGCACGGGCTCGGAATGCTCGGTGCTCACCCGCGGGTCCAGGCCCGCGGGAAAGACTTCCTCGCGGCTGTCCACCCAATGGATGCACAGGGGCAGGCGCGCCAGCACCTCGACCAGGGCCCGCCCCACGTGGCCACCGCCGAAGAGCGCCACGGGCGCCCACTGTGCCTCGCCCCCCAAGCGCTCACGCAAGCCGGCCACGTGGGAGGCATCCAGCCATTCGAATTCGAGGTGAACCACGCCGCCGCAGCACTGCCCCAGGCTGGGCCCGAGCGCAACGCGCCGCAGCGCCCGCAGCACATGCCCGGCGGCCAGGCCGGCGCGGGCCTCGGCCATGGCCTCATGCTCCAGCTGCCCGCCGCCAATAGTGCCCAGCAGTCCTGAGGCATCGACGGCCATCCAGGCCCCGACCTCCCGTGGGCCGCTGCCCTCCACCTGTGCCACGCGCACCAGCACGGCCGGCCCGCGGATCAGCCATTGCGCGAGTTCCTGCCAGGGAGCCACGCTTCAGCTGCCGCGGTAGGTGGAGTAGCTCCAGGGGCTGGCGAGCAGCGGCACGTGGTAGTGCGCTCCGGTATCGGCGATGCCGAAATCCAGCGGCACCTCGTCCAGGAAGGCCGGCTCGGGCAGCTCGGCACCCTGGCCCCGGAAATAGTCGGCCACAGCGAAGACCAGCAGGTAGCGGCCTGCCAGCAGGGCCTCACCCTCCAGCAGGGGGCCATCGGCGCGACCGTCGGCATTGAGCTGCAGGGACTTGAGCAGGTGCGGCACGCCGCCTGGCGCGGGATCCAGGCGGTAAAGCCGGACCTGCATGCCGGCGGCTGGGCGACCGTGCATGGTGTCCAGCACGTGGGTGGTGAGCTTGCCCATGGATTTCTCTGTCCTGAGGATGGCTGCCGACCAGCGGCGATGGGCAAAGTGTATACACTTCAGCACACAACCCAAGAGTCACCATGCCCAGCCCGTCCCACCGCAAGGCGCCTGCCGCGTCCCTGGACGGCGACAGCGCCACCGACCGCATCGCCGCAGCCCTGACCCAGGCCATCATCGAGCGCCGCCTGATGCCCGGCACCCGCCTGGCGGAGCAGAAGCTGGCCGATCTCTTCCAGGTCTCGCGCACCCTGGTGCGCCAGGCCCTCAACCAGCTCAGTCGCGACCGTCTGGTCACGCTCACGCCGGCCCGCGGCGCCTGCGTAGCCGAGCCCAGCGTGGAGGAGGCCCGCCAGGTCTTCGAGCTGCGCCGCATGCTGGAGACGCAGCTGGCGCGCGAGCTCGCCGGCCGCATCACGCCGGCGCAGATCCGTGCGCTCCGCAGCCACCTGCGCGAGGAGCGCGCCGCGGTGAAGCGCAAGGACGTCAGCGGCCGCACCCGCCTGCTGGCAGACTTCCACGTGCTGCTCGCCCGCCTGCTGGGCAACGAGGTGCTGGCCGACCTGCTGCAGGAGCTGCTCTCGCGCTCTTCCCTGATCGCGCTGATGTACCAGAGCAGCCATTCGGCGGCCGAGAGCCAGGCGGGCCACGAGGCCCTGGTCGATGCCCTTGAGGCCGGCGATGCCGCCCGCACCGAGCAGCTGATGCTGGACCACCTGGGTCACGTCGAGGCCCATCTGCGCCTGCAACAACCCTCTTCCGACCTCAGGACCGCCCTGCAGCTATGAACGCACGCTACCCCCGCGACCTCGTCGGCTACGGCCGCAACCCGCCCCAGGCGCAGTGGCCGGGCCAGGCCCGCGTGGCCCTGCAGTTCGTGCTGAACTACGAGGAAGGCGGCGAGAACTCGGTGCTGCACGGCGATGCTGCGTCCGAGCAGTTCCTCTCAGAGATGTTCAACCCCGCGGCCTACCCCGCGCGGCACTTGAGCATGGAGGGCATCTACGAGTACGGCTCGCGCGTGGGCGTGTGGCGGCTGCTGCGCGAGTTCGAGCGCCGCGGCCTGCCGCTGACGGTTTTCGGCGTCTCGATGGCGCTGGAGCGGCATCCCGAGCTGACCCGGGCCTTCGTCGAGCTGGGCCACGAGATTGCCTGCCACGGCTGGCGCTGGATCCACTACCAGGGCATGGACGAGGCCCAGGAGCGCGCGCACCTGCAGCGCGGCATGGCCGTCATCGAGCAGCTGACCGGCCAGCGTCCCGAGGGTTGGTACACCGGCCGCGACAGCCCCAACACCCGCCGCCTGGTGGCAGAGCACGGCGGCTTCGCCTACGACAGCGACTACTACGGCGACGACCTCCCCTTCTGGCTGCAGGTGCGCCGCAGCGACGGCAGCCTGGCCCCGCACCTGGTCGTGCCCTACACCCTGGACTGCAACGACATGCGCTTCGCCCTGCCCCAGGGTTTCAGCCACGGGGACGAGTTCTTCGAGTACCTGCGTGACAGCTTCGACGTGCTCTACGCCGAGGGCGCCGAGACCCCGCGCATGATGAGCGTGGGCATGCACTGCCGCCTGCTGGGCCGCCCGGGCCGCATGAGGGCCCTGCAGCGCTTCCTGGACCATGTGCAGTCCCACGAGCAGGTGTGGATCTGCCGCCGCATCGACATCGCGCGGCACTGGCGCGCCACGCACCCCTTCGACCCCGCCTCCGCCTTTGTCTGGGAGTGAGCCTTGAGCCTGGATCTTGACCACCTCAACACCCTGGACGCCGAGGCCTTCGCGGTCGCGCTGGACGGTGTCTACGAGCATTCGCCCTGGATCGCCCGCCGCGCCGCCGCCCGGCGGCCCTTTGCCAGCCTGCCCGCCCTGAAGCTGGCCCTGGCTCAGGTGGTGAGCCAGGCCTCGCTGGACGAGCAGCTGGGCCTGATCCGCGCCCATCCGGAGCTGGCCGGCAAGGCGGCCATCGCCGGCCAGTTGACTGTCGAATCGACCGACGAGCAGAGCCGAGCCGGCCTGCAACACTGCAGCCCCGCCGAGTTCGAGCGCCTGCAGGCCCTGAACAAGGCCTATGGCCAGCGCTTCGGCTGGCCCTTCATCCTGGCTGTGCGCGGGCCGCGAGGCCTTGGCCTCTCGCGCCAGGCCATCATCGAGACCTTCGAGCGCCGCCTGGCCGCACCGCCGGACCTGGAGCGCGCCGAGTGCCTGCGCAACATCCACCGCATCGCCGAGATCCGGCTGGACGACAAGTTCGAGGCCCCGCCCCTGCTGGGCAATGCCGTGCTCGACGCCGCCGATCGCCTCGCGCGGCACTCGGAGCAGCCCTTCGCCGAGCAGGGTCAGCTCTGCGTGACCTACATGACGCCTGTCCACCAGGCCGTCGCGCAAGACCTGGCCCTCGCCATGCGCGAGGCGGGTTTCGATGAGGTGGGCATCGACGCCCTGGGCAATGTGGTCGGTCTCCTGCACGGCACGCGGCCCGAGGCACCGCGCCTGCTCACCGGAAGCCACTATGACACCGTGCGCAACGCCGGCCGCCACGACGGCCGCCTGGGCGTGCTGGCCACCATCGAGGCCGTTCGGCATCTGAAGCAGCAGGGCCGCCGCCTGCCCTTCACGCTGGAGCTGGTGGCCTTTGCCGAGGAAGAAGGCCAGCGTTTCGCCGCCACCTTCCTCAGCAGCAGCGCCCTGGTGGGGCGCTTCCAACCGGCCTGGCTGGAGCAGCGCGATGCGGACGGCGTCCGCCTGCAGGACGCCCTGCGCGCCGCCGGTCATCCCGGCACCCTGGACTCCATCGAGGCCCTGCGTCGCGATCCCGCCGGCTACCTGGGCTATGTGGAGCTGCACATCGAGCAGGGCCCGGTACTGTGCGAGTTGGACCTGCCTCTGGGCGTGGTCACCTCCATCAACGGCAGCCGCCGCTACCTGGGCGAGATCATCGGCCTGGCCAGCCATGCGGGCACCACGCCCATGGACCGCCGCCGCGACGCCGCCGCCGCCGTGGCCGAGCTGGTCCTGGCCGTGGAGCGCGAGGCCCTGGCAAGACCTGGCACCGTGGCCACCGTCGGCCTGCTGGAGGTACCGGGCGGATCGATCAATGTGGTGCCCGGGCGCTGTCGCTTCAGCCTGGACCTGCGCGCAGGCAACGACGCCCGGCGCGACGACCTGGACAGCGTTGTGCGCGCCCAGCTGCAGGCCGTCTGCGAGCGCCGCGGCCTGCAGTGGACGCTGACCCCCACCGTCGTGGCCTCGGCCGCGCCCAGCGATCCGGCCTGGCAGGCGCGCTGGGAAGCCGCGGTGCAGCGCCTGGGCCTGCCGGTGCACCGCCTGCCCTCCGGCGCCGGCCATGACGCCATGAAGATCCACGAGGCCCTGCCCCAGGCCATGCTCTTCGTGCGCGGCGGCAACTTGGGGATCAGCCACAACCCGCTGGAGACCGTCAGCAATGACGATGCAGACCTCGCCGTGCGCGCCCTGCTGGCGTTGCTGGAGGAATTGAGCAAGGAACACAAGGCATGAGCCAACCCACCCCACCCACCACGCCCGAACGCCAGGCGCTGTATGCGCAGCTCGACGCCTGGATCTCCGCCCATTTCGATGAGGAGGTGGCCTATCTTCGGGCCCTGGTCCAGGTTCCTACCGACACACCGCCGGGCAACAACGCCCCTCATGCCCAGCGCACGGCCGAACTGCTGGCAGCGATGGGCCTGCAGGCCGAGCCGCATGCGGTGCCGCAGGCCGAGGTCGAGGCAGCCGGCTTGCAGAGCATCACCAACCTGATCGTGCGACGCCGCTACGGCGAGGGCGGCCCGGTGATCGCCCTCAATGCCCATGGCGACGTGGTGCCGCCCGGCGAAGGCTGGGCCCACGGCCCCTACAGCGCAGACATCGTCGATGGCCGGCTCTATGGCCGCGCGGCGGCCGTCAGCAAGAGCGATTTCGCCACCTACACTTTCGCCCTGCGTGCGCTGGAAAGCCTGCAGCAGCCCCTGCGCGGTGGTGTGGAGCTGCATTTCACCTACGACGAGGAGTTCGGCGGCGAGCTGGGCCCCGGCTGGCTGCTGAAGCACGGTCTCACCCGCCCAGACCTGCTGCTGGCCGCCGGCTTCAGTTACCAGGTGGTGACGGCCCACAACGGCTGCCTGCAGATGGAGCTCACGGTGCACGGCCGCATGGCCCATGCCGCCATCCCGGACACCGGCATCGATGCCCTGCAGGGCGCGGTGAAGATCCTCAACGCGCTCTATGCCCAGAACGAGCGCTACCGCCAGCTGTGCAGCCAGGTGCCGGGCATCCAGCACCCCTACCTGAACGTGGGCCGCATCGAGGGCGGAACCAACACCAATGTCGTCCCCGGCAAGGTGGTGCTGAGGCTGGACCGCCGCATGATTCCCGAGGAGGACCCGGTGCAGGTGGAGGCCGAGCTGCGCCGCGTGATCGCCGAGGCCGCCCAGGGCTTCGCGGGCACGGTGGAGGTGCGGCGCCTGCTGCTGGCCCGCTCGTTGAAACCCCTGCCGGGCCACGAGCGCCTGACAGAGCCGCTGCAGCGCCACGGCCAGGCCGTGTTCGGAGAGCCCATCCCGACCTCGGGCACCCCGCTCTACACCGACGTGCGCCTCTACGGCGAGCAGGGCATCCCGGCTGCCATCTACGGGGCCGGTCCGCGCACCGTGCTGGAGTCCAATGCCAAGCGCGCCGACGAGCACCTGGTGCTTGAGGACCTGCGCCGAGCTACCCAGGTGGTGGCGCGCACGCTGCTGGATCTGCTCTGCGCCTGATCCCGCCGGTGTTGCCCCGGGCGCACCGCCAGCCGCGGGTTTGGGCGCATACTGGCGGCCAGCAGAGGCATGGCGTCGCAAGACCTGCCCCTGCCCCGCTGGAGTCGCCATGCCTGTTGCCGCACTGAGCCGCCGACACTGCCTCGCCCTCGCCCTGACCGCCCTGGGCGGCGCACCCGCGCGGGCGATGGGCCACGCGGCCCTGCCAGTGCTGAGCTACTACGACTACCCGCCCTTCTCCACCGGCCCGGGTCAAGGCCTGACGCAATCGCTGCTGACCCTGCTGCAGGAGCGTGCCGGATCACTGCTGCCACCGATGCACGAAGAGCTGCTGCCGCGCAGACGGGTCGCCGCCCTGGTCGGGCGCAGTGACTGGATGGGCCTTGTGCCCTGGGTGAGCCCGGCCTGGTTCCAGGACCTCGAGCGACACCGTTTCATCTGGACTGAGCCGCTGATGCAGGACGAGGACCTCGTGGCATCGCTGAAGTCGCGCCCGGTGGACTACAAGGAGCCGGCCTCCCTGAAGGGCCTGACCCTGGGCGGTGTCTTCGGCCATGTCTACCCCGAGACCGAAGTCCTGGTGAAGGCCGGCGATGTGCAGCGCCTGGACTCCTTCAGCCAGGAGTCCTGCCTGCGCATGCTGCTGCTGGGGCGGGTGGACGCCATGTTCATATCCCGCAGCGGCCTGGCGGGCTGGCGGCAGCGGCTGCCTGACTTCGATGCCCGCATCCACATCGCCGACACCCCCCGGCTGCGCTACCAGCGGCGCCTGCTGCTGTCGCCGCTGATGCCCACCGAGCAGAGCGACTGGCTGCGCCGGGCCGTGTCGGGTCTGCCGCAGGACCCTGCCTGGCGCGAGCTGCTGCTGCAGCATGGCGTGGAGCCGACCCTGTCCTGAACCTGTCCGGAAGGCTTGATCCAGTTCGTGTTCCTGGACGGGGCCTTTGGCTACACTGCGGCCCGTGAACCCCCGCCGCCCCTCCCTGCTGATGCGCTGCCTCGTGCTGCTGAGCCTCTGGTTCGGCGCGCTGGCGCCCGCGCTGTCGCAGGTGGTAGCAGCTCAGCGGGGTGAGCTGACGCCCTTCACCCAGGTCTGCCGCGCCAGCCTGGTTTCGCCCCGCGCACTGCTGGGTGAATGGCCCGAGAGCCGCCGTCATGGCGTCGAGGACCACGGGCTCTCGACCCACTGCAAGTTCTGCGCGTCCCATCAGCAGGACCTGGCCCTGCCCATGTCCGCCCTCGGCGTGCAGCCGGTTGAGGTCCGCGTGCTGGCCCTGCTGCCCGAGCGCTTTCTCTCCTCGCCTGCACAGCGCAGCGTCTGGCAAGCCGCCCTCTCGCGCGGGCCGCCCCAGGGACCCCTGCTTCCCTGATTGACACCCCACCGGGTCCGCGTCCTGCCGGATCCGGTCGGCAAAACCCGTTGAAGTGCCGCCCTGCCCGAGCCCCGGGCCTGGCCAGCCGCGACGGACTGTGTGGCCGCCACCGCCCAAGAGCCGGGGAAGGCCCCGCGCACTGCTGTACCTCCATCATGAACAAGTCCTTCCCTCTGCAGCCCCTGCTGCAGGCCCTCGCCCTGGCCTTCGTCCTCACCAACGTCCAGGCTCAGACGATCGACTCCGCCACGCCGCCCTCGTCGCCCCCTGCCGGCGACCAGGGTGACTCCCAGACCAAGCAGCTGGGCGTGGTCACCGTGCATGGCAACTCGCCGACCTCGCTCCCCACCACCATCCCCACCACCATCGAGGGCATCGACGCCGCCACCCTGGCCCGCACCGTGAATGCCACCGATGCCGAGGACGCGCTGAAGTACTTCCCCAGCCTGCTGGTGCGCAAGCGCTATATCGGCGACTACAACCACGCCGTGCTATCCACCCGCGCATCAGGCACCGGCAACAGCGCCCGCTCGCTGGTCTTCGCCGACGGCATCCAGCTCTCCAACCTGCTGGGCAACGGCGCTACCTTCGCGCCCCGCTGGGGCCTGGTAACGCCCGAGGAGATCGCACGGGTCGATGTGCTCTACGGCCCCTTCTCTGCCGGCTATTCGGGCAATGCCGCGGGCGCGGTCGTCGACTACCAGACCCGCATGCCCCAGTCCTTCGAGGCCCACGGCCGCGTGGCCACCGCGGTGCAGCCCAACTCGATGTACAGCCAGGACGAGACCTACCGCGCCACGCAGGGCAGCCTCTCGGTCGGCAGCCGCGACGGTGCGCTGGCCTGGTGGCTGCACGCCAGCCGCAGCCAGAGCCACGGCCAGCCACTGGTCTTCGCCAGCAAGCTGCTGAGCACCGGCACCGCCCCCACCGCCGGGCTGCCCGTGGTCAGCGGCGCCGTGCTGGACAAGAACCGCAGCATGCAGGACTGGTACCTGATCGGCAGCGCCACCGAGTACGACACCACCCAGGACCACCTCAAGGCCAAGCTCGCCTGGGACTTCAGCCCCACCCTGCGCCTGAGCTATGTGCTGGCCGACTGGAAGAACCGCAGCGAGGGCAGCTCCCGCAGTTACCTGCGCGATGCACAGGGCAAGACGGTGGACAACCGCTACGGCGGCGACATCAGCCAGGGCGTGGTCATCGACGGCAGACGCTACACGCTCGCCGCTTCCGACTTCAGCCGCAGCCGCGATGCCCTCGATCACCGCATGCAAGCCCTGACGCTGAAGTCCCACACCATGGGCTTCTTCGACTACAGCCTGGCCTGGAGCCAGTACGACTACCTCGGCGACCAGACCCGCAGCTACGCCCCCGTCAGCAAGGCCCAGCCCGAGGCCGGTCGCCTCACGGACCAGCACGGCACGGGCTGGAAGACCTTGAGCGCCCGCGGTGTCTGGCGCCCGGGCGGCGCTCATGTGCTGGAGGCTGGACTCTCACGCGAGGAAGGCACGCTCAGCACCCGGGTGGACAACACCGACGACTGGCGCACAGGTGCTGCGGCCAGCTTCGCCTCGCTCTTCGCCGGAAAGACCCGCAGCGACGCGCTGTACCTGCAGGACAGCTGGGAGCTGGGCCGGGACTGGCAGGCCGTGCTGGGCCTGCGCGCCGAGCACTGGCAGGCCCTGGACGGTCGCACTGAAGCAGCCTATATGGGCACGGCCGGCAAGGGCGCCTGCAACCCGGCCACCCAGCGCTGCGTCATGGGCCATGCCGAACGCAGCCTGCACGCGCTGTCGCCCAAGGCCGCGCTGTCGCACCAGCTGAGTGAGGACTGGATGCTCAAGGCCAGCACCGGACGCGCCGTGCGCTTCCCCACCGTCAGCGAGCTCTACCAGGGCGGCTTCGACGCCAAGACCGGCGGCGTGATCAACAACAACCCCGACCTGCGCCCCGAAAAGGGTTGGACCACCGAGCTCAGCGCCGAATGGGGCGAGGCCTGCAGCCAGCTGCGCATCACCTGGTTCCGCGAGGACACCCATGACGCGCTCTACTCGCTGCTGAACGTGGCGACCAACGCCACCACCGTCCAGAACGTGGACTACGTGCGCACCAACGGCCTGGAGCTGTCCTTCAGCACCGCCGGCGGCTGGACCGAGCGCCTGCTCAAGGGTCTGGGCCTCAGCGGCAGCCTGACCTATGCCGACTCACGCATGCTGGCCAGCAGCGGCTACGTGAGCGTGCCCGGCGACGTGGTCGGCAAGTGGCAGCCCCGCGTGCCGCGCTGGCGCGCGACCCTGCTGGCAAGCTGGCAGGTCCGACCCGACCTCAGCCTGAGCTATGGCATGCGCTACAGCGGGCGCCAATACGGCACCCTGGACAACAGCGACCCCAACGGCTTCGCCTACCAGGGCACCAGCAAGTACTTCACGACGGACCTGCGCCTGCAGTGGCGCATCAACCGCCAGTGGAGCCTGGCCGGCGGCATCGACAACCTCAACAACTACCAGTACTGGAACTTCCACCCCTATCCGCAGCGCACCTTCCACGCGGAACTGAAGTTCGATCTCTGAGCGCTGGAGCCACACCATGCATCGCAAGACGTTCCCCTTCCTTTCCCTCTTCTGCGCGCTGGGCGTGCTGGTGGGCACCCAGGCCCGGGCTCATGTGTCGCTTGAGCAGGCCGAGGCCGTCGCCGGCAGCAACTACAAGGCCGTGCTGCGCGTCGGCCACGGCTGCGACGGCGCCCCCACCACCCAGGTCACCGTGACCCTGCCCGAGGGCTTGCGCGGCGCCAAGCCTCAGCCCAAGGAAGGCTGGACCCTGGCGATCCGCAAGGAAACGCTGGCCCAGCCCTACGAGAGCCATGGCAAGACCATCCGCGAGGACGTCACCGAGGTCAGCTGGACGGCCCGCGACGAGCCGCACTACCTGCAGGACGGCTGGTACGAGGAATTCGTACTGCGCGGCGGCCTGCCCGAGACCGTGGGGGCGGTGTGGTTCAAGGTCCGCCAGCGCTGCACCCAGGGTGAATGGAACTGGGCCGAGCTGCCCGCCAGCGGCGCCACCAGCACGGCCGGGCTCAAGGCACCGGCGGTGCGACTGATGCTCAAGGCAGCGGGAGGTGGCGAGCATGCGCATTGAGTCGTGCCGATGGACAAGCATGCGCCAGAAGTGGAAAAGCACCGGAATGCACCGGTATCTAAGTGAGCCTGCCGACCTGCCTTCTTCAGGCTTTTGCAAAACGCCGGCCGCGCGAAGATGCCATGCATGACGCCTCGACACACACCACAAGCCCTGCGCCGCGGCCCTGGCCGCAAGACCTGCCCCCACGGGGCGGATCCCTGCGCCCGGGCCTGTCCGTCGGGCTGAGTCGTCCGCCCCTCACACGACCGCGCCCGGACCGCGTGCCCTCAGGGGCTCGCCTGATCTGCGCGGCTCGGCGCCCAGGCTCTCCATTCCACGCTGCGGCCCCACAGGCAGGATCGCTCCTGCCATGTCTCATGGGCAGCGTCCGTCGGCGCCTCCTGGCGGCCCCTCACCCGGGGGCCGCCTTTTTTATTGCCTGGATCTGAGGCTTGATTCGCCAAAGGTCATGGCCGGGATCACGCGCATTGGGCGCCTGCCATGGCGCCGGATAATCGCGTCCGTTTGGAATGAGGAACGCCGCACCGCGGCGTCGAGGACAAGAATGACATTACCCAACCTGCTGGCCACACGCAATGGCCGCCTGGGCGCCTTCTTCGCGCTGTACGTCACCGAGGGCATCCCGTTGGGCTTCGCTGCCATCGCGGTGGCGACACAGCTTCGCCGCATGGGCGTAGGCCCCGCCGCCATCGGCGCCTTCGTGGCGTCCTTCTACCTGCCCTGGGCCTTCAAGTGGGCCTTCGGCCCCGTGATCGACGTGTTCCGCTCCAAGCGCTTCGGCCATCGCCGCGCCTGGATCCTGTTCACGCAGCTGATGATGGCCCTGACCATCCTCGCGCTGATGGCCGTGCCCCTGCCCTCCGGCCTGGCCCTGTTCACCAGCATCCTGCTGGTGCACAACACCTTCGGCGCCATGCAGGACGTGGCCATCGACTCCCTGGCCTGCAACACGCTGCACGAGGACGAACGCGGACTGGCCAACGGCCTCATGTTCGCTGGGGCCAATGTCGGACAGGCCATCGGCGGCAGCGGCGTGCTCTACCTGATGGGCACCGTGGGCTTCCAGCCCAGCTTCGTGATGGTGGCGCTGTCCATCCTGCTGGTGACCGGCTTCATCGTGCTGCCCATGAAGGAAGCGCTGGCCGAGCAGCTGGAGCAGCAAGGGGCCGCCGCGGAAGCGCCCAAGGCCACCCTGAGCCAGGCTGCCAGCGAGATGAAGGCCTTCGCCGTGCAGTCCTTCCGTTCCTTCCTGGGCTCGCGGGGGGCCTTCTCGGCCATGTTCTTCGGCCTGCTGCCGGTCGGAGCCATGTGCCTGGGCCTGGCACTGCAGTCCAACCTGGCCGTCGAGTTCGGCATGGGCGACGGCGACGTGGCCCTGCTCAACCTCTGGTGCACCATCTTCGGCGCCGTCTCCATGGTGGTCGGGGGCATGCTGTCCGACAAGCTGGGCCGCCGCAGCATGCTGAGCCTGTACATCGTGCTGATGAGCGGTCCGGTCCTCTACCTCTGGTGGCAGATGCGCCTGAACGGCTACGACATGCCGCGCCCCTCCGGCAGCGCGGCCGTGCCGGCCCTGATCACGGCCCTGTGGATCGCTTCCATCAGCTACAACGTCTTCAACGGCATGATGTACGGCACACGCGCGGCCATCTTCATGGACGTGACCAATCCCAAGGTGGCCGCCACGCAGTTCACTGCCTACATGGCGCTGATGAACCTGGCCATCGCCATCGCAGCCACCTGGCAGGGCGTGGTGTCCGAGGCCTTCGGCTACCGCTGGACCCTGCTGATCGATGTGGCCACCGGCCTGATCTGCCTGCTGGTGCTGCCCATGATGAGCAAGCCCGAGGGCGATCGCATCAGCGATGACAAGACCGAAGGCCGGGCGCGCAAGTCGGCCGTGGTGCTGGGCCTGCTGTGCCTGGTCTGGGTGCCGGCATGGTGCTACCGCGGCCAGTTGGGTGAAGGTGCTCCGCTGATGCAGACCTTCTTCACCCTGGTCTTCGTGGCCTCTGCGCTTTTCCTGCTGGCCTCTCGCGAGGTGATGGGCCGCGACATCGGCCGCCTGCGCACCCCCGCGCTGTACTGCGCGCTGCTGCTGCTGGTCGTGTACTTCCGCAAAGACCTGGCACTGCTGGAGGCCCGGCCCCTGCTGCATCAAGCGGCCGAAGCCCTGATCCTGCTGGGCCCGGTGCTGGGCGGCCTCACCCTGCTGAGCCTGGCGGCGCGCTCCTGGGCCTCGCTGCACCGTGAGGACTGAGCCAGCGCACGGACCATCCACATGACAAGGGGCCCGCGGGGCCCCTTGTCAATTGCGCGGTTCAGGCCGCCAGCAAGTCCTGCAGCGCCTGCTCGCGGATGCCGTAGAAGCGCTTGATGTCCTCGATCTGCGCCAGCAACTGGGCTCGGCGCTCGGCGCTGATGCCCTGCGGGCGGCGCACGGCGAGGATCATCTTGTTCTTGCTGGTGTGCTCCAGCGAGATGAACTCGAAGACCTGCGTGTCGTAGCCCTCGGACTCCAGCAGCAGCGCGCGCAGCCCGTCGGTGATCATCTCGGCCTCCTGGCCCAGGTGGATGCCATGCTGCAGCAGCGGCTTGAGCAGAGACGGGCTCTGCATCTGCGGGCGCAACTGCTTGTGGCAGCAGGGCGAGCACATGATGATCTGGGCCTTGGCCCGCAAGCCCAGGTGGATGGCGAAGTCGGTGGCGATGTCGCAGGCATGCAGGGCAATCATCACGTCCAGCCGCTCGGGCCGGTACTCGCGGACATCGCCCTGGTCGAAGCGCAGGCCCTCGCAGGCATTGCGCGTAGCGACCTCGTTGCACAGGCGCACCATGTCCTCACGCAGCTCCACGCCCAGCACATGGGTGGCCTTGCCCAGCTCACGCAGGTAGTCGTGCATGGCGAAGGTGAGGTAACCCTTGCCCGAGCCGAAGTCCGCCACATGCACATCGGGCGACGACGCCAGGGCCGACTGCGACAGGGCCTTGCCGAAGATCTCGATGAACTTGTTGATCTGTTTCCACTTGCGGGACATGGCCGGCACCAGCTCCAGGCCCTGGCGCCCCTCGTGGGTGAGACCCAGGTCACGCCAGACCGGGCGCTCCATCGCCAGGTGGCGCTGCTTGCTGCGGTCGTGGCTGGCCGCCTCGACAGAGGACTCGTCCACTGCAGCGGACGGCTTGAGCTTGCCGACCCGCAGCGTCGGCCGCCCCTTGCGGCTGTAGGCCAACTGCAGCTCGCGGCTGTCCGTCAGCAGATGGGCGTTCTGGAAAGGGTGGCCCAACAGGCCGGCCAGCTCGTCCAGGCCCGCCTCCAGGCCGTGATTCTTGGTGATGTCGCGGGTCTTGTAGCGCCACAGAAAGCTCAGGGCACGCTCGCCGCGCAGCTCGATCTCACGCACCATCAGCCGCTCCAGGTCGGGCTCACCGCCCTCGGGCCTCGCGAGGCTCAGCCGGAAGCCCTGGCGCCCTGCCAGCACGCTGCGCAGGCTGTGCAGGAAGCGGGCGACGGCGTCGTCGGCATCGGGAGCCGCAGTGGCGGGGGCGATCAGGTGGCTGAACATGAGAGGGCAGACGATAAAAGCAGGCGTCCGGGGCATTCCGGGCGGATGCCGGATTGTCCCCGATGCGACCCCCGACACGGCAAGCCGGCGCTGCTCACGCCGGATCTGGGCGTTGCCTTGCCGGCTATTCATGGCTTAGGTCCTGCACGCCGACGTGGACACTGCAGCGACAATGCCCGCTGACACGGCTTGCGCTGCGTCGTGCGCGCCCTGTCGTCCACCCCGTCCTGCCGCACCTGCACACCTGCCCCGCCCCAAGCCATGCAAGCCCTGGAAACGCTGCTGTCCACCCAGTTGGCCGCCTGGCACAACAGGCATCCGCTGGCGCGCCATGTGCGGCCCCTGGACGTGCACACCATGGGCGTGGTGGCCTTGCCCTTCATGCGCAGCGGCCCACCGCGCGAAGCCCAGGAGCCGGTGCTGGGCGAGCCCAGCACCGAGACGGCCGTCCCCTCCTTCACCCAACGGCCCAGGCCGGGCCTGCTGCAGCGCCTGCTCGCCTGGCGGCCGGGCGGCAAGCCTCCACGCGAGCGCTGGCCGGTGTTCAGCGAGCAGTTCGTGGTCGGGGTGTCGGCCGCGCAAGCTGGTGAGTTCGCGCGGCGCCATGGCTACAGCCAGCGTCCGGACGACGGCAGCTGGCCCCTGCGCAACATCCCGGTTGACGAGGCACTGGCTGCCCAGGGGCCTGTGGACGGCGGTGGTGCCTGGCCGGAGGAAATCTATGTGCTCAGCGCCGCCATCGACGCCGGCCCGGGCCGTACCCGCGTGCTGGTCGCCCAGGGCGCCGGGCTGCGGCTCTACATCCGCGGCCCGCGCTGCCTGCATCCGCTGAAGGTCGGCGCCTTCGGCCTGCTGATGGCGCTGCTGCTGGGTCTGGTGCTGCTGGCCGGCATGGGCGGCTCCAGGACGGGGCCGACGAAGCCGGACCGCCCGGCCCAGGCAGCCTCTTCTGCGGCCCGCGCGGCCGCGAGCAGCGCCCTGCCGGACGTGCCTGCATCGACTGCGGCCCAGGCCGCCAGCGCGGAGGCCGCGGCCAGCACAGCCACGCCGGTTCCGGCGGCCAGCGAGTCCGGCCCAAGCAGCCCACAGGCCCCCCAGCCTGGCGAGGGCCAAGCCCAGCGCCCGCTGCTGAGCGCCAGCCAGCTCCCGGACACCATGGCCTCGGCGCCGGACATCAGGCCGCACCTGGTCTCTCGACCTGAAGGCAGCTCGGCAGCGCCAGCACGGGAGACCGAGCGCGCGCGCAAGGCCGAGGATGCTGCGCACGGGCCGGCCCAGGCCGCCAGCAAGGACACGCCCAGGGAAACCCGGCCTACCGATCAGATCATCGAGCGCGCCAACAGCGCCGGCCCGTCGGTTCGGGCGCCCGCCGTCGTGCGCCCGGCGATGAAGATCGAACGCCCGCCGCTGCGTAACCCGGAGACCAGCAAGGACGCCTCGATCAAGGACGCCGCCAGCGAGTCCACCAACGACGGCAAGGAGGCCGGCTCCGCCGCCGAAACGCTCAGGCAGCGCCCGGCTGGCAAGGCCCGCGACGCTGGCACGCGCGCCAACGGGCCCGACAACGCGCCCCTGGTCGCCCTGGTGGGCCCCGTCATGGGCAGCAAGGCCGAGGCCGAAGCCTATCTGCAGAAGATGCAGCCCCTCATCCAGCCTCTGGTGGGCAGGAAGCAGCTCGAACAGCAAGTGCTGCAGACGCCCGAGGGCTGGCGGGCCGCGGTGTGGCCCTTTGCCAGCCGTGAAGAAGCCCAGCTGATCAACGCCATGCTGGTGGCCCGCGGCCTGCGCACGCGGGCGGTGGACTTCTAAGCTCGGCCCCGCGGCGCGTGGTCGCGATCAGCTGCGGTAGTCGGCGTTGATGGTCACGTAGTCGTGGCTCAGGTCGCAGGTCCAGACCGTGGCCTGGGCCAGGCCACGATGCAGCGTAACGCGCACCGTGATCTCCGCCTGCTTCATCACCCGCTGCCCGTCTTCCTCGCGGTAGTCGGGGTGGCGGCCGCCCTGGCGCACCACGTGCACGTCGTCCAGGAAAAGGTCGATCAGGGTCTGGTCCAGGTCGGCGATGCCGGCATAGCCCACCGCGGCCAGGATGCGCCCGAGGTTGGGGTCGCTGGCGAAGAAGGCGGTCTTGACCAGGGGCGAGTGGGCGATGGCATAGGCGGCCAGCTGGCATTCGGCCTCGTCGCGGCCGCCCTCGACCTTGACGGTGATGAACTTGGTCGCGCCTTCGCCGTCCCGCACGATGGCCTGCGCCAGCTGCTGGGCCACGGCAATGACGGCATCACGCAAGACCTGACCCTCGGGCGAGGCCAGCGACTCGATGCGCGCATGGCCAGCCTTGTGAGTGGCAATCAGCACGAAGGAGTCGTTGGTGGAGGTGTCGCCGTCGATGGTGATGCGGTTGAAGGAGGCATCGGCCGCATCACGGACCAGGCCCTGCAGCAACTCGGGCGCGATGTGGGCGTCGGTGGCCACATAGCCCAGCATGGTGGCCATGTTCGGACGGATCATGCCGGCACCCTTGGAGATACCGGTGATCGTCACGGTGCGCCCCCCGATCTGCACTTGCCGCGAGGCGGCCTTGGGCAGGGTGTCCGTGGTCATGATGCCTTCGGCGGCTTCGGCCCAGGCGTCCGCTCGCAGGGCCTCGACGGCCTTGGGCAGGCCCGCGACGATGCGGTCCACCGGCAGGGTCTCCATGATGACCCCAGTCGAGAAGGGCAGGATCTGCGCAGGCTGCAGCCCCATCAGGCCGGCCAGGGCCTCGCAGCTCTGACGTGCCCGGGCCAGGCCGTCCTCGCCGGTACCGGCGTTGGCATTGCCGGTGTTGACCAGGATGGCGCGGATGCCCTGCCCCGCAGCCAGGTGCTCGCGGCAGATCTGCACCGGCGCCGCGCAGAAGCGGTTCTTGGTGAACACGCCAGCGACCGAACTGCCTTCATCCAGCGCGATCACGCTGAGGTCGCGGCGATTGGCCTTGCGAACGCCCGCCATGGTGATGCCCAGGCGCACGCCGGGGACGGGATGGAGCGAGGCAGGATCGGGGGCGGTGAGATTGACGGGCATGATGCAGCAGGCTTCAGATGGCGCCCCACGGCGCCGTTCGCCGGGGATTGTAGGACTGCACCCCGGCTGCATGGATGCACTGCAGCATGGAAAAGGGGCCGGTCTACGGCAATGCGCAGGAAAGGCATCGAACGCCCGGCGCCATGACAAAGGGCGAGGCCCTTGCGAGCCTCGCCCTTGTGCCTCAAACGGCCGCTCCCGTCGCGACGATCAGCGGCGCTGGCGGCGCCCTGCCATGAAGCCGACGGCGCCAAGGCCCGCCAGCATCATGGCCAGGCGGCTGGGTTCCGGCACCGGCGCGATCTGGGCCACGACCAAATCCTGGTAGGTGGGGTTGCTCAGGCGGGTCAGCTCGTAGAGCGCTGGACCATGGTAGGCCTCGGCGGCGTTCAGATAGCTGTTGACCAGGTTGACGAAGCTGGTGTTGTCGGCCGCCGTACCGCCGGTCAGGTTCTGGAAATAGAAGGAGCCCGCCCCGGCCGACACGCTGAAGGCCGCGGAGCTACTCTCATGCGTGATTTCCCAGACGGCGGTCTGGAAAGCGGCTCGCTCGACCGTCGTGTCCACACTGGAGAAGGTGGTCGAGAACAGTCCCTGCAGGGCCGAGGCCTCGCGACCGCTGAAGGTCCCCAGGGAGAAAGTCTGGTAGCCGTTTTCCTGGGTGGCGTAGTCCTGCTGCAGATCCACGCAGTAGGCGGCGAAACTCGCCCCGGTGGAGGAGGTGTAGTTCAGGACGCCGGTGCCGTAGTCGTCAGACCCCGTCGTGGTGAGCTTGATCGACCCCGGCTGGGTGGCATCGAAGAGCAGGGACACGGTCTGGCCCTGGGCCGGCAGGCTGAGGCCCGCGAGCGCGGCCAGCGCCACACCCCAGGACACAGCAAATTTCGTGACGTTCATCTTCGATCCCCGACGGCAGGCCGAAACACGGCTGGATCCCGAAAAACCCAGCCCCCACTCACACAGGCACAGCGGCCTGCTCAGGATTGGCGACGGCGACGCGCGCCCACCAGAGCGGCGGCGGCCAGGCCCGCCAGGGCCAGGGAGCCCGGCTCGGGAACGTGCAGGAAGCCCTGGAAGTTGCCGGCGGCCTTCTTCACGGTGTCCACGCCGGAGATCGTCAGGTGCCATTCACCGGCACTGAGATCGACGGCAGCCAGCTTCCAGTACTCGGTACCGGTGCTGGAGGCCGCGGCGGGCGTGAAGTCAAAGGACTGGATGCCATTGCTCAGCACGATGCTGCTGATGTGGACATCGTCCGCGGCCTTGCTGAAGGTGTGCAGCTCGCCGTGGTAGGTCTGCTTGTTCAGCACATTGAAGCTGAAATACTGGGTGAAGGCGCCCTTGGCGATGCCCAGGACACTGAAGTCGACACCCGCAGCCGTCGGGCTCAGGGGGATGTAGACCGGATCAGCATGCACCAGGGGCGCGGAGGCAGCAATGGCAGCGGCAGCAACAAAGGTCTTGATCGACATTTCGGAAGCCCAACGATTCAGAGTTTTTTGGCATCGCAGCGGCACGGTTCATAGCCTTTGCGATGGCCTGACTGTAGAGGAGTTGCAACAATTCGCATCCCCCTCAAGCATGTGGCCGTCCTTGAAAAGTCGTCAAATAACGCACGCTTTTGATCAGGGCCGACCTAATTACTAGCCCTCCGCCCGTCGCTCGATCAGCTCAGCTTGCCGTGGCAGGCCTTGAACTTCTTGCCGCTGCCGCAGGGGCAGGGGTCGTTGCGGCCCACATGGCCGAATTGCTCGGCGAGGGTGGCGGGGTCGATGTCCTGCGACACCGAGCCATCCTCGTTGGGATGGGTGTAGGTGACGTTGCTGACGCTCTCGGCGCGTTGCTCGATGGCCTCGGCCGCGGCGCTGGCCTCTTCTTGCGTCTGGATGCGCACATTCATCAGAACGCGGGTGACTTCCATCTTCACCACGTCCAGCAGCGCAGAGAACAGCTCGAAGGCCTCGCGCTTGTATTCCTGCTTGGGGTTCTTCTGGGCGTAGCCACGCAGGTGGATGCCCTGGCGCAGGTAGTCCAGCGAGGCCAGGTGCTCGCGCCAGTGCTGGTCGATGGACTGCAGCAGGACCATGCGCATGAAGGGCGTGAACTGCTCCTCGCCGACCAGCGCCAGCTTGGCCTCGAACAGGGCATCGCCGGCCTTCACGACCATCTCGACGATGTCCTCGTCCGTCACGGCATCACGCTTGGCGACCTCGGCCACCAGGGGCACTTCCAGCTGCCATTCGTCCTTGAGCACACGTTCCAGGGCGGGCAGGTCCCATTGCTCTTCCAGGCTCTCGGCCGGCACGAAGGTGCGGACGACGTCCTCCAGCGAGCTGCGGCGCAGATTGCCGATCTGGGCCGTCAGTTGCTCGGCCTCCAGGATGTCGTTGCGCTGCTGGTAGATGACCTTGCGCTGGTCGTTCGACACGTCGTCGTACTCGAGCAGCTGCTTGCGGATGTCGAAGTTGCGCGCCTCGACCTTGCGCTGGGCGCCCTCGATGGAGCGGGTGACGATGCCGGCTTCGATGGCCTCGCCCTCGGGCATCTTCAGGCGGTCCATGATGGCGCGGACACGGTCACCGGCGAAGATGCGCATCAGCGGATCGTCCAGCGACAGGTAGAAGCGCGAGGAGCCCGGATCGCCCTGGCGGCCGGAGCGGCCACGCAGCTGGTTGTCGATGCGGCGGCTCTCATGGCGCTCGGTGGCGATGATGCGCAGACCGCCCTCAGCCTTGACCTTGGCGTGCAGGTCGGCCCATTCGTCCTTGAGCTTCTGGATGCGCGCGGCCTTGTCCTCGGCAGACACCGACTCATCAGCCTCCAGGAACTGGATCTGCTTCTCCACATTGCCGCCCAGCACGATGTCGGTGCCGCGGCCGGCCATATTGGTGGCGATGGTGATCACGCCCGGGCGACCGGCCTGGGCGACGATCTCGGCCTCCTTGGCGTGCTGCTTGGCGTTGAGCACCTGGTGCGGCAGCTTGGCCTGGGTCAGCAGCTGGGAGATCAGCTCGGAGTTCTCGATGGAGGTGGTGCCCACCAGCACCGGCTGGCCTCGCTCGTGGCAGTCGCGGATGTCGAGAATGACGGCGTTGAACTTTTCCTGGGCGGTCTTGTAAACCAGGTCCAGCTCGTCCTTGCGGATGGTCGGTCGGTTGGGCGGGATCACCACGGTCTCGAGGCCGTAGATTTCCTGGAACTCGTAGGCTTCCGTGTCGGCCGTGCCGGTCATGCCGGACAGCTTGCCGTACATGCGGAAGTAGTTCTGGAAGGTGATCGAGGCCATGGTCTGGTTCTCGGCCTGGATGGCCACGCCTTCCTTGGCTTCCACGGCCTGATGCAGGCCGTCGCTCCAGCGGCGCCCCGTCATCAGGCGGCCGGTGAATTCATCGACGATGGTGACCTCACCGTTCTGCACCACGTAATGCTGGTCGCGGTGGAACACATGGTGTGCACGCAGCGCCGCGTAGAGGTGGTGCATCAGGGTGATGTTGCCGGCGTCGTAGAGGCTGGCGCCCTCGGCCAGCAGACCGGCTTCGGCCAGCAGGCGCTCGGCGTTCTCGTGGCCGTCTTCGGTCAGGTAGATCTGGTGGGACTTCTCGTCCACGGTGAAGTCACCGGGCTCGATGACGCCCTCGCCCGTGCGCGGGTCCATCTCGCCGATTTGCTTCTTCAGCTTGGGTGCGACCTGGTTGATGGCCAGGTAGACCTCGGTCTGGTCCTCGGCCTGGCCGGAGATGATCAGGGGCGTGCGGGCCTCGTCGATCAGGATGGAGTCCACCTCATCGACGATGGCATAGGCCAGTTGGCGCTGCACACGGTCACGCACATCGTGGACCATGTTGTCGCGCAGGTAGTCGAAGCCGTATTCGTTGTTGGTGCCGTAGGTGATGTCGGCGGCGTAGGCAGCCTGCTTCTCCTCACGACTCATCTGGGGCAGGTTGATGCCCACAGTCAGGCCCAGGAAGTTGTAGAGCTTGGCCATCCACTCGGCGTCGCGGCGGGCCAGGTAGTCGTTGACCGTCACCACGTGCACGCCCTTGCCGGTCAGGGCATTGAGGTAGACCGGCAGCGTGGCCATCAGGGTCTTGCCTTCGCCGGTGCGCATTTCGGCGACCTTGCCGGCGTTCAGCACCATGCCCCCGATCAGCTGCACGTCGAAGTGGCGCATCTTCAGGGCACGCTTACCGCCCTCGCGCACGACGGCAAAGGCCTCGGGCAGGAGCTGGTCCACCGTCTCGCCCTTGGCGATGCGGTCCTTGAATGCCTGGGTCTTGGCCCGCAGCGCTTCGTCGTCCAGGGCCTCCATCTGGGGCTCCAGTGCATTGATCTGCTGGACGATGCGACGGTACTGCTTCAGCAGGCGCTCGTTGCGGCTACCGAAGATCTTGGTGAGAAGCGAGGGCAACATGCAGT
Organism: Mitsuaria sp. WAJ17; assembly: GCF_014174515.1. Lineage (GTDB taxonomy): Bacteria > Pseudomonadota > Gammaproteobacteria > Burkholderiales > Burkholderiaceae_C > Roseateles_B. The sequence goes on from NZ_JACJUG010000004.1 coordinate 212,499, forward strand.
GATTCTTGGACGGTAATTGGGTGGCACCAGGCTCGCCTTGGCTCGTGTTTTTCTGTGCTGGGCAGGCGGGCTGGCACGGCAGGCCTGCTGCGCCTGCGCGCAAGAAGCCCGGGAACGTTTCCGTTCCTCCATCTCGGGGCACAGCGGCCACTTGCAAGGCCCTTCGCGACAACCCCGAGCGCAACCCCTGACGTCGGTCGGAGGTACACGGGAGGATCAGCCCGATAGGCCCGCCAGGCAGCTGGACCAGGGCGGAGGACAACCGGCGGAGTTTAGCACCCGGCTCCCCTCCCCTTGCGTCCGGACGCCCACCCCGCCCTCCGGGTCTACACTGAGCGCCATGCGCAGACCCGACGCTCCTCCCGCCCCCAAAACCGGCGGCCCCGCGGTGCCCGACCCCACGCCGATCAGCCAGGCGCTGGCCCAGCACCAGGGCCTGGCGCGCCTGGGGCTGCTGATGCAGGAGTCGCAGCGGCGCATGGCCCTGGTGGCGCCTGCCCTGCCCGGCGCCATGACCCGCTTCGTCAAGCCCGGCCCCATTGACGAGGACGGCTGGACCTTACTCGCCGCCAATGCCGCCGTGGCCGCCAAGCTGCGCCAGCTGCAGCCTCGGCTGGAAGCCCGCCTGCAGGAGCAGGGTCTGCAGCCCAGCCGGGTGCGGATCAAGGTGCAGCAGGGCTGAGGTCTTCCTGGGGCCACAAAGCAAAACACAGGCGCGGGGCCTGTGTTTTCTCGCAAGCACAGGCGCGGGGCCTGTGTCTTCATGGGGTCTGGTGCCGGCTATCGGATTCGAACTGATGACCTACCGCTTACAAGGCGGTTGCTCTACCAACTGAGCTAAGCCGGCTGTGATGAATGACCAGGACCGGAGTCCTTGGCAGGCGCGCATTGTAGAGGCATTCCGCAGACATGCTCACCCGCCGCGCGCCGCGCATCGTTCACTTGATGCGTTTAAGCGTCGGCCTCGGCCCCGGATCATCACCGGGCCCGCCCGCCGGGCCTTCGCCAGGCGGCGGAGTCTCGAAGGACTCCGACACGGCCTCGTCGGAGCCCGGTGCGGCCGGTGCCGGCGCCAGGCGCAGGCCCTTGGGCGCCAGCTTCGGCGCGGACTTCGGCGCCGCCTGGGGCGCCGACTTCACTGCCGAAGCCGGATCCGCCTCGACAGCAGGCGCCGGGAAGGCCATGCCCTGCCCATTCTCACGGGCGTAGATGGCCACCACATGGTCCACCGGCACGATGATCTCGCGCGCCACACCGCCGAAGCGGGCCTTGAACTGGATGAACTCGTTGCCGAGGTCCAGGCCATTGGTGGCATCGAAACCCACGTTGAGCACGATCTCGTTGTTGCTGACGTACTCCAGCGGCACCTGCACCGAACGGTCGACCTGCACCGCGATGTAGGGGGTGAAGCCGTTGTCGGTGCACCAGTCGTGCAGGGCCCGGATGAGGTAGGGCCGCGTGGAGGTGCCGGTGGGCGCGCCACCGTCGGGGGTCTGGTCCATGGCAGCAGCGACTTACTTGCGCATCACCTTTTCGGAGGGCGTCAGCGCCTCGATGTAGGCCGGACGCGAGAAGATGCGCTCGGCGTACTTCAGCAGCGGCAGGGCGTTCTTGGACATGTCGATGCCGTAGTAGTCCAGGCGCCACAGCAGCGGGGCGATGGCCACGTCCAGCATGGAGAAGTCATCGCCCAGCATGTACTTGTTCTTCAGGAAGATGGGCGCCAGCTGCGTCAGGCGATCGCGGATCTGCGAGCGGGCCTTCTCCAGCTGCTTATCCGTCGGCTTGACGGCCTGGCCGCGGTTCTCCAGCACATTGACGTGGGCGAACAGCTCCTTCTCGAAGTTCAGCAGGAACAGGCGCACGCGGGCGCGAGCGACCGGGTCCCCGGGCATCAGCTGCGGGTGCGGGAAGCGCTCGTCGATGTACTCGTTGATGATGTGCGACTCATACAGGATGAGGTCGCGCTCAACGAGGATGGGCACCTCGTTGTACGGGTTCATCAGCGCGATGTCTTCCGGCTTGGCGAACAGATCGACGTCACGGATTTCGAAGTCCATGCCCTTTTCAAACAGCACGAAGCGGCAACGGTGCGAGTAGGGGCAAGTGGTTCCAGAATAAAGCACCATCATGGCGGCGGACTCCTGAGTTCAGGTCAACAATCGATTCCGTGTGCCCGACATGGTAGCGGCACACAAAAGGCAAACGCAGTGGGTGCCCGCGAAGGCCTCCCACTGCGCAACAGGGCCCGGCTGGCGGCCAGGGCCCGAAGGCTTACTTCACATCCTTCCAGTAGGACGCATTCAGGCGCCAGGCAAACAGGGTGAAGATGCCCAGACCCAGCAGCACGAGCACACCCAGGCGGAAACGCTGAGCCTGCGCCGGCTCGCCCATCCACTGCAGATAGGCGACCAGGTCACCCACGGCATTGTCATAGGCGCGCGCATCCATGGTGCCGGGGGTCAGTTGCTCGAATCCCTTGAAGACATGGGTCTTCTTGGACGGATCATGCGGATCGGCTTCCTCGACGAACTTGGCGGCACGCTGACCCTGCAGCTCCCACAGCACATGCGGCATGGCGACGCTGGGGAAGGCCAGGTTGTTCCAACCCGTGGCCTTGGTCTCGTCGCGGTAGAAGGTCCGCATGTAGGTGTAGAGGTAGTCGGCACCGGAGCCCTTGGCGCCATCGGCGCGCGAGCGGGCGATCACGGTCAGGTCCGGCGGGGTGGCGCCGAACCAGTCCTTGGCCTGCTTGGGGTCCAGGGAGACCTTCATGACGTCGCCCACCTTCTCGGAGGCGAACATCAGGTTGCCCTTGATCTGGGCTTCGGTCAGGCCGATGTCACGCAGGCGGTTGTAGCGCATGAACGCGGCCGCATGGCAGTTCAGGCAGTAGTTGACGAAGAGCTTGGCGCCGTTTTGAAGGGACGCCACGTCCGTCATCTTTTCCTTGGGGAACTTGTCCCACTCCATGCCGCCGGTGTTGGCCATGGCACCCGAGGCCAGGCCCAGGCCGATCAGCAGCGTAGCGATGAATTTCTTCATGAGATGCAACTCCTGGACTGATCAGTGGGGGTGGAAGGTGACGCGGTCAGGCACAGGCTTGAACACGCCTTGCTTGCTCCACCACGGCATCAGCAGGAAGAAACCGAAGTAGTACAGGGTGCCGATCTGGGCCACGAGGGTGCCGATCTCGGTCGGGGGCTGGATGCCCAGGTAGGCCAGCACCAGGAAGAAGACCACGAACACGCCGTAGACATACTTGTGCCAGTCCGGGCGATAGCGGATCGACTTCACCGGGCTGTGGTCCAGCCAGGGCAGGAAGAACAGGATCACCACGGCGCCACCCATCACGACCACGCCCCAGAACTTCGCGTCGAAGGTCTTGAGCAGGAAGATGGCGACGGCGGCGATCACCAGCGCGGCGATCTTGCCCTTGCCCGAGAAGGTGCCCTTGAGCACGGCCAGCACGGCGCCCAGGCCCACGATCACCGACAGCACATTGACCATCACATCGGTCGTGGCGCGCAGCATCGAGTAGAAGGGCGTGAAGTACCAGACCGGCGCGATGTGCGGCGGGGTCTTCAGGGGGTCGGCCGGGATGAAGTTGTTGTACTCCAGGAAGTAGCCGCCCAGCTCAGGCGCGAAGAAGATGATGGCGGAGAACACCATCAGGAACAGGCCCACGCCGTAGATGTCGTGCACGCTGTAGTAGGGATGGAAGGGGATGCCGTCCAGCGGGCGGCCCTGCGCATCCTTCTTGGCCTTGATCTCAACGCCGTCCGGGTTGTTGGAACCCACTTCGTGCAGCGCGATGATGTGCGCCACCACCAGGCCCAGCAGGACCAGGGGCACGGCGATCACGTGGAAGCTGAAGAAGCGGTTCAGGGTGGCGTCACCGACGACGTAGTCGCCGCGGATCATCAGGGCCAGGTCGTTGCCGACGAAGGGCACGGCGGCAAACAGGTTCACGATCACCTGCGCGCCCCAGTAGGACATCTGGCCCCAGGGCAGCAGATAGCCCATGAAGGCCTCGGCCATCAGGCACAGGAAGATGGCGCAGCCGAAGATCCAGACCAGCTCGCGGGGCTTGCGGTACGAGCCGTACAGCAGGCCGCGGAACATGTGCAAGTACACGACCACGAAGAAGGCGGAGGCGCCCGTCGAGTGCATGTAGCGGATCAGCCAGCCCCAGGGCACGTCGCGCATGATGTACTCGACCGAGGCGAAGGCCACGGCGGCATCCGGCTTGTAGTGCATCACCAGGAAGATGCCGGTGACGATCTGGATCACCAGCACCAGCATGGCCAGGGAGCCGAAGATGTACCACCAGTTGAAGTTCTTCGGAGCGTAGTACTCCGACATGTGCTCCCGGTACATCTTGCTGAGCGGGAAGCGATTGTCCACCCAGGTCAGCAGTTGCTCGCCCACGGACGCGCCTGCGGGAGCTTCTTTGAATTCAGCCATATCGACCTCTGTCCTCTCGCTTAGGCAGCCTTGTCCTCACCAATCAGGAGCTTGGTGTCGGACAGATACATATGGGGAGGCACCTCGAGGTTGTCGGGTGCGGGCTTGTTCTTGAACACGCGGCCGGCCAGGTCGAAGGTCGAGCCGTGGCAGGGGCAGAGGAAGCCGCCGTTCCAGTCGTCCGGCAGCGAAGGCTGCGGGCCGGCCTGGAACTTATCCGAGGGAGAGCAGCCCAGGTGCGAGCAGATGCCCACGCCCACGAAGTACTCGGGCTTGATCGAGCGGTAGCCGTTCTTGGCGTAATCCGGCGTCGGGTAGGCGGTGCGCTTGGATTCCGGATCAGCCAGCTGCGGATCGTTCTTCTTCAGGGCTTCCAGTTGCTCGGGCGTACGACGCACGATCCACACCGGCTTGCCGCGCCATTCCACCGTCAGCTTCTCGCCCGGCTTCAGGCTGCTGATATCCACTTCCACGGCTGCACCGGCAGCCTTGGCGCGCTCAGACGGCGCGAAGGTACTGACAAAGGGCACGGCGGTCGCGACGCCGACACCGGCACCGGCGCAACTGGTGGCGATGAGCCACGTGCGCTTGCCTTGGTCCACTTGCTGGTCACTCATGAGGGTCCTCAAAGGAGACTTCTGATCGGGAGCAACCGCGGATTCTAGCGGACGCCCACCCCCACCCTGACTTGATGCACCTCCGGGAATACGCAAATCGTCTCGCCGAGGCATCAGTTCAGCGCTGCAGCACGCACCCGCGAAGGAAATCCCCGTGTTTGGCCCGATTTGCGACGCCTTCAAACGTAGACAATAGCGCCACAACGCAGCCGGGATCCTCCCGCAGGAGCAGATGAAGATGGGAATGCTGAGCGAGTTCAGGGAATTTGCCGTCAAGGGCAATGTGGTGGATCTCGCCGTGGGCGTGATCATCGGCGGCGCCTTCGGCAAGATCGTCGATTCGATGGTCAAGGACCTGATCATGCCGCTGGTGGGCAAGGTGGTCGGCGGTCTGGACTTCTCCAACTACTTCATCATGCTGGGCACCGTGCCGGCGGACTTCAAGGGCCCGCAGACCTACGACGCCCTGACCAAGGCCGGCGTGCCCCTCTTCGCCTACGGCAGTTTCCTGACCGTGCTGCTCAACTTCATCATCCTGGCCTTCATCATCTTCATGATGGTCAAGCAGATCAACCGCCTGAAGCGCAACGAGCCGGCGCCGTCACCGGCTGTGGAGCCGGTGACGCCCGAGGACATCGTCCTGCTGCGCGAGATCCGCGATTCGCTCAAGCGCTGAGAAAGCCTTCACGCCTGCCGGCCCGGGAATTGCGGTACCGTGCCTTCCGGCGCGCGCAGGCTGCGCTTGGTCACAACATGAGTTTTCAAATCCACGGATACTTGGCAAGCGTCGCGCCCCCTGACGTGGCAAGCGCCCGGCCCCCTCGTCCATGAACCAGCCCGAGTCACGCCTCAACCCGCATCTCGAAGCCGCCTTCCAGCGCGTCCGGGCAGCCGCCGAGCAGGCGGCTGAGCGCTGCGCTGAAGGCCTGGGGCTGGCGGCGCTCTCGGCCGGCTTTGCCAAGCGCCGCGATGCGTTGCTGGCGGCCCAGTACCTGTTCCGCGAGAACCTGCCGAAGTTCATCCAGGAGTTCCAGGCCAGTCTGCGCCGGCAGATGGCCGGCGAACAGCGCGACAAGGCCGCCCCCGCCGCCAAGAAGGCCTGGGGCGAGCTCTCGCTGATGGATGACGAGCAGGTCGATGCCATGGTGGCAGCCGACCGCATCGGCATGGCCATCGGCCACCAGAGCGAGTGGGAGCTGCGGGACGTCGAGTCCTTCCTGGCCGGACTCAGCTCCTCCGAGGGCGGACTGGACCGCAACCCCCTGCGCCCCGAGCTGATCGCACAGGCCCTGTTGGACGGCGTCCACAGCCTGACCGAGGAGCAGGACATCCGCCAGGCCCTGATCGACGAACTGACCCGCGCCTTCACAACCGAGATGCGGGCCTGCTACGCCGACATTGCCACGCTCTTCCGCAACCGAGGCCTGCGCCAGCAGGACCTGCGGGTGCGTGCCATGAACCCGTCCGGCGGCATGGGCGGCATGGGCGGCCCCAACAGCGTGGCCGGCGACCTCGGAGGCCCCATCGGCAACTCCCGCTTCGGCGGCCTGGGCCCGGCAGCCCAGAGCGGCTTCGGCGGCATGGGCGGCTATGCAGCACCCGGCTATGGCGCGCCCATGCAGAGCGGCGGCTTCGCCGGCGGCATCAACGCACCCAGCGGCTTCAGCGGCGGCGGCTATGCCACCGGCTACGGCGGCGGCTATGCGCCGGCCGGCGTGATGGGCAGCGTCGATCCCCAACTGATGGAACTGCTGCGTCGCCTCTCCAGCCTGCCCATGCCGGCAGGCGGTGGCATGACGGGCACCCTGACGGGCGGCATGGGCGGGTCCGGCTTCGGCGCCAGCACGGTGCCGGGCACCCTGCCCGGTTCGGGCAGTGCCAGCATGCCCCTGGGGGGCGGCGACTGGGGCGACGACACCATCCCTGGCGGCGCCCTGTCCCTGCCGCCCAACCTGATCCACCTGCACCGCGACGCCCTGCGCCAGGCCGCCACCGGCTCCCTGGACCACATGGTGATCGATGTGGTGGGCAGCCTCTTCGACCACATCCTGTCCGATGCCAAGGTGCCGCCGCAGATGGCGCGCCTGCTGGCCCAGCTGCAGCTGCCCGTGCTGCGCGCCGCGCTGGGTGACAACACCTTCTTCTCCTCGCGCCGCCATCCCGTGCGCCGCTTCATCAACCGCCTGGCCTCGCTGGCCTGTGCCTACGATGACTTCGCCGATTCCCCGGGCAAGGAATTCCTTGAGCATGTGCGTGCCCTGGTCCATGACGTCAGCGGGGGTGACTTCGAGCGCATCGAGATCTACGAGCAGAAGCTCGACGACCTCGAGGCCTTCGTCAGCGCCCAGACCGCCCAGGTCCTGCAGGCCCATGGCGATGCCGCGGCCCTGGTCGAGCGAAAGGAAACCGATCTCCGCCTGCAGCAACGCTATGCCAAACAGCTGGCCCAGAACCTGGCCAAGGTGCCCATGCCGGACTTCCTGCGTGAGTTCCTCTCCCAGACCTGGAGCGGCGCCATCGTGCAGGCGTCCCGCCACGAGGGCGGCAGCGTGGACCGCGAGAAGCGCTTCCGCCAGTTCGGCCGCGACCTGGTCCTGAGCGTGCAGCCCAAGGCCCCGGGGCCGCAGCGCCAGGCCTTCCTGAGCGCTCTGCCCCGCATGATGCAGACGCTCAACGAGGGCCTGGACCTGATCGCTTGGCCCGAGGCCCTGCGCAAACCCTTCATCGGCCAGCTGCTGCCGGTGCATGCCGAGTCGCTCAAGGGCCAGGGCCTCTCCGCCCTGGACTACAACCTGCTGGTCAAGCAGCTGGAAGCGGTCTTCGGCATCGAGGCCCCCAAGGAGCAAGACCTGCCCCCGGTGCAGCCGGATGAGTTCCGGGACACCGAGTCCGGCGAGGTTGATATCGACCTCGCCCAAGGCCTCAATGCCAAGGAAGCCTCCAGCCTGGGCCTGGTCCAGGAAGCCTCGGTGGACTGGAAGGGCGAGGTCGATATCGACATCACCGCCCAGGAAGCGCCGCTGCAGGCGGTGGACATCAGCATCGACGGCCTGCCCTCCGCAACCGAGGAGCCCGAGCCCAGCTCCGGCGTCCTGCTGATCGACCACCTTCAGCTGGGCTTTGCCTACCAGATGAACACCGGCGAGCACTGGCGCAAGGTGCGCCTGGCCCACATCAGCGCCGGCCGCAGCTTCTTCATCTTCACCCAGGGCCACAAGCACCAGCAGACGGTCACCATGACCGCTCGCATGCTGCGCAAGCTCTGCGAGACCGGCCGCCTGCGTGCCTTCGAGAACGCCTACCTGCTGGAACGCGCCACCGCGCGGGCACGCAAGCAGCTGGCTGCACTCAATACCCAGCAGTGATCTGACGGCGACGCATCTTGCGTCGCCCCCCGAAGCCTGAGCGCATCGACACTTGCCGATGCGGCCTGTGTGACGCTGCCAGCAGCCCCTGGCCTGGCCGACACGCCATACACGCTCAGGCGCCGCAGAGCTGCCACGCCATGCGCAGCGCCGCCCGCATGCTGGCCGGATCCGCCCGCCGCTGGCCGACGATGTCGAAGGCCGTGCCGTGGTCCGGGCTGGTGCGCACAAAGGGCAGGCCCAGGGTGACGTTGACGCCCTGCTCCACGCCCAGGTACTTCACGGGGATCAGGCCGTGGTCGTGCGTCATCGCCACGACCACGTCGAAAGCGCCCGGGTGATGCGGGGGCGCGTGGCGGGCGCGCATGAAGATGGTGTCCGGCGGGAACGGCCCCTGGGCGTCGATGCCTTCGGCGCGGGCCGCAGCGATGGCGGGGATGATCTCCCGGATCTCTTCGTCACCGAACAGGCCGCCTTCACCGGCATGCGGATTCAGGCCCGCCACCGCGATGCGCGGCGCCGCGAGGCCGAAGCGGCGCAGCGACTCCTGGGTGATGCGCAGGGTCTGCAGCACGGCCTCCCGCGTGACCTGCTCGATGGCGCGGCGCAGGGACACATGGATGGTCACCAGCACCGTGCGCAGCTCCTCGTTGGCCAGCATCATGCGCACTGCTGGCGGCTCGGCGCCCGGCGCGGTGGCCAGGGCCTGCAGCATCTCCGTGTGGCCGGGAAAAGGCACGCCCGCCGCATGCAGGGCCTCCTTGTGGATGGGCGCGGTGACGATGCCGGCCCCCTGCCCCGCCTGCACGGCGGCCACCGCCGCCTCGATGCAGCACGCCGCGGCTGCACCGGCCTGGGCGCTGATCTGCCCCAGCGGCTCGTCCACCAGCCCCGGGGGCAGGCCCGCCGGCTGCCA
>NZ_JACJUG010000050.1 GCF_014174515.1 Mitsuaria sp. WAJ17
GGCGTGGGCGTTGGCGCGGGCGTGGGCGTGGGCGCGGGCGCGGGCGTGGGCGTGGGCGTGGGCGTCGGGCTGGCGTTGGAGTCAGCGCCTCCGCCGCCGCAGGCCACCAGGGCTGCCACCATCAGGGCTCCCGAGCATCGATGCCAAGCCGCCATGCGCCACCTCCTGTCATAGGCATGGAGGCAGTCTAGGAGCTTGGCGGCGCCCTCGTTGTAAGAAGCTGTGGCGGGCGCCGGGGCGTCCGGTGGCATCAGTCCAGCGAGGCCAGGGCCTGGCGCACGGCGGGCAGTGCGCGCTCGCGCAGGCCGGCATCAGGCTGCTCCTGCAAGCCGACGTAAAGCGGCCACAGGAACTGGCGGGCGTTGTGCACCTGGCGCAGGCGGCGCTCGTCCCACGTGCTGCCGCGCGCGGGCAACAGCACTGCCTGCAGCCAGGCCTGCACCTGCGCGCCGGACCAGGCACTGCGACCCAGGGCACAGCGCGCGGCCCGCGCCAGGCGTTCGCCCTCGCCATGCTGGTAGGCCACCTGCCCCTGCGCCAGCACCTGAGCACCTAGCGAAGCCAGTGCAAGGGCCGCGCCCTCCGGGTCCATCGCCGGGTTCAGGGCCAGCTGCATCAGCAGGTCGGCACCGTGGGCCACGCCGTGGCGCCAGCCTTCGCGATCGTCATGCGCCCGGTAGTCCCGCCACTGCCGCAGCCAGGCCGCGGCCGCCCCCAGCAGAGCATCGCGCTCGGGTGGCTGCAGATAGGGCTGGACGCGGTCGACCCGCGCGACCTCGGACAGCGCCAGCGCCGCAAAGGGCGCATGGAAACCCGCTTCATCGGGCGGGGCCTTCAGCACCGCCAGCCAGCGGTCGCTCAGCAGGCGCAAGGTCTGAGGCGTGAGCCGGCCTGCGCGCATCCAGGCGGAGAGCAACTCAAAGCCCAGCTCGTCACGCAGCGCTGGATCGGGCGAGGACAGGCAGTCGGCCAGCGCGAAGGCCACGCGCTGGAACTGCGCCGGCGGCAGCGCGGCGTCCTGCCCCCAGGCGCGCAACTGCGCCGCCTGCTGAACCTGGCCGTTCCAGACCGGCGGGCAGTCCGCGGCGGCCTGGCCCGCGAAAGCCATCACCAAGCTCATGCAGGCCCAAGTCCTGCCGAGCAGCCAGCCTTGCGCAACAAGTCCCATGCGGACCTCCTTGTCGCGCATCTTGGGCGTGCCCCAGGGCCCGCGCCATGGGAATTGCCCGCCGTGCACAAAGCCATGGGCACGGCCTCGGATCGGGCCCGCTTGTCGCCACGGGCCCCGGCCACGTACACTGCACCCCGGATTCAGGAGAGTGCAGTCCCCATGCCTTGCGCACGCGGGCCTGCCGCCGAAGGCGCAAGCTCCCATACTCGCTCAGGCCCCGTACTGGATCCGCCGTCAAGCCGAATGCTGGAGAGTGAAGCCAGGCCCCGAGCCCGGCTTCCGCCGAAGGAGCAAGGCCGCAGATCCAAATGTCCTGCGGCTGAATCTCTCAGGTACCGAGGACAGCGGGAGCGGCGCGCACAGGCGCACGCTCTCTTTGGCATTCCCCCGCCCGAGTCACGCACGCCTGCGCGTTCAACCCTCAGTTCATCGAGAGTTCCGCATGCATGTCATCGTTCTGGGCGCCGGCGTCACCGGCGTCAGCACCGCCTGGTATCTGCGCCGCGCAGGCCATGAAGTCACCGTCATCGACCGCCAGCCCGCCGCCGGGCTGGAAACCAGCTTCGCCAATGGCGGGCAGATCTCCGTCTCCCATGCCGAGCCCTGGGCCAATCCCGGTGCACCGTTGAAGGTGCTCAAGTGGCTCATGAAGGAGGACGCGCCCCTGCTCTTTCGCCTGCGCGCCGACTGGGCCCAGTGGCGATGGGGTCTGCAGTTCCTGCGCGAGTGCGCGCCGGGCCGCACGGCGCACAACATCCGCAACATCGTCAAGCTGGGCCTCTACAGCCGTGAGCAACTGCGCGAGCTGCGCGGCCAATTGGGCCTGCAATACGACCAGCGAACCCAGGGCATCCTGCACTTCTACACCAGCAACGCCGAGTACGAGGCCGCGCAGGAACCGGCCCGCATCATGCGCGAGCAGGGTTGCGAGCTGGACATGAAGACGCCCGACGAATGCGTCGCCATCGAGCCCGCGCTGGCGCAATGCCGGCACAAGATCGTCGGCGGGTCGATGACGCCCAGCGATGAATCCGGTGACGCCCACCGCTTCACGCAGGCCCTGGCCTCGCGCTGCGTAGAAGCCGGCGTCCGCTTCGTCTGCGACACCCGCATCCTGGGCCTGGAGGGCAGCCGCGAGTCCGGCGTCAGCCGCGTGATCTGCGCCGATGCCAACGGCGTGGTGCAGCGCCTTGCCGCCGACCGCTTCGTGCTGTGCATGGGCAACTTCAGCCGCGGCTTGGCGCGCGAGCTGGGCATCCGCCTCAACATCTATCCGGCCAAGGGCTACTCTGTGACGCTGCCAGTGATCTCGCCAGAGCACAGCTACCAGGTGTCGCTCACGGACGACGAGTACAAGCTCGTCTTCTCGCGCCTGGGCGATCGCCTGCGCATCGCCGGCACGGCCGAGCTCAATGGCTACAGCACCGAGCTGAACCTGACCCGCTGCGAGGCCATCGTGCGCCGTACGCGCGAGCTCTTCCCCGCCATGACCGACGGCCGTGGCGCACAGTTCTGGACCGGCCTGCGGCCGGCCACGCCCTCCAACCTGCCCTATATCGGCGCCAGCCATGTGCCCAACGTCTACCTGAACACCGGACACGGCACCCTGGGCTGGACGCATGCCTGCGGCTCGGCGGCAGCCATCGCCGACATCGTCAGCGGCCGGCGCCCCGTCCTGGACTACGCCTTCACCGCGGCCACCCAGGAACGCATGGAGGAAGGCCACTGGCGCTACGCCTGAACGACGTCAGGTCTTGCGTGCCCCCTCTTGTGCGGGGCCATGCCTTGCCCTAGGCTCAGGTCACGGCATTTGCGCATCGGTCCCGACCTCAAGGAGCACGCCATGGCCTCCAGCCCATTGTCCGCAGGGGGCGCTGCCTCCGGCCTGTCCGGCAGCGCGCAGGATTCCCGCCTGCAAAGCCTGCGCACCCTGGCCCTGGTCGGCCCCGCGGGCAGCGGCAAGACCACCTTGTGCGAGGCCCTGCTGCTGCAGGCCGGCGCGATCACGCAGGCGGGTTCCGTCGAGAAGGGCAACACCGTCTCCGACCACGAAGCCCTGGAGCGCCGCATGCAGCACTCGCTGCAGACGAGCGCCGTCCACCTCGACTGGCAGGGCCTGCGCCTGCATGTGCTGGACACCCCCGGCGCACCGGACTTCATCGGCCAGGCGCTGCCTGCGTTGGAAGCGGTGGAAAGCGCCGTGCTGGTGCTCAATGCCCAGGCCGGTCTGGAGCTGATGGCCACGCGGCTGATGGAGGTGGCGGCCCAGCGCGAGCGTACGCGGCTCATCGTGATCAACAAGATCGATGCGCCCGAGCTCGATCTGCCGGGCCTGCTGGCCCTGCTGCAGGAGCGCCTGGGCAAGGAATGCCTGCCACTGAACCTGCCGGCGGGCGGCGCAACGCGGGTCTCGGACTGCTTCTTCCAGCGCGAGGGCGACAGCGACTTCGGCTCCGTGCCCGAGGCCCACCGCGCCCTGGTGGAACAGGTGGTGGAGGTCGATGGCGACTTCGTCGAGCGCTACCTCAACGAGGGCGATGTGCCCGCCAGCGAGCTGCACGCGCCGCTGGAGCAGGCCCTGCGCGAAGGTCACCTCATCCCGGTGTGCTTCACCGCCGCGAAGTCCGGCGTGGGCGTGCCCGAACTGCTGGACGCCATCGCCCGCCTGCTGCCCCACCCTGGTGAGGCCAACCCGCCGCAGTTCCTGGAGGGAGAAGGCGCCAATGCCAAACCCCTGAAGCCGCTGCCCGACGCCGACCGCCACGTGCTGGCCCACGTCTTCAAGATCCAGGCCGACCCTTACCTCGGCAAGCTGGCCCTGCTGCGGGTCCACCAGGGCACCTTGAAACGCAACGCCCAGCTCTACGTGGGCCATGCACGCAAGCCGGTGCGAGTCAGTCATCTCTTCATGCTGCGCGGCAAGGAGCATGTGGAGGTCGAGCAGGCGCTGCCGGGCGATCTCTGCGCGCTGGCCAAGATCGACGAGCTGCACTACGACGCCGTCCTGCACGACGCCCCCGAGGACGAGCACCTGCATCTGGCCCCGCTGCAGTTCCCCGAGCCCGTGCACGGGCTGGCCATCAACCCGGCCCGGCATGGCGATGAGCAGCGCCTGTGGGACCAGCTGCGCCGCCTGGTCGATGAGGACCCCTGCCTGCGACTGGAACACGCGACCCAGACCAATGAGACCCTGGTCTACGGCCTCGGCGAGTTGCACCTGCGCGTGCTGCTGGAACGCCTGCGCGAGACCTACAAGGGCGAGGTGCAGACGCACCCGCCGCGCGTGGCCTACCGCGAGACCATCTCCGCACCCTCCGAGGGCCATCACCGCCACAAGAAGCAGAGCGGCGGCGCCGGGCAGTTCGGCGAGGTCTGGCTGCGCATTGAGCCCCTGGAACGCGGCGCAGGATTCGAGTTCCGCGACGAGGTCAAGGGCGGCACCATCCCTGGCGTCTTCATGCCAGCCGTCGAGAAGGGTGTGCGCCAGGCCCTGGCCCAGGGCGTGATCGCCGGATTCCCGCTGGTGGATCTGCGGGTGGTGGTCTTCGATGGCAAGCACCACTCGGTGGACTCCAAGGAAATCGCCTTCGTGACCGCCGGGCGCAAGGCCCTGATGGCCGCAGTGCTGGAGGCCCGCCCGCAGGTGTTGGAGCCTATCGTGCAGGTGGAGATTCTGGCGCCCGCCGCCGCCATGGGTGACATCACCGGCGACCTGGCCTCCCGGCGTGGGCAGGTGCTGGGCACGGACAACCCGGTGCCGGGCAGCATCAGCATCCAGGGCCTGGCACCGCTGGCCGAGCTCAGCAGCTACCAGACGCGGCTCAATGCCCTGACCAGCGGCCAGGGCCGCTACACAATCAGCCTCTCACACTACGAACTGGTGCCGCCCAACACACAGGCACAGCTGGTGGCCGCCCACAAGCCCCGCGACGAGGAAGAATGAGGGCGCCCCTGCCGGGTCCGAGTGAACAAGGCTTTATCATTGCGGCATGTGTTCCGCTGCCCGGGACGTCGCTCAGGTCCGCCTGGACAACGCGATGATCCTGTTTGAAGAGTTCGTCGCTTCCACCATCAAGCACCCCGATGCCGCCGCTTTGCGCGGCCTGGAGCGGCGTTTCGCGGAGCGTTTGCAGATCCAGCCCAGCTATTGGAGCCAGATCAAGAGCCGCTCCCGCCAGATTGGCGAGCGCCTGGCACGGCAGTTCGAGCAGCTGTGCCACAAGCCCCCGGGCTGGATGGACCTGGAACATGGCCAGCCCCCCGCACCGGCAGGTGAAACGGAACCCACCCTGCCCCGCGATGACGACGAGCGCTTCATCATCGGCCTGGTGCTGACCTACTACCGCCGCCATCCCCAGCGCGCCCGCACGCGCCTCCTGGACCTGCTGGGCGAGGTGCTGACGCCGGAGAGCCCAGCGCCCGCCCCGGTGGTGCATCCTGCCTCCGGCACTGGGTCGCGCGGCTTGGCCGCCAGGCCGCCCGCCGCGCCCGCTTCGGCGGCGTCGCACGCCAGCGACCTGGACGACTGGCGCCGCCTCCAGCAGGGCATTGCCCCGCTCAAGCCCAAGAAGCGTTAATCAGGGACAGCGCATCCGCAGCCCGCCGGCGGCTGCCGCCCGGCCCATCCCGGCGCCAGCTCCGGCGCCCCATCCTGCTCCACAAGGCCCATGCCCAGGCACGTTCTTCGCCTGGCGCGCTGGCCGCACGCACCGCGCGAGCCTCGCACGGCGCGCTGGTTTGCTTTGCATCAGAGATAAAAAGCACTTGCGCAAGATAATCAATCGTTTATCATTTGCGCAAGTCGCGGACGGGTTCACCGCGATGAATTCCTCACCACCGCGCGTCATCTCGCCCCTGCAGTGCCTGGATGACGCCTCGCCGGTGAGCACCCGCAACCTCACCTGACCCTGGTCATCAGGGCCTTGCGAGCCGTGCGTCGCTGCCGAACCCGGGCCGACGCCAGCCCCCCGCAAGACCCGCGGACGCGCCTTGCGTCCCGATGTGCCAGCGCCTGCCTGCGGCCTGCCGTCTTGCGTGGCTTCGAACCACTGCCTGCGCATGCGTCCCGCCGCCGCGCCCTGACTTGAGACCGGTCTCGTGCCGGGCCAGCCTGCGGGTGGATTCGTCCACCGGCCCGGCTCCGCCTGTGCGCCGTCCGTTCAACCCTTTATTGCCTGCGCCTACCCGATGAACCCTGGTGGCGCCAAGGAGAGCGACATGTCCCAGTTCACCGCGCCTCGCCCGAAGCTGATGCTGCAGGGCCGAAAACCGCGCAATCCCCTGGTGGCGCCGGCCCTGCTGCGGCAGGCCGGCCGCCACCAGGCCCAACGCGCCGCCGAACGCCAGCGCGCCAAGCAAGACCTGGCCCTGGAAATCCGCCGCCTGCGCCCAGACGAGCGCAGTCCGTGAATCGCCAGCCTCGCCGCCTTCCGGCGCGAGGCCCGAGGGAGCACCAACATGCAAAAGATCATCAAGACGACACGCTACGGCATCGTCAGCAGCAGCAGCGACTTTCTGGCTGCACTGTCCCTGCGCCTGGTGCGCTGGCTCAGCGCACCGCCTGCACAGGACAGCCGCGATGAAACGGCCGTCGAATCCACCGGCGAGCGCATCCCGCGCCGCCGCGCCGGAGATCCCATCGGCAGCGTCCGTTTCGACGGCGAACGCCTCGGCGGCTGGCCGGGTGAAGGGAAGATCCGATGAGACGATTTTTCCTCACTTTGCTGCTGGCCGTCGCGAGCATGGCGCTCAAGTTGGGCTCGGCATTGCCGATACTCGACAAAAGCGCCTACGCTATGGCCTGCGATGAGCACCCCGCCGACCCAGCCCTTCACCCCACTGAGCAAGCCCTTCCTGGACTTGAATCGCTGGACTGCGTTTTTCCGGGAGGCGGAGATCCCTGTCTTGGCATCGACAGCCGAGCAGCTCGAGCTCTGGCGTGCTAATGAGGACGCCGTCGATGCCAACAGCATCGGCGAGGGCCTGGCCACCGATCCGCTCATGACGCTCAAGGTGCTGCGCTTCGCCTCGGCCCATCGGTCCAGCCGCCTGCTGGCCGATGCCGAGACGGTGACGGCGGCCCTGGTGCTGATGGGCATCACGCCCTTCTTCAAGTTCTTCGGCGCCCAACCCACCGTCGAGGACCGCCTCGCCCACCTGCCGGCAGCCTATGGCGGCCTGATGCGAGTGATGCGGCGCGCCGACCGCGCGGCGCGATTCGCCCTGGGCTTCGCGGCCCACCGCCTGGACCCGGACGCCGCCATCATCCACAGCGCGGCCCTGCTGCACGACTTCGCCGAGATGCTGTTGTGGTGCCACGCCCCGGACCTCGCCCAGAAGATCCAGTGGCGCCTGGCCTCGCAGCCCGGCACACGCAGCGTGACGGCGCAGAAGGAGGTACTGAACATCGAGCTGGGCGACCTGGAGCAGAGCCTCATGCGGGCCTGGCGTCTGCCTGAGCTGCTGGCTCACTGTACCGACGACAAGCGCGGGCATGACCCCCAAGTGCAATGCGTGCGCCTGGCGGTGCGCCTCGCGCGGCACACCGCGGACAGCTGGGAGAACCCCGCAGTTCCCGATGACCTCCGCGAGATCGGCGAACTGCTGACGCTGGGCCCGACCCACACTCTTAAGCTGCTGCATGAACTGGACGTCCGCTGACGTCTGTGCCCCGTCTACCCGTTTCCCATGCCCCCTCACCCGCGGGCCTGCCGCCACCTATGATGCGGCCCATGGCCGGCCCCACACAAGATTTCTGGCAGCAGCGGTTCGAGCAAGGGCAGACGC
This sequence comes from Mitsuaria sp. WAJ17, assembly GCF_014174515.1. Taxonomy (GTDB): domain Bacteria; phylum Pseudomonadota; class Gammaproteobacteria; order Burkholderiales; family Burkholderiaceae_C; genus Roseateles_B. The sequence goes on from NZ_JACJUG010000050.1 coordinate 7,958, forward strand.
CCTGGGACCGTGGCGCACCTCACCCCCAATTGCAGGCCTGGCTGGATGCCGGCGTCCTGCGTGCCGGCGATCACGTGCTGGTGCCGGGATGCGGCAAGGGGCACGAACTGCAGGCGCTGGCTCGGCACGGGCTGATCGCACGCGGCCTGGACTATGCCCCCGCTGCCGTCGCCCATGCCCGCCAGGGCCTGCTGGCAGCCGGTTTGCGCGCCGAGGTCGAGGAGGCCGACGTGCTGCAATGGCAGCCACCTGCGGGCGCCCAGCCGGAGGTGGTCTACGAACAGACCTGCTTGTGCGCCCTGCACCCCGACCACTGGCAGACCTATGCAGCCCAGTTGGCCCGCTGGCTGCCGCCTGGCGGCCTGCTGCTGGCACTGTTCATGCAGGCTCGCCGTGAGTCCGCTGCGCAAGGCCTGGTCGAGGGCCCGCCCTATCACTGCGACATCAACGCCATGCGCGCCGTCTTCCCCGCAACACTGTGGGAATGGCCGGCGCCGCCTTACGCCGCCGTGGCACATGCGCAGGGCTGGCAGGAACTGGCCCTGGTGCTGCGACGCCGCTGAAGACAGCCGGCCCAAGCCCGACTCACAACGGCAGGGCCGTCGTGTTCTTGAGGCGATCCAGCACGAAGCTGGTCTTGCAGTCCTGCACACTGGGATGCTTGAGCAGGGTCTCAGTGATGAAGCGCGAGTAGTGCGCCATGTCTTCCACCAGCACGCGCAGAAGGTAGTCCATGTCACCCGTCAACGCCGAGCATTCGACGACCTCTGGCCAAGTCTGCACGGCGGCGCGGAAGAGGTCCATGGGGTTGCGCTTGTGCGACTCGGTGTGCTTTTCCAGCCGCACATTGATGTAGGCGGTGAGGCCCAGACCCACGGACTCCGGATTTACCAGGGCCACGTAGGCGGAGATGACGCCGATCTCCTCCAGCCGCCGCACCCGCCTCAGCACGGCCGAGGCCGAGAGGTTGACCTGCGAGGCCAGCGCATCGTAGGTCACGCGGCCATCGACCTGCAGCGCCCTCAAAATGCGCCGGTCGATCGCATCGAGCTGACTTTCCTTGTCCATATACAGATTCTTGCAGCTTTCTTGCATACCCATGGGAAGGGACTCGCAAGATCGCATGAATCCTGCGGCCTCATCCTCGTACAGTTTTGCGCTATCGCAAAACTTTCCGCCTGGAGACGTGTATGGCCTTTACTCCTTGGGACAACCCCATGGGCACTGACGGTTTCGAGTTCATTGAGTTCGCCGCCCCTGATCCCACCGCCCTGGGCCAGCTCTTCGAGACCATGGGCTTCAAGGCCGTGGCCAAGCACCGCCAGAAGAACGTCACCCTGTACCGCCAGGGCGATGTGAACTTCATCATCAATGCCGAGACGGACGCCTTCGCCCAGCGCTTCGCCCGCCTGCACGGCCCCTCGATCTGCGCCATTGCCTTCCGCGTCAAGGATGCCGCCTTTGCCTACCAGCGAGCACTGGAACTGGGCGCCTGGGGCTTCGACAACAAGACCGGCCCGATGGAGCTCAATATCCCGGCCATCAAGGGCATCGGCGATTCGCTGATCTACCTGGTTGACCGCTGGCAGGGCAAGGATGGCGCCCAGCCCGGCGCCATCGGCAACATCAGCATCTACGACGTGGATTTCGTGCCCCTGCTGGACGCCAACGGCCAGCCCGTGGACTCCAACCCCGAGGGCCATGGCCTGACCTACATCGACCACCTGACGCACAACGTCTTCCGTGGCCGCATGAAGGAATGGGCGGACTTCTACGAGCGCCTGTTCAATTTCCGCGAAGTGCGCTACTTCGACATCGAGGGCAAGCTGACCGGGCTGAAGTCCAAGGCCATGACCAGCCCTTGCGGCAAGATCCGCATTCCCATCAATGAGAGCAGCGACGACAAGAGCCAGATCGCCGAGTACCTGGACCTCTATCACGGCGAAGGCATCCAGCACGTGGCCCTGGGCACCAACCAGATCTACAAGTCGGTCGAGAGCATGAAGTCCACCGGTGTCGAGTTCCAGGACACCATCGAGACCTATTACGACCTGGTCAACAAGCGCCTGCCCGCCCACGGCGAGGACATGGCCGAGCTGAAGCGTCTGCGCATCCTGATCGATGGCGCCACCCACCAGGGCGCGCCCAACGAACTGCTGCTGCAGATCTTCACCAAGGAAGTGATCGGCCCCATCTTCTTCGAGATCATCCAGCGCAAGGGCAACGAAGGTTTCGGCGAAGGCAACTTCCAGGCCCTGTTCGAGAGCATCGAACTCGACCAGATCCGCCGCGGCGTCTTGAAGGCTGAGGCCTGAGCGAGGACTGTCCCTGCGGACAGGCCGCCCCAGGCCGAAGGACTGCGCGCATGCAAGCGCGCAGGCTGGGAGAGGCCTGAGCGAGGACTGTCCCTGCGGACAGGCCGCCCCAGGCCGGGAGAGGCCTGAGCGCATGCAGACGCCTGGTCAGAACGTCTGAAAACCGTGGCCCGGCATGATCCGGGCCATGCCGTTTCTGGCGGCAGCGCCTCAGTCCGCCGTCAAGCGCCGCAGCACCGCGTCCAGCACCATCGGCTCGAACACCAGTTGAAGATGCCCGCTTGCCGGCACCACCAGAGTCTGCGCCTCGGGCAGCACGGCCAGCACCGACGGACAGACCACCTGATCGCAGCAGCTGTAGACGCAGGTGAAGCGCCGCCACCAGTCGGCCGATTCGCTCTCCGCCAGAGTCTGGAGCCAGCTTGAGCGCGCCCGCATCTGCCGGGCATTGGGCGCGCCGGAAAGCTGGGCCATCAGCGTACCAGCATGCGGGGTGCCAAGCGTGATCACGTGGTGCACACGTCCGGGCGCGGCCCCCACCGCCCGCCGCCAGGCGCGCAGGGCCAGTCCGCCCATGCTGTGGGCCACCACGACCGGCGGCAGGCCCGTCACCTCCTCCAAGCGCCGGATGGCCAACTCGATCTGCTCGGCATAAGCATCAATGCTGGCAAATGGCGGCTCGAGACTCAGCGAGACATGGGGGAGTCCTTGCGCATCCAGACGCCTCTCCCAGTGCTGCCACAAGCCTCGATTGCAGCGAAAGCCATGCAGCAGCAACACGCCGCGGCAGCCCGCATGGCTGGCGTCGCAGCGGTCAGGGCTGCGTTTTTCGCCAAATGGCTGCTGCCAAGAGAAGACCTTCTCGTAGGCCCACCATTCCCGCCCTGCGGCACGCAGGCACTGCGCCACCGAGGGCTGCGGCTGGCCCTCGGGCCGCGGCAGCCGCCTCAGCAGCAGAAAGACCGGCAGCACCAGCAGCGTCCAGCCGAACACACCCGTCCATGCCATCAGCAGGCCCCCCGGCGGCCCCCAGTGCTGCCCCCCCCAAGCGCCCAGCAGCAGGCCCAGCAGCAACCGCACGGCCAGCATCAGCTGTTGTTGTCTCGCATTGCTCATCGTCAAGCGGCCCTTCCTGCGCTTCATTCGAGTCTCCGCACTAGCGAAGCGGGGTCAGTGTAGGCGGACAATTCCGCCCAGGCCCTGACCCACCCACCTGGCATCGCCCTTGGAATCCCGCATCCTCCAGCACTTGCAGATGGTCGAGCAGGAGCGCCAGCGCCGGCTGGCTGATCCTGCCCTGAACGCCTGCGTCCAGGCACTCAAGCTGTTCCAGCAGCAGCGCTTTGCTCGCACCTATGCGGACCTCCTGGCGTCCCCCCGCTACGGGGCGGCGGCGCGCTTCTTCCTCGAAGAGCTCTACGGTCCCGGTGATTTCTCCAGCCGCGATGCCCAGTTCGCCCGGGTGGTGCCCGCCCTGGTCCGGCTCTTCCCTGAGCAAGTGGTGCAAACGGTATCTCACCTGGCCGAACTGCATGCGCTGTCCGAGCGGCTCGATGGTGAGATGGCCAGCGAGTTGCTCGGGGCCCCCTTGACGGCGCTGCGATATGTGCAGGCCTGGCAGGTGGTCGGACAGCCCGAGCGGCGCCAGGAGCAGATCGAGCTCACGCTGGCTGTGGGGGCCTCGCTGGACCAACTGACCCGAAAGCCCCTGCTGCGCCAGGCCTTGCGCATGATGCGCGGCCCTGCATCGGCGGCCGGCCTGGCCGAACTGCAGCACTTCCTGGAGCAAGGCTTCGACACCTTCAAGGCCATGCGCGGAGCCGGGGACTTCCTGTGCACCGTGCGCGAGCGAGAGCTGGCACTGGCCTCCGCCCTGTTCAGCGCGCTGGTCCCGCCCGGGACAGACTGTCTCCCACGCGACGGAGGGCTAGGGCAACTCCCGTAGGCGCTGCGCGGCGGGCCACTCACCATGCGTCGAAGCCCCAGCAAGGAGAGTCGCCCACCATGAGTGCCGTGCTCGAGTCCCCCGGCAAGCAGCCGACGTCCAGGGACAAGCCCTGGCTGAAGTCCTATCCCCGCGAAGTGCCGGCCGAGGTGGCGGTAGACACCTACGGCTCCCTCGTCGAGTTGCTGGAGGAAGCCTTCAGGACCTACGCCGACCGCGACGCCGCGGTGTGCATGGATCAGCGACTGAGCTACCGGCAGCTCGACGAGATGTCCCGCGCGCTGGCCGCCTACCTGCAGGGCCTGGGCCTGCCCAAGGGCACGCGCGTGGCCATCATGATGCCCAATGTGCTGCAGTACATGGTGGCCATTGCCGGCATCCTGCGGGCCGGCTGCGTCGTCGTGAACGTGAATCCGCTGTACACGCCACGCGAGCTGGCGCACCAGCTCAAGGACAGCGGCGCCGAAGCCATCATCGTGCTGGAGAACTTCGCGGCCACGCTGGAGGAGGTGATCAATGAATCACCGGTGCGGCACGTGGTGCTCGCCTCACTGGGCGACCTGCTCGGATGGTGGCGCGGCCCCTTGGTGAACTTCGCCGTGCGGCATCTGAAGAAGATGGTGAAGGAGTTCCGGCTGCCCTTGGGCGAGGGGCGCTCCGTGCGCCGCTTCAATGCCGTCATCAGCCAGGGCCGCAGCCGGACGCTGCAGCCCGTGACAGTGACGGCCGATGACGTGGCCTTCCTCCAGTACACAGGGGGCACGACCGGGGTGTCCAAAGGCGCCACACTGCAGCACCGGCAGGTGCTGGCCAACATCCTGCAGAGCGAAGCCTGGTTTCGGCCCATGCTCCAGCGTGTGGGCGGCAAGCAGCTGACCGTGGTCTGCGCCCTTCCCCTGTATCACATCTTCGCCCTGACGGCCTGCTACATGCTGGGGGCACGGCAAGGCATGCTCAACCTGCTGATCACCAATCCACGGGACATCCCCGGCTTCATTCGCACCCTGCAGCAGTACCGGGTGCATATGTTCCCTGCTGTCAACACACTGTTCAATGCTCTGGCGAACGAGCCGGCCTTTGCGCGCCTGGACTTTTCGGAGCTGGTGATCTCCAACGGCGGCGGCATGGCGGTGCAGCAAGCCACTGCCGAAAAGTGGCTGCGCATCACCGGCTGTCCGGTGGTGGAGGGCTACGGCCTGTCCGAGACGTCGCCGGTCGCCACGGTGAACCGCCTGGATGTACGAGCGTTCAATGGCTCCATCGGCCTACCCATTCCCAGCACGGAGATCGCCATCCGTGACGACGAGGGACGTGACGTCCCGCTGGGCGAACGCGGCGAGATCTGCATTCGCGGCCCGCAGGTCATGGCTGGCTACTGGAACCGCCCCGACGAAACGGCACAGGTGTTCTGGCCAGACGGCTTCTTCAAAAGCGGAGACATCGGCGTCATGGACGAGCAAGGCTATGTGCGTATCGTCGATCGCAAGAAAGACATGATCCTGGTGTCGGGATTCAATGTGTACCCGACAGAGATCGAGCAGGTGGTCAGCTTGCACCCGGGTGTCCTGGAATGCGCAGCGATTGGCGTGCCTGATGCCAAGTCTGGCGAAGCGGTGAAACTCTTCGTGGTGAAGCGCGACCCGGCCCTGGCTGAAGAGGATCTGGCGCAATATTGCCATGCACAGATGACCGCGTATAAGCGGCCCAAGTACATCGAATTCAGGGATGAGCTGCCCAAGAGCAATGTCGGAAAGATCCTCAGGCGCGAACTGCGCGGCTGAACAGGCGCCCGAAGGCACCTTGCGCGGCATGAGTGGCACTTCATGAAGCTGCCCCCGCATATCGACTTCATTGAACGTGGCTGGCTCTCGGCCAATATGGTGCTGCTGGGTGGAGACCTGCGCGGGCCGTTGGTGGTGGATACCGGCTATGTCAGCCATGCGCCGCAGACCCTGGCTTTAGTCGCGCAGCATCTGCAGCAGCAGGGCCACCGCGCGCCCCGCGCCTTGCTGAACACGCATCTGCATTCCGACCACTGTGGGGGCAATGGCGCGCTGCAGTCGCGCTATCACACGCCGGTCTGGATGCCACCGGCCGAATTCGAGGCGGCAGAAGCCTGGCACGAGTCGCTGCTGAGCTTTGTGGACACTGGCCAACGCTGCGACCGCTTTGTGCCCAATGAACGCTTGCGGCCGGGGTCGTGGTTCGAACAGGGCAACTGCCGGTGGGAGGTCCATGGTGCCCCGGGCCACGACCCCGCATCCATCATTCTTTTTGAGCCACGCCTGGGTCTGCTCATCTCAGCGGATGCGCTCTGGGAAAAGGGCTTTGGCATCGTCTTTCCGGAGCTGGCAGCCCGCCCGGCACTGGGTGCCGCCTTTGATGAAGTGGAGCAGACCCTGGATTTCATCCAAGCGCTGAATCCAGCAATGGTCCTGCCAGGTCACGGCCCACTCTTCACGGATACCGCAGCCGCATTGAGGGAAGCTCGCAGCCGTCTGGACTACTTCCGGTCGGAACCCATACGTCATGCCCGGCATGGCGGCAAGGCGCTGTTGATGTACCACCTGCTGGAATGGCGCGAGCGCCCGTGGGACGCCGTCGAAGCCTGGTTGGAAGCCACACCTGTACAGCAGCGCCTTCGCGCGCTGGCTGGGGCTCCTGACTCACAAACCTGGGCCCAACAGCTGGTGGACGGCTTGTCCAAGGCCGGTCAGGTGCTCGTTGAGGGTCCCCTGGTGCGCCTGCGGGCGGAGGGAGAACGATGAGACGATGAGCGTGGCCATCGCTGAGCACAAGCGGCCCAGCTTTCGACCCAATCCAGGGCATTTCCCGATCTAGCGCCCTGCCCGCTGTAGATTGGCTCCAGCAACGTAGAGGTGATTTCTGGAATCCCAAAAGCAAAACCCCCGATCCTTGCGGGACCGGGGGTTTGGCGGGATATTAGCCTGACGATGACCTACTTTCACACGGGAATCCGCACTATCATCGGCGCTGACTCG
>NZ_JACJUG010000051.1 GCF_014174515.1 Mitsuaria sp. WAJ17
CCAGGCCCAGGGACTCGGCGCCCGGCTGCAGGCGCACCAGGCGCAGGGCGGGCTCCATGCTGGCCTGCCAGGTGCGGCGCGTGGGCGCGGCCTCGCTGGGGGCAGCGTCGGCCAGGGCCAGGCCGGCGAGCTCGGCATCGGGGGGCGGCGTGGTCTGCGCCTGGGCCTGCATGAGCAAGGCCAGCAGGGCCAGGCCAGGCAGGGCACGAAGAACGGGTGCCATCACTCGGCCTGGAAGCGCGCCATGTAGTCCCGCTGGAACCAGCTGTCAGGGATGTCGCGGGCCTGGAACTCGCCATAGCGCATCACGGTCACCAGGGCGGGGTCCAGGCCGTCGATGATGACGACCTCGGTGGGCCGCACGGCCCCCAGCTCCTCTTTGAAGCGGCGGTAGAAGGCGGTCTTCAGGAGGCGGCCGCTCTCGCTGAGGAAGCGGGCCTTGATGGGGCGGTAGTTCTCGCGGTCCAGCCACATCTCGATGGCGTGGTAGGTCACGTCCGGCGCCTTGGCCTCCAGCTGCAGCTTGTAGGCGCGGCGGTTCTGGCGCTCGCCGTCCTGCAGCTCCTCCTCCTGGGCCAGGCTGGCCTGGTAGGTCTGGGCGAAGTTGACGGTGACCACATCGCCATTGGCCGCCTGGCCCAGCAGGCGCTGCTGCGGCGAGATGCGCACGCTGGCCTTGCTGGCGGGGTCGTAGAACCAGAGGTCGTTGCCCGTCTTGAGCATGAGCTTGTTGGCATCGCGCGCGGGCGCCGCGAAGCGCAGCAGGGTGCGGAACTGGCCGCCGGGCTCGGCGCGGGAGTAGGCCTGCAGGGTGCTGCTGTCGCTGGCCTTACCGCCCTTGTACTCGTTGAGGCTCACCGTGGTGACGAAGGGCTTGGCCGGGTTGCGTACCGCGTCGCTGGCGGCCAGCATCTGCTGGGCATCGAGGGCCTGGGCCTGCAGCGGGGCGAGGGTGCACAGCAAGGCGCACAGCAGGGCGAGGCCCCGGGTGGGGGCCGGATTCTTCAGCATGGGTCCATCCATCAGGTCGTTGGCAGGCGGCCCGCCGGGCAGCGGCAGGCGAGCGCAGATTAGCCAAGGCGAGCCAGGTGCCCAACTGCCCTTTCGGGCATGGTGGGCGCTGTGCGGCTCAGGGCCGCGCCAGGCCCGTGGCGCTGCCGCCCGTCTCGCCCAGCCAGCGCTGCAACAGCTCGGCCGCGGGCGGCCCGGCCTGCGTCAGCGCGGGGGCTGCCGGCTTCATCAGCACCACATAGGGCGTGACGCCACGCCAGCGCGGGTCCACCGCATGGCGCAGGGCGGCCGCAGGTGTGGCCGGGTCGAAGACGAAGAGGCGGTCCGCGGGCAGGTAGGCCTCGTGGCGCAGCAGCTCGGGCCCGGCGCCGTCCATCACCACGACGATCAGCCGGGCACGGCTTCCCTGCGCGCGGATGTGGCCGGACAGCTGGGCGATGACGCCCGGGCAGTGCGCGCAGTCCGTGGTGCTGAAGACCACGGCGCTGGGCCCCTTCTCGCTCTGCTGAAGGCGCGACCAGGCGGCGGCGTCCAGGGTCTCGACGCGGCTGGGATGGGCCGGGGCGGCGAGGGGCAGTACCAGCAGGCCCGCCCAGGCCCAGCGGCGGGCGAGCTGTTCAAGGTGTGAGGCGTTCAATGCGGACTCCTTCCGTGCTGCGCCAGTGGCCGTAGATGGCCGGTCCGGCCAGGAAGAGCTTGGGGTGATCGTTGTCCTGCGTGGTCCGGCCCAGCTCGCGCAGGGCAAAGTGCCGGCCGCCGTCCCCGGAAACCCAGGCACGCCAGCGGGTTCGCTGGCCATCGAAGCTGCGCCAGGTGATGGCCACGTGGCTGCCGCTGCTCAGCACGTCGGCGTGCTCGGCCGCCTCGTCGGGCAGCAGGCGGACCTCGCCCTGCGGACGCCCGGCCTCGTCCAACCGGCCGTAGCGCACGCCCACCAGTCCGCCGCGGTCGCCGAACCACACGGCGTGGTAGCCCAGCTGCGCGTCGCGGGCCAGGCCAGGGCCGTGGTGAGGGCAGCCGTCCAGGGCCCAGCGGTCCTGGGTGGCGCGCACGGGCTCGGCGTCGGGGGGCAGGTCTTGCCCAAGTCGGGTGAAGGCATGGTCGCGCTCGTTGGGCGCGTAGACATGGCGCCACATCGCCACCACATCGCCCTGGGGTGAGGGGGCGAGGGCGATGCGGCAGCATTCGCAGGAGTGGTCCGCCACGCGCGTGTCCGGGCCGAAGCTGAGGCCGCCGTCCTCCGAGACATTGCGGTAGATGGCCGCGCCGCGGTAGGGTGCGGCCTCGCCGGTCGGACCGGCCCTGCTGGCCTCCAGGTCGCGCTTGTCGATCCAGACGGTGTGCAGCCGGCCCTGGGCGTCTAGGGCCATGGACTCGAAACGGTGGGTGATGACCTGGCGGTCCGCATGCACGGTCACCGGCGCCGCGAAGCTGCGGCCGCCGTCGGTGGAGCGCAGCAGGCGCACCTGGGCGGTGTAGGGCCTGGCCAAGGGGCTGCTGTAGGACAGCAGCACCAGGCCGTCCCTGCCCAGCAGGATCTTGGGGCGGCTCTCGCCGTCCGCGGCCACGCCGTCGTTGCCGATGTCCGGCAGGCGGGCGGCGTCCCAGCTGCGGCCCTGGTCGGTGCTGCGCTGCAGGGCCAGGCGGCCCTGGTCGTCAAGGCCCACCATCCAGAAGCTGCCGTCCTCGGCGGCCGCGACGCTGATGGCCAGGGCGCTGCGAGCCTTGGCGGCCTTGGGTTGGGCGTGCTGCATGCCCGCGGCATGGGCGTTGGGCTTGGCGTCGGCGGCCAGGGCCGGTGGGGCGCTCAGGGCGCCGGCCAGCAGCAGGGCCAGGGCGCGTGGGACAGGGAGCGAGTGCATGGACGTCATTGTTCTGGCGGTCGATGGAGGCTCAAAGGCTGGCGCGCAGCTCTGTGAACAGGGTGCGGCCAGGGTAGGGGTGGGCCTGGTAGGCGTGCCGGTTGCCGAGGTTATCGATGCCCACGGCCACCTCCAGGCCTTGTCCCAGCTGGCGGCTCAGGCGCAGGTCCAGCAGGGTGAAGGACGAGACGCCGCCGTAGACATCCGGGTTCACGTCCCGGTTGTAGGGATCGTTGTAGGCCCGGCCCGAGTGGCGCAGGCCCAGGCTGCCCATCCACTGGGCGTTGGGCCGGTAGACCAGGCGGGCGTTGGCGCGAAGGGTAGGGATGCGGGGCCAGGTCTTGCCTTCGGACTGCGGGTCACGCGGATTGCCCAGCACGCGGGAGCGGGCCCAGGCGGCGTTGAGGTCCAGTCCCAGCCCTGCCACGAGCAGGTCGTCCGCCTGCCACACCGCCTCAAGACCGTAGGTGCGGACCCGGTCCACATTGGAGACGCGGTTGCGGGTGACGCCGCCGCTGTTGTCGGACTGGCGCAGGATGGCGTCGCGCACATCGTCCAGGAAGAGGGAGATCCGCAGGCGCCGCGCGCCCCAGTCCTTCTCGCCGCTGAGTTCCCAGGCATTGGAGCGCTCGGCGCGCAGATTCGGGTCGCTGGTGGTCTCACTATTGGGCGTCAGCGTGCCGTTGTAGAGCTCTTCCACATTGGGGAAGCGAACGCCGCGGCCGAAGCTCAGCTTGAGCAGGGTCTCGACGTCGCGTTGCCAGGCCAGGGACAGCTTGGGAGAGGCGCCGGAGAGGCGCCTCGCTCCGTAGGGTACGACACGGTCTGCCATGCCATTGGGCGCAGGCAGGCAGCGGGCGTCGGTGCCGGGCCTGCAGTCCGCGGCCTTGAGGCGAAGCAGTTGCAGGCCGTCGGTACTGCGGAACCATTCCTGGCGCAGGCCCGTGGTGAGGCGCAAGTCGGGCTGCAGCTGCCAGCTGTCCTGCACATAGGCGGCGCGCACCTCGGTGCGGCCCTGATAGCGCTGGGATAGCGCGCCCAGAGTGCCGCGCCAGTCCGGCGCCTGGTGGCTGGGGCTGTCCAGCACATAGGCATTGCGGTGCAGGCCCAGGACCCACTCGTGCCGGCTTTCTTGCGGGCGGTACACGGCCTGGGCCTCCAGCGTGTTCCAGCCGGTGCCGTCGCGATAGGTCCAGACGCCGGGGCCGCCCTGGCGCGCCTGGTCCTGGGCCAGGCTGGCCTGGCGGCTGAGGTCGCTGAGGATGCGGTAGTTGGAATAGACCAGGGAGCCGTTCCAATCGGCAGCGCCGCGGGTCTTGAGCGTCAGGCCCGCGTGGCGGTGGCGCTCCTCGCGTTCGGAGGGCGCGAAGGCGGCGGCGGCCTTGCTGCCGTCGGGCACGTCGAAACTGTACCGGCCATCGCTCACGCGGCCGGACCACACGGTGGCACCATCGGCATCGCGAAGGAAGCTGCGGTTGCTGTTTTCGGTGCTGTTGGTCCACAAGGCCAGCATGCCGCTGGCCACCCAGCGGTCGCCAAGGGGCAGGCCAATCTTGAGCTTGAGCGTGTCCTGGCGCGTGTGGTCCACCGCACCACTGCTGGCACCGAGGATGGCGCGCGGCTGGCCCAGGGGGTCGGTGTCGTAGGTGATGCCGCTGACCCGCTTGTCCGTTGGGCGGGCGGCATCGAAGCTGCCGGTCTTGGCGTTGACGCCCAGCGTGTAGTAGTTCATTGGCTGGGACTCGCTGTCCTGGCGGTTGTAGGCCGCGCTGAGCCACAGACCGCTGTCCAGGCGAGTGCCGACGTAGCTGGAGAACTGGTAGCCGCCGTAGCGCTCCGAGAGGCCGTAGAGATCAAAGCGCTGGCTGTGCCCGCTCAGCCGGGCCGAGGCCTCCAGGCGGCGCGGTTCGCGCTCGGTGGTGACCACGGTGGTACCGATGGAGTTGCCGGGGTAGATGGCGGAGAAGGGGCCGTAGAGCATGTCCACCCGGGCGATGGCCTCGGGCGTGATCACGTTCCAGCGCGGCGCGTCGAAGCGGCCCAGGAAATTGGAGATCAGGTAGCCGTCCACATAGGCCAGCCCTCGACCGGGCTGCAGGGTGCCGAAGCTGCGACCGCCGATCAGGGCGTTGCGGTCGCCGATGTAGCGCTTGCGGATGCTGGTGTTGGGCAGGTAGCGCAGCGCGTCTTCCGGGTTGATCAGGTTCTGTTCGCGCAGCTCCTCGGCCGTGACGCTGGCGCTGTTGCTGGGCAGATTGGCCGCCAGGCCGCTGCGCACGGCGGCGCCGGTGAGGGTGACGGGCGCGAGCTGCGCATCGGTACCGACGCCCTGGGCCTGCAGCGCGGAGCTGCTCAGGGCCAGCAAGGTGGCGCCCAGGCCTGCCTGCGGTCTGGAGAGTTGGACGTGCTTCATGGGCCTGCCGATTCCTGATGTGGACGTGCACCCCTGGCGGAGCGGGCTGCTGCGGGTAGGTGCGATGGGTCGGTGCGATGGGTCGGCATGGTAGTGAGGACCTTCCCAATGCGGACAAGCCTGCTCGCGTCTTTGTCCTTTCGGACAGGCCTTGCAGCGTGACCTTGGCCCGCTGCCTTGTGCATAGTGCGGGCCTGCCCATCGAGGAGGTCCCATGAAGACGCTGGCGCTTTGCGTCCTGGCCGCGCGGCCCTGGCTGCGCCGGGACGTTGCCGTGGTGGTCGATGCATTGCATGGACCGCTCGAACCATCAGCGCTGCATCCGTCAGCGTCCCTGTACGAGGGGCTGCTGGCGCAAGCCCGCCGCTACCTTGCCCAGCAGGCGCGACCGGTGGCCTGGCGGGTGTTCTTCTTCGATTCGCTGCCGGACTGGCAGCAGGCCCTGCAGGACCCGGACCACGGGCTGCGCGCCTGCAGCCAGGAGCTCTTCATCCTGCAGGCCGAGGCCTCCGAGGCGCTGCTGCTGCCCGCCCGCCTGCGCGCACATGCGCAGGAAGCCGGCCAGCCCCTGCGCTGCTCGCCGCACTCTTTCCTGCTCTATCTGCTGGGGCCTGATGACGACCTTCCCGTGCAGCCATCGGCCCTCTGGCCTGATGCCAGCACCGGTGGCCTCCACCTGCGCCTGCCACATCCCGACGCCCAGACGCGCCGCGCCGACCTGCTGCGTGTGCTGCTGGATCACCTGGACCATGCCCACTACAACCGCCTGCTGGCCCGCAGCGTCGATGCGGCCGAGCGTCCGCCCACGCTGGCGCGAGCCCTGCATGCCTTCATGCAGCGGCGCTGGCCGGGGCGCTGGGATTTCCACAGCTACACCGGCTCGGTGATCGCTTCCTTCATCGAGGGCATGCGCCAACTGGGCCAGGCGGACGGGCGGCCGCAGTTGGGCGGCGTCAACGAGCATGCCCTGGCCTGCGCGGCCATCGCGGGATGGCAGCTCTTCGGGCGGGCCTACGTGCTGGCAGTCACCTCGGGCATGGTCGATGAGTTCAAGGGCACGCTGGCCAATCTGCAGCGCACGCGCGCACCGGGCTTCATCGTCTGTGCCGACAGCGCGCGCGGGCAATGGCACGCCTTCCAGGGCACGGTGGAGCAGGCCGGCGACGGTCGCGTGCTGATGCAGGCCCGCGGCCTGCCTCAGGTCTACATCGAGTCACCCGAGCAGCTGGACGCGGGCCTGCGCCAGGCCTTCGCCGCGCTGGAGAAAGGCGATGGTCCCGTGGTGATCTTCGCCAGCCCGGCGGTGCTGGAGAGCGGTGTGGCCCTTGACGAACCGGGTCTTGTCGAACCCAGCGCCAGGCTCGTGCCGGCCGCGCAGGCGCCCGATATCGACCCGGGCCGCTGGCAGGAGCTGCTGTCCCTGGTCAACACGCAGCGCAAGCGCCTGCTGTGGTTCTGCGGCCGGCTCAGCGCCGAGGAGCGCTCGCTGGTTCACGATATCGCCGAGCGCGCCGGCATCGCCCTGTGCGATGGCATCGCGCATCCCGGCAGCGTGGCCGCCTATGCGGGCGGGCGCGAGCAAGCCAACTACCTGGGCACCCTGGGCCTCTACGGCTTCAGCCGAGCGGTCCATCGCTACCTGCACCAGGGCGAGAGCCTGCGGCCCGTCGAGGCCCAAAGCCTGTTCTTCCTCAAGAGCCGGGGCGACCAGATCTGCACGCCCTTCTCCGAGGGTCGGCTGGCCCGGCACCTGCATATCGTCCAGGTCACCAACCGGGGGCAAGACCTGGCCCCCTTTGCCGATCTGCCCCTTCAGATGGACCTGCTGGACTTCCTGCAGCGCCTGCGTGCGGGGCTGCGGGTGGATGCGGAGCTGCTGCGCTGGCGTCAAGCCGCCCTGGCCGAGGCGCGGCGCTGCCCGCCGGAGCAGTTGGTGGACCGCATCGAGACCCTGCCCATGACGGCCAACTACTTCTTCCACCGCCTGGGCGGCCTGCTGCGCCGCCTGATCGAGGAGGAGGGGCTGCGCTATCACGGCGTCTACGACGTCGGCCGTTGCGGGGTCTCGGCCCTCCGCAACGTGCCGCGCACCGACCCGGGATTTTCCGGCTGGTACGGCCGCGCGCTGATGGGTGACGCGCTGATGGCGCTGCCCGCCATCGCCCTGCACAGCCCGCACCAGGTCCTGGCCTTCATCGGCGACGGCGCACGGGCCCTGGTGCCCGATGTGGAGCAGCAGCTGCTGCGTCAGATGGGCCAGCGGCCGGATGCGGCGCAGGCCAACGTCAGCGTCTTCTACCTGCACAACGGCATGCTCTCCATCATCCAGAGCTACATCGACCTGCGCTTTGCCCGCGACGGGGCGGCCCAAGTGCACGTGCCCTGGCGTCCCCGTGGTGAAGGCCTGGATCGGCGCGGCCCGCTGGACCTGCAGCGCCGCCAGCTCCTTCGCTTTGACGAGGCCCAGCTGCGCGAGGACCTGCGGGCTCGCGGCCGGCTCAATGTCTTCGAGGTCCAGCTCACCCACAACTCCAGCGGCGACGGCATGAGCCTGGCCTCCGAAGGCACCTGGAGCCGTATCACGCCCAGCGAGGAACACGCGCCATGAAATTCGGCTTCATCGCCCACCCCACCAGCCTGGCCCTGAAGCGCCAGGTCAAGATGTGCGACCTGATCGAGCGCGCCGTGCAGGACGCCGAAAGCGGCTTCGACGCCGCCCTGTGGCAGCCGCGCAGCCTTGTGCCCTTCGCCCGCTTCGGCCAGATCCGCAGCGGCGCGGGCGCCTGCTGCGAAGGCCTGCTGCAGTACCTGCCGCTGACGGCAGAGGAGATGCTGCGCCAGCCGCGCCAGATCGCGGACCGTGTGCTGCGTGCCGTCGATGCGCTGGCGGAGCAGGGCGCAGAGCTCGTGGGCCTGGGCGGCTTCACCGGCATCGTGGGCAACCGCGGCCTGCAGACGCTGGAGCGCGCCCGCGTGCCGGTCACCACCGGCAACTCGCTGACGGCCTATGCCAGTTGGCGCAATCTGCTGGAGCTGATGGCTCTGCTGGAGCTAGACCCCCAGCAGCAGGAGGTTGCCATTGTGGGCTACCCTGGCTCCATCGCCCTGGTGGTGGCCAAGCTGCTGGAGGCGTCGGTGGGACGGCTGCTGCTGGTGCACCGCGGCGGCGGGGACCGGTTGGCGGAACAGCTGCAGTACCTGGGGCCACAGCTTCGCGAGCGCGTGCGGCTCACGGACCGCATCGAGGACTGCTATGAGCAGCCGCGGCTCTACCTCGCGGCCACCTCCAGCGGCGACGTGATCGAGGAAGGCCGCCTCGCACCCGGCTCCATCGTGGTCGATGCCGCGCTGCCCCGCGACGTGCGGCCGGCGCCGCGCCGCCGCGAGGACGTGCTCGTCATCGACGGCGGCCTGGTCAGCGCTGACCGCGCTTTCAGCCTGGGCACCGACACCCTGGGTCTCAGCCCCACCCGCATGATGAACGGCTGCCTGGCTGAGACCATGGTGCTGGCGCTGGAAGGGCGGCGCGAAGCCTTCTCCATCGGCCGCGAGCTGGATGTGGACCGGGTCCGCGAGATCGGCCGCCTGGCCGATCGCCACGGCATCACGCCGCTGCGCATGAGCGCGGGCGGTGAGCCGCTCAAGCCTGCCGATGTGCGGGCGCTGGCCCGCTTCCACGAGCCCGCGGCACCCCGCGCCCGGCGCCTGCACGAAGAGGTCCTGCAGGACTTCGGTGCCCACATCAACCCGGTGATGCGTGAGTTCTTCGAGCTCAATCACATCGATCGGGTCTTCGTGAAGGCACAGGGCTGCACCCTGCAGGACGCTCAGGGCCGCGAGTTCCTGGATTTCGTGGCGGGCTACGGCTGCCTCAACATGGGCCACAACCACCCGCGCTGCGTGGGCGCGCTGCGGCGCTTCCTGGACAGCGGGGCGCCCAGCTTCGTGCAGTACGTCTCGGCCCCCGAGCTGAGCAGCCGCCTGGCTGCGCGCCTGGCTGCGCTGGCGCCAGGCGGGCTCTCGCGCGTGTTTTTCTGCAATTCCGGCACCGAGGCGGTGGAGGCCGCGCTCAAGCTGGCCATGGCCGCATACCCTCCGGGGCAGCGCCGCGTGCTCTATTGCGACAACGGCTACCACGGCAAGACCCTGGGCGCCCTCTCGGTGACGGGGCGTGACAAGCACCGCCAGCCCTTCATGCCTCCGATCGAGCGCTGCAGCGCCCTGCCATTCGGGGACCTGGACGCGCTGGAGGCTGCCCTGAAGTCGGGCGATGTGGCCGCCTTCATCCTCGAGCCCATTCAAGGCGAAGGCGGGGTCATCCTGCCGCCGCCCGGCTATCTGCGCGGCGTGCGCGAGCTCTGCGACCGCCACGGCTGCCTGATGATCCTGGACGAGATCCAGACTGGCCTGGGTCGCACCGGCCGGATGTTCGCCTGCGACTGGGAAGGGGTGGCACCGGACCTCATGGTGCTGGCCAAGTCCCTCTCCGGCGGTCTGGTGCCCATCGGCGCTCTGCTGGCACGGCCCGATCTGTGGGACCGGGCCTACGGCAGCCGCGACCGTTTCAGCCTGCACAGCTCGACTTTCGGCGGCGGCAACCTCGCGGCGGCGGTGGCGCTGGAGGCGCTGGCCGTGATCGAGGACGAGGGCCTGGCCGGGCGCGCCCTGAAGACGGGCGAGGCGCTGCTGGCGGCTTTGCAGGAAGTGGCCGCGGGCCAGGGCCTGATCCGCGAGGTGCGCGGCCGAGGCCTGATGATTGCCGTCGAGTTCGCCCCGAGCTTCGATGGCGCGGTGCAGGCCTTCGTGCAAGAGTTCAGCGCGCGTTTGCCGGGGCAGTCGCGGGCGATGTACCGCTTCCTGTCGGACCGCGCCCGCGAGCACCTGGAGGCGGCGGTGCCGGAGCTGGAGCGCAGCCTGGAGGAGATGCTGGTGCTTCGCATCGTCAGCAAGCTCTCGCAGGAGCACGGCATCCTCAGCTTCGTCACGGCCAATAACAGCAAGGTGCTGCGCATCCAGCCGCCGCTGACGCTCAGCGAAGCGCAGGCGCAGCACTTCGTGCGCGCCATCGCCCAAGTCTGCGCCGACCTGTCCAGCGTGCCGGAGTGAGGCTGCAGCCGCTTGCCCCAAGGGTCAGGTGACAGGCCCGGGGGCCAGGGCCCAAGCTGTCGCCCTGTCATCACGCCCCCCTACAACGACCTCACTTCGGGAGAGAAGACCCATGTCAGCCACCCTGACCCTGGACGCCAAGGCCGAGCGGCAGCGCTTTGAAGCGCACTGCATGGCCGACCGCCGCATCTGGCCCTGGCTGGGCCGCGCCTTGCTGGACTGGGGCGGCATCGCCCTTTGCATGGCCTGCAGCCTCTGGGCATTCGGCCAGGTGGAGCACTGGGCGCCGAAGGCCCTCTGCCTTGCACCGGGGATGTGGATGGTGGGCGTGTTCCAGCACCGCCTGGCCTTGCTGGCCCATGACGCCGGCCACCGCACCATCTGCCCCAATGCCACACTCAACGACCTGCTGGCCACCGGCCTCATCTACGGCCCGCTGCTGGTGAGCCTCAATGCCTGGCGCATGTTCCACAACGAGGGCCACCATCCCAAGATCCACACCGGCACACTGCGCGACCCCGAGCTGGTCTTCAAGCGCGTGGACAACAGCTGGGGCCTTCCCATCAGGCGAAGCAAGGTGACCCTGTTCACCGGCATGGCCCTGTGCGGCGGCGCGCTGCCCGGCGCCATCATCTTCATCCTGTGGATGGCCTCGCCGCGCTGCTTCGCCCGCATCAACCAGTTGCTGATGCACCTGCTGAAGAAGTCCAAGGACCAGGACAGCGACATCCTCCCCCTGCGCCTGCGCCACCTGCCGAGCGGCCGCCGTGCCATCGCCCGCGATCTTGGCTTCGGCCTGGCCCAGGTGCTGCTGCGCCTGGCCCTGCTCACGGCCTTCGCCTATGGCGTGGGCCAGGCCCTGGACTACGCCGCCTGGCCGATGCTGCTGGCTCTGTGGTTCGGCGGCTATGCCACCGGCTTCTGGGCGGTGTTCCGCCTGAGGGGCTACTGCGAGCATGTGGGGGCGCACACCCTGTCGCTGTGCGAGCCCTCGCCGCTGTGGCGATTCTTCGTGTTCCCGCATGGCGCCTGGGCCCACCAACTGCACCACGAGATGCCCGGCCTGCCCTTCCATCGCTACCGCGACGTGCTGCGCCGCCGCGGCTCCACGGGGGTCAGCCCTGGCGACGTCTTCCGCCTCTTCGAGAGCTCGCCACCCCTGGCCTCGGGCGAGGTGCCGGCCGTCGATGACGACAGCAACCTCATGCGCCGTGCCAGCCTGCAGGGCCTGCTGCGCGTGGCCGTGGTCGATGAGCCGGGCCCGGCGCTGGCCGCTGCGGTCGAGGAGCGCTGAAGCCACTGCGCTGAACGCAAGGCCCCGTGCTCGCGCCGGGGCCTTTTTGTCGTTCAGAAATAGCGCTGGTAGCGCACGAAGGCGAGGCGCCCGCCCGGCCCGTACTCGCTGCGCGCAGTGCCGCTGAAGCGCTGCAGGCCGGCGCTGAGCACGGCGTTCTCGTCGAGGGACCAACTGAGCCCTGGCGCCAGCAGTTGACTTCCGTCCCCGGTATTGCGCAGCCACAGGCCTTGCAGCTTCAGCAGGGGCGTGAGCTCGTAGCCGAGGTTCAGCCCGATGGCATGGGCGCCCTGGGGCGGTCGAGCCTGGCCCCTGCCCGGCGCCTGCTGGGCGACGGACCGGCTGCGCCAGTACCACTCCAGGCTGGCGCTGAGCTTGGCGTTGAAGGCGTAGTCCGCGCCCAGCACGCCGCTGAGGTAGACCGGGCCCGCGGCCGGCGCGGTGCGGGTGAGCTCGGCGCGCAGGCCGGCGTCAGCCCACTGGCCCGCCAGGTCCAAGGCCAGCAGCCGGTCCTGGCCGTAGCGTGCATGGCTGAAGCTGAGGTCCACGCCCTGCGCATGCGTGCGCCACTGCAGAAGCCAGCGCGCCGGGCCGCCCCCGGGCATGGGCGCGAGCACCAGGCTGGCGCGCGAGAGCGGGCCCAGGGCCTGCTCCACCAGCAGGGCGTCCACGCCAATGAAGTCCTCGCGCTCGATCTGCTGCGGGCTGGGCGGGTTCAGCAGGTCCAGGCTGCTCCAGAAGCGGCCCTGCCCCAGGGCGACGCGCTGGCGGCCCAGGGTGGCGCTGAAGTCGCCCCAGCGGGCCTGCACGAAGGCGCGGAACAACTGCTGGCGGCCCAGCGTGTGCGCGTCGAGCCACCAGACGCTGCGATCCCGCAGGGCCTGCGGCTGTGGTGCGGCCAGAGCTTCCTCCAGTGCGGCACGGTAGGCGCCGTTGCCGGCGAGCAGCTCGCTGTCATGGTCCAGCTGCAGGCGCAGGCCGCCCTGCGGCCAGCTTGCCAGCGCGCCGGCAAGGCTCAGGCGCAGGCGCTGGGCCAGGCACTGCTGCGTAGGCCGCTCGGCCGGCCGCTGCTGGACGCCCAGGGCGCGGTAGCTTCCGGTGAACCGCCAGCTGTCTTCTTCCGCGGCCTCGGCAGACTGCGCTTGCGCGGCCTGCCAGGGAGCCAGCAGGCACAGGCCCATGCTCAGGGCGCGCGCCAGGCCGGGCCTGCCGCGCCCCGTGCGAGCCCGCCTCATGGCTTGGGCTGGACCAGGATGCGGCCGGGCTGGCCCTTGCCCGCATGGGCCGGATCCAGGCACTGCATGTGCAGGGTGCCAGGGCGGTTGAACTCCCAGACGACCTCTTCCTTGTCGCCCGGCGCGATGGTGAAAACATGCACGCTGTCCTCCAGCGGCTTGCCGCGTTGGCGGCGCTCCTCGGCCATGGCCTTGAGCGCCGCCGGGGTGCCCAGGGCCCATTCATGCGGTCGACTCCCGCTGTTGCTGATGACCAGGCGGACGGTGCTGCCCAGGGGGATGCTGAGCTGGGCGGGCTCGAAGCGCTCGTCGTCCCCCAACTCCAGCAGCCAGGTGCGCTGCATCTTGCGCGGGTTGCCAGGGATGCCGGCCTCCAGCTGCTCGACGGGGAAGGGCCCTGCCGCATTGCGCTGGGCATGGACATGATTGCCGTGGGCCCAGGCGGCGGGCGCGCACAGCAGCGCAAGCAGAAGGCTCAGGGCCGGGAAGTTGGAACGGGACATGGCGATGGGCTCAGGGTTGACGCAGGGCGGAGACCGGCTCGCGGCTGCCGATTCGTAGGGCGGGCACCAGGGAGGCCAGCAGCACCAGAAGGCACAGCACGGCCGCTGCACCCAGCATGGCCGGGCCGGAGAACTGGGGGTGGACGATGTCGCCCAGGCCCAGGCTTTCGGCGCCGTGGGCGCGCAGTCGCAGGCCGGTCCAGGCATAGTGAGCCACCAGGGCGCCGCCCATCAGCAGGCCGGCGCCGGCGCCCAGGGCCGCCAGCACGCCGGCCTCGCCGGCCACCAGGCGCAGCAGGGTGCGGGGGCTGGCGCCCAGGCTCATCAGGGTGCCGAACTCGCGGCTGCGCTCCATCACGGACATCAGCAGGCTGTTCATCGCGATGGTGGCCACCATCAGGAAGACGATGGCCAGGATCAGCAGCACGCCGTGCTTGACGAGGTTGACGGTCTGGGCCACCTCGGGCACCAGCTCCTGCCAGCTCAGCAGCTGGCGGCTGCCGTCGGCGGGCAGCAGGGCCTTGAGCGCGGGCAGGGCGGCCATGGCGTTCAGGGCCTGCGGGGGCGTCAGCTGCGCGGCCGCGCCCTCGCGCGGCTGCAGTCGCAGGAGGGCGGCACTGGCGCTGCCGGGCTGGCCCAGCAGTTGGCGGGCGCGGTCCAGGGCGATGTAGACCATGCCGGCATCCGGCCCATGGCTGCCGGTGTCCAGGATGCCGCTGACCACGAAGGACTCCGACACCAGGCCGCCATCCGCCCCCTGGGCCATGGCCACCAGGCGCTCGCCCACATGCAGGTCCAGGCGCTCGGCGAGCTTTTTGCCCAGTACCGCGTCCAGGGGACTGGCGGGCAGGTGGCCCTGCACGACGGCCTCGTGAAGGCGCGTGACTTGGCGCTCGGCCTGCGCGTCCATGCCCACCAGGAGCACGGCCTCGGCCTTGCGGCTGCTGCTGACCGTGGCCTCGGACTGCAGGCGCAGGCTCACTCCCGCCACCTCGGGCCGCTCGCGCAGCCGGGCCAGCCAGGGCTCCTGCTCGTTGAAGTGCCAGGCCGGCTGCATCTGGTGGCGGAACAGCGGGTGCTGCACCTGCAGCTCGCCGGTGACGAAACCGGTGGTGTTGTCGCTCATCTGCTTCATGAAGCCTGCGGCCAGGGCCTGCACGAAGATGAAGGCGGCCAGGCCCAGGCTCAGGGCGGCGCCGGCCAGGGCCGAACGCCAGGGGGCGCGGCACACATTGCGCCAGGCCAGGGCCAGGGTGGGCCAGCGCGGGCTGGACTTCGATGCGACGGGCGTGCCGCGGGAGGGGCGCCGCGGTGGCCGCTCCAGCCAGACACCGCGCAG
>NZ_JACJUG010000052.1 GCF_014174515.1 Mitsuaria sp. WAJ17
CAGTGGCGCCGGCGACGCGGCACGCGCGACGGGCGCCACCACCTCGTCCTGGGCCGGCGGAGCCCGCCAGGCGGCATACAGCACCGCCAGCAGCAGGGCCCACAGGGCGGCACGACGCCAGGGCCGCACGGCACTCATGGCTTGCTCCTGCCGACGGCAACATCCGGGGCCACGTACATCACCCAGCGCAGTTGCGCCTCCACCTGCTCGGCATCGACGCTGGCTCGCTTGATGGCGGCCGCCTCAAGGGCCAGGCTGCCATTGCCGCGCGTCGCGGCCTGGATGAAGGCGAACAGCGACGAGGCGCTCCCCTTCAGCGGCAGGGTCATCACGAAGCGCTGCAAGGGCTCCGAATCGCGCTGCTGCCACTGGTAGCTGCCCCCATCGACACGCAGGCCCTGCTCGCTGGCCTGGGTCAGCAGTTGCCCCAGCAGCTCAGGCACCTGCGCGTGCGAGGCAAGGCTGATGTCGAGCAGGGGGGCGTCGGTCTGAGACGCAGGACGGGCGGCCGCACGCACACGCTCGCCCGCCAGCTGCCAGGCGATCTGCTGGTCCAGCAGGCGCTGCTGCTGCCAGGACCACAGCAGCGCCGACGCCGCCAGCAGCAAGCCCGCCAAAGCCCAGCCCCAGATCCATGCCCCCCAGCTGCGGCGCAGGCGCGCCACGGCCTGGGTCAGGGCCCATTGCCAGCGCTGGCGGCCTGCGGCACCGGTGACGCGACTCATCGTTGCCATGTGAGCTCCAAGGTGAAGCGGTAGCGTTCCTCGGCCTTGTCCTGGCGCAGGGCATGTTGGGTCAGCACGACGGCACCCAGAGGCCCGCGGTGGTCCAGATAGGCCATGTAGCGGGTCATGTCCAGGGCCGTCCTACCTTCAAGCTGAAGCTTCACCTTCCGGGCACCCGGTGCAGCGAAGGAGTGACCGAATTCCAGATCCAGCAAGGCCACATCGATGTCCCGCGGGGGCAGGAGCACCGCCAGCAGATCAGAATAGGGCGCACGCAGCTGCCGACGTACTGCGGCCAGAGCTTCGGCGGCCTTGGGATCCTGCTTCTGCAACTGCGGCTGCGCATCGGAGCGCAGGCCCATCTGGGCGGTCTGTCCGGCCAGCACTGATTCCTTGCCATGCAGGCGGTGCGCCGCGAGCAGCATCACGAGGCCCAGGCTCAGCACAGCCGCAAGAGCCAGGCCATGCAGCAGGGCCCCCCTTGGCGCGGGGGACCGGGCATCCAGGGCGCTGCGCTCCTGCAGGCCCGCCCGCAGCCATCGAAAGACGGCGGGCCCCTCGCCTGGAGCGGCCGGCAGCCAGTCCAGCCGCTCCCTGGCCACTGGCGGCTCGGCCTGTGCACCAGCCAGCAGGCCATGCAGCCTCGTATCACCGTCCGTCCAGGAGGGCTGGCGCCACCGCAGGCGCTGCCACTGCTTCAGCAGGTCCTCCTCACGCGGCGGGGCCCGCAGGGCACTCACCGCATGCACCGACTCCAGGTGGTTTGGACCCGCTAGGAACAGCGTGTCCCGCTCCCCGGCCAGCACCAGCTGCCTGACGGCCCCCGTCTGGCGCCGGGCCTCCCGCCAGGCCAGCACGCTGAGGCCGGTCATGCGGCCGGGCAGCCAGCCCTGTGCCTGTGCGCTGGCCCGCAGCGCTTCGATCCAGCCCAGCGGGTAGGCAATGGCCAGGCGCGGCTGCCCATAGGGGGCGTCATCGACATGCAGCTGCCACCGGCCGAGATCCCATCCCGCCTCGATCGCGCAGCGATTCACGTAGGCGTCGGCCTGCGCCGAGCTCAGCAGTTGCGCGGACCACGGCACTGTCATGTGGAGCAGCCAGGGAGGCTCGAACACCACGTGCAGCGTCGCCCGCGCCGGCAGACCCTGCGCCTGACTCAGCGCCTGCAGGGCGTCCCGCGCAGCCTGGGCTTGCAACGAAGGCCTGTCGCCGCAGGAGGACTGCTCAACGACAGGCAAGGGAATGTGCAGTGACCGCGCCTGCCCATCCTCCGACCAGGCCAGGGCCAGCTCCTGGCGCCGGACGGCGAGGAGCAGCGGGCAATGCGCCTGCCGGCGCCTGGACTCAGCCTGCGACACGGTGCCACTCCTCCAGCGTCGTGTGCCCCTGCGCCACCCACTGCAGGGCCCGCTCCTGCAAGCTCACCCAGCCTTGCCGTTCCGCCGCATAGGCACGCAGGGCGGACACCGGCGCCCGGTCGGCGATCATCTCCCGCAGGCGATCATCCAGCACAAGCAGCTCGGCCACGGCCTTGCGGCCTTTGTAGCCCACGCCGCGGCAGTGGCCACAGCCGCGGCCGGCCCGCAGCTGCCAGCCCTGCATGTCCTGATGCAGCAGACCCACGCGGCTCAGCAGCTCGCGCGAGGGCTGCTCGGGCTCGCTGCAATGCGGGCAGTTTTGGCGGATGAGCCGCTGGGCCAGGATGCCGTTGAGCGCCGCGGCAAAGCTGTAGGCATCGACGCCCATGTGCAGGAAGCGGCCGAGCACATCGAAGACGTTGTTGGCGTGAACGGTGGTGAACACCAGGTGGCCGGTCAGCGCGGCTTGTACCGCGATCTGCGCGGTCTCGTCATCGCGGATCTCGCCCACCATGATCTTGTCCGGGTCGTGGCGCAGGATGGAGCGCAGGCCGCGGGCAAAGGTGAGGCCCTTCTTCTCGTTCACCGGAATCTGCAGCACGCGCGGCAGGCGGTACTCGACCGGGTCCTCGATGGTGACGATCTTGTCGCGGCCGGTGTGGATCTCAGTGATGGCGGCGTAGAGGGTGGTCGTCTTGCCCGAGCCGGTGGGGCCCGTCACCAGCACCATGCCGTGCGGCTTGCCGGAGAGGCGGCGCAGTGTCTCGATGGCCTCGCCGTCCAGGCCCAGGCGATCCAGGGTCAGGGTGCGGGCCTC
Organism: Mitsuaria sp. WAJ17; assembly: GCF_014174515.1. GTDB lineage: Bacteria > Pseudomonadota > Gammaproteobacteria > Burkholderiales > Burkholderiaceae_C > Roseateles_B. The sequence goes on from NZ_JACJUG010000052.1 coordinate 2,901, forward strand.
TTCCGTCAAGGCCTGCCGGTCCAGCAGACGCAGCACCGCGTCCTCGCCGAAGATGTTGGGCATGACGGAGACGCGAAAGTCGATGTCCCGCCCATTGATGCGCACCTTGAAACGGCCGTCCTGGGGCACGCGGCGTTCAGCGATGTCCAGCTCGGCCATCACTTTGATCCGCGAGATGGCCTGCTCGGCCATCTCCGCGCTCTGCACCTCGGTGATGGGCACCAGAACGCCATCGATCCGGTACAGCACGCGCAGCCAGCCGGCATCGCACTCCATGTGGATGTCGCTGGCCTGCAGCTTCAGCGCGTCATAGATGGTCGAGTTGACCAGCTTCACGACGGGGTTGCTGTCCTCGTTGATGGAGGCCAGCGTGATGACCGCGGCCACCTCTTCCTCGCCGGCCTCGGCGTCACCGCCATCGAAGCCGTCCAGCGCCCGCAGGGCCCGCTCCTGCTGGGCCAGGAAGGCGCTGACATCATCGGGCAGGGCCAGGGCCAGGGTGGCCTCGGCGCCGTGGTCCGCGCAGCGCTGGACCGCCCACTCCTCGGTCGTCACATCCCAGGGGTCCAGCAGCACCAGCAGGACCACGCCCTGCTCGCTGCGTAGAGGCAGGCAACCGCGCTGCGCGCATTCGGCAAAGGGGATCCAGTCGAAGACAGCGGCGTGGGACTGCAGCTCACGCATGCTCAGCATCGGCAGGCCCCAGTGGCCGGCCAGAGCGCCCAGCGTCGAGGCAAGATCCAGGGCCAGGCAGTGGGCAACGGCCTCCAGCATCGTGCCGCCGCCTGCCTGGCAGTGGGCACGGGCACGGTGCAGCAGGGCCTCGTCCAGCGGGGGCTGTGGATGGGTACTCATTGCAAGCTGTTGGCCATGTCAAAGATCGGCATGTACATCAGGACCACCACCGTGCCGATCACCGCGCCGATCAGGGTCATCAACAGGGGCTCCAGCAGGCGCGATGCCCAGTCCACCCAGCGGGCGAACTCGTCGTCGGCGAACTGCGCGCTGCGCTCCAGCATCTCGGCCAGCTGGCCCGAGCGCTCGCCCACCTTGATCAGGGACTCGGCAATGGGATTGGCCAGCCCGGCAGCGATCAGTGCGTCGGAGAACATGCGGCCCTGCGTGACCGCGGTCAGGCAGTCCTGCAGCTGGCCTTGCTGCGCCGCGTCCAGCAGACCGCGCACCATGCCCAGGGCCCGCGGCAGAGAGATGCCGGACACCAGCAGCAGGCCCAGCGCCCGGTAGAAGCGCGCCAGTCGGAACTCCTGCGCCTTGCGGGCCAGCACCGGCACTCGCAACACCCAGCCCAACAGCCAGGCCCGGCCCGACGCCCGCGCCAGCAGCAGGCCGATGCTCGCAAGCACGCCAACCACCGCTGCGAGGCCCAATGCCCAGTGGGCATAGAGCGTCTTGCCGAACTCCAGCAACAGCATGGACAACCAGGGCATGTCCTTGCCCGCACTCTCGTAGACCACCGAGAAGCGCGGCACCACATAGCCCAGCAGGAAGAGCATGACGAAGGTGCCAACGATCAGCAGCATGGCGGGGTAGATGGCCGCCGAGACCAGCTTCTTGCGCAGCTCCTCGAACTGCTGCTGGTAGCCCACGTAGCGGCGCAGGGCCTGCGGCAGGTCTCCGGTGCGCTCCGCCGCACGGATGGTGGCCACATAGATGGGCGGGAAGTGCGCCGGCATGGCTTGCAGCACGTCAGAGAAATTGCGCCCCACCTCCAGCCCGTCCAGCACGCCCTGCAGGACCTGGCGCGCCGCGCCGCTGCGCTCCTTGGCCACCAAGGCCGCCAGGGCCTCCGGCAGGGTCAGCCCAGCATTGAGCAGGGCCAGCAGCTCCTGGCTGAAGAGCAGCAGGGAGAGGCGCGGCCCGCGATCTCCGGTGCCGTCGGGCCTGGCCTGCTCGAACGGCAGCGCCTCCACGCCCAGCACGCGCCAGCCGCGCAAGCGCGCCTGCCGCAGGGCGGCATGCTCATCCAGCCCTGGCATGTGCAGGGACTGCTCCACACCGGCGCTGTCGAGCACCCGCAGGCGCACACCGCTGCCGGCCTCGCGCAGAGACTGCGTCGTCGTCATGCCGGGGCTCAGCGGTAGCTGATGTCCGCCGCCGGCCCTTCGCCGCCGGCACGGCCGTCCTGGCCCAGGGACAGCAGGTCGTAGTCGCCCCCGTCTGCAGCCGGCGAGCGGTACACATAGGCGTTGCCCCAAGGGTCCTGCGGCAGAGCCTTCTGCAGATACGGGCCGGACCAGCGCACTTCGCCACCCGGGCGCCCCAGCAGGGCGGCCAGACCCTGCTCTGAGCTCGGGTAGTGGCCGGTGTCCAGCCGGTAGGCGTCCAGCGCCTTGGCAAAGGCATCCAGCTGTGCCCGCGCAACGCCCCGTTCGGACTTGCCGATCTGCCCGAAATAGCGCGGCCCCACATAGGCCGCCAGCAGGCCGATGATGACCATCACCACCAGCAGTTCCAGCAAGGTGAAGGCCTGCTGGGCACGCGCTGAGGCCAGCAGCGGCGCCACCCTCCCTGTTGTTTTCATTTGTGGCCCTCCTCGTTTGGCCGGGCGGGATTTTAGCTGCCCCCCTCTCAAAGCCCAGCCCAGGCGGGCTACGGCGTCTCAGTGACGGTCAGAATCCACGCTGGGCCGCAAAACGCCATGCTCGCGCGCGACAGCCCCGACTTGGCGCGGACCGTCACCGTCGATGCCGTTTTCACCACCTGTCCGGCCTCGCTGAAGCCGAACTTCAGTTCGCCACTGCTGGCCTCGATGGTCGGGCACTGGGCACCCCCGATGGGCGCCCCCACCTGAGGTTTCGCCGTGACGGCATGGACCAGACGGTACAGATTGCCCAGGTCGGCCGAGATCACATAGTCCGACGAGGTGGCGCTGACCTTGGTCTCGCTCAGCACGCGGATGTTGCAGAGGCGGATGTAGGACTCCGGGTTGCCGGAGCCGACATTGTTCTTGGAGAGATGGACCAGCCCTGTCAAGGATCCGACGAGCTGGCGGCCCATCAGGTCCGGGTCTTCGGAGACCAGGCTGCCCACGGTCAGGAAGTCCTTGACATAGGTGGACATGCACTGCCGGCCATAGCTCACCTCCACCGAGGCATTGCCGGCGTTTCCCGTGGTCAGCACGCGGCTGCCCTCCACCAGGGTCAGCTCCCCGCTGGTCACATCCAGGCTCACCGGCGCCGTGCCCATGCCGTTGTAGCTCACCGGCAGGCTCACCCGCGTGCTCTCGTAAATGGGTGTCGGCCGCGTCATCGTGAGCTGGGCCCGTTGGTTGGTGCTGGGGATGACCAGCGCCCCCGGGGCAAAGACCTGGCCCTGCCCCTGCGCCGAGGTCGCGAGGGCGTAGACGTAGTAGGTGCCGGTCGGCAGCGCGCTGACGTCCCACATCCATTCGCCGCTGCGCTGGCCCGGCGCGGGCTTGATCCCGTCCGCAATCAGCTGGCCGTTGAACACCGTACGGCTGTCCTCCGGCGCTGCCGAGCCGGGCGTCACCTTCTTGTAGTACAGCGCGACCTGCACATCGGCGTCGATGGCCGACACCTCCCAACGGATGGGCTGCACCTTGGTGCTGCCGTCCACCACGGGCATCATCGGGCGGTCCGGATAGGCCAGCGCCAGTGCAACGGCCTGCTGCTGCGACCAGCGCATGCTGAAGCGCCCCACCGACGACCAGGCGCTGGCCAGGCCCTCGTTGTCCACGGCGCGCACGCGCCACCAGGCCTCGACCCCGTCAGCCAGATCGACCGGCACCTGCCAGCTCGGCGACGCCTGCAAGGCACCCGCCAGCCGAGTGCTCAGCGCCGCATCGGCGAAGAGCTCGAATTCGTATTGCACGGCCTGGCCTTCGGGGTCCTTGGAGAGACCCGCCAGCAGCACCGGGTGCGTCGACGTGACCCAGGCGCCCTGGGCCGGGTTACGCAAGGTGGGCACGCTGGGGGCCTGGTTCGGCCCGCTCATGCGGAAGCTGCGCACCTCGGCGCGCCCGCCCACCTTGGTCTGATTCACCCGCCACCAGTAGGTCTGGCCGGGCCGCAGGTCGGTGAGGGACCAGCTCACCACGCCGTTGACCGCGCTGATCAGCGCGCTGCCGCGGCGGTCCATGGAATCGAAGCTGTCCACGGTATCCAGGTCCAGGCGCTCACTCGCCAGATTGGTTTGCACAGCCAACGTCACACTCGTGCCGCTGACGACAGCCTTGTCGGCCGGGCCCTGGAGCACGCGGACCGGGGTCGTCGCCGCGGGATCCACGGTGAAGACCTGGCGGTTGCCGTCCATGGTGTACACGGGAATCGCCGTCGTGCTGCGCGCGCCGCGCGCGTCCATGGCCAGGACCAGCCAGCGGTAGACCACGCCCTTCACCAGCGGCAGGGGCACCTGCCAGGACGAAACGCCGTCATTCCCGCCCGGCATCCATCCCGAGCGTGCGATCAGCACGTCGCCCGTGCCTGCCGAATTGGAGCCGCAGGCCCCATTGTCCGCGGGCACCACCTCGCCGGAAGCCTGCTTGCGGCAGAGCTGGGCCTCGTAGCGGACCGCATCGCCATCCCCATCCACGGTATGGCGCCAGCTGAGCAGGGGCTGAGCGACGGTGTACTGCGCGCTGTCGCTCAGCTTCACCACCCGCGGCGGCGTCGCGTTACCCTGATTGGTGAAGAACCACGCCTCCACCCACGGGCTGGACAGCGTGCCGTCCGTGGCCCGCACGCGCCACCAGTACTTGCGGTTGAGGCGGAAGTCCGCCGCCACCGACCAGGTGGCTTGCATCGCGCCGCCCACACTGACCGGGGCCACGGTGGCCGAGGCCAGCAGCTGGCTGTACTCGGCGTCGTCGTAGAGCTCGAAGACCAGGCTGGTGGCGGAGTCGAACTCGCCGCCGGCCAGGGCGGCCGTCAGCGGCAAGGGGTTGGCCTGGAACTCGGTGCCGGTCCAGCTGAGGGCCTGGCGGGCGCCAGCCAGGGGCGACACCACGCGCGGCAGGGCCGGCAGCTTCAGCAGCGGCGCCGCCTTGACCGTGATCTTGGCGCTGCGGCTGGTGCTCATTAGGCCGTCGTTGGCCGTGTAGTTGATGAGGTAGTCCCCCTTGCTGCCACGGGCCGGCGTCCAGTCGAACACCGAGCGGGCCAGGGCCGGCGCGCCAGGATCTGCCGCCTGCGGCAGCCACTTGGCGCCCGTGGGCAGCGGGGTGGCCGTCAGCGTCACCGGCTTGCCGTTCTTGCCGCTGGCCTCCACCAGGAAGGAGACCTGCTGTCCCTCCTGCACCGTGCGGTCCGCGATGAACTGCAGGGCCGGCGGCTGGATCTCCACGGGCGGCGCCTTGAACTCGGTGCTGTAGACCCCGGTCGAGTTCACATCGAAGACGTTGAGCCAGTACTCCCACTTCTTGGTCTCGGTGTTGCGGGTGCGGCTCAGCCAGACGTTCTCCGGCGCCAGCACCTTGCCGTCCGAACGCTGGATCACACCCAGGGCGCGCACACCGGCATTCGGATCCGGCAGGCGTGCGTAGACGAAGCCGGCCGTGACCGGGAAGTTCAGCGCATAGCCGCTGCCGCCCGAGCCTGCGCCGAGCGTGGCCACGGCGCTGTGGTTGGTGACCACGGTGTCCTGGCCTTCGGATTCGTAGACGCGCATCACGTCACCGTCCTGCGCCAGGAAGTCGCGCACCGTGTCGCGGCCCGGCAGGTCCACGCGCACATCGCGCACCAGCGTGTGCGCCTGCGTGCCCTGCAGCAGCGAGGTCATCGCGCCGCCCAGTTCATCCGCATGGCTGAACTTCGCGGTGAACTCGGTGAAGCGGCCCGAGAGGGTGCTCTCCATGATCCAGCGCGCCGTCTTGGCGCTGTTGCCCGGCACATCGCCCAGCTTGGCCAGCAGCGTGTTGGGCGCGGGGACGTCGCCCACATAGCTGCCCGTCAGCTTGAAGCCGATCAGCAGGTCCTGCTTGTTCTCGATGATCTTGGGCTGGGCGGAATCGATGACCAGGTTCTTCGCCGTGGCCACGCCGTTGTTCTTGACGCGCAGGCCCAGGGTGAAGGGCTGCACCGGCTCCACCTCGGGCGTCAGCGGGTCGTCGCCCTCCACCTCGGCGGGCAGGAAGTAGTCCAGGCTCAGCTGGGGCAGGGGCTTGACCTTGATGACGTCCGGCGCCACATCCAGCACCGTGTCCTCGCCGTTGTAGCGGTAGCTCAGCGTGGCGCCCACCAGGTACTTCTTGCCCAGCGGCGCATTGCCCGCGGCGCCCGGCGCGGGGATCAGCAGCCAGTTCAGCACCGCCGTGCTGCGGGGCCGGACCATGCCCGTGCCGTCGGCCGCGCCGATGTCCTTCTTGGCCGAGAGGCGGATGAAGAACTTGGCGTTCAGATCATTGGGGTTGTCCGAGACCAGCACGGGCGTGCCCGCTTCATCCGTCACCTTGACCACCACGCCCACGTTCTCCAGCACGCTGCTGTCGGTGCTGTTGATGATGCGCATCTCGGCATCGAAGGCCTGGCGCTCCAGCGTCAGCTCCTGCTTGATCTCGATCTTGACCTTGGCGCAGACCGTCTCCTGCGCCTGCACGGCCACCGCCGCCATCCACAGGCCGGCGCCCAGCGCCCGCACGACGCGGGCACCCAGGCGCTGCCAGCCCGTGCGTGAGGCCGCGCGAGGGTGCTGCGGGGCCGGAGGGATTGCGAAGTCGGCGGTCAAAGAGCTCATGGTGAGGCCCACGGCAGCGGCCGTGGTCGGCTGGGACTACGTTAGGGAAAAGGGAGGGCGCGAGCGCGTCAGAGGCTCAGCGCCGCCAGGAATTCATCGGAATCAAACCCGTCGTGCATGCGGTGCTCGCGGCCCTGGCGGTTCAGCACCAGAAAGGGCGTGCCATTCGCGTGATAACTCGCGAATTCGGATTCACAGCGGCTGTCGATGGACATATTGCATTCGGTATAGGCAAAACCGTATTGGTTCAGCCAGGCCTTGGCCTGGTGGCAGTAGCCGCATTCGGTGGTGGTGTACATGACCACTTCTTCGGCCTTGACGGTGGCGGCGAGGGCGTGGATTTGCTCGGGGGTCCAGTTGCTGCTCGGGGTGCTGGATTCGCGGTGGTTGAAGACCTGGGTTTTGAGCAGCCAGGCGATGAGGAGGATGGCGAGGAGTTGGAGCCAGGTGGGGAGGGTTTTGCTGGGCATGGTGGGGGATGGGGAAGGCGGCTTTTGATTCAAAAATTACCGACGGCACTAAGGCTGGACCTTAAGTCTCGAGTAATTAACATTTAAGGCCTGACCCCGACCTCAGCGTTCGACCGAATATTTTGCAAATATCAATCCATAGCTTCACACATTGGATTTTTCCAAATCAGCCAAGTGCTTTTATTTTTGACAATTGCGCACTCAACATCGCCTTCAGATCAGCATCCATCTCACTTCGCTCGACTTTCTCTGCAACCTTATCGAGCAATAGCAGCAAGCGCCTCCAGAACACAATGCATAGATCTGGAGCGCTCTCACGCTTAATTTCCATAACATCCAAATACGCAGCAACCTTCAGACCAAAGTCATTCGACTCAGACTCATCATGCACAAGATAATTCAAGAATTCCTCGGCATAGTAACAAAATACAGAGTCCGGCATATCGAATAGATCAACACACCTAATCTCGAAATCAAAACCCGGCAGAGAGACCAACTCTTTCAACTTCTTTCCACCATAGATAGACCAAGCATGAATCATGTCTTGATCCATCTCGACATCACCCCAATCATCTCTATTTGGCGGATCACTAGAGAAATCAATCATTTACATAAGCCCTTAAGCCGCTCCTGGCAGCGACGATCTTCCTTATGAATCTCTTCCAGTCGATTTAACTGCTTAACTAGCGCCCTAATGTGCCTCTGATGCTTTGGATTCCCTTGCGGGTAGTGGTCATCTTCCAATTTCTGCCGCATCGCGATGCATTCCTTTTTGTGATCAATCTTTCTCTGCCTGTCCATGCATTTGTCACCGGTTTTAGGAGGGGGTTTATCACAAAAATTGTGATATCGCAGACGGTCTACGATAGCTTCAAACGTATCCACAAAATTGGGAGCATCACTATCATCCTCGGCGTCCTTTTGGTATGGCGGAGACAGTTTCGTGTGTAGCCACTCACCTGCAGCCCGTCCACCTCTTCTGCCCGCCCGACATCCAATCATTGCACCGACAAATCCACCGCCAGGGGGGAAAATAACTTCTCCAATGGCTCCGCCCGCGACACGACCTCCCCAGCACCCGATAATTTCTCCCGCATCACCTAATGCACTAAGCCCGGTTGGATCAAAATGACTGAATGGCTTGCCTGAAACATAGGCGTATTCATTAATGCCGCCCATCAAACCAATTGGATCATTCTGAATATATCGACCAGCAACCGTGGAATAAATGCGACGGAAATTGTAGTGGAGTCCCGTCTCTTCATCCCAATATTGCCCCGGCAACCTCAGGTTGATCTCAACCACCGGCCATTCCGCCGAGGGGGTGTGTGACACGATTGTCGCTTGGCCAAACGGCTCATACACTGCCGCCCATAGGAGCTGGCCCTTGGAATTGGTCGCCTGTAGCGGCGCTCCCAGGTGATCGTTATGGAGGAACGCCAGCTGCTGCTGCGCGTTGCTGTCCAGCGTCTTTGCCAGCAAAAGTGCCGTCGTGAAGGGAGCATCGGGCTGTGGACCATACTGGGTGTGCAGCACGGGTGCCGCGCTGGTCGTGACTTGACCTTCGGCGTCCAGGGCAATGACTTGGTGCGCCTCCGCCAGCAATCCCTCGTCTGCGTAGAGGTAGTAGCTGCGCTTGGCCTGAGCCAATGGCAGCCCTGCGCCGTCTCGGTACTGCTCCTTCCAGAGGCGACGCCCCAGCGGGTCATAGCCATACCGAGCCACCCACGCTCCGTCCACTTGACGCACCCAGATCAGCCGGTTTTCGGCGTCATAGCCAAAGTCCAGCGTCCTGCCCGGGCTCTCCCGCCGAACCATATTGCCCGCATCGTCATAGGTGTAGCGAATGGCGCTCGGGCCACTGCCCTGCTGCAGGAGCCGGTCATTGGCGTCGTAAGTCCAATCCCCACTCGTGCGGCTGTGCGCCGTCCGGTTGCCCAGCGCATCCAGTACGAAGTGTTCCGTCTCGTTGCTGAAGCTCCCCTTACGCGTGACTTCAGTCAAGCGCTGATCATCGTCGTGAACAGCGGTCAAATCGTCTGTGCTGGTAGCACCGTCCAGGGTATCGGTACGCTGGCGCCGCTGCAGCTCCGACTCCAGGCCAAAACTGTTCTGCAACTGCAGCGAGGTCTGCTGTGTAGGGCTCTTGACCGTCTGGCCGCGTAGCTGTCTCAGGCCATCAATCTGCAAGGTACGCGTGCCGCCGCCCGGTAGTTGCCAAAGGGTGGCCACACCTTCTTGGTATTCGCCCACACTCAAGCTGCCAGTACCGGGAATGCTCACCCGCTCCAGCCCACCGTGCGCTGCATAGCCGTACTGCAGCTCCGTGCCATCCGGCCAGACGATCTTGGTCTTGCGACTGGCGGCGCTGTAGCCGTACTGGTAACTCATGCTGTAGCGAGCCCCCGCCGGGTTGGGCAGGCTCACCGTCTCGCCGGTCTTGCGCCCTTCCTCGTCATAGCTCAGCGTGGCGCTGGACTGCTGCTGCCCTTCAGGGCGCAAGTAGTCCCAGCTTTCCCAGGCTACCAGCAGGGTGTCCTGCCACTGGAAGGTGGCCTTCTGCCACAGGCTGCTATCGGCGCCGAGATACTGGACTTCTGTCAAGCGATTCTGGGCGTCGTAGCTGTACTTCTGCAGTCGGCCCAGCGGATCCGTCTTGCGCAGCAGGTTGCCCCCGGCGTCGTACTCATAGCGCGTGGTCTGCCCCAGCGGCTTCACTTCCTTGACTAACCGGTCCGCCTTGTCGTACTCGAACCCATAGTGAGCGCCCTTTGCGTTCTCTACATCGATGACGTTGCCACGCGCGTCGTAGCGAATCAACGTCTTACCACCCAAACGATCGGCTGACTCAGTCCTTTTCCCGAACGCGTTATACGCAAACTTCTCTACCTTGCCGTAGCCACCGGTACGAGCTATGACTCTGCCCGCCAAGTCATAGCTCAAACTCTGCACGCGGGCAGCACCGCCGGACGCCGTGGTGTCTAGCAACTGCTGACTGCTCAGACGCTCGTCCGCATCGAAGCGGTACTTCTGGGTAAGACTTGCTGTCTTGATTTCCGTTGGCGAATCCAGGCTGCCAAAGCTTCCATCAGGCAAGTCAAAGCTGTATTCCTTGGCATTACCAAACCCATCGATCTTCTTATTAACCCGCCCGAAATTGTCATAAATGGTCTGCTGCCCCACCCCGTCCGCATCCGACACCAGCACCGGCAGGCCCAGCCCGTTGTAGCGCTGCTGGCGCACACCACCCACGGCATTGATGTCCATCAGCGGCCGGTCCGCCGCGTCATAGACCGTGTGCTGGCTGTAGCCCCGCGGATCCGTGCGCACCACCGTATTGCCCACGCGGTCGTACTGATACGTGGCCGTGGTGCCGCTGCCGCCCGGCGCCGGCGGCGTGCTGACGCTGAAGTCCACCGTCCCCGCGCTGCCCAGCCCGATGTTGTTCGCATCCCCGCTGTACTCCGCCCGCACCGCATGCGCGCCCGGCGTGCCGAAGCTCACACTCAAGGTGGCCATGCCTTCGATGACCGGCGCGGTGCCCAGCAGCGTCG
>NZ_JACJUG010000053.1 GCF_014174515.1 Mitsuaria sp. WAJ17
CCTGGCTGTCGGGCGTGCCGCCGGACTTGGCCGTGGCGGCGCCCTGCAGCCGCACGGTCAGCCGGCCGCCGCCGGCCTGCTCGTCCTGGCGCGCGTCACCCGGCGCGGTACCGACCAGCACAGCCAGCCAGACATGCAGCAGGCCTGCCAGCAGCAAGCTGCGCTTGAGTTGCTCGTCCTTGAGCTGCGGGCGCGGCCGGCGAGCCACAGGCGGCATCAACGAGGCGGGGGCGGAAAGAGAAAAGGACACGGAGATGGGCAGGGACCCGGACTTCGGCGGCATGCCCGGCTTGCTGCGCAGTGTGCCGTCGCTCGCGCGGCGCGTCCATCGGGCCCCAGGCAAACCCCAGGGCCTCGGGCGGATTGCGCCCGGGCGGTCGGGCTCAGCGGTAGAAGGCCTCGACCTGGCCCTTCAGCTTGATCAGCACCGGACGGCCGCGGCGATCCACGGTCTTGCCGGCCGGCACCTTCACCCAGCCTTCGCTGAGGCAGTACTCCTCGACGTCGAAGCGCTCCTTGCCATTGAACTTGATGCCGACGTCATGCTCGAACACGGCAGCCACGAAATGCGGGCTGGAGGGATCAACGGACAGGTGGTCGGGCAGGGCGGGGGCGTTCTCGGCAGCGCTCATGATGAGGTCAGGGGAAGTGGTCAAAGGCGCTATTGTCCAACGTCCGGCCGGGCCGGCCTTTGCCCAGGCCGCGGCGCTGCCGAACGCCCCCGCCGTCATCCCTAGCCCGGGGTGGCGGCCGCCGGCATTTGACGCTACCTTGCTGCCATCGACAGACAGGAATCGACATGGCCAGCAAGAAGTCCGCCCTTGCCGCACCCGCAGCATCGGTCGCAGCGTCCCCGCCCTGGGACGGCACCGTCCCGGCCGCCGCCACTGCGGTGGTCAAGCGCATCGAGGGCTTCTTCGCCCATCCCTACGACGACAACGGCGCCCAGCCGGGCGGCACCTGGACCATAGGCTACGGCACCATCGTTGATGCCCAGGGCCACCGCGTCACGCCGCAGACGCCGGCCATCACCGAGGCCGAGGCCGAACAGCTCCTGCGCCGGGACATGGCCAGCGCCGCCCGCGACGTCCAGCAGCGGGTGCAGGTCCCGCTGCGCACCTGCGAGGCGGCTGCCGTGATCTCCTGGGTTTACAACCTGGGCGTGGGCAACCTGGCCAAGTCCACGATGCTGCTGCGACTGAACGCCAACCGCAAGTCCGAGGTGCCCGCCGAGATGCGCAAATGGATCATGCAGGAGGGCCGCCCCGTGCTGGGCCTGCTGCGCCGCCGCTGGGCCGAGGCCGCCATCTTCGGCGGTATGGACGCCACCAATGCCTGCGTGCGGGCCTGGCGCGAGATCGACGACCTCTCCGACTGGCCGCCGTTCTGACCCCGCGCCGCGACCTCACCCCCTCCCCTGCAGCCGGACCGTGAGAGCGCTCGTCGCGAGCAGGGCGGCGCCCGTCACCGCCAGCAGCACCAGCGCATCGCCCCAGGGCAGCAGGGCCAGGTGCAGGAGCTGGCGCAGGGCCGGCAGCCACAAGGCCAGGCCCAGCACCAGCAGGGCCGCCGCGCTCACCGCCCAGAAGGTTCGGGCCGACGGTCCGAGCAGGGAGCGCCAGCCCAGGCCCAGGCTGAGGTTCAGGCCCACCAGGCCCAGATTGCCCAGGGTCAGCGCCAGCATGGCGACAGTGCGGGCCTGATCCGTCGAACGGCCGGCGCCAAGGTCCCAGGCGTAGAGCCCCAAGGCCGCCGCCAGCAGGACGGTTCCCTGCAGCAGCGCCGTCACCAGCAGGCGCGGCGCCACCAGACCTTCGTCGCGGCGCCGCGGCGGCCGCTGCATCAGGCGTGGGTGCTCGGGCGCCCCTTCGAAGGCCAGGGAACAGATGGGGTCGATCACCATCTCCGTGAGCACCACATGCGCCGGCAGCATCAGGGGCGGCAGGCCCAGCAGCACCGGCAGCAGGGCCAGACCCGCGATGGGCACGTGGATGGCAACGATGTAGGCCATCACGCGGCGCAGGTTGTCAAAGATGCGCCGTCCCATGCGGATGCCACCCACGATGCGGCCAAAGTCCTCATCCAGCAGCACCAGGCCCGCGGCCTCGCGGGCAACGTCGGTGCCGCGCTGGCCCATGGCGATGCCCACATGCGCGGCCTTGAGGGCCGGCGCATCATTGACGCCATCGCCCGTCATGGCCACGGTCTCACCCAGGCGCTGGAAGGCCTGGACCAGGCGCAGCTTCTGCTCCGGCATGACGCGCGCGAAGACCCGCACCCGGCGCAGGGCCTGGTCCAGCGCGGCGTCGTCCAGCGCCGCGATCTGCTCGCCGGTCAGCGCGCCGGCCTGCACCTCGATGCCGGCCTGATGCGCGATGGCCAGGGCCGTGGCGGCATGGTCGCCGGTGATCATGGCCACGCCCACGCCCGCGGCGCGCGCCTGCGCGACGGCCTCGGGCACGCTGGCGCGCAGCGGATCCTCGAAGCCCAGCAGTCCTTGCCATTCGAAGCCGTGGTCATGCGCCTGAGGCGGCATCTCGCCATCGCCCACAGGCCCGGCAGCCACGGCCAGCACGCGCAGACCCGCCTCGGCCATGGCCAGCACCTGCACACGCAGCGCGGCCCAGCGCGCCTCGTCCAGATGGCAGAGGTCGGCCACCGCCTCGGGCGCGCCCTTGGCTGCGATCCAGCGTTGGCCATCGGGCGCGGTCCAGACCTGCGAGAAGGCCAGCAGCGCGGGGCTCAGCGGGTATTCATGCAGCAGCGTCCAGTCCGGATGCAGGTGCTCGGAGCCGGCCAGGCCAGCGTCGCCGCGCAGGAGCACGGCCTGGTCCATGGGATCGGCGCCGCCGCGGCGCGAGGCCAGCATGCCGAACTCCAGCAGACGATGGACGGCCTCTGGCAGAGCCCCGGGGTCGACCGGCGCCGGCAGGGGGAGGTCCAGCTCGGGCGTGCACAGGCGGCGCAGGCTCATGCGGTTCTCGGTCAGCGTGCCGGTCTTGTCCACGCACAGCAAGGTGGCCGAGCCCAGGGCCTCGATCACCGCCGGACGCCGTGCCAGCACCTGGAGGCGCGCCAGTCGCCTGGCCCCCAAAGCCAGGAACACGGTCAGCGCCATCGGAAACTCTTCGGGCAGCAGGGCCATGCCGATGGCAATGCCCGACAGCAGGCCCTGCAGCCAATCGCCCTCGCGCCAGCCATGCCACAACACGAGCAGCAGGCTGGCGCCCAGGGCCGCGCCGCCAAAGACCTGCACCACCCTGCGCAACTGCAGCTGCAAGGGCGTGCTGCTGGTGTCAATGCGGGCCAGGGAGGCGCCGATGCGGCCGAGCTGCGTCCGACGCCCCGTGGCGATCACCTCCAGCAGGCCATGGCCGCCCACCAGCAGCGTGCCGGCATGGAGCCAGGGGCTGTCGTCGCCACCAGGGGGCAGGGCCGCATCGCCCGCATCTTCGGCCTGCCAGGGCCTCTTGCGTACGGGCACCGATTCGCCGGTCAGCAGGGACTCGTCGGCCGTCACGGCGCGGCCCTCCAGCAGACGGCCATCGGCCGACACGCGATCGCCCTCGCCCACGGCAACAAGGTCGCCCGGCACCAGCTCGCCGGCGGCGCGCCGTTGCCAGCGCCCGTCGCGCAGCAGGCGGACCTGGGGCTGGGCCAGGGAGCGCAGGGCGTCCAGGGCATGGGCGCTCCGGCGCTCCTGGAGCACCACCAGGGCCACCGTCAGCAGGGCGAAAAAGCTCAGCAGCAAGCCCTCGCCCAGGTCCCCCAGCAGCAGGTAGATGGCCGCCGCCAGCAGCAGGAGCAGGAACATGGGCTCGGTGGCCACGCTGCGCAGGGTCTGCCACAGGCCCTGCTGCTCGCGGTCGTCCAGAACGTTGGGCCCGAAGCGGGCCAGGCGCTCGCGGGCCTCGGCTTCGCTGAGCCCCTGGGAGTCAGGAGAGGCGGGGGAAGGCGGCATGGACGGTTACGCGGAGGGCGTCGGGCGGCAGGCGGTCGTCCGACTCTAGGGCAATCCGGCGCGAGCGCGTGTGACGCGAGGCGGGCGCTTGACATGGCTCAAGGCAAGGCCAGGGCGGCGTGGCATGCTGGATCACATCCATCCTGCAGCCGCCTTCGGGAGAGCCTCCATGCAAGACCTGACCCCATCGCCTCGCCCGGCCACCTCGTGCCAGCGCCTCTGGACGGCCTTGGGCCTGTCGATGGCGCTGGTGTTGGCCGGCTGTGGCGTCATCGTGCAGAACCGCCTGCCTGCCGAGGCCCTGGCGCGCCAGAACCAGCCAGCGGGCACCGTCTATACCGGCTGGCGGGTTTTCCAGGACAAGTGCGCGCGCTGCCACGGCCCCGACGCCAGTGGCACCGCCCAGGCGCCAGACCTCAGCCTGCGGGTGCGCGACATGGGCGCCCGCCGCTTCATGGCCCTGGTGCTGAGCCGTTATGACTGGGCCCTGCCCGCTGGCGCCGACGCGCCCGGCCGCGAGGCCCAGATCGACGCGGTGCTGCAGGGCCGCCAGGGCGCGCTGACCATGCCCGCCTGGCAGGGCGAGCCAGTGGTGACGGCCCATATCGCCGATCTCTACGCCTACCTGGCCGCCCGCGCGGACGGCTCGCAAGGACCGGGACGCCCGACACCCTGAGGCGCGCCTCATCGCCGCAAGCGTTGCGGCGCCGTGACAGGCAGCCGGGCGCGCCCTGTATCGCCGCCTGCAGCGGCTATGCTGCAGTCATCGCAGCCGGCCGACTCCAAGGGAGGACACATGCCAGCCAAGCGCATCCTGATCGTAGACGACCAGGCGGAGACCCGCCGGCTGGTCCGTTGGGGGCTCACGGACAATGGATTCACACTGCACGAGGCCGCCAATGCCGCAGGCGCCCTGCAACTGGCCCGCGCCCTGCATCCCGACCTCGTGATCCTGGACGTGGTGCTGCCCGGGGAGACCGACGGCCTCGCCCTGTGCAGGCAGTTCCGCGCCGATGCCGAGCTTGCCACGCTTCGCGTGCTCATCCTCTCGGCCAATGCCGATCCCAAGGACCGGCTGGCGGCCATGGACGCCGGCGCCGACGCCTACCTTTCCAAGCCCTTCAGTCCGGTCGAGCTCGACCGGCAGGTCCAGGCTCTGCTGAGCAAGACCTGACCCCCTATGCCGCGATTCGCATCGCGCTGGCTGCTGCGCCGTCCGGACTGGCTGGCGGCCTCGGTGCTGCTGCTGGGGCTGGTCATCGCAACCAGCTCGGGCATCTGGATCAAGCAGCGCGAGACCCGTGGCGCCCAGGCGCGCTTCGAGCGACTGGCCGAGAGAGTGGAGCGCGAGGTGGCGCGGCGCCTGCAGCTGCCGGTCTATGGCATGCACGGCGCTCGCGGGCTGTTCGAGGCCACGGGCCACGTCACCCTGCCCGAATTCCGGACCTATGTGGACTCGCGACACCTGGCGCAGGAGTTTCCTGGCATCCGGGGCTTCGGCTTGATCGAGCGGGTGCCGCATGAGGCGCTGGAGTCCTACATCGACGCCCGTCGGCGCGAAGGCCAGCCCGACTATGACGTGCAGAGCCTGGCGCCAGGCGGTCCCCATTACCTGATCAAGTACATCGAACCCCTGGCCGCCAACCGACCTGCCCTGGGGCTGGACCTGGCCGGAGACGCCATACGCCGGCAGGCGATGGAGCAGGCCATTGACACCGGCCATCCCGTCATCAGCGATCGCCTGACGCTGCGCCAGGATGCCTCGCAGTCCGTTGGCTTCTTGCTGCTGGTGCCCTTCTACCGCCCAGGCAGCGACCCATTGACCATCGAGCAGCGGCGCCGGGCCCTGATGGGCGTGCTCTTCGCCCCCCTGGTCGCTCACGAGATGTTCGAGCAGCTGGGCTACGTCACCGACGGCCAGTTGGCCGTGACCCTCTATGCCGGCGAGCACGCAGACGCTGCGCAGCTGATCCACCGGTCCGATCCCGGGCTGCACGAGCAGGACGCCGCCTTCAGGACCTGGCGCACCCTCACCGTCGCCCAGCGCCAGCTCAGCGTGCAGAGCCTCAGCACACCGCTCTTCGAGCAGTCCTCGGTGAGCCTGGGCTGGCTGGGCGTCGCCGTCGGGGGCGCCCTGCTCAGCGCTGCCCTCGCCTTTGCGACCTGGCTGCTGGCCTCCGCCCGCCTGCGCGCCGAGGCCCTTGCCCATGCCATGACCGCCGACCTGCAGCGCCTGGCCCTGGTCGCCCGCGGCACTTCCAATGCCGTGATCGCCACGGACGTACAGCTGCGCATCAACTGGGTCAACGAAGGCTTCACCCGCATCACCGGCTACAGCGCCGAGGAGGTCCTGGGCCGCACGCCGGCCGAGGTGCTCAGCAGTGGCCAGGCCGCGCCGGAAACCCTGCACACCCTGGCGGAGGCCGCGCGCGAGGGCAAGGGCTGCCGCGTGGAAATCCTCAACCGCCGCAAGGACGGCCGCCTCAACTGGGTGGACACCGAGCTGCAGCCCGTGCGAGACGAGGACGGCGCGCTGACCGGCTTCATCGAGATCGCCCTGGACATCACCGAGCGCAAGGCCGCCGCCGAACAGCTGGCGCGCGAGCAGCAGCGCCTGCAAAGCATCATCGACGGCACCGGCGCCGGCACCTGGGAATGGGGCCTGAGGCAGGACACCGTGCGCTTCAATGAGGAGTGGGCCCAGATGCTGGGCTACACCCTGGCCGACCTGGAACCCATCACCAAGAAGACCTGGGAGCGCCTGGCCCACCCGGAGGACCTGCAACGGGCCGCGCACATCCTCAAGGAGCATCTACGGGGGGCGACTGCGCAGTACGAAGCCGAGATGCGCCTGCGCCATCGGGATGGGCATTGGGTCTGGGTGCTGACGCGCGGCAAGGTCACCGCGCGCGATGCGCAAGGGCAACCGTTGCGGGTCGCCGGCACGCACCTTGACATCAGCGTTCGCAAACAGATCGAACAGGACCTGCGCAACAGCGAGGCCGTCCTGGAGCGGGCGGGCCGAATTGCCGGCGTGGGTGCCTGGCAGGTCGAGCTGGGATCACAGCGCCTGCACTGGAGCGTCCAGATGTTCAGGCTCCATGACCTGGACCCTGCATCGCCCCAGCCCAGCCTGGAGGAGGCCCTGCGCTTCTTCGATGCCGATACCCGCGAGCGGATCGCCGCAGCCACCCATGCATTGGTGACCGAGGGCTCGCCCCAGGATCTGGAGCTGCGCCTCATCACCGCCCAGGGGCGGAGTATCTGGGTGCGCTCGGTGGCCCAACCTGAGTTCGAGGGCTCGCGCGTGGTGCGCATCGTCGGCACCTTGCAGGACATCACCGAGCGGCGCCGGCTGGAGGATTCCCTGCGCCGCAACCACGACGTGCTGCGCAGCGTGCTGGAAAACCTGCCCTGCGGCCTCAGCGTGTTCGATGCGCAACTGCACCTGGTCGCCGACAACCAGCTCTTCCGCGATCTGCTGGGCTTCCCGCCCCAGCTCTTCGAGGCCGAGCTGCGCGGCGAGCCGGTCCAGTTCGAGGAGATCATCCGCTTCAATGCCCAGCGCGGCGAATACGGCGAGAGCCAGGACCTGGACGCCACGGTGAACGCCATCATCGAGCGGGCCCGCCAGCCGACCCTGCACCAGTTCGAGCGCACACGGCCCGACGGCACGGTGCTGGACATCCGCGGCGCCCCCATGCCGGGCGGCGGCTTCGTCACCACCTACATCGACGTGACCCAGCAGCGCCACGCCGCCCAGGAGCTGGCCAAGGCCATGATGCTGCAGAAGGCCGTGATGGACGCCTCGAGCAAGGTCGCCATCATGGGCTCCAACCGCCAGCGCGTCGTCAATGTCTTCAACAAGGGCGCCGAGATGATGACCGGCTACAGTGCGGCCGAGATGATCGGCAAGGCCCGTGCCAGCGCCCTGTTCGATCCCGTGGAGCTGGAGGCCTATGGTCGCGAGGTCTCAGCGCAGGTGGGCGAGCCGCTCAGCGGTTTCGCCGCTCTCGTGCATCCCTCCCAGCTGGGCCGCGAGGTGGAATGCCATTACGTGCGCAAGGATGGCAGCAGCTTCCCGGCCCTGCGCGTGGTCACCGAGATGCGCACGCCCGACGGCGAGCTTTTCGGCTACCTGGGCGTGGGCTTCGACATCAGCCGCCTGAAGCAGACTGAGGACGAGCTGCGCGAGGCCACCGCCGCCGCCGAGGCCGCCAGCGCCGCCATGGGCCAGTTCCTGGCCAATATGAGCCACGAGATCCGCACGCCCATGAACGCGGTGCTGGGCCTGCTGCAGCTGCTGCAGCGCACGCCGCTGGACGAGCGCCAGCGCGACTACGTCAGCAAGACCGAGCGCGCGGGGCGCTCGCTGCTGGGGCTGCTCAACGACATCCTGGACTTCTCCAAGATCGAGGCCGGCAAGATGCAGGTGGACAGGCACCCCTTCTCGCCCCAGATCCTGCTGGACGACCTGAGGGTCATCCTCACTGGCAACGTGCGGCACCGTCCTCTTGCCCTGCATTTCGAGCTGGACCCATCCCTGCCGCCGGCCCTGCTGGGCGACAGCCTGCGCCTGCAGCAGGTGCTGATCAACCTGGGCGGCAATGCGATCAAGTTCACGACCGAGGGCCAGGTGCGGGTGAGCCTTCGGCGCGAGCCGCCGTTGGCAGAGGACCCGCCGGGCAGCGTGCGCCTGCAGTTCCGTGTCAGCGACACCGGCATCGGCATCGACCCCGCCCACCAGCAGAAGATCTTCGAGGGCTTCACCCAGGCCGAGGCCTCGACCACGCGCCGCTTCGGCGGCACCGGCCTGGGCCTGTCCATCAGCCAGCGCCTGGTGCAGCTGATGGGCGGCCAGCTGCAGCTGCACAGCACGCCGGGACAGGGCAGCGAGTTCTTCTTCAGCCTGGCCCTGCCCGAAGCCGACCCCGCCTCCCTCCCCGCGCCCGTGGCCAGCACGCCGGCGGGCGGCACCCTGCGCCTGCAGGGCCTGCGCCTGCTGGTGGTCGAGGACAACCGCATCAACCAGCAGGTGGCGCGCGAGCTGCTGGAGGACGAGGGCGCCACCATCGAGGTGGCCGGCAATGGCGCCCTGGCCCTGCAGCGCCTGGCCGAGGACGGAGCCTTCGACCTCGTCCTGATGGACGTGCAGATGCCCGAGATGGACGGCTACACCGCCACGCGCGCCATCCGCGCCGACGCCCGCCTGGCCGCCCTGCCCGTCATAGCCATGACGGCCAACACCATGGAGGGCGATCGCGAGGCCGCGCGTGTCGCGGGCATGGACGGCCACGTGGGCAAGCCCTTCGAGATCGACGAGCTGGTAGCCGTGATCAACCGCCGCCTGGGGCGCACGCAGTCCACGGGGGCCCCCACCGAGGCGGCCGCGCCGGGCAGGGCACCGGTCCCGCCGGCGCTGCAGGCCCAGGGCATGGCGCTGGGGCTGGACCTGGCCGACGGCCTCGCACGGCTGATGGGCAGGCCGGATCGCTACCTGCGCATCTGCCGGGGCTTCGTGGAGGACGCCGCAGCCCTGGAAGCCCGCCTGCAGCCCCTGCTGGACGCCAGCCAATGGACCGAGGCCGCCGCCCTGCTCCACGGTCTGCGCGGCCTGGCCGCCACCGTCGGCGCCCGCCGCCTGGCGGACCTCGCGAGCCGCTGCGAACAGGTCTACAAGAAGGGCGAGGCGGCGGCGCCGGCCGAAGTCCAGGCCCTGCTGCATGCGGCCTCGCTGGCCCGGGATCTGCTGCCCTTGGCGCAGGCCCTGCAGCCCAAGCCCGCGCCTGTGGACGCGGAGCAGGCCGCCTTCGATCCCCGGCCCTTGCGCGAGGCCCTGGCCGCCCTGCGCGCGCGCCTGGCCGAATCCGATATGGCCGCGTTCGACCAGATGGAGCAGCTGCGGCCCCTGTGCGAGTCGCGGCCCGAACTGGCCGACCCCTTCGACACCCTGGACCAATCCATGGCACTCTTGGACTTCGTGGCCGCTGACCGCAGCTGCCAGCAGATGCTGGACGCCCTGCCCCATGACTGAGCGCCCCTTCGACTTCAAGCTGCCCCAGGACCGCAAGCCGCGCCTGCTGCTGGTGGACGACCTTCCGCCGAACATCCAGGCCCTGCACCAGGTCTTCGCAGCCGACTGCCAGGTGCTGATGGCCACCAGCGGCGAGCAGGCCCTGGCCCTCTGCGCCCGCCAGCCGCCCGACCTCATCCTGCTGGACCTGATGATGCCGGGCATGGACGGCTTCGAAGTCTGCCGCAGCATCAAGGCCGATCCGGCCCTGGCCGACATCCCGGTGATCTTTCTGACCGCCGACCAGGACGAGGCCACCGAGGAGCGCGGCCTGGAGTGCGGTGCCGTGGACTTCGTCACCAAGCCCTTTCGGCCCTCGGTGATGCGCAGCCGGGTCAAGACCCACCTGACCCTCAAGTTCCAGACCGACCTGCTGCGCCAGCAGGCCTTGATCGACGGCCTGACCGGGCTCTACAACCGCCGCTTCTTCGACACACGGGCCCAGGCCGAGCTGCAGCGCGCCCAGCGCAACGGCAGCAGCCTGGCCCTCCTGCTGGTCGATGTGGACTTCTTCAAGCGCTACAACGATCACTACGGCCACCTGGCCGGCGACGACGCCCTGCGCGCTGTGGCCACCGCCCTGCGCAGCCAGCTTCGGCGGCCGGGCGATCTGGCCTTCCGCTACGGAGGCGAGGAGTTCGCCGTCCTGCTCGCGGAGACGGCGCTGGAAGGCGCCCGCCTGGTCGCCCAGGCACTGGAGGCGGCGGTGCGCCAGCTGGCGATGCCGCATGCGAAGTCCGATGCCGCGGTAGTGCTGACCGTCAGCATCGGCGGCGTCTGCGGCACGGCACCGCAAGTCCTGACCCTTGGCGACTGGATGCAGCAGGCCGACCAGCAGCTCTACCTCAGCAAGGCGCGCGGGCGGGCGCAGGCCGTGGTCGAACCGCTGGCCGCCCCCTCGGGAACCTGACAGGCGCCTGAGCCAGGCCCGGGCGCTCAGCCCGCGGCCGGCGTCGCCAGCCGGCCCCGCAGCCAGCGCATCAGGCGGCCGACAAGGGGCAGCTTCTCGTAGAGCTCCTCGGCGGCATCCCAGTAGTCGCGGTGCACCAGCACCTGGCCCTGGTCTCCGTAGTGGAGGCAGGTCGCGCCGTGGATGTGCCAGGTCTTGCCCAAGGCCTCGCGGCGGAATTCAAAGTCCCAGCTCAGGAAGGCCATGTCGCCCTCGGTGACGGTATGCAGCACCGTGAAGCGCGGCGCGACGAGCCCCTCGAACATATGGGCAAAGATGTGCCGGATGGCTGCGCGCCCACGGACCTCGTTGAAGGGGTCCTTGAAGGTGGCGTCCTCGCCATAGAGCAGCATCAGCGCGGGCAGGGTCGCGGGACTCAGGGCCTCGTAGGCCTGCACGAGGCGGGCAGTGCGGGGATCCAGGGACAGGGCAGACATGGGCAGACTCGTGAACGTGGCGGTGCATCAGCCCCGGCCTCAGGGGCCGGCGGCACGCCGCACCGCGGCAAAGTAGCAGGCATCGGGCAGGAAGCGCAGCCAGCGCATCCAGCGGGTGAAGCGTCGGGGGAAGTGAATCTCGAAGCGGCCCTGCGCCCAGCCGCGCAGCATCTCCTGCGCGGCTTCCTCGGCGCTGATCAGGGCCGGCATGTCGAAGTCATTCTGCAGCGTCAGGGGCGTAGCCACGAAGCCGGGATTGACGATGGACACGCCCAGGCCGCGCGGTCGCAGGTCCAGATACAGGATCTCGGCCAGGTTGTGCAGCGCGGCCTTGGTGGGCCCGTAGGCCAGGGCCCTGGGCAGGCCGCGGTAGCCCGCCACGCTGCCCACCAGGCTGAGGTGGCCGGTGCCCGCCGCCAGCAGGGCCGGCAGCACCACGCCCAGCAGGTGCAGGGCGCCTCGGTAGTTGACATCCAGGTGTTTCTGCAGCTCGGCGGTGTCCAGCGCAGTCGCGCGTTGCGCACGGTAATGGCCGGCGCAGTAGACCACCAGGCCCAGCGCACCGCCAGACCAGGCCATCACCTGCGCGGCCGCCTGCTGCATGGACTGCACCTCCGTCACGTTGAGCGTCAGGGCATGGCTGCCGGGGTGCTGCGCCTCGAACTCGCGCAGGGCCCGCTCGTTGCGCGCGGACACGATCACCCGCGCGCCCTCGCGGTGCAGGGCCTCGGCCAGCGCACGGCCGATGCCGGAGGAGGCGCCCACCAGCCAGACCCATTGCCCGGCCCAGTCGCGCAGCGGGGGATTGAGGGGGCCCATCAATGGCATGCGCTGCTCCCCGGCTCGTCCTTGGTGAACACCAGGGTCACGTCGCCCAGGTGCAGGCCCCACTTGCTCATGACCGAACGGTTGAGCACGGTGCGCTCATCCATGCGGAACATCCAGTCGTCCAGCGCCACGTGCCAGACCCGGCCGTCCACGGGCAGTGCCAGGGTGTATTGCCAGCGGAAGGCATTGCCGGCCTGCGCGCCGAGGGCTTCGCCGACGACGTCATCGGCCTGCCCGCTGTAGCGCCCCTGGCCCAGGTGACGCAAGCGCCAGAGCCGGCGCTGGGTGCTGCCGTCGCTGTAGATGAAGTGCTCGTCCAGCGTGCCCTCTTCGCCCTGCCAGCGGCCCTCCATGCGCACATGGAAGCGCTTGACCACGCGCCCGGCGCGGTCGGTGAACAGGCCCTGCGCCTGCAGGCAGCCCTGCAGATAGCTGCGCAGGTCCAGGGTCGGCTGCTCCTGGGCATAGTCCTGCACCTGCGGGCCGGCGCAGCCGCTCAGGGCCGCGGCCAGGGTCAGCAGGGCGACGGGAATCAGGCGGCGGGCGACGTTCATGTGGTGGCACTCCAGGAGGGATGGGCACGCTCCAGGCGCCACAGCAGGGCCAGGGCCAGAAGCTTGAGCAGGCAGGGCAGGCCGGCGTAGGCCCAGGCCAGGGTGTCCAGGGCGGCGGCATCGCGCGTGCCCGGCGCATAGCCCAGGCTGGCCAGCAGCGGCAGGGCCAGGCCGGCGGCCAGGGCCAGGTTGAGCTTGCTGGCGCAGGTCCACCAGCCGAGGAACTGGCCTTCGCGTCCGGGACCGTCGGGATGGCGGTGGATCAGGCCGGTCAGCAAGGCCGCGGGCAGCGCCAGGTCGGCGCCCAGGGCCAGGCCACTGGCCACGCAGACCAGCAGGAAGGCCGGTGCATCGCCCGCGGCCAGCCAGGGCGTGGCGGCAAACCCCAGCACACTGAGCAGCATGCCCCTGCGCCAGGCCGGCGCCAGGCCCACGCGGCCGGCCAGCGCCG
>NZ_JACJUG010000054.1 GCF_014174515.1 Mitsuaria sp. WAJ17
GGCAGCGCCTGCTGCCCCTGCCGCGCAGCCCGCAAGCACCGCTGCGGCGCCCAAGCCGGTCGCGGCGACGGCCGCCAAGCCTGCGCCCGCACCCGCAACGGCTGGTGCCACCTCGCGCGATCCCTTCAGTTCCCTCAAGTAAACGCCTCACCCGGGAGAGATGGCCATGGCCAAGAAAGAAAGTGTTCAGAAGCGCCTGGAAAAGGTGCGCCCGCCCCGCGTGCAACTCAGCTACGAGGTGGAGATTGGCGACGCCATCGAGGCGAAGGAGCTGCCCTTTGTGGTCGGTGTGATGGGGGACTTCTCCGGCAAGCGTGACGCCGATGCGCCGCTGCCCAAGCTGAAGGACCGCAAGTTCGTCAACGTCGACATGGACAACCTGGACGAGGTGATCGATGGCATCACCCCGCGCGCCAGCTACCGCGTCAAGAACACGCTGAGCCCCGAGGGCGGCGAGTTCGCGGTGAACCTGGAGTTCCACAAGCTGGACGACTTCCGCCCGGAGGCCGTCGTCGAGCAGGTGGAGCCGCTGCGTCGCCTCCTTGAGGCCCGTACCAAGCTGGCCGACCTGCGCAACAAGCTGGCCGGCAACGACAAGCTCGAGGACCTGCTGGCCGACGTGCTGCGCAGTACCGAGCAACTGCAGCAGCTGCAGCCGCAGAGCAAGGAGAACTGAGATGAGCGTGAGCGCCCTGCAAGAACGCCAAGCCGCCCCGACCGAAGGCCTGGACCTGCTCGACCAGATCGTCACCCAGAGCAAGGTTGCCCGCTCGGATACCGAGCACCAGCGCGCCCGTGACATCATCACCGAGCTGGTCCGCGAGGTGATGGATGGCACCGTGGTGGTTTCAGACAACCTCAGCGCCACCCTTGATGCGCGCGTGGCCGAGATCGACGAGCTGATCAGCCGCCAGCTCAGCGAGGTCATGCATCACGCTGACTTCCAGCGCCTGGAAGGCAGCTGGCGTGGCCTGCACTACCTCTGCCAGCAGACCTCCACCAGCTCGCAGATGAAGATCCAGCTCTTCAATGCGCAGAAGAAGGAGCTGATCAAGGACTTCCGCACGGCCATCGATTTCGACCAGAGCGCCCTGTTCAAGAAGGTCTACGAGGAGGAGTTTGGCACCTTCGGCGGCGCGCCCTTCGGCGCCCTGCTCGGCGACTTCGACATCACCCGCCAGCCCGAGGACATGTACTTCATCGAGCAGATGTCGCACGTGGCTGCAGCGGCCCATGCCCCCTTCATCTCGGCAGCTTCGCCCGAGCTGATGGGTCTGGAGACCTTCTCCGACCTGTCCCGTCCGCGCGACCTCTCCAAGGTTTTCGACACTGTGGAGTACGCCAAGTGGAAGTCCTTCCGCGAGAGCGAGGACGCACGCTACGTGGGTTTGACCCTGCCGCGCTTCCTCGGTCGCCTGCCCTACAACCCCCTGGACGGCACCACGGTGGAAGGCTTCAACTTCGTCGAGGAAGTCGATGGCACCGACCACAGCCGCTACCTGTGGGTCAACACCTGCTATGCCTTCGGCGCCCGACTGACCCAGGCCTTCGAGAACCACGGCTGGTGCGCCGCCATTCGCGGTGTCGAGGGCGGCGGCCTGGTCGAGGACCTGCCCACCCACACCTTCAAGACGGACGAGGGCGAGGTGGCGCTGAAGTGCCCCACCGAAATCTCCATCACCGACCGTCGGGAGAAGGAACTCAGCGACCTGGGCTTCATCCCCCTGGTGCACTGCAAGAACACCGACTACGCCGCCTTCTTCGGCGCGCAATCCACGCAGAAGGCCCGCAAGTACGACAGCGACGCGGCCAACGCCAATGCGTCCCTGTCGGCGCAGCTGCAGTACATGTTTGCGGTCTGCCGCATCGCGCACTACCTCAAGGCCATGATGCGGGACAAGATCGGCAGCTTCGCGTCCGCCGCCAACGTCGAGGACTACCTGAACCGCTGGATCTCGCAGTACGTCACCAGCGACGACGCGGCTTCGCAGGCCACCAAAGCCCAGTACCCGCTCCGCGAAGCCTCGGTGCAAGTCTCCGAGGTTCCGGGACGTCCCGGCGTCTATCGCGCCGTGTCGTTCGTTCGTCCGCATTTCCAGCTGGACGAGCTTTCGGTCTCGCTGCGCCTGGTCGCGGAGCTGCCGCAAGGCACCCGCGGCTGATCCGGCAAAGACCTCTCATTCACCCTAACGGGAGCTTTTAGAAAATGGCAAAAGACATTTACGTCGACTTTCACAGCAAGGGCGGCGACATCAAGGGGGACTCTCGCGACACCAAGCACAAGGACACCGTCGAGGTGTACTCGTGGTCGCATGTGGTCAAGCAGCCCAAGTCCGCGACGGCCTCGACCGCCGGTGGTCATACCTCCGAGCGTTGCGAGCACGGCGAGATGATCTTCACCAAGGACATCGACGGCTCCACGCCCAAGCTGCTGCAGGCCTGCTCGGCCGGCACCATCATCAATGACGTCAGCATCTACTTCTACCGCGCCCATGGCGGCAAGAACTCGGTTGGCAGCCCCTCGGGCACCCAAAGCCGCCACCAGTACCTGCGCGTGGACCTGAAGAACGTCATCGTTGCTTCGGTGCAGACCACCGTGTCGGCTGAAGGCATCCCATCCGAAGTGTTCTCGCTCAAGTACTCCGCCGTGAAGTGGACCTACGACGAGCTGAACATCGCTGGCGAGAAGTCCGGCAAGGTCAACATCCAGGGCGCCTGGGACCTGGCCAAGAACGTGCCCAACTTCTCCTGATCCTCATGAATGGCCCGGTTGCTGCGGCGCCGGGCCGGCCGCGCCGTGCCATCGCCCGCTTGCGGGCAGGCCGCGCGGCTTGTCTGTCTTCTTGCCTCGAGTTTTTCATGGCCGCGCTGCGACCCAGTCTGCTGGACCGATTGCTGGATACCGAGCCCGTCCAGGCTGGCCTGCAACAGCTGCAGTCCCTTGCCCGCATCAAACAGGGCGTGGCCCGCGACCTCGAAATCCTGCTCAACACCCGCCGCGGTCTCGCCGCCGAGCAGCTCAGCCCCTATCCGCTGGCCAGTGCCTCGGTGCTGGGCTTCGGCTTGGAGGACTTCGTGTCGCTGACCCTGCTGTCCCCAACGGACCGCAGCAATATCTGCCGTGCCATCGAGCGCTGCATCCGCGATCACGAACCACGTCTGCGCGGCCTGCGCGTGCAGCTGGAGGTCGATCACTCCAACCGCCACGCCCTGCGCTTCTCCATCCATGCCGTGCTGCAACTGCACGCCCTGAGCGAGCCGGTCAACTTCAACGCCGTGCTCAGCACCATGACCCAGCAGTACGCGGTGCGCAGCGAGGGCCGTGTGCATGAGCAGCTCGCCAGCCCGTCCCTGGCCAACTACGCCTGAGGAGGCTGCGCATGGATGAGCTGCTGCCCTATTTCGAGCAGGAACTGGCCTTCCTGAGACGCCAGGGCGAGTCCTTCGCCCGGCAGTATCCCAAGCTGGCAGGCCGCTTGACGGTCTCGGGCGACTTGTCCGACGACCCCCATGTCGAGCGCATGATTCAGTCCTTCGCCCTGCTCAGCGCACGGGCCCACAAGCGGCTGGACGACGACTTTCCGCTCTTCACCGAGACCCTGCTGGATGTGCTCTACCCGCACTACCTGCGCCCCTTCCCCTCCTGCGCCATCGCGCAGCTGGAGCAGGCGCCTGGAGCCCAGCTGCCGGCGGGGGCCGTGCTGCAGAGCCGCCAGGTGCAGGGCGTCAACTGCCGCTTCCGCAGCACGCATGCCGTGCAGAGCCCGCCGGTGCGCCTGAGCGCTCTGCGCTTCTCCGCCACCGTCCATGCGCCACTGGGCACCCGCCTGCCGCCGCAGCTCAGCGCCATGCTGAGCCTGACGCTGCAGATCGATCCCGCCTGGCAGGCGGATGAGCCCCTGCCGCCCCAGTTGCGCGTCTACATCGACGGTGAGAGCGCCACGGTCTGCGCCCTACGCCATGCCCTGTGCCAGCAAACCCGAGCCCTCTATCTTCAGCAGGCCGACCGCGAGGCCTGGGCCTGCCTGGGGCAGGGCGATGAGCCCGACTGGCGCCCGCGCCTGGCCGGCTTCGCCCCCGAGGAGGCCCTGCTGCCGCCGGACTCCCGCAGCAGCCCGGCCTACCGCCTGCTCACCGAGTACCTGGCCTTCCCGCAGAAGTTCCAGTTCGTGGACCTGCCGCTGCAGCGCTGTCATGTGGCGCTGCGCAGCGGCCGTCCCTTCACCCTGCACTTCCTGTTGGGCGGCTTGCGGCCCGACGGTGAAGAGGCCCGCCTGCTGGACGGCGTCGGCGAGGGCCACTTGCAGCTCGGCTGCGTGCCGGTGGTGAACCTCTTCGAGCAGCATGCGGATCCCGTGCGCGTGGATCACCGGCAGGCCAGCTACGCCGTGCTGCCCGACGCCCGCCGCGCCGCCTGCTATGAGGTCTATTCGCTGACCCGCGTGCAGCGCGTTCGCAAGACGGAGCAGGGCGAGCAGGTACAGACCCTGAGGCCCTTCTACGGCCTGGGGCACAGCTTCGAGTCCGAGGCGGGCGAGCCCGGTCTGTTCTATCACCTGCAGCGCGATGCGGAGCTGGCCAAGCTGAGCCCGGGCCACGAGCTGCAGATCAGCCTGGTCGATCCGGCCTTCGACCCGGCGACCTTGCTGGGCGAGACCCTGTCCATCGACGTGCTCGCCACCAACCGCGAGCTGCCGACCCTGCTGCTCATCGGGCAGGCCGGCGGCGATCTCAATCCCGAGGGCGGCGGCAGCGTGCGCGGCCTGCGCCTGCGCAGCCGCCCGACGGCACCGCTGCGCTTCACCCGCCAGCGGGGCACGCTGTGGCGGTTGATCTCTCACCTGAGCCTGAATCACCTGTCTCTCAGCGAAGGCGGCATCGAGGCCCTCAAGGACATGCTGCGCCTCTACGACCTGCCGCGCAGCCCCGTCAACCGGCGCCTCATCGACGCCCTGCAGTCCGTGCGCTTCGACGAAGCCACCGCCTGGATGCCCGGCAAGCCCTTTGCGAGCTTCGTGCGCGGCCTGGACATCGAGCTGCTCATCGACGAGGACGGCCACGTCGGCACCGGCATGGAGCTGCTGGCGCATGTGCTGGACCATTTCTTCGCGCTGTTTGCCCACGTCAACAGCTTCACCCGGTTGCGCCTGCGCGGCCACCGGTCCAAGGAGCTGCTGTTCAGTTTTCCGGCGAGGAGCGGATGGCACGCCCTGCTCTGATTGACCGCCTGGCGCAGCAGCCCCAGGCCTTCGGCTTTTTCCAGACCGTGCGCCTGCTGGAGCACTGGCTGGCGCGTCGTGCAGCCCCGGGCGGTCGGACGCGGCTTGCGCCTCTTGAGGTCCCCAAGGGCTCGGTTCGCGCCACGTCCTCGGAGGCCGTGCGCGAGCGTCTTCGCTTCATCAACCACGTCGCCCTGGACTTCCCGGCCAGCGAAGTGGCCTCGCTGCGCCTGAGCGACGATCCTGCCGTCCCCAGCGAGCTGGCCCCTGCGTTCATCGGCCTGCTGGGCAATGCCGGTGCCCTGCCGCTGAGCTACACCGAGCTGCTGATGCGCCATGAGCAGCGCGAGAAGGACGGCAGTCTGCGCGCCTTCTACGACTGGATCTCGCACCCGGCCGTCGCCACCTTCTATGAGGCCTGGAAGAAGCACCGCCTGCACCTGCAGTACGAGCTCGACACCCGTCGCCAGTTTCTGCCCCTGGTGCTGGCCCTCGCGGGTCTTGGCGAAGCCAGCCTGCGCGAACGCGCCTGCAGCAGCGAGGCCGGCGGCATCCGGGACGAGAGCCTGGCCTACCACGCCGGCATGCTGCAGCGCCGCCGTGTCAGCGCCGCCGAGCTGGGCCCTGCGCTCAGCAGGCATTTCGGTGTGGCGGTCCAACTGGAGAGCTTCGTCGGCGCCTGGTACACGCTGCCCGGGGACCAGACCGGCCGGCTGGGCCAGCGCCAGATGCGCCTGGGCCAGGACACCCTGCTGGGCGAGCGCGTCTGGCAGCGCCATTTGCGCGTACGGCTGCGGGTGGGGCCGCTCACCCGCCAGCGCTACCGAGACTTCCTGCCGGGCGCGCGCGCCACGCGGGCCCTGCGCAGCCTGCTGCGTCTGCTCATCGACCCCTGCATGGAGGTCGAGCTGCAACCTGTGCTGCGCCGCGAAGACGTGCAAGGTGCATGCCTGGGCGGCGAGGCGCTGCTGGGCTGGGACAGTCGACTGGGGCACTGCCCCGGCGCCACTGACCAGGACGACCTGCGCTTCACGCTCGGCCCGGCCGAGGCCCGCCCGGCCTGACCCCTTTGACAAAGAACACCAGGAGAGGAATCCATGTCCCAGCATCTGAAGACCCTGATCGCCAAGCTGCACCCCGTCTGCCGCCAGGCCGCAGAACGTGCCGCCAGCATTTGCATGAACCAGGGCCATTTCGAGGTCGATCTCGAGCACCTGCTGCTGGGCCTGATGGAGCAGCCCCAGGGCGACCTGGTCCTGCTGTGCCATCGGCATGACATCGACCCGCAGCGCCTGAGCCAGGACCTGGAGCGCGCCATGCACGCCTTGCGCCAGGGCAATACCCGCACGCCGGTGTTCTCGCAGAACCTCATGCAATGGCTGGAGCATGCCTGGTTGATCGCCTCGCTCGACGGCCTGGAGCCGCGCGTGCGCTCGGGCCACCTGCTGCTGGCCCTGCTCAACACGCCCGCCCTGGCGCAGCAGGCTCAGGCCATGAGCCCCCTGTTCGCCCGCTTCCGCATCGAGGACATCAAGCATCGCCTGGACGCGCTCACCCACGGATCCCTCGAGGCTCCGGCACCGGGCGAGGGCCCCGCGGCCAGCGCCGCTGCCGAGGAGGGGGGCGAGACTCCCGCCAGCGCCGTGCCGGCCTCCACCCAGGCCCTGGATCGCTACACCACCAACCTCACCCAGCGGGCCCGTGAAGGGGCCATCGATCCGGTGATCGGCCGCGAGCCGGAGATCCGCCAGCTGATCGACATCCTCATGCGCCGGCGGCAGAACAACCCCATCCTGACCGGCGAGGCCGGCGTGGGCAAGACGGCCGTCGTGGAAGGCCTGGCCCTGCGCATCGCCTCGGGCGAGGTGCCGCCGCCGTTGCAGGGCGTGGCCCTGCACGTGCTGGACCTCGGCCTGCTGCAGGCCGGTGCCAGCGTGAAGGGCGAGTTCGAGAACCGGCTCAAGCAGGTGATCAACGAGGTCAAGGCGAGCCCGCATCCGATCGTGCTCTTCATCGACGAGGCCCACACCCTGATCGGCGCTGGCGGTCAGGCTGGCCAGAACGATGCCGCCAACCTGCTCAAACCGGCCCTGGCGCGAGGTGAACTGCGCACCATCGCCGCCACCACCTGGAGCGAGTACAAGAAGTACTTCGAGAAGGACGCCGCCCTGGCCCGCCGCTTCCAGGTTGTGAAGGTCGAGGAGCCCAGCGAGCCCCTGGCCGCGGCCATGTTGCGGGCCATGGTGCCCCTGATGGAGCAGCACTTCGGCGTGCGCGTACTGGACGAGGCCATCGAGGACGCCGTGCGTCTCTCGGCCCGCTACATCAGCGGCCGTCAGCTGCCTGACAAGGCCGTAGGCGTGCTGGATACCGCCTGCGCCAAGGTGGCGCTGGGCGGCCATGCGCGGCCCGCACCGCTGGAGATGATCGAGCGCGACATGCGCCACCTGGACGGCGCCATCGCGGCACTCGAACGCGAGCTCGCCGCAGGAGCACCTCACCAGGAGCGCCTGCAGCAGCTGCGCGCCGAGCGCGAAGCCCTGCAAGCCCGCGAGGCCCTGCTGCGTGCCCGGCTGGAGCAGGAGCAGGCCCTGGTGCAGCAGATCCAGGCCCTGCGCCGCCAGCTGGAGGACGAGAAAGCCGCCGAACCCGCCCCGCTGGCCGAGCCCGCGGCCGAACCCTCGTCCAGCCGCCGCCGCCGGGGCGCCGTCCAGGCCACGCTGACGCCGGCCCAGACCGAGCTCCAGACCCTGCAGCAGAAGCTGGATGCCCTGCAGGGCGACGAACCCCTGCTGCCCCTGCAGGTGGACCGCCGCGTCGTGGCGGACATCGTCTCGGGCTGGACCGGCATTCCCCTGGGCCGCATGATCAAGGACGAGCTGCAGGCCGTGATGCAGCTGGAGTCCAGTCTGCAGGAGCGCGTCATCGGGCAGGACCATGCCCTGGCCGCCATCGCCCAGCGCGTGCGCACCGCGCGGGCCCAGCTGGAGGACCCGAACAAGCCCAAGGGCGTGTTCCTGATGGTCGGCCCCTCGGGCGTGGGCAAGACCGAGACCGCCCTGGCCCTGGCCGAGACCCTCTATGGCGGCGAGAAGAACCTCATCACCATCAACATGAGCGAGTACCAGGAGGCGCATACCGTGAGCGGCCTCAAGGGCTCGCCCCCCGGCTATGTGGGCTACGGCGAAGGTGGCGTGCTGACCGAGGCCGTGCGCCGCAAGCCCTACAGCGTGGTGTTGCTGGATGAGGTCGAGAAAGCCCACCCGGACGTGCTGGAGATGTTCTACCAGGTCTTCGACAAGGGCTGGATGGACGACGCCGAGGGCCGCGAGATTGACTTCCGCAATACCCTGATCCTGCTGACCTCCAATGTCGGCTCGGCCCAGGTGATGCAGGCCTGCATCAACAAGCCGGCCAGCGAACGGCCGGCCGTCGAGGCCCTGGAGGAGCTGCTGCGCCCGGCGCTGTACAAGACCTTCAAGCCCGCCTTCATCGGCCGGACCAAGGTTGTGCCCTTCTACGGCCTGGACGACGACACCCTGGCCGCGGTGATCCGCCTGAAGCTGCGGCGCATCGCCGAGCGCATCCAGACGCATCACCAGGCCGAGATGAGCATCGACGATGCCCTGGTCGAGGCCGTGCTGGCGCGCTGCACCGAGGTCGATACCGGTGCCCGCAACATCGACCACCTGCTCAACGGCACCTTGCTGCCCGCGCTGGCCGCGCAGATGCTGGGCCGCATGGCCGAGGGCAAGGCCATCCAGCGCGTCAAGGTGGGCGTGAATGCCAAGGGCGACTTTGCCGTCAAGGTGCAATGATTCGCCA
Source organism: Mitsuaria sp. WAJ17 (assembly GCF_014174515.1). Taxonomy (GTDB): domain Bacteria; phylum Pseudomonadota; class Gammaproteobacteria; order Burkholderiales; family Burkholderiaceae_C; genus Roseateles_B. Next base: position 9,045 of record NZ_JACJUG010000054.1, read on the forward strand.
CCCATCAGGAGCCCATCGCCATGAGTGACACCAGCGATTCCGTCCTGGCGCTGTGCGCCGCCCACTGCCTGCCAGGCGACTGGCAGCAGCAACAGGGGCATGCCCTGGCCAGCACCGGCGCCGAGGCCAGCGGCCTGCCGGCCCTGCTCGTGCAGGCCTTGCAGCAGGCGCACCTGGGCCTGCGCGACCAGTCCCAGGCCCTGCTGCGCCAGATGCAGCAGGGCTGGTGGAGCCTGCATTTCGACGACGGCCCGGGCAATGCCGCACTGAGCCTCAGTGCCATCGCGCCCTGGCGGCTGGAGGTGCGCGCGGGGGCGCTGCAGTTGCGGGCGCTGATCCATCCGCAGCCGCTGCGGCTGCTGGCGCTGCAGGTGATCTGAGATGGGCGGCCCCGTCTACCGCGTTGTCCGTCCGGATGGCCGCGTTGAGTTCACCGACACCCCGCAGGGCGCCGGCACCGTCGAGGCCGTGAAGCCCGGCCAGCAGGCGCGCACCCGCAGCGACGAGCAGAACAAGAAGGACTACGAGCAGGCCAAGAAGCTGATCAAGGAAGCGCAGAAGCGCATCCCGAAGATCAACGACTACCTCGACTACCTCAGCTATCTGCGCAGCAACAGCCCGCGCAAGCTGGACTTGGTGCTGCAGGAGCTGCAGAAGTCGGACCCCAAGGCCTGGCTGGCCCTGCAGAAGTACCCGCAGTTCCGCCCGCTGCGCGACACCCTCGTCGGCGTGAAGGCTGGCGAGCGCAGCCTCAGCGCTGGCCTGGGCCTGGCCACCGGCAACTTTGGCGGCAGTGCGGAGAAATGGCTGGAGTCCAGCGTCAAGGAGATGATGAAGCGTGACCGCTGGGGGCCCTACGCCGACGTGCTGGGCGCCAAGGCCAGCACCCTGCCTGCGCCCAAGGCGCCAACCTACTCCAACTCGCGCCTGGGGCAGTACCTGAAGGTCGAGGATGCACGCCAGGCGGCCGCGGCCAAGCAGAGCGCCAAGGAGCTGGAGTCCGCGCGCGCGGGCATCCGCACGGCGCGTGCGACGGCGGCGACGCGGGTGCTCAATCCCTTGCTCGACCTCGGCATCGGGGCGCTGGACCCGGACGTGTTCCGAGGCATCTCGGCCATCGAGGGCATGCGCCTGGGCAAGAAGCTGGTGGACAAGGGCATCCTCGAGCCCGAGGAGGCGCTGGAGCTGCGCAGCTTGATGGCGCAGGGCAAGTTCGACGAGGCGCGAGCGCTCATCGACCAGGGCATCAAGCGCCAGGGGGGGCATTGATGGCTGCGCATCGCATCGTGCGCATGATCGGCGGCATCGCATGCCTGCTGACGCTGGCCTCTGCCGGGGCGCAGGCGCCTGCGCCGGGCCCCGTCAAAGCCGCAGCGCTCAGTGCCGCCGAACGCAAGGGCTGCGACGCCCTGCTGGCCGAGGCGCCCACGCGCATGGTGGCCGCGCGGCCCTCCTCGGACGCGCTGCTGCGCCTGGTCGCCGAGCAGACGGATGCCGCGGTTCTGAGGCGCCAGCTGCTGGGTCAGGACCTGGACCGTACCCGAGGCACCCAGGGGCTCACCCTGCTCGACCTGGCCGCCGGCGTGGGGAACCATGCCGCGGTGCGCGTGCTGCTGGAACTGGGCGCCAGGGTCCCCTCCAAGAGCGCTTCAGGCGACACCGCTCTGGATCACGCCATCCTGCAAGGTCAGGCCGCCACGGCCTGCCTGCTGATGCAGCAGGGGGCCTCGCTGAGCGATGCACGCCAGAAGCCCTACCTGCTGCCCGCCGCCCTGCTGACGGAGCGGTCCGCCCATGCAGACTGGCTGACCGGCGCCCTGCTGGCGCGCGGCTTCGATGCCAATGCGGCCATGAGCGGTGATCCGGCCCTGCTGCTTGCCGCCGAGCTGGGCCATGAGGGCGCCCTGCGCCGGCTGCTGCTGGCAGGCGCCGATCCGCGCCGCAGCAACGCCCGTGGCGAGAGCCTGCAGCAGGTGGCGGTCCGCGGCGGGCACGAGGCCCTGCTGCGACGGGTGCTGGCGGCGAATCCGTCCCAGTGATGGACCTGTCGCGCGCAGTGAGAACCTGGGCGGGCTGGCCGGGCCTCGTCCTTGGCCTGCTGCTGCTCGCGATCCTGGCTCCAGTGCAGGCCAAACCCGTGGCCACCGACGCCCAGCTGCTGGAGATGGCTCGCCAGCACCTGCAGGAGCCGCTTCGTCAGGCGCTGAGCCAGCGACCGGTCGCGACCCTGTCGCGCCCGACCTGGCAATCGCTGCTGGCCCTGTCTCTCATGCGCCGGGACCTACCGACGCTGCAGCTGCTGCTCCCGCGTCCGGCCGCAGACCTGAATGCCAGCTTCTCCCTGCGCGAGTTTCCCGAGGCACCCTTGACGCCGCTGCTGCTGGCCGTCATCGCCAAGGCGGAGCCGGAGGCCATCCGGCTGCTGGTGCAGTCGGGGGCCCGCATCGACGGTGCGGATGCCGTTGATGACGCAGGAAGCGTCGCGAGAAAGACAGCGCCGCTGCGCCTGGCCGTGCTGCTGCAGCGACTTCCTCAGGCGGAGGCCTTGCTGGCCCTGGGAGCCGACCCACAGCCCCAGGACGCACCGGGCGGCATGACGCTCTGGCAGGAGCTGTCGCCCAAGGCGGCCACGCTGACGCCCGAGGCCCTGGACCCGTGGGTGCGCTTGCTGCTTGCCCATGGCTGCCCGGTGGACCTGGCGGACGGTCGGGGGCGAACGGGCCTGATGCACGCCGCACGCTTCAATTCGCTGGCCCTTGCACGAGCCCTGCTGGAGCACGGTGCGCGCACCGATCTGCGTGACTACGAGGGGCAAAGCGCGCTGGGCGCGGCGATGCAAGGGGGGCATCAGGACATGGTTGATCTCCTGCTGGTGCATGGCGCGCTGCCCTGATCCCAGCGCCTTGCCCGGTCATGGAGGCCGGCCCTGGGGCGGGCGAAGTTCGCTGCCTGCCCGCTGGGTGTGTGCAACCCCTGAATGGAGGGGCACCGCCAGCGCCACTTCCTAACTTCTCAAGGCTTTAGAAACATTCGCTTGCAGTACGACGCACCTGCTTGCGGACAGTCGCCAGTCGCCTTGAAACAATCTGCCGCTTCTAGGGTTCTTCCGCATGGCGCCGGCAGGAGGCGTTGCGGCGGCTGAGGCCGCTGATGCCACGAAAGCCGCTGACACCAAGGGTTGGCGCTGTGCAGAGGGAGCCGCGGGATGCAAGCAAGGCAGTGCCCCAAGCGGGAGCGCTGCTCATCCAGGGTGGCCTGCACGGAAGTCAGTGCGGGGCGGCCTGGACCAGGGAGGAATCAACAATGTCATCACAAGCGCTGAGCGAAGCCAGCGGCGCGCTGCTGCAATTCATCCGGGGTCAACGCCAGAACGCGCGGCTGCTGCAGCTGCACTTCCCGCGGGAGGACGGCCCCTCCGCGCTGATGGTGGCCAACCGGCTGGACGCGACCGAAGGCCTCTCGCGCGACTTCCACTTCGTGGTGGAGGTGCTCTCGGACCAGCCGGACATCGCGCTGAAGGACGTGCTGGGCAAGATGGTCAGCATCGAGCTGCTGCGCGACGACGGCAGCTCGCGCTTCTTCAACGGCCATGTCTTCGAGTTCCGCTTCGTCAAGAACGAGGGCGGCTTCGCGTACTACGACATGGTGCTGCTGCCCTGGCTCGCCT
>NZ_JACJUG010000055.1 GCF_014174515.1 Mitsuaria sp. WAJ17
AGAGGTGATTTCTGGAATCCCAAAAGCAAAACCCCCGATCCTTGCGGGACCGGGGGTTTGGCGGGATATTAGCCTGACGATGACCTACTTTCACACGGGAATCCGCACTATCATCGGCGCTGACTCGTTTCACTGTCCTGTTCGGGATGGGAAGGAGTGGGACCAAGTCGCTATGGTCATCAGGCTTAAACTTTGTGGCCTGCTGCTGAGAGCAGCAAGCCCAATTTGTAGAGTTGCAGAAGTTTGTGTTCTGCTTGAATCAGCGTTTGTATTTGATTGCGTCTTCAGACTTCTGAAGAACGACGTCACTTGAATACCGTCACTTCGACTGTGAAGTCAAAGTTATAGGGTCAAGCCTCACGAGCAATTAGTACTGGTTAGCTTAACGCATTACTGCGCTTCCACACCCAGCCTATCAACGTCCTGGTCTCGAACGACTCTTCAGGGGGCTCAAGGCCCCGGCAAGACTCATCTTGAGACGAGTTTCCCGCTTAGATGCTTTCAGCGGTTATCTCTTCCGCACATAGCTACCCGGCGATGCCACTGGCGTGACAACCGGTACACCAGAGGTGCGTCCACTCCGGTCCTCTCGTACTAGGAGCAGGCTCTCTCAATCTTGCAGCGCCCACGGAAGATAGGGACCAAACTGTCTCACGACGTTTTAAACCCAGCTCACGTACCTCTTTAAATGGCGAACAGCCATACCCTTGGGACCGGCTACAGCCCCAGGATGAGATGAGCCGACATCGAGGTGCCAAACACCGCCGTCGATATGAACTCTTGGGCGGTATCAGCCTGTTATCCCCAGAGTACCTTTTATCCGTTGAGCGATGGCCCTTCCATACAGAACCACCGGATCACTTAGTCCTACTTTCGTACCTGCTCGACTTGTCAGTCTCGCAGTCAAGCACGCTTATGCCTATGCACTATCAGCACGATTTCCGACCGTGCCTAGCGTACCTTCGAACTCCTCCGTTACGATTTGGGAGGAGACCGCCCCAGTCAAACTGCCCACCATACACTGTCCCCAACCCGGATAACGGGCCAAGGTTAGAACCTCAAACACACCAGGGTGGTATTTCAACGTCGGCTCCACCTGATCTAGCGACCAGGTTTCAAAGCCTCCCACCTATCCTACACAGATCTGTTCAAAGTCCAATGTAAAGCTACAGTAAAGGTTCATGGGGTCTTTCCGTCTTTCCGCGGGGAGATTGCATCATCACAAACATTTCAACTTCGCTGAGTCTCTGGAGGAGACAGTGTGGCCATCATTACTCCATTCGTGCAGGTCGGAACTTACCCGACAAGGAATTTCGCTACCTTAGGACCGTTATAGTTACGGCCGCCGTTTACTGGGACTTCAGTCAAGAGCTTGCACCCCATCATTTAATCTTCCAGCACCGGGCAGGAGTCACACCCTATACGTCGACTTTCGTCTTTGCAGAGTGCTGTGTTTTTAATAAACAGTTGCAGCCACCGATTCTCTGCGGCCTCATTGGGCTTCGTTTGTACAACTTCACCTACTAAAGGCACACCTTCTTCCGAAGTTACGGTGTCAATTTGCCGAGTTCCTTCTCCAGAGTTCTCTCAAGCGCCTTAGAATACTCATCTCGCGCACCAGTGTCGGTTTGCGGTACGGTCGTCAATAGCTGAAGCTTAGTGGCTTTTCCTGGAAGCAGGGTATCACTCACTTCGTCTGCAAGCAGACTCGTTATCACACCTCAGCTAAGCCCTCCGGATTTGCCTAGAGGGCACGCCTACATGCTTGAACCGGGACTTCCAACACCCGGCTGAGCTAACCTTCTCCGTCCCCACATCGCACTATTGATCGGTACAGGAATATTGACCTGTTTCCCATCAGCTACGCATCTCTGCCTCGCCTTAGGGGCCGACTCACCCTACGCCGATGAACGTTGCGTAGGAAACCTTGCGCTTACGGCGAGGGGGCTTTTCACCCCCTTTAACGCTACTCATGTCAGCATTCGCACTTCTGATACCTCCAGCATCCCTCACGAGACACCTTCACAGGCTTACAGAACGCTCTCCTACCACGCACAGTAAACTGTGCATCCGCAGCTTCGGTAACTGGCTTAGCCCCGTTACATCTTCCGCGCAGGACGACTCGATCAGTGAGCTATTACGCTTTCTTTAAATGATGGCTGCTTCTAAGCCAACATCCTGACTGTTTTAGCCTTCCCACTTCGTTTCCCACTTAGCCAATTTTAGGGACCTTAGCTGGCGGTCTGGGTTGTTTCCCTCTTGAGTCCGGACGTTAGCACCCGGTGCTCTGTCTCCCAAGCTGTACTCATCGGTATTCGGAGTTTGCCAAGGTTTGGTAAGTCGCCATGACCCCCTAGCCTAAACAGTGCTCTACCCCCGATGGTAATACTTGAGGCACTACCTAAATAGTTTTCGGAGAGAACCAGCTATTTCCAAGTTTGTTTAGCCTTTCACCCCTATCCACAGCTCATCCGCTAGTTTTGCAACACTAGTCGGTTCGGACCTCCAGCACCTGTTACGGTACCTTCATCCTGGCCATGGATAGATCACTTGGTTTCGGGTCTACACCCAGCGACTGAACGCCCTATTCGGACTCGATTTCTCTACGGCTTCCCTATTCGGTTAACCTTGCCACTGAATGTAAGTCGCTGACCCATTATACAAAAGGTACGCAGTCACCCTTTCGGGCTCCTACTTTTTGTATGCATGCGGTTTCAGGATCTATTTCACTCCCCTCCCGGGGTTCTTTTCGCCTTTCCCTCACGGTACTTGTTCACTATCGGTCGATTACGAGTATTTAGCCTTGGAGGATGGTCCCCCCATGTTCAGACAGGATTTCACGTGTCCCGCCCTACTCTATTCGTGCCTAGTTCCACAATCAACATTTCTCATACGGGGCTATCACCCGCTATGGCCGGACTTTCCATTCCGTTCTGATATGCCAACTGCTAAAACACGAGGGCTACTCCAATTTCGCTCGCCACTACTTTCGGAATCTCGGTTGATGTCTTTTCCTCGAGCTACTGAGATGTTTCAGTTCACCCGGTTCGCCACGTATCCCTATGTATTCAGAATACGTTACCTCTTGCGAGGTGGGTTTCCCCATTCGGAAATCTCCGGATCAAAGCTTATTTGCCAGCTCCCCGAAGCTTATCGCAGGCTATCACGTCCTTCGTCGCCTGTAATCGCCAAGGCATCCACCACATGCACTTAGTCACTTGACCCTATAACTTTGACATCATTCGATGTCGTCAAGGACTGCCTCTCATCGTCTTGTATTCACGATGGAGGGTTTTGAGTATTCGCGTTTCGCCGTTCTTCATACTCTCTGATTGCTCAGAGTTGAAGTTCGTTGACGCAATCAAATGTCGCTGATGGCACGGTGCAAATCCCCCTTTACGAAGACTTGCTTTCCATCAGCAACGCTGATTCGACTCTACAAATTGTTAAAGAACAACAGCCGACTAATTAAAGTCAAAGACTGGCAAACCACAACATCACGCTTGATGCTCTGGTTTGCCAACCTTGGAGTGTCTCTCACGCCCTCTCGAGCATGAATTGGTGGAGGATGACGGGATCGAACCGACGACCCCCTGCTTGCAAAGCAGGTGCTCTCCCAGCTGAGCTAATCCCCCGTACAGATTTCTCTGCAGTTCGTGGTGGGTCTGGCTGGATTCGAACCAGCGACCCCCGCCTTATCAAGACGGTGCTCTAACCGACTGAGCTACAGACCCACGATTCGCATCGTCAGCCTGCCTCACGCGCTCACCTGTCAAGGCCAGCTCGGCAGGCTCACGTGTAAACACTCTTCTGTTCTTTTGTTCTACAGCCGATAAGTGTGGGCGCTTGAAGACGCTGTGCATTGGATCTCGCTGCTTAACTGCTGCATGCAGCAATCAAGTGCTCGACCATTTTCTAGAAAGGAGGTGATCCAGCCGCACCTTCCGATACGGCTACCTTGTTACGACTTCACCCCAGTCACGAACCCTGCCGTGGTAATCGCCCTCCTTGCGGTTAGGCTAACTACTTCTGGCAGAACCCGCTCCCATGGTGTGACGGGCGGTGTGTACAAGACCCGGGAACGTATTCACCGCGGCAAGCTGATCCGCGATTACTAGCGATTCCGACTTCACGCAGTCGAGTTGCAGACTGCGATCCGGACTACGACCGGGTTTCTGGGATTAGCTCCCCCTCGCGGGTTGGCAGCCCTCTGTCCCGGCCATTGTATGACGTGTGTAGCCCTACCCATAAGGGCCATGATGACCTGACGTCATCCCCACCTTCCTCCGGTTTGTCACCGGCAGTCTCATTAGAGTGCCCTTTCGTAGCAACTAATGACAAGGGTTGCGCTCGTTGCGGGACTTAACCCAACATCTCACGACACGAGCTGACGACGGCCATGCAGCACCTGTGTCCAGGTTCTCTTTCGAGCACTCCCACATCTCTGCAGGATTCCTGGCATGTCAAGGGTAGGTAAGGTTTTTCGCGTTGCATCGAATTAAACCACATCATCCACCGCTTGTGCGGGTCCCCGTCAATTCCTTTGAGTTTCAACCTTGCGGCCGTACTCCCCAGGCGGTCAACTTCACGCGTTAGCTACGTTACTGAGAAGAAACCCTCCCAACAACCAGTTGACATCGTTTAGGGCGTGGACTACCAGGGTATCTAATCCTGTTTGCTCCCCACGCTTTCGTGCATGAGCGTCAGTACAGGTCCAGGGGATTGCCTTCGCCATCGGTGTTCCTCCACATATCTACGCATTTCACTGCTACACGTGGAATTCCATCCCCCTCTACCGTACTCTAGCCGTGCAGTCACAAGTGCAGTTCCCAGGTTAAGCCCGGGGATTTCACACCTGTCTTGCACAACCGCCTGCGCACGCTTTACGCCCAGTAATTCCGATTAACGCTTGCACCCTACGTATTACCGCGGCTGCTGGCACGTAGTTAGCCGGTGCTTATTCTTCAGGTACCGTCATGAGTCCCCTTTATTAGAAGGAACCTTTTCTTCCCTGACAAAAGCGGTTTACAACCCGAAGGCCTTCTTCCCGCACGCGGCATGGCTGGATCAGACTTGCGTCCATTGTCCAAAATTCCCCACTGCTGCCTCCCGTAGGAGTCTGGGCCGTGTCTCAGTCCCAGTGTGGCTGGTCGTCCTCTCAGACCAGCTACAGATCGTCGGCTTGGTGAGCCTTTACCTCACCAACTACCTAATCTGACATCGGCCGCTCCAATCGCGCGAGGCCTTACGGTCCCCCGCTTTCACCCTCAGGTCGTATGCGGTATTAGCTGCTCTTTCGAGCAGTTATCCCCCACGACTGGGCACGTTCCGATGCATTACTCACCCGTTCGCCACTCGTCAGCACCTTGCGGCCTGTTACCGTTCGACTTGCATGTGTAAGGCATGCCGCCAGCGTTCAATCTGAGCCAGGATCAAACTCTACAGTTCGATCTTGAATTTACTCAACGGAATCGAACAAAGACTATTTACATAGCTTCATTCTCTTTCCGTGAGCGTTTAAAGTCCGAAGGACTTGGCATCCGTCTCCGGCTACCAGCACTTCGCTTCAAACGCCCACGCTTATCGGCTGTGAATTCTTAAAGAACATCCGCTTAACTCATCGCAATGTCTTGCGCTTCGTTCGCGTCGCTGACTTGTCATCAGCAGAGAAGCGAGATTATGAACGACTTTTTTGTCATCGTCAACACCTATTGCGAAGATTTTTCGTCTCGCAAGCGGCCTCGCTTTGCTCTGGGCCCTGGCTCTCACCAGGCTGCACCAGCACATGCAAGCACTGCGAGCAATGCTTGTATCTGCGTGCACAGATAGAAACGCCCGGTCACACGACCGGGCGTCTCGGGATATTAGCCTGACGATGACCTACTTTCACACGGGAATCCGCACTATCATCGGCGCTGACTCGTTTCACTGTCCTGTTCGGGATGGGAAGGAGTGGGACCAAGTCGCTATGGTCATCAGGCTTAAACTTTGTGGCCTGCTGCTGAGAGCAGCAAGCCCAATTTGTAGAGTTGCAGAAGTTTGTGTTCTGCTTGAATCAGCGTTTGTATTTGATTGCGTCTTCAGACTTCTGAAGAACGACGTCACTTGAATACCGTCACTTCGACTGTGAAGTCAAAGTTATAGGGTCAAGCCTCACGAGCAATTAGTACTGGTTAGCTTAACGCATTACTGCGCTTCCACACCCAGCCTATCAACGTCCTGGTCTCGAACGACTCTTCAGGGGGCTCAAGGCCCCGGCAAGACTCATCTTGAGACGAGTTTCCCGCTTAGATGCTTTCAGCGGTTATCTCTTCCGCACATAGCTACCCGGCGATGCCACTGGCGTGACAACCGGTACACCAGAGGTGCGTCCACTCCGGTCCTCTCGTACTAGGAGCAGGCTCTCTCAATCTTGCAGCGCCCACGGAAGATAGGGACCAAACTGTCTCACGACGTTTTAAACCCAGCTCACGTACCTCTTTAAATGGCGAACAGCCATACCCTTGGGACCGGCTACAGCCCCAGGATGAGATGAGCCGACATCGAGGTGCCAAACACCGCCGTCGATATGAACTCTTGGGCGGTATCAGCCTGTTATCCCCAGAGTACCTTTTATCCGTTGAGCGATGGCCCTTCCATACAGAACCACCGGATCACTTAGTCCTACTTTCGTACCTGCTCGACTTGTCAGTCTCGCAGTCAAGCACGCTTATGCCTATGCACTATCAGCACGATTTCCGACCGTGCCTAGCGTACCTTCGAACTCCTCCGTTACGATTTGGGAGGAGACCGCCCCAGTCAAACTGCCCACCATACACTGTCCCCAACCCGGATAACGGGCCAAGGTTAGAACCTCAAACACACCAGGGTGGTATTTCAACGTCGGCTCCACCTGATCTAGCGACCAGGTTTCAAAGCCTCCCACCTATCCTACACAGATCTGTTCAAAGTCCAATGTAAAGCTACAGTAAAGGTTCATGGGGTCTTTCCGTCTTTCCGCGGGGAGATTGCATCATCACAAACATTTCAACTTCGCTGAGTCTCTGGAGGAGACAGTGTGGCCATCATTACTCCATTCGTGCAGGTCGGAACTTACCCGACAAGGAATTTCGCTACCTTAGGACCGTTATAGTTACGGCCGCCGTTTACTGGGACTTCAGTCAAGAGCTTGCACCCCATCATTTAATCTTCCAGCACCGGGCAGGAGTCACACCCTATACGTCGACTTTCGTCTTTGCAGAGTGCTGTGTTTTTAATAAACAGTTGCAGCCACCGATTCTCTGCGGCCTCATTGGGCTTCGTTTGTACAACTTCACCTACTAAAGGCACACCTTCTTCCGAAGTTACGGTGTCAATTTGCCGAGTTCCTTCTCCAGAGTTCTCTCAAGCGCCTTAGAATACTCATCTCGCGCACCAGTGTCGGTTTGCGGTACGGTCGTCAATAGCTGAAGCTTAGTGGCTTTTCCTGGAAGCAGGGTATCACTCACTTCGTCTGCAAGCAGACTCGTTATCACACCTCAGCTAAGCCCTCCGGATTTGCCTAGAGGGCACGCCTACATGCTTGAACCGGGACTTCCAACACCCGGCTGAGCTAACCTTCTCCGTCCCCACATCGCACTATTGATCGGTACAGGAATATTGACCTGTTTCCCATCAGCTACGCATCTCTGCCTCGCCTTAGGGGCCGACTCACCCTACGCCGATGAACGTTGCGTAGGAAACCTTGCGCTTACGGCGAGGGGGCTTTTCACCCCCTTTAACGCTACTCATGTCAGCATTCGCACTTCTGATACCTCCAGCATCCCTCACGAGACACCTTCACAGGCTTACAGAACGCTCTCCTACCACGCACAGTAAACTGTGCATCCGCAGCTTCGGTAACTGGCTTAGCCCCGTTACATCTTCCGCGCAGGACGACTCGATCAGTGAGCTATTACGCTTTCTTTAAATGATGGCTGCTTCTAAGCCAACATCCTGACTGTTTTAGCCTTCCCACTTCGTTTCCCACTTAGCCAATTTTAGGGACCTTAGCTGGCGGTCTGGGTTGTTTCCCTCTTGAGTCCGGACGTTAGCACCCGGTGCTCTGTCTCCCAAGCTGTACTCATCGGTATTCGGAGTTTGCCAAGGTTTGGTAAGTCGCCATGACCCCCTAGCCTAAACAGTGCTCTACCCCCGATGGTAATACTTGAGGCACTACCTAAATAGTTTTCGGAGAGAACCAGCTATTTCCAAGTTTGTTTAGCCTTTCACCCCTATCCACAGCTCATCCGCTAGTTTTGCAACACTAGTCGGTTCGGACCTCCAGCACCTGTTACGGTACCTTCATCCTGGCCATGGATAGATCACTTGGTTTCGGGTCTACACCCAGCGACTGAACGCCCTATTCGGACTCGATTTCTCTACGGCTTCCCTATTCGGTTAACCTTGCCACTGAATGTAAGTCGCTGACCCATTATACAAAAGGTACGCAGTCACCCTTTCGGGCTCCTACTTTTTGTATGCATGCGGTTTCAGGATCTATTTCACTCCCCTCCCGGGGTTCTTTTCGCCTTTCCCTCACGGTACTTGTTCACTATCGGTCGATTACGAGTATTTAGCCTTGGAGGATGGTCCCCCCATGTTCAGACAGGATTTCACGTGTCCCGCCCTACTCTATTCGTGCCTAGTTCCACAATCAACATTTCTCATACGGGGCTATCACCCGCTATGGCCGGACTTTCCATTCCGTTCTGATATGCCAACTGCTAAAACACGAGGGCTACTCCAATTTCGCTCGCCACTACTTTCGGAATCTCGGTTGATGTCTTTTCCTCGAGCTACTGAGATGTTTCAGTTCACCCGGTTCGCCACGTATCCCTATGTATTCAGAATACGTTACCTCTTGCGAGGTGGGTTTCCCCATTCGGAAATCTCCGGATCAAAGCTTATTTGCCAGCTCCCCGAAGCTTATCGCAGGCTATCACGTCCTTCGTCGCCTGTAATCGCCAAGGCATCCACCACATGCACTTAGTCACTTGACCCTATAACTTTGACATCATTCGATGTCGTCAAGGACTGCCTCTCATCGTCTTGTATTCACGATGGAGGGTTTTGAGTATTCGCGTTTCGCCGTTCTTCATACTCTCTGATTGCTCAGAGTTGAAGTTCGTTGACGCAATCAAATGTCGCTGATGGCACGGTGCAAATCCCCCTTTACGAAGACTTGCTTTCCATCAGCAACGCTGATTCGACTCTACAAATTGTTAAAGAACAACAGCCGACTAATTAAAGTCAAAGACTGGCAAACCACAACATCACGCTTGATGCTCTGGTTTGCCAACCTTGGAGTGTCTCTCACGCCCTCTCGAGCATGAATTGGTGGAGGATGACGGGATCGAACCGACGACCCCCTGCTTGCAAAGCAGGTGCTCTCCCAGCTGAGCTAATCCCCCGTACAGATTTCTCTGCAGTTCGTGGTGGGTCTGGCTGGATTCGAACCAGCGACCCCCGCCTTATCAAGACGGTGCTCTAACCGACTGAGCTACAGACCCACGATTCGCATCGTCAGCCTGCCTCACGCGCTCACCTGTCAAGGCCAGCTCGGCAGGCTCACGTGTAAACACTCTTCTGTTCTTTTGTTCTACAGCCGATAAGTGTGGGCGCTTGAAGACGCTGTGCATTGGATCTCGCTGCTTAACTGCTGCATGCAGCAATCAAGTGCTCGACCATTTTCTAGAAAGGAGGTGATCCAGCCGCACCTTCCGATACGGCTACCTTGTTACGACTTCACCCCAGTCACGAACCCTGCCGTGGTAATCGCCCTCCTTGCGGTTAGGCTAACTACTTCTGGCAGAACCCGCTCCCATGGTGTGACGGGCGGTGTGTACAAGACCCGGGAACGTATTCACCGCGGCAAGCTGATCCGCGATTACTAGCGATTCCGACTTCACGCAGTCGAGTTGCAGACTGCGATCCGGACTACGACCGGGTTTCTGGGATTAGCTCCCCCTCGCGGGTTGGCAGCCCTCTGTCCCGGCCATTGTATGACGTGTGTAGCCCTACCCATAAGGGCCATGATGACCTGACGTCATCCCCACCTTCCTCCGGTTTGTCACCGGCAGTCTCATTAGAGTGCCCTTTCGTAGCAACTAATGACAAGGGTTGCGCTCGTTGCGGGACTTAACCCAACATCTCACGACACGAGCTGACGACGGCCATGCAGCACCTGTGTCCAGGTTCTCTTTCGAGCACTCCCACATCTCTGCAGGATTCCTGGCATGTCAAGGGTAGGTAAGGTTTTTCGCGTTGCATCGAATTAAACCACATCATCCACCGCTTGTGCGGGTCCCCGTCAATTCCTTTGAGTTTCAACCTTGCGGCCGTACTCCCCAGGCGGTCAACTTCACGCGTTAGCTACGTTACTGAGAAGAAACCCTCCCAACAACCAGTTGACATCGTTTAGGGCGTGGACTACCAGGGTATCTAATCCTGTTTGCTCCCCACGCTTTCGTGCATGAGCGTCAGTACAGGTCCAGGGGATTGCCTTCGCCATCGGTGTTCCTCCACATATCTACGCATTTCACTGCTACACGTGGAATTCCATCCCCCTCTACCGTACTCTAGCCGTGCAGTCACAAGTGCAGTTCCCAGGTTAAGCCCGGGGATTTCACACCTGTCTTGCACAACCGCCTGCGCACGCTTTACGCCCAGTAATTCCGATTAACGCTTGCACCCTACGTATTACCGCGGCTGCTGGCACGTAGTTAGCCGGTGCTTATTCTTCAGGTACCGTCATGAGTCCCCTTTATTAGAAGGAACCTTTTCTTCCCTGACAAAAGCGGTTTACAACCCGAAGGCCTTCTTCCCGCACGCGGCATGGCTGGATCAGACTTGCGTCCATTGTCCAAAATTCCCCACTGCTGCCTCCCGTAGGAGTCTGGGCCGTGTCTCAGTCCCAGTGTGGCTGGTCGTCCTCTCAGACCAGCTACAGATCGTCGGCTTGGTGAGCCTTTACCTCACCAACTACCTAATCTGACATCGGCCGCTCCAATCGCGCGAGGCCTTACGGTCCCCCGCTTTCACCCTCAGGTCGTATGCGGTATTAGCTGCTCTTTCGAGCAGTTATCCCCCACGACTGGGCACGTTCCGATGCATTACTCACCCGTTCGCCACTCGTCAGCACCTTGCGGCCTGTTACCGTTCGACTTGCATGTGTAAGGCATGCCGCCAGCGTTCAATCTGAGCCAGGATCAAACTCTACAGTTCGATCTTGAATTTACTCAACGGAATCGAACAAAGACTATTTACATAGCTTCATTCTCTTTCCGTGAGCGTTTAAAGTCCGAAGGACTTGGCATCCGTCTCCGGCTACCAGCACTTCGCTTCAAACGCCCACGCTTATCGGCTGTGAATTCTTAAAGAACATCCGCTTAACTCATCGCAATGTCTTGCGCTTCGTTCGCGTCGCTGACTTGTCATCAGCAGAGAAGCGAGATTATGACTGAATTTCTTTCGTATCGTCAAGCGTTTTTTGAAATTTGTTTTTCAACAGTTTTCAACGCCCGGCGAAACATTCAGTTCCCGCCCCGCATCAGGATCGAAATCCTTTTGCGTCTTCACTGCCTCTGTTCGCGCTTCGTTTCAAAGCACTGCATCAGCAGCGAAGCCTTAGACTGTAGCACAGCTTTTTCGGCCTGCGCAAGAGATTCGAGAGAAATTCCTG
>NZ_JACJUG010000056.1 GCF_014174515.1 Mitsuaria sp. WAJ17
TGGCCAGATCGAGGCCGATCGTCGTAATCTCCATGGTGGACGCTCCTTCCGATCGAGTGGTTGCTGACACATCCACTGTGGCACTTCGATGCCGTCTACGGGTGGGGGCGTCCATCCCATTGCTTACTGTAATCAGGCGGCCACCATGGGCCCAGATGCGGGCCTAGCGGGCCCTGAGGCCTCAGGTGTTGCATCAATTTTGTAACGCTGACACTAGCGCAAAGACCGCGCACCCGCGATGAGGCCGCTTCCGGCCCATCCGAACCGCATGTTTACAGCACCAGGAATGCGGTCGCAGCCACGGCCGTGGGCAGCAAGGCTCCGACGAGCAGTTCCATGGCTCCGACCGATTCGTCCTCGAAGCCGCGCTTGAGCAGCGCCACGCCCGCAGGATTGGGCGCATTGGCGATGACAGTCAACCCGCCACCGGCCACGGCGCCGGCTACGAGCGCGTGCTTGGTCTCTACCGGAATGCCGGCGATGAGCGAGCCCAGATAGGTCAGCGCCGCGTTGTCGGTGATGGCCGTCAGGCCGATGGCACCGAAGAACAGGGCCAGTGGCTCCAGGCTGGAGACGATGGGCTGCAGCCACCAGGCCTGCATGCCGCCCAGCACCACCAGGCCGGCAAGGAAGAAGGCGACCAACAGCGCCTCCTTGAGGATCAGCGGGCTCTGGTAGCGCTCATAAGCCTGGCTGAAGCCCAAGAACATCAGGAAGAGACCGAGGAAGGCCACGGGATGGTGGGCCAGCACCACAACGCCGGCGAGCAGCGCCAGATGCACCAAGGTGACGGCCAGCGGTACCCGCTGCACACTCGAGACGCCCTCCTCCTTCGCAACCCGCAAATGCCTGCGCATCACCCAGGTCGCCAGGGTGGCGTTGAGCAGCACGGCGACGGCGGCCTTCCAGCCGAAGTGGGCCAGCATGTAGGCGCTGTCCCATTGCCAGGTCGCGGCCACCATCAGCACGGGCGGCGCTGCGTAGGCCGTCAGGGTGCCACCGATGGACACGTTCACGAAGAGCACGCCCAGCGCGAAATACTTCGGCCGCTCTGGCACCTCGGACCTGAATACCAGCGGCGCCAGCATCAGGGCCGCGATGGTCATGGCGGCAGGCTCGGTGACCAGGGAGCCCAGCAGCGGCACCACTGCCAGCCCCAGCCAGGTGCTAGAGATGGCGCGGGGAAGCGGGATCAGGCGGGAGGTGAAGGCGATCGCCCGCTGCACGAGGTCCAGCACCGGGCGGGAGGCCGCCACCACCATCACGACGAAGACGAACAGCGGCTCGGTGTAGTTGCGGGACTCGGCATAGTGCAGCGCGCTGGGACCGTCCTTCAGCAATGCGAGTGCGAGGATCAGCACCAGGGCCCAAAAGCCGAAGACCACCTCCACCTCGCCCAGCAGGTGAAACAGTCCGGCGTGCCGGGGGTAGCGATGGGACAGCCGCTCGAACTGCTTGGCCGCAAAGGTGTGGGCCAGGGCCAGGACGAACAAGGCCAGGGCGACGTAGGGGATGAGGGTGTCGGCGTGCATGATCGTGGAGACTCCGCGCGGCGGCCCGACCTGCGCTCAACCTGCCAGGCCGCAAGACCTGGCACCCAGCGCGTAATATACCAGACGCGCCCCCCTCCCGCGGCCCAGAGGCCCCGCCCTCGCCTGTCTGGCACCGGCCACGCAGATGGACGTCCACCGCCGTCCCCGGCAAGGGTGCAGCCTTGCCGCAGCGGATCAGCCTTTGATCGGTGCGTAATCGGTGCTTGATCGGCGGTCACGTTCTTCACCCTTCAAGGGCAAGCACGTCGTAGCGCCAAGGGTCCTCTGAGGCCAGCCGCGCAAGGGCAGTTCGACCCGGCCAAAGCCGGCATCGCAGGGCGCCGCTCCAGGCCATGGGGCGGCGCCCTGCTCGTCTTCTGCAGCCTTGTCCGGCCTTCTTTCCCCTCACAGGCCTTGCGCCGCAGCCTAGTCTCCTCTGCTACAGCTGCGGCGGCATCGACAGGCTTCAGCGCACGCGCAAGGTGTGCGTCCAGGCGTGGTCACTGGCGGAGACCATCCAGTTGTAGCTGTCTTCCGAATTGCCTTCGCCGGGCCACGGGTTCATGTAGAGCACGTAGGAGGTGCCGTTCCAGACCTCATACCCGGTGCCCACCATGATGTGGCCGCCGCCGGAACTCCAGCCGAAGCGGATCATGAAGGGCTTGTTGTAGTTGATGTCCGAGACGATGGCATTCCACGACGAGGCAGAAGCGTAGGCATTGGTGCCGATGCCCCATTTGGCCAACACGCCCTGGGCACTGCCGTTGGAGCCATACAGCGCATTGGGCTGGTTGGCATAGCTGTTCCAGTTGAAAGTGCCGTTGCCGCAGGCGTAGTTGATGCCGAAGGCCCAGTTGACGATGCTGCACTGGCTGGGCGGGGTCTTGTAGTAGCTGATGATGGCCTTGCTCGAGGCCGACCAGCACCACTGGCTGTGCTCCTGGATGGTCTGCGGCACGTTCAGCGCCCTGTACTGCGCGAAGGCCAGGGGCATGAGCAGGCTGAGGCTCAGGCCGGCGAGCGTCTTCTTCAGATTCGCGTTCATGCGATCTCCATTCGATTCTTTGGGGAAGTTCGTCGGTGTGCTGGCGGCTCAGCGCAGCATGTCCAGGTTCTTGCTCACGGCCGAGCGCAGCGGGTCCAGCAGCTGCGGCGCCTCCATCAGACCTGCACTGGCATCCGCGGATCCGGTGGCCAGGCCATGCCGCAGCAGGGCATCGCGGGCGGACTGCAGCGTCGCATAGCGGGCCCTGCCATCCTTGCCGGACACCACCTCCAGCAAGTCGGACTGCGCCTGGTAGACGCGGATGAAGCGCAGATTACTGCCGTCCGCATTGCCATGGACCTGGCGCAGCGCGTCCAGCTCACGGGCCAGACCCGCGCCACCGAAGGACACGGCCTGCCAGCGCCCCTCCGTCTTCTGCACCGTGACCAGGCCGACCGGCCGTTCACCGACCTGCACGACGAAGCGCCAACTGCCCGTCGGCGTCGCCATGGTACTGAGATCGCTGCGGCCGGCGGCGAGCTCCTGCGGGCTGACGGTGTGCATCTCAAAGCCTGGCCCGATGCGGGCCTGCGACAGCTCCTGAACATCAGACACGTCCAGCGCCATGTGGCTGGGCGACAGGCCTGCGTAGTACTGCTGCTTGCGCTGCTGATACTCGTCCAGGCCGCGCTGAGCGGCCATCAGGGCCTGGCTGCGGTCCGACTGGCGCTGCGCGATATTGGCGCGCTCACCGCCGGCGGGAACGGCCAAGGCGGGCAGTGCTGCCAGCGTCAGGGCGCACAGCAGTGCGCCTGGCAGGACCAGTGCTTTCTTCTTGAACATGATGTCTCCTTCGGTTGCGATGGGTACTGCTTGGGGCCCGCCGATCGAGCAGCCTGTACTGCCCTTGCGGCGGTTCGTGGAAAGCCACCATTTCCTGGCGGCGTTTCAACGCTCGGTGTCGTAGCGCTTCATTTCTGGACGCTCACTTTCGACATTACTTTTCACATCAGCGCTGCCCACGCGACACTGCGCTTCGCCACGGCCCAACGGCAGGCGCAAGCGCGCCGCGACCGCCAGGGAGCGGATCAGATCGATGTCTGCAGATGCGTTGCCTGCGCTGAGGTCAGGCGACGGGGTTCAGGCGCAGCCAGGCATGCGGCGCCATCGCTGATGGCGCCGCCAAAGCGGCATGGCTGGCAAGACCTGACCCCTGACGGCACGGGGGGCGCGGGCCACGAATGCCAGGCATGCCGGCATGGGAAGAGGCGCTGGCGGGAAGACAAGGAGAGCTGCCAACGGCATATCAGACACTCCGGATCAGGGTTTGCATCACAACGTCCACACAGGCCGAGGCGGCGAACCTCGAGGTCTGCGTGCACGTCGCGCCGCTCCCGCTGTCCTTGGTACCTGAGAGATTCGCGGGAGGCGCCGCCTTCCGCTTGCTCCTTCGGTGGGGCCACCGGCCATGGGCATGTCCGCGTGATCCGCTCTCCAGTGTCGGCTGATTTCGAGTCCAGTACGGGGCCTGAGCGTGCATGGGAGATTGCGCCTTCGGCGTCCCGTGAGGCTTTTGGCCAGCACGGTCACTCTCCTGGATTCGCAGCGCGATATTGCCAACAGTCATAGCGCTGTCATCAGGGAACTTTCCCGCACGTAGATTCCCCTAGACAGCATTGACAGAACCTTTCCAGGGGACAGCGGCCGGAAGCCCGCGGCCATCGAAAGAGGCCGTTGCCCGCTCGCGAAGCCCCTGTCACCACCATTGCTGCGCTCCACGGCACGAAGGCTCGACGGCGACGCTAGCATGCTGGCATGAGCCGTACCCCCGCCCTGCCCTTCCCTGATTTCGACGCCGCCTTGCAGGAGATCGCCGCGCGCGCTGAGCCTCTGCTGAGCCAGGGCCGCGTCGCCAGCTACATCCCCGAGTTGGCCCGCGTTCCGCGCGAGCAGTTCGGCATGGCCATCGTCGGCATCGACGGCCGCATCTGGGAGACCGGGCGTTCTCGCGAGCGTTTTTCAATCCAGAGCATCTCCAAGCTCTTTGCGCTGCTGATGGCCCTGCGGCATGAGGGCGACGCACTGTGGGAGCGCGTGGGCCGAGAGCCCTCGGGAACGCCCTTCAACTCCTTGGTGCAGCTCGAGCACGAAGGTGGCAAGCCACGCAATCCCTTCATCAATGCAGGCGCCTTGGCCGTGACCGATGTGCTGTGCACGCGGCATGTCCAGCCCGAGACGGCCCTGGTCGATCTGCTGCGCAAGCTGTCCGGCAGCGCGACTGTCGACTACAGCCTGCGGGTCGCGCAGTCTGAGCGCAAACACAGCGATCGCAATGCGGCCATGGCCCATTTCATGCGCAGCTTCGGCCGCCTGCAGAACCCGGTCGATCGCATCCTCGATGCCTACTGCAGCCATTGCGCCATCGAAATGAGCTGCGTGGAGCTGGCGCGCGCCATGCTGCTGCTGGCCAACCACGGCGAACTGCCCTGGAGCGGCGAGCGCCTGCTGTCACCCAGCCTCTCCAAGCGGCTCAACGCGCTGATGCTGACCTGCGGCACCTACGACGCGGCCGGTGACTTCGCCTTCCGGGTCGGCCTGCCGGCGAAGAGCGGCGTGGGGGGCGGCATCGTGGCCCTCATCCCGAATCTCTGTGGCATCTGCGTGTGGTCACCGGGGCTGGACGCGAATGGCAACTCGCTGGCGGGCGTGGCGGCCCTGGAGTGGCTTACCACGCTGACGGGGCGATCGATCTTCTGAAGCGATCAGGCCCCAGGCAGGAACGCACGGCGCATGGACTCGTGCAGGCCCTCCGACAGACCCTGAAGCAGCTCCTGCCGCCGGCGCGCCTCGGCCCGCTTGCGTGAGGGGATGCTGTCCAGGTCCAGCTCACGGCTGGCGCAGCTCTGCAGACGCCAGCGGCCGTTGCCACCCTGGCTGGCGCCCATCTCCTGCCACAGGCGTTCGTTGTCTGCCAGGATGCGCCGCCGCCGCCAGGCGTTGATGGCGATGCGCTGGCTGTTGCCAACCAGTTCCAAGCTCGAGCAGCCCAGGGCGTGGCTCCACTGCGCCGCCGCGGCGATCAGCAGGCTGGCGGGCCGGCAGCCATGCAGGGCCTTGGTGGCCAGGCGTATGCGTTCGGCAGCATCCTGCGAGGCCTCGCCCTGCAGCCGGCCCACGACGAAGGCCGGCGCACCCGCCGCTGTCGCATCCACCACACCGGTCAGGGTGTAGAGCGTACGCCCGTTCATCCGCAAACTGAGGCTGAGCTCGCCCTCACGGTGCCCGTCATGCACGGCCTGAAGATGGAGCTCGAAGCCCGCGCCGTCCTTGCCCTGCCATTCGTAGAGCCGCTGCGGCGCGGCATGAGCCGCGCAGGCCAGGCCCCCATGCCCCGTGCATGCAGCCAGCGATAGTGACCCGACAGGATGCACACCCGCTCAGGCAGGGACAGCGCCTGGTCCAGATAGGGCCGAGTCACCTTGCTCAGCAGCCTGGCGTCGTCGATGCGCCGCAGGACCGGATCCCAGTCAAGCAAGGCCAGCCAGGCCCGTACCGCCCCGGGGTGCAGCGCGAAGGCCACGAGCAGCTTCAGCCAGTCCTTGAACCGCAGATCCATGCGCCGGGCCAGGGACTGCAAGGCGCGGAGCTCCTGCGCGCAGCCCGGGCGGCGTGCCGCCTGCGCATCGGGCACGCCGAGGTGCGCAGACTGTAGCGGCCGCGCAGGAGATCCACCCGGGGTGGCAGCAGCGAGCGGAACAGGATGGGGAAGGTCGAGGCGCGTTTGCATGGGAACGGGAAGGCGGACGAGGACCAGAGGCCCGGCCTGGTGCACCGGCGCCACGACGGCAATACGGTCGCGCAGCCTAGTCCGGCAAGCTTGCAAACCACTATCAAGCCCCTTTCGGGCGCGGGCTCACAATGCCGCATGCAAATCCTGCTCATCGAAGACGACCCCATCATCAGCTGGGAGCTTCAGCTGCGCTGGCAGCAGCATGGCTGGGCCGTGCAGGTCTGCGATCGGCTGGAGAAAGCCACGGAAGTCGTCGTCGGGCTGACGCCGGACCTGCTGGTGCTGGACATGGGGCTGCCCGATGGCGACGGGCTCCAGTGGCTGCAGCAGTGGCGCCGGGGCGATCCGCGCACGCCGGTGCTGGTGCTGACGGCTCGGGATCAGGTCGCCGATCGCGTCGCCGGGCTCAAGGCCGGCGCCGACGACTACCTGGTCAAGCCCTTCTCCGTGGACGAGCTCGACGCCCGCATGGAGGCCCTGCTGCGCCGCTCGGTGGCCTCCCGCACGCGCCGTGCACAGCTGGGCCGCCTCAGCTGGCTGCCCGACGAAGGTGTGGTCAGCTGCGACGGACGCCCCCTGGAACTCAACCCTCGCGAGTTCGAGGTGCTGGGCCTGCTGATCCAGCGCGCGCCGCGCCTGGTCCCCAAGCGGGTGCTGCTGGATGCGCTGGCCGAACGCAATCTGGAAGTCGGTGACAGCGCCATCGAGGTCTATGTGTCGCGCCTGCGCAAGAAGCTGCAGGACTGCCAGGTGCGCATCGAGACCTCGCGCGGTTTCGGCTATCGCCTGGTCCTGGATGCTGGCCCCCAGGGCGGCACACCATGAAGTGGGCGCTGCGGCGCCCCCGCGGACTCGGGGGCGGACTCGAGGGCGGGCTGCGGTGGCGCCTGCTGGCACCGCTGCTGGGGGTCGTGCTGGTGGCCAGCGTCCTGAGCGCACATGCGGCCAGCGGCCTGATCGACGCCGTCTTCGACCGATGGCTGCTGGACGCGGCCCGCTCCCTGGCCTCGCAGGTCCAATTCGAGCAGCAGGCGGCCGTGATCGCCCTCAACCGCCAGGCGCAGGCAGTGCTGACCTACGACGCCGACGACAGGACCTACTTCTCCGTACTCGAAGGCGACCATGTGCTCGCCGGCGAGCAGCACTTGCCGCGCTCGGGCAGCGACGTCCGCGAGTACGACAAAGGCGCCCAGGCCTTCGAGGCCCCCTTCCTGGGCCATCCTGTGCGGGTGGTCTGGGTGCAGCTGGCCAGCGCCCAGGATCCCGCACGCGTCGTCCTCGTGGGGGTTGGTGAGACGCTCAACAAGCGCCGGCGCGTATTCCGTGAGCTGCTCTGGGTATATGCGCCGGTGGGCCTGATCGTGATCGTTGCAGCCTGGATCCTGCTGGCCGCCGTGCGGCGCACCCTGCGTCCGCTGCAGCGCATGGCCGACCAGTGGAACACGCAGTCCCATGCCTCGCTGATGCCCATTCCCACGGCCGAAGTGCCCCGCGAGTTGCTGCCCTTCGCGCTCGCCCTGAACGAGCTGCTGGGCCGGCTGCGCGAGGTGCTGGAGCGAGAAAAGCTCTTTGCCTCCGCAGCGGCACACCAGCTGCGCACGCCCCTGACCGGCCTGCAGCTGGGCCTGGCTCGCGCTGCCGAGGCGCCCGACCTGGCGGCCACCCGTGCCGTGCTGGCCGGCCTGCAGGCCTCGACCCAGCGCACCGCGCGGCTGGTGCAGCAGCTGCTGGCCCTGAGCCGCCTGGACCCCGAACTGGCCAGCAGCCCGGACTTCGCTCGCGTGGACCTCCACGAGCTCGCACGCGCCGTCGGGGAGTCCTTCCTGGAAATCGCCCATGACAAGGGCCTGACCATGGAGCTGATCGAGGCCGGCGATGCGGGCGCTGCCATCGTGGGCCATCCGGACCTGCTCAGCGAGGCGCTGGGCAACCTGATCGATAACGCCATCCGCTACACCCCGGCCGGCGGCACGATACGCATCACGGTACAGACGGCGCCACCTGGCCTGACGATCACCGACAGCGGCCCTGGCATTCCAGCCGACGAGCTGGTGAAGGTCATGTTGCGCTTCTACCGCGGCCGGCAGGCCAGTGGGCAGGGATCCGGGCTGGGCCTGGCCATCGTCAAGGAAATCGCCAACCTGCACCATGCCGGGGTGAGCCTCAAGAACATGGACGAAGGCGGCCTGCAGGTGCGAATCGTGTTCCCAGCCCCAGGCCAACTGCATCGCTTCTGATGTGGCGCAGAACAGCACCGGCCTGCTCGCGGCAGGCTCCGGGCCTCCGACATCAGGCCCCGGATCCGTCATGACCCACCACCACAATCACCTGCCCCTGGTCTACAGCTGCTCCGGCTGCTCCAGCGCCGCTCAGCTCGCCAATCACCTGGCCGTGAAGCTCGACCGCGCGGGCCTGGCTGAGATGAGCTGCATTGCCGGCATCGGCGGCGGCGTGCCCAGCCTCGTCCGCAAGGCCCAGGAAGCCCAGGCCGCGGGCCGGCCCATCATGGCCCTGGATGGCTGTGCGCTGGCCTGTGTGCAGGCCTGCCTCGACAGCCGCCAGGTCCAGGCCAGCGTGCATGTCCAGCTGCAGAAGCTGGGCGTCAAGAAGGTCTACCACGAGGGCTTTGTGCCAGACCAGGCCGGCGCTCTCTTCGACCGGCTGGCCGCCCAGGCCCTGGAACTGTCCAGCCGAGCGGCTGGCGAGGAGGCCAAGGGCTGCGGCGGCCATGGCGGCTGCGCCTGCGCAGCCTGAGAGGACCGGCGCGCCGATCAGCGCCGATCAGCGTCAGCCGTATCGGCCTGACCATTGCCGGGCGTGACATCTACGCCATGGGCCGCCAAGTACTCGCGGATCAGCTTGCGCACCACTTGGGACGGTGTCACGTCCTGGCTGGCACACAGGGTCTCCAGGGCCTTCTTCTTGGCCGGATCGATCAGCACGGTCAGACGCGCCGTCTTCATTTCCATGGCAGGCTCCTCATGTTAATTACATTATAATTGCAATCGCATCAAAGGCGCATTAGATTAGCGTATCAGCCGGCCCTTGCGGCGCCTACGCACTTCCATGGCCTTCCATCACCTGCAGCGCCTCACCTCGCGCCACCGCACACGCGCCAGCAACCGCCAACTCGGCGCACTGCTGGCCTTCGTGGCAGGCGCCGTGAATGCGGGCGGCTTCCTGGCCGTGCAGCGTTACACCTCGCACATGACCGGCATCATTTCCGGAATCGCCGACGACCTGGCCATTAGTGAAGTGCGGCTGGCCCTGTCTGCTCTGGCCTCGCTGCTGTCCTTCGTGGCTGGCGCTGCCTGCACGGCCCTGCTGATCAACTGGGCGCGTCGTCGGCAACTGCAGGGCAAGTACGCCCTGCCCCTGCTGGTGGAGGCGCTGCTGCTGCTGGGCTTCGGTCTGGTGGGCGCGCATCTGCGCGGCCTCCCGCATTTGCTGGCGCCCACGGCGGTGCTGCTGTTGTGCTTCATCATGGGCCTGCAGAACGCCATGGTGACCAAGATCTCGCAGGCCGAGATCCGCACCACCCACATGACCGGCGTGGTGACCGACATCGGCATCGAGCTCGGCCGCCTGCTGTACTGGAACCGCTCCAGTGAACGCAACGATATCCATCGCGTGCAGGCCAACTGCGACCGGCTGGGCATCCACCTGCTGATCCTGTCCCTGTTCTTCATCGGCGGACTGGCGGGGGCGCTGGCCTTCAAGCACTTCGGCTTCTCGGCCACCCTTCCCTTTGCCTTTGCGCTGATCCTGGTCGCCACCCCGCCGCTGTGGCAGGACCTCCGCGCCGCCCATCGACACCGCCTGCCCCCAGCCTCCCCAGCCGCCCATGAGTGATTCCTTTCTCGCCCTCGAAGACGCCGACGCCAACGCCCATGTCAGGCCCTATGTGCGGGAGACGCTGGAGAGCAAGTCCCTGCATTTCTGCATGGACGAGATCCAGAGCACCATGCACCTGATGGCCCCCGACGCCCTGGCGCTGGCCTACACGCGCACGATGATGGGCGTCCTGCTTTTCAAGCCTCGCCCGGCCACGCTGGCCATGATCGGCCTGGGCGGCGGCTCCCTGGCGAAGTTCTGTCACCGGCACCTGCCGGCCACCCGCATCAAGGTGCTGGAGATCAATCCGCATGTACTCGCCCTGCGCCGCGAGTTCAAGGTGCCGGACGACAACGCGCGCTTCAAGGTCGTGCTGGGCGACGGCGCGGATTTTGTCCGTTTTCCGCCCTACCAGATGGACGTGCTGCTGGTCGATGGCTTCGACTACCACGGCCAGCCGCCCGCCCTGTGCACCCAGCGTTTCTACGACGACTGCCGGGACGCCCTGCAGCCAGGCGGCCTGCTGGCCGTCAACCTGCATACCGGCCATGTGGACTTTGCCCTGCACCTGGCCCGGCTGGAGCGCAGCTTCGACGGCGAGGTGCTGGTGATCAGTGACGAGGACTGCAGCAACACCATCGTCATCGCCTGCCGCGGCCGCCTGCCGCGGCTTCAGGGCGCAGCCGCCCTGCGCTGCCCAGCTGGCTTTGATGCCCAGGCCTGGGCGGACCTGCTGCCGGCACTCGAGGAGGTGGCCCGGGTCAGCCGCTCGGGCGATGCCGAGCCCTCCGCGACCGGGGCGCGACCCGCTGGCGGCCGCAGGCGCTGAGCCGCCCTTGCCGCCTGGCGCGCGGCAGCAGCAATGAAAACCGCCACCGTGGTGCCAGGCAAGACCTGACCCCAACGGTGGCGGTTCCAACATTTCCGCGTGAATTTGCCGGGTCACTCCCCCGGCGGGGAGACTTAGCGCACGACCGCGATCTGCTCGCGGGCACCGCCCTTGTAGGTATAGAGGGTCAGGGCGCCGTTCTTGATGTCACCCTTGCCATCGAAGCTGATGGTGCCCGTCACGCCCTTGTAGCCTTCGGTCTT
>NZ_JACJUG010000057.1 GCF_014174515.1 Mitsuaria sp. WAJ17
GATCGCCGGCCTGCAGCGCGCGCCGCAGGACCTGGCCGCCGCCTGCCGGCTGGGCCAGCGCCTGGCCGCCCTCACCCTGCAAAGCGCGGCCACGGTGTCGCCGCGCCTGAGCCCCGCCCTCCTGGAGGAGACCACGCCATGAACCCGCCCCTGATCTTCGCTCCCGAAGTCGCCCGAGCCCGCGAGCAGGGCCGCCCCATCGTCGCCCTGGAATCGACCATCATCTCCCACGGCATGCCGTACCCGCAGAACGTGCAGACCGCCCGCGAGGTGGAGGCCATCGTGCGCGCGGAAGGCGCGGTGCCGGCGACCATCGCGGTGATGGGGGGCAAGATCCGCATCGGCCTGTCGGACGAGGAGCTGGAACTGCTGGGCCAAAGCCCCGACGCGCTCAAGCTCAGCCGCCGCGACCTGCCCTTCGCCCTGGTCAGCGGCCGCGTGGGCGCCACCACCGTGGCCGCCACCATGATCTGCGCGCAGCTGGCGGGCATCCAGGTCTTCGTGACCGGCGGCATCGGCGGCGTGCACCGCGGCGCCGAGACCAGCTTCGACATCTCGGCCGACCTGCAGGAGCTGGCCCGCACCTCGGTGGCCGTGGTCTGCGCGGGCGCCAAGAGCATCCTGGACCTGCCCCTGACCTTGGAATACCTGGAGACGCACGGCGTGCCGGTGCTCTCCATCGGCCAGGACAACTTCGCGGCCTTCTATACACCCGACAGCGGCCTCAAGGCCGACTTCCGCCTCGACGACCCTGCCGAGCAGGCCCGCTTCCTGCGAGCCAAGTGGGGCCTGGGACTGGCCGGCGGCGTGGTGATCAGCAACCCGGTGCCGGCGGACGAAGCCATGCCGCGCGAGGAGATCGAACGCATCACCACGCAGGCCCTGCAGGAGGCCGAGGCCCAGGGCATCCAGGGCAAGGCGGTGACGCCCTACCTGCTGGCCCGCATCAAGGCCCTCAGCGAGGGCCGCAGCCTGGCGACCAACATCGCCCTCGTGCGGCACAACGCACGCGCAGGCGCGCGCCTCGCGCTGGCCTTGCTGCGTGCATAAAGTCATGCGCTGACTTGACGTCGGGGCAATACGCTGGCGAGTTCGCCGGGCTAAGCTTCGGGACTTCTCTCCAGCTCACCTGCCAAGCCCGCGGCCTGCCCGGCTTCCGTCGCCCTGCGCGCGGGAGTTCCGGGGTCGCGCAATGCGCTCCCCCAGGCCAGAAAGGCAAGCCCCATGCGCCGCACGCCCGTCGTTGCCACCATCCTGCTGCTGATCCTCGCTGCCGTTGCCTGGCGTTGGAAACCCACCCCGACCGAACCCGGCGCGCAGGCCCCTGCCGGCGCAGCCTCCGCCCCCGCTGCCAAGGGCGCGGCAGCCCCGCAGGCCGTGGGCGTGGTGACGGTGCAGCGCCAGGACGTGCCGGTGAGCATCGAGGCCGCCGGCACCGTGGCCGCCTTGCAGAGCGTGGACTTGCGCGCCCAGACCACCTCCACCGTGCGCGAGGTGCTGGTCAAGGACGGGCAGATGGTCACGAAGGGTCAGGTCTTGTTCCGCTTCGATGACCGCGCCGACCGCGCCAACCTTGACAAGGCCCGCGCCCAGTTGGCCCGCGATCGCGCCAGCCTGGCCGACGCCGAACGTCAGCTCCAGCGCGCCCAGGACCTACTGCGCCAGGGCTTCGTCGCCCAGAGCGCGGTGGACACGGCGCTGAGCACCGTCGAGGCCCAGCGCGCCCTGGTACAGGCCGACGAAGCCGCCGTGCAGGGCACGCAGGTGAGCGTCAGCTACAACGAGCTGCGCGCCCCGCTCTCCGGCAGGGCTGGGCTCGTCAATGCCATGCCCGGCTCCCTGGTGCAGGCCAATGCCAGCGCCACACCGTTGCTGAACATCGCGCAGCTCTCGCCCATTGGCGTGAGCTTCGTCGTGCCCGAGACCCAGCTGCAGCCCCTGCTCGCCGCCGTACGCCCGGGCGCCGACGGCAGGACCGAGCCGCTGGACGTGCAGGTGAGCCTCCCCGGCGCGCCCCGCAGCAAAGGCAAGGCCGCCGAGCCCGCCCTGAAGGGTCAGCTGCGATTCGTCGATAACCTCGTCGATGCCGCGACCGGCACCATCAAGGCCCGCGCTGAGTTCGACAACGCCGCCCAGCAGCTGTGGCCTGGCCAGTACGTGCGCGTGCGTCTGACGCTGCGCACCCTCAAGAACGCCGTGGTCGTGCCCCAGGCAGCGCTGATCCTGCGCGGCGCCGAGCGCACGCTCTATGTGGTCGGACCCGACAAGACTGCCCAGCTCAAGACCGTGCAACTGCGCTACGGCTTCGGTGACTTCGCCGTCGTCGAGGGCCTGGAAGCGGGCGAGCAGGTGGTGCTGGAAGGCAAGCAGAACCTGCGACCTGGCACGCCCCTGAAGGTGCAGCCCGCCGCCGTCGATCCGGGCCGTGTGCAGCGGGCGGACCCCGCCGCCAGTGCCGCGCCGGCCGCCGCATCGGGAGCCAGCGCATGAGCCCCGCACGACTGCCCGAAGCGGCTCGTTCTCGACTGGCGGGGCGGCACCCCGTGCGAAGGGTGCCCCAATGAGGCTGACCGAACTCTTCATCCGCCGTCCGGTGATGACCGTGCTGCTGAACCTCTCCCTGGTGATCGCAGGCCTGGCGGCCTTCTCCAAGCTGCCGGTGGCGGCCCTGCCCTCCTACAACACGCCCATCATCAATGTGCAGGCCAGCCTGCCGGGCGCCAGCCCCGAGACCATGGCCTCCTCGGTGGCCTTGCCGCTGGAGAAGCAGTTCTCCACCATCGCCGGACTGTCCAGCATCTCATCGACCAACATCCTGGGCAGCACCTCGCTGACCCTGGAGTTCGACCCCAGCCGCAATATCGACGCCGCAGCGGTGGACGTGCAGGCCGCGCTGTTCCGCTCCCTGCGCGCCCTGCCCACCGAGATGAGCTCGCCACCGTCCTACCGCAAGGTCAACCCGGCCGACGCGCCCGTGCTGATGGTGGCCCTGACCTCGCCCTCGCTGAACCTCTCGGACCTCAACGACTACGCCGAGAACCTCATCACCCCGGCCCTCTCCACCATCAACGGCGTAGCCCAGGTGTCCATCTTTGGGCAGAAGCGTTACGCCGTGCGCGTCCAGGCACGCACCGAGGCTCTCACCCAGCGTGGCATCACGCTGGAGGAGCTGCAGGCGGCCATCCGCTCGGCCAACGCGAACACACCCGTGGGCGGGCTGGACGGCGCGCGCCAGACCCTCACCATCCAGGCCAACAAGCAGCTGAAGAGTGCGAAGGAGTTCGCCTCCATCGTGGTGGCCAGCCGCAATGGCCAGCCCATCTTCCTGCGCGACGTAGCCGAGGTGCAGGACAGCTTCGAGAACACCAAGTCCTACGCCAGCTTCAACGGCGAGCGCTCCATCACCCTGGCCGTGCAGCGCCAGCCGGATGCCAACACCGTGGCCGTGGTCGATGCCGTCAAGGCCATGCTGCCTCGCATGGCGGCGCAGCTGCCGGCCTCGGTGCAGATGAGCACGCTCAACGACCGCTCGCTGTCCATCCGTGCGTCCCTGCACGACGTCTACTTCACCCTGGCCCTGACCGTGGCCCTGGTGGTGCTGGTGATCTTCCTCTTCCTGCGCCGGGCGGTGGCCACGCTGATCCCGACCCTGTCCCTGCCCATCTCGCTGATCGGCGCGTTGACCCTGCTCTATGCACTCGGCTACAGCCTTGACAACATCTCGCTGCTGGGCATCACCTTGGCCGTGGGCCTGGTGGTGGACGACGCCATCGTGATGCTGGAGAACATCGTGCGCCATGTCGAGGACGGCATGGCGCCCTTCGACGCTGCCATCCGCGGTGCGCGCGAGATGGCCTTCACCATCCTGTCCATCTCCATCTCCCTGGTGGCGGTGCTGATCCCCATCTTCTTCATGCCAGGTGTCATCGGCCTGCTCTTCCACGAGTTCGCGGTGGTGGTGATGCTGTCCATCCTGGTCTCGGCCGTGGTCTCGCTGAGCCTGGTGCCCATGCTGTGCAGCCGCTTCCTGCAGCCGCATCACGAGGTGGAGGAATCGGCCCTGGGCAAGACCTTCGAGCGTGGCTTCAGCGCCGTGCTGACCGCCTACGAGCGCAGCCTGGACTGGGCCCTGGCCCACCGCAAGGCCGTGCTGGCGGTGACGGTGGCCAGCTTCGCCGCCACCGTCGTCCAGTACGCGCTGATCCCCAAGGGCTTCTTCCCCGAGGAGGACGTGGGCCAGATCCAGGCCAGCACCGAGGCTTCGGAGGACATCAGCTATGCCGCCATGGAGCAGCTCCAGCAGCGCGTGGCCGAGATCGTGCGCCAGCACGGCGCCGTGGCCAGCGTGGCCTCCGCGCTGGGCGCGGGCGGCGGTGGCGGCAATTCGGTGAACACCGGGCGCATGTTCATCAACCTCAAGCCCCGCAAGGAGCGCCCGGCCATGCCCCTGGTGTTGGAGAGCCTGCGCAAGGAGCTGCGCAAGGTGCCGGGCATCGCCGTCTACCTGCGCCCGGTGCAGAACCTGCAGCTGGGCGGGCGCCAAAGCAAGGCCCGCTACCAGTACTCGCTGCAATCCGTCAGTGCGGGCGAGCTCAACCAGTGGGCGCTGAAGCTGCAGGAGAAGCTGCGCGGCGACCCCTTGTTCCGAGACGTCACCAGCGATTCCCAGCAGCGCGGCCTGCAGGCCGAGCTCATCATCGACCGCGAGCGCGCCAACCTGCTGGGCGTGCAGATGCAGGACCTGCGCACGGCGCTGTACGACGCCTTCGGCGAACGCCAGGTCTCCAGCATCTATGCCGAGAGCAACACCTACCAGGTCATCATGGAGGCCAGCCCCGAGGACCGCGGCACCGAGGACGCCTTCGCCAAGATCCAGCTGCGCGGACGCAACGGCACCCTGGTGCCTCTACAGGCCTTCGCCACCGTCCAGCGCGGCCTGGGCCCCACGGCCATCAACCACCAGGGGCAGCTGCAGGCCATCACCGTGGCCTTCAACCTGGCGCCAGACGTGCCCCTGGGCCAGGCCACCGCCAGGCTGGACGGCTATGTGCGCGAGATCCAGTTGCCTCCCTCCATCATCACCAGCTATGGCGGGGACGCGGCCGTTTTCCAGGACTCCCAAGGGGGTCAGGTCTTGCTCATCGTGCTGGCGCTGGCGGTGATCTACGTGCTGCTGGGCGTTCTCTACGAGAGCTACATCCACCCCGTGACCATCCTGGCCGGCCTGCCCTCGGCGGCAGTGGGTGCGCTGGCCACGCTGGAGCTCTTCGGTATGGAGCTGACCATCATCGCCACCATCGGCATCGTGATGCTGATCGGCATTGTGAAGAAGAACGCCATCATGATGATCGACTTCGCCCTGGACGCCCAGCGCGCCGGCGGCATGAGCCCTGAACAGGCCATCCGCGAGGCCTGCCGTCTGCGCTTCCGGCCCATCATGATGACCACGCTGGCGGCCCTGATGGGCGCACTGCCCATCGCCCTGGGCCTGGGCGCCGGCGCCGAGCTGCGCCAGCCCCTGGGCCTGGCGGTGGTGGGCGGGCTGATCGTGTCGCAGGCGGTGACGCTCTACATCACGCCAGTGATCTACCTGGCCCTGGACCGCTTCAGCGGTTCGGGCCCCGACAGGCGCGAGGTCGCCGAGGTCCGCATGACGGCGCGCGGCGCCTGAGCGGCGCGCCGGCCGCGTGTTCAGGCGCCCGGCGCGGACCGTGCCTTCTGCTCAGCCTTGTCCCGGTACATGTCCTGGTCCGCGATGCGCATGAGGCCCTGCGCATCGCTGGCCATGGAGGGATAGACCGCGATGCCCATGGCCGCGCTGACCCGCACGGCCAGGTTGTGCACCGAGATGAAGATGGGCTGCTCCAACAGGCCCACCAGCTTGGTCTTGACCTGCTGGGCCTGCGCCAGGCTATCGACGTCAGGCAGCAGCACCAGGAATTCATCGCCGCCGATGCGGCCGACGGTGTCGGCCTCGCGCAGTGAGGCCGCCAGGCGCTGGGCCACCACCTTGAGCACCTGGTCGCCCGCCTCATGGCCGTAGCGGTCGTTGATGGGCTTGAAGTCGTTGAGGTCCACGAAGATCAGGGCCAGGCCCTGGTTCTTACGCTGGGCCTGGGCCAAGGCGCGATCCAGGCGGTCATGCAGCAGGCGCAGCGAGGGCAGACCGGTCAGCGCATCGTGGTTGGCCAGGTGGCGCACCACCTGCTCCGCGCGAGCACGTCGGGCCACCTCTTCCTTGAGCTCGTCCAGGCTGCGCTCCACCGATTCCGCCATCTCGTCGATGGCCTGCGAGAGCTCGCCGAACTCCGAGCTGTGGCCCAGGCTGATGCGCTGCCCCTGCTGCTGCCCCTTGCGCACCTGCTTGGCCCAATGCCGCAGCAGTTCCACCGGGCGCCGTACCGAGCGGTCGTAGCGCAAGGCCATGAAGACTGCGTTGCCCGCCGTCAGCACCAGGCAGACGATGGCCAGCCAGGCGGCAAAGCGGAGGTTGTCCTGCAGGGGCTGCATCCAGGCCTCGTGACCCGCCTTCAAGGACTGCCGCACCGCGCGCAGCGGGCCCATGATCTCGGCCTTGGCATGGCGGTAGGCTGGGCCGTGCAGCATCTCCAGCGCCTCCTTCCAGTCCTCCTCGGCCAGGGGGTGCGAGGACCCGCGCGTATCGACTCGGCCCATGGCCTGCTGCTCGACCTTCATCAGCGCCTCGGAGCGCCGCAGAGCCTCTGCCAGGCGGGCGTAGTCGTCGGGATCGAAGCCGGCCTCCAGCATGCGCTCCTGCATGGAATGCGCGGCGGCTGGGCGGCCGGCGGCACGGGGCTGGTCCAGGGCGAGGTCCCAGTAGACCTCGTCATAGCCCTCGGGCTCGGCCTGCAGACCCTCACGCATGCGCGCGACCTCGCGGTAGTGATCTGCAAACTGGGGGTCGCGGCTCACCACGAAGAGCCGCGCCATGCGCGTCAGCTCGTCCGAGCTGCGCTGCAACTGGGCCACGAGGTGGTCGCGCTCAAGAAACTGGCGGCCCTGGTCCATCACCTTGCGATAGCCGGAAACCAGGTAGGCCACCGCACCCGTCGTCACCAGCACCAGCACGATCTGGGCGACAAGATTGAGGGCCAGCTTGGTCCGGAACAGCATGGTGGATGGCTTGCCGGGCATTGTCTATCGGGCGCCCGCTCGAGTCGCCGACCAGCTGCGCGCGGCCAACTCGATCAGGTCCAGCACGTTCTCGAAGCCCGCAGCGCTGCCGAAATAGGGGTCCGGCACCTCCTGCCCCTGCCGGCCCGGCACGAGGTCCAGCAAGAGGCGCAGCTTGTGCTGCTGCTCAGGCGGGCACTGGCGCCGCAGGGCGTCCAGGTTGTCCTGGTCCATGGCCAGGATGTGGTCGAAGCGCAGGTAGTCCTCGGCCTCCACGCGCCGGGAGCGCCATTTCTTGTCCACGGGGTACTTGCGGCGGTCGAGTGCCGCGATGGCTCGCACATCCATGCCCTGCGGGCGCGTGGACGCGCGCGCGCCGGCCGAGGCCACCCGCCCCAGACCGAGGAAGGCCGCCTGCGCCTTGAACACCGACTCGGCCATGGGCGAGCGGCAGATGTTGGCCGTGCAGACCAGCAGCAGGGATTGCATGGCCGGCATTATGGGCGAGCGCAGCGCCGGCACGGCGTTCCGATGCCCCTGCAGCCAAGGGTAGGCAGGGTGGAGGCAAGGTCTGACCCCTGCTCCGCCCCTCGCCCGCTGAGCGCCTCCCGGCCAGCACTGTTCAGCAATGCAGCCCCGGCCCCCCTTCAGGACACCAGCACGGCAGAGCCTTGGGCCTGGAACCCGCGGTCAGCCGGACCGGCCGTCGGCCGCAAACTCAGTGCCTGGTTTCCTCGGCCAGATATTCGGCAACGGTCACCGGGCGCATTTTCACGATTTTCTCCACCGGCACATTGAAATACCGGGCTAATTCCCGCGCGACACGAAAAAGCACCGGCCGCCCGATCTCTGCTCGCTTGATGGAGGCAATGGAGACGCGAAATCGGCCCTGCTGGCAGCATTCCGCCATTTCCTCCTGGGTCTGGAGTTTCTCGTTGCGCAGGCTCTTCAATACATCCTTGACCAGGAATACCCGGCCCTGCTGGACCATGGGTTCATAACGCACGGCAGGCGCCGGATTCATGCTCGCGGCGACCTGGGCCAGCATATTTTCATATGACAGAGATTCGCCGGCTGCAGGCGCAGCATTCTCGGCTACCGTATTGGCGGGATGGGCAGCCGAGGATTCCTCAGTCAGGCTGGTGTCGATTTCCTTGCTCATGGTGACCTCATCAGGTGGAACTGAAGGGGCGGGCCTGCACATGCCGGGGGGAGGCGGGCGGGCGGCGCGTCGATGCGCGGTGCATCGATGGGCGGAACGATAGGAAATCGGGGGGAAAGAAGCCTTCCGGGAACCTTCCGGAAGGCTTTTGACATGCCAAAGCGGGTCGAATTGAGGGTTTACCCTTGAATTCATCTCGCTTCCACCTCTTGCGAGGCCGCTGCACCGTTGGGTGCGGCACGTCAGTATTCTGGGCCTCAGGCTTCGCGCCGTCAGCGCCAGCGTTGGGGCAGAAAGGTGGCTGGAAGGGATCAGATGAAAAATGGACGGCCAGACGGCAGGAAGGTATCAGAAGAATTCCGGCAGCTTGGACCTCACATCGCTATTGCGCCGCGGAGGCAGCCTGGCAGCACCGCCGTTGACAGTCAGAACTTGTCTTCTCTGAACCCAGCATTCCCGGGCATTCCATCAGGCCATACAAAACCAGGGATTCCGATGACGCATGGGCAATGGAAACGTCAAGGAGATGGCGAGACGCCGGCGAATTCACCATCTGAAAGTCGAAGGCTGCACGGAATTCACAAAATCATTGGCAGGCAGTGCGTGATGCACCGGCAAACACACCGCATACCAACTGGCACCGACGGCCAGAATCTTCCGGTGCGGGAATTGCGATGCTGCCTCAGCCGCCCCTGTCTTCGTCAAGCGGCCCGCCTGCAACCGTGGCAGATGGGTCCTGCGGCAACGCTTGCCAGACGGGGTGCAGGGGGGCCGCGGCGAGCAGCTGCTTAGCTGCTTTCGCGAGCACGATTCTTCGCGCTGAAAGCGATGAGGTCGCGGCTGCATTGGAGGTCAGGCCTTGCCCATGGACATGAGACCTGACCCCGAATTTCCGAACCTACTCACACCCCATTGTTCTTGATCGTGGGATCGGTGGTTGGGACAAAGCCCAACATGTTTCCTTGCGCATCCGTCTGTGCAAAGAGCAGCACCAGTCCGCGGGTGGATTCGACGCCAGCATCCCAGGGTACTGTCACAGTATCCTTGGTCGAGCTACCCGAACCGGTGGTCGTGGCATCGAGAAAGTTGTAGTTCATCATCGTGGGATCGTTGCCAATGGTCTTGACCGCGCCCCCCACCAAACGCAGAGCTGTCTGGCGGGTGAAGGTGAAGCCGGCGGCCGTGCAGCCCTGGGTCACCGGGATGGGGCTGAGCCCGGGCGGGACGGTCACGTTGTTGGCATCGACATAGGTGGGGTAGGCGACGCCTCCCTGCGTTGACACGGCGGTGATGGTGAAGGGGGGTACAAAAACGGTCGTCGAATCGGACATTAAAGGCCTCCTAGGCTGGTGTGTGGAATCAGGATGCTGGATCGAAGCCCTCGGTATCCGCGCGCTGACGGTGCTCGATTTCCAGCCACCGTGTCAGTGCCTGGGCTTCCTGGGGCTTGTTCAGGCAGCTCAGCGCGCGGCTAGCCAGGCGGGTTATGCCCGCATGGACTTTCAGCATGGGCTTCAACACGGGGCCGCTCAGATCGGCCCAGGCTGCTTGGCAAATCGCCGGCTTGTCGCTCGCCGGGATCGCTTCCGCGCGAAACAGCGCCAGATCCAGGGCGGCCTCGCGCAAGGGCAGGTCACGCGGATACTCGCGCAGTCCGGCATTCAGCAGCGCCAGCATCTGTTGGAGGCGGTTGCCAACGAGGCCTGGTGAGTCTCCCTGCTTCAAGCGCAGCCGAGTCTCAAGTTGGACAAGCTCCGCCCGCACGGGATGCCAGCGAATGGACGGTGTCCGCCCAGCTTCCAGCGCCTCCAGCTGTGCCAGTAGCCGCTGGACAGCTTCCAAGGTCGGTGCCTTGGTCCGCATGAGGCCCGCTTCGGCGCGGATGGCCCCGGCAGACCAGCTACGGTTGCTGGCATCGACGGCCAGAAGTTCACGAAAGGCAGCGACGGCGTCCAGGAAGTAGGGCTCCGCCCGGCGGGTCTGGCCACTGCGCCACAACACGTCGCCCACGGCATGGGCCGCATTCGCTTTCGACTCCAGCCAGGCCTGATCGCCAGGATGAGCGGCATAGAGCGCACGAGACTGCGTCAGGGCCTGCATGAGCACGGCCTCGGCCTGCACCAGGCGCCCTCGCTGCACCAGCGTCGAGCCGAGCCAACTGGTCATGTTGGCCTTTTCTCCTCTCAGGCTGTCGTCGCCAACGCCCCGGGCCAGTACCCGGTCGATGACGGCAAGTGCCCGACGAAAGGCCGACTCGGCAGAACCCAAGGCGCCTTGGTCGAGGAACAAGGCGCCGAGATTGTTCTCTGCGTAGGCCAACTCGGTTTGCGCATCCAGATCCTCGGGCGCCATACCTGCCCAGGCCTCGCTCACCGCCTTGTAGCGCCGCAGCGCCACCTCCGCCGGGTCGAACTTCCTCTGCGTGTAATACACATGCCCCAGCCAGAACGCCGCCGCCCCCTGCGCCTTGCGCCAGGCGGACAGCAGCTCAGCGCTGGGCGGCTCGCCATCCAGCAGACTGTTGGCCTGCTGCAGCGGCTCCAGTGCGGTGTCCAGCTCGCGCTTGGACACCCGCACCTCGCCGATCACGGTCAGGGCCTTGGCGCGCTGCAGGCGCTCCATGGGCGTGGCCTCGTCCTTGGCGGAGAGGTGGCCCAGCGTCTTGGCGCCCACGCTGTCCAGCAGCTCCAGGCGGCCGATGGGGCGGAGCTTGTCGGCGAACTCGCCCAACATGTAGGTGACCAGGTCATCGGCCTGCTGGCGCCGCTGCCGGGCCTGCCCTTCAGCCTGCTGCGCGCGCCAGGCCATGCCAGCGGCCAGCACGGCCAGGGCGGCCAGGGCGGCCACGGCCCCGCCCTTGAGGCGGCCGGCCCAGGC
>NZ_JACJUG010000058.1 GCF_014174515.1 Mitsuaria sp. WAJ17
CCGCGCCTGCAGGCCCCGGCGGCTGGCGCGCGCGGTGGCGACGAGGTCCAGGGCCTGCGCCCCTACCAGCGCGGCGACCGCCCCAGGGACATCCACTGGAAAAAAGCCCTGCCCCAGGGCGACGCCCCACCGCAATGGTGGGTGCGCGAACGCCTGCCGCCCCAGGGCCAGGCCTTGTGGCTGCGCTGGGCGGACACCGCCGGGCTGGACGAGGAGGCCCGCCTGGCCCGCCTCTGTGCCTGGGTACGCCTGGCCGGCGGCCAGGGCCTGCGCTTCGGCCTGCAGATTCCCGGCGGGCAGTTGGGGCCGGACAGCGGCGACACCCACCTGCAGGCCTGCCTGCGGGCCCTGGCCCTGCACGGCCTGCCTGAGGGCGCAAGGGAGCCCGCGGCATGAAAGCGAGCGAAGGCAAGACCTGGCACCAGGAGGCCCTGCGCTGGCGCCCGCCGGGCCGCGAGTCACGGGACACCTTCTTCCTGCTGGGCCTGATCGCCGCCACCGTCCTGCCGCATGCGGACCACCTGCCCGGCTGGTGCCTGGCCCTGGCCGGCCTGGTGCTGGGCTGGCGGGGCTGGCTGGCCGCCGCCAACCGACCCCTGCCCGGGCGCTGGACGGTGACCCTGGTGCTGGGCGTGGCCGTGCTCGCGAACTGGCTGCAATTCCGCACCCTGCTGGGCCGCGAGCCTGGCATCACCTTGCTGGTCCTGCTGATGGGGCTCAAGACCCTGGAGCTGCGGGCGCGGCGCGATGCCTTCGTGGTGTTCTTCCTGGGCTTCTTCCTGGTCCTGACCCACTTCCTCTATTCGCAGTCCCTGCTGACCGCGCTGTGGACCGTGGCCTGCACCTGGGGTCTGCTGACCGCGCTGGTGCTGGCCCAGATGCCCCTGGGCCAGCCACACCTGGCCCTGGCTGCACGTCAGGCCGCGCGGGTGACGCTGCAGGGCCTGCCGGTGATGGTGGCCCTGTTCCTGCTGTTCCCCCGCATCGGGCCGCTATGGGGCATTCCCGCCGAGGGCGTGGGGCGCACTGGCCTGTCGGACCGGCTGCAGTTCGGCGGCATCAGCGAGATCGCCAATGACCAGAGCATCGCCATGCGCCTCAAGGTGCTGGAGGGCCAACCCGATCCGCGCCAGTGGTATTTCCGCGGCCCGGTGCTGAGTGACTTCGACGGCCGCCTCTGGACCTCCACCGACGAGCTACCGTCTGGCGAGCCGCCCCTGGACGCAGCCCGCCGCCAGGCCCTCACGACCGGCCCCCGGCTGCGCTACGAGCTCACGCTGGAGCCTCTGCGCATCCGCGTCCTGCCCATGTTGGAGCTGGACCCGGCCACCGCGGGCGAGACCCTGCAGTTGGACGAGCTGCGCCTGCGCCTGGACCGTGAGCATGTCTGGCGCACCCAGCGACCGCTCACCGAGCGCGTGCGCTTCCAGCACCAGGCCCATCCCGCCTCCGAGGCCCTGCCCCAGCAACTGGAGCCCGGAGAACTGTCCGACTACCTGGCCCTGCCGACCGGCCTGAACCCCCGCAGCCTGGCCTTCGCGCAGGCCTTGCTGCAGCGTCCGGCATTGGCCGCCCTGCCGGAGTCCCGGCGCCCCGCGGCCGCGGCCCAGGCGCTGCTGCAGCACCTGCACGAGCAGCCCTTCAGCTACACGCTGGCGCCCGGCCGCTATGGCGAGCAGAGCCCGCACCTGATCGACGAGTTCTGGTTCGACCGCCGCCTGGGCTTCTGCGAGCATTTCGCCAGTGCCTTCGTCGTGATGATGCGGGCCATGGGCATGCCGGCCCGCGTGGTCACCGGTTACCAGGGTGCCGACCCCGAGCCGCAGGACGGCTTCTGGGTGATACGCCAGTCCCAGGCGCATGCGTGGGCGGAGTACTGGCAGGCGGGCACGGGCTGGGTGCGCGTCGATCCCACGGCCGCCGTGGCGCCTTACCGAATCCAGCGCGGCCAGATCCTGGAGCCGCCACCTGGCCTGGTCGGCAGCATGCTGGGCACCGTCAGCCCCGACCTCTGGCGGCGCCTGCGCAATGGCTGGGAAAGCCTGGACAACCGCTGGCAGCAATGGGTGCTGGGCTATGCGCGCCAGGACCAGTTCAAGCTGCTGAGCAAGCTGGGCTTCGAGAGCCCGGACTGGACCGCCCTGGGCCAGGCCGCGGCCGGCCTGATCGCCAGCGTGCTGGTCCTGGCCCTGGCCTGGAACGTCTGGCAGAGCCGCCCCCGCGACGCCTGGACGCGCCAGCGCCTGAGCGTGCAGCGGGACCTGACCCGGCTGGGCGTGCCCGCGCCGCTGCACCTGAGCTACAGCCACTGGGCCCAGGCCCTGGAAGCGGCAGCAGGGCCGGGTGCCCGCACCGCGGCTGCCCTGCTGCGCGACTGGGACCAGGCCCGCTATGGTGCCGGCCCGCAGCCGCCGTCCAGGGCCTGGCGCAGCGGCTGGCGGCAGGCGCTGCGCGCGCTGGGGCGTCCGCGTTGAGGCCCCGGAGCCCCGGCCGGTCCGGGATCCGGCGCCCCCCGGCAAACCCTGCCAGAAGGAACCAGCACAAATGGTTACACTTCAGCCCCATTTCAACAAAGAGCCAGGGAGGACTCCTTGAAATTTGCAACCATTGGCGCCGTGGTCGGCGCCCTGGCCCTGAGCGGCTGCGCATCCGTGATGAATGACAGCACCCACCCCATGAAGGTGGAAACCAAGAGCGAGACCGGCGAGATGATCAGCGGCGCCGACTGCAAGCTGACCAACGACTACGGCAGCTTCAGCGTCAAGTCGGGCGACACCACCCAGATCCGCCGCTCCGGCAAGGACCTGGACATCCTCTGCACGCATCCGAACAACCCCGACGCCACCGCGCGCGCCGTGTCCCGTGCGAACTCGGGCATGTACGGCAACATCATCCTGGGCGGCGGCATCGGCGCCCTGATCGATCACAACAAGGGCACGGCCTACACCTACCCGACCTGGGTGCAACTGCAGTTCGGCAAGAGCCTGGTCTTCGATCGTTCAGCCGAGCAGAACGGCCAGCCGGTGACGCCGGCCGAGGTCGCCAAGTAAGCAGTCCTTGCGCGACAGGGCTCCCCTCGGGGAGCCCTTTTTTCATGCCGGCTCCGGGATTGACGCAGTGCCGCACACGCCCTGGCGCTGCCATCATCCGCGGCACAACCCGCCCCACTCTTTCGAGACTCCAGCGACCATGCAACGACGTCACTTTCTCCAGTCCACCGCAGCCCTGGGTCTGGCCGCGGGCCTGCCTGGCCGCGCCCTGGCCGGCCGCGAGCGTCTGCGCCTGGCCATGATCGGCACGGGTCTGCGGGGTCAGGTCTTGCTCAAGGAGTTGCTGCGCCGCGAGGACGTGGAGGTGGCCGCCCTGTGCGACATCGAACCCCTGATGCTGCGCAAGGCCCTGGACCAGTGCGAGAAGGCCGGCCGGCCGCAGCCCCGCGTCTTCGGCGCGGACGCCGACCCCCAGGCCTTCCGCCGCCTGCTGGCGCTGAAGGGGCTGGACGGCGTCATCATCGCCACGCCCTGGGAGTGGCATGCGCCCATGGCCATCGCCGCCATGGAGGCCGGCGTGCCCGTGGGCTGCGAGGTGGTGGCCGGCATCAGCCTGCAGGACCACTGGGATGTGCTCGACACCCAGCTGCGCACCCGCACGCCCTACATGCTGCTGGAGAACGTCTGCTACCGCCGCGATGTGATGGCCGTGCTGCAGATGGTGCGCGCCGGGCTCTTCGGCGAGCTGGTGCACCTGCAGGGCGGCTACCAGCACGACCTGCGCGCCGTGAAGTTCAACAGCGGCGATCCGGCACGGCCCTATGGCGGCGGTGTCGAGTTCGGCGCCACGGGCTGGTCCGAGGCGCGCTGGCGCACCCAGCACGCCGTGCAGCGCAACGGCGAGCTCTACCCCAGCCACGGCATCGGCCCCTGCGCCATGTACGCCAACATCCACCGCGGCAACCGCTTCACCCACATCAACAGCTTCGCCAGCAAGGCCCGTGGCCTGCAGGACTACGTGAACCGCAAGATGAAGGCGCCGGCCGATCACCCCAGCGCCAGCACCCGCTTCAGTCTGGGCGACGTGGTCACCACCACCCTGGCCTGCGAGAACGGCGAGACCATCCTGCTGCAGCACGACACCTCCCTGCCCCGCCCCTACTCCCTGGGCTTTCGCGTGCAGGGCACGGACGGCCTGTGGATGGACCTCAACCATTCGATCCACCTCGAAGGCAAGAGCCCACCCCACCGGTGGGAGGACTTCCAGGCCTACCAGGACCGCTACGACCACCCCCTGTGGAAGAAGCACGCGGCGCAGGCCGAAGGCGCAGGCCATGGCGGCATGGACTTCTTCGTGGTCCACGCCTTCGTCGAGGCCCTGAAGGCGCAGGCGCCCATGCCCATTGACATCTACGACGCCGTGGCCTGGAGCGCCATCACGCCGCTGTCCGAGCAGTCCATCGCCGAGGGCTTCAAGACGCTGGCCTTCCCGGACTTCACCCGGGGCCTGTGGAAATCGCGCAAGCCGATCTTCGCCTTCAACGACGCCTACTGAGGAGGCCGGGCCCGCGTGAACGCCCGCACATAGCGGCGGCAATGGCCGGCGCGGGCTGACCATGACCGATGGCGCACCGGCGGCGACCCGACACAATCGCGGCGCATGAAGCCCATCGCCCGCACCCAGCTGATCCAGACCCTGCAGGCGGCCCTGGCCGCCCACCCCGACGTCGATGCCGCGTGGGAAGGCGGCAGCGCGGCCTTCAGCTA
This sequence comes from Mitsuaria sp. WAJ17, assembly GCF_014174515.1. Classification (GTDB taxonomy): domain Bacteria; phylum Pseudomonadota; class Gammaproteobacteria; order Burkholderiales; family Burkholderiaceae_C; genus Roseateles_B. Next base: position 4,758 of record NZ_JACJUG010000058.1, read on the forward strand.
CCGCGACGAGCTCTCGGACATCGACGCCGTGCTGGTCGTTGCCGACGAGGCGGTCGATCCCGTGTTCGCCGCGGTCGAGGCCGCGCTGCGCGCGCTGTCACCCATTGCCCTGCAGCACGAGATGGCTGGCACCAGCGGCTACCGCCAGCGCTTCTACCGCCTGCGCGACTGCAGCGAGTTCCTGGTACTGGACCTGGTGCTGATCCGGCGCAGCGATCCCCTGCTCTTCCGCGAGGTGGAGCTGCACGGTCACGGCCGGCTCTGGCATGACAGGACCGGCGTGCTGCAAGAAGCGCACCTCGACCCCGAACAGGACCAGGCCGCCGCCCGTGCCCGCATTCCGGTCCTGGCCAGCGCCTTCGAGATGTTCCAGCACATCCCCACCAAGGAACGCCTGCGCGGCCGCGCCGTCGAGGCCCTGCACTTCTACCAGGCCATGACGGTGCGCCCGCTGATGGAGGCCCTGCGCCTGCTGCACTGCCCCGCCCGCCGCGGCTTCGGCCCGCGCTATCTGGCCCGCGACCTGCCGGCCGAGGTCTGCCGGCGCCTGGAACGCCTGAGCTTCGTGCGCGACCTCGAGGACCTGGCCGAGCAGCACGCCCAAGCGCAGGTCTGGTTCAACGAATGCCTGGCCGTGCTGCGCAGCGAAGGGCCCGGGGCCTGGCAGGCCCAGTCGCCCAACGGGCAGTGAATGCCGAGCCTGAGTCCTGCAGGCGGGCGATGAAGCTGGGCTCCGTGGCCGCACAGTGGTGCTATCCCGTGAAGTCCATGCGGGGCGAGGGCTGCGCCTCGCTGCGCTTCGACGCTCGCGGCGTGGTGGGCGACCGGCTCTACGCGGTCCGCAACGCCGAGGGCAAGTTCGGCAGCGGCAAGACCACGCGGCGCTTCCGGCAGATGGATGGGCTGCTGGACTTCAGCGCGCGGAGCCTGGACGGCAGCGAAGCCCCCGAACTGCAGTTCCCCTGCGGCCAGCGCCTGCGTGGCGATTCGCCCGGCCTCGACGAGGCGCTGTCCGAGGCGCTGGGCCAGCCGGTGACGCTGGCCAGGGAGGACGAGGTGTCGCACCTGGACGCCGGGCCGGTGCATCTGCTGAGCAGCAGCTCACTGCAAGTCCTGCAGGCCGCGCTGCCCGGGACAGCCATCGATGCGCGCCGCTTCAGGCCCAATCTGCTGATCCAGTGCGAAGCCGATGGACCGGCGGAAGTGGACTGGATAGGCCGGACGCTGTGCCTGGGCCCGGAGCTCAGGCTGCAGATCAGCGCCCCCACGCAGCGCTGCGGCATGGTGGCCGCGGCCCAGGCCGGCTTGGCCCAGGCGCCTGAGCTGCTGCGTCATCTGGCGCAGGGCTTGGACATGCAGTTCGGCCTGTATGCCCGGGTCCTGGTGCCAGGTCTTGTCCGCCTCGGCGATACCGTCATCCTGGAACCCTGACGGCCTGCCCGGCCAAGCCGGCCCGCGCTGCAGCAGAACGAGGCCGCCGGCCCCTCGAATCAAGTCCTGCGCCCTGTTGCAAGCGGTTGCTCAAGCGCGAGTAAGGCTGCGGCGAATCCCTTATGCTCTGCGCCCGCCTTCCCGCAATCCCTCGCCAGCCTTCGCGCTCTCCCATCTTGCTGCAGCCCTCGATCCCCCGCCGCCCCCTTCTCGCCCTGGCTCTGCTGGCCGCCGGGCTGCTGACTGCGCCCCTGCTGCGGGCCCAGGAGGCCGCCTCGGCACCCGCCCCGGCTCAGGCGGCCAGCCCTGCAGCGGCCAACCCCGCGGCGGCCAAGAAGAAGCACTCCGCCACCGCCAGGAAAGCGCCGAAGGCCAAGGCCGCCAAGCCCACCCGCCATGCCAAGGGCGGCACCGCACCCGGCAGCGCCGACGCCCGGGCGCCCGCCCTGGGCCAGACCGCTGCCGTGCTGGCCTTCGCCGCCGAGCACGCGGCCTCGCTGAACCAGACGCCCGAGCAGATTGCCGCCCTGCTGGCCCAGGCCCGCATCCTGCCCAGCGTGCAGCGCCTGATCATGCCCACGCCCGCAGGCACGGCCAAGGACTGGATGGCCTACCGCGACCGCTTCGTCGAACCCCGGCGCCTGCAGGCCGGCCTGGCCTTCTGGGAGGCCAACGCCGAGGCGCTGGCCCGGGCGGAAGAGAGCTACGGCGTGCCCGCCGAGATCGTGTTGGGCATCATCGGCGTGGAGACCTTCTACGGCCGCATCATGGGCGGCTTCCGTATCCTCGACGCCCTGGCCACGCTGAGCTTCGACTTCCCCACCGGCCGCAGCGACCGCAGCCCCTTCTTCCGCGAGGAGCTGCACCAGTTCCTGCTGCTCAGCCAGCGCGACGGCCTGGACCCGCTGGCGCTCAAGGGCTCCTACGCCGGTGCCATGGGCCTGGGCCAGTTCATGCCCGGCAGCTGGATGCGCCACGCCGTGGACTTCGACGGCGACGGCCATGCCGACCTCATCAACAGCCCGGCCGACGCCATCGGCTCCGTGGCCAACTTCCTGGCCCAGCACGGCTGGCAGCGCGCCCTGCCCACCGACTACACCGTGGCCGCACCCGCCGGTACCGCCGAACGCGCCCAGTTGCTGGCACCGGATGTGCGCCCTACCTTCACCCCCGCACAGATGCAGGCCCTGGGCGCCCGCCTCTCCGAGGGCGGCCAGGAGCACACCGGCAAGCTGGCCCTCATCGAGCTGCAGATGGGCGACGCCGCCCCGGTCTACGTGGCCGGCACCGACAACTTCTTCGCCCTGACCCGCTACAACCAGTCGGCCTACTACGCCATGGCCGTGATCAGCCTGGGGCGCAAGCTGGGGCAGATGAGGCGGGCGGGCATCGAGTGAGCTGCCGGCCGGCGGCAGGACGGCTCAGGGCTCCTCGCCGGCCATGGTCTCCAGCCCCTCCGGCCCCTCCGGCTGCGCCCCCAACCCGCGCAACTGCCAGTAACGCGGGTTGCGTTCCCGCTCGCAGCGGGGCCGGGGCTCGCCGCTGAGCCAGCGCCATGCGCCGCAGCCGGGGCTCTGCCAGACGGGAATGCCCGCCGCGCGCAGGCGGGCCAGTACCTCCGGGTGCGGGTGGCCGAAGCGGTTGCGGTAGCCGGCCTGGGCCAGGGCCAGGCGCGGGGCCACGGCGGCCAGGAAGGCCGGCGTCGAGGAGGTCCGGCTGCCGTGGTGGGGCAGCAGCAGGACCTCGCTGGGCAAGACCTGACCCTCTGACAGCATCTGCGCTTCGTCCGGCGCCTCCACATCGCCAGTGAGCAGCGCACTGTGGCCCCACACGCAGCACGCAGGAGCGGTGGTTGGGACGGGCGGCGGCCAGGGTGCGCGGCGGCTGTGGCGGGCCGGGGTGCAGGAGCTCGAAGCGCACGCCGTCCCAGTGCCAGTGCTGGCCCCGCTCGCAGGGCTCGTGCGCCTGGCCCTGCAGCAGGGTGTGCCCGGGCGGCAGGCTGCTGCGCAGAAGCGGGGGCCGCAGCTGGCGCAGCACGGCCGTCGCGCCGCCGACGTGGTCCAGGTCTTGGTGGCTGAGCATCAGCTGATCCAGAGCCCCCCAGCCCAGGGCACGCAGCAGGGGCAGCAGCACGCGCTGGCCGGCATCCGCGCCGCCGCCCCAGCGCGGACCGGTGTCATAGAGCAGCAGGTGGCCCGCGGTCCGGACCAGCACTGCCGTGCCCTGCCCCACATCGGCCGCCAGCAGCTCGAAGCGCCCCGGCGGCGGATGCGGCACCACCGGCCACAGCAGGCCCGGCAGCAGGGGCAGGCCGGCGAGCCGCCA
>NZ_JACJUG010000059.1 GCF_014174515.1 Mitsuaria sp. WAJ17
CCTGCTGGCCGAGGTGGCGGGCAGCGCCTCGGCGCAGTCCGCGGCGCCAGGCCTGCCGGCCGGCCACCTGAAGGCCGCGCTGCATGGTCTGACCGGCGCGGTCCTGCAACAAGCGCTCACCCAGGCCCTCGTCGATGCGCTGGCCGCCACCCTGCAGTCCGACGCCCGCCAGCTCAGCCCCCAGCGGCCGCTGATCGAGATGGGCATGGACTCGCTGATGGCCGCCGAGTTCCGCAGCGGCATCCGCCGCGAGCTGGGCGTGGACATCCCCTTCGGTCGACTGTTGGAAGGCGCCAGCCTGGCGGACGTGGTGGAGACCATCGCCGGCAAGCTGGAGCAGGCCGCAGCGGCATCGACCCCGTCTGACGCACCGGCCATCCCGGCCGCGCAGACCCTGGACCAGGTCTCCACCGAGGCCTTCTTCGACATGGAAATGGAAAGCGGTCAGCTATGAGCTCGCTCGACTACATCAACGCCCTGGCCGCCCGCGGCGTTCAGCTCTGGACCCAGGACGGCAAGCTGCAATACAAGGCGCCCAAGGAGCTGATCACCCCGCAGCTGCTGGCTGAGCTCAAGGCCAATAAAGAGGGCCTGGTCGCGCTGCTGGAGCAGTTCGGCACGAGCGCGGGCAGCTATGCGCTGTCCTACTCGCAGAAGTCGCTGTGGTCCCTGCATCAGCTGCAGCCGTCCAGCGCAGCCTACAACGTCACCTATGCCTGCCGCCTGGTCGATGGGCTGGACCTTCCCCTGCTGGCGCGCTGCGTGGACTACCTCATCGCCCGCCATCCCATCCTGCGCACCCGCTACGAGATCAGCGAGGGCCAGCCCCGCCAGCAGGTGAGCCTGGACGCTGCCGCGCGCCTGGACGTGCAGCGCATGCAGGGGCGCACGCTGGCCGAGGTCCTGGCCTGGGTGGACCAGGAGGCCAACAAGCCCTTCGACCTGCGTGTTTCTCCCATCCGGCTCAAGCTGCTGGTGAATGAAGGCGAGCTGGCGGCCGATGCGCCGCGCCATGCGTTGCTGCTCAACGTCCACCACGTTGCGGCGGACTTCTGGTCCCTGGAGATCATGGTGCGCGAGCTCTCCGCGCTCTACGCCCTGGGCCGCACCGGCCAGCCGCTGCGCCTGCCGGCCCTGCAGCAGCAGTACAAGGACTTCGTGCAGCACGAGGCGCAGCGCCTGGCCGGCCCGGAAGGCTCGGTGCTGGCCGCCTTCTGGACGCAGGAGCTGCAGGGCGAACTGCCCCGGCTGGCCCTGGAGGGCGACCGCCCGCGCCCGCCCATCAAGACCGAGGCCGGCCGCGTCTTCAGCCGCATGCTGGACCCGGCGCTGTCCGGCGCCCTGCGTCAGGCGGCCCGCGAGCGGCGGGTGACGCCCTATATGTGGCTGCTGGCCGTCTACCAGCTGCTGCTGCACAAGCACACCGGTCAGGACGAGCTGATGATTGGCGCGCCCACCTCCGGCCGCAGCATGCCCGGCAGCGAGCAGGTGCTGGGCCACTTCGTCAACACCATCCCACTTCGCTGCCGCCTGCAGGGCCTCGCGCGCTTTGACCAGCTGCTGGAACAGACGCGCCAGATGATGCTGCGCGTGCTGGATCACCAGGACTATCCCTTCCCGCTGCTGGTCGAGCGCCTGCGCCCCGCGCGCGACGCGAGCCGCTCGCCGGTGTTCCAGCTCATGTACAACTGGAACCAACTGCGCCGGGGATCGGAGGCGGCCCAGGAGCATGCCTTGTTCGGCCCCGTGCTGGCCGCGTCCAGCACCGGCACCCGCGGCGCCACGCATGACCTGACCCTCAACATCCAGGACGACGGCCAGGACTACGTGGCTGCCTGGACCTACAACTGCGACCTCTTCGACGAGGCCAGCATCGCCTGCTTCGGTGAACAGTTCGAGCAACTGCTCGCACGGTCCCTGCAGCAGCCGGAAGGCCTGCTGGACCAGGCCCGCCTGTGCGCCGCCCCCGCCATCCAGACCCAGCCCCTGGGGCCGGCCGAGCTGGGCAAGACCTGGCACCAGGCGCTGCTGGAGCGGCCGCAAGCCCAGGCGCAGCAGCCCGCCCTGCAGGACGAAACCGGCGATTGCAGCTGGGGCCGCCTGGCGCGCCAAGCCCAGTCCTGGCTGGCGCAACTGCGGGCCCAGGGCCTGCGCGAGGGCAGCCGCGTCGGCCTCTTCCTCACGCACCCCGTGCAGGGCGCCTTGCTGTGGCCCGCCCTGCTCGCCCAGGGCGCGCAGGTCCGCTGGCTGGACGCGGCTGAAGTGGGCACGGGTCTGGACCTCATCGTGCGTGCGCCGGCCGGCTCCACCCTGCTGCTGCCGGCCCTGGAATGCCTGCCTGGCGACGGCGCGGTCGATGCCCCACCCTTCGATGATCCGCTGATCGGCATGGCCGTCGGCGAAGCCCTGCAACTGCGTGCCCAGGACCGCCTGCTGCTGCCCTGGTCGCCGGCCCCCAGCCAACTGGCCCTGGCCAGCGCGGCCCTGGCACAGGCCTGGTCGTGCGGCTGCGCCGTGCAGTTGGCGAGCCTGGCGGGCGGCTCGACGGCGCAGGCCCTGACCGACACGCTCGCCACCCGCGTCGCCACCTTCGCCCCCTCGGCCCTGCTGCTGCCGGCCCTGCTGACACCCTCCCTGGCCCAGGCCCTGCGCGCCCTGCCGGCCGACCATCCTCTGCCGCGCCTGCTGGCCCATGGCGAGCAGGCAGAACCCGTACTGCGCTGGCCGACGGCATCGCCACGCTACCTGCGCCGGGTGCCGGGCGCCCAGCCCTGGGTCTTCGAGCCCGCGACCCAGGGATGGCACTGGCTGCCCCTGCCGGGCTGCGGCGCGCCACTGCTGCGCTCGGCATCGGGCGAGCCTCCCGCGCTGCGCCAATGGGCTTTTGCCGATGCAGCCAGCGGACCGGCCCTGCGCCTGCGCGCCCTGGACACGGCGCTGCAGTGCCCGGATCCGGGCGCCGGCCCCCTGCTGCTCGGCGCCCGTTCCCTGGAGGCCGGCCCCATCGAGCGCTGCCTCATGCGGCAGGCCGGCGTGGCCCTGGCCCTGCTGCTCCAGCGCTCGACGGCCAGTGGCCCGGTGGCCACCGCCTATGTGCTGCGCCAGCACGGTCCCGCCGTGCTGGACGACGCCACGCTGACCCAGGCGTTGCGGGACCGCCTGCGCGCCGAGCTGCCCGAGCTGCAGTGGCCCCAGGCCTTGGTGCTGCTGGAGCAGCTGCCTCTGGATGACGCCCTGCGCCCCGACCTTCCCCGCCTGCCCGAGCCCGATCTGCAGGCCGGCGGCCGCGCGGCCGAAGGTGCCATCGAGGCGCAGCTGTCAGCCCTGTGGTGCGAGGTCCTGGGCCTGGAAAGCGTCACGGTGGATGACGACTTCTTCCAGCTGGGCGGCGACTCCATCCTGGCCGCTGTCATCGTCTCCAAGGCCGGGCAGCAGGGCCTCTACCTGCGGCCCAAGGACCTCTTCGAGCACAGCAGCATCGCCCGGCTGGCCCGAGTGGTGAGCAGCACGCCTGGCATCGAGGTCGATCAGGGCCCCGTCAGCGGCGAGTTCCCGCTGGGTCCCGCAGCGCACTGGATGTTCGACAAGGTCGATCAGGACCTGGCCCACTTCAACCAGGCCTTGCTGCTGGAGCTCCATGAGACGCCAGACCCCGCACTGATGCAGCAGGCCCTGCAGCAGCTGGCGCTGCACCACGACGGCCTGCGCTCACGCTTCGAGCATCGCGACGGCATCTGGCTGCAGAGCATTGCCGCCGAGAGCGGCCCTGCGCCCGACTTCGCCGTCATCGACTGCCGCGCACCCAATGGCCAGACCTCGCTGCCGCGCTGGCGTGAGGCCATCGAGCAGGCCCAGACCGGCCTGGACCTGAGCCAGGGTCCGCTGTGGCGCCTGCGCTGGCTGCAGGGCGGCAGCCTGCAGCAGAGCCGCCTGCTGGTGGTCATGCACCACCTGCTGGTGGACGGCGTCTCGTGGAACATCCTGCTGCAGGACCTGGGCCAGCTCTACGCCCAGCTCAAGGCCGGCAGCGCCGCGCCCCTGCCGCTGAAGACCAGTTCGGTGCGCGACTGGGTGCAGGCCTGGCAGAGCCGCCTGGCCGCCACGCAGGACACAGCCTTGGCCGCCGAGCGCGCACACTGGCAGGCGTTCGCCACGCAGCTGCAGGCCCGCATGGCTGAGGGTCAGGAGCGTCCGGCGCTGATGCGCCACGCGCTCAAGCCCCGCGCGCCGCGGCATGCCGAGGAGGCCCATGGCTGCTGCCAGGTGCGGCTCAGCCCCGCGCAGACCGCGGCCTTCCGCGGCCCGGCCCACCAGGCCTACGGCACCGATGCCAACGACCTGCTGGTGGCCGCCCTGCTGGCCGGATTCCAGCACTGGGGCGGCTGCCAGTCCCTGCTGCTGGACCTCGAAGGCCATGGCCGCGAGGCCCTGAGCGAGCGGCTGGACCTCAGCCGCAGCGTCGGCTGGTTCACCTCCATCTACCCCGTGCTGGTGGAGGGTGCGGACATCAGCGACCCCGGCCGCCTGATCAAGACCGTCAAGCAACGCCTGCGTGAAGTGCCGGCCAAGGGCGACGGCTTCGGCGCCCTGCGCTACCTCGCGCCCGCTGAGGATTCCCTGCGCCAGGCGCTGGAGGCCATGCCGCCCTCACCGGTGCTCTTCACCTACCTGGGCGTGGTGGAGCAGATGGTGGGCAGCAGCGCCCTCTTCACCGGCCGCGCGGAGCCGGCCGCGGGCATCCGCAGCCCACGCCAGGCGCGCACCCATCTGCTGGATGTCTGCGCCTACATCAGCCAGGGCCAGCTCGTGCTGGAGTGCGCCTTCACCGGCGCAAGCGCCGTCGAGGAAACCATGGGCTGCCTGATGACCGACATGGCCCGGGCCCTGGGCACCCTGCTCACGCACTGCGAGAGCGCCGAGGCCGGTGGGCTCACACCCTCGGACGTTCCCGCCATCGACATCAGCCAGGACGGCCTTGACGCCCTGCTCCAGGAGCTGGACGGCCTGCTCTCCACGCCGGCCTGAGGCCGCTCTGCATCGCATCATGAATCCCAACGTCGACACCATCCACTACCTCAGCCCCCTGCAGCACGGCATGCTGCATCACTCGCGGCTGGACCCGCGCTCCGGCGTCTACGTCGAGCAGTTCTCCTGCCTGCTTCGGGGCGAGCTGGACTGGGACCGCTTCTGCCAGTCCTGGCAGGCGGTGGCCCAGCGCCACGACGTTCTGAAGACCCTGTTCATGCGCCTGCAGGAGGCCCAGCCCCTGCAGGTGGTGCTGAAGTCCGTGCAGCTGCCCATCACACAGCTGGACTGGTCCGGGCTCGACCCGCTGCAGCAGCAGGTGCGCTTCGAGGACCTGCTGCACAGCGACCGCGTGCAGGGCTTTGATGCCGGCCGACCGCCGCTGATGCGCCTGCACCTCGTCCGCCTGGGCGGGCAGCAGACCCGCTTTCTCTGGACCTACCACCACGCCATTCTGGACGGCTGGTCCATGCCCATCGTGCTGTCCGAGGTCTTCGAGCACTACGCCGGTCGCGGTGCAGGCCAGCCCCGCCCAGCCCGCGACTACCGCCACTACCTGGCCTGGCTGCGCCAGCAGGATGTGCCGGCAGCGATGGACTTCTGGAAGGCCCAGCTGGCCGGCTATCGCCAGGCCTTGCGCTGGGCGCCCTCCGTGCAGCCGGCCGATGCCGACACGCTGGCGCCGCGTCGCCTGGGCCACTGGCAGGGCACGATGCCGGCCTCCTGGGTCCAGGAGGCCCAGCAACTGTGCCGCAGCAGCCGCCTCACGCTCAACACCCTGTGCCAGGCCGCCTGGGCCCTGCTGCTGGCCCTGCACGGTGGGCAGGACGAACTCTGCTACGGCATGGTGGTCTCGGGCCGCAACCCGGCGCTGGTCGGCGTGGAACGCATGGTGGGCCTCTTCATCAACACCCTGCCCATGCGCGTCAAGCTCGATGCTCAGGCCTCCGTGCAGGACTGGCTGCAGGGCCTTCAGCAACAGTCGCAGGAGGTGGAGGCGCGGGCCTACAGCGCGCTGTCCGAGGTGCTGGCCTGCAGCGAGCTGCCACGCCAGCAGGCCCTGTTCGACGCCATCTACGTCTTCGAGAACTACCCGGGCCAAGCCGCCTTCCGCGAGCTGGTGGCGGCCCAGGGGTTGGAGGTTGATGACATTCGGGCGCTGGAGGAGACCAGCTACGGCCTGGCCCTGATCGTGCTACCGGGCGAGTCCCTGCAGTTCACCCTCAGCCATGACCAGGCGCTCTTCAGCCACGAGGCCGTTGCCAGCCTGGGGCAGCAGTTCCAGGCCCTGCTCGGCCGCCTGGTGGCCCAGCCGCAGGCGGTGCTGGGCAGCATCGGCCTCATCACCGAGTCCGCTGAGACCGCCGAGCCGCGCCCGTCCGACCTGCAGGCGGCCCCTGCCGAGGCCACGGCGCCCAGCCTGCTGGCCCTGCTCGAACAGCAAGCCCGCCGGCATCCGCAAGACCTGGCCCTGCAGGCCGCCGGCCTGCGCTGCAGCCATGCGGCGCTGCTGGAGGCCTGCCATCAGGGACTGGCGGCCTGGCAGGCCCAGGACCTGCAGCCGGGTGATCGCGTCCTGCTGTGGCCAGACGAACTGGCGCCGGTGCAGAGCCTGGCCATGCTGCTGTCGGGCATGGCTGCGGGGCTGGACTGCCTGTGGCCGGCACAGGATCAGCCCACCAGCCCGCCCCGGCTGCCGCAAGACCTGACCCCGCGCCTGAGCGTCTTCGCCGGGACCACCTCGCCGGAGGGCGCAACGCTCATCGGAGCCAGCCGTTCCTGGTCTGCCCTGCTGGCCGAAGGCCTCTCCCAGGCCGCCCGCCCTGGCGACGCCTCGGCAGGGGCCTGCAGCCTGCTGGACAGCCTGGCCGAACCGGGAACGGCAGGCACAGCCGGCACCCGCCTGCTTCGCTACACGCAGGCCCAGTTGGTCCAGGCCCTTTACAGCGCTGAAGACGGCGAGGGGGCCGGCGCCCCGCAGCTGGCCGCAAGCCACTGGCTCAGCGGCAGCGCGCTATGGTCGGCCCTGCGCGCCCTGCTGCAGGGCGGCACGCTGCACACGCTGGCAGTCGCTGAACTGGAAGCCCTGTTGCAGGGCGAGCCCACCGAGGCGCCCGCCTTCGACACCCTGCTGCTGAGTCCGCGCCAGGCCCGCCGTCTGGACCTGCTGCCCGCACCGGCGCCGTCTGCGCCCCCCCTGGCCCTGCGCCGCTGGAGCGTGGATGCCGCCGCCCTGAGCCCTGCCGGCCAGCAACGCCTGCAGCGCCTGGCCCCCGGTGCACAGCTGCAGCGCGCCTGGCATCAGCCCGCACATTCACTGCCCCATGCCCTGGTCTTGGGCGCGGGAGAGGCCCTCGCCCTGCAGGCGATGCCCGGCACCGACCTGCGGCTGCGGGATCTGCACCAGCAGCCGGCCGGGCCTTTCGCCCGCGGCCTGCTGCAACTGGCGGGAGCGAGCGTGCCCAGCCTGCTGCGCATCGAGGGCCAGGGCGCGACCGCCAGCGGCTGGCTGCCGGGCCGGCAGCCCCGGCTGCTGAGCG
>NZ_JACJUG010000005.1 GCF_014174515.1 Mitsuaria sp. WAJ17
GGCGGCGCGGTGCGAGCTGCTGGGGCCCGAGGGCGGCGGCCAGGTCGCGCAGCAGCGGCGCCGCGCTGTTGGCGCCGAAGTGGCCCGGGTTGGGCGTGCCGTCCGGGCGGCCCATCCAGACGCCCAGGGTGTAGCGATCCGTCACGCCCAAGGCCCAGGCATCGCGGAAGCCGAAGCTGGTGCCCGTCTTCCAGGCAATGCGGGCCTCGGACTCCCGGAAGGGCGCGCCAGGGCGGCCGCCGTTCTCCAGGATCTCCCGCACGATGAAGGCGGCGCCCTCGCTCATCAGGCGCGTCGGGCGCATGGGATCCTCGGCCTGCAGGCGCGGCAGCAGGGCCTCGCCACCGCGGGCCAGGGCCGTGTAGGCGCCCACCAGCTCCTCCAGCCGCGTGCTGCCGCCGCCCAGGATCAGGCTCAGGTTGGGCGTGGCATTGGCCGGCATGCGCAGACGCAGGCCCGCCCCTCGCAACTGGGCCGCGAAACGTTCGGGACCCAGACGCTCCAGCAGGTCCACCGCCGGCACGTTGAGCGAGCGCTGCAGGGCCTCGGACACACTCACCGGCCCCGAGAAATCCGCCTGAAAATTACCGGGCGCATAGCCGCCGAAGTTCTGCGGCGCATCGACCAGCAGGCTTTCGGAGTGCACCAGGCCCTGGTCCAGGGCCATGGCATAGAGGAAGGGCTTGAGCGTGGACCCCGGGGAGCGCAGACCGCGCACCATGTCCACGTGGGCTGCACGCTTCATGTCGCTGAAATCGGCCGAGCCCGCGTAGGCGCGCACGGCGCCGTCGCTGTTGTCCACGACCAGCGCGGCGATGGAGACCTGCTCTGGCAGCGTGTTGAGCCGGTCCAGCAGAACTTGCTCCAGGCGCTGCTGCAGGCCCGCATCCAGCAGGGAAGGCACCACAGCCTGCCCTGCCTTCAGCCCACGCTGGCGCAGACGCTCAGCCAGCAACGGGGCGAGCACGCGCGAGCGCAGGGGGGGTGCAAAGACCCTCTCCAGCTTGGCGTCCTGCACCTGTGCGGCGTTCCAGGCGCCTTGGCTCATGAGGCGATCCAGCACCTTGTCGCGCGCGAGCTGGGCCAGGGCCGGGTGGCGATCGGGTCGCAGCCGCGAGGGGCTCTGCGGCAGAGCCGCCAGCAGCGCCGCTTCGGCATGGGACAGATAGCGCGCGGACTTTCCAAGGTAGGATTGCGCCGCCATCTCCACCCCCTCCACCATGCCGCCCATGGGCGCCTCGTTGAGGTAGAGCGTGAGGATCTCACGCTTGCCGAGGTGCCATTCCAGCTGCAGGGCGCGCAGCATCTGACGCACCTTGGCGCCAACGCTGCGGGTGGCGCAGGTCTGCAGATTGCGCTGGCGATCGGCGCACTCCGCGTCCAGCAGGCGAGCCACCTGCATGGTCAGCGTGGAGCCGCCCGACACCACCTGCCCTGCCCGCAGCCATTGCCACGCGGCCCGCAGCAGGGCCGCCGGATTGATGCCGGGGTGCCACCAGAAGGCGCGGTCCTCGTAGCCCAGCAGGGCCTCGACATACAGCGGCGAGACCTGCTCCAGCGTGACCCGGTGCCGCATGGCGCCGTCCGCGCCCGGCCAGTAGCGCAGCGGCGTGCCGTCCTCGGCCAGCACTGCAACCGCTTCCAGCGGCCGCCGCGCCGGGCTGTCCGGCCAGGCCGCGGCTGGCAGCGGAAAGAGTCGGTCCAGGCCCAGCAGCGCCAGCACGAGGACGGCGAGCACGCACCAGGCCCGGCGGCGCGGGGCCCGGCGCATCAGGCTCAATCGTGCAGGCATGGCCGCGTCATCGATGCGAGGCCTGCACGCCGTTCAGGCGAGCACGATCAGGGCGTGGCTTCATTTTTTGTTGAGGACAGTGATCTCGGCCTCCGACTTGCCGATGCCGCGCAGCTCGGGCCGGTACATATCCTCGGCAAAGGGCGCCGGCACCTGGTAGCGGCCCGGGGTCACCACGCGCACGAGGTAGAAGACATCCAGCGGGCTGCCGTCCAGCTGCGCGGCGGCCACGAAGCGGTCATCTCGGTACTCGGTGTGCACGATGCGCGTGTTCGCGTTGGCCTGGGCGATGTTCTGCCCCTCCACGGTGAACTCGCCGGCCTGCGGTCCCTGGCTGAGGTTGAGGTTCTCCACCTCGAAGCCGGCCGGGATGCGGTCCACGATCAGACCGTCCTTGATGGGGCGCCTGGCCGTGGCGCGCAGGCGCACGACGAGCATCTCGCCGGTAGTGAACTGGCGCGCGGTGACGGGCTTGCCATCGATGGTGAAGAGGCTGCGCTCGATCACGATGCTGTCGGTCTGCGACGACAGGGGCTTGGTCGGATAGCCCTGGGCATGCAGCTCTACGAACAGCGAGCCCTTGCCCTCGTTCTTCAGCACGGCGCCCGCCTTGAGCCGGGTGGCAGCGACGTCGCGCTGTGCCGTCTCCTTGCCGCTGAGCACCTCGGGCGCGCCGCTGCCCGTCTGCAGGCTGGCGCTCCAGCCCTCCCCGCCCGCCTGGCCATGGGCGCTTCGCACCGCCAGGAAGAGCGCCAGGCGCTCCTGGGTGGAGAAGTAGCGGCGGCGGTCGAAGTCGCCGGCCAGGTCGAAGAGCAGGCCTTCGCGGCGTTCGTGCTGGATGCCGTGACGGGCCAGCAGCGCATAGGCCATGGCCTGGTCGCGCACACGGCTGCCGTAGTCGCCCAGCCACTCTTCCCACCACGACTCCTGCGCCGCAGCAAACGACGGGTTGATGCCGTAGGCGCGGTTCAGGCCCTCGTCCAGGGCCTGCCTGGCCCGCTTCTCGTCGCCCATGAGCTTGAGGGCCAGGCCCAGGTGGATCAGGGGCAGGGGCGAGCGGGCATTGCCGCGGTACTGGTCATGCAGGGTCTTGAGCGTGGCCAGCGGCGCCTTCTGCGCGCGCGCCAGCACATAGCCCGCATGGGCCGCTTCGGCAAAGCGCTGGTGGGCGATGCGGATCAGCTCGATGTCGCTGTAGCTGGCCACCCGGCCCTTGTCATCCCGCTTGGGCTCCTTGGGCGGCTGGGTCTGCTGGCCGGGGCTGCGCTGGAACTGCTCCAGGAGGTTGTCCATGGAGCGGCTGAGCATGCTCTCGGGGGGCGCGAAGCCGGCGTCCTTGGCGTCCTGCAGGAAGCCGGTCACATAGGCCGACAGCCAGGCCTCGTAGGGGCTGGTGTTGGCCCAGAGGCCGAAGCCGCCCTTGGCCTGTTGCATGCCGGCCAGGCGGCCGAAGGCGCTGTCCAGGCGGCGGGCACGCTCCTCGCGGGGGACCGGCGTGACGCCGAAGGCCTTGGCGGCCTCCTCATCGATCATGGCCAGCGGGTAGGCGCTGCTGGTGGTCTGCTCAAGACAGCCATAGGGGTAGCCCAGCAGGCCCTTGACCTGCTCGCGGATGTCGATGGGCGGCTTGTCGGAGAGACTCAGCGTGGCGCTGGCCGAGCCGCCCCAATAGCCGTCGAGCAGGTTGGCATCGAGCTTCAGCGTGGCGCCGGGTTCCAGGCGCGTGCGCTTGAGCTCATGAACGGGCGGGGTCAGCGGCTGCAGCTGCAGCGCAGCCTCGCGCGTCAGCTTCAGCTCGCCGGCCTGCACATGCAGCTTGAGCGGCACCAGGCCCGCTGCCTCGGTCGCCTCGACCTGGAAGCTCAGCACCTTGCGCTGCTTGTCGGCCAGCTGCACGGGCTCGGGCTGCGCGGCCACGCGCAGCGGGCCGTCGGCCTCCAGGCGCACCCTGACCTCGCGGGCGCTGCCGGAGAGGTTGCTCACGTCCAGCGCGATGGTGGCCTTATCACCGGGCGAGAGAAAGCGCGGCATGGACAGCTCGGCCACCAGGGGCGCGGCCACCACGGTCTCCGCCTGGGCGCTGCCATAGCTGTCGATACTGGACACCACGGCCATCACGCGCAGGGTGCCGTTGAAGTCCGGCAGCTTGAGGCTCACCGTGGCCTCGCCCTTGGCATCGAGCTGCACCGGGCCGCTGAAGAGGTCCACCAGCAGCACCTTGCGCGGCATGCTCTGGGTGTCGCGCTTGCCGGCATCGCCGCCGAAACGCTGGCGGGCGGCATTGCCCTCCATGCGCTCGATCACTTTGCCGTAGAGGTCCAGCAGGTCGGCGCCGTAGCGGTGCTTGCCGAAGAAGAAATCCTGCGGGTCCGGCGTCTTGTAGCGGGTGATGCTGAGGATGCCCACGTCCACCGCAGACACGGTCACCAGGGCTGGCTTGCCGGCCAGCTGCGGCACCTTGACCTTGATGGGCAGTGACTGCTCCGGCGTGGCCTTCGGCGGCGCGACCAGCTCCACCTTGGGCTTGCGGTCCTCGCGCCACAGGGGCAGGTGCACCAGGCCCAGGGCGCGGGCCGGCGTGACCTTGTCGCCCTGGCTGCCGGGCCGGAAGGCAGCCACGGTGATGTAGAGGTCATGTCGCTTCCAGTCCTCGGCCACGGGGATCTCCACCGTGGTGCCGCGCGCCTTCACGGCCAGGCGCTCGCTCCACAGCACGCGGTCGCCCTCCACCGTCACCAGGGCTTCGCCGTCATGCGGCGGCTTGATCTCAAGCTTCGCCTTCTGGCCCGGCTTGAAGGGCGCTCCCTCCAGCTTGAGCTGCACGCGGTCGGGCCGGTTGCCGACATCGTCGGCATCCTGAGCGCCCCAGCCGGCATAGAAGCCGTAGCGCAGGGTCTGCTGCGTCGTCGGATCGGCGATCTCCAGGCGGTAGCGGCCCCAGCGCACCGGCAGCGCGATCTTGCTGCGCTTGTCCAGCTTGATCTGGCGGGCCTCCACCAGCTCTTCCTGGGTGTTGAAGCCCGAATGCCATCCGCGGCTGTCGTCATAGCGCCAGTACCACTGCCGCTCCTCGTAGACGAGTCGCAGCTGCAGCTCAGCGGCCGGGTGGAACTTGCCGGCGGCATCCACACGGGTCAGCTCGAACTCGGCCAAGCCGCCTTCCTGCACCACGTTGCGATCGAAGAGCGGGCGGATAGCCAGCAGCTGCTCGGCCGGCCACCAGCTGCGCTCCAGCGAGCGCACCACCGGGCGGCCGCCGCTTTCCAGCAGGCTGACGCTGGCGCGCAGCAGCATGGGGGAGCTGCGCTCGCGCAGCGCGGGGTGGAAATTGAGGGTGGTGTGGCCCTTGTCGTCCAGTTCGTCGTCCTCGGCGTCGCTGCGCTTCTGGGCCTTGTCGTCGGCAAAGTCGCCGAAGATGAAGCCGGGCAGTGCGCGGGCCAGGGGGTTGAGCTGACGCTCCGTGTAGAGGCTGGCCTGGACGCGGTTGCCCGAGGCCGGCGCGCCATAGAGGTAGTCGCCCTGCACGTCCACGCGCAGCGCGGCGTCGCCCGTCAGCACGGCCTCGGCGGCGTTGAGCTGCAGCTTCATGCGCTCGGGCAGGAACTCCTCGACCTGGAAGCCCCATTGCGCGTCCGGCTGCTTGGCGGCCGGGTCCACGCGCGCCTGCAGCTGCCAGCGGCCCGTGGGGGCGTCGGCCGGCAGGGTGATGGCCTGCTGGTAGTAGCCGGCGCCGGTGGTCCCCGGGCGTACCAGCAGGGTGGCGGCATTGCTGCCGTCGGGCTTCTTGAGGCTCAGGGTCAGCGGGACGGCCTTGTCCCAGGCGCGACCGTCGGCGTCGCGGGCCAATACCGAGGCCTGGAAACTCTCGCCGGGGCGGTAGAGGTCACGCCCGGCATAGATGAAGAGCTTGTTGTTGCGCGAGGGGTGCCCGATGGCGTCGAACTCCGAGAGGTCCAGCGCCGCATCGTTGAGCGAGAGCACGGACATCTCCTTGCCCCGCCGGGCCAGCACCACGCGGGCCTTGTCCAGCTTCTGGGTGAAGACGCCATGGCCCTGGCCGTCGCTGCTGAGCTGCTGCAGGGCCTTGCCAGCCTCATCCACCAGGGTCAGCTCGGTGCCGGACAGCGCCGTGCCGCTCTTGAGCGAGGTGGCGAACACATCCAGCTGCGCGGCATGGCGGCGCAGGTGCAGGCCGATGTCGGTGACGTAGAAGTGCGTGACCTGGTAGTCCCAGCCGAAACGGCCCGGCGTGTTCATCACCGCCACGTAGATGCCCGGCTCCTGCAGCTCCTTGATGCGCTCGACAGGCAGGAAGGAGACGTTGCGGCGGTTGGAACGCTCGTCAGTGGTGAAGCGGCCGATGTAGACGCTGTCGGACATGCCGCGCAGCTGGTCCAGCACATAGCCGGAGGTCCGGCCCTTGAGCCGGCGGCCCGGATCCTCGTAGTAGTAGCCGCCTTCGTAGTCCTCGCTGCCTTCCTCGTAGCTGGCCGCCTTCGGGCGCTCGCGCCGTCCGCCAACCTGGTCCAGAAAAGCGCTGAGGTTCTCGGGGCGGATGCGCAGGAACTGCACATCGACCTGGGGGGTGTTGACGGTCACGACGGGCAGGCCGCCGTTGATCTCAGCCGGCAGCACGGTGCCGCGGCTGGCGAAGTAGTAGGCGTCGGGCATGGCCTCGCTGGCCACCTCGCACTGCTGGGGCGTGGCCAGCGTCGCGCCGGCCCGGGCCGCCAGCTCGCCGGCCAGCTTCACTCGGAACTTGCGCTCGGGCTTCACGTAGGGGAGGTAGAGCACGCGGGGGTTGTCGCCCAGCACCCAGCGGGCCTCGACGGGCGTGGCCTTGTCGGCCTCCTCGTTGGGGGCGGATTCGGTTGCCGTGAGCAGCTTGCCGAAGTCCTGCCCCCCGGCCAGGGCCTGGGTGAACATCACCGCGATGGCCGGCGAGCCGTCGAAGAGCCGGGCCTTGCAGTCCGCCAGCGCGAAGGCGGCCGGCGGGCCGCTGTCGGCCTCGCTGGCCTCGGGGGCACCGCGCTGGCGCTGCCAGCCCCACCAGCCCGCCGCGGCCACCGCCGCCGCCAGGCCCACGCCTGCCAGGATCTTCACTCCTCTGCCCATCGCTGCCATTGTTCTGCTCCCGCCCCTTGCTCGACCGGGGCGCTGGCAGTGTAGGCCGGCCGGCCTGGCGCGCCAGGCTGCTGTTGCGCCTTGTTGCTCCCTCCTGCTGGGGTGATGGCAGGGCGCGAAGGCCGCAAATCGCACAGGGGCGCTCGAGGCCCGCAGCGGCCGCCCCGTCAGGCCGTGGGCGCGCCGCCTGCGGCCTCGACCAGCGCCAGCTGGCGCTCCGAACGGAAGGCCCGCGGCGCCCCGCTGACGGGATCGACGAAGGCGATGGACCGAGCCAGCAGCTGCAAAGGCTGGTCAAAGTCCTCGCGCGGCGGCTGCAGCAACGGATAGATGCGATCGCCCGCCAGGGGCAGGCCCAGTGCGCACATCTGCGCCCGCAGCTGGTGCTTCTGGCCGGTCAACGGACGCAGCTCGTAAAGCGCCCGCCCCGGGCCCAGCAGCCGCAGGCAGCGGATGTCGGTCTCGGCATTGGGCTCGCCCGGCGCCTCAGCCATCTGCATGAAGGCCTCGCCTTCGCGTTCCACGAGCCGGCTGCGGTAACGTTGTGGCAGCGCAAGCCCGGAAGGTGGCGCCGCAGCCACGGCTTCGTAGACCTTGTCCACGCTGCGTTCGCGAAAGAGGCGCTGATAGGCATCGCGGTGCGCGGGCTGCACGCAGAACACAGTGAGCCCCGCCGTCTCGCGGTCCAGGCGATGGATGGGGGTCAGGTCTTGCAGGCCCAGGCGACGCTTGAGCCGGGTCAGCAGAGTCTGCTGCACATGGCGGCCCTTGGGCGTCACCGAGAGGAAATGCGGCTTGTCGGCCACCACCAGCTGATCGTCCACATGGACCAGCAGCTCCTCGAAGGGCACGGGAGTCTCCCGGGCCACACGGCGGTAGTAGTAGATGCGCTGCCCGCCGCGGTAGGGCGTGCCCTCAGGCAAGACCTGACCCTGCGGGCCCAGCACCTCGCCGCCGGCCATGCGCCCGGCCCAGTCCTCGCGGCTGACCAGGGGCAGGCGATGGGCCAGGAAGTCCAGCAGCAGCGGCCAGTCCCCCGGCGGGCAGGCCAGGGCCGAGGCGCTGACACCCTCGCGCATGGGCAGGGCCAGCTTGGGCGGACGGCTCATTCAATGACGGGGCCGCCGCGGGCCCGCTCGTCCATATAGCGGTTGACGCGCTGGCGGTCCTGCTCGTCCAGAGGCTCCCTGCGCCAGCTGCGCTGCCAGGCTTCGCGGTCCTTCTCCTGCGCCAGGCGGCGCACGGCGGCGTCGATGGCCTCGATCTGCTGACGGCCGTCGGCATTGCGCGTGCAGGCCACGGTGGCCAGCTGCGTGCTGCGGCCCTCGGCCAGGGGCAGCTTGACCAGGTCGTCCCCGCCGTTGAGGCGCATGAACTCATCGACCACCGAGGGGTACTCCAGCGTGTAGTCCATACGCCGGGCCCGCAGCATGTGCAGCAGGTGCATGTTGCGATTGGGCACCACCGTGCGCGGCGCGGCATCTCCCGCCTGCTTCAGCAAGGCGTCGATGCGAGGCCCGAAGGCACGATCCCGCGGCAGCAGGCCCTGCAATTCCTGACGCTGCAGCAGATCCGCCAGCTGCAGGGGCTGACCGGTGATCGCGGTCTCGAACTGCGCCAGGCGGTCCTTGTGGACGACCACATGCAGCTGGCGCGAGAACAGCGGCGGATAGAGGTGGCTGAAATAGAGCCAGCCCAGGCGCTCCGGCGTCTTCACATGCAGGACGGAGCACAGTGTCTGGCCCTGGCGCGCCTGGAGCTCGAAGCGGGTGAAGGGCATCTCCAGCAGCACGTGGCGGTACTGCGGCAGGCGCCGCACCAGGATGCGCATGAAGCCGTCGAGCTCGCCCTGGCCGATGTCCTCCACCGTCTGCGGCACCTGGCCAGGCCGTACGTAGCTGAAATGCGGCGGCACGTCCTGCACCAGCCAGTGCAGGGTCGGCAGCGGCTCTGTCGCCCGTGCCGCGCAGGGCAGCAGGGCCAGACTCAACAGCAGGGACGACAGGAACTTGGCCATGGGCCGGGGCAGCGTTCGGACAGCAGGAAACTCGCCGCAGTATCAGGGTTGGGCCAGCCCAAGGGGCGGGTCAGTCCCCCTCCACCCACTCGATACGGGCACCGAGCGTGCAGATGTTCTCGACGAAATGCGGGTGCGCCCGCCGGATGGGCGTGGCATTGCGGATCACCGAGCGCCCCGGGATGGACGCCGCCACCATCAGCAGGGCGATGGCCACGCGGATGATGTAGGGGCTCTCCACCTCCGCCGCATGCAGGGGCTTGCCGCCGAAGGTGACCATGCGGTGCGGGTCGGACAGGAAGGCATGCGCGCCGAACTTGGACAGCTCCGAGGTCCAGCCCATGGCGCCGTCGTAGATCTTGTTCCAGAACATCACGCTGCCTTCGGCCTTGACGCCCAGGGCCACGAAGATGGGCAGCAGGTCCACGGGCAGGTAAGGCCAAGGCGCCGCCTCGACCTTCTGCAGGATGTTGCGGGTGAAGGGCTCCTTGACCTTCAGCGGGCCCTGCGTGAGGGCGCGCGACCAGCCGTCCTTGTGCTCGATGTGCACGCCGAACTTGGCGAAGGTGCGGTCGATCAGCGGGAACTGCTCGGGCTGGGAATTCTTCACCTGGACGTCGCCGCCCGTGATGGCGCCCAGGGCCAGGAAGGTGACGATTTCGTGGAAGTCCTCGGCGAAGCTGAAGTCTCCGCCGCCCAGGCGCTCCACGCCGGTGATCTTGAGGCGCGAGGTGCCCAGGCCTTCGATCTTCGCGCCCAGCATCTGCATGAAGGCGCAGAATTCCTGCACATGCGGCTCCGAGGCCGCGTTCATCAGCGTGGACGTGCCCTGCGCCAGCGCGGCGCAGAGCACGAAATTCTCGGTGGTGGTGACGGAGGCGTAGTCCGTCCAGTGGTCATTGCCCTTGAGCGGGCGGTCCACGCTCAGCAGCAGGCCATCGGGCAGGCGTTGCACGCTGGCACCGAAGCGTTCGAAGACTTCCACATGCGGATCGATCTCGCGAGCGCCCAGGGTGCAGCCCTTGACGTCGTCCTCGATGCGGGCGGCGCCGAAGCGCGCCATCAGGCCGGGCACCAGCATGATGGACGAGCGCATTTCCTCGGGCAGGCGGTCGGTGGCGGCGTCGAAGTGGGTGTCCCGGTGGTGCACGTCCAGGATGCCGGTCTTGTAATCGACCTCGACCGTGCTGCCCAGCTTGCGGAAGACCTCGAGGATCTTCTTGACGTCGGTGATCTCGGTAATGCCCCGCAGACGCACCGGCTCGGCGGTGAGCAAGGTGGCACAGAGGATGGGCAGGATGGCGTTCTTGTTGGCCGAGGGGATGATGCGGCCAGCCAGCGGGGTACCGCCGTGAACAATCAGATTCGACATGGATGCTGCAGCGAGAGGGTCGGGCCCCTGGAATGGGGGACGGGCCGATTATCCCGGATCGGCCGCGAGGGCTGGCGCGTCGGGGCAATGGGGCCGTCGCCCCCCTTCAGCGCGTCAGCCGCCGGTACAGCCAGGTGGTGCCCAGCGACAGCAGGCCAACGCCCGCCAGCGCCAGCGCGAACAGCAGCGGCAGCATCATCCACAGGGGGCCCAGGGTGCCGGGCAGCAGCACCAGGCCCAGGCCATACACGACGAGCCCCCTGACGTAGCGCAGCCGCCGCCGCCAGGTGGCCCCGCTCTGTCCGAACAGCCAGCGCCCGACAGACCAGCGCAGCAGCAGCTCATGAACGGCCCGCAGGCCCAGCATGAGGGCCGAACGGCGCAGCCACCGGCCCAGCGCGGCAAAACCCGTCCGCCAGAGGCCAGGCGCGGCCAGCCAGCGCTTGAAGGCCAGCCAGGCCAGGGGCAGTGCCGGCGGCGCCAGCAAGGGCAGGTAGTGCCAGGCCGCCACCTGAGCCCACAGCGCGGACAGCGTCGCCGCGCCCAGCAGGCCCGGCCCCTGGGGCAGGCAGGACAGGCTTCGCCAGAACGCCACCAGGGCAGCGTCCAAGGCGGCCGGCCAGGGCCAATGCCAGGCCGCAGCCATCAAGAGCACCAGCAGCAGCAGGCAGCTGAGCGGCCACAGGCGCGGCAGGCGCAAAAAGCGGTGACTGGCCACGGCAAGGACATCCTGCTCCCGGGCCGTGGGCCCTGGCAGATCCGGCAGCTCGCGCTGCGCCACCTGCACAGGCCTGCCAGCGCCGGGCGCGAAACGACGCTGCAGGTGCCGCTCAGCCTGATGCTCGCCCTGCTGGATCAGGGCGTTTTGCTCAATCGGGCCGAACACATCGAGGTCCGTGCGAACGGCCGACAGCAGCTGGCCGCGGCTGCCCGGCCTGTTGAGGTCCGCCGCGGGAGCGATGCGAAAAGTGCTCAGGGCCGTCAGCGAGCGGGCGCCGACGAACTGGGCGGCGTCCCCGCCCACGGCGCCGGCCGCCAAGGTCTCGAAGGCTTCGCCCATGCGCCGGCGCTCGCGCAGCTCATGCCGGAACAGCTGGTTGGGCCGCTCGCTCAGCAGTTCCACCAGGCGCCCCATGAGGCCGATGCGGCCCACCGACACCTCGCGGGCGCGGGTGTCGAAGACGCCGCCGGGATCACTGGCGATGATCATGGTGCACTGCTCGTCCAGCAGGGCGGTGCTGCCCAGGTTGTCAAACACGCCACCATCGGTGAGGCCCAGCGCGCGGATCTTGCGATCGTCCACCAGGGTCGACAGCACATGGGGCGGGAACACGGGCGGAAAGGAGGCCGAGGCCGCCACGGCCTCCGACAAGGGCATGTCCTGCCAGTCCCGCCAGACATGGGGTGACATGAACTCGGCGCAACGGCACTGGTAGACCTCGATCACCAGCAGCAGGAGCGCGTCGGCCCAGTCCTGCAGGGGCGCCGCGCTCATGCCCTGGGCCTGGCCGCCCCCTTGCAGCATCGCCGCCGCGCCCGCACCCGGCTCCAGGCCCAGCGCCGGCAACCAGCCGTCGTCCACGGCCTTGAG
Source organism: Mitsuaria sp. WAJ17 (assembly GCF_014174515.1). Lineage (GTDB taxonomy): Bacteria > Pseudomonadota > Gammaproteobacteria > Burkholderiales > Burkholderiaceae_C > Roseateles_B. The sequence goes on from NZ_JACJUG010000005.1 coordinate 11,897, forward strand.
CGCTTCAATGAAGCCCGCCGCCAGCTGCAGGTCGCTCATGCCATCGCGCACGGCAGGGCCGCCCTTGATGCCATGCCGGCCGACGCGCAGCAGCCAGGCGAAGTTCTTCAGCTGCCGGGCCCTGCCCATCTCGATGTCCCGCAGCAGGGTGGCCAGCCTGGGCACGGTCCTCGACTTCGCGGCCGGCCCCTGCCGGCAGGACGCCAGGCGCGCCTGCAGGGCGAGCAGGCGCGGCCATTGCAGGGGCTGCTCCGCTTCGCGCCACCAGCACAGCAGCGGCCAGCGGTCCAGCATCTGCGCCCGGACCTCGGCCTCGTCCGGCATGGTGGCCACGCGAAATTCCTTGCAGTAGGCCCGCGACAGCTCGGCCAGCGCCTGCTCGACCTGTTCCGGCGCCGCCTGCGCAGAGCCAAGGGAACGGGCTTCCTGCTGCAGCCATTTGCGCGGCCACAGGTCGCCCCGGATGTCGGCCTGCCGCACATAGCCCAGGTACCACTCGCCAAACTCCGCATGCGAAAACCAGAAGCGGCCGCTGGAGTTCAGCGAGGTGGTGTTGACGATCAGCCGGGTGACGGCGGAGGCCGGCTTCGCGCCGGGCGCCGGGCTCCACAAGGCGGCGTGGTTGTAGTTCTCCGTGCCGCCCTGCGCATCGACCCGCGCCGCGCACATGCGCAGCGCACGCAGGCTCAGGCGAGGCTGGGCGAACTTCGGTCGCCTGCGGATGAAGTCCGTGAAGGGCCCCTCCGGGCAGCCCCCCTGCCGCCGCTGTAACGCGGCCGACTGCTTGTGCAGCTGCTGGCAGACCCGATTGAACAGCTGTGCGTCCAGGTAGCGCGCAAAGTGCTTGCCCAGCGAGGCCAGGCCGAGGCTGATCGCTGTCCATCGCCCCACGTTCAGCAGCAGTCGCATGCGCAGGTTCTGGCTGACGATCTCGCGGATGCGCGCCTCCACCTCGGCGACGATGCCTACGTAGTCGTCCACCTCCAGGCGCAGGGGCCCGCTGCCCGGCACCCGTGCATCCCGGTCCTCCAGCACTTGCTTCAGCTGCAGCACATACAGCGCCCCCACCAGGCTGCCCCCGGACACCGTGGAGAGCACCTCCACATACCTCAGCAGATCGGCCCGGGCCAGGTAGCGCAGCACGCCCACATGGAAAAGGCTGGCCCGGAAACCGCCGCCGGCCAGGGCCAGGCCCAGCTTCTCGCGCCGTGCCGTGCCGTGCCTGCTGCTAGAGGCCGGCGACGGATCGTCCTCGACCATGGGCTGCGGGCTCTGGGCGTCAGGGTGCTGATCGTCAGGGTGCTGGGCGTCAGGGTGCTGGTCTTGCATGGGGGGCGACTGTACGGCCTCGGGACCGCTGCGTCGCCCCCACGCTCAGACCACAGGCCGCACCTGCAGGCCCTGGCGCCTGGCCTTGGCCGACTTGCGCAGGGCCACGGCATCCGGAGCCTCTGCAGCCTCCCGCTGCCACTCCACCTTGAAGATACTCACCGTGTCACTGACGGTGTCCGCCTGGTCCTTGAGGGCAGCGGCGGCGGCCGCGATCTGCTCGACCAGGGCGGCGTTCTGCTGCGTGATGATGTCCAGGCTGGCGACGGCCGAGTTGACCTGCGAGATGCCGTCCAGCTGCTCGGTGGCCGCACGCTCGATGCCGCTGATCAGGGCCGCGACCCGCTGCACCGACTCGACGGCACCATGCATGGTCTGCTGTGCCTCCCCTGCGTGCCGATGGCCGGCCTCCACGTCGGAGGCAGAGGCTTCGATGAGCGCCTTGATCTCCCGCGCCGCCGTAGCCGAGCGCTGGGCCAGGGCCCGCACCTCGCTGGCCACCACGGCAAAGCCACGCCCCGAATCCCCGGCCCGCGCGGCCTCCACCGCAGCATTGAGGGCCAGAATATTGGTCTGGAAGGCGATGGTGTCGATGACCTGGATGATGTCGGCCATCTTGCTGGAGGACTGTCGGATGGCATCCATGGTGCGCGATACCTCGTCCACCGCCGCCTGCCCGTTGGCGGCCACGGCACTGGCCTCGCGAGCCAGCACCGTGGCCTGGTGGGCCGAGGCAGTGGTCTGGCGCACGGTGCCGGTGATCTGCTCCATGGAGGCCGCTGTCTGCTGCAGGCTGCTGGCCTGCGACTCGGTGCGCTGGGACAGCTCCAGATTGCCCGTGGCGATGTCCGAGGTAGCGGCCTGCATCTTGTGGGCCTCGGTGCGCGCGTCGCGCACCACCGATTGCAGGTTCACATTGAGCTGATTCATGGCCAGCGCCAGTCGCCCGCTGTGCCCCCTCTGGCACTGGCTGATGCTTTGGGTCAGATCGCCCGCCGCCATGCGGTTGGCAAAGGGCAGTAGGTCATCCAACGGGCCGGCCAGCAGCCGCCGGGCCAGCCAGCTGCCTGCCAGGGCACTCAGCACGCCGGCAGCCACGGCCCAGGCGCTGCCCAGCTGGAACACCAGGGCCAGCAGCAGGGCCTGCAGCAGGAAAAGGCCGGCCAGCGCGCCCTGCGGCCCGAGCTGCAGGCGAGCCCTCAGCCGCCCTAGGAGATCGACACGCACGAGCTGGCCGCGGTGCAGGCGGTGCAGCGGCCGCCCCTGGTCCGCCTCGTGGCGCAGCTTGCGGTAGAGGGCCTCGGCGGCCCGCACGTGCTCGCGCTCAGGCTCCGTGCGCACCGACATATAGCCGGCCACGCGCGAGCCCTCCATCAGCGGTGTCACATTGGCCATCACCCAGTAGTGGTCGCCGTTCTTGCGGCGGTTCTTAACTAGGCCGGACCAGGGATGGCCGCTGGCGATGGTCTCCCACATGTCCCGGAAGGCCTCTGGCGGCATGTCTGGATGGCGGATCATGTTGTGGGGCTGGCCCAGCAACTCGTCGCGCTCGAAGCCGCTGACCTCGACGAAGGCCGGGTTGCAGTAGAGGATGCGCCCTTGAAGATCCGTGGTTGATACCAGGTTCTGCCCGGGCGGAAAGAGGTACTCGCGGTCGGTGACCGGTTGGTTGTTGCGCACGACGATTTCCTTCCTGATGAATGGTCAGGCGGAACAGCCGCTGCGTCTTTTTCACCCTCGACGCATAAAGCCGTCAAGCCCGAATGACACCCTGGCTCTGCGGCCATTGGGCAGTCTTTTTAACCCAAGCGCGGCTGCGCCTCAAGCGGCCTAGCGGCTGGGATCGTCGGGCGGGCGGTTGCAGGCCAAGGCGCCGGTCAGGGAGGGAAGATGCGGGCGGGATGCTGCGGCCAGCCGCAGCGTCAGTCGCGCGAAGCCGGCTCCCGACGTGCGCCGTAGGGGCAGTGGCCGGGCCGCGGCCCCACCTGCGGGTGCTTGCGGCAGATGTCGGGGCGGCGCTCGTACACCGTGCATCGCCGGCTCTGCGCGTCAAGGAACTGGCAGTCCCCACCGGCGCGACGGGCCAGTTGGAAGATCTCGTGCTTGAAGCTGAAGTGCTCGATCACCCCGGCCTTGGCCAGGCGCTTGGCGATATGCTTGGGTGCCTCGTGCTCGGCCTCGAATGCATCGACCAGGCCCAGCCGCACCAAGTCGGCCAGGCGGGCCTCCACGGGCATGGTGCAGCAGTTGGCGGCGCAGCTGTCGCACAGGCCCTTGCGGTAGCGCGTCCAGGTCTCCGTGCGATCAACATCGACGATGTGGATGGACGATCTCATGGCAGGGGTCGGGCGAAGAAGGGAAAGCCCGGCATCCTAGCGTGCCGCCCGCCCCTTGCGCCGGGGCGGGCGGCCTTGGATCCCCGCTCATCGCGTCAAATCACCGGCGGCCTCAACTCAACGTGGCCACCAGGCTGGCGCCCGAGACCGCGGCATAGGCCTGCACCAGCACGTAGTACTTGGCGCCGGCCGCGACCGGCGTCAAGGTGATGCTCTCGGCATTCGTGGGCCCGTCGGACTTGCGGTCGTAGAGCGTGGGCGTCGGCGCGCCGTTGGCACGCAGGAACAGGTCGCCATCGCCCGCGCCGCCGCTGAGCCGCAGCTGCAGCTGGCGGGCGCCGGCTGCCGGCTTGATGCTGTAGAGCCGCGTCTGCTTGGCGGCCAGGCTCACCGCCACCGGCACGCCGGACGACAGCGGCACCTCGGTGGAGGGCGTGCCCATGCCGATGGCGGCCTTGCGCACGCCCACGTCGATCTCGCCCACATAGCCGCTGGCCGTCTTGGTGACCGTGACGATGTAGGTGCTGCCGCCATCGCTGAGATAGATGCTGTCGGCCTCGTTGGGCGTGCGCCGCGCGCCCTGCTGGTAGACGGGGTAGCTGCTGAAAACCTCGTTGGCGGTGCTGGCCGCGAAGTAGAGCTGGGCCACGAACACGTCCGGCAGGTTGCGCCCGTCGTCATTGGGACGCAGGTTGCGGGCCTGGCTCTGGATGGAGAAGTGGATGTGCAGGGCGCGGCCCGTGTAGCTACCGGGGAACAGGGTCAGGAACTCGGCCTGGCCATTGGCGTCGGTGCGCTGGTAGCCGCGGCAGAAGTCCTGGCCCACGGTGTTGAAGGGCGCATAGCCGGCGTAGGTGCCGACGGCATCGGCGCCCCAGATGTCCACCACCGCACCCGGGATGGGCGCGCAGGCGTTCTCGACGTCATGGATGCGTATCTTGAGCGTCAGCGGCGCACCGGGCTTGAGGCTGGTGTTGCCGCGCGAGTTGGCGCGCAGGTCGCGCCGCTCCAGGGGGTCGATATTGGGATAGGGCCCGGCGGTGGACTCGATGTCGTTGCGGCAGGCCGCCGCTGCCGCTCCGTAGAGCAGCTCACCGCTGGCGGCCTCGCGCCCGGTGAGGGCGAGGACGGACGCCGCGCCCATCAGCTGCAGGGCCTGGCGACGGGGGGCTTGGGATGACTTGGTCATGGATCACCTTTCAAGAGTGCCCGGGCCCGAAGACCTGTGCACCTTGTGAGGCAGAGGCGGAAGTGGGCCGGGCGGGGTTGGGATGGAAGGCACCGCAGGCTTGCATCACGCCAGCCCATCCCGGGCGCGGCCGTCGCCCGGGCAGCCCGCGCGAGGTCGGTCCTGCACCGCAGGGCCGACCCGGCGGCCCCGGATAGGAACGCGCCTTCAGGCTCAGCGGTGACGCCATGCTGGGCGATCAACGCCCGGCCAACATCCGGCAAAACCAGTCCACTTAATAACCAGTTGTGTCGTTATGGCCCATTACCGATCCCAGAAAGGTATTAATCTGGATTTATCCATGACGCCTGACGCAGCGGCTTTGTGGGACGCCGAACCGATGCTCACGCAACTAACGCGTTGTGACCGCGCCTTCCACGGCGGCGGCGCGGCGCTCCGCAAGCCCCCGCGCTTCAGTTCGCCGGCTTCCAGCCCTGCACCGCCTGCCGGCCCACGGCCGAATCGTCGGTGAAGAAGCCGTCAATGCCGGCGTCCAGGTAGGCCCGGATCTCGGCCACGCTGTTGCCGCGCGCCGTCGCATCGCTGCCGGGCGTGCCCTGCAGGCTGGCGGGCAGGAAGGCGTTCTCGGGGCGCAGGGTCCAGATGGTGATCTTCAGCCCGGCCGCATGCGCATCGCGGGCAAAGCTGGTGGCCTGCCCGAGGCCGGTGGGCACGCCCTTGGCATCGCGGGTCTGGGGAATCACCCATTCCTTGTACGGCCCCACCGCATAGGCATAGCGCGCGATCTCCTTGAGACCGCTGGCCGTGACCATGTCGGCATAGCCGCGCGTGTTGGCGGCGCCTTCCAGGACGAAGTCCCAGGGCCGGCCACTGCTGTTGATCAACTGCACCAAGCGCACCGTGCTCTTCTGGGCGATGGCCTTGAGGTTGGCCACCTCGAAGGACTGCACGATCACCGGCGCGTCACGGTGGTTCCAACCGTTCTTGTCCAGCACCGCCAGCAGGGCCGGCTCCAGGGGCAGGCCGATGGACTGGAAGTAGGACGGGTGCTTGGTCTCGGGAATGATGCCGATGGTGCGGCCCTTGGCGGCCGTCTGGGCCTTGGCCAGGTCGATCACCTCCTGCAGCGTCGGGATCTCGAACTGGTCGTTGTAGGCCGCGTTGGCCGGGCGCACGGCGGGGATGCGCTCGCGGGCCCGCAGGGTCTTGAGCTCGGCCAGGGTGAAGTCCTCCGTGAACCAGCCGCGGATGCTGACGCCATCAATGCTCTTGGTCCGCAGCCTGTCCTTGAACTCGGGCTTGTCGGCCACATTGCTGGTGGCTTCCTTGACGCTGCCGTCGGCGTTGAGGATGGCAATGGCGTTTTCGTGCCGGGCCACCAGCACGCCGTCCTTGGTGGACACCAGGTCGGGCTCGATGATGTCCGCGCCGTCGTCGATGGCCTTCTGGTAGGCCGCCAGCGTGTGCTCCGGGCGCAGGGCCGAAGCGCCGCGGTGGGCGATCACGGCGGAGGCCAGCGGCCAGTCCTTGGGCTCCGAGGAACTGCCGCCGCAGGCGGCCAGGGCAGCGAGGAGAAGGCCGGCCAGCGGCATCAGGTGACCAAGGATGCGGGGTGAATTCTGCATGCGTAACTCCGGGGAAATGCCCGGAAGCATCGCAGCGCAGGATGACAGCTTGATGCAGGCGTCGGCAGTTTTCAGTGCGCGGTGTAGCGATCCCGCCCCGCGGCCTTGGCCGCATAGAGGCGCTGGTCGGCCCGCTTGAGCAGCTCGCCGGCCTGCACGGGCAGCTCGCCGCCATGCACGGCCACGCCGATGCTGGTGCTGATGCAAACGGCGTGCGACTCCAGCACGAAGGGCGCACGCATGGCCTCGACAAGATTGCCGGCGATGCGCGCCGCGGTGGCCTCGTCCGGCAGCCCTTCGACGATCACCGCGAACTCATCGCCCCCCGGCCGCGCGAGGATGTCTGCACTGCGCAGCGTGCGGGCCAGGCGGCCGGCAAAACCGCGCAGCAGCAGGTCACCTGCCGGATGGCCCAGGCGGTCGTTCACACCTTTGAAACCATCGATGTCCAGCAGCAGCAAGGCCATGCAGCTGGGGCGCGCGCCGGCCCGGCCCAATGCCTCCTGCAGGCGCTGATCAAAGCCGGCCCGGTTCAGCAGGCCGGTCAGCGGATCCGACAGGCTCAGCTCGATCAGGCGGCGCTCCTCCAGTTTCTGGGCCGTGGTATCGACCACCATGGTCACGAAGCCCAGCACGCTGCGGCCATCCTCGCCGAACTGCGGCACGAAGGTCAGACGCTCGCAGTGGTAGCCCTCCTGCGTGGTCTTCTCGGCGTCCAGGGTGACGGGCTCGCCGGCCAGCACACGCTGGATGGCGCTCGCGGCCTGCGCATGGGCCGCCGGGCCGACCACCTCCTGGATCGTGCAGCCCAGCATCGCCGCGCGCGGGCGGCCAAAGTCCCGTTCGAAGGCCAGATTCATGAAGCGGAAGCGCTGCTCCCGGTCCACGTAGCCCACGCGCATGGGCAGTCGGTCGGCGATGCTGCGCATGCGCTGCTCGCTCTGGCGCAGCGCCTCCTCGGCCTGCCGGCGCTCGGTGACGTCGCGCAGCATCAGCTGTGTCTGCCAGCGCCCGCGCGCATCGCGGTAGCGGGCAGTCTGAACGTCAAGCTCCACGCGCCGCCCCTGGCAGGTGACGATGCTCAGGTAGGGCTGCTGGGACACCTGGGGCAGCGCCCCGTTGGCCTGCAGCCAGACCTGCAGTTGCGTGCCCGTACCGGCCGGCAGGGCGGACAGCGGGAGGCCGGGCTGGATGCTGGCGTCCAGGTCCAGGATGCGCCGCGCGGCCGGGTTGAAGGCACGCAGCCGTCCATCGGGCTCGACCATCAGAATGCCCTGCTGCGCATGCTGGAACAGGGCCTGCTGCTGGCGCCGGCTGGCCAGAAGCTCGGTCACGAGACCGCAGATCAGCACGCTGGTGCAGGCCTGTGCCGTGATGTAGCTCCACAAGGCCAGCAGGCCCAGGTGAGCGTCCTGCGAAGCGAAGGGGCCGGCGCCATTGGCCGTGCCCCAGGCCGCCGTGCCGGACAGCAGCAGCACCGCCAGCGAGGCCACCATCACGCCCCCCCGCAGCGCAAGCAGGGCCATCAGGAACAGAGGCAGGGCCAGCAGGGGAAAGGCCAGGCCGGGATGCGGGGGGACCCAGGGCGTGAAGCTCAGCAGCCCGCAGCCCAGCACCATGCCCAGCAGCAGCAGGTTGAGTACACCCCGGCGTCCTGCGAAGCCCTGGCGCAGGGCGCTGGCGCTCAGCGTGATCAGGGGGATGCCGCCCAGCAACGCGCCCACGGCGTCGCCCGTCCACCAGGTGGTCCAGGCCGAGAGCCACTGATCGGGCGCCAGCAGGCCGCTTCCCAGCAGACACAGCGTGCCATTGCTGGCGCTCCCCAGCATGCCAAGCGCCACGGCCAGCAGGTAGACGCCAAGGTCGCGACGGCGGCCCAGCGTGGCGTCGAAGTCCAGACGCGTCAGCACCTGCTTGCTCAACAAGGGGCCCAAGGTGTTGCCCAGCGCAATGCCCGCGACCGCCCACAACGGCCCACCCAGCTCCAGATTGACCAGGAAGGCTGCCGCCAGCACGGCCAGGGCCATGCGGCCGCCCCAGCGGTAGTAGGCCGCCACCGCAATGCCGGTGGGCAGCCAGAACAGGGAGACATGCGTGCCCACATAAGGGATCTGCAGACCCATGCGGGCGGTTAGGTAGTAGCCCAGGGCCACACAGCACAGGCGTGCCAGAAACAGCAGGCCGGGTGGCCCGGCAAAGGCGTGGTGCCGCTGCGCGGTCACGTCCATGAAGATCCCCAACTTGGCGTTACGTTGACGCCCTGGCTACCCTGTGTAACTGCCTCTGACAAGGACTTGCCCAGCCCTTGCGGGGCGACCGCTCGGACCGCTGCGTGCCCCGGTTCGTGCCCCGGTTCGTGCATGAAGGCGCGCGCCGCAATGTGGGCGCTGGCGCTGACATGGGGCTGTCAGATCCCCGATTTTAGGGGATGGCGCCGGTGCAGCCTCCCCATGGCACACTCCCCGCCGCATGTTTTCAAGATGGCGGCCCGCGCCTGATCCGGAACGCGGGCGCGCACAAGGGATGCCAAGACAGCGGGGAGGAGGAAACCATGGACATCGAATGGAGCCAGGCGGCCCTGGGCTTCGGGCCTGCCGTGCTGGTGGTGCTGGTCGGGTATATCGCCTGCTGGGCGTTCCAGGTCTGCTGGAACCACGCCGTCGTTCCGATCTGGCAGCTGCCGCGCATCACCAAGCTGCAGGCCTTTGCCCTGCTGATCCTGGTCAGCCTGACGGGCAGCGCCTGGCAGGGCCTGGCGCAGTACAAGCGGCAGGAGATCGTCACCCGGGCGGTCCCGCCGGCTGGCGACCGCTGAGGCCGGGGCTGCAGCCTGGGCGCCTTCATTCCCGCCGATCATGCGATCAATCTGATCGCACGGACCGTCTGGTCGCCCCTGCAGATGCCTTGAAGAAGTGGGCGCTGGCGGCGCAGTCACGCCTGCGCGCAGGGCCGAGAACATGTTCAAAGCCCTCCCCAGGAATCTTCGACTGTGTTTGTAGATGTCAGTGCGAATTGTAGAAAAGCCCCGGACAGTCTAGCTGCGCGGGGCTCTCTGCAAGTGCTTGTCAGCACTCATGAATTCTGGTGGCCAAGGGCGGAATCGAACCACCGACACGCGGATTCATCCTTACAGAACGTCAGAAGAGGAGATGTCCAGCCCAATTGGCATCTGATGGCAGATCTGGGCTTTGACCCTCAATCCACGCCTCGTGCACAGCCACCACTTCACCACAAGCAACGGTGCCTCGATTGCTTTCATGGGAGAGCCATTTCGTGCCTTCGGCGATGGTCAGGCCACAAAGACACTGAATCAGTGCCGATAGCGAAACAGGCTCACCTGGTCGAAGCTCTATCGTTTCGCTCTCGCCACCGGGGCGCAAAAACAGCTCATGCCGCAAGCCTCCTTCGAACCAGTGTTCGATGCCACCGTCTCTGCCTCGGCTGTAAAGCGTCCTGGCTTCTGCGCCGATCGACTCAAGGCGGACGGTTACGCGATACCAAGTTTGCATCTGTGGCCTCAACGGATGCTCCGCGCAAGGCAGCGGCGCTAGAGCATTGTGCGACAGCTTCCAATGGTGAGTGCTCGTTCGCGCCTGTGTCGGCATTGACGAACATGGCGCTCGGCGACAGCGAAACGCGCGCCTCAGCCTTTGCCCAACCGTGGCAGGTCAGCGGGACCTGAAGCCTTGCGCGAGGACACAGCAGGTCCAGACGGAGCAGGGATCAGGCCCTGGAAAGCAAAAAGCCCGACCATCACTGATCGGGCTTTCGCGAATTCTGGTGGCCAAGGGCGGAATCGAACCACCGACACGCGGATTTTCAACACAAGGAACGGTCAGGCGAGCTCCGCTGAAATCTTTAGCATCGTCAACGAGTTACGGTACTGCCGAACCGAGTGTCGACCGAACGACCGAACTCTGAACCGAACCCCTTGCCTCGGCAGCCACTATGGCGATGGGCGTTTTCCTCATGCCTGACAAGGCAATACGTCTACCGAGCACCGAACTTGGCACCCGAACCTTCAAGTTCGGTCTACCCACCCTCTTACTTTTGGGCGGGATCCGAGTGGAGCACCGATCAGGTAAGACCCGATGCACTGGCGCCCTGCCCTCCCTGCCTCGGTCACTTCTTGCTAGCTCACCTTGCCCTTTGCAGGGCGCAGCTTTGCTGTCATTGCCACGTTCCAGGAGACGAGGCGCTCGCTACTGTGATTGCACAGCCAACGTTCCACGCTTGCCGCGATACCTTCGGCGTCTGCCCCCAGGGCAGCAAAGCCAGACACAGGAGGGCCGATGCGCTCAATCACGGTCCGTAATGCGTGGCCGTTAATGCACTTCACAATGTACTCGGCATGCCCTGTCAGTGCATGCTCCATCTGGATGCGTTTCCAGCACTGACTATGGAACAGCTGGTTTGCAATCTTCGCCCCGGTCTCATGATCAACCGCTGGAGACTCGCGCCACCTGTCACGCATGCGGTTGCGTGAGATGCCTGCATATCGAATTCGACTGTCTTCGGCGCCCCCGACAAGATAGAGGCAAGGCACCCGTTCATTCCAGACCTCTTGATCTAGGACGGTGTACCGAGCCCGCAGCCACGGTCCGTAGCGCGCATCCGTAGTCGGCACGCTTCGTCTCCAGAGCCGGCCACCAATCCCAGAAATCTGCAAAACCGGCTTTGCCTCCGCATAGATCGTGGAAGCAATTTGCTCAGCGCGCTCTGGACTCACGTCTTTACCCCGTCGGCAAAGGGCGCGACGTTATTACCTATAGACCCGAACTCATCCTCGGCGTGAAAAGCTGAGCCTCACCGAGAAGATCTTATTGTCAGCTTCGCACATGCAGCAGAAGTTCATTACGACTGAACTTCTAGCCTGGCGAGCTCCGCTGAAAGCCCAAATATTCTCAACGAGTTACGAGGCGCCTGTTCCCTTTATTGACCGAACCGCAGAACTTAGGCCCGAACAGCTTCACTTGAGTTCCTCGCCGGAACGAAATTTCATGATTTGTGACAAAGGCATAGTTTCGACGCACCATGCGAACCGACCGAACCGTCGCTCACAAATGAAGACCCTCCTGTCCTCCCCACCATATCAAACCGGATATCCCACTTTTCCGAGCGCCTATCTCTTTTCAATCAAAAACGCCTCAGGAATGTATGAATAGGCTTTGCCAACATAAACGGACTGCCCAAGATATCCCAAAGCATTCAACCTCTCCTCAATTTCTCTTGAACCCCCCCAACTCCCGCTCGACACTATATTCTTTACACCGAGCCGTTCCAACTCTGCAACTGAAGGGCACCATAGAGTGTAGTCTCTGCGAACCAGCCCTTCCTTTAGTGCTCCAACAGTGAGTATTCCAGAATACACAATCAAGTCAACAGAAACTCCGGCCTTAGCATACAAAAGCTGCTCGCGCTGCAGTATTATCTTCTTTTCCTCAAGTCGCACCTGAGAGTCCAAACCTGGTCTAAATGGCGTGAACGAATGGCCGCCATGCCATCCAATAATCGCCCCAGATTTAATAAACTTTCTATTTCCAGCTATGAACAGATAATTCGCGCAGCTGGAAGCACAAAAATCCTCAATCTCGATATCAAGCGATCGACGCTGAATCTCTTCCGCAATTTCCAGCCCAGACTCAGTAACCCCACCCTCACTTGAAATCTGAATCAACTTTACCTTATCATCAATTAATTCATAAAACCGCCTAGAAACAGCCGGCGTAAGAACCCCCTCAATCCGCAACACGGCATCAGACACTCTCGTTATGGAGCCAGACTCGAATGCCTGCGAACTAAAGGAGGCCAGCCACAGCAGGCAAAATGCAATTAGTTTCATCATAAGCAACGCCCTTCCATAAAGCGGAAGGGCGCCTTAGTTTACATGGGGATCTTGTAGCGCGTCACCACACAGATTTCCCATCCCTCACCCAGGGCGGGGTCTTTTACGGGAGTGCACGCACGGCCAAGAAGATTGGGGTCTTCATGATTTTTCTCATCATGTCCATCTCCCCATCGATCGCCGCCCGAAATATGGACCAATTCATCGCACTTCAATTCAATCATCGCAACCCTCATTTTGTTGTTTTCGAAACGATGCAGATTTCAACCTCATGTCCGTCAATTCGGAACCCGAGATCTTTGCAGATTTCATGGGGCCCTTGCTTATCAGGACTTCCTCCATTCGCCGTCGATCGTCCTTCGGGTGTATCTCCCCAACGATCCCCCCCGGAAATTACTTCCAGCAATTGCACATCAAAAATTTCTTGCATAGTATAAAAATATCTAATGGCTTCCCATAGAAGACTTAGTCTTCTCCCTATTGCCAAGCATCCATCACCGTTCAGGTTCAGATTGCCCGGCTTGGGCAATGTAGCAGCGAGCAAGAGGATAGCCCCCCCCCCCCCCAAGAAGTAGGAGTGAGAACTACCCGAGGCCATGCAGCCTCGCGGAAGGCTGAAGAAACCCTGGGCGAAGAGAACTCGAATGCACGGCTTAGTTGTGAAACGTCAAGAGGTTGCTTCTTGTCGAACTGGGTCTGGCGATGGGCGGCAGGCCACCGATGCTGCGGCGCAGGCGGTAGCAGTTGTAGTGATGCTGCCCAGCTAGTCGATTTTGGCGGCCGGCTGCAACCGCTCCTTACATAGCTTTGTCGTCGCGGCGCTGACCAGAACCGGCCGGAGGGTTGGGGTCGATCGCCGTGAAGTGCGCGGCCGCTTTCAACACCTTTTCCAGTTCCACCATGGACAACCCTTCGGCGTGCACGGCGGTCTTGTCTTGCGTCGTGATGATGACCTTGCGCCCGTTGCGTTTGTTGATGAAGGCAACAACTACAGCTGCGACCGCAGGCCAGAAGGTCGCGGAGCCAAGGACCTTGACGATCTCTAGCGCCTCGCCTGAGGCCATGGGAACACCTGATCGCACAGCGCGCATCTGGTAGCGCACACCGTGCGCGTTCAGCTCTTCCAGAAAGGGACCGAAGCTGCTCTTGAAGAGGTGTACTGGCAATGTTTCCATGGTGCACCCTAGCGCGTCTTTGACGCGTACGCCTTCTTCACTCGCCGATTGATGAAGCTGTTCAACCCGCGCCCCTGCTGAGCCAAGCGCTTCATTTCCTCCACGTTTTGCGCTCCCGCGCTTTGGGCCGTGCACAGGTACACCGTACGGTCACGGAATTGCACTTTGATAGACGAGTCGACTGATTCGAACGCGATCACGTTCGAATCGCCACTACGATTGGCATAGCGTTCCCTTCTTTTACCCCCTTGTGCAGCGCATGCAGCGAACAGAATGTTACGCAGCTGTCAGCGCACCAGGGGGCATCGAACTCGCTTGGCGCGCAAAGCGCACACCGGAAATCGCCCGGCGACATGCGGACTGAGGTTTCTCGCGAACGAAAAAAAGCCCGGTCATGCCGGGCTTCTTGCACCCCAAAACGCTAAGCGGCGCTTGGAGTTTTTATCTTGGTGGCCAAGGGCGGAATCGAACCACCGACACGCGGATTTTCAATCCGCTGCTCTACCAACTGAGCTACTTGGCCATCTTTGCCTCACCAACCGCTTCGTCTTGCGACGCCGTGATCAGCGAAGACCATGACTATAACACTAAATTTGGCTGTTGCGCTTGTTTCTTGAAAGATCGACGCCCAGCTGCTTCAGCTTGCGGTACAGGTGGGTGCGTTCCAGGCCGGTCTTTTCAGCCACGCGGGTCATGGAGCCGTTCTCCTTGGCTAGGTGGAACTCGAAGTAGCTCTTCTCGAAGGCGTCGCGGGCCTCGCGCAGGGGGCGGTCCAGCTCGAACAGTTGCTCGGAAGCCAGTGCCTGCACGGGGGCGATAGCCGGGGCGGCACTGTGGACGCCATGGCTCATCACGGCCCCGTGCGCGTGCATGGGCAGCTCAGGCCTCGTGGCATAGCTGGGCATGCCGGGCGGCGGCGCGGCGGGGCGCGGGGCGGTCTTCACCAGGGCCTGCTCCACGGCGCGCAGCAGCTTCTGCAAGGTGATGGGCTTTTCAAGGAAGGCGATGGCGCCGAACTTGGTGGCCTCCACCGCGGTGTCGATGGTGCCGTGGCCGCTCATCATGATCACGGGCATGGTCAGCTGGCCGCTGCTGCCCCACTCTTTGAGCAGGGTGACGCCATCGACGTCGGGCATCCAGATGTCCAGCAGCACGAGGTCGGGCCGCATGCGCTCGCGGACGGCGCGCGCCTGGCCGGCGTTCTCGGCCAGTTCGATGGTGTGACCTTCGTCGGTCAGGATTTCAGACAACAGGGCGCGGATGCCCAGTTCGTCGTCAACAACAAGAATGGTTGCCATGTATGCCTACTGTTCACGCGGCCCCGGGAGCGTCGCTCGGCTCGGCCGGGCTCGGTGCAGTCGCGAGTTTTGAAAATGATAACGAAACTTGCGCGCCATTCGGCGGCAGGGACTCGTCGCCCTCGGGATGCAGATTGCTGAGGCGGATCCGCGCCCCGTGTTCATCGGCGATCTTCTTGACCACGGCAAGCCCCAGGCCCGTGCCCTTGGACTTGGTGGTCACGTAGGGTTCGAAGGCTCTCTTGAGCACCTTCTCCGCAAAGCCGGGGCCGTTGTCCGAGATCACGAGGCGCAAGCCACGCAGTTCGCCAGTGTCGCCGACGGATTTGAGCGTGCGTACCCGCACATGCCCTTGCTCTCGATCAGCAACTGCGTCCAGGGCGTTCTGCACGAGGTTGTGGATGACCTGGCGCAGCTGGGTGGCGTCGCCCACGATGAGGGGCAGCTCATGGCTCAGCTCGGCATGCAGGCGGCCGGCTTCCTGGGCCGAGACGTAGAGCATCAGCACCTCGCCCACCAGGGCGTTGAGGTCCAGGGGCTTGAGCTGGGCGGCGGGCAGGCGGGCGTAGTCGCGGAACTCGTTGACCAGCTGCTTCATGGCCTGCACCTGATTGACGATGGTGCCCACCGAGCGCACCAGCATGGCCTGGTCCGCCCCCTCCAGCTTGGCCTCGAGCTTGTGCTGCAGGCGCTCGGCGGAGAGCTGGATTGGCGTCAACGGGTTCTTGATCTCATGGGCCAGACGCCGCGCGACCTCGCTCCACGCGGCAGAGCGCTGGGCGGAGACCACCTCGGAGATGTCGTCGAACACGATCAGGCGCTCGCCCTCGGGCAGGCTGGCGCCGCGCACGAGCAGTGTGAGGGCCTCCTCCTTGCCGGGCAGCTTGAGCTCGAAGCTGTCCTGCCAGGTGCCGTCGTTGTCCATGCTGCTAGCGAAGCGCTGCGCCACCTCCGCCGCGAAGTCCTGCAGCTCGGGCACGGCCTCCATGCGCTGGCCCTGGTAGGCCGACAGGGGCAGGCGCAGGATGCGGGTGGCGCCGGGGTTGATGGTGTCCATGCCGCCGCGGGCATCGAAGCCGATCACGCCGGCAGTGAGGTTGTCCAGGATGGTCTGCAGATGGGTGCGGGCGCTCTCCAGCTGGGTTACGCTCTGCTCGACCATGTGGCGAGCGTCGGCCAACTGCTGGGTCATGTCGGCGAAGCTGCGGGTCAGGCCGCCCAGCTCGTCGCGCGAGGCGATGGTGGGCTTGGCGGTGAGGTCGCCCTGGGCCACCTGGCGCATGCCGTCGGCCAGCAGCAGCAGGGGCTGGGCGAGCTGATCGCCCAGGGTCACGGCCAGCAGCAGGGCCGCGAACACGGCCAGGATCAGCACCAGAGTCAGGGTGCCGAGGTACATCTGGCGCATGCCGTCGCGCTCCAGGGAACGCTGCTGGTACTCGAGGTTGGCGTTCTGCACGGCCAGGGCATTGGCCAGCACCGAGCCCGGCAGGCCCTGCACCACCATCAGGTAGCGGTCGCTGGCCCCCAGGCTGAAGTCGTTGCTGGGCACCACGGCCAGGGCGCGGATGCGGGCCTGGCCCTCCAGGGCCTTGGACTCGTCCTCCAGGCCCTCGATCTTGCTGATCACGCCCTGGCGCCGGGCATCGCGCAGCAGGTTGCTGCTGGTGCGGCTGAGGGTGAGGGCCGGATTCTCGGCGCCGCCCACCACGAACAGGGGCTGACCATTGGCGCCCAGCAGGCTCACGGAGCGAGCCGAGAGCTGGTCGCGCAGCCGCTCCAGGGCAAGCGTCATCGGCGTGCTGCCGCCCTGTTCGCCCAGGCGCTCGGCGGCACTCTTGGTCTTGCTGCCCAGCTCGTTGACCAAGCCGTCCAGCGTGCCCTGGCCCAGCTTCAGCCCGGCCTCCAGCGCGCTGGCCAGGCGCACGTCGAACCAGCTCTCGATGGAGCGGTTCACGAACTGGTAGGACACGGTGTAGATCAGCACGCCGGGCACCACGCCCACCAGGGCGAAGATGCCGGCCAGCTTGAGCAGCAGGCGGCTGCCAAACTTGCCGCGCCGCACGCGCAGCACCAGGCGCACGCCGGCGCTGATGATCACGGTGGCCAGCACCAGGGCCACACCCACGTTGAGCCAGAACAGCCAGCCGTAGTGCCGCTCGAAGAAACCGCGCTCGGCTGTAGCGCCGATGGACAGCAGGAAGGCCAGCAGGCCCGCCGCCCCGGCAACCGCCAGGAGCGAGACCAGCCAGGCCCAGCGCCTCACACGGCTCATTGGAGCACCCTTCGCACTGCGTGCTGTCCCGCCAGGCGGGAATGAGCCCCTTCGGGCGGCCGGGCGGCGATCACCGCGCGCACCCTTCGCACTGCGTGCTGTCCCGCCAGGCGGGAATGAGCCCCTTCGGGCGGCCGGGCGGCGATCACCGTGCGCACCCTTCGCACTGCGTGCTGTCCCGCCAGGCGGGAATGAGCCCCTTCGGGCGGCCGGGCGGCGCTCATGGCTGCAGCCGGCCGCTGAAGTCAGGCGCGAGATTGAGCTTGTGCTCCACGCTCAGGCCCCAGCCCTGGGGCGCGCCCAGGCCGATCTGCATGGGGCGGGGCAGTTGGGAGGTGTCCAGCTTGTAGCTGAACTCGAGGTAGTACTTGCCGTCCTCATCGATGTCACGAGGCTCGGCGATACGCCAGCCGGAGACTCCGCGCATGAAAGCCAGGGCCTCGGGCAGGCTGTCGAAGTTCTGGTGCAGGCCTTCGGTGGTCACCCGGTACTGTCGGGTCAGGGGCTGCCAGACCAGGCGCCAGCTGCGCACGCCACGGGCAGCCCGGGCATCGCGCCAGTACCAGCGGCTGCGCATCACATTGACTTCGGCCTGGAAATAGACCGGCAGACCCTTGAGCAGGGCTTCCTCGACCGGCTTGGTCAGCTCGAAGCGGGCGCTGAAGCTCAGCAGCAGGCCTTCGTCGGTGCGCTCGGTGCGCAGGTCGCTCAGGTGGATGCCCTCCGCCCGCGCTACGGGCACCGCCCCCAGCACCAGGGTCAGCACCATCAGCAGGCTCCAGGCCCAGCGCAGCGCCCGCTGCCTCCAGGCCACGGCGCAGCCCGGGCCCTTGAAGGACCAGGCACAGCGCAGCAGACATGGCGCCTCGTGCGCCAGGGGGGCGAAAACCATCAGCGGGTGGATGCAGGCGATTTCAGGAGCAGGGCATAGAAGAAGCCGTCCAGCGGGACGGCCTGCCCGGCCGCGTCTCGGGAGCCATTGTCAGGCACGGGCAGCAGATGGCCCGTGAGCCCTGCGCACTCCGCGGCTTCGGCGTCCGGCTGGCGTTGCAAAAATGCGTCGACCTGGTCCTGCCCCTCGGCCTTGAAGAGCGAGCAGGTGGCATAGACCAAGCGACCACCGGGCTTGAGCAGGGGCCACAGGGCGTCCAGCAGCTCGGCCTGGATGCGGGCCAGCTGGGGGATGTCTTCGGGGCGGCGCAGCCAGCGCACGTCCGGGTGGCGGCGCACGATGCCGGAGGCGCTGCAGGGGGCGTCCAGCAAGATGGCGTCAAAGGGGCGGCCGTCCCACCACTGAGCGGTCTGGCGGGCGTCCACGGCGCGGGTCTGGGCCTGCAGCTGGAGGCGGCGCAGGTTGTCCTCGACGCGGGACAGACGCTCGGGATCGGCGTCCAGAGCCAGGAGGTCCAGCGATTGCAGCTCCAGCAGGTGCGCGGTCTTGCCCCCGGGGGCCGAGCAGGCGTCCAGCACCCGGGCGCCGGGCGGCAGGGCGGGCAGGGTCAGATCTTGCCCCTCTGCGCCGCGCCCCCGCAGCGCGGCCACGGTCAGCGCGGCCACGGTCAGCGGGGCGGCTATCTGGGCGGCGGCGTCCTGGACCGAGACGGCGCCCTGCTCGAAGCCCGGCAGGGCAGCCACGGGCTGGGGCCGCTCCAGCAGCAGGGCCTGGGGCAGGCGCTCGCCCGGCAGGCGCGAAGCCATGCCCTGCGCCGCCAGCCGCGCCTGATAGGCCGTGGCACTGCCCTGGCGGGCATTGACGCGCAGGGTCATGGGCGGGCGACTGTTGTTGGCGGCGAGGATGCCCTGCCAGTGCTGGGGCCAGTCCTGGCGGACGCGGTCTATCCACCACTGCGGATGGTTGTGGTGGGCCACCGGGTCGCGCTGCAGGCCCTGGACCAGGGCCTCGCGCTCGCGCAGGAAGCGGCGCAGCACCGCATTGACGAAGCCCGCGCTGGGCGCTGCGCGCTGGCGCACAGCGCGCACAGTCTGATCGACCACGGTGTGCGCGGCGTAGGGCGGATCGTCACTGGGCCACAGCAGGGCCAGGGCGCACAGCAGCAGGTTCTCGACCTTGGGCGGCGGCGCCTTGGGCGCCAGCTGGCGGCGTAGGGCCTGGGCCGCCCCCAGTTGGCGCAGCACCAGGAAGCTCAGGGCCTGGGTGCCGGGGCGCAGCTCGCGCGGGCAGCGGGCCAGCACATCAGTGAGCGAACGCCCCTGGCGCACGGCCTGGACGGCGTCCGCCGTCTGCTGCAGGAGGCGCTGCAGGGGGATGCCGGCAGCAGGGGAAGAGGAGGTTTCTGACACCCGGGCAGTGTAAGTGCGGGGCTGCGGCCAGGCTTAGACCGGCGTGAAGCGCGCAGAGGCTTGCCCGGTCGTGGCCTGGGGCCAAGTCCGGACCCAGCGCACCGGATCGATCCAAAAAGGCCACAATCCGCGCAGGAAAAGCAGCGAGAGATCCCCATGCCCGGCAAGACCGCCCCCCTTCCCGCCCTCAGCGCCGACGAGCTGGCCGCCCTGCCCGCCTCGGAGCGCGTGCGCTACCGGCTGCTGGCCGCCGACTGCCGCCACCATGCCAATGACAATATTGCCGACTTCATCGAGGACGGCGAGCTCGACGAGATCCAGGCCGAAGTCCAGCGGCAGCTGCAGGGCGTGCTCCGCGCCCTGGTGATCGACACCGACAGCGACCACAACACCCAGGAGACCGCCAAGCGCGTGGCCAAGATGTTCGTGCGCGAGGTCTTCAAGGGGCGCTACGTCCAGGCCCCGGACGTCACCGAGTTCCCCAACGTCACCCGGCTCAACGAGCTGATGATCGTGGGACCCATCACCGTGCGCTCGGCCTGCTCGCACCACCTGTGCCCCATCGTCGGCCGGGTGTGGATCGGCCTGCTGCCCAATGAGCACTCCAACCTGATCGGTCTGTCCAAGTACGCGCGGCTCACCGACTGGATCATGAGCCGCCCCCAGATCCAGGAAGAGGCCGTGACCATGCTGGCCAACGAGCTGCAGGAGCGTGTGCAGCCGGACGGCCTGGGCATCGTGATGGAGGCCGACCATTTCTGCATGCATTGGCGCGGCGTCAAGGACAGCGAGTCCATGATGACCAACAGTGTGATGCGCGGCGCCTTCCTCAAGGACCCCAATCTGCGCCGCGAGTTCCTCTCCCTGCTCAGCAAGAAGTAAGCACTTTCCCAGGAGCCAGCCATGCTCGTCCGTCTTCTCTACGCCAGCCGTGCCGCCGAAGGCACCAAGGAAGCCCAGCTGGCGGCCATCCTCAAGCAGTCCCGCGAACACAACCCGGCCGAGGGCATCACCGGCTTGCTGTGCCTCAGCGACGGCGTCTTCATCCAGGTGCTGGAGGGCGGCCGCGATGCCGTCAACGCGCGCTACAAAGCCATCGTGCAGGACCCGCGCCACCACGACGTGATCCTGCTGAGCTATGAAGAGATCGACGAGCGCCGCTTCGCCGGCTGGAGCATGGGCCAGGTCAACCTGCACCGGCTCAACCCGGCCCTGGTGCTCAAGTACTGCGAGAGCACCCGCCTCAACCCTTACACCATGCGCGGCCAGGCCTTGATGGCGCTGTTCCAGGAGCTGGTGAGCTCGGGCGTGATCGAGTGCAGCTGATCAGCCCGGCAGGCTGATCACAGCGAGCGCGCCTCGCCAAAGCCGAAGAAGCTGGCCAGCAGCCGCGTGGGGAACTGCTGCACCGCCTCGTTGTAGACGCCCACGGCCTGGTTGAAGACCTGCCGGGCGAAGGCGCGCTGGCGCTCCACCATCTTCAACTCGTCCACCAGGGCGAAGACCTCCGGATGCTCGGCCAACGCGCCATGGTGCTCCACGAGCGACATCAGCCGCGTCAGCGCCGCCGCATGCACGGCCGCCGCCACGGCCAGGGCGGCCACCGGGTCCGCCGCATAGGGCTTGGCACGCACGGCATTGGCGGCGGACTGGGCCTCGCCCTGGGCGTTCTCCAGAGCGTCGAAGGTGGCCTGCTCGTTCTGCAGCAGGGGCCGCAGCTGCTCCAGCAGCCGGGCGCAGAGCTGGGCACGCTGCGTCAGCAGGCCGTCCAGTTGGCCGTAGGCGGTGCCGATGGCGTTGCGCAGCCGCATCATGCGGTTGTAGCCGCCCACGCCCCAGAAGAAGAGCATGGCGGCCAGCAGCCAGGGGGTCCAGGACCAGGACGTCATCCAGGACATCATGCACCGGCGCGCTGCAGCGCCAGGAAACCCTCGTAGCCCTGGGCCCGTAGCTCACAGGCCGGGCAGCTCCCGCAGCCATAGCCCCAGGCGTGGCGCTGCTGGCGCTCGCCCAGGTAGCAGGTGTGGGTGTGCTCGATGATGAGCTCGTTCAGCGCGGCGCCGCCCAGCTGCTGGGTCAGGGCCCAGGTCTGGGCCTTGGTGATGAACATCAGCGGCGTCTCGATGGTCATGGGCTGGTCCAGGCCCAGGCTCAGGGCCACCTGCAGGGCCTTGAGGGTGTTGTCGCGGCAGTCGGGGTAGCCGGAGTAGTCCGTCTCGCACATGCCGCCCACCAGCACCGAGGCGCCGCGGCGGTAGGCCAGGGTGGCGGCGAAGCTCAGGAAGAGCAGGTTGCGGCCCGGCACGAAGGTGTTGGGCAGGCCGTTGGCCTGCATCTCAATGGCGCGGGATTCGGTCAGCGCGGTGTCGGAGATCTGGCCCAGCAGGGCGAGGTCCAGCATATGGTCCTCGCCCAGCCTGGCGGCCCAGGCGGGAAACTGCGCGGCGAGTTCGCGGCGCACGGTCTGGCGGCAGTCCAGCTCGATGCGGTGGCGCTGACCGTAGTCGAACCCGATCGTCTCGACCTGGGCGTAGCGATCGAGCGCCCAGGCCAGGCAGGCGGTGGAGTCCTGGCCGCCGGAGAAGAGCACCAGGGCCTTGCGGGTGGAATTGGCTTGCGGAGGAAGACTCATGGGCCGCAGTGTGCCATTGCCGATCGCAGCACGCGCCGGGAGCCCTCTCGACATCGCCCGGCGGCGGGCCGTCGGTGTTAGGCTGAAGTCCCCCCTGGAAGCCCCGCAGCCATGCCTCAAGCAAAGCCCCTGCAGTCCCTTCTCGCCCTCTCCGCCCTGGCCAGCCCGGCCCTGCTGGCCCAGGCGGCCGACACCCTTCGCCAGGTCACCCTGCACCCCCAGGGCGCGACCATCGAGCGGGCCCTGGCCCTGGCGCCCCAGGCCCGCGAGGCACGCTTCAGCTGCCTCAGCCCCGAGCTGGTCGCCGATTCCCTCCAGCTGCTGCCCGCCGCCGACATGGGCGTGGGCGAGGTCCGCCTGGAGTTGAAGCCCGCCGAGCTGCTGCCCGAATGCGAACGCGGCAGCAAGGTGCGCGAGCTGGAGCACCAGTCGCGGCAACTGCAGGCGGAATCGGAGGCCCTGGCGGTCTCCCTCAACTTCCTCAAGCAGTTGACGGGCAAGGACCTGCCGCCCGGCGGCAAGCTCTCCGAGACCCTGGAGACCCTGCGCCGCCAGACCCTGGACCAGCTGCAGCGCCAGCAGGCCCTGAAGGAGCGCATGGAGGCGCTGGATCGCCAGTTGGCCCAGGCCCGCGAGCAGGAGGGCGACCAGCGCCAATACCAGGTGCTGACCGTGCCCGTGGACACCGTGCAGGGCGGCGAGCTGCGCCTGCGCTACCGCAGCGAGCAGGCCGGCTGGACGCCCCTGTACCGCGCGCGACTGGACACGACGACGGGCCAGCTGAGCCTGGAGCGGCGCGCGGAGGTCTCGCAAAGCACCGGCGAGGACTGGAGCAACGTGCCCCTGCGCCTGAGCACCGAGCTGGGCCGGACGCAGGGCGGGCCGGGCTATCTGTCGCCCTGGCTGCTGGACATCCGCCCCAAGGAAGAACTCGCCCGCCGCGAGGCCAGGCCCTTGCCTGCGCCCATGGCGGCGGCGGCACCGGCGCCTGCGGTCCAGATGCTCAAGGAGTCCGTGACCGTGGCCGGCTCACGCGCGCGCACCGACTTCCGCCCCGAGGTCTTCGTCGGCGAGTTCGCCACCGAGTACGCCATCCCCACCCGCCAGCGCCTGCTCAGCGGCGCCCAGCCCTTGCAGCTCTCGCTCGGCAAGGAGGCGGTGGAGACCGCGGTCTACAGCCGCGTCCAGCCCCAGGTGGACAGCGCCGCCTTCCTCATCGCCGAACTGGCCCGCCCTGCCGGCAGTTGGCCGCGCGGCAAGCTGCAGCTCTACCGTGACGGCCTTCTGGTGGGCGAGACGCAGCTCTTCTTTAGCGGCGAGCAGAAGGCCGACTGGGTCTTCGGCCGCGACGACCGCCTGCGCGTGCGCCGCCTGCCCGAACGCCTGGACGGCGCCAACGCCGGCCTGATCAGCCAGCGCCAGGAGCGCCAGGTGGAGCGGGCCTACGAGGTCGAGAACCGCACGGACAAGCCCCTGCCCCTGCTGGTGCTGGAGGCCAGCCCGGTGAGCCAGCATGCGGACATCCGCATCGAGGCCCTGCTCAGCCCCGAGCCCCAGGCCGGCGACTGGCGCGAGCAGCGCGGCATCCGCGCCTGGCGCCAGACCCTGGCCCCGAAGCAGACTCAGCGCTTCAGCGCCCGCTACAAGCTCTCGGCGCCGGCCGATGCGCAGGTGACGGGCTGGCGCTGAGCCGGCGCGGGCTCAGCGCTTCCCGGCGGCCTGCTCGCTGCAGCGCTGCAGGTTGAAGCGCGCGGCGCGGTAGAGGGGCAGCAGGATGTCGTGGTCGGTGGGCGCTGTCTCGCGGAACATCTTCAGCTGCTCCTCGTCAGCCCCCTCGCGGGACAGCCGGCGGCACTCGTCCGGCCGGCCCAGGTGATAGGCCGCCACGGCGCGGTCATTGTTCAGCGCATAGGCCTCCGACCAGTGCAAGTAGGGGCCGCAGGCGCTCGCCAGCTCGCCCCAGCGCGCCGCGGCCTCCGCATGGCGGCCCGCCTTGTAGTCCTTGAGGCCGGCCGAGCGGCGCGCTTGCCGCTCGGCGTCGGTGCAGCCGACCGGCGTCGGGTGGTAGATGCCATCGAAGGCAGCCCGCTGGCCGCAGAACATGCGGCAGACCGACTCCATGGCCGGCGACGCGGGCCCCACCTGCAGGCGCCCGCCCGGCAGGGGCTTGAACTGCAGCTTGCAGCCCTCCCCTGCGTCGCCCTGGCTGCCCTGGCGTGCGCCGTCCAGGGTGCAGCTGTGGCCGTTGGACCCCATGGCCAGCAGCTCGAAGCGCTCCCCCTGGAAGCTGAGGTTGCCCCAGCCGGCCTCCGTGACATAGGTCGTGGGAGGCGGCGCGGCCTGTGCTGCCAGGGCCAGGATCGACAGCAGGGAAGCGTTCAGCAGGCGCGTCAGGGAACGAGGAGCAATCATGGCTGAGCGGTAAAAATACTGGCGCGGACCATAACACGCCTGCTGCTCGGCCCGGGGCGCCTCAGCCGCGCACCTCGCCCTGGCCCAGCACGATCCACTTCATCGAGGTGAGCCCCTCCAGGCCCACCGGTCCGCGGGCGTGGAACTTGTCGGTGGAGATGCCGATCTCCGCGCCCAGGCCGTACTCGAAGCCATCGGCGAAGCGGGTGCTGGCGTTGACCATCACGCTGGCGGAGTCGACCTCGCGCAGGAAGCGCATGGCGTTGGGGTGGTTCGTGGTGAGGATGGCGTCGGTGTGGTGCGAGCCGTGCTGGTTGATGTGGGCCATGGCCTCGTCCAGGCTGTCCACCACCTTGATGCTGATGACGGGGGCAAGGTACTCGGTGCTCCAGTCGGCCTCGGTGGCGGGCACCACCTGGGCGCCCGGCACGGCCTGCAGCGCCTCCAGGCTGCGCGGGCAGCCGCGCATCTCCACGCCCTTGGCCGCGAACACGGCGCCGATGCGCGGCAGAAAGGCCGCAGCCTGCGCTGCATGCACCAGCAGCGACTCGGTTGCGTTGCAGGGGCTGTACTTCTGCGTCTTGGCGTTATCGACCACGCACAGGGCCAGGTCCAGGTCCACCTCGGCGTCCACATAGCAGTGGCAGTTGCCGTCCAGGTGCTTGATGACGGGCACGCGGGCCTCGCTGGCGATGCGCTCGATCAGGCCCTTGCCGCCGCGCGGGATGATCACGTCCACGAACTCGGGCATGGCGATCAGCCGGCCGACGGCAGCGCGGTCGGTGGTGCCGACCAGCTGCACCGCGCTGCCGGGCAGGCCGGCCTCTTCCAGGCTCTGCGCCACCAGGGCGGCCAGGGCCATGTTGGAGTGAATGGCCTCGGAGCCGCCGCGCAGCAGGCAGGCGTTGCCACTCTTGATGGCCAGCGAGGCGGCCTCGATGGTCACGTTGGGGCGGCTCTCATAGATCATGCCGAAGACGCCCAGGGGCACGCGCATCTGACCCACGCTGATCCCGCTGGGGCGGCGCTTGACGCCGGTGATCTCGCCGATGGGGTCGGGCATGGCGGCAATCTGCTCGCAGCCCTCGGCCACGGTGGCGATCACGGCGGGCGAGAGGCGCAGGCGGTCCAGCATGGGGCCGGCCAGGCCCGCGGCCTCGGCGGCCTGCAGGTCGCGCGCATTGGCCTCGGCCAAGGCTGGCCCTGCCGTGCGCAGACGGCGAGCCAGGGCCAGCAGGGCGGCGTTCTTCGCGGCCGTGGGCGCGGCGGCCATCTGGCGGCTGGCGTCGCGCGCGGCGGCGCCCAGGGCGTCCATGTAGGCGGCAATGTCCTGGGCGGGATCGGGCAGGGAGGCGAGCGAAACTGCGGTACTCATGCGCCCGATTCTCCGACAACAGCCCCGGCACGCCCCGCGACAGGCTTTCGCCGCTGGACAAGCCCTTCTTTCGCCGCCGGCATCCGCCCAGGTCAGCAAGAGCGGCACGGCGGGATTTCGCCCCGGCCCCTAGGCTTCGCCCCACGATGAAAGCGCCCGAGAAAGCCTCCTCCACCGACTCCCTGCACCG
The DNA here is from genome assembly GCF_014174515.1 of Mitsuaria sp. WAJ17. Classification (GTDB taxonomy): domain Bacteria; phylum Pseudomonadota; class Gammaproteobacteria; order Burkholderiales; family Burkholderiaceae_C; genus Roseateles_B. Next base: position 37,876 of record NZ_JACJUG010000005.1, read on the forward strand.
CTGGCAGGCCCGCATGCAGCAGGTGCTGCGCCATGTGGACAGCCAGCCCGAGGCGGCCCTGGACCTCGGCGGCCTGGCCGCCCTGGCCCACAGCTCGCCCTATCACTTCCATCGCCAGTTCGCCGCCCTGTGCGGCCTGCCCCTGGCCCGCTATGTGCAGCTCTCACGCATGCGCCGCGCGGCCCAGTGGCTGGCCCACCGGCCGGCCATGCCGGTGCTGGAGGTGGCCCTGGCAAGCGGCTACGAGAGCCCGGAGGCCTTCACGCGCGCCTTTCGTCGTCTGTTCGACAAGACCCCCAGCCAGTGGCGGCGCGATCCGCGCTCCGCGGCCTGGGCGGCCTGCGAGCGGCAACTTCATCAAGCGGAGCAATGGCCCATGAACGACGACCCCTTCCAGCTCGACCAGGTGCGCCTGGCTCAGACCCCCGACATCCCCGTGGCGCTGCTGATCCACCGGGGGCCCATGCAAGACCTGGCCCCCAGCCTGCAGCGCTTCATCGCCTGGCGCAAGGAACGCCAGTTGCCACCGACCAAGGCCGCCACATTCAACGTGCTCTATGACGACCCCGGCTCGGTGGCGCCCGCCGACTGCCGCTTCGGCCTGGCCGTGGCCTGGGACCAGCCCGTGCCACCGAACCCACAGGGCCTCGTCGCTGATCGCATCCCGGGCGGCCTGCATGCCGTGCTGCGCCATGAGGGCCCCGATGCCAGCCTGGACCAGGCCATGCGCTGGCTCTACGGCGTGTGGCTGCCCCAGAGCGGCCTGGAGTTGCGCCACGCCCCGCCCTTCCTTCAGCGCCTGCGCTTCTTCCCCGAGGTGCCGGCGCACGAGGCGCTGGTGGAGATCCACCTGCCTCTGCAGGCCGCCTGAGCCGCGCGGCGCCGGCTCACAGGGCCCACCGCGCTCAGCGCACTCAAAGCGCCCGCAGCATCCAGAGCTGGTACAGGGGCTGGCGCTGCAGGCCCAGGCGCTCCAGGGCCTCGCCGCCCACGCCGGGCCGCAGCAGTTGGGCCATGCGCCATTCCTGCCATTGCGGATGCTGCGCGGCCAGGCTCTGCAGCAGGGCCTGAGCGTCTAACTGGGCGGGCGATCGATCCACCAGAGCTCCGATCTGGAAGACCTCGGCATCGTCCGCCCTGGGCGCGCCGGTGAGCAGGGCCGAGCCCCAGGCCCAGGCACGCTGGCCCATGGCGCCGTCCAGGCCCGGGCGGGTCTGCTGCAGGGGCAGGGCCAGGTCTTGCCCCTCCGCCTCATCCAGCCAGTCCAGGGCCTCCTTCCAAGCCAGCTCGCGTGCGACGAGCAGCGGGCCGGCGGGCACCGCGCCGGTGTAGCCGTGCAGCGGATCACGGGCAACGAAGCCCTGGCGCTCATAGAGCCGGCGTGCCCGCTCGTTCTGGGCGAAGACCTCCAGCTCGGCCCGCCGGCAGCCTGCCTGGCGCGCGCGGGCGAGGAAGTCCTCCAGCAGGGCCGGCGCCGCGCCGCTGCCCCGCGCGGCCGGCAGCGCGCCCATGGTGCCCAGGCGCCAGCTGGCATGCCGGGGGCGCGGCGCGCTGAGTGCAAAGGCGAGGATGCGCCCCTGGCCGTCCAGCGCGACGCGGCTCAGGCCCAGATCCACGCCCTGGCGCGCCAGAAAGGCCGGCCAGGCCTCGAAGGGCAGCATGAAGGGGCCGATCAGGTAGTCAGCAAAGGCGGCACCGAAGGCCTCGTGCAGGGCCGTGGCCGGCACCTGCGTGGCGGGACAAAACTCAAGGGCAATGGACATGAGGCAAGACCTGACACCACGACGCCGCAAGGCGAGACCCTCAGTACATCAGAGCAGGCCCAGGCGCACCAGTCCCGTCAGCCATAGCGGCGCGCTGAAGGCGAAGAGCAGGGTGCCCAGCACCACGGCGGCTGTCGTCTCGGCTTCCTCGCAGCGGTAGCGCTGAGCGAAGATCAGGGCGTTGGAGCCCGGCGGCAGCGCCGCCATCATCACGATCACCGCCAGCGGCAGCGCGGGCAGCTCCAGCAGCCACAGGCCCAGGCCCAGCACCAGGGCCGGCAGCACCAGCAGCTTCCAGGCCAGCAGCCCCAGCACCGAGCGCCAGCGCACCGGCCAGCCGTAGTAGGCCAGGGACATGCCGATCAGCGTCAGGCACAGGGGTACCACGGCCGTGCCCAGCATCTGCAGCACCTCGTCCAGTGCCTGGGGCAGGCGCCAGCCGGTGGCGTTCCAGAGCAGACCGGCCAGCACGGGAAGCACCACCGGATGGATGATGGTGTTGCGGGCCGTCGCCAGCATGGTGGCGCGCAGGCCCTGCGGGTTGTGTGCATGTGCGGCGCTGGCGAGGTCCAGCTCCACCAGCAGGGTCAGCACGCTCAGCAGGGTCAGGGCATGCAGGCTCACCACGGTGATGTGGATGGCCAGGCCCTGCTCGCCGAAGACTGCCGCCGCCAGGGGCACGCCCACCTGCAGGGTGTTGCCGAAGCTGGCCGTGATGGCCCGCACGCTGGGGCTGGCCACCGCGCCCCGCCCGCGCCAGCGCAGCCAGGCATAGCAGGCCAGCATGCCCAGCACCACGGGAAGGAAGAAGCCCAGCAGAGTGGCCCAGGGCAGGTGATGGAAGTCGATGCGCGCCGTGGTGCGGAACATCAGGGCCGGCACGAAGATGTAGAAGGCGGCGTTGGACAGCACCCGGGCCGGGTCTCCGCCCGTGCCGCCGGCGTCAAGCCCGCCCAGCCAGCGCATGCGGCCCACGAGCCAGCCAATGCCCACCGCCACCATGATGGCCAGCAGCTTGTCCAGGACGCCCTCGTTCATGGCCGACAGTATTGCTGGAGGCACATGGCCTTCAGGCCTGCAGGGGCAGTTCGAGGTCGAACCAGAAACTGCTGCCCGCGCCCGGCTCGCTGTGCACCTCGATGCGGCTGCCCATCAGGCGCACCAGCTGCTGGCTGATGGACAGGCCCAGGCCCGTGCCGCCGCTGCGGCGGGCATCCTCGGCCACCTGCTCGAAGGGCTGGAACAGCCGGCCCACTTGGGCCTCGTTCATGCCGATGCCGGTGTCGCTGACCTCGATGCGCACCGTCGCGGTGGCCGGCGACTGCCCGACCAGCTCCGCCACCAGGCCCAGGCGGCCGTGGTCAGTGAACTTGACGGCGTTGGAGAGGAGGTTGAGCAGCACCTGGCGCAGGCGCTGGCCGTCCACGCGCACGCGCAGCGGCAGGTTCTCGTCGATGCGGACCAGGAAGGCCAGGCGCTTCTCGGCCACGCGCAGGCGGATGGCATCGCAGGCCACCTCCAGCAGGGCGCGCAAGTCCACGGTGGCGGGTTGCAGCCGCACTTTGCCGGCCTCGATGCTGGCCATGTCCAGCAGATCGGTGATCAGGGCCAGCAGGTGCTCGCCGGAGTCGCGCACGAGGTTGATCTTGTTGCGCTGGGCCTCGTCCAGGCCCTCGTCCATCTGCAGCAGCTGGGCAAAGCCCAGGATGGCGTTGAGCGGCGTGCGGAACTCATGGCTCATGGTGGCCAGGAAGCGGCTCTTGGACTGGTTGGCCGCTTCGGCACGGATCTTGGCTTGGGACAACTCCATGGTGCGCGCCTCGACCAACTCCTCGAGGTGGTCGCGATGCCGGGTGAGCTCCTGCTCGGCGAGGCGGCGCTGGGTGATGTCGCTGATCATGCCCTCGATGCGGGCCTCCTGCCCCTGCCCCTCGGGCACGACATGGGCGCTGAGCTCGATCCACAGCTGCCGGCCGTCGTGTGTACCAACCAGCATGGGCACCTGCTGCAGCAGACGGTGGCGCATCAGCGCGCGCAGCACGCGGCGCAGCTCGCCCGGCTCCAGCTGGACCAGGCGGCGCAGGTTGCGCGAGGCGGCCAGGGCCAGGGCGGGCCGCTCGTAGCCCAGCATCTGGGCCATGGCCTTGTTGAGGCCGAGCAGGCGGCCGCGCCCGTCGGTCTGGAAGATGCCCTCGGTGGCGTTCTCGAAGAGGCTGCGGTAGCGGGCCTCGCTGGCGCGCAAGCCCTCCGAAGACTGGCGCAGCTGGTGGCTCATGCGGTTGAACTGCTCGGTCAGCTCGCCGATCTCGTCCCGGCGCTCGACGGCCAGCGTCACGCCCAGCTCGCCGTGCGAGACCCGCTGCGCCAGAGCGCCCAGGCGCGAGACCGGCTGCTTCACCAGGCGGTTCACCAGCCAGTAGCAGGAGGCCAGCACCGCCACCAGCACCGCCGCCAGAAGCATCGCCACGAAGCGCCGCATCTCCGCCACCGCGGCGGCCACGCGCTCGCCGGTAAAGTAGAGCCGGGCCTGGCCCACCTTGACCGGCCGCTGCTGCGCCACAGCCTGGTAGACCACGTCGAACTCCTTGACCAGGGGAGCGGTCGTGGCGACCTTGTCCCGCTGGCGGCGCAAGGGCTGGACATCGACGCCCAGCGCCTCCAGCTCGATGGCCTGCACCTCGGGATCGGCCATGACGGCATCCAGCAGGTTGGAGATCGCCGCGCTGTCCAGGTTCCAGATGGGCCCCGCGAAGCCGCGCGCCGCGATTTGGGAAAGGCGCTCCTGGCGCTGCAGCAGGGCCTCGGTCAGCTGGCGCTCCTCGCGACTGGTCCAGTAGGCGCCCACGGCCAGCACCAGCAGGGTCGCAACGGCGCCCAGGCCGGCCATCAGGCGGGTCTGGATGCTCCAGTCCCTCAGCGGTGCTCGCATGCGACTCCTTGCATCGGGACGCCGGTGGCGCCCCTCAGGCCTTCTTGGCCGCCGTCTTGCGGGCCGCGGTCTTGGCGGCCGGCTTGGCCGCGCGGGGCTCGAACTCGAACATCACCTTGCCGGCCTTCGCGTCATAGCTGAGGAAGGCCTTGAACTTGCGGCGGGTCTTGTTGGAGACAAAGTTCTCCAGCAGGTCGGTCTTGCCGGTCTCCAGCAGCTTGCGCATCTGGTTCAGCTCGATGGGCTGCTGCAGGATGATCTTGCCGCTCTTGAAGTCGCAGCTGGGCGCCGGGCCGGTGCTCTTCTCGCAGACGTAGTTGCTGCCGTGCTCGTAGACGGTGCCGCCGCACTTGGGGCAGGCGCCCAGGGGCTCGGCCTGGCTGAAGTCCACGGCCTCGGCGGCCTCGTCGGCCTTCTTGGCGTCTTCGCCGAAGTCGAACTCCAGTTTCCAGTTCTGGATCTCCTCGTCATAGACCAGGGCCAGCTCGGCCGTGAAGGGCCAGCCTGCCTTGGAGCGGAAGCCTTCCAGCGGGCCGATCTTCTTGTCGCGCAGGAACTGCTCGACCTCGTGCAGCTCGAAGCTGCGGCCGCCGGGGATCTTGCCGATGGAGAAGCCGCAGCCCTCGGATGCGCCGTCCTGGCCGCAGCAGGTGAAGCGGCGGTAGTTCTCCTTCACCACACCGCCGCACTTGGGGCAGGGCGTCTTGAGGGTGGCGTAGTCGCCGGGGATGGTGTCGCGGTCATATTCCTTGGCCTTCTGAACCACGCGCTCGGTCATCTCGGCGATGCGGGCCATGAACTCCTCGCGGTTCAGTCGCCCCTTCTCCATCTCGGCCAACTGGTATTCCCAGTTGCCGGTCAGCTCGGGCTTGGTGAGGTCCTCGACGCCCAGGCCGCGCAGCAGCGTCATCAACTGGAACGCCTTGGCGGTCGGGATGAGCTCGCGGCCCTCGCGCAGCATGTACTTCTCGGTGATCAGGCCTTCGATGGTGGCGGCTCGCGTGGCTGGCGTGCCCAGGCCCTTCTCGGCCATGGCCTCGCGGAGTTCGTCGTCATCCACCAGCTTGCCCGCGCCTTCCATGGCGGAGAGCAGCGTGGCTTCGGTGTAGCGGGCCGGGGGCTTGGTGGCCAGGCCCTTGACGTCCACGCTCTCGGTGCGCACCACCTCGCCGGGCTTCACGGGCACGAGGCTGGCACCGCTGCCGTCCTCTTCGTTCTGAGCTTCCTTGCCGTAGACGGCCAGCCAGCCCGGGTTGACCAACACCTTGCCGTTGGTCTGGAACTTGTAGTCCTTGCCGCCGGCCTTCACCGTGGAGATGCGGGTGGTGACCTGGAACTCGGCCGCCGGGAAGAACACCGCCAGGAAGCGCTTGACCACCAGCTCGTAGAGCTTGGCCTCAGCCTCGGTGAGGCTCTTGGGCGCCTGCAGCGTGGGGATGATGGCGAAGTGGTCCGAGACCTTGGCGTTGTCGAAGACCTTCTTGGTGGGCTTGATGTAGCCCTTGTTCAGCGCCACGCGCGCATGGCCGGCCAGCGCCTGCAGCGGGCCGGGCAGGTCCTCGGAGGCAATCATCTCGGCGGTCTGCTTGGCAACGGCCAGGTAGTCCTCGGGCAGATAGCGGGAATCGGTACGCGGGTAAGTCAGGACCTTGTGCTTTTCATAGAGGGCCTGCGCCAGGCCCAGCGTGGTCTTGGCCGAGAAGCCGAAGCGCGAGTTGGCCTCGCGCTGCAGCGTGGTGAGGTCATAGAGACCCGGGCTGCTTTGCGAGCTGGGCTTGCTCTCTTCGGTGACGGTGGCGGGCTGGCCTTTGACCGCGGCAGCGATGGCCTCGGCCTCAGCCTTGGTCCAGACGCGGTCGGCCCGGAGCTCGGCATCCTCGGCGTTCTTCTTCCAGGCGGGGTCGAACCACTTGCCCTCGTACTGGCCGGCCTCGGCGTCGAAACTGCCGCGGATTTCCCAGTAGTCGCGGGCCACGTGCTTGCGGATCTTCTCCTCGCGCTCCACGACGATGGACAGCGTGGGCGTCTGCACCCGGCCCACGGTGGTCAGGAAGAAACCGCCGTCGCGCGAGTTGAAGGCCGTCATGGCGCGTGTGCCATTGATGCCCACCAGCCAGTCGGCCTCGGAGCGGCAGCGCGCGGCGTCGGCCAGGGGCAGCATCTGCGCATCGCTGCGCAGGCGCTCGAAGCCTTCGCGGATGGCCTGCGGCGTCATGGATTGCAGCCACAGCCGGCTCACCGGCTTGTTGATGGCCGCCTTGGCCGTGCCAGCGTACTGCACGATCAGGCGGAAGATCAGCTCCCCTTCACGGCCCGCGTCACAGGCGTTGATCAGGGTCTCGATGTCCTTGCGGCGGATGAGCTTGACCAGGGCGTTGAGCCGGCCCTTGCTCTTGTCGATGGGGTTGAGATCGAAGTGCGGCGGGATCACGGGCAGGTGGGCGAAGCTCCACTTGCCGCGCTTGACGTCGTATTCCTCCGGCGCCTTGATCTCCACCAGGTGGCCCACGGCAGAGCTCACCACGTACTGGTCGTTCTCGAAGTATTCATCGTGCTTGTCGAACTTGCCGGACTGGGGCGTGAGGGCGCGCACGATGTCCTGCGCGACGGAAGGCTTCTCGGCAATGATCAGGGCTTTGCTCATGGTCTCTTCTGACGTTCCTGGTGGGGCTGGCCGCCGGCAGCAAAAGCTCTGCCTACAATGCGGCCTCGCGCGCACGCACACGCGCACGCACCCATGATTTCAATGTAACCAACTCGAGCCATGCCGCAAGCCGCCCGCAAGAAGTCCGCAGACGCGCCATCCACCATGGCAGTGAGGAAGGCCGCCAAGGTGACCAAGGGAGGCGGCCGCCGCATCCAGGTGCGGCGCTCGGGCGTGCACGGGCGCGGGGTGTACGCGGTGGCGGAGATCGCCATGGGCGAGGTCATCGTCGAATACACCGGCGAGCGCATCGACTGGGACGAGGCCATGGACCGGCATCCCCATGACCCCAGCCAGCCCAACCACACCTTTTACTTTGGCCTGGACGACGGCTCGGTGATCGATGCCCTGCACGGCGGCAACAGCGCGCGCTGGATCAACCACAGCTGCGATCCCAACTGCGAGGCCGACGAGGTCAACGGCCGCGTCTTCATCAAGGCCCTGCGCGACCTGATGCCCGGCGAAGAGCTGTTCTATGACTACGGGCTGACGGTGGACGAGCGCTACACCCCCAAGCTGAAGAAGGAATACGCCTGTCATTGCGGCGCGCCGCAATGCCGTGGCACCATGCTCACGCCCAAACGCTGACATCCCTGCACCACATGGCTGCCAATCATCAGAACTGGGGCGCCGAGTCGCTCTGGCAAGACCTGGAACCGCTGCTGCCTGGCCTGTCCATCGAGGTCCTGGCCCGCGCCGACTCCACCAACAGCGTGCTGCTGGAGCGTGTGCGTTCGGAGCAGCACTCCGCTGGCGAGCGCGGCCAGGAACGCGCGGGCGAGCGGGGCGGCTTCGGCCGCCGCGCCCACGACATGCAGCCCTGCCTGCTGGTTGCCGAGCACCAGACCGCCGGCCGCGGCCGCATGGGTCGCATCTGGCATGCCGAGGCCGGTGCCTCGCTGACCTTCTCCCTCGCACTGCCGCTGGCGCTGGCGGACTGGGCCGGCCTGTCCCTGGCCGTGGGCTGCGCGATGGCGGAGGCCCTGGAGCCGGCGCCCGCCCGCCCGCCGCGCCTGCAGCTGAAGTGGCCCAATGATCTGTGGCTGGACGGCCGCAAGCTGGGCGGCATCCTCATCGAAACCGTCAGCGCGGGCGACCAGCGCATCGCGGTGATCGGCGTGGGGCTGAACATCCGTCCGCAGAAGCCCGGCAACGAGAGCCAGTTCATGAGCGGCTATGCCAGCCTGGACGAACTCGACACCACCCTGACCGCGCCCGAGGTGCTGCGCCGTGTCGCCCGTCCGCTGATCCTGGCCGTCACCGGCTTCGGGCAGGGCGGCTTTGGCGCCTGGCAGCAGCGCTACGAGGCCCGGGACCTGCTGCGCGGCCGCCCTCTCATGGCCGCCGGCATCGAGGGCGTGGGCGCGGGCGTCACTGTCCAGGGCGAGCTGCTGATGGACGTGCAGGGCCAGCGCCAGACTGTCAGCGCGGGCGAGGTGTCCGTGCGCCTGCAAGTCAGCGAGCCGCCCGCATGCTGAGAATCCTCCTCGTCGCGACCCTGCTGCTGAACCTGCTGGTCTTCATCTTCACCCAGGGCTGGCTGGATGGCCTCACCGGCCTGCATGCCCGCGGCGACAGCGACCCCGCCCGCCTGCAGCAGCAGGTGAACCCCGACCAAATGCAGCTGCTGAACGCCCAGGCCGCGAAGTCGGTCCAGGCCCGCGCCTGCCTCGAGTACGGCCCCCTGATCGGTGACGAGGCCCTGCGCAGCGCACAGGCCCAACTGGACAAGGCCGGCATCGCCGCCGCGCAGTGGCAGGACCTGCGCGCCGAGCAGGCCGGCGTTTGGGCCGTGGCCACCATCCGCCTTCCCAACAAGGACTTCCAGCAGCGCAAGGAAGAGACCTACAAGCGCATGCGCATCAACTTCGAGTACCTGGCCGGCCCGCCTGAAGAGGTGCCCACCATGGTGCTGTCTCGCCATGGCAGCGAGAAGGCCGCCGAGGCCGCCCTGGAGGCCATGAGCCAGCGTGCGCTCAAGGGCCTGCGGGTGATGCAGCTGCAGGCCGCCAGCAGCCTGCATGTGCTGCGCTTCGCCCAGGCCGACGGGGTCACCCAGGGCAAGCTGCGCGGCATCAAGGAGCTGGGCGAGGGTCGCAGCTGTGCCGCCGGCAATGCCGCCAGTGACGCCGAGGCAGCCAGCGCCGCCCCATCTTCCAACCGATGACTCATGGCGCGCGCCGCGCGCGGCGCAGCAGTGGCACGCTGGCCAGCAGGGCCAGCAGCCAGGCAGGGCTCATGACACCGCCGCCGCCGGAAGTGGTGGGCGGCGGGGCCACGCTGGCCAGTGCGGCGCGCGCGTCCAGCATGCCTGCGCCGCAGGTGCTGGTGGTGCAGTAACACTCCAGCTGCTCGGCGCCCGTGGGGGCCGAGCAGGCGGGCGGGTTGGCATCGCCGGCCGAGCCGCCGCCCGTGGTCGGGAAGGGACGGACCGTGCTCACCAGGGCCTGGCGGACCTGGTCCGGCGTCAGATCGGGCCGCGCGGACAGCAGCAGCGCGGCGACGCCCGAGACCAGGGGCGCGGAGAAACTGGTGCCCACCGAGGCATCGCTGTTGGTGTAGGCGTTGTCGTTGGCAACCGGCCCTTGCTTGCCCGAGTTGGTGGTGCTGAGCATGGGATAGAGGCAGGCGCCGCTGGCATTGACGCAGTTGCCCCCCGGTGCTGCAAGCGCGACCTCAGGCCCCACGCTGGAGAAGCCCACCTTGGTGCCGGCATGGCGCAGGCCCGCCACCGCGATGACGCCGCTGCAGTTGGCCGGCAGGCCGACCGCCTGCCCTGAGGTGTTGCCCGCCGCGGCCACAATGACCGCGCCCTTGGCCCGCACCGCGGCCACGGTCTCTGCATACAGCGTGGCAGTGCCGCCGCCATCGCTGCAACTGCCTCCGCCGCCCAGGCTCATGTTCAGCACTCGTGCAGGCGTGGCATTCTGCGGGAGGCCGGGGACGGCGATGCCCGCCGCCCAGCGCATGCCGGCCCAGATGTCCGAGTCATAGCCACCGCACTTGCCCAGCACCCGAACGGGCAGGATCTTGCTGGCCCAGCTGACGCCGGCGATGCCGACACCGTTGTTGCTCGCCGCGCCGATGAGACCGGCCACCCGCGTGCCGTGCCAGGAGCTGTTCGCGACATCGTCGTAGGTGCAGCCGCTGATGCTGCCGGCCTCGATATCGGCATTGCTGACCCAGTCGCCGGGATCGCGGGCATCGCTATCGGCCCGGTCGCCGTCGTTGGCGACAGCCGGGGCGTCAACGTCATTGGTCATCGCGCCGATCATGTCGTAGCCGGGCAGCAGCTTGGCCGACAGGTCCGGGTGGTCGTAGCGCACGCCCGTGTCCAGCACAGCCACGATCACGCTGCTGCTGCCCGTGCCCAGGTCCCAGGCGCCTTCGGCGTTGATGCTGGAGATCAGGTCCTTGCTTGGCGGCATCAGGTACCACTGGCCATGGCCATTGCTGCCCTGTGCCTGGTTGACCTGCGGATAGAGCGGGTCGTTGGGCACATTGGCGGCGCGACGGCGATGGTCCACGGCCACGAGCTCGATCTCGCTGTCACGGGCCAGACGGGCCGCCAGGGCCTCGGAACTCAGGCCCCTGGCCAGCACGACCTGGGTGCGCTCGTCCAGGCTGTGGTGGGCGTGCAGGGTCAGACCCGTGCGCTGCCCCAAACCCTGGGCGCGGTTGCGGGCAATCTGGCGGGCGGTGGCCACGTCGGTCCTGGCACTGAGCGCCTGGGCGCGCAGGCTCTGGGCACCCGCCTTGAAGCGAACGATGACCCGCCCCACGGGGGCCGGCGTGAGCGCAGCGGTCGATGAAACCATCGGCTCGGCCTGAAGGCCGGAGGCAGCCGCCAACGCGGCCATGAGCAGGCCCAGGGCAAGCGGGCGCAAAACGGTGGGCTGTGACATGGGGGGAAGACTCCGGTCTAGGGCTGGCCAATGCCCGGCAGTTTAGGGACTTGCGCCCCACGCGAACGAAAAGAAGCGCTAGGCAAAACACCCATCGCCTCACACCTGCCAGGTGGTGCAGCGCCGCCCGTCGAGCCCAACGCGAGGGCCCTGGAGCGGGCTCAAATAGCAGCTCTAATACCTGAAGTCAACGCATTTTTCATGAAATAGAAACATCTTACATAGTCAACTCTTACATCCTGACTTTCCCTTTTACCCCTCCACTCCTTGATGCGTCGCAAACCTTTTGCTCTAGACTCCGGCCGCCAAGTCGATCTGAGCCCTGAAAACTCGTTTCCTAATTTCTATACGGCACACCCACCTCGACTCGATACCTCGTCACGATGCAACACGACGTCGCGCCAAACTCGGCACAAACCCTGACTTCCGCCCTGCCCACAATGGGCGCGGCGAAGGCGGATGCCATCTGGTTGCGGATCGGAATACTGCTGACGCTCATCATTGCCTTCGTGCTCGGCCTGATTTCATTCCTGAATTACTCAAATTACAGGAAAACCATTAATGAGCTGAATCAAAACAGCGTTCTGGTACTGGCAAGAGATCTTCGCCAGGCCATCACCCTTGGTTTCAGCGCAGGATTACAGCCTCAGGAAAATGCGCAGCTGAATACCAATATCGGGGAAATGCTGCAAAAGCACCCGGATATTCAATACATCGCCATCATCGGCGACAGCAACCGGGAGCTCGTCAAGGGTCCGGCGAGCCCGGCGTCTCGTGAACGGTGGGCCGCGCGCTACGCCGAAGCGGGGGTTGATCAAGTCTGGCAGGTCGCCGACGACGCCAATGACCAAATCGGGCTGTCCTACGCCAACGACTTCGGTGCCAAGGCAGGGGCCGTCGTGATTGCCTATGCACGCACGCCAGTGGAGCAGCAGGCACGCCAGATGGGCTGGCAGCTCGGGCAGGACGCCCTGCTGAACCTCCTGGTCCTGGCCTTGATCACGCTGGGCGGTGTGTACCTCCTCGCCCGACGCATGACTCGACGGATCCGGGCGGTCGCGTCCTATATCCAAGGCGCCGGCACCGGTGCCGCGGCCGCACCGCTGGACGACCAGCTGCTGGACGAGCACACCTACGGCGCCATCGCCGACTTCGTGGCGACCACCCAAGAGGTGGCCCATCAGATCACCGCCATCGAGCAGCAGCTCGGGCAGGCGCCGGCCTCCCGCCCCCGTTGAGGCACGCGCACCATGAACGCCCTGCGAATCCGGCTCACGGTCTTCATCGCCCTGCTGCTTGTCGTGGCCGCCATGCTGCTGACCTGGCTCACGCTGCAGCGCTTCGAGCGCAACATCATCCCCGAGATGGCGCGCACATCGCGCACCGTGGGTGAGTCAGTCTTTGCGGTCTTCGAGCGCGCGCATCAGCACGGCATCGCGCTGCCGGACATGTTCGGGGCGAACGAATTCCTCGACGAAGCCATGCGCGAGCACGCCGGTCTCGCCTATCTCTACGTCGCCGATGACAAGGGGCACGTGCTGTTCAGGAACTCTGGCAGCGCGGCGCGAGCTGCGCTGAGCACCACCTGCGACGTCGATGGCACCACGCTGCGCGGGGAGCATTTCCACACCTGCATGCGCATGCCCCTGTCGAGCGGCGCCTGGGCCACGCTGCACCTGGGCCGCCCCGCGTCGTTCGTGACGGAGCGGATGCGCGCCATCCTCTACGACCTGCTGGCCGTGCTCGTGGTGTCTGGCCTGATCACCGTGGAGCTGCTGCGCTTCACGCTGACCTTCGTCTTTGCGACGCCCATGACGGCCACGCAGATTCTGCTCAGCAAGGTCCGGGAACGCGACTTTTCCTACCGTCTGCCGCATGAGCGGCTGGGCGGCATCGCGCAGCTCGGCCGCAGCTTCAACCTCACGGTGGAGGCGCTCAACCGCCGCGTCCAGGCGCTCAGGCAGCGCTGGGGCGCCACCGCGCTGGCTGAGCACCCTGGCTATCAGCACCTCATCGGACACAACCGCTTCGGCGACCCCGGCAAGCCCAATGTCATCGAATGCGCCGCCGTGGACCATATCCGCTGGCCCTTCTTCCTGCTGATCTTCGCGGACTCGCTCTCGCTGTCCTTCTTTCCGGTCTACGCCGGGCAGTTCTACACAGACATCGGCGGACTCTCCCGCGAGCTGGTGGTAGGCCTGCCCATCTCCATCTTCATGTTCACCTGGGCACTTTCGATGCCCTGGGTCGGTACCTGGAGCGACAAGGTCGGCAGCCGCAAGGCCTTCATCGTCGGGGCCGGCATCACCACGCTCGGCCTACTGCTGACCGCCACAGCCACCAGCCTTGTTCAGCTGCTGGTCTGGCGCAGCATGACGGCCGTGGGCTACGGCCTCGCCTTCATCACCACGCAGAGCTACATCAGCGCGAACACGCCGCCCTCCCAGAGGACGAAGGCGATGGCGACGTTCATCTCGACGTTCTTCGCGGGATCCCTCTCGGGCTCGGCCATCGGTGGCATCTTGGCCGACCGCATCGGCTATGCCCCGACCATCCTGATGTCCGGGCTGCTGAGCGCAACGGCCGCGCTCGTGGTATTGAACTTCATCCATGGCAGCGACGCCGCCGCCACGCCCCGCCAGCCGCCGGGCATGAAGGAGTTCAAGCGCCTGCTGTCCAACCCACGCTTCGTGCTGGTGACCTTCTTCGCCGCCGTGCCGTCCAAGATCGCACTGTCCGGCTTCCTTTACTACACCGTTCCGCTTTATCTCAAGCTGCTGGGCAACAGCCAGTCGACCACGGGCCGGATCATCATGGCCTACGGGCTGGCCATCATCGTCCTGTCACCGCTCATCGCGAACCTGGCCGACCGCATCGGCAAGCTGCGCTGGTTCGTCGGGCTGGGAGGCTTCCTATCGGCGGCGGCCATGCTCAGCCTGACCAGCTTCGACTCGCTCACCGGCGTGCTGATCAGCACCACCCTGCTCGGCATCGCCCATGCCATCGGCGTGTCGCCGCAGCTCTCGCTGATCAACGAATGCTGCCGCGAGCTCGTCCAGGAGATGGGCGCGGGCACCACGACCGGCATCTTCAGGCTCATCGAGCGGCTCGGCAACGTCCTCGGCCCCATCCTCGCGGGCCTCCTGATCGCCCACTTCGGCTTCTCCGGGGCGTTTGTCGGCATTGGCGCGATCGTCATGAGCTGCGCGTTGGTCTTCATGCTCAGCCTGCAGTGGCTCGAGTCAGGCAAGAACGCATCCACCCAAACCAAGCCGCTGTAATCCCATGAACGCCCACCGCAGAACCGCCCTCACACTCGCCTCGGTGCTGATGCTGCCGGCATGGGCCAGTCAGTCTCCTCGCCCGTTGAAGATCATGATGATCCTCTACCGGGGCACCACGGATGCCGAGAAGGGCTTCATGGCCTACTTCGACAAGCACGCCATCCCGGTCGAGTTCATCGTGCGCGACGCGCAGGCCGACAACCAGCGCGTCAGCGAATTCGTGCGGGAGGCTCGCGCAGTCAGGCCGGACCTCATCTACACCTTCGGTACGACGGTCACCGCCAAGGTCGTCGGCACGCTGGACGAGGCCTCGAGCGACGAGCGCGTCACGGACATTCCGGTGGTCTTCAATGTGGTGGCCGACCCGCTGGGCGCCAACATCACGCGGTCCCTCAAGTCCTCGGGGCGCAACTTCACGGGCGTGACGCATTTGGCGCCTGTCCCGGCGCAGATCCAGGCCTTGCTGGCGATGCGCAAGGTCCGCAGCCTGGGTGTCCTGCACAACCCCTATGAGCGCAACTCCACCCTGACCGTCCAGGACGTCAAGGCGACGGCCGAGAAGAACGGCATCGTGGTCCAGGTGGGACAGCTGGCTGCCGACGGCCAGACCCAGCCGACGCTGGACATGCTGCGCGGTGCCCTGCACAACCTGCTGGCCCGCCAGCCGGATTTCATCTATCTGCCAAGCGACTCCTTCCTGATCAAGCACGCCCGCACCGTGGTGGACATGGCGCGGGCGGCCAGGGTGCCGGTGTTCGCGGCCACCGAGGCTCCGATCCGCAACGACGGCGCCCTGATCGGGCTCGTGTCCAACTACTTCAGCGCCGGCGAGCTCGCGGCGCACAAGGCCGAGCAGATCCTGCTCCGGAATGCGTCACCGGCGGCCATTCCCATCGAGCCGCTCAACCGGTTCACCTATCTGATCAACATGAAGTCGGCCAAGCAGCTGGGCACCTATCCGCCCGTAGCGCTGTTCAAGGTGGCCGAAGTCATCAACGACTCTGCGGACGCACGTGAGTAGTGCGCCGTGACCCATTGAATTCATCCGAGGCGCAGTTTTGCGGATGGGCTCAAGCCCGCGGGAATGTTCCCGCTCAACTTTTCAACCAGGAGATCAACATGACCAAGCTCAACGAAGAAATCAAGAAAGCCGAACAAGACAACGTGCCGGCCGTGCAACCCAGCGTCGAGCAGCTGACCGAGATCGTCGAGGCCGAGCTGGAAGTCCTGTCCGGCGGCATCGCCTTGGACGTCGAGGCCGAAGGCTGCGGCGGCTACAGCCGCTACGAAGCCAAGCACTCCAAGAGCCCGGCCTGATCGGCGCGGGCCGGCGACGGCATCGCCCTCTGGGCGGCCTCGCCTGCCCGTTGCGTGCGACGGGCCAGCAATGGGTCCGTCGCACGCCGCGTCGCGGTGCAGCCGGCCAGCCTTCCGGGCTGGTCGCTCCCCGCGCCGCGACACCACAACAACAAGCTTTGCATTCCCGGGATCCGCTGGCGACCGATGGACGCTCCGATCACTTTCTTTCCCAGTTCGCGCCGTTCCGCGCGGACTGAGGCGCCGGCTGCGCCGGTTCAGCGCTTTCACACGCTCAGCGTCATCCTGAAGGTGACCGAGCGCTGCAACCTCGCCTGCCCCTACTGCTACTTCTACTTCAGCGGGGATGACACGCATCGCGAGCACCCCGCCTTCGCCGACGATGAGATGCTGAGCCGCACGCTGGCCTTCATCCTTGACGCCGTGCGCGAGCAGGGCATCCGCCAGGTCCAGATCGGCCTGCATGGCGGCGAGCCGCTCCTGCTGAAGCCGGCCCGCTTCGACGCCCTGTGCCAGACCCTGCGCGATGCCATCGAGCCCGTGTGCGAGCTGATGCTCCTGGTGCAGACCAACGGCGTGCTGCTGGACGCTCGCTGGGTCGAGATCCTCTCTCGCCATCGCATCCGCGTCGGGGTCAGCATCGACGGCGATGCCCAGGCCCATGACCGAACCCGCATCACCAAGAAAGGTCGCGGCACCTACGCCGAGACGCTGCGCGGCTGGCGGCTCCTGAATGAAGCCGTGAAAGAGGGTCGGGCCGCCTCAGCCAGCATCCTGGCCGTTGTCGCGCCGGACCGCTGCGGCGCCGCAACGTACCGCCACTTCCGCGAGGCGCTGGACGCCGACGGCATGAACTTCCTGCTGCCGGATCTCACGCACGACGCCCCCGAGGCCAGCCCCGCCCACATCGAGGCTTGCGGCGACTTCCTCATCGGCGTCTACAACGCCTGGGTCGAGCTCGGCGGCAGCAGCACGCGCGGTAGCGTGCGCTTCATCGAGGAGCTCGTCGGCCCCCTGCTGGACGATCAGCTGTGCCGCCGAGCCGCCCTTGGCCGCCGGGTGCTGCCCAACCAGTTCGCCATCTCCACCGACGGCGAGATCTGCCCCGACGACGTGATCCGCGGTTTCGCCCCGCGCCTGCGCCAACTGCCCTACCGGGTCGGCATCGACAGCGCCGCCGCGCTTCGCGAGACGCCCGTGTGGCTGGAGCTCATCGAGGCCCAGTCAAGCCTGCCGGCGGCCTGCAGCGGCTGCCTGTGGCGCAATGTGTGCGGCGGCGGCGCCCTTGCCCATCGCTATTCCCACGCGAACGGCTTCGACAACCCGAGCGTCTACTGCGCCGGCCTGAAGAAGCTGTATCGCCATGTGGCCTGGAGCCTGATCCAGGCCGGGGCCTCCGAGGACGCCATCGAGCGTCGCCTGACGACGGACTGGACGCAGACCGCGCCCACGCAAGAGGTGAGTCATGTCTGAATTGCACACGCCCGCCACGCCGGACTGGCTGCTATCGCTGCTCGTGCCTCTGCATGGGCACCAGCCCCAACCCGGCGTTCAAGCCCTGGCCACCGCCCTGGCGCGGGCCACCTGGCGCAAGCTGCAGGCCGCCTGCGAGGCGGCCGGCGCCACAGGCGCGCACGGGCAAGAGGCCCCGGACACGCCATTGGCCGTCGCGCTGAACAACCTGGGCCTGCACGACTGGCCCGCCTCCGCGCGCTGGTGGAGCCCGGAGCTGGGCAGCTGCATGGCCCGCCTGTCCCGGGGTCAGCTGCGAGAAGCGACGATCTTCTTCCTGCTGGCGGCCCATGGCACCGGCGCGACGGGCGACTGGACGCTCGACCTGCCGCAGCCTTGCCGCCTCTCCTTTGCCGGCGCAACCTTCACTGCGCACGAAGCGGTGAAGGCGCGCTGCGAGCAAGGCCGACTGCAACTGTGGGTCCTGCCGCCCCCCGCCGCGCCGCTGTGCTGGCAGCACATCGGCGCCCACTGGGTGCTGGAGCCCGGACAGGCCACGGACAGCCGGATCGACTTCGCCGCCGGGGCGACGGTCACATCGGCCGGCTTCGAGGACAAGCAAGTGCAGTCCTGGACCCTGCCCGCCAGCTACCGCAGCGGCGACGATCCCGAGGTGGACTGGCCTCCCGCACAGACGGCCGCCGACCTCGGCCCCGCCTGGCGAGACCAGGCCGCTCGACAGACCGGGGAGGCCCTGGACCTGCTCGGACAACTGCACGGCAACTACCGTCCCTGGTGCCAGCCGCTGCTGCGCGGCCTTGCTGCCTGTCGGGTGCCCCACGCGCAGATGCTCGTGAGTGGCAGCTACCGCTCGCATGCGGGCATGCTGACGGTCGGTTTCCCCATCCAGACACCGCTGCTGGCCGAGACGCTGGTGCATGAGATCAGCCACCAGTACTACAGCCTGCTGAGCTATGCGGTGCCCCTGATCGACCGGCAGGTCGCCTCGGGGCTTTACTACTCGTCCTTCAAGCGCAAGGACCGCCCGCTGGAGAAGATCCTGTTCGCCTTCCACGCCACCGCCAACATGGCGTTCTATTGGCATGGGCTGCTGCAGATGTCCGGCCCCTGGCAGGACCTGGCAGACCGCGAGCTCGGCAAGCTGGTCGGCTACATCGACAGCCTCGGACAGACATTGCGCGAGGCACCGGGGCTGAGCCCCACCGGCCTGGCCTGCTTCGAGCTGCAGTCCTCGATGCTTCAGGCGCGCGGCCTGCGGGCTGCCGCACTGGCCGAGCACTGAGAAGAGCCCCATGCAGGCGCCATCCCTGAGCACGACACGGCTGCGCGAGGCCAGAGACCAGGCACTGGCCTGGCTGGTCGCGCAGGCCCACCATTGCGATCCACACAAGGGCGCGACGCCGCAGGAGTACCTGTTCCGGCGCAAGTGCTTCAACGAACTCGCCCTGCTGCTGATGGTGGGCGAGCGTCTCGGCACGCCGACCAGCGGGGACTGGATGCGCCTGAAGGCGCAGGTCGCCCGCCACATCGATGAGCGCTATCTGTCGCTGGCGGCGCGGCGCAGCGGCACGCTGCTCATGTTCACCTGCGGACTCGGGCTGGCTGTGCAGCAGGGCTGGCTGGACGAGGGTCTGCAGGAGCGGGTGCGGACACTCCTTGGCAGCCGCTTCGCCTGGGGCATCGAGGGCAATGCCTTCCGCCACCTGGAGCTGCTCACGGCCTGCCACTACGCCGGCGCCAAGGCGCCGCTTGACGTCGATGCCGTGCTGCGCAGCTCCGCCCTGGCCCTCGCACCCTCGCCGATCCATGCCACCCAGGATGCGCTGTTCGCGCTCACGCATGCCGAGTACTACCGGACCTTGCTGGGTCACGAGTTCAGCGGTGCGGATCCTTTCGTGCCCGTCGCACTCTCCGGCGCGATGGCGCGCTGTCTGGCGCAAGGCGACCTGGACCTGGGTCTTGAGCTGGTCGAGACCGCCAGCCTGCGCGGCTTGGCGCTCGGGCCTGAAGCGCAAGCCCTGCTCGCACAAATGCTGCCCCCGCTGCTCGACCAGGGCTGGCTGTGCCCGGCCGAGCCCACCTGGGTGGTCCGGGATTTCACGGCCGCCTGCCCCGGCGAATCCGACTGGGCCCGATCCTTCCACCTCACGCTGGTGGGCGCCACCTGCTGCATGACGCTGCTGGCGCCCCACGCCTCGCCCCTGCCCGCCTTCGATGCCGGCCTCGTGCAGCAGGCCCACCAGCTCGGCAGCGCCCTGCTGGGCCTGCATCAGTACCGATTCGAGAGCGCCCTCGGAGCGCTGCAGGGCTGGTCCCCGACGCTGCCGATGCACCAGCGCCTGCTGGCGGAAATCCGGGCTTTCCTCCCGTTCAGCCAACGTCGGGACGGCCACTTTGGCCATCTGGTCGATGAGCTGCGCCGCGCCGGCCTCGGCCCGGACGACAGCGCCGGCCTAGAGCGCCTCTTTGCGGGCAGCGACCGCGCCTGCCTCGACTTCCTGGCGCGTACCGCAACGCCGTCCGCCCTGGCCGCCTGAGCCCTCCATCGACCCGACACCATGCTCACCACCGAAGCCCAGATCGTCCGCGTCCACCGGCCGCGCCCCTCGACGAGCCGCTTGCCCCGGCCCCAGCGATCCTCGCCCTATGGCGCGCTCTTCATGATCCTCAAGATCACCGAGCGCTGCAATCTCGCCTGCCCCTACTGCTACATGTTCTTCATGGGCGACGAGTCCTACCGAGAGCATCCGCCGCTGATGTCCACGGACACGCTCGCAGGCCTCGTCGGCTGGCTTCAGGAAGCCGTCCACACGCAGGGGCTGCGCTCGCTGCACATCGGACTTCACGGCGGCGAGCCGCTGCTGATGAACAAGAAGGCCTTCCGCCAGCTGTGCGCAGCCCTGCGCGAAGGTCTTGCGGGCCGCTGCCGGCTGCAGCTGTCCATGCAGACCAACGGCGTTCTGATCGACGAGGCCTGGATCGAGATCTTCTCGCAGTACGACATCGGCATCGGCATGAGCATGGACGGCGACGAGTCCCTGCACAACCTCACCCGCGTCACCCGCAGCGGCCGCGGCACCTACCGCGAATCCCGCCGCGGCTGGGAGCTGCTGCAGCAAGCGGCGGCCCAGGGGCGGCTGCAGAAGCCGGGCATCCTGTGCGTGGTGTCGCCCGGGCAGCCGGCCGGACGCATCTACCAGCATTTCGCGCAGGAGCTGCGCGCGAGCTCGGTGAATTTCCTGCTGCCGGACTTCAACCATGATTCGCCGGAAGTCAGCCCCGCACTGGTGCAGGCCTGCGGCGACTACATGCTGGAGGTGTGCCGTGCCTGGTTTGCCGGCCAGCACCGCCCGCGGGTGCGCTTCATCCGGCACGTCGTGAATTCGTTGCTCGATGACGAGAGCTGCCAGCGCCTGGCTGCCAACCAGTACAACCCCTTCGAGCTGATCACGGTCTCGAGCAACGGCGACATCTCACCCGACGACGCAATCCGCGTGCTGGCCCCTCGTTTCCGGGAGACCGGCCACACGGTGCAAGAAAGCACGATGTCGGCGCTGATGGACAGCGATGCCTGGCTGGAGATCTACGCCTCGCAGGGCCAGTTGCCTGCGGCCTGCACCGGATGCCTCTGGCAGCGCCTGTGCCGCGGCGGTGCGCCGCAGCACCGCTTTTCGGCAGCCCGGGGCTTCGACAACCCATCGATCTACTGCGAGGCCCTCAAGCGCATCTACGCCTTCATCGCCTCGATGCTGGTGCAGGGGGGCGTCTCTGCCGAGGCCATCGAGCACCGCCTGACGGGCCCGCTGCCGACGACCTGAGCCACCGGCTCGCTCCAGACTCCCGCACGGCACCTTTCCTCTCCTGCCCCCGAGATCACGATCATGACCAGCGCCCTCTTTGCCCACGGCTTCGCGCCTCAGCTCTTCACCTCCGCCAAGCCCATGGGCGTCATGGCGGCGACCTTCCACCGCGGCGTGCTGGACGCCGTCTCCCGGACGATCGACGCCGGCTCCCCGCTGATGACGCTGCTGGACCAGTGCCACACGCTGTCGTCCCAGGCCCTGCCCTCCCAGCCGCAGGCCTGGCAGCCCGACGCGGGCGCGGCGCTGCGCAAGCACCAGGCCGGCCGGCCGCAGGAGGCGCTGATGCATCTCATGTGCGCCCTGCACACGCTGCGCATCCCCGGGCAGTGGCAGACCCGGCTGGAGGCACCGGTTCGCCTCGGCGTGGACGGCCATCTCTTCGACGTCGCGGGCCATCTGCGGCTGACCTGCACCACCGAAGAGGTGCGCGTGGAGCGCCTCGACGACACCGTGCCGCCCCTGGTCCTGGAGTGGACGCCCCTTGGCCTGCGCATTGGCACCGGGCACGTCCCCGACGCCCGCTGGGTCTACGTCGGCCCGACGCACCTGCGCGCCCCTGGATTCGAGCATCTCTATCTGCAGAGCTGGAAGGAGCCCGACGAATCCACGGTGGTGGACATCTTCGTCGATTGGCCCGTCCCCCCGCAGCAGGGTGAGGACGCCCATATAGCCGCGCGTTCGGCGCAGCAGGTCGGCGAGGCCCTGCAACTGCTGCAGCAAGCAGACCCTCGCTACATCGAGTGGATTCTTCCGCTGCTGCGCGGCCTGGCCTGCTGCCCGCTCACCAGCGAGGACATGCGTCAGAGCGGCAGCTTCCTGCCGAGCGCGGGCGTATTCAGCTGTGGGTTCCCGCTGAGCACCGAGTTCCTGGGAGAGGTGTTCGTGCACGAGATGAGCCACCAGCACTATCTGCTGATGTCGGCCATCCAGCACCTGACCGACCCGGCCCGCAAGGAGTCCACGCACTACTCCACGCTCAAGGGCAAGAAGCGGACGATCAGCAAGATCCTGCTGACCTACCACGCCACCGCCAACATGCTGCTCTACTGGCACGACCTGCTGCACAAGCTGGGGCGAGGTTCCGCGGAGAACCTCAAGGAGCACGACGTCATGCTGCGTCACACGCTCAGCCTTGCCGATATCCTGCGCAGCAGCGACGCCCTGATGCCCATCGGCCGGGCACTGTTCGTCGGCCAGGCCGAGCTGTTGAACGCCCGAGGCTACGACATCCCGACGGACGCATGAGCCGACGAGCGTGCGCAAGCTCAGGGCGCGGCGCCCTGCTACTCGCCACGCTGGGCCTGGTGAGTTGTCCGGCCGTGGCGGAGCCGCTTTCGCTGGCCGAGGTCCTGACGCAGGGGCTGTCGAGCCATGTGCAGACCCGTCTCCAGCGGCATGAGCTGGAGGCCGCATCCGCACGCGCCCAGCAGGCGGCTGGGCAGTACGACTGGACGCTCTCTACCGAGGCCCGGCAGGCACGCACGGTCACCCCGGCCTCGCCATCCGCCACACCAGACCAGACCACGCGCAGCAGCAGCAGCTACCGCGTGGGCGCCGAGCGACTTCTGGGTCAAGGGGTCCGCCTGGAGACGGGACTGGAGACGAGCGGCGTCCTGGATCAGCCGGCCGAGCTGCCGCAGCGCCAGCACCAGACGCGCCTGACGCTGCAGTTCGTGGTGCCGGTGCTTCGAGGCAGCCGTCTGGCGCGGGCCGAGGACGAGGCAGCGCGCCTGGCCTGGGACACCCAGCGCTGGCGCGTGCGTGCCACGGCCAGCGAGGCGGTGCTCGGCTTGACCCAGCGCTACTGGGAGTACCGGGCCGAGTGCGCGCTGCTGGGCATCGCCACGCGCTCGCTGCAGCGCTCGCGGGATCTGCTCGCCTCCAATGAGACCCTGGTGAAGGCGGACGAGAAGCCGGCCGGCGACCTCGTCCTGCTGCGGGCGGACCTCACCGACAAGGCCAATGCCCTCGAGGCGGCGCAGCTGCGCGTACGCGAGGCGAGGCGCCGGCTCGGCCGCAGCATGGGACTGGATGCCCGGGCCAGCGACCGGCTGCCCGTGGCGGAAGACCCGTTTCCCGTGCCGTCGGAGTCCATCGGCACCTTGCTCTCCCAGGCCGAGACACTGAAGCAGCGGGCCCTGGCCGCACGCCCTGACCTGCGGGCGGATGCCCTGCAGCAGCAGTCCCAGCGTGCCCTGCTGGATGCCGCCCGCGACGCTGAGCGCCCTCAACTGGACCTCAAGCTCGGCCTCAGCTATGGCCAGGCCTCGGAAGGCAGCCGCCTGCTGGGCCTGCCGCCGCTCTCGGGACGCAGCGCCACCGGCCCCTCGTGGTTCGCCACGCTCAACTACCAGTTCGCCGTGGAGAACCGCCGGGCCGGCGGCCGGCTGCGCGAGCTGATCGCAAGCCTGGAACAGCTGCAGCTGCGCGCCGCGGACAACCGGGAATCAGCCCTGTCCGAGGTGGAATCCGCCCTCCAGACGCTGTGGCGCAACGGCCAGCAGATCCGCACGGCCAGCGAAGGCCTCAGCCTGTACGAGAAAGCTGTGGCACAGGAGGTGGTCAAGCTGCGTTCGGGCATCGCGACGCTGATGGACGTGATCAACCTCGAGACCCGATACGTGAACGCCCAGGTCGGCATCACCCAGCTGCAGCTGAGCCACGCCACCGCCCTGGCGCGGCTGCGCCACGAGACCGGCACCCTGTTCGAGCCGCCCAGCAGCGACCAGGACGCGGACACGCTGGGCAGCCTGGATGTCCGGGCCCTCAGCACCCTGGATTCCCTTGACAGCCTGCAGCGCTCCGGTGATCCCGTGGGCAGAAAGCTCCCATGAAAGACGGCCTGTTCAGAAAGGCGGCACTCGACCGCCTGTCCTCCCCCGACGAACTGGACAGCCTGCTGCAGGTGACGTCTCCGCGGGCCTGGATCGTCCTCATGGCCCTGGGCCTCGTGACGGGCGCCGTGCTGCTGTGGGCCGTCTTCGGCCGCCTGCCCAGCAAGGTCAGCGCGCAGCAGTGCATCCTGGTGAAGAGCGGCGGGATCACGCTCACCACCGCGCCCTCGAGCGGGCGGCTGACCGACCTCTCCGTGGAGCGCGGAGACAGGGTCGTGCGTGGCCAGATCATCGGCCGCATCGACCAGTACGACACGCTGCAGAAGATCAAGGCGACCGAAGCCCGCCTGGCGGAGGCACAGCAGCAGCTGCAGCAGACGCGCCAGGCCAACCAGGAGCTCGGCCGGCTGCGGGAGCTCAGCTACCAGCAGCAGCGCGACGCAGCCCTTGCGCAGATCGCCGCGGCGGAGCGCCAGATCGGCCTGCTCAAGGAGCGCATCCGCTCCCAGCAGGCGCTCGTGGAACAGGGCCTGCTGACGCGCCAGACGCTCATCTCGACCCAGTTGGAGCTGAGCGCCGCTCAGCTGCAGGTGGAAGCCAGCAAGTCGCAGATCAAGCAGGCCGAGGTCAGCCGCGAGGACGCCAGCACCCGCAGCAGCAACGAGATCGCCCTGGCAGCGCGCCAGGTCGAGGAGATCAAGTCCTCGCTCGACTCCCTGGCCCGCGAGGCCAAGACCTCGGGCCTGGTGGTGAGCCCCGCCGCGGGCCGCATCCTCGAGGTCACCGTCAGCGACGGCCAGTTCGTGGACCGCGGCGCCGCCATGGTGAGCATCGAGTCCAGCGGCAACGACCGGAACGAGGTGGAGGCCTTCATCTACCTGCCCGCCGCGGAGGGCAAGCGCATGCGCATCGGCATGAGCGCGGAGATCAGCCCCAGCACGGCCCGGCGGGAGGAGTTCGGCTTCCTCTCGGGCAGCATCGCCTCCGTGGCCGAGTACCCATCGTCCGACCGTGGCCTGATGCAGGTCTTCGGCAATGAGAAGCTGGTGCAGCAGCTGGTCGGCACCACGCCGCCCATCCAGCTTGTGGCCACGCTGAATCCGGCGCCGGAGACGCCCAGCGGCTATGCCTGGTCCACGCGCCAGGGACCGCCCTTCACGATCCAGAACGGCACGCTGTGTCAGGCGTCTATCACCCTGTCCGTGCGCCGGCCGATCACCCTCGTCATCCCGGCGCTCAAGCGCCTCTTCGGCACGGAGTGACGTGGGCATGCTTTCCCTGATCACGCGATGCTGGCATGCGCTTCGCGGCGGGCGTGGTGCCTCTCCTCGGGTCCGTGCACCCACGATCCTGCAGATGGAGGCCGTGGAGTGTGGTGCCGCCAGCCTGGCCATGGTGCTGGCCTACCACGGTCGCCACGTTTCGCTGGCAGAGCTGCGCACAGCCTGCGGCGTCTCCCGCGACGGGACCAAGGCCTTGAACCTCGTGAAGGCGGCTCGGGGCTACGGCCTGGAAGCCCGCGCCTTCAAGGCCGAGCCGGCACAGCTTGCCGGCCTCCCGCTGCCGGCGGTGCTGTACTGGAACTTCAACCACTTCCTCCTGCTCGAAGGCGTGGGGCGCGACACCTTCCATCTGAACGACCCGGCGCGCGGCCGGCGTGAGGTCAGCGCTGCGGAGTTCGACACGTCCTTCACCGGCATCGTGCTCACCTTCGGCAAGACCGAGCACTTTGAGCCCGGCGGGCGCCCAGACAGCCTTCTGGAAGCGCTGCGCTCACGCCTGGGCGACACGCGATGGGCCCTGACCTACCTGCTGCTGGTTGGGCTGCTGCTGGTCGTGCCCGGCATCGCCGTGCCGGCCTTCAGCGCGATCTTCATTGACACCATCCTCGTGGGCCAGCTGCAGGGCTGGATAGGGCCGCTGGTGCTCGGCATGGCCGCCACCAGCGCGCTGCTGGGTGCGCTGACCTGGCTGCAGCACTACTACCTGCTGCGACTGGAGGCACGCATCGCACTGGGCACCTCTGCGCGCTTCTTCTGGCATGTGCTGAGGCTGCCGCTGAGCTTCTTTCAGCAGCGCTCGGCCTCGGAGGTGAGCTCTCGGGTGCTCATCAACGCGCGTGTGGCCGAGGTGCTGTCCGGCGATCTTGTAGATGCAACGCTGGGCCTCATCACCGCCACCTTCTTCGCCGCCGTCATGCTCTTCTATGACCCCTGGATGGGCATGCTCAGCATCGGCGTGGCCGGTGTGAACTTCGGCCTGCTGCGCGCCGTCTCCGTGAAGCGCCGCGAGCTGAACATGCGCCTGGCGATAGACCAGAGCAAGGTCATGGGCACCTCGATGGACGGCCTCATGCTCATCGAGACGCTCAAGGCTTCGGGCTGGGAGACCGACTTCTTCGCTCGATGGGCGGGCTTCCAGGCGCGGTTCGCGCGTTCGATGCAGGAGATGAGCCGGACCTCCATCCCGCTGGACCTCGCGCCCCGCTTGCTGAGCCTGCTGAACGCCACGGCGATCCTGGGCATCGGCGGCCTGCGCGTGATGAGCGGCGAGATGTCCATGGGCTCGCTCGTGGCCTTCCAGATGCTGGTGGCCAGCTTCATGGGCCCAATCAATACGCTGGTCTCGCTGGGCGCGAAGCTGCAGAGCTTCCACGGCGACGTGAAGCGGCTGGATGACGCGCTCGATGCCCCCATCGACACCGGCCCCGACGACGACAGCGAGGTTACCGACGGCACACGCTTGAGCGGTGCCCTGGAACTGCGGCAGCTCACCTTCGGCTTCAGCCGCATGGAGCCCCCGCTGCTGGAGAACTTCAACCTGCAGCTCAAGCCGGGGCAGCGCGTCGCCCTGGTCGGCCCCTCCGGCTGCGGCAAGTCCACGATCGCCAAGCTGGTGGCCGGATTGCACCAGCCCTGGCAGGGAGAGATCCTGCTGGACCGCATCCCGCGCAGCGCCGTGCCCCGCCACCAGCTGCTGAACTCGGTGGCCGTCGTGGATCAGGACATCTCGCTGTTCAGCGGCACCGTGCGGGACAACCTGACGCTGTGGGACCGCACCGTGCCGGACTCCGTGATGATCCAGGCCGCCAGGGATGCCCAGATCCACGACTTCATCTCCTCCCGCCCCGGCGGCTACCAGAGCCTCGTCTCCGAGGGTGGCGCGAACTTCAGCGGCGGCCAGCGCCAGCGCCTGGAGATTGCCCGGGCCCTCAGCACGAATCCCCGGCTGCTGATCCTCGACGAGGCCACCAGCGCACTGGACCCGCTGACGGAGCGCCTGGTCGAGCAGAGCATCCGGCGGCGCGGCTGCAGCTGCCTCGTCATCGCGCACCGCCTGAGCGCCATCCGCGACTGCGACGAAATCATCTTCCTGGAGCGCGGCAAGGTGCTGGAACGCGGCACTCACGCGACGCTCATGGCCCTCGGCGGCCATTACGCAAGGCTGGTGTCCGATGAGTGAGCTGTCCGCCCTGATCCTGCGCTTCGAGCGTGCCGGCGCCCGGCGCATCGATGTGCGCGAGCCCTGTCAGCCCGCCGGGGCGCTGTGCCTCGTTACCTCGGGGCCTGCGGACCTGTTCCTCACCATCACGGACACCGATGGCGGCACCCGGCGGTCGCACTGGCAATGCCTCGAGCCCGGGCAGGTCTTCGCCCTGCCGGTGGTGCCCGATGGGGCCGAGGACGGTTGGACCCTGCAGGCCCGCGAGCACGCGCAGTGCCTCGTGCTGCCCGAGGGGGCCGAGGACCAGGGGCCGGAGGGCGCCACGGCCCTGACGGCGGCCCTGGGGCAGTGGTTGGCCCTGCTGGAGCCACCCTCGCGGGAGGAGGGCGCGACCGCGGCCGCCCCTGCAGGCCAGGCCCCACGCCTGCAGGCGCTCCTGGATGCAGGGCGAGCCGGACTGCGGGCCGCTCATGAGCGCCGGCGCGAGGAGGAGATCGAGGAGGAAATCCGCCTGCAGCGCAAGGCGGTCCTCAGCCGCCAGGCGCTGTCGCAGGCGCTGGGGCATCTCGCCTCGCTCTTCTCCCCGAGCACCGAAGGTGACGAGGTCGAGGGCGATGCGCTGCTCGTGGCCTGCCAGTTGCTGGGCGCACGCCAGGGCATCGAATTCAAGCCCCCCACGCCAGGCCAACCCGCAGGCAAGCGGGGGCCGCTGGGCACCCTGGCCGAGGCCTCCGGCGTGCGCATGCGCACGACGATGCTCAAGGGGCGCTGGTGGGAGGAAGACAACGGCCCCCTGCTGACCTTCGTCACCGAGGGGCGTCGGCCCGTGGCCCTGCTGCGCAATGCACAAGGGCGCTACGAGGCCGTGGGCCCCAAGGACGGCCTGCACTTTCTCGTGGACGAGACGAGCGTGCAAGGCCTGTCGACGCTGGCCTTCCAGTTCTACCGCAAGCTGCCGTCCACCGCGGTCGGCGTCGCCGAGTTGCTGCGCTTCTGCCTGCGGGACCTGCACCGCGACGCCCGCGGCGTCCTGCTCATCGGGCTGCTGGGCACGCTGCTGTCCACGCTGATCCCCATCGCCAGCGGTCACCTGTTTGACGACATCATCCCGGCGGCTGACAGCAGCCAGCTGGCGCAGATCCTGGCGCTGCTGGCCGTCATCGCGGTGGCCAGCTTCGTCTTCGAGCTGTACCGTGCCCAGCTGCTGCTGCGCATCGAGAGCCGGGCCGGCAGCGACCTCCAGGCGGCAATCTGGGACCGCGTGCTGAAGCTGCCGGTGCCCTTCTTCCGCAACTTCTCGGCAGGAGACCTGGCCACCCGCATCAACGGCATCAACGAGATCCGTCAGCTGCTGTCCGGCGCGCTCATCGGCTCCGCCATGAACTGCCTGTTCTCGATGGTGAACCTCGTCCTGATGCTGCACTACAGCGTGCCGCTGACGGCGCTGGCCGTGGCGCTCGTGCTGGTGGCGGCGGGCTTCCATGCCTTCATCGGACGGCGGCGCTACCGCTACACCAAGGCCAGCGCGGACATCCGGGGCGAGACGGCTGGCCGTGCGCTCGAGTACCTGAGCGGCTTGTCGAAGCTGCGCATGACCGGCGCGGAATCCAAGGCCTTCGCCAACTGGAGCCGGCATTTCGCTGACCAGCAGCGCCTGCAGATGCAGTCCGGCCTGCTGGGCTGCGTCACCCAGGTCTTCAACAGCGTCTTTCCCGTGCTGACCAACGCCCTGCTGTTCGCGCTGATCTCCTCGTCGGCGTTGTCGCAGCACACGGAGCGCTTCTCCAGCGGCGACTTTGTGGCCTTCAGCGCGCTGTTCGCGCTGTTCCTGAACGCCATGCTGGGCCTGGTGCGGATCGGCGTGACGCTGCTGGACGTCATCCCGATCTACCAGCGCGCCCTGCCCATCCTCACGGCCACACCCGAAGCCGGCGAGCGCCGCCGGGACCCAGGCCGGCTGCGAGGCGCCATCGAGGTCGCCAGTCTCAGCTTCAGCTATCCCGGCTCCGAGCAGCCGGTGCTGCAGGACGTGTCTCTGACGGTCGAGCCCGGCCAGTTCGTAGCGCTGGTGGGCGAGTCGGGCTCCGGAAAGTCCACGCTGCTGCGCCTGCTGCTGGGCTTCGAGAAGGCACAGCAGGGCGACATCTACTACGACCGTCAAAACCTCCATGACATCGACCTCGTGGCGCTGCGCAGCCAGCTGGGCGTCGTGCTGCAGGGTGGCAAGGTGATGAGTGGGGACATCTTCAAGAACATCGTCGGCGCGTCCTCGCTCTCGCTGGATGACGCCTGGGAGGCCGCGCGGTCCAGCGGACTCGCCGCGGACATCCAGGCCATGCCCATGGGCATGCACACCGTGGTGAGCGACGGCGGCAGCACGCTGTCCGGCGGGCAGCGCCAGCGCCTGATCATCGCTCGCGCCATCGCGCACAAGCCCGCCATCGTCTACTTCGACGAGGCCACCAGCGCCCTGGACAACCGGACCCAGGCCATCGTCAGCGAAAGCCTGGGCCAGCTGCGAGCCTCACGCATCGTGATCGCCCACCGGCTCAGCACAATCCTCCATGCCGACTGCATCTACGTCCTGGACAAGGGACGCATCGTGCAGCGGGGCACCTATTCAACGCTGATGCAGACGCCGGGCCTGTTCGCCGACATGGCCAAGCGTCAACTTGCCTGAGCCCACCATGCGCCGAGTTCCCCCCTTCCCCACCCTGCTGCAGCGGCTGTGCCTGTGCCTGTGTCTGCTGCTCGCAGCCTGCCAGAAGCTCAGCCCTCAGCAGGAACGCGAGCAGCGCCTCGCGGCCTCCCGCGGTGACCTCCTGGTGGCCCTGGCCTGGCCACTGGGCGGCGGCAAGTCCACGCTGCTCAAGGGGGTTCAGCTCGCGACGGAGCAGGTGAATGCGGGCGGTGGCGCCTTCGACGGGCGTGCGCTGCGGCTGCTGGTCAAGGACGATGGCGGCACGCTGGCCCATGGCCGCATGGCCGCGCAGGAGATCGCCAACCACGAGGACGTGGTGGCCACGATCGGCCACCTCAACACCTTCATCGCCATTCCGGCCGCCCGCATCTACGAGCGGGCCGGCATCCTCTACCTCTCGCCTGGCTCGAGCGGCAACAAGCTCACCGAGGGCGGCAGCAGCCTCACCTTCCGGACGCTGCAGAACAACAGCGACCAGGGGCGCCAGATCTGCGACTACGCGCGCAGCCAGGGCCTGCACAACATCGCGGTCTACTACATCAAGAACGAGTACGGCACGGACCTGGCCAACCACTTCGAGCAGCAGTGCCGCGAGATGGGCGTGCAGATCGCCGACCGCCGCTCCTACCGCATGGGTGGGGACCACTACGCGGCCGTGATGCACGACTGGGCCTCGCTGCTGCACTTCGACGCCATCTTCCTGGCCGGCTCACTGCCGGAGAGCGCCCAGATTGTGAGGGAGGCGCGCCAGGCCGGTATCCGCGTGCCGATCTTCGGCGCGGCCGGCCTGGACTCACTGCAGCTGATCGAACTGGGCGGGCGCGATGTCGAGGGCGTCGTGGTGTTCTCCCAGTTCAGCCATCAGACACCGCGGCCGGAGGTCGCGGCCTTCGTGAAGGCCTACCAGGCCCGCTTCGGCACGCTGCCGGACAGCAGCGCTGCCCAGGGCTACGACACGATGATGCTGCTGGCCCGCGCCCTGCGCGACGCTCGGTCGGCCGTGCCCGCACGCATTGCCGAGTCCCTGCGGCAGGTGCGCGGCTTCCAGGGGGTGACCGGGGCGTTCGATGTCAGCGCCAGCGGCGACGTGATCGGCAAGGTGATGACGCCGCTGGTGGTGCGCGAAGGCCGTTTCCAGCGTCTGGAGGCCCCAGCCCTTGCGACCTCCGCGGCGGCGGGAGGCGCTGCGGCGTCGGACGCCGCGGTGCCTCCCCCCTGATTTCGCATCCAGCGGCGCCCGAGGTAGCCTTGCGGGCTGGCGCAGGCCGGATACGGCCGGTGCGCAGAACCCCGCACGGCGCAGGATGGAACGGCGCCCTCAATCCCCGGATCTCGCCCGCCGCCCACCCGGCCTGACATGAACGACACGAGCTCTTCCCCAGCCCCGGCTTCCCCCGCCGCCTTTGCGGCGGGCTGCATCGACCACGCGCAGCTCCTGCAGGGCTGGCGTGAGCTGCAGCGCGGGGGCGTGCTGCTGGCCGATGTCTTCGCGCAGTCCTGGCAGCGCGCGGCATGGGTCCTGCGCAATGGCCGCCTGCACAGCGGCGAGGCGAGGACCGAGCAGGGCGTGGGCCTGCGCTGCGTCGGCGAGGGCTGCAGCGCCCTGGTCAACGGGGCCGACCTGGACCCGGCCAGCTTCGAAGCCGCATTGCGCGGTGCGCAGGAAGCGCTGCGCAGCTTCCCTCGCCGGCACCGGTCGCCGCACAGCCCCCGGGGGGTGATCCATGTGGCGCCGGGCCCTGCGTCCCGGCCCACGGTCCTCGATCCGCCCGATGCCCGACTGGCACCCGAACAAGTGCAGGCTTGGCTGGTCGGCATCGAGGACGGGCTGCGCAGGGAGATTCCGGGGGTGCTCGATGTGGAGCTCGCGCTGCGTCACGAGGAGTGCCGAACGCTGCTCGTGAGCCCGCAGGGGCAGCCTGTGGCCGAGCGGCGGCGCTACACCTGGCTGGAGTTGGAGCTGGTGGCCACGGGCCGCCCTGATCCGGTTGCCGTGTTTCGGACGCTGGGATGGCGCGCAGGCTCCCCGACGCCGCAAGCCGCCGCGCTGGCGACCTTCCTGAGCGCCTTCTGCGAGGCCGTGGCCCAGCAGCGCGAGGCTAGGCCGGCGCCCGCCGGCCCCCTGCCCCTGGTGCTGGGCCCCGGTGGCCCGGGGCTGCTGATGCATGAGGTGATCGGCCACGCACTGGAGGGGGACGCGCTGCACAAAGGCATCTCGCCCTTCTCTGGACAGTTGGGCCGGCGCATCGCCGCCCCCTGCGTGCAGCTGGTGGACGATGGCACCCGCGCGGGGGCCTGGGGCAGCCTGCAGTGCGACGACGAGGGTCAGCCCAGCCGCACGACCGTGCTGATCGAGAACGGGCGTCTGCGAGGCGGCCTGCACGACCAGACCAGCGCGATGCGCATGGGCGTGCCGCACAGTGCCAATGCCCGACGCGCAAGTGCAGCCAGCCTGCCGCAGCCCCGCATGACCAACACCTGTCTGCTGCCTGGCCATGCGGACCCCGGCGAGATCCTCGCCTCGGTCCAGCATGGCGTGTACATCGCCGAACTCGCGGGCGGCCAGGCCAACATCAGCACCGGCACCTTCACCTTCGAGTCCGATCAGGCCTTCCTCATCGAGCACGGACGGATCACCGCACCCCTGCTCGGCTGCACCTTCACCGGCACCAGTCGCGAGGTGCTGCGCAACGTCCGGCTCGTAGGCAGCGACTTCGCCATGGACCCGGGCTACGGCACTTGCGTCAAGAAGGGGCAGCGCCTGCATGTCGGCTTCGGGCAGCCCACGGTACGTGTCGATGGCCTGACCGTCGGCGGCCGCTAGGCGCCTCTCTCACCGCTCACCCAGCCATGTACCTGCGTCCCCCACTCCTGCAGACCTCCTTGCTGAGCATCGGGCTTGCCGTGCTGACCGGGACGGCCGATGCGGCCCCTCGCTCCACGCCCGTCCCGCCTGACCCTTTCGTGCAGCTCACGCTGCGGCGGCTGGATGACGCATCCCTGGAGCTGCGCTATGAGCTGCCAGCCGGCTGCACCCGGGCCGCCTTCGCCCAACAGGACCCGGCAAGCCAGGCCTTCCGGCGGACCTGGGTGCCCTTGGATGACTGCGGACCCACGGATGGCGTCCACCTCGGTCCGCTCGAGGCGACCGGCGAGACCTGCCGGCAACGGCGCTTCCGGGTGCCGACCACCACCGCCCGAGCCGCCGCCTTCCCGCCCGCCTTCCCGATGCAAGGGGCGACCTATGTGCACACGGGTGACTACGCCTTGACGGGCCACTGCAGCCGCATGCGGCACCATGTCGAGGCGGAGCGGATCGGCGTGTCGGGACGCTTCGTCCTCGGGCATGCCAGCCCGGAGCCAGCCGGAGACGGGCAGGTGTCCGCACTGCTCCTGGACCGGGCGAGCCCCGTCCGGGAGCAGCCGCTGCCGGCCTTTCTCGATCCACGCCTGCCACCGGGCGAGGCGGCGCGGATCCTGCAGCTTGCCCAGGCCACGCGGACGGCGCTCACCCGGGCGCTGCCGGGCGCCCGCTACCAGCCTGTCGTCTTGGCCGCGACGGTGGCCCGGCGGGACGGCGAGGCAGGCGAGCCTGGAGTGAACGGCGATGCGCACGATGTGCTGCGCCTGACCCTCGTCAACTGGCCGGCACAGCCCGACCGCGAAAGCGAACGCTTGCTGGCCCGGCTCGTCAGCCACGAGATCAGCCACCGCTTCCAGCGAAGGGACCTCACGGCAGCAGACCCGCAGGGGCGGCTGATCCACGAAGGTGGCGCCGAGTTCCTGCGCTGGCGGGTGTCGCTGGCACAGGGATGGATCACCGCGGAGGAGGCTGCGCAGGAGGTGACGGGCGCCCTGCAGCGCTGCCGGGCCAGCTCGGGCGGGCGTCCCTGGGCCGCGCTGAGCCTCGCCGAGCGCGATGCAAGAAGACGCCCTTACGACTGCGGTTTCGCGGTGTATGCCATGGCACTCGCAGCCGCCCCGGGGCCGCAGGACGCCTGGGCACGCATCGACGACTACTACCTCGAGCTTGGCGCGGGCCGAGCCCCCGACTTCGCCACGGCGCTAAGCTGCGGTCTGCGCGCCACCTGCACCCCAGCGGGCGCGAGGGCCCTGCAGCACCTGCGCGCGCTGCTCGAAGGTCCGCAGACGATGGACGAGGCCTGGCAGCAATGGCTGGCCGCGCTGCCTTGGATCACACCGCAGCCGCCGTCCGCGGCCGATCGGGAGGAGCGCCTGGCCCTGTGGCTGGCCACCCTGATGCGCAAAGACTGCGGGGGCGCGGTGAGCCTCACCCCGGGACCAGGGCGCGTCACCCTGGACGGCCTGCCCGGCTGCCAGGTGCTGCGCGAGGACCTGACCGTCACGACAGTCGATGGCCTGGCCCTGGCCGATGCTCGCCTGCCCGCGCACCTCGACGCCCGCTGCCGCGAGGCACAAGGCAGTCCGGCTGTCGAGCTGGGCAGTCCGCAAGGGCGGTCCGTGGTGCTGCCTTGCGCAGACACCGAGGGCTTGGCACGTCCCACCTACCGCGTGGACCTGCCAGCCCTGCTCCGGGCCCTGGAAAGGACGCCCGCCGCCGCGCGGACCGCGTCATCCATGAAGAAGGCCGCCAGGTCGAGCGACCGGGCGGCCTTGCATCGAGATTGAAACGCGGCCCTGCGGCCGCGCCGGGTCTTACTTGGCGACCACGCGGACCATTTCCAGGACCTTGTTGGAATAGCCCCATTCGTTGTCGTACCAGGACACGATCTTGACGAAGGTGCTGTCCAGGGCGATGCCGGCTTCAGCATCGAACACCGAGGTGCAGGACTCGCCACGGAAGTCGGTGGCCACCACCTTGTCTTCCGTGTAGCCCAGCACGCCCTTGAGCGCGCCTTCGGACTGGGCCTTCATTTCGGCGCAGATGTCGGCGTAGCTGGCAGCGTTGTTCAGCTCGACGGTCAGATCGACCACGGAGACGTCGGAGGTCGGCACGCGGAAGGACATGCCGGTCAGCTTCTTGTTCAGCTCGGGGATCACCACGCCCACGGCCTTGGCGGCACCGGTGCTGCTGGGGATGATGTTCTCGAGGATGCCGCGGCCGCCGCGCCAGTCCTTGTTGGACGGGCCGTCCACGGTCTTCTGGGTGGCGGTGGCGGCGTGCACGGTGGTCATCAGACCGCGCTTGATGCCCCACTTGTCGTTCAGCACCTTGGCCACGGGGGCCAGGCAGTTGGTGGTGCACGAGGCGTTGGAGATGATGGCCTGGCCGGCGTAGGTCTTGTCGTTGACGCCGTAGACGAACATGGGGGTGTCGTCCTTGGACGGGGCCGACATGATCACCTTCTTGGCGCCGGCCTTCAGGTGGGCCTCGGCGGTGTCCTTGGTCAGGAACAGGCCGGTGGACTCGACGACGATGTCGGCACCGACCTCATCCCACTTCAGCTCGGCCGGGTTCTTCACGGCGGTCAGGCGGATCTTCTTGCCGTTGACGATCAGGGTGTTGCCGTCCACGGCCACGTCCCCCTTGAAGCGGCCGTGCACGCTGTCGTACTTCAGCATGTAGGCCAGGTAGTCCGGCTCCAGCAGGTCGTTGATGCCCACGACCTCGATGTCATTGAAGTTCTGGACAGCGGCGCGGAACACCATGCGGCCGATACGGCCGAAGCCATTGATACCGATCTTGATCGTCATGCGGAAGTCTCCGGAGTGAAATGAAAAAGCTGTGAAATCTCGACTGCGCGGGATTTTCGCCGATTCCGGAGCCCTGGGCGCTGCCGCCCCGGAACAAAGGGGGTACGCAGGCTGCACTTTTCGATCCAGCGCAAGCCCGCGCCCCTCCGCGCCCGCCCGTCAGCGCGCCGCCGCCGTCGCGGCGGGTTCGAGGTCCAGCTGTCCGCAAGGCACCTGGATCTGCAGGGTCTGCCCGAAGAGCTCGTTGGACTGCTTCTCGGAGCCAAAGGCCAGCTGGCGCTGGTTGAGCCACTTGAGGAAGGGGATGCGGTTGGGATCGCGCTCGCCCTCCACCTCGACCTCGTTGGGCAGGGCCGGCCCGTACATCGTGTAGTTGACCTTGAAGGGGCAGTTCATGGTGTTGAAGTCGAAGAAGGCCTTCAGCTGCTGCACGCCCTGGGTCATGCTGAGGAAGGCCATCAGCGTGAAGGCGTCATGCTTCAGCACATAGCGCCGGTGGCCGGCCGGCGTGAAGGTGAACTGCTGCTGCATGGCCTGCGGCCCCTCCTGCCCGGTACGGCAGGGCATGCGATAGCTGCGGACCCGCTCGACGACGGACGCCTCCAGGCGCTTGTCGCCCGTCGAGTGCAGCAGCTTGACCTCCGGCGGCTGCTCCCCGTTGCCGGTGAACATCGCCGCGGCCACCACGTGCTGGACCTGGGTCGACAGCGTCAGGGGCGCATGCATGCCCTCGCGGGGCATCACGATGCAGAAGGAGTGCCGTCGCTGCGGCGCCTCCGGCACGGGCAGGTCCTCCATGGCGGTGTTGCTGAAGCTGAACTCCTGCACCGCGCTGACGGTGCCGTCCTCGGGCTGCAGGCAAGGCAGGCGGTAATCCGCCACATAGCGGTAGACGCGGTCCTGCATGTCCTCGCGGGCCGTGTTGCTGAGCACCTCGACGCGCGGCGCGGCGTCCGGCTTCTCAAAATGCAGGCGCAGGCGCATGAAGCCGCTGCCTCGGTCGAGCTGATGCTTGGCGGGGTACTCGATGGCCGACGACGGCCGCTTCAGGCAGCTCAGCGACTGAGCCGCCGAGGGCGGCGTGCTGTCGGTCTGGGCCTGGGCGGCACCGCTCATGGCGGCGGCAATGAAAAAGGCCGCCAGCAGGCGGCCTTTCGTGGCGTTGATGCGCGATTTTTCTGTCATGCGCTCCTCCTGTGGTGAAGCGCACACTGTATAGCCCTTCGAGGCGCTTAACGCTTCAGACGTGCGGCCCCCACCGCCACCTTGACCGTGTCCACCACGTTCTCGGCCGTGAAGCCGAAGTGCTTGAACAGCACCGGCGCCGGAGCGGATTCGCCATAGGTGTCGATGCCCACGACGGCCGAGACGCCGTACTTCCACCAGAAGTCCGTCACGCCGGCCTCCACGGCCACGCGGGGCACGCCCGCGGGCAGCACGCTGGCCTTGTAGGCGGCGTCCTGGCGGTCGAACACGTTTGTGCTGGGCACCGAGACCACGCGGGCGGCGATGCCGTCCTTGGCCAGCAGGGCCTGGGCATTCATGGCCAGCTGCACTTCCGAACCCGAGGCCATGATCACCACCTGGGCCTTCTTCTTCAGGCCCACCTCGGCGGGCTCGGCCAGCACGTAGGCGCCGCGGGCGATTTCATCGACGGCGGTCTTGGGCGCATAGGGCAGGTTCTGGCGCGACAGGGCCAGCACGCTGGGGCGCTGGGCGTTGCCAATGGCCATGGTCCAGGCGACCACGGTCTCGACGGTATCGGCCGGGCGCCAGACGTCCAGGCCCGGGATCAGGCGCAGGCTGGAAACGTGCTCGATGGACTGGTGCGTCGGGCCGTCTTCGCCCAGGCCGATGGAGTCATGGGTGAAGACGTGGATGACGCGCTGCTTCATCAGCGCGGCCATGCGGATGGCGTTGCGGCTGTAGTCACTGAAGGTCAGGAAGGTGCCGCCGTAGGGGATGTAGCCGCCATGCAGGGCGATGCCGTTCATGATGGCGGCCATGCCGAACTCGCGCACGCCGTAGTTGATGTGGCGGCCACCGTTGGCGCTGCCATCGGCTTCCAGGCGGAAGGCGGGCGTGCTCTTGGTGTTGGTCAGGTTGGAGCCGGTCAGGTCGGCCGAGCCACCCAGCAGCTCGGGCAGCGCGGCGGTGAAGGCTTCCAGGGCCAGTTGGCTGGCCTTGCGGCTGGCCACGGTCTCGGCCTTCTCGTGGGCGGCCACGACGGCGTCCACGGCGATCTGTGCGAAGTTGGCGGGTAGCACGCCGGCCATGCGGCGCTGGAACTCGGCGGCCAGCTCGGGGTGGGCGGCGGCGTAGGCGTCGAAGCGCTCGTCCCAGGCCTTCTCGGCGGCGGCGCCGGCGGTCTTGGCGTCCCAGGCGGCGTAGACATCCGCCGGGATGTGGAAGGGCTCGTGGCCCCAGCCCAGCACCTCGCGGGTCAGCTTGATTTCCTCGGCGCCCAGGGGCTCGCCGTGGGCCTTGGCGGTGTTGGCACGGTTGGGCGAGCCCTTGCCGATATGGGTCTTGGAGATGATCAGCGTGGGCTTGTCGCTGCTCTTCTTGGCGGCGGCAATGGCGGCGTCCACGGCGTCCACGTCATGGCCGTCGATGGGGCCGATCACGTTCCAGCCATAGGCCTCGAAACGCTGAGCGGTGTTGTCGATGAACCAGGGGGCGACCTGGCCGTCGATGGAGATGCCGTTGTCGTCGTACAGAGCGACCAGCTTGTTCAGCTTCCAAGCGCCGGCCAGGGCACAGGCCTCGTGCGAGATGCCTTCCATCAGGCAGCCATCGCCCAGGAAAACGTAGGTGTGGTGATCGACGACAGCGTGACCCTCACGGTTGAATTCCTTGGCCAGCATCTTCTCCGCCAGGGCCAGACCCACGGCGTTGGTGATGCCCTGGCCCAGGGGGCCGGTGGTCGTCTCGACGCCCGGGGTGATGCCCACCTCGGGGTGGCCCGGGGTCTTGCTGTGCAGCTGGCGGAAGTTCTTCAGCTCCTCGATCGACAGCGCGTAGCCGCTCAGGTGCAGCAGGGCGTAGATCAGCATGGAACCGTGGCCGTTGGACAGCACGAAACGGTCGCGGTCCGCCCAGTGCGGGTTGGCCGGGTTGTGGCGCAGGTGGCGCCCCCAAAGGGCGACGGCCATCTCGGCCATGCCCATCGGTGCCCCCGGGTGACCGGAGTTGGCCTGCTGCACGGCGTCCATGGCCAGTGCGCGGATGGCGTGGGCCATCAGGGTGGGGGTGCTTGCAGCGGTGTCAACCATGGTGGGTGCGGGCGGTAAGTTGGGGGTAAACCCGGCATTTTAAGGGGCGATGAAGTCTCTTCGCCCCGCCTGCAAACCCTGGCTGCGCGCAAACGATTACGCCCCCGGGGTTCCGCCAAGGGCTTCACGCTTCTTGATCCATGGCAAGGCCACCGGGGCCTGCTGGCGCGAGTCTTCGTCAAAGCCTGAAAAGAACGCACGGAGACATCGCCATGACCGGCCCCAAGCCCCTGACCCTGCGCATCATCCGCGACGAGCATGCGGCCCTGGCCGCCATGCTGCGCACCCTGCCCCTGCTGCTGGCCGAGCACCGCCGCGTCGGCACTCTGCCCGACTTCGCCGCCCTGCGCGCCATGCTTTTTTATGTGGACGAGTTCCCGGAGCGCCTGCACCATCCCAAGGAGTCCGAGCTTCTCTTCCCCAAGCTGCGCGCCCGTGCGCCGGCCATGCGCGAGTTGCTGGACAAGCTCGACGAGGACCATGCCCGCGGCGAGCGCGCCATCCGCGACCTGGAGCACAGCCTGCTGGGCTTCGAGATGCTGGGCGATGCCCGCCGCGCCGCCTTCGAGCAGCAGGCCGAGCGCTATGTGCGCCACTACCTGCAGCACATGGACATCGAGGAGCGCGAGATCCTGCCCGCCGCCATGCAGCTCTTCAGCGAGGAGGACTGGCAGGACCTGGACCAGGCCTTCGCCGAGAACAAGGACCCGCTCACCGGCCGCCACCTGGGCCAGCTGCAGGCCGAGTTGGACGGGCCCTACCACGCCGTGTTCCAGCGCGTGCTCAATGCCTTGCCCGAACCGCTGGGCCTGGCGCCGCGCCTGCCGGGCTGAGGGCCCGGGCCCCGGGACTCGTAGACTGCGGGGCATGAGAGCCATCATCCTGGCGGCCGGCCGCGGCGAGCGCATGCGGCCCCTGACCGACCACACCCCCAAGCCCCTGCTGGACGTGCGCGGCCAGCCGCTGATCAGCTGGCACATCCAGGCCCTGGCCGCGGCCGGCGTGCGCGACGTCGTCATCAACTGCGCCTGGCTGGCCGAGCAGTTCCCGGCGCAGCTGGGGGACGGCAGCCGCTTTGGCCTGCGCCTGCACTACAGCGACGAGCAGCGCGACCACGGCCGCGCCCTGGAGACCGCCGGCGGCATCGCCAAGGCCCTGCCCCAGCTGTGCGCGGACGGCGACGAGGCCTTCTGGGTGCTGTCCGGCGACGTCTTCCTGCCCGGCCTGGTCCTGGACGTGCAGGCCGCCCGGGACTTCGCCGCCAGCGAGCGCCTGGCCCACCTCTGGCTGGTGCCCAACCAGCCGCATCATCCGCGCGGCGACTTCGGCATCAGCCCGCAAGGCCTGGCCCTCAGCGGCGAGGCGATCGGCCCGCGTTTCACCTGGTCCTGCGTGGGCCTCTTCAAGCGCGCCCTGTTCGAGGGCGTGGCCCCCGACCAGCCCCTGCCCCTGCGCCCCTGCCTGGAGCGCGGCATCGGCGCCGGGCGCATCAGCGCCTCGCTCTATGGCGGCGAATGGACGGACGTCGGCACGCCCGAACGCCTGGCCGCGGTGAACGCCCCGGCACCCGCCCCCTGAACGGCCTCGGCACCGCCCCAACGTCCTGATGCAAGGCGTCTGCCTGCCACAACAGGCAGGGGGGTCAGGCCGTCTGGACCCCTGTCAAGTCTTACAGATTCGCCCAGGCAATGAGCCGAACGGACTGCGAATCCAGCACAAACCCTGAGCACAACGGGCGATTGCCGCCCGAACAATCGCGTCGCCGACGCTGGCAGTCCCGCAGCGCGCAAGCAACAGGGGCCTGCTGACATTGATCGCTGCCACGAGCAGGGCGGTGTGAGGTCCCATCTTCCTTACCTTTAGGAGACCTCCATGCAACGCAAGAATGCCTTGTCTGCCCTGGCCCTCGCCGCCAGCCTCTTCTGCCTCAGCGTCCCGGCCCAGGCTGGTGACAAAGTCTGGATCAGCCTGGGCGACGGCGCCTTCGCCGAGCTGCAGAAGCTGCAGCCTGGCGCCCGCGCCACCGCCTCCGTGGCCGTGTCCGAGGCCCAGCTGCGCCGCGGCGACATCGCCGGCCTGGCCACGCCCAGCGCCGCCCTCAAGGCCGAGAAGCTGCATCTGGTGCAGCTCGACGAAGACCTGCTGCCAGCCCTCTCCAGCGCGCTGCATGAGAACCAGCACCGCTGCGGCGGCTACATGCACCACGCCAGCGAGCGCGACGGCCGTCGCGCCCTGGATCTGCACTCGGCCAGCCGCAGCAACGCCCGCATCCTGACCGAGCGCAGCACCCTGGCCACCCGCCCCAGCTACGTGATCGACCAGCAGACCGTGGTCAACCCCATGCTGTCGCAGATGCAGGCCAGCAACATCGTGCAGACCATCTCCGACCTGTCCAACAACTACAGCAACCGCTACTACCAAACCAGCGGCGGCGTGAACGCCTCGGACTGGCTGAAGAACAAGTGGCTGACCATGGCCAACGGCCGCACTGACATCACGGTGGAGCAGTTCACCCACAGCGGCTGGAAGCAGAAGTCGGTGATCGCCACCATCAAGGGCACGGACAACGGCAGCGAGATCGTGGTGCTGGGCGGCCACCTGGATTCGATCAACCAGTCCGGCACCTCCGAGACCACCCGCGCGCCGGGCGCCGATGACGACGCCTCCGGCGTCGCCAGCCTCACCGAGATCTACCGCACCCTGCTGGCCAACAACTACAAGCCGCGTCGCACCATCAAGTTCATGGCCTACGCGGCCGAGGAAGTGGGCCTGCGCGGTTCGGCGGAGATTGCCAACAGCTTCTCCGCGGCAGGCGCCAACGTCGTGGGCGTGATGCAGCTGGACATGACCAACTACAAGGGCTCAGCCAGCGACATCTACATCTTCACCGACTACACGGACAGCGCGCAGAACACCTTCGTCACCAACCTGATCAAGACCTACCTGCCGACCCTCGCCGTGGGCACCGACCGCTGCGGCTATGCCTGCTCGGACCACGCCTCCTGGAACGCCAAGGGCTATGCGACCACCATGCCCTTCGAGTCCTCAATGTCCGGCGACAACAAGAACATCCACACCGCCTACGACACCCTGGCCAACAGCGACAGCACCGGCGCCCATTCGCTGAAGTTCGCGCGCATGGGCCTGGCCTATGCGGTGGAGCTGGGCAGCGACGGCCCCACCACCACGCCCACCGACAAGACCGAGACCTTCTCCGGCAGCCTCAGCACGG
Source organism: Mitsuaria sp. WAJ17 (assembly GCF_014174515.1). Lineage (GTDB taxonomy): Bacteria > Pseudomonadota > Gammaproteobacteria > Burkholderiales > Burkholderiaceae_C > Roseateles_B. The sequence continues at coordinate 80,276 of NZ_JACJUG010000005.1, forward strand.
GCCAGACGAAGAGCTACGGTCCCTTCAAGGTCAAGGGCGGCGGCTCGTTCAAGCTGTCCACCACCGGCACGGGTGACATCGACATCTACGGCAAGCTCGGCGCCGTGCCCACGACCAGCAGCTACGGCTGCAAGTCCGATGGCAGCACGGCCACGGAGAGCTGCACGATCAACGTCACGACGAACAGTGACGGCTATGTGCTGGTGAAGGGCTACACGGCTGGCAGCTACACGCTGACTGTGACCTACCGCCCGCAGTAAGGTGCAGGGCGCTGCGCCTGCCGTGGCGCCCTTTGAAGGCAGGCCTGGCCTCGCACCGCGGGGTCAGGTCTTGCTTCCCTCTGGATTCAGCGTCGCGCTCAGGCCTCGGCCCTGGCCGCCGGCACCGCATCGGGCTGCTGGCCCGAGCCGGCCACCTTGAGCCTGCCGGTGGCCGCCCATTCGGCCAGGGGCCGGCGGCTCCATTCGCGCAGCTCCTCCAGCGTGTCGGCCTCGGCGCTGACCAGGCCCAGCCAGCCGTCACGGCCAGCGCGCTTGACGGCGTAAAGCGCCGCATCGGCCAGGTCCACCACTGTGCTCCAGTCAAGCCCGCGCGGGAACTTCGTCGACAGCGGGAAGGCGGCAAAGCCCAGCGAGCAGGTGCGCCGCAGGGTGCGGCCGTCGTCCAGCTGGAAGTCGTAGCGCGACAGCGTGCGGCGTGCGCGCTCGGCCAGCTCGGCCGCATGGTGACGGTCGGTGTTGCGGGCCACGACCAGGAACTCCTCGCCGCCCCAGCGGATCAGGTAGTCCGCATCGCGGAAGACCTGGCGCAGCAAGGCCTGCATCTGGGCCAGCACGGCGTCACCGGCGGCGTGGCCGTAGTCGTCGTTGACCTGCTTGAAGTGATCCAGGTCCACCATGAAGAAGACCATGTCCTGCCCCGGCTCGCGGGCCATGCGCTGCACCTCGCCCTCATAGCCGCGCACCACACTGTTGATATCGGACTCGATGTGCTGGGCCAGGAAGCGGCGATTGCGCAGACCGGTCAGCGGATCGGTCAGGCTGGCCTCCTTGAGCGCCTGGCTCAGGGTGAGCAGCTCGTGCGTGCGCTCCCGCACCCGCGCCTCCAGCACAACCTGCGCACGGCGCAGGTAGCCGGTGCGGATCTGCACGATGCCGTAGATGCCCAGCAGGCCCAGCAGCACACCGCCCAGGCGCGCCCACCAGGTCTGCCACCAGGCCGGCAGCACATGCAGGGGGATCAGCAGCTCGTGCGGGCTCCACTGGCCGACGCGGTTGCTGCCCTGCACCTGCAGCAGGTAGCGGCCGGGATCGAGGTTGGTGTAGCTGGCGGTGCGCTGACTGGCCTCGCTGAGGATCCAGTCCTTGTCATAGCCCTGCAGCCGGTAGCGGTACTTCAGCACCGCCGGATGGCTGAAGTCCAGGGCGGCGAAGTCCACGCTGACATCGCGCTGCCCGGACTGCAGCACCACGGTGTGGCCCACGGGGCCCGGCGAGGTGCGCTCGCCAGCAATGCGCAGCTCGGACACCACCAGCGGCGGCTGGTAGGTCCAGGGCTTGAAGCGGCTGGCGTCGATGACCAACACGCCCTTGCTACCGCCGATGAGCATGCGCCCATCCTGCAGCCGGGTGTAGGCGCGGAACCAGCCCGTGCCGAAGGCGGCGCCGTCGGCCGCACTGAGCTCGTGGTGGCTGCCGGTCTTGGGATCAAAGACGGCGCGGTGGGTCCAGATGCGGCCCTGCTCGTCGTCCATCAGATTGGCACCGAAGGCCTTGCCTCCCAGGCCGTGGCGTTCGCTGACGCGGTCGAACAGGGCTTCCTGGCCCTCCCATCGCTGGAGCTTGTGAAGGCCGGCCGCCGTGTCCACCCAGAAACGCCCCTGGCGGTCCAGCAGCAGGCCCAGCACCGAGTGATTGGACAGACCCGCGCCGGCCGGGGAGCGCAGCTCCTCCAGCTCCTCGCCGCCCTTGGGCAGCAGGTAGAGCCCCCCCTCGCCGCCCATCCACAGGCGGCCGTCGGGGTCCTCGGCCAGGGCGTTGACGTCGCCACTGAGCTTGCGGCCACCACTGAGCGCCATGCGCTGCAGACGATCCTGGCCCGGGTCATAGCGGAAGAGCCCGTCCTGCGTGGCCACCCACAGCCGGCCCGCGCTGTCGGCCATCAGGCGCCGGATTCGCCCCTTGCCGGCGGCGTACTGGCCCAGCAGCTGGCGTGCCTCGTTGAAGCGGTAGAGGGCCGTGTCGGTGCCGACCCAGACCTGGCCGTCGGGCGTCTGCGCCAAGCCGCCCACGCGCCCGCCGCGGAAGCCACCACTGCCCTCCTGCGGCGCGATATGGCCCTGCAGATGCAGATCGCGGTCCAGGATGGCCACGCCGCGCTCGTTGGTCCCCATCCAGATGGCGCCGCTGCGCAGCTGCAGGATGCTGCGCACATCGGCCTGGGCCAGGGGGCTGCGCTCGTCGAGGTCGGAGTGCCGCACCCACAGGCCTGCATTGGCCGGGTTGTGCAGTTGCAGTCCTCCGCCATAGCTGCCCACCCAGATCCAGCCGGCGGCGTCCTTGACCAGGGCGCGCGCGTCGTTGCCGGCCAGACCCCAGGGGCGGCGGGTGTCATGCTGTAGGCGGCGCAGCAGGCGGCCGCTGGCGGGATCGCGCTCCTCGATGCCGCTGGCCCGCGCCATCCATAGGCGCTGCGGGTCGGGCGCCACCATGGCGTAGAGCGTGTCGCGCCGACCGGACTGCTCGCCCAGCTCCACCCATTGCAGCCTGGGAGACTCCTTGCCCAGGCGCAGGAGGTCGCCCTGCTGCGTGCCCACCCAAAGATGCCCGTCCGGCGATTCCGCCAGCAGGGTGATGATGCGCTCGCCCAGCGGGCGGCCCTCCACCTGCAGGGTCTCGAAGCGATCGGCGCCCTTGCGCAGGCGGGCCAGGCCGTTCCAGGTGCCTACCCACAGGTCGCCGTGGGAATCGAAGAAGAGGGTCTGGATGCGGTCGTCCGGCAGCCCGCTGGCGGCGCCCTGGCGGAAGTGGGTGAACTGGCCTGTGGCCGGATCGAAGCGGTCCAGGCCGCCGCCGATGGTGCCCACCCACAGCGTGCCATCCAGGGCCTGGGCCAGGGCGCGGACGGTGCCGGGGGCCAGGGCTTGCGGGTCGTCCGGCTTGCTGCGGAAGAAGGTCCAGCGGTCGGTCTGCGGGTCGAAGCGCGCCAGGCCGTCGCTCTCGGTGCCGATCCAGAGCACTCCTTCCTGCGAAGCCAGCAAGGAGCGCACGAAACTGGTGCCGGAGGGCGTCTTGCGACTGTCGTTGCCCAGTTGGTAGGTGCGCAGCTGGTAGCCGTCGAAGCGCACCAGACCGGCCGTGGTGCCGATCCAGATGAAGCCGCGCCCATCCTGGGCCAGGGCGGACACCACGCCATCGGTGATCGAGGCCACATCACCCACCGCCTCGAAGCGCGGCTCCACCAGCACATGCGCCGGGCCCAGCGCCTGGCCCCGGGCCGAAACAGCCAGCGCCATCATGACGAGCGCCGAAACGAATGGGCGTGAAAGCAGGCGAACAAGCATCCGGCAGATGTTAGCGGGGCAGCATGACACTCCCTTACAAAGAGGGAGCCACTCCCTCCTGAGTGGGGGGTGCGCGCAACGCTCCGCCGTGGGCCCTCACTGGGCCAGGGGCAGGGTCAGGGCGTCGATGCGCTCCAGCACCTCGGGGCTCAGCCTGGGCGTCAAGGCCAGTGCGGCCAGGTTGTCCTGCAACTGGCTCATGCGGCTGGCGCCCAGGATCACCGTGGACACGCGAGGATTGCGGTTCACCCAGGCAATCGCCAGCTGGGCCACGCTGCCGCCCAGCTCGGCGGCGATGGCCTCCAGCTCGGCCACGGCGGCATTGCGCTGCGGGTGCTGCAGTTGCTCGCGCAGCCAGCTCATGCTCTCCAGCGAGCCGCGGCTGCCCTCGGGGATGCCCTGCCGGTACTTGCCCGTCAGCAGACCGGAGGCCAGCGGACTCCAAGTGGTCAGGCCCAGGCCCAGGTCCTCGTACAGGCGGGCGTATTCCTGCTCCACCCGCTTGCGGTGGAAGAGGTGGTACTGGGGCTGTTCCATCACCGGCTTGTGCAGGTGGTGGCGCTCGGCGATCTCCCAGGCGGCGCGGATGTCGGCAGCGCTCCACTCACTGGTGCCCCAGTAGAGGGCCTTGCCCTGGGTGATCATGTCGCTCATCGCGCGCACGGTCTCCTCGACGGGCGTATGCGGATCGGGGCGATGGCAGTAGACCAGGTCGATGAAGTCCAGCTGCAGGCGCTTGAGCGAGCCGTCGATGGCCTGCATCAGATACTTGCGATTGAGGGTGTTTTGCAGGTTGACGGTGCTGCCCTCGCGCTGCAGGCCCCAGAAGAACTTGGTCGAGACCACATAGCTCTCGCGGGCCCACTTCAGCTGCCTGAAGGCCTCGCCCATCACGCGCTCGCTCGCGCCCTGGGCATAGACCTCGGCGTTGTCGAAGAAGTTGACCCCGGCATCGCGTGCCGCGGCCAGCATCTCGGCAGCGGACTTGCTGTCCACTTGGTTGTGATAGGTCACCCAGGAACCCAGCGACAGCTCGGACACCTGCAGGCCGCTGCGGCCCAGTCGACGGTATTGCATGCCTGACTCCTTCTTGGTTCTTGGCGTGGTTTGCGCCCTGGACGACATGAGCAACCGGCCCGCCTCCGGGCCAAGCCTGACCTGCCGTCATGGCAATGGACAGGAGCGTAGCCCAGCGGGCTCGCTATAGTGCGGAACCCCCGCAATACCGTGGCGCCGCCTGCGGGCATCTGTCCCCTCGGCGACGCCCCCACGCCATGCGCACCGACGCCCCTGCAGCCCCGCCCTCTCCCGCCGCGCCCCTGCGCATCGCCGTCGTCGGCGCGGGCCCGGCCGGGCTGGGCCTGGCCTTGCTGGCGGCCCGGCGCCTGCCAGAGGCCCAGATCCAGCTCTTCGACGCCCGCCCCCTGGACAAGGACATCAGCGGCGACCCGCGCACCCTGGCCCTGTCGCTGGGCAGCGTGCAGCTGCTGCAGCGCCTGCAGGCCTGGAACGAGGCGGCGGCGCAGTCCATCCTGCAGGTCCAGGTCAGCCAGGCTCCGCCCACGCTGCGCCACCCGGTCTTCGGCGAGGCCGGCCAGCCGGTGGTGAGCATCCAGGCCCGCGAGCAGGGAGAGGAGCGCCTGGGCGCGGTGCTGGCCTACGGACAGCTGGTGGCCCCCATGCAGGCCGCCTGGCTGCGCCATTGCGAGTCGCGGCCGGCCCAGGCCATGGCGCGCTTTGGCCAGCCGGTGGCCGGCATCCGCGCCGTGGGCGACGAGATGGAGGTCGATGCCGGCATCGCCGATCGCTTCGACCTGGTCGTGATCGCCGAGGGCGGTGTCTTTGCCGAGCAGTCCCGCAAGAGCCTCAGCCACGACTACCAGCAAAACGCCTGGGTGGGCACGGTGACCCTGGACCCGGCCTCGCCGCCGGGCGTGGCCTACGAGCGCTTCACGCGCAATGGCCCGCTGGCCCTGCTGCCGCTGCCGCCCACGCCCCAACAGCCGCACCGCGCGGCTCTGGTCTGGTGCCTGCCGCAGGCCGAGGACGAGGTGGCCGGACTGACGGACGCCCAGCGCCTCACCGTGATCAACCAGCAGCTGCCGCCGGGCCTGCCGCCCCTGCGCGGCATCAGCCCGCTGAAGTGCTTCCCGCTGGGGCTCAATGCCGAGCGCAGCCTCGTGGAGGGCCGGCTGGTGCGCATCGGCAATGCGGCCCAAACCCTGCATCCCGTCGCCGGCCAAGGGCTCAATCTCGGCCTGCGCGATGCCTATGCCCTGGTCGAGGCCCTGGTGCACGCGCAGGCTCGCCAGCCAGGCTCACCACTGGCCGCCGCCGTGGCCCAGGCCTTGCAGCGCGTGCAGTGGCAGCGCGGGCCGGACCGCTGGTCCACCATCCTCGGCACCGACTTCCTCGCTCGCAGCTTCAGCTGGCGCTGGCCCGCCCTGCCCGCCCTGCGCGGCCTGGGCCTGGCCGCGCTGCAGGCGCTGCCGCCGGTGAAGAAGGCGCTGGCACGGCAGATGATGTTCGGGCGCCGCTAGGGCTGCGCTCGTCGCGCAATGCCAGCTCAGGCGGCCTCGGCTTCGCGCGGCGCTTCGGGCAAGGCCTGCACGGCCTCAATGGCCTCGGTGGCCTCTTGCGCCGCGGCCTCCTCCATGCGTTCGGACAGCCGCGCCTGCAGCGCATGCAGCTGCGCATAACCGCCGCCCAGGGCCATCAACTCCTCATGCGTGCCGGACTCGGCAATGCGCCCGGCCTTGAGGAAATAGATGCGGTCCGCCGTCTGTGCGCTGGCCAGGCGGTGCGTGATCAGCACCACCATGCGGTCGCGGCGCAGCCTGGCCAGGCTCGCGAAGACGGCGGCCTCGGCCTTGGCATCCAGGGGCGCGGTGGGCTCGTCCCAGATGGTCAGTGCGGCCTGGCGATAGAGGCCGCGGGCCACGGCCAGGCGCTGCCATTGGCCGGAGGAAAGCTCGATGCCGCCCTTGAACAGCCGGTTGAGCAGGGTCTGCCAGCCCTGGGGCAGCTGGGCGGCCACCTCGTCGGCCTCGGCCTCGCGCACGGCCTGAGCGAAGCGGGCGCTGTCATCACCGCTCGCCGCCAGGCCCACGCGCCCCAGGCGCACGTTCTGCGCTGCGCTGTAGGGCCAGCGCAGCGGGTGCTGGGGCACGATGAGGGTATGGGCCAGGCGCTGTCGGGCGTCCAGGCTGCGGCAGTCCACACCGTCCCAAGCCATGCTGCCGCCGCTGGGCTCGTAAAGCCCCGCCAGCAGCTTGGCCAGCGTGGACTTGCCCGAGCCGTTTTCGCCCACCAGGGCGATGGTGCTGCCGCACTGCAGGTCCAGGTGGATGTCGTGCAGCACCGGGCGGTCCGGCGCACCGGCGTAGGCGAAGCCCACGCCCTGCAGCGTGATGCGCTGGGGCGCCGCCACGGCCGGCCCGCCTGGCGGCGGTGCCGCGACTGGGGACTGGCCAACGAAGCCGAAGTAGTCGTCCAGGTACAACGCCTTCTCCATCATCTGGTCCAGCGCATGCACCAGTTGGCGCACCGCATCGAGGCTGGTGCGCAGGCCCAGGGCGGCCGCGCCGGCCAGGGCCGGAGCCAGGCTGCCGCGGTCCACCAGCAGCACCAGCCAGAGATAGGCCAGGCCTTGGGCCAGACCGCTCACGACGGCGCCCCAGGCCCGCGTGCGGGCAATGCCCGCCTTGAGCCGTTCCAGGCTCGTGCGCAAGGCCTCGGCGACGCGCCGATGACGCTCGCCGAGCAGAGGCTCCATCTGCAAGGCACGCAACTCGGCCGCGGGCTCGGGCTGGCTGGCCAGCTCCTGCAGCATCCAGCCCTGGCGAGACAAGGCAATGCTCTGGTCCCAGTGGCTCTGCACGCACAGCAGAGCGCGAATGGCCGTCCACGCCTGGGGCAGCAGGCACAGCAGCAGCACGGGCAGCAGGGCCGGATGCAGCACCAGCAGGGCCACGGCGCCGGACGCCAGGCCGATGCCCGCGCTGCTCAGCGCCACCGTCTGATCGACGATGCTCTCGACGTAGTGCAGGCCGCGATCGCGGGCGCGGTGCATGCGATCGACGAATTCCGGATCATCGAAGCGCTGCAGCGGCGCACGCAGGCAGGCCTCGACGAAGTCCTGTTCGGCCATGGCCACCAGGGCAGGGCTGAGCCGGGCCCGCAGCACCTCGGCCAAGGCGTCCAGCGCCAGCTTGCCCAGGAAGGCCAGGGCCAGGCCCAGCACCGTGCCCAGCTGCGGCGCGAGGTGTTGCCTCATGGACTGAGCCAGGGCATGGGCATCGAGCAGGGACTGCAGGAGCCCGCCGCCCAGCACCAGGGTGTAGGCCCACAGCAGGCCGGCCAGCAGCTGGCAAACCAGCACGCCGACGACGGCGGCCAGCCCCACCCGCCGCATCAGGGCGATGACAGGCGGCGCGGCGCGAGCCACCCGCCGGAAGAAGGCGGGAAAGCTGCTCAGCTGGGCATCGGACTGGCCCAGCTCCCAGTAGGGGTTGTCGGTGGCGATGAAGACGTCGCCTTCGTCTTGCCGCTGAGTCGGCTGCTGTTGCGGCGACCGTTGCGCCGCCGCCGCGTCGCCCTCCCTGTCCCTCGTCTGGCTCATGGCCGCACGAAGGACGGCAGACGTGCCTGGGGATGCGAGCGCAGCAGCTGGTAGGCGATGCCGCCCGGCCCCGTCATCAGCGAGGGCGAGAAGACGTCGTTCGTGATGCCACAGCGGCTGCCGTGCAGCTCCAGGCTGGCCAGCAGGCGCGCCAGCTCGGCGTCACGGCTCACGCCGGGCGGTGCCAGGCCGCGGTCGGCGGCTTCCTGCAGCAGTTCCAGGGCGCTGGCGTCCCCGTGGCAGGCGCAGTGATTCCAGCCCATGCCCTGACGGAAGGTCGCGCCTGCGGCCTGGTGCACACGCTCGCGCACCCGGTCCTCGCCGATCAGGGCCGTGAAGTCCAGGTAGCCCAGGCCGTTGCCCACGGCACCGTGGCACCAGGCCGTGGAGCAGTTGACGCCGTCCAGGTGTCGCAGGTCGCGCCAGTTCTGGTCAGCCACATCGAAGAGGGATTCCTCGAAGGCCAGCGCCTCCTGCGCCGCATGCAGGAAGCGCGGCTCGCCGCAGGCCTCATGCAACTTCAGCAGGGCCCAGCCAATGCCACAGCTGCCGTGGCCGAAGCCCCCCATGCCCTCGGGCGCTGCGGCCGTGGGCCAGCAGGCCCGGCCGCCCTCGCGCCGCGCGGCCGCCAGCAGATGGTCGCCGGCCGCCACGGCCAGTGCCAGGTGCGCGGCCTGCTGGGTGCGCCGGTGCAGCAGCAGCAGGCCAGGGATGGCGCCGGCCGCTCCGGCCAGCAGGTCATAGGTCTGGTCGGCCTCCAGGGAGCCCTGCATGTATTCGGCGGTCAGGGCGGCGCACTCGACAGCCTCGGCCCCGATGGCGCCCAGCGACTCCAGCTGCAGCCAACCCCAGATCTGCGAGCCGATGCCCAGGTAGCCCCCTGGCTGGTGCGGCCGCACCTTGCCGGCGGATCGCTGCAGCTCGACCTGGCGGTACAGGCCCTTTCTCATGGTCTCGATCACTGCGGCCAGCAGTTCGTCGGCCCCTGGCAGGGGCAGTGCGCGACCCTGGGCCACCTCGCGCTGGTAGGCGGCCAGCAGCAGGGCGACCCCGGCATTGCCGCCGTAGAGGTTCTGGTCGATGGCCTGGATGCCCCAGCCCGTCGGACCCAGGGTGGGCGAGATCCAGGTGACCGTGCCGTCCTCGCCCCGGATGCAGTTCTGCAGGAAGGGCACGATCAGGCGACGGGCCCAGGCCTGGCGCCTTGCCTCCAGATCCTCAGGGCTGGCCGCATGGACGGCATGGACGCGGAAGGACTTCTCCGTGGGCATCCAGCCGTCATTGAGGTAGGCGCTCAGCAGGGAGGCCTTGATGATGTCGCGGTCCAGGCGCTGGTCCGAGGCGCTCCAGGCGCGCAGGCATTGCTCGACGAGGTCGCTCTCCGGCAGCCAGTGCGTGCCGCCAGGCCCGGACATGCGGCCATGGCCTGCCGTGCTGTGGAAGTAGGGCACGTCGCCGCGCAGCATGTCGTCGATCTCGGCCTGGATCACCACGGGGTCGGACGGCGTGGTCGAGACCAGCGCCGCAGCGCGCGCCAGCAGTCCCGCTGCGCGCTGGCGCGCCTGAGCCTCATCGGCCAGGGAGATGGGATGCCAGAGCATGCGAATCAGCTCGGCATAGACCTCCGTCGCCCGCGGCACCAGGCGGATGTGGCAGGGCTTGAAGGGCTGCAGCAGCGGCGCCAAACGGCCCTGCGCGTGCAGCTGGACCAGTCGTGCGGTGAGGCTGTCATAGCCCTCCAGCACCTGGCCCCAGTAGCGTTCCAGCGAGGGCGTCTCGCAGGGGTGGTTCTTGGCGATCTCCACCTCGACCAGGACCTGGCCGATTCGCACGGTATCGAGGCCGCCGTCCACCAGGGCGGGAATGCTGATCTTGGGCTGCTGCTGGCGGATGCTGCCCATGCCGGAGTTGTCCACGCCGCGCCAGCCCAGCGAGGCGCCGCGACCGGGCAGCAGGCCTGTCTTCATGAGGGAGGCGAACATGGCCTCGTCGGCCTTGTCCACCGCATTGCCGAAGCCGGAGGGCTTGATCTCAGTGCGCGGGCAGAAGAGGGTCTCACAGTCCACGATGATGGGAAGGCAACCCTGGGCGATGACGTTCTCGCCGTGGAAATCGGTGCCCCCCAGCAAGCGCATGATGGCCAGCCAGTGGCCCATATTGCGGTAGAACAGCCGCAGCTCCTGCTCGCCGGCGGCATGGCGATGGACGATGAACTCGCTCCAGCCATGATCGCCACGGTCCAGCACCGCGGGCACTCGCACGCGCTGAGCGACCGGCTCATCCGCCAGGACCTGCTGCAGGAAATCGGCCAGGGCCTGGTCGGTATTGAGCGGCCGGGGCTTGTAGACCGCGGTGCCGCCCTCCAGGCGCAGCAGGGCCACGCCGGCGCCGCCATTGTGGCTGTCGCCCTTGGCCAGTTCCAGGGCCTGCAGCGTACCGGGCGCCTGGCCCAGCAGCGTGCCCAGCAAGGCCCTGTCCTCGGCGAAATGGCGCGCCAGGGTGGCCACGAAGCTGACCTTGTGGTCCACGATCCAGCCGACCCGGGCCAGCAGGCTCGGGTATTGCTCGCCCAGCCTCTCCCAGTGCTGCGGGGTGGCGGCCTGGGCCAGGTATTCCTCCCAGCGTGCCGCGGAGCTTGCCGCGGTCAGCCGGCCCTGTACGCGGGCAGCGTTGATGTCCATGACCAGCACGCGGGCGAGCTTGGCATGGAGCTGTTGTTCGAGGTGCTGACGCAAGGCGTCAGCAATGACGGAGCGCTCGGATGCGTCGAGGCTGGCCAGCTCCTGCAGGGAGTGGGTGAGCGTGGCAACCGCGGGAGCGATCCAGTGGACCAGGCAGGGGACGAAGTCGGGCTCGGTCGCCTCGGTCGGCTGGGCCTGCGCGGCGTGGTCGGGATGCTCGCGGGCGGCGACGGATTCAGCGGGGGGCGTGGACTGCATGGGCGAGCGGATCAGGTCGGGCGGTAATCAGGGGAGGCGCCTGGGCGGTAAGCCAGGACTGGAAGCCTGACCCCGCCTCCAGGGCGGGGTCTCGACGCCAGGGATAGAAACCCCTGGCGTCTGCACATCAGTGCATCAGCAGCACATGATGGTGCGCGAGCCGGAGCAGCTGGAGCAGCCCTGACGGGTTTCACGCGACACGTCGCCAGCGATTTCGGCTTCGCTGTACACGCCGCTGGAGAACAGCGGGCCGGCGGGGCTGGCGGCGGACTCGTCTTGCATCCACTGTTCGACTTGCTGCAGTGCGCTGGTGATTTCGTTCATGGGTTTTCCTTGCTAGGTTAGGTTTGAAAGCCTTGCGCACGCGATAGCGGCTGCGGGTTCCCTGCTCCACGGAAGTACTGCGTCATGTCCAGGAAAGGCCCGCGGCCTGGCACCGCGCAAAGCGGATCGAAGGCTATGCGGCGAGCCAAGAGGCACCCCATGGGGCAACCACCTAGGACGCACGGCCTTTACGTGAAACACAGGGGCAACCTGTAAGACATTACAGGTTCCATCAGCGCTTCTTTTCCTGCTGCAGATGACCACCACCCAACCAGTTGGGCGAGCAACGCACGAGCGCAACCTGCTTCAGGCCCCCACCAGCAGGTGCACGCCCGCCAGCGGATCCAGGGCTGCACGCTGAGGCTGCGCCCCCGAGACGGAGTCCGGCCGCCTGCGCGCGGCGATGAGCATCGCCGTCGAGGGCAGCCTGGGCGAGACTGTGCGGCGCGCGCTGTGGGGCCATGCCCAGGGGGTGGGCCTGCACACCACCTATGGCCGCAGGGACCCGATTGCCGAGCTGCGGGCGGACTCTCTGGAGGCTTCAGCGCGGCCGTTGGCGAGATCCGCCGCATCCCCGGCATTGCGGGCAGCGCGAGACCAGCCTGCTGCAGGCCACCGCCAAGGCCTGAGGCCTTGGCCCGCGTTCAGGCTTGCGGGGCTGCCACCGATTCGACGATCCAGGCTGCGAAGGCCGGCTCGGCCCATTGCACCGGCAGGCTCAGCAGGGCCGGCAGTTCGTAGGGGTGCAGGTCCGCCACCAGCGCCGCCAGTGCGGCCTGGCGGGCCTGCGTGGTCTTGAGGAGCAGACGCCATTCGGGGTCTTCGCAGAGCGCGCCCTGCCAGTGGTAGATGCTCTCGATGGCCTGGATCTGCGCGCAGGCGGCCAGGCGGCGCTGCACGGCTTCGCGCGCCAGGGCCTGCGCGGCCTCGCGGCTGGGCAGGGTGGTGAGCATCAACAGGGGGCGGTCGGGATCGGGGGCGGTCATGGCGGTCTCCGGCAGTCGCCACGCAGGCGGTGCCGCCATTGTCCCGCGGCTCAGGCCGGGCGCAGCTCGATCAGCTCGCGCACCAGGGCTTCCAGCGACTGGTGCAGCGCCGCCTCGTTGGCCAGGCGAAGGCGCTCGTTCATGTCCAGCCAGGCGGCATCCAGGGGAGTGGTGTGCACCAGGCGCATCTGGCGTTCATAGACCAGCTTGCCGCTGGCGACTTCCACCAGCCGGTAATGCATGTAGAGGGCCACGGTGACATCGGCCGCGACCTTGGGCTGCTCCAGCTTCAGCAGCCTGGCCTGCAGCTCGAAGCGACCGCCCTCGGGCATCAGCGCCGCCAGGCCGACGCCGCGCAGGGACTCGTCCAGGGCGATGCGCAGGCTCTCGTCGCTGATCTTGGAGCCCCAGTAGCGCCAGGTCTCGGCGCCCCCCTCCACCTTGCCCAGCCGGATCTGACCGCGCAGCGCCTCAGGGATCCAGCTGCGCAGCTGCAGGCGCTCGGCGGCGCGCAGGCTCATGCGCTCGGGCTCGGCCGGCGTGCCACAGCCGCCCAGCAGGGCAGCCAGGGCCAGCGCACAGGAAAGGGTCAGGGCGGGGCGCATCGTGGGCAGTCTCCAGGCCTCCATGGTGCCGTCGCGGGCCGCCACCGATGCCGGGAAAAGACGGACAAAGCCTGCCCGTCTCTAGCCGGCGCCTCAGCTCACAGCAACCGGTGCTGCAGGGCAGGCAGTTGCCTGCGCACGGCGGCCAGGCGTTCGGCGTCCAGCTCGGCCATCACCACGCCCTCGCCTTCGGGCAGGCAGGCCAGCACCTGGCCCCAGGGATCGATGATCAGGCTGTGTCCCCAGGTACGGCGGCCGTTCTCATGCCGGCCGCCCTGCGCGGGGGCGATCACATAGGACTGGTTCTCGACAGCGCGGGCGCGCAGCAGCAGCTCCCAGTGCGCCTCGCCGGTCGTGTAGGTGAAGGCTGCAGGCACGGAGATGAGGTCGCAGGGTGGCTGGCCCGGCACGAAGCTCATGGCTCGGAAGAGCTCGGGGAAGCGCAGGTCATAGCAGACCGACAGGCCCGTGCGCCAGGTCCGGCCGTCGCGGGCCTTCAGGTCCACGGTGACGGGCTGCTCTCCGCGCTCCAGCACCTGGCCTTCGTCATAGGCCTCGCGGCCGTTGTTGAAGCGGAAGAGGTGGATCTTGTCGTAGCGGGCTGCGCGACGGCCGTCAGGTGCGTAGACGCAGACGCTGTTGCGCACGCGCTGCCCCGCGGAATCGCCCTCGCAGGCCATGGGCAGGGTGCCGCCAAGCACCCAGACGCCCAGCTCGCGCGCCGCCTGCGCCAGGGCGCGCTGCAGCGGTGCGGGCGCGTCGGGCGCGAGCAGCAGGTCGCGCTCGGCGATGGCGAGCTTGTCGCGGTCCTGCAGGCCCATCAGGCAGAAGTACTCGGGCAGGGCCACGGCCTCTGCCCCCGCTGCGGCAGCCTGGGCCATCAGCTCGCAGGCGCGGGCGAGGTTGCGGGCCGCGTCCGGCGTGGACACCATCTGGATGGCAGCAATCTTCATGGGCTTCTCCTCAGGGCGCGAAGGGGGACGGCGTGAAGGGGGGCGGCACGGCGGGGCTCGATGAGGGCGCCCCGCCGGGCGCGGGCACAGCGCCGCTGCCCGCTGGCTGGCTGGCCGCCTCCTCGGGCACACCGCCCTTGTGCGGCACCTCCTCGACCTTGGGCGACTCCCAGCTTCCGGTGACGTGAAACTCGCTGGTGCCCGCCGCAGCCATGGGCTTGCGCAGCAGCAACTGGGCCAGGAAGGTGCCCAGGCCGATGGCCGGGTTGATGGCCGCATAGGCCAGCGAGGCGCCGCCCGCATTGACCTGCGGGACGACCAGGACGCGCAGGTCCTGGGTCTCGCGCGCCAGGTCCGCCGTGCCGTCCATCAGCACCAGGGCTTGCACGCCGCGCATGCGCAAATTCTCGCTGCGGGCCAGGCCGCGCTCGATGCGCACGTCGCCCTCGAAGTTGTCGAACGCGAAGCCCTCGGCGAAGACGTCTCGGAAGTCCAGCAGCAGGCGCCGCGGCAGGCTCTGCAGGCTCAGCACGCCCAGCAGCCGGCCAACACCGGGTTCGGCCTTGAGGAACTGGCCGGCGTCCAGCGCGACGTTCAGTTGGCCGGCCATGCTGGCGTAGTCGGGCGACAGCGGCGAGCCCTGCCAGCCCAGCTGCCCGCGCAGCTTGCCCCGGCCGTTGCGCAAGACCTGACCCTGGCCCATGCGCTCTAGCAGCTTGCCGGCGTCGGCCACGTCCAGCTGCCAGTTCAGCTGCGTGCGACGCTGGCTCTGCCCCGGCTCGGCCTTCCACTGACCGGTGGCGCTGAGCGTGGCGTCGGGGCTCTTGAGCTGCAGGCGATTGAGCTTCCATTCGCGGCCTCCGGGCAGTCGCGGGCCCTGCAGCTGGGCCTCGACCTCCAGGCGGCCCAGGCGCTTGCCGCGCAGCTCGAAGTCCTCCACCACCACGTCCAGGGCCGGCACCTGGGCATCGGGCCTGTCCAGCAGCTGGCTGACGGAATCAGCCTCGCTCTTGGGCAGGGATAGGCGGCTCAGGCGCGCGAAGAGGCGGCCGCCCTGGGGCGCGGCGTTGTCGCGCCAGTCGAGCTGGCCGGCGAGCTGCTCGGCCTCCAGGCTGCCACGCCAGGACCAAGCGTCGGTCCGGCTCAGCGTGGCGCTGAGCTTGTTGATGGCGCGGCCGCCCGCCAGCAGCTGCTGTACCTGCAGCTGGAGGCGGCTGGGGCCGTAGCCGCCCTCGGCAGTGCCGGCCGCCGCCGAAGCCGGCGGACCCAGCAGTTGGGACTCCACCGCCAGCCAGGGCTCGGCCTGCACACGCCCCAGGCGGGCCAGGAAGTGCACGCCGCTGTCCGGCAAGGCAGGCAGCCTGTCCTCGAGGGCGATGGCGCCGCGCAGCACCTTGGGCGACTCCGGGTCGCTGGTGTCGCGCTGGTACTGGGCGTGCAGCAGGGTGCCGACGTCCAGGCGCAGTTCGTCGCGCTGCGGCCCCAGGCTTTGGGTCTGGAACACAAGGGGCAGGCTGGCCTCGGGCTCCTTGTTCAGGGGCGCGGGCAGGTCCACGCCCAGGCCCTGCAACGAGGACTGCAGCGAGATCTCGGTGGCGCCGCCGCGGGTGCCCAGCTGCAGGCGATAGGCCGCCTGCCCGCTCATGAAGCCGCCCAGGCGGCTCAGAAGGCCCATCTCGGAGGCGCGGCGCAGGCCCTCGGCCGTGGCCGTGCCCTGGCAGGTGAAGCGCAGACTGCCGTCCTTCTGGCTGCCGCCCTCGAAGCTGGCCTCTCCGCCCAGCACCTGGGCCTGGCCGCCAACGATCTGCATGCCCTTGTGGTCGAAATCGAGCCGGCCGCGCGCCGCGCCCAGCAGGGGAATGTCGGGTCGCAGGCGCAGGTCATTGCCCTGCAGCTGCACGCTGCCCTTGAGCTGCGTGCCATCGACGTGATCCAGCGGCATCTGCAGGCTCAGCTTGAGCGCGGCATTGCCATTGCTCGAGGCGGTGGCCAGGGCGTTGCCCGTCCAGCGGCCCACGGGAGAGACGTTGACGAAGCGGATCAGCTCCGAGGCCGGCCCACGCCCGCTGCCGTCCAGCTCCAGCACCTGGTGGTGGATCAGGTCCTTGATGCCACCGTGCACATTGCTGAGCTCGTAGCCCAGCACGTGGGCGCGACCGTTGCGGATGCTCATGCTGCCGCGATCGAACAGCAGCTCGGCCTGCACCCGCTCCATCACGGGCCAGGGCGATTCCCAGGCGGGGGTACGGTCGCGCGCGGCGTGGCTGGGCACATAGGCCAGCAGCACATCGCGGGCCTGGGCGCTGATGCGGAACTGGCCATCCTTGCTGCGGTCATAGGGGAAATCCCAGAGGTCGCCGCGGCTGCGGAACTGCACGTTGCTGGCCGTGCCGTCCAGCACGGCGTCGCGCACGTAGTGGCGGGCCTCATCGCCCACGCCCAGGGGCAGGTAGCGCCACACGGAGGCGGCCTTGGTCTCGGACAGGCGCCCGTTGAGGTCCAGCAGTCCCGGCAGGCGCCCGCCACGGCCCACACCCTCGCCGGCGCCGGTGCGCCAGGTGGCCTCCAGCTCCCCCAGCAGGTCGTCGTTGGCCACGCTCACTTCGCTGGCCTTCAGCTCGATCAGGGGCAGGCCCTGGGCGCGCGGCTCGATGCGCCAGTCCAACTGGGCCGACAGGCGCTGAATCGGGATGCGCGGCGCCTCGAAGACACCGGGGAAGACGACCGAGCCCTCGGCAATGTGCAATTGCGCCTGGCCGCCGCGCTCGGTGGCCTCGAAGTGCAGGCTGGCGCCGTCCAGCCCGGGCCGCCCCACGTGGACAGCGTCGGCCCCGGCCTGGGCCTGCATGCTGAACTGCTGCAGTTGGCCGCGGGCCCGGTAGCGCCGGGGGGCATCCAGACTGCCCTCCCAGCCGGCGCTGAGCTCGCTGAGCATGCCCTGCGGGGCGATGTCGTCGATCAGCTGGCGCAACTGGTCGCCCAGGGGCAGCTTGGTGGCGATGCGGGCCAGCAGGTCGAGGTCCAGGCGCTGGGCCTTGAGCTCGCCGCCCACGATGCGGCCGGGAGCCGGGCCCTGGGTCACGTCGCGCGAACCGGCCTGCTCCTCCACCACGCTCAGCGACCAGTCGCTGCGAGGCCAGACCAGGCGGTCGTCCAGCTCGAAACCCAGCTGCTTCGCGGCCAGGGTCAGCTGGGCGCCGCTGCGACGCAGCTCCAGACGGCCGGCAATGCCGCCGAGGTCGAGCACATCGACCCGCGGCGAGAGCCGCATGCGCACCGAGCGAAGGGCCATGTCCAGGGTCAGGGCCTGGGGCTGGCCCTCGCGGATCTCGGCCCAGGCGCGCAGGGCGCCGTCGCCCTCTGACAGCTCGAAGGGCAGGTCCAGGTAGCGGCGCAGCTCGCGTACATCGGCCCGGGGCAGGTCGGCGAAGAGATTGCCGCTCCAGCGCTGGAACTCGCTGGGTCGGCTCAGCAGGGCCTGCTTGAAGCGTCCGCGCAGGCTCAGGGCCTGGCCCCAGGCGGGGGGCGGCGTGGCGTCCAGGCGCACATCGTGGTGCAGCAGGCCATTGCGCATGACCAGGTCAAGGCCGCTGAGCTCCAGGGGCGGGGCCTGGCGCTTCTCGTCCACCCAGCGAATGCGGCCTTGGCGGATCACGAACTCAGGCTGGGAGAAGAACCAGTCGGCGAGCTCGGCGCCGTCGCTGGCGCGCTCGCCCTCGGCGATGTCCAGGCCGGCGACGAAGATGCGCCCGCTCTTGTCGCGCCGCAATTCCAGCTCGGGCTTGCTGATCAGCAGCTGGGCGAAGCGGATCTCCAGGGCATAGAGCGAGCGCAGGGACAACACCGCCTTGACCTCGGGCAGGCGCAGGGCGGTGCGGCCCTGGGCGTCGCTGAGGCGCAGGTCGTGCAGGGTGAGGGCCGGCAGCCAGGCACCGGGCTCAGCCTCCAGGCGGCCAATCTCGGCCTTCAACCCCAGCGCCTTGGAGGCCTGTTGTTCCAAGGGCGCGCGCCAACGATCCAGCTGCGGCAGAATCGCCCAGTGAAGCGTGAGCCAGGCCGCCAGCAGCAAGGTGCACAACAGCAGCAGGCTCACGACAGCCCAGCGCATGCAGCGGCGCGTCCAGCGTAGCGGACGCCTGGCAGCGGCAAGCGTGTGGGCAATCAGCGAAGACATGACAGAGGCACGAGAGGCCGGGAATCGGCAGTGGACACCATGAGTTTTGATTCGAAGCCTCGGCCAGCGCGCGTGCTGAAGCGCACGGCAGCCCTTCGCTCGTGGAATGCACCGGCATCTTACCCAGGGGCATCCCAGCCATGAGCACGGTCGAGCAAAGTTTTACGAAGCCCAGCGCAGCCCACAGCCGTTTCGTGCAGCGCATACGCCGCCGCTACGAAGCCGAGCTGCCCCTGCTGCCGCCCGGCGTCCCGGGGCGCGAGGCCATGCAGTCCCTCATCGACCGGCTGCAGGCCGGTGGCCGCCCGCTGGCCAGCAGCCTGCGGGTCTGCCGCCACCTGGTGCTGGAGCGCCTGGCCGTGGCTGACATCGAGCAGGCCGCCCCCATGCCCGTCATCACCGAGGCCATGACCACCCTGGCCGAGGTGACCCTGTGCGCCGCCCTGCGCCAGGCCCGGCTGGAGCAGGACGAAATCAATGGCGAGCCTCGCAATGACGCCGGCGAGCCCATCGAGTTCTGGGTCGTCGGCATGGGCAAGCTGGGCGGGCGGGAGCTCAATGTCTCGTCCGACATCGACCTGATCTACGTCTACGAGGACGACGGCCAGACCCTGGGGCCGCGGGTCGTCACCGCCCATGAGTATTTCGGCCTGGTGGCCAAGCGGCTCTATGCCCTGATCGGCGACGTCACCGAGGACGGCCAGGTCTTCCGCGTGGACCTGGCCCTGCGGCCCAATGGCAATTCGGGTCCGCCAGTCGTGAGCCTGTCCATGCTGGAGGAGTATTTCCTCGTCCAGGGCCGGGAGTGGGAGCGCTTCGCCTGGCTCAAGAGCCGGGTGGTGGCCCCCCACCAGCCCGAACCTGGCGAGCCGCCCTCTCGTGCCGTGGCACTGCGCTCGCTGGTCACCCCCTTCGTCTACCGCCGCTACCTGGACTACGGCGTCTTCGAGGGCCTGCGTCAGCTGCACCGGAAGATCCGCGACGAGGCCCAGCGCCGTGCGGCCGGCCGCCCCGAGCGCGCCAATGACGTCAAGCTCTCGCGCGGGGGCATCCGAGAGATCGAGTTCATCGTGCAGCTGCTGCAGGTGGTGCGCGGCGGCCAGTTCCCGGAGATCCGCACCCGCTCCACCGTCAAGGCCCTGGGACGCCTGGCCGCGCGCGGCCTGATGAAGCCCGCCACCGCCGAGAAGCTGGTCGCGGCCTACGACTTCCTGCGCCGCGTGGAGCACCGCATCCAGTTCCTGGACGACCAGCAGACCCACTGCCTGCCCGGCTGCGACGAGGACCTGGGCTGGATCGCCCGCTCCATGGACCTGCCCTGCAGCGCCGACGCCTGCCAGTTGCTGGACCGGCTGTGCGAAGTGCGCGAGCTGGTGGCCACCGAGTTCGACGCCCTGCTGCACGACGGCCAGGCGCCGGGCGGCTGCAAGAAGGGCCAGTGCGGCGGCCCGCCCCTGCCGGTGGACGCCGACGAATTCCTGGAAAAGCTGCCGCCCGAGCTGGCCGAGGCCGTGCGCCGCTGGGCGCAGCAGCCGCGGGTGCAGAACCTGCGCGAGGAGTCCCGACTGCGCCTGGCCAAGCTGGTCGGCCGCGCGGCGCTGGGCGTGCGAGACGGCGAATGCAGCCTGGACGCCGCCCTGCGCTTCATTGATTGGATGGAGCCCCTGCTGCGCCGCGAGAGCTACCTGGCCCTGCTGGTCGAGCGCCCCTCGGTACAGACGCGGCTGCTGCGACTGCTGGGCCTGGCCCGCTGGCCCATGCGCTACCTGATGCAGCATCCCGGCGTCATCGACGAGCTGGCCGACACCCGCCTGCTGCACGAGCGCTTCGACGGCGCCACCTTCATCGCCGACCTGCAGGCCCGCCACGACGCCTGGGCCCAGCACGGCGAGGCCGACGAGGAGGCGCTGCTGGACAGCGTGCGCCGCGCCCACCATGCCGAAGTCTTCCGTACCCTGGTGCGCGACGTCGAGGGCGAAATCACCGTCGAGCAGGTGGCAGATGATCTCTCCGCCCTGGCCGATGCCACGCTGCAGTGCGTGATCGCCTGGGCCTGGTCGCGCCTGAAGCAGAAGCACCGCGAGCAGCCCCGCTTCGCCGTCATCGCCTACGGCAAGCTGGGCGGCAAGGAACTAGGCTATGGCGGCGACCTCGACGTCGTCTTCCTCTACGACAACGAGCAGGACACCGACGAGAACGCCCCCGAGGTCTACGCCGCCTTCGTGCGCAAGCTCATCACCTGGCTGACCCTGCGCACGGCCGCGGGCGAGCTCTTCGACATCGACACCGCCCTGCGCCCCAACGGCAACTCCGGCCTGCTCGTGACCTCCATGAGCTCCTTCGGCAACTACCAGATCGGCCGCGGCAGCAACACCGCCTGGACCTGGGAACACCAGGCCATCACCCGGGCGCGCTTCTGCGCGGGCGATGCCGGCCTGGCCCAGCGCTTCGAGGACGTGCGCCGCCAGGTGCTGACCGCCCCGCGCGACCCCCAGGCCCTGCGCCAGGAGGTGCAGGCCATGCGCGAGAAGGTGCGCGCGGCGCGGCCGGTGAAGCCGGGGCTCTTCGACGTCAAGCACAGCCCCGGCGGCATGATGGACGCGGAGTTCGCACTGCAGTACCTGATCCTGGCGCATTCCGGCCAGCATCCCGAGCTGCTGGCCAATGCCGGCAACATCGCCCTGCTGCAGCGCGCCGAGGACGCGGGCCTGCTGCCCGCCGGCGTGGGTCGCGATGCGGCCAATGCCTACCGCGAGCTGCGCCGCCTGCAGCACCGGGCCCGCCTGGACGAGCAGAGCACCGCGCTGGACGAGGCCGCGCAGGCGGCCCAGGGCACCGCCCCGCTGCAGACCGCCGTGCTGGCGCTTTGGCAGGCGGTCTTTCCCACTGAGACTTCGAACTGATGCGCGCCTGGACCACCCTCTGCGCCGCCGCCGCGGCGCTGGCCCTGCTGGCCGCCCTGCTCGCCACCTCCGTGCTACCCAGCGGGCGAGTGGACTGGCAGGCCGATCTCGTCTGGCAGCAGCCCTGGCGGCTGTGGACGGGCGCCCTGGTGCACTGGAGTTGGCATCACCTGCTGGCCAACCTCGCCGGCTGCCTGGTGCTGGCCCTGCTGGGCTGGGCCAGCGAGCCCGGCGGCCGCGCGGCCCTGGCCTGGTTCATCGCCTGGCCGCTGACGCAGCTGGGCCTGCTGCTGCAGCCGGGCCTGCACCGCTACGGCGGGCTGTCCGGCGTGCTGCACGCTGGCGTAGCGGTGCTGGTCGTGATGCTGTGGCAGCGCAAGGGCCGCGAGCGCGCGCTGGGCGCGGCCATCGGGCTGGGGCTGCTGCTGAAGCTGCTGTCGGAGCAGCCCCTGGGGGCGCCGCTGCGCACGGTGATCGGCTGGGACGTGCCCATCGCGCCCTTCGCGCACCTGGCCGGTGCAGCAGCGGGGCTGTTGTGCGGCCTGCTCCTGCTGCGCGGCGGCAAGCGTTGAGCCTGGCGCGACGGCTCAAAGCGTGCGGGTCATGAAGAGGCTGTAGGGATCTTCCACGTAGCCTTCGAAGGGACCGCAGGCCTCGAAGCCGGCAGAGCGGTACAGCGCATGCGCAGGCGCGAAGAAGTCCTGCGGGCCGGTCTCCAGGCTCAGGCGGCACACCCCCTGGTCGCGCGCGTCGGCCAGCAGGCGGTTCAGCACGGCGCGGGCCACGCCGCGGCCGCGGGCGGCGGTGGCGGTGCGCATGGACTTCAGCTCGGCATGGTCACCGCTGAGGCGCTTGAGGGCGCCGCAGCCCAGCAGCTCGCCCGAGGCATCCCAGGCGGTCCAGAAGCGGACCTCGGGCCGCTTCAGCCGCTCGAGGTCCAGTGCATGCACGCTTTCCGGCGGTGACACGCGCCGCATGTCCGCGAGGTGCTCCTCCAGCAGGGCGGCAATGCGCGGATCGCTGAGATCGTCCAGGCGCAGGCTCAGGCCGATGGCCGCCACGGGCGGCAGGGTGGATGCGCTCATGGGAAATCCCTCCTTCGTTCGAGTTCATCAAGACAGGCAGGACAGCGCAAGCCCCGTGCCAGCGCCGGATCCGCAGCAGCGCCGGCCACGCACCGGTGGCGGGCATCGATCGTCGCACCTCGCCCGCCGTGCGCCACCCTAGTGCGGCAATGCCCGCACAATGCACCCGCCCGGTGCGCTCGCGCGCCGGCCGTCTTCCTTCATCACCCGCAGTACCCGCCATGTCCGAACGCCGCGCCCATCTGGATCTCTTCGCCATCAGCGCCCTGCTGGCCTGCTGCCTGCTGTGGGGCCTGGGCCAGGTCGCCATCAAGGCGGCGCTGACCGAGATCACGCCGATGTGGCAGGCCGGCCTGCGCTCCCTGGTGGCGGCGGTGCTGGTGTGGGCCTGGGCGCGCGCCCGCGGCATCCCGCTGTTCGACCGCGATGGCAGCCTGCCCGGCGGCCTGCTGGTGGGCACGCTCTTCGCGGCCGAGTTCGCCTGCATCTACGCCGGCATGCAGTACACGACGGCGGCGCGCATGGTGGTGTGGATCTACCTCTCGCCCTTCGTCGTGGCCCTGGGCATGCCCTTCATCGCCCATGCCGAGCGCCTGAGCCTGCGCCAGAGCGCGGGCCTGCTGCTGGCCTTCGGTGCCGTAGCCTATGCCTTCGCCGAGGGCTTTGCCGCGCCCGCGCCAGACGCGCCGCGCCAGTGGCTGGGCGACGCCCTGGGATTGCTGGCCGCCCTGCTGTGGGGTGGCACCACGCTGGCCATCCGGGCCACGCGCCTGTCCACGGCCAGCGCCGAGAAGACCTTGTTCTACCAGTTGGCCGTCTCGGCCCTGCTGCTGTGCGCAGGCGCCGTCTGGTCGGGCGAGGCCTGGCCGCTGCAGTGGAGCTGGCGCCTGGCAGGGCTGTTCGGCTTCCAGGCGGTGATCGTGTCCTTCATCAGCTATCTCGTGTGGTTCTGGCTGATCCGTCACTACCCGGCCACCCGCCTGGCCAGCTTCACGCTCAGCACCCCTCTCTTCGGCCTGCTGGCCGGCAGCGCCCTGCTGGGCGAGGCCGTCTCGGGTCGGCTGATGGGGGCCATGGCCGGGCTGGCCCTGGGCATCGTGCTGGTGAATCGATGAGGGCGACGCCTGTCGCACGGGCGCCAGCACGCGGCGCGCCATGCGCCTAGACTTCGCGGATTCCAATCTACCCACGGGAGACATCAATGATCACGCTGTGCGGCCTGACGCTGTCCAACTACTACAACAAGGTCAAGCTGGCCTTGCTGGAAAAGCAGATCCCCTTCCAGGAAGAGCTGGTAATGACCAAGTCGGCCGACGAGGCCGTGCTGAGCTGCTCGCCCCTGGGCAAGGTCCCCTTCCTCAAGACACCCCAGGGCCCGCTGTGCGAGAGCCAGGTCATCATGGACTACCTGGAGGCGGCCTACCCCGAGCACCCGCTGCTGCCCGCCGATCCCTTCGCCGCGGCCAAGCTGCGCGAGCTGACAGCCTTCATCGAGTTGCACCTGGAGCTCGTCGCGCGCGAGCTCTATGCCCAGGCCTTCTTCGGCGGCACGGTCAGCGAGTCCAAGCAGGAATGGGTGCGCAAGACGCTCGACAAGAACATCCCCGCCTTCAAGCGCCTGGCCCGCTTCGCTCCCTATGTGGGCGGCGAGACCTTCACCCAGGCAGACTGTGCCGCCTGGGTCAGCCTGCCCCTGGTCGCCATGGCCACCAAGGCCGTGCTGGGCGAGGACCTCCTGGCCGCGCACGGCGTGGACTGGAAGAGCCATGCCAAGCTGGTCGGCGAACGGCCTGCCGCACAGAAGGTGGCGGCCGACCGCAAGGCCGACACCGACCGCCAGATGGCGGCCATGAAGGCCAAGGCCTGATCAACGGCTCCGATTGCGGGCATTGGCCCATTCAATCGCCCGGCGCGGCGTCCGGCTGCACACTGGCAGCCTTGCCATCCACGGGTTCAGCCATGACCGATCCCCGTTTCGAGAAGTTCCGGTCCGAGGCTCTGACGGCCGGCTACGCCGAGGTCCTGGAACGGGTCTGGCCGCCCGGCACCGTGCTCCAGCCGCATACCCACCCCTTCCAGGCCCGGGCCCTGGTCGTGGCCGGCGAGATGTGGCTCACCGCTGAGGGCCGGACCCGGCACTTGCGGCCTGGCGACCGCTTCGAGCTCGCGGCAGGCGTGCTGCATGACGAGCGCTACGGGCCTCAGGGTGCGAGCTATTGGGTGGCGCGGCGCTGAGGCAGTCTCAGCCCTTCACGCACACGACCTGCTTCAGCGTATGCACCACCTCCACCAGGTCGGTCTGCGCGGCCATCACGGCGTCGATGTCCTTGTAGGCGGCGGGCGTCTCGTCGAGCACGTCCTTGTCCTTGCGGCACTCGACGCCTTCGGTGGCGGCACGGTGCTCCGCCAGGGTGAAGCGCCGCTTGGCGTCACCGCGGCTCATGGTGCGACCGGCACCATGGGAGCAGGACTCGAAGGACTCGGGGCTGCCCTTGCCTCGCACGATGTAGCTGCGCGCGCCCATGCTGCCGGGGATGATGCCCAGCTGGCCGGCCTTTGCGCTGACGGCGCCCTTGCGGGTGACATAGACCTCCTCGCCGAAGTGCTGCTCGCGCTGCACATAGTTGTGGTGGCAGTTCACCGCCTCGATGTGGCTCTGGAAGCTCTTGCGCAGCACCGTCTTGGCCGCCTCGATCACGCGACGCATCATCACCTCGCGGTTCAATGCGGCGTACTTCTGCGCCCAGCTGACAGCGCGCACGTAATCACCGAAGTAGCGGCTGCCCTCCTCGAAGTAGGCCAGGTCGCGGTCCGGCAGGTTAGCCTGATGGCGCATGGCGTCGCGCTTGGCCAGCTCGATGAACATCGTGCCGATGGCATTGCCCACGCCGCGCGATCCCGAGTGCAGCATGAACCAGACGGCACCCTCCTCGTCGAGGCAGACCTCGATGAAGTGGTTGCCGCTGCCCAGGGTGCCCAGGTGCTTGTGATGGTTGGTCTTCTCCAGCTTCGGATAGTCGCGGCACAGCTCGGTGAAGGCCGGCTCCAGCTGCGCCCAGGCCGTATCGACGGCGCCCGGCGTCTTCTGCCAGGCACCCGGGTCGCGGTTGCCCGGCGCGCGGCCATGCGGCACGGTGCGCTCGATGGCAGCGCGCAGGGGCGCGAGGTTGTCGGGCAGGTCCTCGGCGCGCAGCGTGGTCTTGCAGGCCATCATGCCGCAGCCGATGTCCACACCCACCGCCGCCGGAATGATGGCCTTGAGCGTCGGGATGACCGAACCCACGGTGGCGCCGATCCCCAGGTGCACGTCGGGCATGGCCGCGATGTGCCTGAAGACGATGGGCAGGCGCGCCGCGTGGCTCAGCTGGCGCCGGGCCTCGGGCTCGACGGGGACGCCGCGCGTCCACATCTTCAGCGGCACGCCGCCAGGGATTTCCTCGTGAATGTGCTGCGTGTCGTGTCGTGTTTTCTGTTGTGTATCCATATGAGGGTCTTCCTCGCGAGGCTTTTGGCCTGCGCATGTCTTTTTTGGTGATCCTCGGCCCTCTCAGCTCAGGCGCGATTCCTTAGGCAGCCGCGCGGCCAGCCAGTCATGCACGTCCGCCCGGATGCGCCTGCCCTTGAGCAGGAAGTCCTCGAAGCGGCTGGGCACGTAGGGCGTGAACAGCAGCGGCATGCCGGCCTCGTCCGGCGTGCGGTCGGCCTTGCGCGCATTGCAGGCGCGGCAGGCGGCGACCGTGTTCATCCAGTTCAAGCCGCCCCCGCGGGAGGCGGGCAGGATGTGGTCGACCGTCAGCGTGCGCGCCTCCTGCGAGTCACCGCAGTAGGCGCAGGTCTGGCGGTCGCGCCGGATCAGCTTGGCCTTGTTGAAGCAGGGGGCCAGGTCGAAGAGATTCAGGCGCGACCGGCCGCTGAGGGCCAGTATGGCCGGCACCTCCAGGACCGACTGCCGCCCGCTGCGCAGGCTCAGTCCACCGCGCAGCACGGCCAGGGGCGCCTCGCCCAGCGACCAGGCGACGCTGCGCCGGGCCACGTGCGCCGCGGCCTGCTCAATCGAGATCCAGGCCTGCGGCAGGCCGGTGATGTCAAGCTGCAAGACTTCGTGCTTGCTGTCGTGCATGGCGTCCTCCCTTCTCGTGGCCGGCACGGTTTGCTGTCTGGCAGAGGCAGCAGGCTTGCAAGCCGCGGCCCGCGGGATCAACACCCGCTGTTCTTGCAGCTGGGCTGCAGCCCGTCTGTTCTTCATGCGCTTGGGGGTGAGTGGCCGGATTGCTCGTGCTTCGCACTCGGCCTCCGGCCCGCCCCCAAGGGTGCGTCCGGCGCCATGCGCCGAGCGAACCGGCGATGCAAGGGTCACAGCCTTGAGCCTTGGGCCGCTAGGCGACGACCACCCCCAAGCGCACGTATTTCGTCCAGTGCTTCTATTTCTCCAAATGCGCACCTTCATGCGCGATGGATGTCGGTGACGGTTCCGACGCCGCGCTCTTCCTGCGGCCGATTTGTTCCTGCTGCCATCTCGGCTGTGTCCGCACGCGATCAGGTCGGGGCGCGCCCGCCTTCACGCTGCACACCGGCTCCGTCTGCAGAACGTGCCGGCACACATGCACACCGGACCGGCCGGTGCTTGTGCACGGGCACACCCGAGATGGCGTCTGTGTGATTCGCCTGCGAGTCAGCGGCTGTCAGCCGCGGCCCAGGGCCTCTGTGTTGAGCATCAGGCCCCAAGCAAAAAGCCCGGTTCCTGTGGGAGACCGGGCTTCATGGGATCGTGGGATCCCAGGCATTTGAAAGCTTCAGTGGCCTGGAGCTTTCCCCGGCAGGGTGGCATTCCCCTCGTCACGGCGGTGGCGCAGCGCGCTCTGCGCCTGCTGCGGCGCATGGTCAAGATGGCCAGCTGCAGCATGCACGCTCTGCTCGCCCGGGAAGGGGCGATGGGCGTGAAAGGCGTGGGCTGCGGCGCGCATGGTCTGTCCGTGTTGTCGAAGGGTTGATGACAGTTGTCGAATGGATGCATTGTGAAGAGTGTTCACATTCGCGTCAAGCAGGTCTCCAGCCCACGCGCCCCCCTAGAATGGGTGTGAAGTGTTTTCACAACACCGCCGTGTCCAGCCCCAGCACCCACCGCCGCCTCAACGCCATCGCCCTCTTCCAGTCATTCGCGGAAGAGCGTATCGCCGCGGGCGATCCACCCAAGGGGCTGGAGTCCAGCTGGGCTGCAAGGATCGAGGTCAGCGGCGCGACCTGGTCCATGGCCAAGAGCGGCGCCCGCCCGATCGGCGACAAGCTCGCGCGCCAGATCGAGCAGCACTGCGGCAAGGAAGCGGGCTGGCTCGACGAGGAGCGTGCGCCCACGGGCCTCACGCCTGGCGAGCAACAGTTCCTGGCCCTGGCGCTGAAGACCTACCGAGACACCAACAGCGACGGACGCAAGCAGCTCAAGCAGCTGCTGAAGACCTTCACCAGGTAGGCCACGGCGCCGCACATGCGCGCTCGCATGCTGGCGCGTATCGCGTCGCGCCATGGCCTAGCATCAAGACTGCGCGCATCAAAAGGGAAAACGTTGGCGCGCCGCAACGTGACGGCACCATGACTCTTGCGCAGCGGCTTTCCCTGCCCTCATCATTCGCCCCCATTGCTGAAGGCGCCCACGACAGCGCCCGCATGACGGAGATCCCCCTATGTCCTCCCTGTTCCTCTCGAACTACGACTGAACACGGTTCCCGAGCCCCGGCTGAACCGTGTCTGATCACAGATACGGCCTCAGATCGCGCGGTAGCCAAAGCCCCGCAGCCATCGAGCCGGGGCTTTTGCATTTCGGAAACCGACATGAGTGCACAACTCCGTTCCCGCGCCCTCCAGGAGGGGCGGGTCAAGGCCCTGCGCCGCATGAAGCAGCCCATGACGCTGCTGCTCGAGCAGAGCAAAAGCGCACGCGACCCCGTGGCGCGTGCACTCGGCCAGCGAGGCATGCGCGGCGCAGGCCAGCACATCCAGAGCCGCGGCGCCCAGCGTCGTGCCGACCGCGTGGCGCTGCAGGCGCTGCTGCGAAGAAAGGATTGGGATGAATGAATCCACGACGAGTCGCGCCTCGCTGCGCGAACAGCTGGCGCTGAAGGATCGCCGGCTCCAGGAGATCGCCGCCCAGCTCAAGCGCGAGCTGTTCGGCATCGACGCCATCATCGACCGCGTCATCGATTCGGTGCGCGCCTGGTACCTGATGCCCGAGCTGGTCTCACGGCCCATCATCGTCTGCCTCTGGGGCCTCACGGGCACCGGCAAGACTCAGCTCGTGCGCCGGCTGGCGCAGCTGCTGGGTTTCTACGACCGATTCGTCGAGGTTCAGATGGACGGCTTCTCCAACGGCGCCGGCTGGCGCGGGGCGCAAAGCATCTCGGGCATGCTGGCCGAGTCCGGCGTGCGCGAGGGTGAGCCCGGCATCCTGGCCCTCGATGAGTTCCAGCGCTTCCGCACCATCGACGGCAAGCGCGGCGAGCTGCGCGTGGAGCGCTACCAGGACGTCTGGGCCCTGCTGTCCGACGGGCGCCTGCCGCCCGCGCTGTCACTGCTGGGCGACATCGAGTCCTCGCTCGCCGAGGCTGCCTTCGACGCCGAGCGCGAGGAAGCCGACACGACCCAGCGTCGCTTCAAGCTGCGCAGCTGGGAAGCCAGGGAGCTGCAGCGCAACCTCAAGCTCGAGATGCCGCTGATGGAGATCATGGCCTGGACACCCGAGCAGATCCAGGATCGCCTGCTGGCCTTTCGCGAAAGCGGCCAGCAACGCTGGGAGACCGACTACAGCCGCCTGCTCATCTTCGTCTGCGGCAACCTCGACGAGATGTACGAGGACCTGGCCACTAGCGTGGACGACTGCGACAGCGATGCCGATGTCTTCCATGCACTGACGGGCAAGCTCAGCGTCATCGACGTCAAGCAGGCACTCAACAAGCGCTTCAAGCCCGAGCAGGTGGCGCGGCTGGGCAATGAGCATGTGGTCTACCCCTCGCTCTCGCGCCGGGCCTATGAGCAGCTCATCGAGCAGGGCTGCAGCCGCTATGCCCGCGAGGCCGAGGAGCGATGCCAGCTGCGCTTCGAGCTGGATGCCAGCGTGCAAGAGCAGATCTATGCCAACGCCGTGTTTCCCGCGCAGGGCACCCGGCCGTTGTTCTCCTCGCTCCACGCCATCCTGGGTGCAGGGCTGACAAAGGCCGCACTGTGGGCCATCGAACGCGGTGCCGAGCCGGGCGACTGCGTGCGGCTGAGTGCCGACGGCCGCGCGCTCCTCGCGCAGTGGGGAACTCTCAGTCAGGCCATTGCCGCACCGTTCGAGATCAGCCGCCTGCGCCAGCGCAGCAACGCCGACTTCCGCGCACTGCTGGCCGTGCACGAGGCCGGCCACGGCCTGGTCCATGCCTTGCTCTTCGGCCGGGCGCCGCAGGAGATCAAGATCCACGTGGCCAGCTTCGAGGGCGGTTACAACGCCTACAGCTCGCGCAAGGTCTGGTCGCGTCGCAATCTGCGCGACTCCATCTGCACCAGCCTGGCCGGCCGCGCGGCGGAGCTGCTGGTCTTCGGGCCCGAGCTCAGCTCCAGTGGTGCCGAGAGCGACCTGCGCAAGGCCACCGAGACGGCGGCCCGCATGCTGCGCCATCTGGGCCACGGCCCGCGCATCGGGCGTAGCGATGTCGCCACCGACAGCGAAGAGAACTATTGCACCGATGTCGAAAGCAGCAACGCGCCCATCGAAGCCCTCCTCCAGGCCGAGCATGCCCGCGCGACCGGGCTGCTCCAGGCCCATCGCCAGGCCCTGCTGTCCCTGGTGGACGAGCTGATTCAGCAGGGGCAGCTCAGCCCCGCGCGCTTCGCAGCCGTGGTGGGCCTGCCCCTGGATCGGCCGGAAGATGCGCTGGACCCGTATGCGAACCGGCTCGCGCGCTTCAGGCGGGAGCGGCCTGCGCAGGCGTCTGAGCCGCAGCGACGCATGCGGGGCCGCCCATCCGGCGACGCCAGGCTGGCGGGTGGCGCGGTCGGCCTGCTACCCACGGCATGAGGCCGCAGGCCATCCACACGGCACTGTTCGACGGATCGCATCCGCTCGGGCAGCGGATCCAGGGACGTCCATGGGGTGATTGCTGCGCAGCGGTCGCAACCCTATAGTCGCAGCATCTATCTGCCTAGGAGAGCAGCATGGCCATGCGTACCCCGTCGATCGATCTGCAGAAAGTGCTCAGCGGCGCCGCGCGGCTGGAGGTGAAGCTGCTCAACGCAGGCGTCGAGGCCCTGCAGGTCTATATCAACCAGGCCTCCAGGTTCTCCTCCCTGGCGGCCGAGACGCTGCAGGCCGTGCAGGAGGACAAGGCCACGCTGGCCGACACCGCCCGCAAGCTGAGCGACTTCGGCCGCCAAAGCGCCCACGCCTACGCCGACCTGGCTCAGCGCCTGAGCGCCAGTTACTACGACGAGTTCGATCGCCTGGCCAACAGCGGGCAGAAGACGCCCTCGGCGCTCCCTGCGGCACGCGCCCGCACCAGGCGCGCCTCTGCCAAGGCATGAGCTACCGTGCCAGCGAGCGGCGCGTGCTCGGGCACGCTCCACGCAGCAACGGTGAGCGCCCGGTCTCGCGGCGCGAGGCCGCCGCGCTGAAGGCCAGCGGCCGTTACCGAGCCAGTAGCGGCGCGCCGGCCAGCGCCGAGCACTGGCGCCGCCGCCTGCCCGATGGCAGCTGCCTGCATCTAGTGCTGGAGGAGCGGCGTTGCCGCCTTCACCATGATGCCTTTGACCCCGACGCCAGCCTACTGTCCATGGGTCTGCACATGACGCACGAAGCCCGCGCCGAGGCCGCCGCCATGGCCGCGCTGGCATGGTCGGTCGTCAGCCTGCTGGCCCACTGAGCCGTGTGGCTACGCCCTCGAGCAAGGCCCGCCAGTGGCGCGCCACGAGCTCGCCGAAGATCCGGCGAAGGCTCTCACTCGTGTTCGGGAACTCAAGTTCCATCTCGATGCGTGTGCCCCGCCCGCCTGCCGCCGGCGTGAAGCGAAACGTCCCTTCGCAGCGCCCCGGCACCTGGACCGCACGCGAGGCCGCATGGAATCGGATCAGCGATCCGCCGGCGGGCTGCCGCAAAGTCAATGACCATTCGAGCAATCCCGGATCGAGGTGAGGCTGCAGGAGCACCGGGACCTCAACCTGCGCACGCCACAGCTGCACCACCTGGCGCTCGCCCGTGGGCAGGACCTCGTCCCGAATCACCTCGGCGGCCTGCACGTGCGGCAAGACGGGCGCAAGCTCGCAGCTGCGCTCCATGAGGCCCTGCAGCAGCGGGCCGGCGGGCTGCATCAACACCATCATCAGCTTCATGAGGCCGCCCGCACATCAGGTGAGAGGCGCAGGCGCGCGGTGACGGCGTCCGCAACATGGCCGCGCGCCAGCACCCAGGCCAGTGACTCGGCAAGGGCCTGCCGGGCCGGTCGAGGCTGCCAGCCCAGGGCAGCCAGCCGATCATGGCGGTACCAGTAGAAGCGGCAGGCCATGCGCGCCTCATCGCGCGTGACCTGAGGGGGCCGGCCGGCCAGGCGCGCCGCGGCCTCCATGCCGGCGGCAGCCAGATAGGCGGCCGTGTGATTGAGCGTCAGCGTGGGGCCGAAGGTGCCGGCCAGCTCGGACACCGTGGCATGCAGCGCCTCCCAGCGCAGATTCTCGCTGCCGGCCACGTAGCGTCTGCCGGCTTCGCCTCGTCGTGCCGCGACGAGGTGGGCCTGGCCGATGTCAGGCGCGGCCACCACATTGCAGCCCCCCAGGAAGGTGCAGCGCAGCGGGTCGTTGAGATAGTTGACGAGATTGGCATTGCTGGGCCCCAGCCGATGGTCATGGCCGCCGATAACCAGGGTGGGATTGACCGTCAGCACCTCCAGGCCCAGGCGGCTGCCGGCCTCGAAGGCGGCCTCCTCCTGCCTCAGCTTGGACAACACATAGGCCGAGGGCTCCCGCTCGTCGAAGACCGCATCCTCGTCCAGCACCAGGGGCACGGTACTGGAGCCCAGCGTCACCGAGGACGAAGTCACGACCACCCGCCCCACGCCCGCGCGCCGCGCCGCCAGCAGCACGTGGCGGGTGCCGCGCACGGCCAGGTCGGCCTGTTCCTCGGCCGCCATGCCGGCGTAGGCAAACACGGCGGCGGCATGGAACACCCAGCCGCAGCCCTTGGCGGCACGCAGCACGGAATCGACGTCCAGCACGTCCCCTTCGACAGCCTCGACCGACAGCCCAGCCAGCGCCCGCCTGTCGCTGCCCGCGCGCACCAGCACGCGCACGGCGTGTCCTTCCTCCAGTAGGGCACGCACGATGTGATTGCCGACGATGCCGGTGGCACCTGTGACGAGGGCGGGGGCATTCATCCGCGCGCCAGCTGGTCCAGATCGCGGTGCACCGCGTCGGCCAGCCCCTGCAGGAAGTCGGGGGCGTCACGCACCAGCGCAGCCATGCCCGCGGCGAAGGCGGCATCGCGTGCCTGCGCATCGTTGGCCGCAGACTGGGCGCTGAAATGGCGGAAGCCCTGCGCGTCCGCGGCCTGGGCTGGCGGGCCGGGAGGCGGTGTGGCGGCCCCGGCGCCGGCGCCCATCAGCCAGGCCATCGCATCGCCAAGCGAGCCCAGCTCGCCGGGCTCGCTCGCACTGCGTCGCCCCCGCAGCAGCTCGGCCACGGCCGCGGTGGCGGTGGCCAGCAGACGTGGCAGCGCGCGCTTCGGGCTGACGGCCGCGGGGTCATGGCCGATGCGAAAGTCGCGCCCCTCGTAGGCCGCCTGCAGGTTCGCCACCGTGCCTTCGAAGAAGCTTGTGTAGGCTCCCTCGACGATGGGGTCGCGCAGGCCGGGCGCGAGATCGATGTCGAAGAGCTTGAACGCCAGCGGCAGCGCGAACTGCTGGCGCCCGGCCACGCGCACCCGCACCTGGCCCTCGGGTGTCCTCACGAACTCGACGCAGCCGTCATCCGCCAGCGCGCTGCCGTTGGGGCTGGCCACGGTGCGCCAGTAGATGCTCTGACGGCCCGGCGTGCGCCGGATGCACTGCAGCTTCTCGACGTCGATCACATCTCCGCCGAACAGCACCATCCAGTTTGGCTGCGGCAGGTAGAGATTGCGCTCGGCCTGATGCCGGACCCGGCCCCGGCCATCGCGCCGCACGGCCACAGTGGCGCCGCCGATGTAGTCGTTCATGTACTGGATGCCGAGCGCGATATCGACCCTGCGCACCCAGCGCTCGTAGGGCACAGGCACCACATGCTCGTTGCCGAACACGATGGCGCCGTCCACATGGCGCCAGCGAAGGCCATTGCGTGCGGGCGGCAAGTGGGCCAGCAGGGTCTCGTAAGAGGCCATGGCATCGGGGACGGCGTCGTAGTCGGCGGCGCAATAGGCCTCGGGATCGATCAGCAGCGGTGCCTCGCGCCGGCGCAACCTGTCCTTCGAGAACAAGGTTTGCTGCGCCGTCACCAGCCCGCCCAGGCGCGCCAGCAGCAGGTTCAGCGTCACCACGATCCAGAAGGCGCGCGGGTTGTCGTCCACCCGGGCCATCAAGGGCGTGACCAGCGCGTTGAGCCGGTCGCTGTAGAAGTCGCGCAGCGCGAAGCGTTCGCGGTCCACCGTCTGGAACCAGGCCGGGGCCAACGCACCGACGCCCTCGGACGCCTGGCGCTGACGTGCCGAGCGCGCCATCAGCGGATGCACGTTGCGCCACAGGGGATACGGCGCGAGGCTGCCTTCCACGCGGTGTTGCGGCAGGCCGAACGCATGCAAGGCGGCGGCGTTGACGGGCGAAGAGTAGGGGTCCAGACCCATGCGCGCGGCGCCCGCCCAGTCGGCCAGCAGGGCGCTGGGGCTGGCGATCAAGGTGTGCGTCGCGAGCGGCCGCGGCGCGCGCTGGCCAGCACCGCCGTGGGCGCTGGTGACGGCGTCAATCAGGCACCAGTGCGGCGGGGCCTCGCGAAGCACCTGCAGAGCGTCTTCCACAAGGCCGCGGCGCGGCCGGGCCAGGCTGGCCAGATTGTGGATCGAGAGCGCGAAATGCTGTTCCTCGTGCGTGCGGTTCTTGGCGAAGGCGATGCGCAAGGCCGCGCCGCGCCAGCGCTCGCCACCCGCGCCGCCGAACACCTCGTAGGGGCGCCCCCGAGGCGTGATGAAGCGCCATCCTGTCAGCTCCGGCACAAGCAGTGGATCGCGGTTGTGCAGCCAGCTGTCGTCTTCATGGCGAACATCGGCCACCGACACGTCGGTGAAGCCATGCTCGTGCAAGCGATCGATCAGGTGCTCCACCAGCAGGGCTTCGGTGCCGGCATGCGGTGCCTGCTCGCAGACGTCGAGATCGGGCTTGATGACCACGGGACCGCGCCGGCCCGCCACACTGTCCCAGAAGCCGCAAAGGGCCAGCAACTCATCCAGCAGCGTCGTGCCCGGTGCGCCGGCGCGCTGATGAACCCACACGGTGTGGGCAGGGTCAATCGTGCCTGGGCGGCGTGCCATGGAATGATAATAACGCGGCATGAGAGCCTACCCCTACCGATTCCATGTCGCACTGGATGGCAATGGCCTCAATGGCCTGGAGGGCTTGGCCGGCGTCTGCCAGTTCCTCTTCGATCCCGCCGACAACGCCTATGCCTGGAAGATCGCCTACTTCGACGGCATTGCCGGCGGGCATGCGATCAGCCTGAACCCCGGCGGCTCGCTGGGCTTCCTGGGCAACACAGGCCAGCACCTGCTGATCTACGATGGTGCGGACTCACGGGAGCTCGCGCGCCAGAGCACGCTCAGCTTTGAGACCAACGACACCTCGCTGCGTGGCAGCACCCATGCCGTGTGGTTGAACGAGCACGAGTTCATCACCGCGATCGGTGATCACTTCTACCGATTCGATGCACGCCGCCTCGCCGAGGGCGTGAAGCTCGGCCCCCACCGTGTGAAGCTGCCACATGCGCTCAAGCGCAGCGCCTCGGGGCGCTACCTGGTGTACGGCTCGATGGACCACCCCAGGCAGGGCGAGGCGCGCGAGGTCGGCATCTACGATCTACAGACCGGCGAAGCGCGCCGCGTCGAGCTGCCCGCCACCTGCTGGCATGTGGTGGCGGACCCGGCGCGGGACATCTTCTATGCGCTGAGCTTCCGTGTGCTGCCGCAAGAAGGGCGCGACTGGCATGAATGGGCGATGGCCTTCCTCAAGGAATACGCCTTTGAGATCGATGCCGTCACTGGCAGCGTGCTGCGTCACTGGGCTGCGGGACGCGAGGTGCCGGCGCATATCAACAGCGACGTGACGCTGTCCAAGGGCGAGCTCATCTTCTGCAATGGCGCCAGCCAGAGCATCATCATGATTGAACGGGAAGGTCTGGCGCGCTGGCGCATGATCGATGAGCGTCCCGACGTCTCGACGGTGCTCAGCCAGCGCAAGGCCGTCGGCGCCCAGATCGCCGACGCGCTCACCCGCGGCAACGTGCTGCATGAGAGCCGGCACTTCCTGTCCGCGCTACGCATCTCGCGCTGGGCGGTGCTGGATTCGGTCTACGCCTGCCAACTCTCGGCCGACCAGCGCCTGTTGTTCACCGCCAACCGAGGCCTCAACCACATCACGGTCTACGACTATCCCGCCAACACCCTCCGGCTGCGCGTGGCCATGCCGCCGCTGCAGGACTTCGTGGCCCTGTCACCCGGCGGAGATCCGCGGCTGGGGTTTCATCATGGGGCACTGGTGGGGTGAGGCGCGGCTGAGGCGCGCTGGAGGCAGTCGCTGCAAAGGCGCGGCTGCAACGGCAAGGACAGCCGCCGCCGCCCTTGCCGGCACGTCGAGTGGTACGACGTTGCCAAGGAACACCGGGGCAATCCAGGCCCCGTCATTCGACAGCCGCCGACTCGTTCTCCGTGTGCCGGTCAGGCTCCGTGGTGCGAAGGATCTCGTTCAGAACGGAAGTGGCGTAGTTCCCGGCGGGCAAGGAGAAGCTGAGCACCAGTTGATCCGCTTGCGGCCATTCCCATGACATGTCCACGGGGCGCGCCACCAGTGCGCGGCGCTCCTGATCCAGACCGGCGTGTTCCATGCCGTCGCACAAGGTGGCGTGACGTCCAGCCACTCCCATTTCCAGGGCCTGCGCTTGATCGGTGGAGATCACCCGGCCACGTCCCCAGAGCGGCCCGGTAGGCAGGCCCGCCTCATCCATCACGTCGCCGGGCAGGGTCTTGCCCCAGAGGCCCTGCTGAATCCGCAGCCCCAGCACTTCATTGAAGACAAAGGAGCGCACCGCCGACAGGTAGATGCCTTTCTTCTTCGGGTTGCGCACGCGGATTTCGCGCGCCAGCATAGCTCGGCCCTGCTCCACGTTGCCGCCGTCGTGCCCGAAACGCTGAGCGCCAAAGTAGTTGGGCACGCCATGCGACGCAACGGCCTTGAGATTGGTCTCGATGGCGTCGCGGTCGCCGGTCACCTCACGCAGCGCGATTTGGAATCGGTTGCCCTGCAGGTCACCGGGCCGCAGCTTTTTGACATGCCGGCTCTGACTCAGCACCGTGAACTCCGGGTGCTGAAACTGGGTCAGGTCGGGCGTCTCGCCCTTGGGGAAATAGATGCTGAACCATTGTCGGGTGATGGCGTAGCGGTCCTTGAGGCCGGCATAGCCGACATCCCTTTCCTGCACGCCCGCGGCTTCGGCCAACTGCTGGGCGACGAAGGCGGTATTGGCACCGGTCTTTTCGACGTCCAGCCAGATGTGCTCGCCCTCACCGGAGGGTTGCTGCAGCGGCAGTTCGGTCACGATGAAATCCTCGTTGCGGAGTTTCAGGGTGGCGCTGGCGCCGCTGGCCGGATAGGCGTTGGGCCACTGGGGCAAGGTCGTGTATTGAGCGTCGGTCATGAGTGGTCTGGCAGCACCAGATGATGAAAGAGACAGCTTGTCCAGGCGGCCGGGGACAGTCCGGGCGGTGATTGTCTCCTTACCCGCTTGCCCCGGTGAGCGTCAGCAACGGCGAGTTCAGTGGGTGCGGTTGCGCGCAGCCACCTCGGCTGTCGGTTTGCGCTAAATGCTGAACAGCGGGCATGCGACGCATCAAGGGCTTGGCGCGACTTGTTTCATCGCCGTCGCTGAACCCGCTACTGCCGAGTTCGTGTAGCCGTTCTCTTGCCCCCCCGCGCCCCGGGCCGTGCAAAACGACTTTGGTTCAGAAGCTGGACAGATCCACCTCCCCGAGCACCCTTCGCAAGCTAAGGCCCTTGGTTTCCACGTAGTGCAAGAGGCCGTCCTTGAGGTGGTCCGAACCGCATGGCAAATAGAGCGTGATCTCATAAGACCTGTGCTCATGGCTGCTCTCGCTGATGTCTAGCAAGCCAGCGTGCTCCAGCAGGGCGATTTCGCCTTTCAGGTCATCCCCACGGTACATGCGCTCGACGAATCCGTACTGGAGGCGAGGTCGCCCAGAGCTGTTGTCCTGCCGGAGCTCATAGAGCATGACCAAGAACTCGCGAGTGATGCGCGGAAGGCCGGCAAGGGTCCGTCCCAGGCTGGCAAGACCTTCGCGGATTGCGCTTGCCTCCTTCGCTGAGACTTCGCATCTGTCCTCCTCAAGGAACTTGATGAAGGCCGCCCCGTCTGTGGTCTTGGGCTTAGGAGGCTGCTCCCACATTTCATAGCCGGAGGTCTTGTATTGGCCTTGCTCGTCAGGGACCTCCAACTCAATGAGCACCCGGGCGGCCTCTTTGCGAACGAGCTGGTGCAGACGGTACAGAGCATCGCTATCCAGGGCAACCATGTCGCGGGCAATGGTGGTCATGTCCCAGATGTTGCTCTCAGTGAAGTTGTAGTCTGTGAAGATCTGGTCCGTCAGCGTGTAGGAACCCTGTTTCTTCCCGACTACCAGCACGATGATCTCGCTGTACTTGGCCTTCTGGTCGGAGGTGAGGTTTTCCAACGTCTTGCGGATCTTCCTTGCGTCAGATCGGGAGGTGATCTGAATGCCACGCTTGGCCTTCTCATCGCCGAGGTCCAGGCCCGCTTCGTTGGCTGAGTTCTTGTTGAGATTCTCTAGTTCGGTCCCGTGCACGATGTTGAGCAGGTCGCGAAGGTAGTTTTCGACGTGGACGTTCAAGTCCAAAAAGTTGAAGCGGCTGCGCATGGCAATGCGCTCGCTGAGTTCGGTGAAATGGTCCAGGACCAGGCCGACGATGTGGCCGCGAGTAAGCATTTGTTCCTTCTTCGTGGTGAGCTGCAGTGCGTAGCCTTGGCCACTGAATCCTGGATACCGGAAACGATCAAGCTGAATCCTCACACGGGCAACTGGTGAGGTCATCCCCCTCCAAAGCGCATGAAGCGCATCGCATCTGCGACCGACTACTGGCTACCGGCTGCTGAACAGGCGAAAGATGCGCAAGACAAAACAGCTTGCCGCAACGCCCACAGTGCCCCCAGTCAGTGGTTCGAATTCCGCCGAACAAGCGGTGCACCGAAACGTCACTATAGAAGAATGTGAGCTCAACGACGCCTGGGCCCTGGGCTTGTACGGCGGCGGCCCGGCGCCGCGGCACTACGTCGCACTGCTGACCGCCCGCTGGCGGCAACTGCTCCTATGCGGCATTTGCGAGATGGCGTAGGGAAGTGAGGTGCAGTGCGCCCGCCATTCAAGATAAAAAAATTCCAAGAACACCGTTTTCGGATAGATTTCTTGGATAGGCGGAGAAAAAAATGGCTACACGTTCGATCGGTTACGACTTCCTGGCCTCGACCCTCAATAGCGGGGCATTTCCGATCGACAGGCCAGCCAAGATCGGACCGGTCACACGAGTCACGGAGCAGGCAGACTGCCTGCTGGTTCCGGCCGGCGTTGCGCCGGCCTCAGACGACCCGCTGCAGCATCTCCTCTTCGCACTGAAGCACGAGGGGCTGAATCTGCAGGCTGCCATTCTCTCGCTGAAGAAGATCCCCGGCCAGTCGGTGGCCCAGGCCTTTCAGCGCTCGACAAGCAGCGCCTACGCGCGCGTCGCCTGCTACCTCTGGGAGATCGCCAACGGCAGCAAGCTTGAGGGCCTGCCTGCGGCCGTAGGCGCCTACGAAAAGCTCTTCGACGAGCAACTCTACGTCACGGATCGAGTCCAGCGCGACAGTCGATGGCGGGTCGACTTCAATGGCATCGGCAGCCCAGACTACTGCATCACCGTGCGGCGGACGAAGTCCGTGGTCAACCTGTTGGCTGCCGATGTGCTCAGTCAAGTGGAGGCCTTCGTCGCTGGCGTCGATCCAGGCGTACTGGATCGTGCTGTCCGATGGGCCTACCTCAGTGAAGCCGACCACAGCTATGCGATCGAGCGGGAGAAGCCAAGCCCGACCAAGGCAGAAGCGTTCGCCGCGTTGCTCGCCAAGGCCCAAGATGATGAGCCGGTCAGCGAGGCCTACCTGGTCGCACTGCAAAACCTTGCGGTCAACAATCCGTTGGATAAGGCGTGGGGGTTTCGAGAGCAACAGAACCGTCTACGCAACGACATGCGCGGTGCGTTGGGCGTGACATACCTGCCGCCTCCGCCTGAGATGGTCAGGTCGGTCATGAACGCCATCATGTCGTTGTGCAACGACCGCAACAGCAAGGTGGATGCGCTGGTGCGTGGCAGTCTGGCGAGCTTCGCCTTCGTCTTTGCTCATCCGTTTATGGACGGCAACGGTCGGTTGTCGCGATTCCTATTCCACAAGGTGGCCTGTTCCGATGCGCGGTTGGCCAGCGGCCTGGTGCTGCCGGTGTCGATCGCCATGAAGCGCCATGAGGGCCAATACCTGAAGGCATTGCAGTCGTTCTCGAAGCCGGCGCGCGCCTTCTGGGACGTAACCTATGTGTCCGACGACCAGATCTTCCAGAACTTCAAGGGTGAGCCCGAGATCTACCGCTACTGGGACGGCACGCACTGTGTCGAGTTCGGCCTCGAGATGGCTCTGCAAGCCCTGCAGCATGATCTCCAGCACGAGATGTCGTTCCTGCACCGCTACGACGCGGTCTACAGCGCAATCAACAACGCCATCGACATGAACAACAACGACCTGGTGGTCATGGCCAGGGCCATCTCGACCCAGGGCACCTTGTCGAACAACCGCTACAAGCAGCTCATTGCGAAGGGCCACCCGAAGGAGCTCATCGAGGC
Source organism: Mitsuaria sp. WAJ17 (assembly GCF_014174515.1). Classification (GTDB taxonomy): domain Bacteria; phylum Pseudomonadota; class Gammaproteobacteria; order Burkholderiales; family Burkholderiaceae_C; genus Roseateles_B. Next base: position 120,577 of record NZ_JACJUG010000005.1, read on the forward strand.
AGGCATGGCGGCCGCGAACGAGGCGCTGGAGGAGCTTGAAGAGGCCGATGGGATGGTTCACCCACGGGGCTGATCGCGCGCTGCAGTCCCTGTCAATTTCATCGGAGAACAACCCATGCAACTCGGCCCCAGCAACTCGGAGATGCAGCGCAGCCTGACCGTGGGCGCCTTCTCGGTGCTCATGCCGTTCGTCGTGATGGGGCTTTTGCGTTGGGCCTGGCGGGCCAAACGCTGGCTACTGGCCCTCTGGCTATCGATTACGGTGCACCTGACCAAGCAACGCTGGCGGCCATCGTTGCACATCGGGCGCTTCAGACGTTCATTTGTGTGACGGCCGCCGCCGACCGACCGAGCTCGCTGCAGCTCGGCAACTCGCGCAGCCAGTTCATGCAAGACAAATTGGCTGCTTGCGTTCATTCTCAAAAATCTTGCGCAGCTCTCCCAGAAAGCCTGCATGTGTGCAGAGGTCGTTATACGCAGCCATGGCCGCTCGATCGTCTTGCAACAGGGAAATCTTCGTCAAATCAATAACTTACATCGAGTATAAAGCCGCAAACCGCGGCCTCCTGAGTTCAAACTACAGCTCAAAGAGTTCGAACTACAGCGCAAACCGACACCCACAGCCACCCCATGCAGTTCATCCCGCCCCAGCTGCAGTCTGTCGCCCCCCGCTAGGGGCCCGGACTGAGCATTGTTATGGTGTGCTACATCAGCAACACACCGCAGGCTCCTGGCCTGAAGCGACATGCAAAGCTGGAACGACAATGCGCCGATCTACCAGCAGCTGGCCGACCGCCTGGCCAGTCAGCTGCTGGATGGCAATCCGCCCGAAGGTGAAGCCCTCCCTTCGGTCCGCCTCTTGGCCACCCAATACCTGATCAACCCGCTGACGGTCAGCCGCGCGCTGCAGTCACTGGCCGACAACGGCCTGGTGGAAAGCCGTCGCGGGCTGGGCATGTACGTACGGCCCGGCGCCCGCCAGCGCCTGCTGGAGAGCGAGCGAGAGCAGTTCCTGAGCAAGGAATGGCCCCTGCTGCGCGAAAAGCTGAAGCGCCTGGGCCTCAGCGCCCAGGATCTGCAATGGGAGGAACTGCAATGAACACGAACAACAATACCGAACCCCTGGTCAGCGCGCGCGACTTTACGCTGCGCTATGGCCGCAAGGTGGCCTGCGACCACCTCAGCTTTCAGATCCCCAAGGGCCGCGTGGTGGGTCTGCTGGGCCACAACGGTGCCGGCAAGACCTCGCTGATGAAAGCCATGGTCGGCCTGCAGGGCGGCGAAGGCGAGCTGCGTGTGCTTGGCCTGGATCCGCGCAGCCAGCGCACCGAGCTGCTCAAGGGCCTTTCCTACATCCCCGACGTGGCCGTGCTGCCACGCTGGGCCCGCGTGCATGAGCTCATCACGCTGATGAGCGGCCTGCAGCCCCAGTTCTCTGCCGAGCGCGCCAGGGCCCTGCTCAAGCGCACCAGCGTGAGCCTCAATGACAAGGTCAAGTCGCTGTCCAAGGGGATGGTGACCCAGCTGCACCTGGCCCTGGTGGCCGCCATCGACACCCGCCTGATGATCCTCGACGAGCCCACCCTGGGGCTGGACGTGATCTCGCGCAAGAGCTTCTACGAGATGCTCATCGACGAATGGTGCGACGGCGAACGCACGGTGGTGATCTCCACCCATCAGGTCGAGGAGATCGAGAGCCTGCTGTCCGACGTGATGATGCTGGACGAAGGCAAGCTGGTGCTCAACATCAGCCTGGAAGAGATGGACTCCCGCTTCGTGGCCCTGGCCCACGATCCGGCCGCCGCCGACACCGTGGCACGCGCCCACCCGCTGCTGCGATACCGCCAGCAGGGCCGCTCGGCCGCCCTGTTCGACGGCGAGCCGCCCCCGGACGTCCAGGCCCTGGGCCAGCGATTCCGCCCCAGCCTGGTCGACCTCTTCGTCGCCCTGACCCGCAAGCCTGAACTGCAGCCCCGCGAGGCCTGAAGGAGACCGACCATGAAAGCACAACGATTCCTGACCCTCCTGCAGCGCGAGTGGATGCAGCATCGCCTCGGCTGGCTGCTGGTGATGCTGGTGCCGCCCGCACTGATCCTGTTGCTGATGCCCCTCCAGGGCCCCATCGTCGATGGCGACGCCCAAGTGCCGCCGCCGGTGGCCGTGGCAGCCGTGGCCATGCTGGGTAGCATGGCGGGCGTTTTCGCGCTGAGCTGGATCGTGTCGATGTTCCAGCTGCCGGGCCTGTCCCGTCGCGACCAGCAGGACCGCTCTGTCGAGTTCTGGCTCTCCCTGCCGGCCACTCACGTCGAGAGCATCGGAGCCACCGTGCTGACCCACGCGCTGCTCGTGCCCATGGCAGCTGTGGCCGTCGGCCTGGTCTGCGGGCCCGTGATGGCCGCGGCCGCCCTGCTTAAGATCCACGGCTTTGCTGGCTTCGGTCAGGTGCCCTGGGGTAGCCTGATGGGTATCGCCGTCCTGGGATGGCTGCGCCTGAGCATCGGCCTGCTGCTGATGACCCTGTGGCTGTCGCCCCTGTTCATGGCCCTGATGGCTGCGGCCGCCTGGCTGAAACGCTGGGGTGTGCCGGTGCTGATCGGCGGCACGGTGATCCTCGCGAACGTGCTGAAAGAGCTCTATCACAACCACGTGGTGGCTCAGCTGCTGAAGGCCCAGTTCGAGGGTGCCGGCAAGGCCCTGTTCAATGCCAGCATGACCCTGGAAGGCCGGGGCGCCGCCCGGCAGCTGGAACACGAGAGCTTCGCCAGCCTGCTGCAGCTGGTGCTGCATGATCTGGGCGCAGCTTTCGCCCAGTTGGCGTCGCCGCACTTCGTCGGCGGCCTGGCCCTGGCAAGCCTGTGCTTCTACCTGCTGGTGCTCAAGCGCCGCCAGGCCAGCTGAGCTCCCACGAGTCTCCAGCAAAAAAGCCCGCCGATTGGCGGGCTTTGTCTTTGCGAGATCGACGGTGCGATCAGGCTGCAGGGCTGGGCTCGGTGCCGCCAGTTGCACCGGTGGCTGCGGCCACCTTGGCGCTCACTTCCTTGCGGAAGCGGTTCAGCTCCTGCACGCTGGCGAAGCTGCGCTCCATCAGCAGGCTCATATTGTGCAGGATGCGCTCGACCACCTTGGTCTCCCAGACAGCGTCGAACTGGATCTGCTTGTCCAGCCACTTCTCCAGCCACTCCGGATCCGGCAGGCGGCTCTGGATGGTGTCGCGCGGGAAGAGCTTGGCGTTGACGTGCAGATTGGTCGGATGCAGGGCTTGGGCCGTGCGGCGGGCGCTGGCCATCAGCACACCCACCTTGGCGAAGGCGGCACGGGCCTCGTCGCCGAACTTCTGCATGGCGCGCTTCATGTAGCGCAGATAGGCGCCGCCGTGGCGGGCCTCGTCGCGGGCCAGGGTCTCGTAGATGGCCTTGATCACCGGCTCGGTGTGCCATTCGGCAGCACGGCGGTACCAGTGGTTCAGGCGGATCTCGCCGCAGAAGTGCAGCATCAGGGTCTCGAGGGCAGGCGCCGGGTCGAAGTCGAAGCGGACCTCATGCAGTTCCTGCTCGCTGGGCACCAGGTCCGGGCGGAAGCGGCGAAGGTATTCCATCAGCACCAGGGAGTGCTTCTGCTCCTCGAAGAACCAGACGCTCATGAAGGCGGAGAAATCGCTGTCGTCGCGGTTGTCACGCAGGAACATCTCGGTGGCCGGCAGGGCCGCCCACTCGGTGATCGCGTTCATCTTGATGGTCTGGGCCTGGTCCTCGGTGAGCAGGCTGGCATCGAACGTGTCCCAGGGGATGTCGGTGTCCATGTTCCAGCGCACGGCTTCCAGTTGCTTGAAGAGTTCGGGGTAGAGCATGGTCCGTCCTATGGTTTAGGGGCGGCATTCTAAACGGGGCGGGAACCTGGGAGCTTTCGCCCCCAGGCAAGGCCCCACCCGCCGACGAGCCCGTAGTTCATCAGCTCAGGCTTGCAGCCATGTGACAAGCCCGTCTTTCCTGTGCTCCAGTCTGCCGCCAGGCTGCGGCTCCTTGACCTGCGCCAGGGGCAAAGGGCCCTCCCGGGCACTTCCCCCGGATTGGCGTCGCATTTCCGCATGACACAGAAACGGGGGACATCCGCCCGCACGTCGATATGGATAAACCCCGTCTTTGAAGCTTGGCGTAAGCCCGAAGGCCCACACTTCGGCTCAGAAACTCGCTCTTGTACCCGGCACCTGGGACAGAAGTAGCAAAACTTCCGCTCGCCAGGCCTAACAATCCTCCCTGAAGCGCAAAATCATTTACAGATTTACGCAAAGGTTTGAAAAGAACGCCCGGCGCGCTTACACAGCGAAACCACAAACGAGTACAGTAGCTACAAGCTTTCAGTCGCAAGATCTCCCCAGTGTTGGGGCTGAAATCCCGGGACTCTTCTCCTCCTCCTCCCTCCCTCCCTCGTTGGTCCCGGGGCATCTTGCGGCTTCTTTTATGTCCAGGGCTCCCGCTCTTGCGGGAGCCCTTTTTCCTTTCCGTCGCCTGACGTAAAGCTACAGTCGCATGCGGCAGCGCAGCGCACCGCGCGGGCGCAGCCGCTTCGCGGCGCACGATTGCCACCATCCCAAAAGACGAATCCTGAACCCGGGTCACCTGCCTTCGCCGGATGCCCCTGAGCAACAGGAGCTGCCCCAGCGAGGCACCGCCCGGCCCGCCGGCCCTCGCGGGACGGTTGCAGCAGCATTTGCTGCGCCCACACAGGCGCTTCAGGCGCTGCGCCTTCAGCGCAGCCAGCCCTTGCGGCGGAAATAGATGAAGGGCGCGGCCACGGAGGCCACCATCAGGGCGATGGCGAAGGGATAGCCCCATTCCGCATCGAGTTCCGGCATGTGCTTGAAGTTCATGCCGTAGATGCTGGCGATGAGGGTCGGGGGCAGCAGGGCCACGCTGGCCACGGAGAAGATCTTGATGATCTTGTTCTGGTTGATGTTGATGAAGCCGACCGTGGCGTCCATCAGGAAGTTGATCTTGTCGAACAGGAAGGCCGTGTGGGAGTCCAGCGAGTCAATGTCCCGCAGGATCTGGCGCGATTCCTCGAACTGTTCAGCGTTGAGCATGCGGCTGCGCATCATGAAGCTGACGGCGCGGCGCGTGTCCATTACATTGCGGCGAATCCGGCCGTTCAAGTCTTCCTCGCGGGCAATGGCAGCCAGCACCTCGCCGGCCTCGGCATCGTTGACGTCGCTCTTCAGCACCCGGGCGCTGATGCGCTCCAGCTTGTCATAGATGCCCTCCAGCACGTCGGCGGAGTACTCCGCGTCAGCGTCGTAGAGCTTCAGCAGCACGTCCTTGGCGTCCTCGATGAGGGCCGGAATGCGGCGGGCTCGCAGGCGCAGCAGGCGAAAGACCGGGAGATCCTCGTTGTGCACCGAGAAGAGCACGTTCTGGTGCAGGATGAAGGCCACGCGCACATTGCGGGCCGATTCGTCATCCTCAATGAGAAAGTCGGAACGGATGTGCAACTCGCCGTTGTCCTCCTCGTAGAAACGGGCGGATTCCTCGAGGTCATCGTCGATGATGTCCTCCGGGATGATCAGCCCGAAACGTTCGCGTATCCAGCCTTTCTCCTCGGACGTCGGGTTCTCCAGGTCCACCCATACGGGACGGGCCATGGCCAGGTCGGCGGCGGATTCGGTTTCGTCCTGGAACAACCCGCCCTTGAGGCGGCCGTTGTCCAGCGTGAAGACATTGAGCATGAGGGCTCCAGCGCATGCGTCCAGCCGCCAGTCGTGCGCGGCAGGAACAGTCTGTGGGCGATGGACGGCCGCGCAGGGCGGGCCAGGTCCGGGGCAGGGGGGTGACCCGTCTCACTCCGGACACCGGCCGCAACGCGACACCTGCTCAGGGGCCTGCGTGCACCAGGACGCTGGAGTGGACGGTCACCGAGGGTGATCGCTGTCCAAGAAAGACTCCAGTGGTGGGGACGGCGCATTATCGCGTCCGGCCCCTGAGCGCATCAAGCCTTTCTATGGCTGCGCCGCCGACGATATCAGCGGGCTTGCCCTGAGGTGCCACACGCATTGCGCGACGGCGGATCGCGCATTCCATCACGCCTTTGCGCTGAAGCAAAAGAGCACCCCTGCGAGCCACCAGAAGGCGCTTTAAAACGCTTGTCACAGTCATGCTTCCGGAGCACACTGGTCCGCAGCAAGAACGATTTCTCCACTCCGCTACTGACCGCCGCACACCTTTCAAAGACGCCTCAATCTCCCCCTCAAGACCTCTGTATCCCTGAAGAAGAGCGGCCGCCGACAGCGTCCGCCAGTGTTCTCAAGAATCAATGCTTTCTCGCGACCAAGCCCTGTGAAAGGAGGCTTTATGAACCTGACTATCAGCGGCCACCATCTTGAAGTGACCCCAGCGCTGCGCGAATACGTGCTGACCAAGCTGGACCGGGTGACCCGCCACTTTGACCAGGTCGTTGACATCAACGTCCTGCTCACGGTGGAGAAGCAGAAGGAGAAGGAGCGCAGGCAAAAGGCCGAAGTCACCGTCCACGTCAAGGGACGTGACATCTTTGTCGAGCAAGCTCACGAAGATCTCTATGCCGCCATTGACCAGCTGATGGACAAGCTGGATCGTCAGGTCTGCCGCCACAAGGACAAGCTCCAGGACCACCACCATCAGGCCGCCAAGCGCATGGACATGCCGGCCTCCTGAGTCCTGAGTCAACCCGTCCTGTACGCAAGGCGCCCACCCGGGCGCCTTTTTGCTGCCTGCCCCAGGCGCGACGGCGTTGCCGAAGCGCCTCAATATCACGCTATCGCACCCATTTGGAGGGCTCTTCGACCCTGCAGGACATCCAGGGTCAAGGAGCTTTCTATAATCGGTTTTCCAATCCTAGTGACCAAGCGTCCCGCCCAAGGCCGACCCGGCCGTAATCGGCGCTGTGACCTCGATGAACCGTCTCGCCGCCATCCTGCCTGCCAGCAATGTGCTGGTGAATGTGGACGCCTCCAGCAAGAAGCGAGTTTTCGAACAGGCAGGCCTGCTGTTCGAGAACAACCATTCCATCGCGCGCGCCCTGGTCACGGACAACCTCTTTGCCCGCGAACGCCTGGGCTCGACCGGCCTCGGCCATGGTGTGGCCATCCCCCATGGCCGCATCAAGGGCCTGAAGAATCCGCTGGCCGCGGTGCTGCGCGTGCAGCAAGCCATCGGCTTCGACGCTCCGGACGACGAGCCCGTCTCCCTGCTGATCTTCCTGCTGGTTCCCGAGGCTGCCACCCAGCGTCACCTGGAAATCCTCTCCGAGATCGCCGAGATGCTCTCCGACCGCGAACTGCGCGAGCGCCTCAAGACCGAAGCCGAGGCGGCGACGCTGCACAAGCTCATCGCCGACTGGGAACCGCTGAAGTCGGTAGCCTGAGGCCGGTCCAGGGATGAAACCCACCTCAATCAGTGCCGACCGCCTCTTCGAAGAACTCCGTGAGGCCCTGCGCTGGGCTTGGATCGCCGGGCACGCCCACCCCGAGCGCCGTTTCGACGACACCGCCGTGCGGGACGCCCAGTCCGCCGCCGATCTGGTCGGCTACCTGAACTACATCCACCCCTACCGCGTGCAGATCGTGGGACGCCGCGAGGTGGCCTACCTCAGCGAGGCCTCGGGCGAAGTGCTGGACCGCCGCATCGCGCGCATCGTGACGCTGGAACCACCGGTGATCATCGTCGCGGACGATCAGACGCCGCCCGACCGCCTGGTGGCGATGTGCGACCGCGCCGAGATCCCGCTCTTCGTCACCTCGGAGTCCGCCGGCCACACCATCGACGTGGTCCGCTCCTACCTGGCCCTGCTGTGCGCCAACCGGACCACCCGGCACGGTGTCTTCATGGACATCCTGGGCCTGGGCGTGCTGCTGACCGGCGAGTCCGGCCTGGGCAAGAGCGAGCTGGGCCTGGAGCTGATCTCCCGCGGCCACGGCCTGGTGGCCGATGACGCGGTGGATTTCTTCCGCATCGCCCAGACCGCCATCGAGGGTCGCTGCCCCGAGCTGCTGATGAACCTGCTGGAGGTGCGCGGCATCGGCCTGCTGGACATCAAGGCCATCTTTGGCGAGACGGCCGTGCGTCGCAAGATGCGGCTCAAGCTCATCGTGCACCTGGTCCGCAAGGAGACCATGGAGCGCGACTTCGAGCGCCTACCGTATGAACCCCTTTACGAGGACGTGCTGGGCATGCCCGTGCGCAAGGTCGTGATTGCGGTGGATGCCGGGCGCAACCTAGCCGTTCTAGTGGAAGCCGCCGTGCGCAACACCATCCTGCAGCTGCGCGGCATCGACACCTACCGCGAGTTCGTCGAGCGCCACCAGCGCGCCATTGAAAAAGGCCTGCAGGACGACGCCTGAGGCCTGGGTCCGGCGGCGCAGGACGGATCAGCGTCGGTTGGCGCAGTCCTTCTTGATGCAGTTCGCATAGAGCGACAGCGAATGCTCCTGCAGCTCGAACCCACGATCCAGGGCGATCTTGTGCTGGCGCGACTCGATCTCGGGGTCGAAGAATTCCTCAACCTTGCCGCAGGTCAGGCAGACCAGGTGATCGTGGTGGTGGCCCTCGTTGAGCTCGAACACCGCCTTGCCGGATTCGAAATGATTGCGCGAGAGCAAGCCGGCCTGCTCGAACTGGGTCAGCACGCGGTAAACGGTGGCCAGGCCGATGTCGGCGTCCTCGACGAGCAGCGCCTTGTAGACGTCCTCGGCCGTCATGTGCCGCTGCGCAGTCTTCTGGAAGATCTCGAGGATCTTGATGCGCGGCAGCGTGGCCTTCAGGCCGCTGTTCTTGATTTCGTCGGTGCGGTTCATGGTCTTGCAGGCAATCAGCGTGCGTTCAGCAGGCCCCGGGCCTGCCGCTAGAATGGGTCGATCATAGCCAGCTTGGGCCGCCGACTTCTAAGCCCCTAGTGACATGCGACTCATTTCTCCTGACGCCAGCCACCACGGCTGGCCGCTGACCGGCGCGCTGGCGCTGGCACTGCTGGCCCTGGGTGGCTGCAGCCAGATGCCCAAACTGAGCGAGCTGGGCTCCGCCACCGGCGACAAGGTGCTGGGCTTGGTGCGCCCCTACCGCGTGGAGGTGGTGCAAGGCAACGTGCTGACCAAGGAGTTGCTGGCCAGCGTCAAGCCCGGCATGCCGCGCGCCCAGGTCCAGGACCTGCTCGGTTCTCCCATGCTGACCGACGTCTTCCACGAGGACCGCTGGGACTACATCTTCACCATCCGTCGCCAAGGCACCGAGCCCCAGCGCCGCCATGTGGTGATCTGGTTCGAGGGTGACGCCCTCAAGAGCGTGGACGCCCCGAACGACATCCCCACCGAGCGCGAGTTCGTCGCCTCCATCAACACCCTGAAGCTCAAGGGCGACGCCCCCAAGCTGGCGCTCAGCGACAATGAGCGCAAGGCACTGCCTGCACCCACAAAGCAGGCCCCGACGGTGCTTGAGCCCATGGGCCCGGTGCGCAGCTATCCCCCGCTGGAGCCCCGCTCATGAGCGTGCGCATTGCCATTGCCGGCGCCTCCGGACGCATGGGCCGCATGCTGATCGAGGCCGTGCTGCAGTCCCCGGACTGCCAGCTCAGCGGCGCCCTCGACCGCCCCGGCAGCCTGCTGCTGGGCCAGGACGCTGGTGGCTTCCTGGGCCGCGAGAGTGGCGTGCGCGTCACGGACGACCTGCGCGCCGGCCTGCAGGGCGCCCAGGTGCTGATTGACTTCACCCGCCCCGAAGGCACGCTGGCCCACCTGGCCCTGTGCGAGGAGCTGGGCATCGCCATGGTCATCGGCACCACGGGCTTCGAACCCGAGCAGAAGGCGCGCATCGCAGCCGGCGCCGGGAAGATCGGCATCATGATGGCGCCCAATATGAGCGTGGGCGTCAATGTGGTGCTCAAGCTCCTGGACATGGCCGCCCGCGCCCTCAACGAGGGCTATGACATTGAGATCATCGAGGCCCACCACCGCCACAAGGTCGATGCCCCCAGTGGCACCGCCCTGAAGATGGGCGAGGTGGTGGCCGAGGCCCTGGGTCGCGACCTGCAAAGCTGCGCCGTCTACGGCCGCGAAGGCGTGACCGGCGAGCGCGACCCCTCCACCATCGGCTTCGCCACCGTGCGCGGCGGCGACATCATCGGTGACCACACCGTGCTCTTCGCCGGCACGGGCGAGCGCATCGAGATCTCGCACAAGTCCTCCAGCCGGGCCACCTATGCCCAGGGCAGCCTGCGCGCCGCACGCTTCCTGGCCCGCAGCGCCCCCGGCCTCTACGGCATGGACGACGTGCTAGGCCTGAGCGCCAGGGGCGCCTGAGCACTATGGGCGGCTTCCTCCAGTTCTGGGCGCAAAGCGATGGCGTGGGCCGACTGGTGGCCCTGCTGCTGCTGGCGATGTCGGTGAGCGCCTGGGTGCTGATCTTCTGGAAGGGCTGGCAGCTACGCCGCGCCCGCGTGGACCTGGCGCAGGGCATGTCGGCCTTCTGGAACTCCGCCTCGCTGGCCGACGGCCACAGCACGGTGTCACGTCTGGACCGCGAAGGCGTGCTGGCCCCCCTGCTGCAGGCCGCGACCGAGGCGCCCGCTGCCCAGACCCTGGCCGCGCAGGGGCACAAGGAATCCCAGCTGACCCGCCAGCTGCGTGATGCCCTGCACCGCGTCGTGCAGCAGCTGCAGTACGGGCAGGTGCTGCTGGCCTCGGTGGGCAGCACCGCCCCCTTCGTGGGCCTCTTCGGCACCGTCTGGGGCATCTACCACGCGCTGGAGAGCATCTCCGCGGCGGGCAACCTGACCATAGACAAGGTCGCGGGCCCGGTGGGCGAGGCCCTCATCATGACCGCGGCCGGCCTGGCGGTGGCCATCCCCGCCGTGCTGGCCTACAACGTCTTCGGCAAGCTGATCGGTGCCTGCGAGGCCGAGCTGGAAGGCTTTGCACACGATCTGCGCGAGCTGCTGGACACCCCGGCGCCATGAAAACCCGCCAAGGGCCGAACGCCGAGGTTGGGGGGCCGAGATGAGCTTCGGCCGCCTCGAACGCCGCGAATCGCCCCGGCCCATGGGCGAGATCAACATGACGCCGCTGATCGACGTCATGCTGGTGCTGCTGGTCATCTTCATGATCACGGCCCCTCTGATGACTTCCTCGCTGCGCCTGGACCTGCCCAAGAGCGAGGCGGCCACGCCCTCCGACACGCCACAGTTCATCGCCGTGGCCCTGGACCCGAGCGGCGAGCTCTACCTGGGCGAGGAGCGCATCACGCCCGCCGAGTTCAGGAAGCGCATCCAGCAGCTGGGCCAGGCCCGCCCCGAGATGGAGGTGCAGCTGCGCGCCGACCAGGCCGTGCCCTACGGCCGCGTGGCCGAGCTGATCGGCTGGATCCAGGACGGCGGCCTGCACCGCATTGCCTTCGTCGCCCAAGCACCGAGCAGCGACAAGCCCTGAAGCGGCTGCGCCACACCCTGCGCCTACAATTTGGCGCATGAACGACAAGTACGCCCCCAACGAGATCGAAGCCGCCGCGCGGCAGTACTGGAACGAACGCGACGCCTACCGTGTTCTAGAGGACGAGAACAAGCCCAAGTTCTACGCCTGCTCCATGCTGCCCTACCCCAGCGGCAAGCTGCACATGGGCCATGTGCGCAACTACACGATCAACGACATGCTCACGCGCCAGCTGCGCATGAAGGGCTACAACGTGCTGATGCCCATGGGCTGGGACGCCTTCGGCCTGCCGGCCGAGAACGCCGCCATGAAGGGCAAGGTGCCGCCGGCCCAGTGGACCTACTCCAACATCGCGTACATGAAGTCGCAGATGCAGGCCATGGGCCTGGCGATCGACTGGTCTCGAGAAATAGCCACCTGCCAGCCTGAGTACTACAAGTGGAACCAGTGGCTGTTCCTGAAGATGCTGGAGAAGGGCATCGCCGAGCGCCGCACCCAGGTCGTCAACTGGGACCCGGTGGACCAGACCGTGCTGGCCAACGAGCAGGTGATTGACGGCCGCGGCTGGCGCTCCGGCGCCCTGGTCGAGAAGCGCGAGATCCCGGGCTACTACCTCAAGATCACCGACTACGCCGAAGAGCTGCTCGCCGCGGTGGCCAACCCCGAGGACAAGAACTACCTCAGCGGCTGGCCCGAGCGCGTGCGCCTGATGCAGGAGAACTGGATCGGCAAGAGCCAGGGCGTGCGCTTCGCCTTCCCGCATGAGATCAAGGACGCCAGCGGCGCCCTGATCCAGGACGGCAAGCTCTACGTCTTCACCACCCGCGCCGACACCATCATGGGCGTGACCTTCTGCGCCGTCGCGCCGGAGCACCCCCTGGCCGCGCACGCCGCCGCCACGAACCCGGCACTGGCCGCCTTCATCGAGGAATGCAAGCAGGGCGGCACGACCGAGGCCGAGCTCGCCACGCAGGAGAAGAAGGGCATGCCCACGGGCCTCGTGGTCACGCATCCGCTGACCGGCGCGCAGGTGCCGGTGTGGGTCGGCAACTATGTGCTGATGAGCTATGGCGACGGCGCCGTCATGGGCGTGCCGGCGCATGACGAGCGCGATTTCGCCTTTGCCAACAAGTACGGCATCGAGATCAGGCAGGTCGTGGCCGTCGAAGGCCAGGCCTTCTCGACCAGCACCTGGGCCGACTGGTACGGCGACAAGACGCAGGGCGTCTGCGTCAACTCCGGCGTGCTCGACGGCCTGAATCACAAGGCCGCCGTGGACAAGGTCGCCGAGCTCGTCGGGGCCAAGGGCCTGGGCGAGAAGAAGACCACCTGGCGCCTGCGCGACTGGGGCGTGAGCCGCCAGCGCTACTGGGGCACGCCCATCCCCATCATCCACTGCGAGGAGCACGGCGCGGTGCCGGTGCCCGAGAAGGACCTGCCCGTGGTCCTGCCCGAGGAGTGCATCCCCGACGGCAGCGGCAACCCGCTGAACAAGCACAGCGCCTTCCTGAACGTGCCCTGCCCGACCTGCGGCAAGCCGGCCCGGCGCGAGACCGACACCATGGACACCTTCGTGGACTCGTCCTGGTACTTCATGCGCTACTGCGACGCGCAGAACAAGGACGCCATGGTCGGCGACGGCACGGCCTACTGGATGCGCCAGGGCGCCGCGATGGACCAGTACATCGGCGGCATCGAGCACGCCATCCTGCACCTGCTGTACGCGCGCTTCTGGACCAAGGTCATGCGCGACCTGGGCCTGGTCAAGATCGACGAGCCCTTCACCAAACTGCTGACGCAGGGCATGGTGCTCAACCACATCTACTCGCGCCGCACGATGCAAGGTGGCATCGAGTACTTCTGGCCGCACGAGGTCGAGAACGTCTTCGATGAGAAGAGCGGCAAGATCGTCGGCGCCAAGCTCAAGAGCGATGGTTCGGCCATCGACTATGAGGGCGTGGGCACCATGTCCAAGTCCAAGAACAATGGCGTGGATCCGCAGGAGCTGATCAACCAGTACGGCGCCGACACCGCCCGCCTCTTCGTGATGTTCGCCAGCCCGCCCGAGCAGACGCTGGAGTGGAACGATGCCGGCGTGGAAGGCGCGCACCGCTTCCTGAAGCGCGTCTGGGGTTTCGCTGCCAAGAACGCCGACGTGCTGAAGACGGCCAGCGAGGACTTCGCCGCACTCAGCGCCGAAGGCAAGGCCCTGCGCCGCGAGGTGCACCTGGTGCTCAAGCAGGTCTCCTACGACTACGAGCGCATGCAGTACAACACCGTGGTCTCCGGGGCCATGAAGCTGCTGAATGCGCTGGAAGCGTTCAAGGACGTCGCCGGCCAGGCCGCCGCCGTGCGCGAGGGCGTCTCGGTGCTGCTGCGCGTGATCTACCCGGCCTGCCCGCACATCGCCCACACCCTGTGGCAGGAGCTGGGCTTCGCGGCCCAACTGGGCGACCTGCTGGACACGGCCTGGCCGACGGTCGATGAAGGCGCCCTGGTACAGGACGAGATCGAGCTGATGCTGCAGGTCAACGGCAAGCTGCGCGGCTCGCTGAAGGTGCCCGCGGGCGCCGACAAGGCCGCCATCGAGGCCGCCGCCCTGGCCCATGAGAAGTTCGCCGAGTTCAGCGGCGGCCAGGCCCCCAAGAAGGTCGTGGTCGTGCCCGACCGTCTGGTCAACGTGGTGGTCTGAACGCCATGAGTCGCCTCTCGCGCCGCGGGCTGCTCGCGCTGCCCGTGCTGACCGGCCTGGCCGCCTGCGGCTTCGAGCTGCGCCGCGATCCGGAGTTCGCCTTCCAGTCCCTGGCCCTGGCGGGCTTCGCGCCCGACTCGCCCCTGGTCGAGGAGCTGCGCCGGCAACTGCGGCAGTCGCCGCTGCAGCTGGTGCAGGACCCGTCCAAGGCGCAGGTCGTGCTGGAAGCGCTGCGGGACAGCCGCGAGCGTTCGGTCGTGGTGTCCACCAGCGCCGGCCAGGTGCGGGAGTGGCAGCTCAAGCTGCAGCTGGACTACCTGGTGCGCACGCCCGGCGGCGAGCCGCTGCTGCCCATCACCGAGCTGCGCATGAGCCGCGAAATGAGCTACCTCGAGTCCCAGGCCCTGGCCAAGGAGCAGGAGGAAGCCCAGCTCTATCGCGCCATGCAGTACGACGCCGCCGCGCAGGTGATGCGCCGTCTGGGCAGCGTGCGCCTGCGCTGAAGCCGCCACCATGCAGATCCGCCCCGACGCGCTGGCCGCGCAACTCGCCAAAGGCCTCAAGCCCCTGTACACCGTGCATGGGGATGAGCCCCTGCTCGCGCAGGAGGCCGCGGACGCCATCCGTGCCGCGACGCGCGCCCAGGGCTACAGCGAGCGCAAGGTCTTCATCGTCAGCGGCGCCTATTTCGACTGGGGCCCGGTGCTGGGCGCGGCGCAGGCGCTGAGCCTCTTCGCCGAGCGCCAGTTCATCGAGATCCGCATCCCCTCCGGCAAGCCCGGCAAGGACGGTTCCGAGGCCCTGCAGCGCTATTGCCAGGCCCTGCCCGAGGACGTGCTGACGCTGGTCACCCTGCCCCGCCTGGACAAAGCCCAGCTCGGAAGCGCCTGGTTCACCGCCCTGGACCAGCAGGGCGTGAGCATCAAGGTCGAGCCGGTCGAGCGCCGCGCTTTGCCGCAGTGGATCGCCCAGCGCCTCTCGGCCCAGGGCCAGTCCGTGCTCGACGGCGAGGAAGGGCAGCGCAGCCTGGCCTTCTTTGCCGATCGCGTGGAGGGCAATCTGCTGGCCGCCCACCAGGAGCTGCAGAAGCTGGCCCTGCTGCATCCGCCGGGGCCGCTGAGCTTCGAGCAGATCGAGAGTGCCGTGCTCAATGTGGCGCGCTACGACGTCTTCAAGCTCAGCGAGGCCATCCTCTCCGGCCAGACCGCCCGCGTGCTGCGCATGCTGGAGGGCCTGGAGGCCGAGGGAGAAGCCGCCGTGCTGGTGCACTGGGCCCTGGCCGATGACATCCGCGCCCTCAAGCGCGTGCGGGAGGCGGTCGATGCCGGCAAGCCCCTGCCCATGGCCCTGCGCGAATCGCGGGTCTGGGGCGCGAAGGAGCGCCTCTTCGAGCGCATCGTGCCGGGGCTGCACAGCGTGCAGGTCCAGGCCCTGGTCGATGCGGCCCAGGTCTGCGACGGCATCGTCAAGGGCCTGCGCCACCGCGACTGGCCCCTGGACGCCTGGGCTGCGCTGCAGCGTCTGGCCCTGATGCTCCTGGAGACGGCCCAAGGCAAGGTGGGCCGCGCGGCGGGCGGACATCACGCCAGCCTCGTTCTCAAGGCCTGAAACGACTCATTCGGCACGCCGCGCGGCGGGGTTTCGCGTTATGGTCTGGCCTGTCGTCCCTCCCTGGAAGGCGCAGGCATGCAGCGCACGCTCCCGCGAACGATCCGAACCCTGCTGGGCGCCGGCTGCGCCGCCCAGTGCCTGTTGCCGGCCTGGGCTGGCGCCATCCCCTGGCAGTTCCAGCTCCGCAACACCGAGGGGCAGCCCTTGGCCGATGCCGTGGTCGCGGTCGAGATCAAGGGGCCCGCGCGCAGCAGCAACGGTCGCGCCGAAATGGCCCAGCGCGACCGCCAGTTCCAGCCCCATGTGCTGGTGGTGCAGGCGGGCACGGCCGTGCACTTCCCCAATTTCGACACGGTCCGCCACCACGTCTACTCCTTCTCGCCCATCAAGGCCTTCGACATCAAGCTCTACTCGGGCACGCCTTCCGAGCCCATCGTGTTCGACAAGCCGGGCATCGCGGCCCTGGGCTGCAACATCCATGACCGCATGGGCGCCTTCATCGTCGTCGTTGAAACACCCGTCTTCGGCAAGACCAACGCCCGGGGCGAGCTGAGCCTGGACCTGCCGCCGGGCGAGCACGCGCTGAAGCTGTGGCACCCCTCGCGACTGCAGCCCCTGCTGCTGAGCCAGAAACTGAACATACCGACCGGCCAGGCCTCCGGCGTGTCCAGCCTGGTGCTGCCCCCTCAGTGAGAGGTCTGTCCTGATCGCGTCCATGCAGCTGCCTGCCTTCCTCAACCCTCGCCGCATCGAGGGCCGCATCGTGGCCCTGTTCCTGGGCCTGCTGCTGCTGGTCCAACTGGCCAGCTACGGCTTCATCGGTCACAGCATCGAAGCCAATGCCGAGGCCGCCATTGAGGCCAAGCTGGCCACTGCCGGCCGCATGCTGCAGCGGCTGATGGTCCAGCAAGCGGCCCGCGAGCAGGCCGCGGCAGAGCTGCTGGCGGCCGACTACGGCTTTCGCCAAGCCCTGGGCGGCAGTCAGGCCTCCGCTGAACAGGCCGACGTCGAAACGCTTCGCGACGCGCTCAACAACAATGGCGAGCGCGTCAACGCCGCCTTGGTCGCCTATGCTGACGTGACAGGCCAACTGGTTGCCGCCACCCGAGAGGAGGCCCAGGTCTACCTGCCGCTGCTCAAGCGCCAGAACCCCGACCCCGAGCAGGCCACCCTGGTTCTGGTGGACCGCGAGATCATGCAGGTGGTCACCGTGCCGGTGCGCGCGCCCATGACCATCGGCCATGTGCTGATGGGCTTCCGGCTGGACGAAGTCCCGTTGCTGGACCTCAAGCGCCTGATCAATGTGGATGCCATGTTCGTCACCGGCGAGCGTGGGCGCTGGCAGGAAAGCGTCTCCGTGGTGGAGGACAGCGAGCGCGGCCCGGCCTTCACCAGTGCCATGGCGGAGCTCAGTCCCAATCAGTCCGTGCGGCGTGAGTGGGGCGGGCAGCACTGGAGGGTGCGCCTGCTGCCCCTGCCGCAGGAGCTGGCCGGCAGGCGCCAGATCGGCGCGGTGATGTGGGCCTCCTTCGATGAGGCGGTGGCCCCGTACCGCCAGCTGCAGTGGTCCCTGCTGGCCCTGACGGCCGCGGGCATTGCCGCCTTCGCCATGGGCAGCGTGTTCACCGCGCGGCGCATCAGCCGCCCCATCGCCTCGCTGACGCAATCGGCCCAGCGCCTGGGCGCGGGAGACTACGACACCCCCGTGGCCTCCGGATCCGACCTGGGCGAGGTGGCCGAGCTGGCCCGCAGCTTCGAGGCCATGCGGCTGGGCATCCGCGAGCGCGAGGAGCAGGTCTATCGCCTGGCCTACTGGGACCCGCTGACCGGCCTGCCCAACCGCGAGCAGTTCAGCCAGCGCCTGCAGGAACGCCTGCAGGCCAGCGAAGCGCCCTGTGCCGTGCTGATGCTGGACCTGGACCGCTTCAAGCATGTCAACGACGTGCTCGGCCACCGCCTGGGCGATCAACTGCTGTGCGGCGTTGGCGCCCGGCTCGCCGAACTGTGCCGCGGCTCGCAAAGCCTCCTGGCGCGCCTGGGCGGCGACGAGTTCGCGCTGCTGCTGGAAGGCGCCGACGAGGAGGCCGCCCTGGCCATGGCCGATCGCATCCAGCGCGATTTCGAGCAGTCCCTGCACATCGAGGACCAGACCGTGGACCTGGGGGCCGGCATCGGCATCGTGCTCTACCCCCGCCAGGCCCGCGAGGCCAGCAGCCTGCTGAGCCGAGCCGAGCTGGCCATGTACGCCGCCAAGCAGCGGCAGAGCGGCAGCCAGCTCTACAGCCCCGACCTGGACGCCGGCAGCCAGGAGTCCCTGAGCCTGCTGGGCGAGTTGCGCAGGGCGGTCGAGGGCGGGCAACTGCGCCTGTTCCTTCAGCCCAAGGTGGAGCTGCGCAGCGGGCAGGTGATCAGCGCCGAAGCCCTGGTGCGCTGGGAGCACCCGCAGCGCGGCCTGGTGCCGCCCATGCAGTTCATCCCCTTCGCGGAGCAGACCGGCTTCATCCGCCAGCTCAGCGCCTGGGTGGTGGCGGCCTCGGCCCGCGCCTGTCGCCTGGCCCGCGAGCAGGGTCAGGTCTTGCGCATCAGCGTCAACCTCTCGACACGCGACCTCATGGACCAGGATCTGCCCCTGAAGATACGCGCCGCCATCGAGGCCGAAGGCGTCCCACCCTCCGCGCTGTGCCTGGAGATCACCGAGAGCGCCATCATGGACGACCCCGCCCGCGCGCTGAGCACGCTGGAGCAGCTCTCCGCCATGGGCTTCAAGCTGAGCATCGACGACTTTGGCACCGGCTACTCCTCGCTGGCCTACCTCAAGCGCCTGCCGGTGGACGAGCTGAAAATCGACAAGAGCTTCGTAATGGCCATGGAACGCGACCTGGACGACGCCAAGATCGTGCGCTCCACCATCGAGCTGGCCCACAACCTGGGCCTGTCGGTCGTGGCCGAGGGCCTGGAGACCCTGCGCGCCTGGCAGATCCTGGCCCGCCTGGGCTGCGACGAGGGCCAGGGCTACTTCATCAGCAAGCCCATGCCCGAGTCCCAGTTCGTGGACTGGCTGGCGCAGTGGTCGCCGCCGGCCCTGGACGCCGAGGATCCGCCGGAATCGCTGTTCGCCGGCCTCAGCTGAAGCGAGCGCTCCGCGCCGGTTCAGGAGCTGTCAGGGGGCGATGAGGGGCAGCTCCAGCGTAAAGCAGCTGCCCTTCCCCGGCTCGCTGCTGACGCGGATGCGGCCGCCCAGCAGGGTCTCGACGATGTTGAGGCAGATCGCCAGGCCCAGGCCGCTGCCGCCCTGTCCGAACTTGGTGGTGAAGAAGGGCTCGAACACCCGCTTGAGCACGGCCGGGCTCATGCCGGCTCCGTCGTCGCGCAGGCTCAGCAGCACCTGGTGCGGACCGTTGAGCTGCGCCTCCATGCGCAGCCGGCCTTCCTCACGGCCCTCGAAGGCATGCGTGACGGCGTTGTTAATGAGGATGACCAGCACCTGGCTCAAGGCCCCCGGATAGCCGTGCAGAAGCAGGCCAGCCGGAACGGCGATATCCAGCAGCACCCCAGCGCGGCGCAGCATGAGACCCAGGCTCTGGTGGCACTGCTGGCACAGCTCCAGCAGCTCGTAGCGGCGACGCTGCTCGGCGCTCCTGTCCACCGCGACCTGCTTGAAGCTGCGCACCAGGGCCGCTGCAGTGTCCATGCAGCGCTCGATGACCTCCAGGCCCTCGCGGGCCCGTGTTGCATGCTGCTGCCAGTCGCTGCGGCGCAGGGCCTCGCGGGCCACGCGGCCCTCGAAGTCCCGCGCATCGCTGAGCAGGGCCGAGGACACCAGCAGGCTGTTGCCAATGGGTGTGTTCAGCTCATGGGCCACACCTGCCACCATGGCTCCCAGCGCGGCCAGCTTCTCCTGGGCCATCAAATGGCGCTGCAGCTCGGACAGGCGCTGGTAGGCCCGCGCGTTGTCCAGCGCGATGGCCGCGTAGGCGCAGAGGCTGGAGAAGATCAGCTCCTCGCGCTGCCCATAGGCCGCAGCGCGCGGGGACTGCACGGTCATCACGCCCACCACACGCTCACTGATCATCAGCGGCGCGAACATCACGCTCAGCATCTGGCTGGTGCCGGGCACCTGCGATCCCTCATGCGGCTGCTCGTCCACGCCCAGGACAAAGCTGCAGCGCTCCCGCACGCAGCGCGCGCAGTAGCTGTGCGGCGCGTCCACTGGCACCGGCGGATCCACGAAGGGCTGGCCCTCCTCCACGCCGAAGGCGCAATGGAGCTGGGTGCCCGCCTCGTCGAGCAGGTAGATGGCCATGCAGGCCACGTGCAGCATGGCATGCACATGGCGCTCCAGTGAATCGAAAACCCGCTCGGCGACCAGCTCGGCCGTGATCTCCTGCCCCACGCGGCTCAGGTGGCTGAGCACCTGCTGCGCGTCCTCCAGGGCCCGGGCGCGTGCCGACTCTGCCTCGGCCAGGCGGCGCAGGTGCTCGCGCTCCGCGGCCAGGGCCTCGATCTGATGGTGCAGCTGCAAAGCGGCGGCGCGCTTGGCGGCTTCGTCGCTGAGGCTGTCCTTGCGCACCTGGGCGGCCTGGCGGGCACTGGCATAGGCCTCCTGATGGCGGCCGGCGGCGGCCAGGGCTTCGGCCGTCTCCTCCAGCAGGGCCGGCGGCGGGCGATAGCCTTCGATCACCGCGGCCAGGCGCGAGGCGCTCAGGAGCCCCTCCAGCACCTCGGCCGGCGGTGCGGCGGCCGATCGCGCGATGGCCGCCTGCAGCCACAGCAGCTCCACCTGCAGTGTCTGCTGCTGCAGCTGGCGTGCCAGATCTTGCGCCCCCTGGGCGGCAGCCTGCGCCTCGACCAGCCGCTGCAGGCGCAGCAGGCAGCGTGCGCGACCCAGCTCGCCATCCAGGCGCAGGTCACTGGAGCCCACCTGCAGAGCGCGCTGCACCAGGGTCTCGAAGATGGCCAGAGACTCGGGCGCATGACCGCAGTCCAGCTCGACCTGGCCGAGGTAGCTCAGGGCCAGGAGCAGGGTGCGGTTGTCCGGATGTCCGGCCAGGGTGTCCAGGCATTCCTGCAACAGCTCCCGCGCCGCCTGCACCTGCCCCACGCGGCGCATGGCCTCGCCGGTCTGGGCCAGGCACAGGCCGATGGAGCCCGGCCAGCCGGCGCCTCGTGCCAGCTCCAGGCCGCGCTGCAGCCAGTCGATGGCGCGCGCATAGTCCGAGGCCGACGTGAAGGTGTAACCCAGGTTCGAGGCCAGGGCCATGGCTCGACGCAGCTGCCCCGAAGCCTGTGCCAGCTCGAAGCCCCGCTCGAACCAGGCCGCGGACGCGGAATAGTGGGACAGCAGCCCTTCCCGCACGCCGAGGAAGTCCGCCAGGGCCGCGGCGCACATGGGCGACAAGCCCTCGATGGACTCCGGCAGCCGCCCGGCCCAGTCCTGCCGCGCCTGCTCGGCGTCGCGGAACATGTCAGAGCGGGCCAGCACGGTCTGCAGGAACAGCTGCCGCTCCGGCTCGGCAGCGCGCTCGGCACAGTCCAGCGCCTCCAGCAGGGCGCGGCGCAGGCCCTGGGTATCACCGCGGTCGTTGGCCAGCAGGTGGTCCAGCCAGCAGGCATCGGCCAGGCCGCAATCATCGTTGCAGGCGGCGAACAGGGCGCGGGCCGCAAGGACGCCTTGCTGGGCCTCGTCCAGGCGCAGCTGCTGCAGGTGAATCTCCGCCCGGACCAAGGCCATGCGGGCCGACAGCAACTGCGCGCCGCTCGCCGGCAGGCCCATCGAAGGCAGGCCTTCCAGCACGGCGTCGGCCCAGGCCATGGCCTGGCGGCTGTCCAACTGGCGTTCAGCCCAGGCGCGCAAGGCCAGGGTCTCGAGTGACTGGGACGCAGGCGCATCGGCCCCTGCGACAGCCGAAGTCAGGCGGCCCGGAAACAACGCAGGCCTGCGGAGCCAGTCCATGGTGCTTTCTCATCCCGACGACGAGATGCAAGGCTAACGCAGGCCTGCCGCGCTTGAGAAGCCCCGCTTCAGGGACGCCCGCCTGCCCGAGGGGTGCCCGTGAGGCGGCCCCTCAATAGCCCTGGCTGCGCTCGACCCGGTGCCGCAGAGCCGCGCCGCTGCGCAGCGCCCTGACATTGGCCGCCACCACTTCGGCCGCCGTGCGTGGATCGGTCTGCGCCGCCGTGTGGGGCAGCACCGTCACCTGCGAGTGCGACCAGAAGGGATGGGGCGCCGGCAGGGGCTCCTGCTGGAACACGTCCAGGACGGCATGTCCGATCCGGCCTGCATCGAGCGCCGCCAGCAGGGCCTGCTCATCGACATGCGCACCGCGGGCGAGGTTGATGAAGCCGGCCCCCTGCTTGAAGCGGGCCAGGCGCGCAGCGTCGAAGAAGCCGCGGGTCTCGTCAGTGAGCGGCAGCAGATTGATCACGGTGTCCGCCGTGGCCAGGCCCCGGGCCAGCCCTTCCTCGCCATGCAGGCCTGTCACGCCCTCGTGCTGCCGGGATCGACGGCTCCAGCCCGCGACGGCATAGCCCAGGCCGGCCAGGCTGCGCCCCACGCGGCCGCCCAGCTCGCCCTGCCCCAGCACCAGCACCTGCCATTCAGCAGCGCGCAGCTGCGGCGGCTGGCGCCACAGCGCCGTGCGCTGCTGCTGCTGGCACTGGAAGAAGCCCCGGTGCAGGGCCAGGGTGGCCCACAGCGCCGTCTGCACCATGGCTTCGTTCATGGCCGGATCGACCATGCGGCACACAGGGACGCCTGGCGGCAGGGTCAGGTCTTGCACCAGGCGGTCCACGCCCGCCCACAGGGACTGGATCAGGGCCAGGCGCGGCAGGCCCTGCAGGCTGCCGGGCGGCGGGTTGGCCACCACGGCAACCTCGATGGCCGCGGCCTGAGCCGCGCCCTCAGGCGCATGCAGCACCCAGTCCTCGCCAGGCAGGGCCTGCCGCAAGGCCTGAAGCCAGCGCTGCTGTTCGGCTCGGCCTTCGGGTCGGTCCAGCGGCCAGGCGCCGCACAGGAGAAGCGCCATCAGCTGTCCCGATCCTCCAGCGCATCGCACAGGGCCGTCAAGCCCACGCGGACGGTGGCGGCGCGTACGGCGTGGCGGTCGCCCTTGAACAGTTCCTGCCAGACCTTGATGGGCTTGCCGTGGTGGTAGAGCGCCAGCCAGACCGTGCCCACCGGCTTGTCCTCGCTGCCGCCGCTGGGCCCGGCGATGCCGGTCACGGCCAGGGTCCACTCGACGGGCGCATGGGCGTACAGGCCGCGGGCCATGCTCTGCGCCACCTCGGCGCTGACTGCGCCATGCAGCTCCAGCAGGCCCGGCGGCACACCCAGCATCTCGGTCTTGGCCTGGTTGCTGTAGCTGACCACACCGCGCTCGAACCACTGGCTGGAGCCCGCCAGGCTGGTACAGGCCGCGGCAATGAGCCCACCCGTGCAGGATTCGGCCGTGCCCATGCGCTCGCGGCGCTGGATGAGGGCCAGAGCGATGCGTTCGATCAGTTCGGGTTCGTCAGGGCACAGCATGATGATCATCCTCCAATGGTGAAGCGCCACAGCGCCAACACCACGAGGGTACATCCAGCGGCGACGAAATCATCCAGCAGGATGCCCAATCCCTGGCGCCAGGTGATGGGCTCGCCAGGCTTGCCCTTGAACAGGCCGTCCGCCCATCGCACGGGGCCGGGCTTGGCCGCGTCGAAATAGCGGAAGAGCCCGAAGGCCAGCAGTTGGCCGCCAAAGCCCACGGGCATCACCAGGCACAGGATCAGCCAGAAGGCCAGGATCTCGTCCCAGACAATGGCCCCCGGATCCGCCACGCCCAGGTGCTGGGCGGTGCGCGTGCAGGCCCAGACACCCACCAGCGTCCCCACGCCAACCAGCAGCAGCCATTGCAGCTCCGCCAGATGGGGCTGCAGCAGCGCAAAGCTCAGCCAGGCCCACAGCGTGCCCACGGTGCCCGGCGCCACCGGCGAGAGGCCGCTGCCGAAGCCCAGGGCGATCCAGCGGGCCGGGTGACGCAGCATGAAGCCGGCCGTGGGGCGGCGCGGCGCCGTCCGGGTGGGCGCCGCCCGGCTGGGCGTTGCGTCGGCCATGTGCACGTCGTCCGGACGCAGGGGTGCGCCGATGTCGTCCGATGGTTCGGGGGTCAGGTCTTGCGGCTCGCTCATGCTCAACTCTTGAAATGGTCGAAGGATGCGAAGCGGCTGCTCATCAGGGCCCCCGCGGCGTCCACCAGACGCAGCCCCAGCTCGGCGCCGATGCGGCCCACGCAGCTCACCGGCGTGCCCGCACGGGCCGCGGCGTCCCGCACGGCCTGGTGTCGATCGGCCGGTGCGGTGAAGACCAGCTCGTAGTCATCGCCCCCGGACAACAGGCATTCCTGCTGCAGAGCCGGGGCTTGCGCAGCCAGGATGGCGCTTCGCGGCAAGGCATCGAAAGACAGCTCGGCGCCCACGCCAGACGCCTTGAGCACATGGCCGAGATCCCCGACCAGGCCGTCCGACACATCGACGGCACTGCTGGCGATACCGCGCAGGGCCTGCCCGAGGCCCAGGCGGGGCTGCGGCAGTTCCATGGCGCGGCGCACCTGGGCAAACTGATCGCCGGGCAACTCGACCGTGCCGCGAAACACCTCCAGAGCCAGGCGCGCGTCGCCCAGGGTGCCGCTGATCCACAGTTCGTCGCCGGGTCTGGCGCCGCTGCGCAGCAAGACCTGCCCCTGCGGCGCCTCGCCCATCACGGTGATGCACACGTTCAGCGGGCCTGCCGTGGTGTCGCCGCCGGCCAGGGCGATGCCGTGAGCGTCGGCCAGGGTGAAGAGGCCGCGGGCAAACCCTTCCAGGAACCTTGCGTCGGCGCGAGGCAGGGCCAGGGCGAGGAAGAAGGCCCGCGGTGTGGCGCCGCAGGCGGCCAGATCGCTGAGGTTGACGGCCAGGGCCTTGTGCCCCAGGCGCTCAGGATCGACGGTGGAGAGGAAGTGCCGGCCCTCGACCAGCATGTCCGTCGATACCAGCCACTGCCACCCTGGCGTGGGCGCCAGCACGGCGCAGTCATCGCCAATGCCCTTGACCACGGCCGGCGCGGATCGATCGCTGCGATCGAAGAAGCGGCGGATCAGCTCAAATTCACCCAGGCTTGCACTCATGCGGCGATTGTCGCCGGGCGGCGGAGAGCTCAGGCCGCGCCGGGCTCACGCAGGAGGTTGGACAGCTCGACGGCAGACTTCACCTCCATCTTGTCGAAGACCCGCGCGCGGTGCACTTCCACCGTCCGCACGCTGATGTGGAGCTGGTCGGCGATCAGCTTGTTGGGCAGGCCGCGCACGATCAGCTGCATCACCTCCCGCTCGCGCTCGGTCAGCTCATGCACGCGCTGCTGCAACAGGCGGTCGCGGTCGCGCAGGGCGATGGCCTCGCCGCTCTGCGCCAGGGCCTGCAGCACGCGATCGACAAGCGCATTGTCGGAGAAGGGCTTCTCGACGAAGTCGTAGGCGCCGCGCTTGAGGGCATCGACCGCGCTGGGCACATCGCCATGGCCGGTGAGGAAGATCACCGGCAGGCGCCGCAGCAGGCCGCGCTCGATCAGGCGCTCAAACAGGGCCAGACCGCTCAGGCCCGGCATGCGCACGTCCAGCAGCAGGCAGCTGGGGCAGTTGGGCCAGCGGGCTCCGCCCTCCGGCAGTCCGTCCAGGAAATCCAGGAAGGCCTCGGCGCTGGCAAAGCCCTCGAAGAGCTGGCGCCGCGAGCGCAGCAGCCAGCCCAGCGCGTCGCGCACAACCTCCTCGTCATCGACGATGTAGACCATGGGCAGGCTGGAGGACATGGGCAGGCTCCTTGTCGACAGTCCGGATGTTATGCGCTCAGGTGGCCGGGTCCACCGGCAGCGTGAAGCGGAACACGCAGCCGCGCCGCGCCTCCTCCTCGCCCAGGTTCTCGAAGTCCATGGCGCCGCCATGCTGCTCGATGACCGTGCGGCACAGGCTCAGCCCCAGGCCCATGCCCTCGCTGCGCGTGGTGAAGAAGGGCGTGAAGAGCTGGCGGGCCACCCCCTCGGGAATGCCGGGACCGCGGTCCTGCACAGAGATCATCACCCAGCGGCCCTGCAAGCTGGCGCCCAGGGTCAGCACGCGCTCGCCCAGCGCCGTGTGAGCCTCCATGGCTTGGATGCCGTTGCGGCTGAGGTTGAGCAGCACCTGTTCGACCATGGTGCGGTCGCAGCGCAGGGCGGGCAGGCCTTCGGGCAGCGCGACCTCGATGCGCGTGCCGCTCTTGCGGGCCTGCAGCCTGACCAGGGGCAGCACGGCGTCAAACAGCTGCGCCACGGCGATGGACTCGCGCGCCTGCTCGCGCCGCCGCACGAAGTCATGCACGCTCTTGATCACGCGGCCGGCGCGTTCGGCCTGCTCGGCGATTCGGGACACGGCCTGGCGCACCATGTCAGGCGTCTGCGGATCCGAGGCCTCCAGGCGCAGCAGATTCAGCGAGGCCGTGGCATAGCTGGCGATGGCCGAGAGCGGCTGGTTGAGCTCATGGCTCAGCAGAGAGGCCATCTCGCCCACCGTCGCGAGCCGGGCCGTGGCCTGCAGGCGCTCCTGCTGCTGGCGCGAGAGTTCCTCGATGCGGCGCTGCTCGCTGATGTCCAGGGCCGCGCTCATCCAGCCGGTCTGCTGGCCCTGGGCGTCCAGCAGGGGGGCCTCGAAGATCATCACCGGGAAGCGCTCGCCGCTGCGGCGCATAAAGACGGTCTCGAAGCCCTGGCGCGGGTCCTGGCCGCCGGGCACGGGCTCGTCCGCCTGCCAGCGGGCGCTGCGTTCGCGGTGGCGGCGCCGGTATTCCTCGACGAACTCGGGCGGCCAATAGGGCGGCGCGCTCTGCTCGCTCTCGCCGCCGGTGGCCAGGATCTCCTCGGCGCTGAAGCCCACCATCTGGCAGAAGGCCGGGTTGACGTAGCTCACGCGGCCGTCCATGTCGCGGGCCCGCAGGCCGGTGATCAGGGAGTTCTCCATGGCCTTGCGCAAGGCCAGGGCTTCGGCCAGGGCGCGCTCGGCAGTGGCACGGCGGCGCACATCGCGGGCCAGCAGGATCACCACGCCGAACAGCGCCAGGGACAAGCCCAGCACCAGGGAAGTCATCAGGTTCGGGATCAGCTTGGGGCTGCCCGCCGCGCTGTCCACGCGCAGCTGCAGCGTGAGGCCTGGCAGGTCCAGCACGCGCTCGGCGCGGAAGTGGCCGGCGCCGCGAACCAGGCCGGCGCGGGCCAGGCGGGTGCCGTCGCCCTCGACGAAGCTGACTTCATGGCGGCGCGCCTGCTCGGCCGTGGAGGCCTCCTCCAGCCACTGGTGCAGGCCCACGGTCGCGACCAGGTAGCCCTCGGTGAGGCCGGCCTGCAGGCGGGGCAGACAGAGGTCGATCACCTCCAGGCCGTCGCCACCGCCCAGGGGAACGAAATAGCTGCGCGAATACTGCGGCGAGCCCTGTCGCACTGCGGCCGTGCAGGCCAGCTCGGTCTCCATCTGCAGCTCGGTGCGGGCCAGACGCGCGAACACGGGACCGCCGAAGGGCGATTCCACGGCGCGCTGCACCTGGCGCCGGGCGTTCCGCCACTCCAGGCGCAGCAGCGGCCGGGAGGCGCGCATCAGCCGGGCGGCCTCGGCCTGCCAGGTCATGGCGCCCTCCTCCCACATCAGGGCCTGCACGTCCTGCATCTGGTGCGAACCCAGCTGCTGCAGCCGGCCCACCAGCTCCAGCGCCAGGGCATCGACCTGGTCCTGAGCGCGCTGGGTCTCGTAGCTGAGGGTCAGGGCCAGCAGCAGGCTCTGCGCCACCAGCAGCAGGCCAACCAGGGTCGCCCAGAGCAGCCAGCGCCGGCCGCGGCGGTGCGGCAGGGCAGCGGCCGGAGGCGCTGAATCGGCTGGGGGCATGCGGAGATCATTCATGGGGTCGGCCCAGTATTGCTGCTTGGGGCGCAATTCAGATGCGCAGTTTCGCGTACCCCGGCACGGCCATTCGGGTTCACACTAAAGCGTTCGAGCACCGGGGCCGCCCGCAGGCGCCGGCTGGGGCGCATGCCGATTCGGCATGGCGGCGTCAGCTGGCGTCAGGACCCGGCTCCTACAATCGCCGCCCACCCCGGCTTGTCCGGACAGGCGCCAGGGCGTAAGGCCCAGCACCGGTTCCGGCCCTGAACGACGAGACCTGTCCATGCCCACTGCTGAACAAAAACGCGCCCAGCTCCGCCAAGCCGCCCTGGAGTACCACGAATTCCCGACGCCGGGCAAGATTGCCGTCACGCCCACCAAGCAGTTGGTCAATCAGCGAGACCTGGCCCTGGCCTATTCGCCCGGCGTGGCCGCGGCCTGTGAAGAGATCGTGGCCGATCCGGCCAATGCCTTCCGCTACACCTCGCGCGGCAACCTGGTCGCCGTGGTCACCAACGGCACCGCAGTGCTGGGCCTGGGTGACATCGGCCCCCTGGCCTCCAAGCCCGTGATGGAAGGCAAGGGCGTGCTGTTCAAGAAGTTCGCCGGCATCGACGTCTTCGACCTGGAGATCCAGGAGCGCGACCTCGACAAGCTGGTCGATGTGATCGCCTCGCTGGAGCCCACCTTCGGCGGCATCAACCTCGAGGACATCAAGGCGCCGGACTGCTTCTACGTGGAGCGCAAGCTGCGCGAGCGCATGCAGATCCCCGTCTTCCACGACGACCAGCACGGCACGGCCATCGTGGTGGGCGCCGCCCTGCTCAACGGCCTGAAGGTGCTGGGCAAGGACATCAAGCAGGTCAAGCTGGTGACCTCCGGCGCCGGTGCCGCCGCCCTGGCCTGCCTGAGCCTGCTGCTCAAGCTGGGCCTGCCGCGCGAGAACATCTGGGTGACGGACCTGGCCGGCGTGGTCTACGAAGGCCGCACCGAGCTGATGGACCCGGACAAGGCCCAGTTCGCCCAGCCCACCGAGCTGCGCAGTCTGCGCGAGGTGATCGCCGGGGCCGACGTGTTCCTGGGCCTCTCGGCCGGCGGCGTGCTCAAGCCGGACATGGTGGCCAGCATGGCCGAGCGTCCGCTGATCTTCGCCCTGGCCAACCCCACGCCCGAGATCCTGCCCGAGGAAGTGCAGGCCGTGCGCAATGACGCCGTGATGGCCACCGGCCGCACCGACTACCCCAACCAGGTCAACAACGTCCTGTGCTTCCCCTACATCTTCCGCGGCGCCCTGGACTGTGGCGCGACCACCATCACCGATGAGATGGAAATCGCCGCCGTACACGCCATCGCCGAGCTGGCCCAGGCCGAGCAGAGCGAGGTGGTGGCCGCCGCCTATGCGGGCGCCACGCTGAGCTTCGGGCCCGAGTACCTGATCCCCAAGCCCTTCGACCCGCGGCTGATGATCAAGATCGCACCGGCCGTGGCCCAGGCCGCCATGGACTCCGGCGTGGCCCGCCGCCCCATCGTCGATTGGGACGCCTACCGCGAGAAGCTGCAGAGCTTCGTCTATGCCTCGGGCACGACGATGAAGCCCATCTTCCAGATCGCCAAGCGGGCCAATGCCCACAAGCGCGTGGCCTATGCCGAAGGCGAGGAAGAGCGCGTGCTGCGCGCCGTGCAGGTGGTGGTCGATGAAGGCCTGGCTCGCCCCACGCTGATCGGCCGCCCCTCCGTCATCGCGCAGCGCTGCGAGCGCTTCGGCCTGCGCCTGCAGGAAGGCCGCGACTACGACATCGTCAACGTCGAGCAGGACCACCGCTACCGCGACTACTGGCAAACCTACCACCGCCTGACCGAGCGCAAAGGCGTGACCGAGCAGCTGGCCAAGATCGAGATGCGCCGCCGCCTGACGCTGATCGGCTCCATGCTGCTGCACAAGGGCGAGGTCGATGGCATGCTCTGCGGCACCTGGAGCAACACCGCCATGCACCTGCAATACATCGACCAGGTCATCGGCAAGCGCCCGGGCGTCAAGACCTATGCCTGCATGAACGGTCTGATCCTGCCGGGCCGCCAGGTCTTCCTGGTCGACACCCACGTCAACTACGACCCCACGGCCGAGCAGCTGGCGGAGATCACGGTGATGGCCGCGGAGGAGCTTCGCCGCTTCGGCATTCGGCCCAAGGCCGCCCTGCTCTCGCACAGCAACTTCGGCTCCAGCAACAACCCCTCCGCCGTCAAGATGCGCGAGGCCCTGGCCCTGATCCAGCAGTCCGCGCCCTGGCTGGAGGTGGACGGTGAGATGCACGGCGACACCGCGCTGGACGCCAACTACCGCACCCAGCTGATGCCGCGCACCACGCTGTCGGGCGAGGCCAACCTGCTGGTGATGCCGAACATCGACGCCGCCAACATCAGCTACAACCTGCTCAAGACGACGGCCGGCGGTGGCATTGCCATCGGTCCGGTGCTGCTGGGCGCGGCCAAGCCCGTGCATGTGCTGACGCCCTCGGCCACCGTGCGCCGCATCGTCAACATGACGGCCCTGACCGTGGCGGACGCCAACGCCGCCCGCTGAGTTCGAGCCGGGAAGCCCCGGGCCCGGGAGGGCCCGGGCAGGCATGCCAACAAGCCTGCAGTGATGCTGCGACGCGGTAAGTTCCAGGAGTCCGCCAACCGGATTTGCACATTTTTTGTGCAATCGTCCGTGTGAAACACGCGCTCTTCATAAAAGTTTGTGACGGCTCACTGAGCCCAAATTCTGGGCAAAAAGTGAGTATTTAAGCCCGCCATAAGCATGGTGTGCGCACACTCACATTGCCGCATTTCTAGGCATCGGCAAAAACCTCGGCTTGAGATTTCCGGGGGGCTTCGGTACCATCTTGCCTTCAGGATTCAGGGTAAACCCGTGTTTTTGCTCGATCGGTCAGGGCCTTGGCCCGCGTGGCAACAGTGGGGCAGCCGCCTTGCTGCTGCCGTCTCAGTCGCCGTGGTCTTGGCAACTGCGCCCAGTGCGCAGGCCAAGGAAAACGCCAGCACAACCGACGCAGCGAGCAGCACGGTGGCCTTGTCGGCCTTGCCGCGCGAAGCCCAGCAGACCCATCAGCTGATTCTTTCCGGGGGACCTTTCCCCTACGCGAAAGACGGCGTGGTCTTCGGCAATCGCGAGCGGCAGCTGCCGAAGAAGGCCCGCGGCTTCTACCACGAGTACACCGTCAAGACGCCCGGCGCTCGCAACCGGGGCGCCCGGCGAATCGTGTGCGGCGGCCAGCCCCCCAGCAATCCCGAGGTTTGCTATTACACCGAGGATCATTACGCGAGCTTTCGCAAGATCGTGAAATGAGCAGCGGCGCACCCAGTTCTGTGACCATTCTAGGAGGAACGTGACCATGCTTTTGCAGACCGTCCGTCCCAATATCGTGCAGGCCATACGGGCCTACCGCGTAGAGGACTTGATGCAGGCGGCCCAGGCGGCCGGCCAGCATTTCCTCTACGCCAACCTGACCGAGGCGGAGTCCAAGCAGGATGTGCTGGAAGGGATCGCGCAGTCCTTCCTCTTCCCTGCCCATTTCGGCAAGAACCTCGATGCGCTGTATGACTGCATGACCGACCTGGTCCACAAGTCGGGCGCGCAGCCGGGCTTTGTCGTGGTGCTGGAGCAGCTGCCGGACAATCTTCGCTTCGACCGCGAGTCCCGCGAGCAGTTGCTGGATGTGTTCCGCGATGCCGCCGACTACTGGGCGGATCGCAAGGTCCCCTTCCGGTGTTTCTATTCTTTTCAGTAGCCCGCTCCCAAGAAAACGGGTCATGGGAGCGGGCTGCTGAGGTGGCCCCGGTTGCTGAGAAGCCTGCAACGAAGAGCAGCAAGGCTGCTGCCAACGCCAATTTCGGCATGAACATGCCAATGATGAGCAGCGCCTTCGATACGGCCATGTGGCTGAGCGCGGCATGAGACCACCCCCTACGGCCTGACGGCCCCTTGCAGGGCGCACCGGGCCAGAGGCCCGGTCCTTCGGCAGGCATAAACGCCAAGGCGTTTGTGTCCGGCCTCAGCCCCCTCAAGGGGGCACGCCCGGCGGCCCGGCAAAGCCGGATCAGCGGTATTCGCTGGGGGCGAAGCCCATCGGGTGATACCGGTAGGCTTCTTTGTTTCTGGGGTCGTTCGCATGGGGGCACTGGGCACCCCGCTCGGCCCAAAAGGCGGCGGCATGAAGGACTGCTCAGCAGCGGCTGCCGCCGGCGGTCAGTCCCGAGTCATTCGCCTGCTCTCGGCCATTCGAGGTTTATCCAACACCTACCCTCAGGTCAGCGTGATGCACGGCCCTGGGCTGCGCGACGGGCAGGTGTCGGACAAACCTAAACTTTTGCTGCCAGTGGACACGCCGGAACAGAACGACGGCACCTTGCCCGAACCCGTCGTCACGCACGCCCTACGACGTGGTCAAGAAAAAAGCCCGCTCATGGCGGGCTTGATCATTTCTGGAGCTGCTGCGCCAGGGCCACGAACTCGTGGACCGGTACTTCCTCGGCGCGGCGCTGGAGGTCGAAATGGCCCTGGAAGCCGCGCTGGGCGAGCCAGACGCCCAGGCTGTGGCGCAGGAGCTTGCGGCGCTGCGAGAAGGCGGCGGCGACCATCTGCTCGAGCAGGGTCGAGTCCAGCACCGGCGGCTGGGCCAGCGGAATCATGCGGACGATGGCGGAGTCCACGCGCGGGGGCGGGTCGAAGCACTCGGGCGGCACGTCCAGCACCGACTCGATGTCATAGCGCCACTGCAGCATCACGGACAGCCGGCCGTAATCCTTGCTGCCAGGCGAGGCGGCCATGCGGTCCACGACTTCCTTCTGCAGCATGAAGTGGTGATCGACGACATGGTCCACGAAGCCCAGCAGGTGGAAGAGGATGGGCGTCGAGATGTTGTAGGGCAGATTGCCCACCACGCGCAGCTTCTTCCCTTTGGATGCGGCGATGGCCGCGAAGTCCACCTTCAGTACGTCGGACTCAATCACCTCCAGGTCGCCCCGCTTGCGCAAGCGGGCGGCGAGGTCGCGGTCCAGCTCGATCACGGTCAGCGGCTGGATGCGGGCCAGCAGCGGCAGGGTCATGGCGCCCAGGCCGGGGCCGATCTCCACCATGGCATCGCCGGGCTCCGGCGCGATGGCGTCGATGATGGACTCGATCATCGCGCCATCGGTCAGGAAGTGCTGGCCAAAACGCTTGCGGGCGACGTGCTGCATCAGGCGCCTTCGCTCACTGCCATTCGCGCATTTCGATGAAGGCGTTGGCGCGCAACTCCTTCAGCCAGTCCTTGTAGGCGTCCTCATAGCGGCGCTCGCGCAGAGCCACCTTGGCCTGCTCGCGCAGCTGCTTGGGCTCCAGTTCGACCTGGCGGCGCTCCAGCACCTGGATCATGTGCACGCCATAGCGGGACATCACCGGCCCGGAGATGCCCTTCAGCGGCAGCGCATTCATGGCCTCCTCAAACTCCGGCACAAAGTTGCCGGGGCTCACCCAGCCGAGGTCGCCGCCATTGGGGGCACTGCCGTCCTCGGAGTTGTCCCGGGCCACCTGCTCGAAGCTCAGCTGCCCGGCCTCAATGGCCCGCTTGAATTCCTGCAGACGGCGAGCCGCCACCTCAGCCGTCAGCTGCTGCGAGGGGCGCAGCAGCACGTGGCGCGAATGGGTCTGGGTAATGACGTTGGGATTGGCGGCGGCCTCGCGGGCCAGCAGCTTGATGATGTGGAAGCCCACCTCCGAGCGGATCAGGCGCGGATTCACCTGGCCGGGCTTGAGATCGCGCACGGCATCGACGAAGACGTCCGGCAGGCGTTCCGCCTGGCGCAGGCCCACCTCGCCGCCGCGGTCCTTGTTGGCATCCTCGGAGAACTCGCGTGCGATCTTGGCGAAGTCCTCGCCCGACTTGATGCGGGCCAACGCCGTCTCGGCCCGAGCCTTGCGCTCGGCCACCTGGGCCTCGCTGCCCTTCTCGGGGATGGGGACCAGGACCTGGGCGATGTTCAGCTGCGGGTTGCTGTCCGCCTTGGCCTGGCGCTCGTCCAGGTAGCGGTCGATGTCACCGTCAGTGATGCTGATGCGCTTCTGCACCTCGCGCTCGCGCACCCGCTCCATGAGCATCTGGTCGCGCAGGTTCTCGCGGAAGGTCTTGAAGTCCATGCCGTCGGCCTTCAGGCGTTCCTTCAGCTCGGCCATGGACAGCTTGTTCTGCGTCGCCACATTGGCCACCACGCGGTCCAGCTCGGGGTCCTCGACGCGCTGCCCTGTCTCGCGAGCCAGGGTCACCATGGCCCGCTCTTCGATCAGCGCATCCATGGCGGCCTTGCGCAGCTCGTCCATATTGGGGTTGGCCTCGCCTCGGCGGCGGGCTTCCTCGCGCGCGCGCTCGGCCCGCAGGGTGATCTCGCTGGCCGCCACGACGTCCTGGTTCACCACCACGGCGATATGGTCCCCGGGCTTGATGCGGCTGGCGCCGGACTGGGCTGCAGCCAGGGGCACCACACCGGCGTACAGGCCGGCGCAAAGGCCAGCGACAAGAATGGAGCGTAGGGACAGATCAGTCATAGATGCCATGAGAGCTGGCCGAGCGGTCTGAGCTCAGCTGACGGTAACCGGGGATATTGTCCTTCAAGACCTTGAGCGCATTGGAACCGAGCTGGGAGAGGCCCACCAGCTCAATCTGCAGCAGCAGGCGCGTGTTGGTCTCGGCGCGGCCGGCGGAGAGGCGCTCGGCGCCCACGCGCAGCACCCAGCAGCCTGCGTCGTACTCGAAGCCCACCACCGAATCCGTGAGGCGGCGGTCGCGCATGCTGTACTGCACACGGCCCGCGCTGTACCAGGCGCCGCCACAGCTGCCGGCACTGCTGCGGCGTTGCGGGCGCTCAGCGGCGCCAAACAGAGGCCACTGCCAGGCCAGCTCCACCTGCTCGCTCTGCTCGCGGGCCAGGCGGTAGGCCACGCTGACCGTGCGGAAGGGGCCCGGCGCATAGCGGGCGCGCAGCACGGAACGCATGGTCCGTCCGGCCTCGGGGCTGTACTGCAGGGCGCCGTCCATCCACCAGCGGCGATCCAGGTGGGCGGCCCCCAGCAGCAGGACGTCGGAGACTCGCTGCGACACCGGCTTGTCATCCGGCGTGACGCGCTGATCGGCAAAGAGGAAGCGCTGCACCAGGCCCAGGCGCAGCATTTCCTCGCCCTGCGCGGCATCCAACCAGCGCGAGGTCACGCCCGCGGTCAGCGAATGGGCGTCGGACACCCGGTCCACGCCAGAGAACTGGTTCTCGGCGTAAATGGAGTCGGCGTTGAAGTCCTTGGCGGCACTGTCGAAGCGCGGGAAGAGGTCCTGCTGGCGATACGGCGTGCGCACGTACAGCAGACGGGGCTCCAGGCTCTGCTGCATGGCGCGGTCGAACAGGGTCGTGTTGCGCTCGAAGACCCAGCCATGGTCAAGGCTGAAGGTCGGGATGCTGCGGCCCAGGCTGGTGCGGCCGTCGGCCACGGCTTGGTCCAGGCGGTAGCGCGCGGCATTGAGCGAGACCTTGGGCACCAGCCACCAGGCGGCGCCGCCCATGGGCAAGCTGACGTGGCCCAGCATGTGCAGGCGCTCGCCGGTGTTCGGCACGGGCAGCAGCTTCTTGCCCTCCGGATCCGACGGATCCAGCAGTTGCCTCGAGGTGGTCAGGTCGAAGCGGTTGTATTCCAGCTCCAGGCCGCCCTCCAGGCGGGCGCGACGACCCCAGGGGCGGAAGCCGGCCAGCACCAGGTCGTCGGCCTGTGTGTTGAGCCGAAGGCCGACCTGCGGGGAGCGCTGGTAGGGGGTTTCAAACTGCGCGGCCACGTCCAGGCCCTGCAAGGCCTGCCAGCGCTGCACGCGGGCATAGCTCTGCATCTCGCCCCAGCCGTAGCTGCGCAGGCGGCTGAGGCTGAAATCCGCCGGCAGCAGACGCTGCGGCACGTTCTGCAGGCGCCGGGGCATGTCCTTCCAATATTCGTCGTCGGACACCCGCTCCAGGCGCCAGCGGTAGCGCCAGTCGTCCATCAGTTCGCCATCGTGGCTCAGGCGCAGGTCCCAGCGGCTGCGGTCGATGATGCGGTCGCGCGGCAGCAAGGCCAGGTTCAGCTGACCGGCATGGCCGGGCTCGAGGTAGCGGAACTCGCTGTCAAGACCTGCGCCGCGGCGCGTCATGAAGAAGGGCGTGAGGGTGGCGTCGCGCTGCGGCGCGATGTTCCAGTAGTAGGGCAGGCCCAGCTCGAAACCGCTGCGATTGTCCAGGCCCAGATTGGGCGGCAGCCAGCCCGACTTGCGGCCCTCGCCCAGCGGGAAGCTCAGGGCAGGTGCGGCCAGGATGGGTACGCCGTAAAAACGCAGCACGGCGTCCTCGGCCACACCTTCGTTGGCGTCGAAGTTCATGCGCAGCTGCCGGGTGGTGAGCTGCCAGGCCGGCCGGCCGCTGCCTTCCTCGACGGGGCAGCTGGAGTAGGTCGCCCCCTGCGCCTCCACGCGCGAGGCGTCGATGAATCGCAGGCGTTGCGCACGACCGCTGCCGCCGGTCAGCGCAAAGCTGTACTGGGGCGAGAGGAACTCCCCCTCAAACTTCTCCAGGTACAGCTGCAGGCTGGGCCCGCGCACCACGGTGCCGTTGCGGCTGACCTCCACCGAGCCTTCGGCCCGGGCGAGGTCCTTCGCCTGGTCATAGCTGAGCTGGTCCGCGCGCAGCAGCAGGTCGCCGTAGCGCAGGCGGACCTGGCCCTGGGCAAGGGTCTGGGTATCGACCTGACTCTTCAGGGATTCGGCCTCCAACACCAGGGCTGGCTTCTGCTCGGCATTGCCCGAGCGGGCCGTGTCCAGGCTGCGGGCCGGCTTCAGTCGCGGCGGGATGGCCTCGGGGTCCAAGGTCTGGGCACCCACGCCCATGGCCGCCAGCGCCAGGGGCGTCAGGGCAAGCAGGGAACGCAGGGGGGGCAGCGGGGATGGCAGGACGGAAGCGGGACGCAGCACGGCGACGGCATCGTTCGAAGTGGAGTGGCAGCCTGCGGGGCAGGCCGGCGCTCGCCATGATGGCGGTTTGTAGAATTCATTATCCATGAGCCGGCCACCGCGTCCCCCTGCCATCAGGCAGGGAAGGGACAGGAACTGGTTCGCATCCCCCTCCGACTGCGGCCCTGTCTGCGCCGCCCTGATCAGCAATCGCCCATGTCCACTGTTTCCTGGCCCGATCCCGCCCGTGCCGAGGTCCTGCACCACTGGCTGCAAGGCCTGGAGCCCGCACTCGGCCTGCGCGCCGACACCCTGCGCCCAGCCAGCGAGGATGCCAGCACCCGCCGCTACCTGCGCCTGGACTCGGCGCGGGGCCCGCTCGTGCTGATGGACGCCCCGCCCGCCAGCAATGACCTGCGTCCCTTCCTGCAGGTCGGCGCGCAGCTCAAGCAGGCCGGCCTGCACGCACCCCAGGTGCTGGCCAGCTCCACGGAGCTGGGCTTCATGCTGCTGGAGGACCTGGGCGACACGCCCTATCTGCAGGCCCTGCTGCAAGCCGAACCCAAGGAGGCCGACCGCCTGATGCGTGCCGCCATCGGCGCCCTGGTGCAATGGCAGTCGCGGGCCGACGCCAACAGCCTGCCCGCTTATGACGAGGCCTTCGTGCGCCGCGAGCTGCAGATCTTCGTCGATTGGTGCGTGCTCAAGGAACACGGCCGCCAGTGGTCCGCGCAGCAGCAGAACTGGTGGGAGATGAGCTGCAAGGTCCTGGTGCACAGCATGCTCGATCAGCCCATGGTCGCCATGCACCGCGACTACATGGTGCGCAACCTGATGGTCTGCGAGCCCCTGCCCGGCATCCTGGACTTCCAGGATATGGTGCGCGGCCCGATCTGCTACGACATCGCCTCCCTGCTGCGCGACGCCTTCATCTCCTGGGACGAGGAGCGCGAACTGGACTGGGCCATCCGCTACTGGGAGCAGGCCCGTCGGGCCGGCCTGCTGTCCTCCTGCGACTTCGGCGACGACTTCGGCGAGGTCTGGCGCCGCATCGAATGGTGCGGTCTGCAGCGCCACCTGAAGATCCTGGGCATTTTCTGCCGCCTCAAGCACCGTGACGGCAAGCCCCGCTATGCCGAGGACCTGCCCCGCCTCTTCGCCTACGCCATCAAGGTGAGCACGCGCTATGTGGAGCTGTCCCCGCTGACCCAACTGCTGCAAGACCTGCGCGGCAGCCTGGTGCAGGACGGCTTCAGCCTGCGCTGACGCCGCCCGGGCCCGGCTCAGGGGCTTGCGCAGCCCGCGGCCTCCAGCCAGGGGTCGTGATCCTGGCCGCCGAAGACGCTGACCAGGAAGTCCAGGACGACGCGGGTCCGCGCCGGCAGGAACTTGCGCGAAGGCATGGCGGCCCAGATGTCGTAGCTCTGCAGCTGCCACTGCGGCATGACCCGCTCCAGCGCATGCTCCATCAGCGCGTCCTCGATCATGAAGGACGGCAGGGCCGCGATGCCCAGGCCGTGCAGGGCGGCGGCGTAGTTGGTGTCGTTGTGGCCGGTGGTCAGCACGCCACGGCGGCACTCGCCCTCGATGCGCTCATCGGGTGCCTCGCGCCGGCCACGCACGAAGACGATGCCTCGCTGCTGGATGGCCAGGGGCGGCACCAGCACGTCATGCTGCGGCAGCTCCTGGGGATGCTGGGGCCGGCCGCGGCGCTGCAGGTACTCCGGCGCAGCACAGAGAATGACCTCGGTGCGTGCCAGGCGCCGCGCCACGAAGTCACCCTGCAAGGGCTCCTTGGTGCTGAGGATGCTGATGTCGAAGGCCTCGTCGATCTGCGTCACCGGGCCCGGCGAATGCAGCTCCAGGGTCACGTGCGGGTACTGCTGGTGAAAGCGGGCCAGGTGCTTGGCCAGCTGGTGCACGGCGATGGCCGGCGGCACCAGCACCCGCACATGGCCGCGGGCCTCGTGCGTTGCGGACTGCACCAGGGCCTGGGCATCCTCCAGCTCCATCAGCACGCGACGGCAGCGCTCCAGGTAGGCCTCTCCCACCTCGGTCAGGGCCAAGCGGCGGGTGGTGCGGTTGAGCAGCCGCGCGCCCAGGTGCTCCTCCAGGTCGGCCACCAGGCGGGTCACAACGGCAGGCGCCAGGTCCAGCGCGCGGGCCGCGCCGGCGAAGCTGCCCTCATCGATCACCCGGGCGAACACACGCATTGCCTTGAGCTGGTCCATGGTCTGGGTCTACGTGCCTAGGCTGGGGTCAGGTCTTGCTTGCCAGGCCCGAAGGGTCAGGTCTTGCGCATATTGGCCGGCGCGATCTTCAGGGCCTCGCGGTACTTGGCCACCGTGCGCCGGGCCACCTGAATGCCCTGCTCCTCCAGCATGCTGGCCAGAGCACTGTCGGACAGCGGCTTCTTGGTGTCCTCGGCCGCGACGAACTGCTTGATCAGGGCTCGCACCGCAGTGCTGGAGGCATTGCCGCCGGTCTCCGTCGCCAGGCCCGAGCCGAAGAAGTACTTGAGCTCGAAGGTGCCCCAGGGCGTGGCCATGTACTTGGCCGTGGTCACGCGGGAGATGGTGGACTCGTGCAGGCTGAGTTCGTCGGCGATCTCGCGCAGCACCAGGGGCTTCATCGCCAGCTCGCCGTGGGTGAAGAAGCCCTTCTGGCGCTCGACGATGGCCTCGGAGACCCGCAGGATGGTGTCGAAGCGCTGCTGGATGTTCTTGATGAACCAGCGCGCCTCCTGCAGCTGCCCGCCCAGCGGCGAGTTGGTCACGCCGCCGCGTGTCTGGCGCAGGGCCTGGGCATAGAGCTCGTTGATGCGCAGCTTGGGCGCCACCTCGGGATTGATCATGACCCGGAAGCCGCGGCCCGACTTCTGCACGATGACATCAGGGATCACCGCCTGCGCCACATTGCGAACAAAGGGGCGGCCGGGCTTGGGCTCCAGGCGCGCGATCAGGGCCTGGGCCTCTCGCAGCAAAGGTTCGTCAGCCCCGGTCAGCGAGCCAAGGCGGCGCAGGTCGCGCCGGGCCAGCAGCTCCAGGTGCTGCTTGCAGATCAGGATGGCCACTGCCTGCACCTGGCTGCGCGGCTGGGCGCGCAGCTGCAGCACCAGGCACTCGGAGAGGTCGCGCGCGCCCACGCCGGCGGGCTCCAGGCTCTGCAGCCACTTGAGCGCGCAGCGCAGGCGGTCCAGCAGCTCCTCCTGCACTTGTGCATCGCCCTCGGGATTCAGGCTGGAGGCGATCTCCTCCAGCGAATCCTCGAGATAGCCGTCGTCGTTGAGGGACTCGATCAGTACCAGCAAGGCCGCACGGTCTTCGTCGCAGAGGCTCATGCCGGCCATCTGCGACTGCAGATGCTCCTGCAGGCTGATGCTGCCGGCGTCGGTGTCGCTGCGCTCGTCGCCGTCGTCGCCGGGTGCGGCATTGCCGCTGGGCAGCTCGCGGATGCCATCGAAGTCGTCGCCCTCGGTGCCGTTCTCCCAGTCCTCGCGCTCGGTGGTGCCGAAGTCCTCGGCCCGCATCTCGCCCAGGGCCTCCGTGCCATCCTCGCCCGCCGAGCCCGTGCCCTCATCGGCGCCGTTACCGGCCGGAGCCTGCAGCTCGGCGCGCGCCGGCTCCTGGCGGGTCTCGAA
The DNA here is from genome assembly GCF_014174515.1 of Mitsuaria sp. WAJ17. GTDB lineage: Bacteria > Pseudomonadota > Gammaproteobacteria > Burkholderiales > Burkholderiaceae_C > Roseateles_B. The sequence continues at coordinate 160,874 of NZ_JACJUG010000005.1, forward strand.
CTCTTCCTCAGTCTCCAGCAGCGGGTTCTGGGCCAGCATCTGCTCGACTTCCTGGTTCAGCTCCAGGGTCGAGAGCTGCAGCAGCCGGATGCTCTGCTGCAGTTGGGGCGTCAGCGAGAGGTGCTGGGAAAGGCGGACCTGCAGGGAGGGCTTCATCGACGGCCGCCCTTACATGCGGAAGTGTTCGCCCAGATAGACCTTGCGGACCTCGGGGTTCTGGACGATCTCGTCCGGCTGCCCCTCGGCCAGCACGCGGCCCTCGCTGATGATGTAGGCCCGGTCGCAGATGCCCAGGGTCTCGCGCACGTTGTGGTCGGTGATCAGCACCCCGATGCCGCGCGCCTTGAGGAAGCCAATGATGCGCTGGATCTCCAACACCGCAATCGGGTCCACGCCCGCGAAGGGCTCGTCCAGCAGGATGAAGCGCGGCTGCGTGGCCAGGGCACGGGCGATCTCCACCCGGCGGCGCTCGCCGCCGGAGAGGGCCGGCGCCGGGCTATCGCGCAGCTTCTCGATGCTGAGATCGGCCAGCAGGCTTTCCAGCATCTCGCGCACCCGGGACTCGGGCCAGGGCTTGCCCATGTCGTCCTGCTGCAGCTCCAGCACGGCGCGGATGTTCTCCTCGACGCTGAGCTTTCGGAAGATCGAGGCCTCCTGCGGCAAGTAGCTCAGGCCCAGGCGCGAGCGCTGGTGGATGGGCAGGCGCTGGACCGGCTGGCCATCGATGCGGATCTCGCCGGCATCCGCCCGCACCAGGCCCACGATCATGTAGAAGCTGGTGGTCTTGCCGGCGCCGTTGGGGCCCAGCAGGCCCACGACCTCACCACTGTGGACGGCCAGGTGCACGTCCTTGACCACCTTGCGCACGCCGTAGCTCTTCTGCAGGCCTTCGGCCTCCAGGCGGCTGGGCGGCCCGGCTTCGAGGGCGGAGCGCTGGGTCATGGCATCTTGCGCAGAGGCTGCAGGCCGGGGCTGGGCTGCAATTGCAAGGCAGGCGTCGAGGCCGTGGGTGCGGGTGCCGAGGCACTGCCGCGCGGGCTCATCACCAGGCGCACGCGACCATTGGGCTGCAGGGCGCCCTGGCCGCCTTCCACGCCGAAGACCTCGGTGCGGTTGTCATAGACGATGACGGCCCCGCTGACCTCATCCACCACCAGGCTGCCGCGCATGCGGCGCACCACTGCATTGCCGATGAAACGGACGGTATCGGCGCGGCCGTCGTACTCGAGCTGGTCGGCATAGCCCTGGATGGACTCGCCGGGCACGTCGCGGTCCTGGCGGAAGCTGACCGGCTTGCCCGTCTCGCCCTGGGCATAGGCCAGGTAGAAGCCGTCGGCGCCTTCCTGGATGTCCATGCGCTCGGCCTTGAGCTGCATGCTGCCGCGGCTCAGCACGACATTGCCGTTGAGCTCGGTACGCTGGCGGACCACATCCAGGCGCCCGCCCTTGTCGGCACTGACGCTCAGGGGCTTGTTGGCATCGTCCCGGGCCGCATGGGCCGGGTTCATGCCGATCAGGCCCATCGACAGGGACAGGCACAGCAGGGCGGAGGCTCGCAAGCCGGTGGCAGTCATACAGCGCTCGGACGAAAGTTCAGGGATGGCGCGCCCCGGCAGCCCGGGCGCCCGAGGGCGCACAGTGCAAGGCACGGTTCTTGCAGACCATTCTGCCACGAGGCGGCCCCTGCCAGCCCCCATGGCCGGGGGCTTGGCGTGCCAGGCGGCAGGGGTTCAGGCGCCCTGGCGGGCGCGCTTGATCAGAAAGTCCAGGACGGCCAGGGCACGCAGGCCGCTCTGCTCTTCGTCGATGCGCATGCCCGAGCTGGCCATGGCCGGCGAGGTCAGGAAGCGTCCGGCCACGCCCACTGTGGGCACGCCCTCGATGCGGAAGCCTTCGGCCAGCTTGTCGGCCTGGCTGCACTTGTTGTTCACGCCGAAGGAGGCATAGGTGTCCTTGAACTTGGCCGCGTCGATGCCCTGCTTGGACAGGAAGGCGGTCATGGCCTCGAGTTCGTCCAGGCGCTGGCCCTGGCGGTGGATGGCGTCGAAGATCTTGCCGCGCACTTCCGTCTCCTTGCCCATCACCTCGAGAGCGAAGAAGGTGCGCTGGTGCACCCGCATGTTCGGGCGGAACAGCACATGGGATTTGCGGAAGCTCACGTCGGCCGGCAGCTGGGCCGTCCAGGCCCCCAGGGCGGGCTCGAAGATATAGCAGTGCGGGCAGCCGTACCAGAAGAACTCCACCACCTCGATCTTGCCAGCGGTGGTGGGCAGGGGCTGCTGCAGCTTCTGGTAATGCCGGCCCTCGACGGGGCCGCCCTGGGCCTGGACGGTCAGGGGCAGGTTCAGGGCCACCAGGCTGGCGGCGGCGAATTCACGGCGGTTGATGCTCACGGCATTCTCCTGGATCGATGGGGCGCGGATCGCGTGGATGGGGCAGGACGCTGGACCATTGGCTCAGCGTGCGACACGGGCCAGATTGGCCTCTATGCCGGCGGCCTCGACCTTGCTGCGCTGGGCCTCGGCTTCGTCACGGTTCTCAATGGGACCGATGCGGACGCGGTAGACCGTGCGGCCCGACTGCTCCTTCTCGTAGACCTTGGACGAGAAGCCGGCCATGGCCAGCTTGGCGCGCTGCGCCTCGGCATCCTCGGGCTTCAGGAAGGCGCCGGCCTGCACGAAGTACAGGCTGGCGGCATCCGCGGCGGCCTTCTCGGCCGTCTTTTCGGCGACCTTTTCCATGACCTTGTCGGTGGACTTGTCGGCCGCCTTGTCGCTCACTTTGTCGGCCGGCTTTTCCGCGGGCTTGTCGGCCGGCTTGTCCACGGGCCGGGCCACTTCCTGCGGCGCGGGGGCCGAAGCGGGCTGCGCCGGGCTCAGCACACCGCTGGCGCTGCGCGCGGCCTTGCCGGCCAGCGGGGCATTGGGGTCCCAGTTCCGGTTGCGCGCCGCTTCCTCGGCGTCCTGCTCGGCCGTGCGCTGCGGTACCTTGTTCACGAAGGGGATGGGTACCTTGGTGATGTAGAGCGCCACACCCAGCGCAATCGCCAGGCCCAACAGCAGGCCCACGATCAGCCCCAGGACAAATCCACCGCGCTGCTTGCCAGCTTCAGCCTTGCTCATGCCATCTCCATGCTCGCGGCCCCGCCTGGGGCCGACTCTTCAACGCGGCGGATTCTAGGCTCGCCGACAGGTTCGGACAGCGCTCAGGCCACGACCTCGCGCGCCATGACTTCCGGCGCGCTGACGCCCAGCACCGCCAGGGCATTGCGGATCACCTGGCGGGTGGCTGCCAGCAGGGCCACGCGGGCACGGGTCAGCTCGGGGGCCTGGTCCAGCACGCGCTCGGCGGCGTAGTAGCTGTGATAAGCGCCGGAGAGATCGCGCAGGTAGAAGGCCACGTCGTGCGGGGCCAGGTCTTGCGCGGCGCTGCTGAGCATGCGCGGGTAGTCCGCCAGCTTGAGCATCAGCGCGGCTTCGGTGGGCGCCGTCAGAAGGCTGAGGTCGGCGCCGGCCAGGCCGGCCTCATCGCCGCCCTGCTCGGCCCACTTGCGGATCACCGAGCAGATGCGCGCATGGGCGTATTGCACGTAGAACACCGGGTTCTCGTCGTTCTGCTTCAGGGCCAGATCCACGTCGAAGGTGAACTCGGTGTCGGCCTTGCGACTGATCAGGAAGAAGCGCACGGCGTCGCGGCTGGTCCAGTCGATCAGGTCGCGCAGGGTCACATAGGAGCCGGCGCGCTTGGAGATCTTGACCTCCTCGCCGTTCCTCATGACCGTGACCATCTTGTGCAGGATGTAGTCCGGGAAGCCCTGCGGAATGCCCAGGCTCTGCGCCTGCAGACCGCCGCGCACGCGGGCGATGGTGCCGTGGTGGTCGGTGCCCTGGATGTTGATGCACTGGGTGTAGCCGCGCCCGAACTTGTTGACGTGGTAGGCCACGTCCGGCACGAAATAGGTGAAGCCGCCCTCGCGCTTGCGCATCACCCGGTCCTGGTCGTCGCCATAGTCCGTCGAGCGGAACCACAGTGCGCCGTCCTTCTCGTAGGTCTTGCCGCTGTCGATCATGCGCTGCACCGCGGCTTCGAGCTGGCCGTTGGCATAGACGCTGGATTCAAGGAAGTAGTTGTCGAACCTGAGGCCGAAGGCCTGCAGGTCCAGGTCCTGCTCGTGGCGCAGATAGGCCACGGCGAACTGGCGAATGCCGTCGAGGTCCTCTACATCGCCCGAGGCTGTGAACTCACGGTCATCGGCCTTGACCGTTTCCTTGCGCCGGAAGGCGTCGGCGATGTCCTGGATGTAGTCGCCGTTGTAGAACTTCTTGGTGTCGGGATGGTCGGGATCGGTGGGCCAGCAGGCGTCGCCTGGCTTGAAGCCCTTGAGCCGCAACTGCGTGGAGTGGGCCAGCGTGGCGATCTGCACGCCCGCGTCGTTGTAGTAGAACTCCCGGGTCACATCGTGGCCCTGGGTCTTGAGCAGCGAGCAGATCGCATCACCCAGCGCGGCCTGGCGGGCATGGCCCACGTGCAGCGGGCCGGTCGGGTTGGCCGAGACGAACTCGATCATCACGTGCTTGCCGGTTGCCGGACGGTCGCCGAAATGGCTGCCGGCGCCCAGCACCTCGGCAATGACCGCCTGCTTGGCTGCATCCTTGAGGCGGATGTTGATGAAGCCCGGGCCGGCGATCTCCATCGCCGAGACCCAGCGCTCGAAGGCCGGACTGGCCTGCAGCTTCTGGATCAGCTGCTCGGCCAGCGCGCGCGGGTTGGCCTTCAGCGGTCGCGCCAGCTGCATGGCGGCCGTACAGGCCAGGTCGCCATGGCTGGCCTGCTTGGGCGATTCGAAGGCCGGGGCCAGGGTGGCCTCGGGGCTGAGAGTGTGGATGGCCTCGCCCAGGGCGGCGAGCAGTTCCTGCTTGGCTTGGATCATGGGCGCGATTCTACGAAACCCCCCGCCCCGCACCCGGGCCCGGGTGCTTGTGCCATCGCGGAACAGCTGTTGCCTGGGCCTGTTACTGCCTGTTCACGGTCTTGCCTCGCCTGGGGGCCTGGGGCAGGATACGAGCCGTCATGAGCATTGACTCCCGCACACTCGCCAGTTCCGTGCCGTCCGCGGGCTCCGATGCCCTGGGCCCGATCTCCTCCCGGGACCTCCCCGCCTACATCGGCAAGTACAAGGTGCTGCGCCAGCTGGGCGAAGGCGCCACCAGCGACGTCTTCCTGGCCCTGGACGAGTTCCGCGGCCTGGAGGTGGCCATCAAGCGCCAGCGCGCCTGGGCCAGCCAGCAACGCGAATCGGCGGAAGGGCAGATCAGCTGGCGCTTCTTCGCCGCCGAGGCCGCGCTGGCCGGCCGGCTGCAGCACCCGAACGTGGTCCAGATCCTGGACGCCGTGCCCGACGCCGACGCCCCCTTCCTGGTGATGGAGTACGTGCCCGGCGTCACCCTCAAGAGCTTCTGCCGCAGCGACCGCCTGCTGCCCCTGGACCAGATCGTGGAGCTGGGCTTCAAGTGCGCCATGGCCCTGGGCTATGTATTCCGCCAGGGCGTCATCCACCGCGACGTCAAGCCGGCCAATCTGCTGGCCGTGCTGGACACCCAGGGGCAGGTGACCGATGTCAAGGTCAGCGACTTCGGCAGCGCCCTGAACCTCAATGCCGACCAGACCCAGATCCATCGCGTGGGATCCCTGGCCTACATGCCGCCGGAGCAGATCGAGGGTGGCGATGTCGGCTGCCAGGCCGACATCTACGCTCTGGGCGCCGTGCTCTATCACCTGATCGCCGGCCGCCCCCCCTTCGACGCGCCCAACCAGATGGCGCTGATGCACCAGATCTACCACCAGGTGCCCCAGCCGCTGACCGATCTGAGGGGTGGAGTGACGGCCGAGCTGGACGCCGTCATCCAGAAGGCCCTGTCCAAGCACCCGGCCGAACGCTACGCCGACTGGGACAGCTTCGCCACCGCCCTGTCCGAGCTCGTGGCGAAGCAACTGGTGCCGCTGGCGCGGCTGTACGAGGTCAAGGACTCGGAGCGCTTCAACCTCGCGCGCGGCCTGGAGTTCTTCGCCGGCTTCGGGGATGTGGAGCTGTGGGAGGTAGTGCACCGCGCCAAGTGGCGCCGCTACCCCGAGGGCCATGCACTCTACAAGAAGGGCCAGGAGGGCAACAGCTTCCACATCATCGCCGCGGGTGAGGTGGAGGTCTTCCGGGACGGCCAGCAGGTCGCGACCCTGGGCACCGGCACCTCGGTGGGCGAGATGGCCTATCTGGCGCCCAACCCGGAACTGCGCCGTCACAGCACGGACATCCGCGTGACCGAGGTCTGCACGACGATTTCCTTCACGCCCGAGTCCCTGGCCCTGCTGAGCCCCGAATGCCAGCACCGCTTCGACCGGGCCTTCATCCAGGTCCTGGTGCGGCGCCTGCATGCCGCGCACGAGAGCATGGCCCATCCACGAAGGATCCTCTGAGCGCGGTCAACCGGAAGACCTCGCCAGGCATTGAGTTCCCACGGCGCCACCCATCTCAGGCAAGACCTGACCCCGGCGCCTCCCGACAGCAGTTCCAGGCAGTACCCATTGTTGTTCCCGAAGTCCACAAGCAGGAAGGCAGTTCCACCATGAAGAAGTCCCTCTCCCTACTGGCCCTGAGCCTCGCGCTGGGCGCCGCCCACTTCAGTGCCCATGCTGGCTGCGATGAGCAGGCCGCCGAGAAGAAGCTGGCCGGTGCGGCCAAGACCAGCTTCCTGAAGAAGTGCAACGCCGACGCCGGAGCCTCCAACGGATGCGACGCCAAGGCGGCCGAGAAGAAGCTGGCAGGCGCTGCCAAGACCAGTTTTCTGAAGAAATGCAATGCCGATGCCGCTGGCGGCGGCGCCGCTGCCGAGGCCAAGCCCGACCCGGCCGTCGCCTGCGAGGCCAAGGCCGCAGAGAAGAAGCTGGCAGGCGCTGCCAAGAACAGCTTCGTCAAGAAGTGCGCGGCGGACGCCGCCAAGGGCTGACCCCCTCTCGATCCGCTGAAAGCCGAAGGCCCGCTGCATGCGGGCCTTTGCTCGTGGGGCCGCGTGTATTCAGCGCGTCAGTATGCCCCGCGCCAGCATGGCCCCAAGGACGGGGAAGACCAGGATCAGGTGCGCCTGGATCATCACCAGGCGGCGCGTCGAGGCAATCTCGGCGGCCTCGGGCAGGCGCCCGTCCGCGGCCATCTGGCGGCCCCAGCGGCGGAAGGTCAGCGTGGGCTTGATGGACAGGATCCCCACGAGCACGAACAGCGTCAGCTTGGCATGCAGCAAGGGCTGGCCCCAGTACCAGGCCGAGCCCTTCATGCCCAGAAAGGCCCGCATCAGGCCGGAGGCCAGCACCGCCAGCGCGGCAATGCCGTAGATCAGGTCCACCCGCTGCAGGCGCTTCACCACCGCGGCATTGAGCCACTCGACGCGGCACAGCGCCGCCTCGCTGCTGATGAAGACCACCAGGGTCAGGATGGACAGCCAGTGAAAGATGGCCAGGCCGGTCTCGAGCACCATCGACGCACTCCCCTGAATTGCGATGTCAGCCAACAAAAAAGTCAGGCGGAGTGTGCCTCAGAAGTGCGGTCCAGGCGCTGCCAGTACTCCGCGCTGCCATAGTGGTGTTTGAGGAAATCGATCCACAGCCGCACCCGCAGGGGCAGGTGCTTGCGCTGCGGGATCAGGGCGTAGATGCCATTGGGCGGCGCGGCGAACTCGTCCAGCACCGAGACCAGCCGCCCCGCGGCGACATCCGCCTCCACCTCCCAAGTGCTGCGCCAGGCCAGGCCCAGGCCGGCCAGGCACCAGTCGTGCAGCACCTGCCCGTCGCTGCAGTCCAGCCGGCCCACGGGGCGGATGTACTGCAGTTGTCCATCCACGGTGAAGGCCCAGCCGCGCGACTGGCTGGCATCGGAGCTCAGCACCAGGCAGGCATGGCGGACCAGCTCGTCCGGGTGCTGTGGGGCACCGGCGCGCTTCAGATAGCCCGGTGCACCCACGCAGAGGCGGCGGTTGTCCGCCAGGCGCATGCTGACCAGGCTGGAGTCAGCGAGGTCGCCCACGCGCACGGCGCAGTCGAAGCCCTCGTGCACGATGTCCACCACGCGATCCGAGAGGTTGAGGGACAGCGAGACGTCCGGATGCTGGGCAAGGAAGTCCGGCACCAGGGGCGCCACATGGCGGCGACCGAAGCCGGCCGGCGCAGTGATGCGCAGATGGCCGCTGGCCTTGACGCCGCCAGCGCTGACGCTGGCCTCGGCATTGGCGAAGTCCACCAGCAGGCGCTGGCAGTCCTCCAGGAAGGCGGTGCCCTCATGCGTCAGCGAGAGCCGGCGGGTGGTGCGCAGCAGCAGCTTCACGCCAAGACGCTCCTCCAGCGCGTCGATGCGCCGCCCCATCACCGCGGGCGCCACGCCTTCCGCCTGCGCGGCGGCGGTGAGGCTGCCCTTGGTCGCCACGGCGACAAAGGATTCCATCTGTTTGAGCCGGTCCATGCGCCGCATTCTGCGCCCACCCACGCTCAATGATGGCAATGCCTCGACAAATGTTGGATTTACACCTATGCAGGGTTGCAATCCTCATTTCGCTGAATGAAAGGTGATCTCTCCAAGTGGAATCAACGCCAAAAGCGTCTGGATCTTTGCGTTTTGATCATGAATCTTCGTGTGTGCAACGCAGCAATCCCGGCCTTGTTTGGGCCTAAATTGGCGGCATGACCCAGCCCACCGTCCGCGCCGTGCTCTTTGACGCCTATGGCACGCTCTTTGACGTGCACAGCGTCGCGCTGATGGCAGAGCAGCTCTTTCCCGGCCAGGGTCAGGCGCTCTCGCAACGCTGGCGGGACAAGCAGATCGAGTACAGCCGCCTGTGCTCCATGAGCGGCCAGTACCAGCCTTTCTGGGACCTCACCCGCGCCGCGCTGCGCCACGCCTGCCTCAGCCTGAAGCTCACGCCTGGCCAGGCGAGTGAGGAGCGGCTGATGAACGAATACCGCCACCTCAGCGCCTTCCCCGAGAACCGCGAGGTTCTGCATCACTTGCAGGCCCGCGGCGTGCGCGCTGGCATCCTCAGCAATGGCGACCCCGGCATGCTGCAGGTCGCCGTGCAGAGCGCCGGCCTTGCGCCCTGGCTGAACCCGGTGCTGAGCGTGCACGAGACCCGCCGCTACAAGACCGACCCCGCCGCCTACGCCCTGGGCCCGGCCGCCCTGGGCCTGGCGGCGCGCGAGATCCTCTTCGTCTCCAGCAATGCCTGGGACGCCCTGGGCGCCACCTGGTACGGCTACACCACGCTGTGGGTCAACCGCCAGGGCCAGCCGCGCGAGCAGCTGGGCCCTGCCCCGCATCACGAGGCCAGCTCGCTGCGCGGTGTGCTGGCCCTCTTTCCCGACACCCTTTCCTGACTCACTTCCTTTGTCTTCACGAGGTTTGCCATGAACGCACGCACCACCCTCCACCGCCTGCAGGTCGATAGCCGCCTGGCCGCCTTCATCGACCAGGAGGTCCTGCCCGGCACCGGGGTGGACCGCGCCGCCTTCTGGGCCGGCTTCGACGCCTTGGTCCACGATCTGGCGCCCAGGAACGCCGCCCTGCTGGCCGAGCGCGACCGCATCCAGGCCGCGATGGACCAATGGCACAGCGCCCACCCCGGCCCCATCACCGACATGCCGGCCTACCAGGCCTTCCTGAAGGAGCTGGGCTACCTGGTGCCCGTGCCCGAGCGAGTGCAGGCCAGCACCGCCAACGTCGATGCCGAGCTGGCCACACAGGCCGGCCCGCAGCTGGTGGTGCCCATCCTCAATGCCCGCTATGCGCTGAACGCGGCCAACGCGCGCTGGGGCTCGCTCTACGACGCACTCTACGGCACGGACGCCATCCCCGAGGCCGACGGCGCCGAGCGCGCGGGCGCCTACAACCCGGTTCGCGGCGCCAAGGTCATCGCCTTCGCCCGCCAGGTGCTGGACCAGGCTGCGCCCCTGGCCGGCGCTTCCCACAGGGATGCCACCGGCTACCGCGTCGAGAACGGCCACCTGGTCGTGAGCCTCGCTGGCGGTGCCACCACGGGCCTGCAGGATGCCGCCCAGTTCGCCGGCTACCAGGGCGGGGCCAACGCCCCCAGCAGCGTGCTGCTGGTCCACCACGGCCTGCACCTGGACATCCAGATCGACCGCAGCACCGCCATCGGCAAGACCGACGCCGCCGGCATCGCCGACGTGGTGATGGAAGCCGCCTTGTCCACCATCCTGGACCTGGAAGACTCCGTGGCCGCCGTGGATGCCGAGGACAAGCTGCTGGCCTACCGCAACTGGCTGGGCATCCAGCGCGGCACGCTGACCGAGGAAGTCGCCAAGGGCGGCAAGACCTTCGTGCGCCGCCTCAACGCCGACCGCCGCTACACCGCCCCCGCCGGGGGCGAGCTCGTGCTGCATGGCCGCTCGCTGATGTTCGTGCGCAATGTGGGCCACCTGATGACCAACCCGGCCATCCTGTGGGACGGGGAGAAGGAGATCCCCGAGGGCATCATGGACGCAGTCATCACCACCGCCATCGCGCTGCATGACCTGAAGCAGCTCTCCGGCAGCGGCTTGCGCAACTCGCGGCGCGGCTCCATCTACATCGTCAAGCCCAAGATGCACGGCCCGGCCGAGGTGGGTTTTGCCAGCGAGCTCTTCGGCCGCGTCGAGCAGCTGCTGGGCCTGCCGGACAGCACCGTCAAGCTGGGCATCATGGACGAGGAGCGCCGCACCTCGGTCAACCTCAAGGCCTGCATCGCGGCGGCGGCCAGCCGCGTGGCCTTCATCAACACCGGCTTCCTGGACCGCACCGGCGACGAGATGCACACCGCCATGCTGGCCGGCCCCATGCTGCGCAAGGGCGACATGAAGACCAGCCCCTGGATCCAGGCCTATGAACGCAGCAATGTGCTGGTGGGCCTGGCCTGCGGCCTGCGCGGACGCGCCCAGATCGGCAAGGGCATGTGGGCCATGCCGGATCTGATGGCCGCCATGCTGGAGCAGAAGATCGCCCATCCCAAGGCCGGCGCCAATACCGCCTGGGTCCCGAGCCCCACCGCCGCCACGCTGCACGCCCTGCACTACCACCAGGTCAGCGTGGCCGCCGTGCAGCAGGAACTCGAGAAGACCGACGAGTCCGCCGAGCGCGCCGGCATCCTGGAGAGACTGCTGACCATCCCTGTGGCCGCAAGCCCGAACTGGAGCGCCGCCGAGCGCCAGCAGGAGCTGGACAACAACGTCCAGGGCATCCTCGGCTATGTGGTGCGCTGGGTCGACCAGGGTGTGGGCTGCTCCAAGGTGCCGGACATCCACAACGTCGGCCTCATGGAAGACCGCGCCACGCTGCGCATCTCCAGCCAGCACATCGCCAACTGGCTGCACCACGGTGTGGTGAGCGAGGCCCAGGTGCGCGAGACCTTTGCACGCATGGCCGCGGTCGTGGACCAGCAAAACGCCGGCGACCCCGCCTACAAGTCCCTGGCGGCGAACCCGCAGGGCGCTGCCTTCCAGGCCGCGCTGGACCTGGTCTTCAAAGGCAAGGAACAGCCCAGCGGCTATACCGAGCCCCTGCTGCACGCCTGGCGCCTGAAGGTCAAGGCCGGCCAGGCCTGACCCCGACCGCCGGGCCGCTACAGGGACCCGGCCCATGAAAAAAGGGCGACCCGAGGGTCGCCCTTTGCCTTGGCGGATCGAACCGGATCAGAGGTTCTTGGCCAGGAACTTCTCAACGCGGCCGAAGAAGTCCATATTGGTCTCCGTGCGCCAGCCGCTGTGAGCCTCGTCCGGATAGACCACCCATTCCACATTGGGGTTGTGCGGGCGCAGCGCGTCCCGCATCTTCTCGCCGTTGATCAGCGGCACCCGCACGTCCAGGCCGCCATAGGCCATCAGCACCGGTTGCTTGATCTCGGCGGCGCGCTGCACGGCCGAGGTCTGCTTGAACTGCTCGGCGTCCTTCACCGGGTCGCCGATCCAGGCCACGATGTCGGCACTGGAGCCGCCGAAGCGGTTGAAGTCGGTCCAGGTCACGGTGAACATGAAGCTGGGGTCGGTCACGCCCACCCAGTTGATGCCGCACTTGTAGAGCTTGGGCTCCTTCACCAGGCCCATCATGGTCATGTAGCCGCCATAGGAGGCCCCCATGATGCAGACGCGATTGCCATCGACCTTGCCTTGCTCGATCAGGTGCTTCACGCCATCGGCCACGTCGTCCTGCATACCCAGGCCCCACTGCTTCCAGCCGGCCTTGAACAGCTTGTGACCAAAGCCCGTGGACGCCCGCGGTGCCGGCATGAAGACGGCATAGCCACGCGACACCAGGAACTGCACGCGCGCATCGAAGCCCCAGTGGATGGGACGCACCCAGGGACCACCGTAGTGCAGCACGATCAGCGGTGGCTTGCCTTCGCCGGCCGGCAGCGTCAGCTGAGCAGGGATGCTCAGGCCGTCGCGTGCCGTGTAGCGGAAGAAGGTGGTCGGGCGCATCTGCTCCGGCTTGATCCAGGGGCGCTGCGCGCCGATGCCCTCGAAGCTGCCGGACTTGACGTCGAACAGGTAGTAGCTGCCCGGATCGCGATCGGAACTGGAGGTGACCAGCACAACCCGCGCGTCCTTGGGGCCGCGCACCTGGATGTTGTTGGTCTTGCCGGGCAGTTGCTTGTCCACGGCAGCCTGGATGGCGGCGTACTGCTCGTCCAGCCAGTAGACGCCGGGACGCGAAGCCTCGTAGGCGACGCCACGCAGCACCTTGCCATCGGGCGAGAACAGCAGGCCGCCGTCCAGGTCGTAGCCCTTGATTGCGGCCACGGCGTCCTTGCTCAGCTGGCCGGTCTTCAGGTCCAGGCGGTAGATGCCGGTGTTGTCGTTGCCGGCGTAGGCCGACACGTACAGCTGCCCTTCGGCATCGAACTCCAACGGATGCACGGCGGCCAGTTGGTCCAGGCGGTTGAAGCTCAGCAGCTCGCGCCACGGTGCGTCAGCACCATCGCGCACGAACAGGACCAGGTCCTCATCGCGGCGCGACAGCGCGGCGCGCGCCACCAGCTTGGTGTCCATCACCCAGCTCATGACATCTCCGGGACCGCCCAGGGTCAGGATCCTGCTGCGACCAGTCAGGGTATCCAGACGGTAGACATTGCTCGACGCCTTGCCCATGGCCTGGCGCGAACTCACGCTCACCAGCACATCGGAGGTCGGCTCATTGCCCTCATACACCACCTCCAGGAAGCTGGCGCTGGCCGGCAACAGCTTTTGGCCCTCCGACAGGAAGGCGCGCTCAGAGAGCTGCTTGAACTCGCTGGCATCCTTGTTGATGGCAAAGATGCCTCCGGCGACCTGGTCACCACTGCCGCGCTCGCGGTCGTAGATGTTGAACAGCAGGCGTTCGTTGTTGATCCAGCTGACGCTGGCCACGTCGCCGTCGGTGAAGCTGGTGATGATCGTCGCCTTGCGGGTGCCCAGGTCCACCACCACGATGTTCCAGCGCCCTTTGACCTCGCGCAGCGCGGCCATGAACTTGCCATTGGGCGACAGGCGCGGCTGCATCAGCGCGGCGGACTTGAAGAAATCCTCCATCGGAATGGCGGCGGGCGTCCCTTGCGCCCAGGCCGGCACGCTCATCAGCGGGGCGGCCATTGCTGCGCCCAGCAGGCTGCGGCGCTGCATGGACATGTGTTCTCCTGACATGAAACCTCCTATGTCGGGCTCGCGCCCCCCTGCCAACAGGGCGGGGGGCTGCGGCCCTGATCTGAATGAAAAAGGCGCCCATGAAGGCGCCTTGGGACCTTACGTCAATCGCGTGGGATCAACGGAAGGTGTACTTGCCGCTCACGTAGATGTAGCGGCCGCGGTTCGAGTAGAGCTCGGCGAAGCCCATCTGGGTGTAGCTGTTGCTGGACGCATTGGTCAGGCTCAGCGGCGGCATGCGGTCGAACAGGTTCTTGACGCCCAGGCTCAGCTCCAGGTTCTTGAAGCCGGAGTACTGCAGCAGGGCATCAGCCTCTTCGTAGGTGCCCACGTAGCCGGTGCCGGCCTTGATGGGGAAGGGCTTGTCGGTGTCGTAGAAGCCGCCCACGGTCTTCCAGGTCACGCCATAGGTCCAGGGGCCGTTCTCGACCGAGACGTTGACGCTGTTGCGGAAGCGCGGGGTGTTGTAGGTGCCGACGTACTCGCTCCAGTCGGAGCCGTCTCCGGCGCGGGTCTTGTTGGTCGAGTAGTAGGTCAGCAGTTCACGCACCGACACGTTGCCCAGGAACGTGCCGTTGATGCGCCAGCGGGCATCCACGTCCACGCCCGAAGTCTCGCGCTGGGCGAAGTTCTGCAGGTTGGTGAAGATGTTGAAGCGCGGGCCCACCTTGGTGAAGCGGCCGGCTTCGATCGACGACGCCAGCGTGGGGGTGCTGATGTCGTTGGTCTTTTTGATCTTCCACCAGTCCACGCTGGCATTGAAGTTCTTGCTCAGCTCGAACACGGCGCCGACGTTGTAGGTCTTGCCCTTCTCAGGCTGCAGGTCGGGGTTGGAACCATTGACCTGGTAGGCCGACACCAGGCACTTGCCCTGGGCATCCAGCGGCACGCCCAGGATCTTGCACTGATCCGGATCGGTGATGGTCACCGCGCCTTCTTCCTGGGCACCGAACAGCTGCTTCAGCACGGGAGCGCGGAAGCTGCCGGAGTAGGAACCACGCAGGGCGACGGTCGGGGCAGCCGTCCACTTCAGGCCGATCTTGGGGCTGCTGGAGCTGGCGTTGGGGTACTTGTCGTAGCGCAGGGCGGCCTGGGCTTCCAGGCTCTTCAGCACCGGGATGGACAGCTCGCCGAACACGGCCTTGTAGGTGCGGGCGGCATCCACAGGGGCCTGCTTGATCGAGCCCACCACCTTGCCGGCCTGCGTCAGCGCATCGGGGGTGTCGGTCAGGGTTTCACGGTTCAGGTTCATGCCCACGGCGAACTTCATCATGCCGGCGGGCAGCTTGGTGACGTCACCGCTGAGCAGGGCGTTGAAGCTGGTCAGGACCGACTTGCCGGTGCGCACCGGGCTGACCTTCAGGCTGTCCACGAAGGCCGGGTCATTGGTGTTGACCGTCGGGTTCAGCTTGCCGCTCTCGGTGGCCGGGCCCCACTTGGTGGCGTCGTAGTAGTTGTGGTCAGTGTTGACCACCTTGCTCTCGCCGCGCGCCACATTGACCTTCCAGTCGTAGGTGCCGAAGCTGCCTTCCACGCCGGCGGCGGCGTTGATGAAGTCGGCCTTGCGGTCGGTGATGCGAGGGCCACCTTGCATGAAGCGGCCGGCGATGTAGACCTTGTCGGTGCCCAGGCCCCAGTCAGCCGGGATCTCGTAGGGACGCTGCGCCGCGTTGGTGATGGGCACCACGAAGTAGTCGGGCACCGGGTGGGCCTCGAAGTGGTCCTTGGAGGTCGAGTAGGTCACTTCCGCGAAGGCGCGGGTGTCCGGGTTGATCTGGTACGAGGCAATGGCCATCGCGCTCAGACGGTCGGCACCGTTGTAGGCGGTCAGGATGCTCTTGTTGAAGTCGTAGCGGCAGACCGTCCCGTTCAGGCTTTCAGCCGGGCAGGCCGAGTAGGGCACGCCCACCAGAGCACCGGTGTTGGGGTCGATGACGTTGCCGTAGGGCGAGAAGGAACTGCGGGCGTCATTGCCACCGAAGCGGCGGAAGTCCACCGAGCTGGAGATGTCGCGGTCCTTGCGGTAGAGCGGGTCGCGCTTCAGGTAGTCCAGGCCCACCAGGATGTTGAAGCGGTCCTTGTTCAGGTCACCGAAGCCGGCGGACGCGCCGAAGCGGGTCTCGCGGCCGTCGCTGCGGCTGGTCTGGCCGGTGCTCAGGTTGGCCTCGATGCCCTGGTAGTCGGTCTTGGTGATGAAGTTCACCACGCCGCCGATGGCGTCTGCACCGTAGATGGCGGAGCCGCCGTCCTTCAGGATTTCAACGCGCTCGATGGCGCCGATGGGCAGGGAGTTGATGTCGAACGCAGCGCCAGCACCCGACGAGTCGTAGATGGCGTTGACGGGCAGGCGGCGGCCATTCAGCAGCACCAGGGTTTCGCTGCTGGACAGGCCGCGCAGGCGAACGTTGGCGGTGCCAGAACCGGCCGGCGAGTTGGAGGCCAGCTCGCCCTGGTCGAAGATGTCGATCGAGGGGATGGAGCGCAGCAGCTCGTTCACCGAGGTGGCGCCAGTACGCTCGATCTGCTTGCGGGTCACGACCTCAACGGGAGAGGGGCCCTCGGCATTGGTGCGCTTGATCGCCGAACCGGTGATCTCGACGCGCTCCAGTTGTTCCTGTGCTTGCGCCACGCCAAGCGCGGCACCCAGACCAAAACCCAGCACCATGGCCTTGGCTACGGCAGTCTTCTTGAACATTCCTTCTCCTCGGGAATCGGAAGTCTATGTATGAAAAATGCGGGCTGATGGCCCGCATCCAGTGAACCTTCTCACGGCGCGGGTAGGCGGTCGCGGAGGGACGGTGAATTTTTTCCGACCCACCTTTGGGGGACCCCTAGGGTTTTCACCATCGATTGTGGCAATCGCCCCGACAAGTGAGCAGATATGGGACATTTGCCTGGACTTGTCGGCACATGCCGGCCCAAAGCGACACTCACAAGGGGGCGCAGGACGCGCGGAAACACAATTTGTTGCAGCGCGCCAACAAATCCCCCAGCCGCGGGCCAGGCCATCCCGGCGGGCCGTAGACAAGGGTCGGGCCTGGTGCCAGCCCTCAGGGGCCGCGTGAGGCAGCGAAGGGGCTGGCGCTCTCTAGAATCGCGCCGCCACCCCTGCCCTTGCCATGACAGAACGCCATTCCTTCCCTCCCCCATCCCCGGGCGTCCCGCCCTCGCACGCGGCGCCGGCTCCCGCGGCCCTGGAAACCGCCTTCGAGGTGCTCGTGGTGGGCGCCGGGCCAGCCGGTGCCGCGGCAGCCCGGCTGCTCGCGCAGGCCGGCCGTCGCGTGCTGATGATCGACCAGCACCCGCTGGGCCGCGACAAGACCTGCGGCGACGGCCTCATCCCCGACGCCCACCAGGCCCTGCAGAAGCTGGGGCTGCTGGAGGCGGTGATGGCCCGCGCCGAGCCGGTACGCGAAGTGGGCTGCGTCGGTCCGCGCGGCGGCCGCGTCGATGTGCCCGGCGAGCTGGCCGTGCTGCCCCGTCAGATCCTGGACGAGCTGCTGGCCCGCCACGCCCTGGCCGCCGGAGCCCGCTTCGAGCAGGCCCGCTTCGAACAGGTGCTGGAGGACGCGCAGGGCCGCGTCTGCGGCGCCGTGCTGCAGCGGGGCGGCGAGCGCCTGGAGCTGCGGGCCGACTGGGTCATCCTGGCCACCGGAGCCGTGCCCAAGGCCCTGATCGCCGCCGGCATGTGCGAGCGCCACACGCCCAGTGGCGTGGCCCTGCGCGGCTATGTGCACGCGCCGGCCATGGTCGGCCGTATCCAGGCCATGGAGGTGGTGTGGTCGCGCGAGGTCCGGCCGGGCTATGGCTGGATCTTCCCTGCGCCACAGGGCCGATTCAACATCGGCGTGGGCGTGACCGACAGCCACAGCGCCGTGGCCGGCAAGGGGCAGAAGAAGGACGTCAACCTGCGCGCCCTCTTCGACGCCTTCTGCCAGCACTACCCGCCCGCGGCGGAACTGATGCGCCACGGCCATCTGGAGGGCGAGCTCAAGGGCGCGCCCCTGCGCTGCACCCTGGAGGGCGCGCGCTGGACGCGCCCGGGCCTGCTGGTCAGTGGCGAGGCCGCCGGCAGCACCTACTCCTTTACCGGCGAAGGCATTGGCAAGGCCATGGCCACGGGCATGGCCGCCGCCGAGGCCGTGCTGCAGGGCCGGGACGACACGGACACCCGCCAGCGCTACGAAGCCGTGCTGCAGGCACTCAAGCCCCGCTACGATCTCTACGAGCGCGCCAATCGCATCAACGCGGCGCCCTGGCTGGCCGACCTGCTGATCTGGCGCGCCAGGCGGAGCCCGCGCCTGCGACAGCGCATGAGCGGCGTGCTCAACGAGACCAGCAATCCGGGCACCCTGCTGAGCCTCAAGGGCATCAGGCGCCTGTTCCTCGAGTAGACAAGGACCCTTCCCATGTGCCAGCTGCTGGGCATGAACTGCAATGTGCCGACGGACGTGATGTTCAGCTTCACCGGCCTGGCCACCCGGGCCGAGGAGCACAAGGACGGCTTCGGCATCGCCTTCTTCGAGGGCCGCGGCCTGCGCCATTTCGTGGACCACCACAGCGCGCGCGTCTCACCCCTGGCCGGCTTCATCAAGCATTACCCCATCAAGAGCGACAACGTCATCGCCCACATCCGCAAGGCCACGCAGGGTCAGGTCATGCTGGAGAACACCCACCCCTTCGTGCGCGAGCTGTGGGGCCGCTACTGGGTCTTCGCCCACAACGGCAACCTCAAGGACTTCCACCCGCCCCTTCACGCCGCCTTCCGCCCCGTGGGCGACACCGACAGCGAGCGCGCCTTCTGCTGGCTGATGCAGGAACTGGCCAAGGCGCACTGCAGCGTGCCCAGTGTCGAGGAGCTCTGCCTGACCCTGGCCGAGCTGATGCCGCGGCTCAATGCCTACGGCACCTTCAACATGCTGCTCTCCAACGGGCAGGCCCTCTGGGCTCACGGCTCGACCAAGCTGCACTACCTGCTGCGCCAGCACCCCTTCGGCCGTGTGCACCTTCAGGACGAAGACCTCAGCGTGGACCTGTCCCGCCACGCCTCACCCCTGGACCGTGCCGCCATCATCGCCACCGAGCCCCTGACCCGCGACGAGCCCTGGGTAGCCTTCCAACCCGGCGAGCTCAAGGTCTTCGTCGGCGGTGCACTGGCGGGCTGAGCGCCGCCGGACCGCTGCAGGCCGCCATCCGCCGGAGCTGCCTGCCGTTCGCCGCAAGCCCATGATCCATCCGCCACGCGGCAGGGATACTCGCAGCATGGCGACTCCCTCCACCTCCCTTTCCTGGCATGCCGCGCTGCGCCACGATGCCGCGCAAGCGCTGGGCCATGTCCTGCGCAACGAAAACGGCGTCTGTCGCAACTCGCAATTCCTGGGCGCCGTGACCGGGGCGCTGTTCGGCGGCATGGGCCTGTTCGCCGGCATCTACAAGGACAGCGGCGCCCTGCTGCTGGGCCTGCTGGCCTGGCTGGGGTTCAGCGGTGGCTTCCTCGGCCTCATGGGCCTGTCCTGGCTGCGACCGCTGTGGTTTTCGGGCCGTCCAGCGCTCATTCTCAGCACGCTGACGGGGCTGGTGGCCGGCGCCATCGGCATGACGCAAGGCCTGCGCCGCGCGCCCGTGGACCACGGACTGCCCTGGCCGGCGCAACTGGAAGGCGCCATCGCCGCCGCCAAGATCGGCATGCCCCTGCCCCTGATGATGGCCTTCGCCCTGCTGCTGGTGGTGATCCTGACAGCCAGCCAGCGCCGCGAGCAGATGGCCCGCGAGCTGACACTGGCGAAGAGCCGCGCGGACCAGGAACAGGCCCGGCGCGAAGCCAGCGAGGCACGGCTGCGCCTGCTGCAGGCCCAGATCCAGCCGCATTTCATCTTCAACACGCTGGCCGCCGTCCAGCACTGGGTGGATACCGGCGACCAGCGCGCCAGCCCCCTGCTGCGCCAGCTGAGCAGCTTTCTGCGCGGCTCGGCCGAGCTGATGCTGCGGCCCGAGGTCAGCCTGGCCGAGGAGCTTCAGCTGGTGCAGGCCTACCTGGGCGTCATGCAGGCCCGCTGGGGCGAGCGACTGAGCTACCGGCTGGACATCGCCCCTGCCGCCGCGGCCGCCGCCAGCCTGCCCCCGGGCATCGTGCTGAGCCTGGTCGAGAACGCGCTGGAGCACGGCATCGCGCCCACCCTCAACGGCGCCGAGCTGCATCTGCAGCTGCAGGCGCTGCCTTCGGGCGGCTGGCAGCTGCTGATCGAGGACAGCGGCGTGGGCCTGGCCGAAGACTGGCAGGAAGGCCTGGGACTGGGCAACAGCCGCGCCCGGCTGCAGGGCTTCTTCGGTGAGCGCGCCGCCCTGAGGCTCAGCCCGCGCGAGGACGGTCCGGGCACCCGCGTGTGTCTGCAGCTGGAGGGGCAGGCATGAGCGCGCTCACCCTGCGCGAGCGCATCCTGGGCTTCTGGCGCGAGGTGGACTGGCGGGTCGCACTGATGCTGGGGCCGCGGCACCGCTTCACCCCGGCGCAGTGGCAGCAGCTGCAGGCGCTGCCGCCCATGTCTGCCAGCGTGACGGCAGCGATCTGGATCAACATCATCTGCTCCGGGCTGTTCCAGCTCTGGGCCGTGAACCGTTTCTTCCCGGGGACGCCCTGGCAAGGCCTGCTTGCGGTCTTCCTGGCCAACCATGGGATCGGGGTGATGCAGCTGTCCATGCTGCAGCAGCTCTGGCGCCGCCCCACCATGAAGCGGCTGTACCTGATCTCCAGCGTCTACGCCCTGGTTTGGATCGCCACGGTCCTGGGCCTCCTGACCTGGCAGGCCAGCATTCACCTGGACAAGGCGCTGGCCCGGTCCCTGCTCCTGATGCTGGTGCTGGGCATGGCCCTGGGCGCCCTGGCCCTGTGGGTCCTGGCCTGCTGGCGCAACGAGTACTGCGCCCAATGGCTGCGCGAGCAGGAGCGCCAAACCGAGGCCCTGGAGCTGGCCCGCCGACTGGCCACCGCTCAGATCCAGCCGCACTTCCTCTTCAACTCCCTGGCCGCGCTGCAGCACTGGGTGCAGGTCAAGGACGACCGCGCCGCGCCGTTGCTGGCCTCGCTGACCGGCTATCTGCGCGCCACGCTGCCGCTCTTTGAACGCCCGCTGCTGAGCGTGGCCGAGGAGGCGGAGGCCGCACGCCGCTATCTCGAGGTGATGCAGGCGAGGCTGGGCGAACGCCTGCGTTTTCGCCTGGACATCCACCCCGATGCGGCCGGCGCCCAGCTGCCGCCCGGCGTGCTGCTGACCCTGGTCGAGAATGCCATCGAGCACGGCGTGCAGCCACGCCTGCAAGGCGGGGAGATCACCATCCAGGCCAGCTGCGACGCCCAGAGCGGGCTGTTTCTGCAGGTGCTGGACGACGGCCACGGGCCCGTGCCCGGGCTGGACTTCAGCCAGTCCTCGCCCACCGCGGCCGGCCACGGCGGTCTGGGCCTGCGCAACACCTTGCAGCGCCTGCGCCAGGCCTTTGGCGAACGGGCCAGTCTGGAACTGCGGCCCCTGGACGGAGGCGGCTGCGCGGCCGAGGTGCGTATCCAGGCCGCCTGAACAAACACAACAGCAAGGAGAGAGGACCCCATGACCACCCCCATCCGCACCCTCATCGCCGACGACGAGGAAGGGCCGCGCGAGCAGCTGCGCGCCGCCCTGCAACGCCTCTGGCCCGAACTCGACATCGTGGCCGCCAGCCGCCATGGCGTCGATGCTTGGGACGACTTCCTGGCGCACGAGCCCCAGATCTGCTTCCTGGACATCAACATGCCCGGCCTCACTGGCATCGAGGTGGCTCGCCGCATGGGCGCCACCGCCCGCCCGCCCCATGTGGTCTTCGTGACGGCCTATGGCGACCACGCCCTGGCCGCCTTCGACACCGGTGCGGTCGATTACGTGATGAAGCCCGTGGAGGACGCCCGCCTGTCGCAGGCCATCGAGCGGCTGAAGGCCCGGCTGCAGCAGCCCGCCCCCGACCTCCAGGCCCTGCTCAAGCAGCTCCTGCCCATGGCTGCGGCCACGCCCAAGGCCCGCCTGATCCAGGCCTCCCTGGGGCGCGAGGTCAAGATGATCGATCCGCAGGACGTGGTCTATTTCGAGAGCGACAACCGCTACACCCGCGTCGTCTACACCGGCGGCGAGGCCCTGATCCGCACGCCGCTGAAGGAACTGCTGGCCTCGCTGGACGCCGAACTCTTCTGGCAGGTGCACCGCTCGGTGCTGGTCAACAGCCGCTGCATCGCAAGCGCCGTGCGCATCGACGAAAACACCATGCAGCTGACGCTCAAGGGCCGAGAAGAGAAGCTGCCGGTGTCGCGCCAGTTCCAGGGCCTGTTCAAGGGACAGTGACGCCACGATGAAGGGGCCGCGCGGCGCCTGACGCCCTGGGTGCTGGCACGGGTTCGCCCCCAGCCGTAAGCGCCTGCCCCCCCCGTAGCATGGCCCCCCCTGCCTCCACAAGACGCACGCCATGGCCGCCGCCCTCCCGACCCCGGACTTCAGTCAGTTCCTTCGCTACCAGCCCCTTACCGAACTGCTGCAGGCCTATGCCGCGGCATGCCCGCATCTGGTCACGCTGCGCTCCATCGGCCGCAGCCACGAGGCGCGCGAGATCTGGCTGCTGGCCCTCACCCACGAGGCCACCGGCCCCGACACCGACAAGCCCGCCCTCTGGCTGGACGGCAACATCCACGCCGCGGAGCTCACCGCCTCCACCACCTGCCTCTACTACCTGCACCAGCTGCTGAGCCACCACGGGCAGGACAGCGAGGAGGGTCGCCGTGCCACCCGGCTGCTGGACAGCCGCGTGGTCTACATCGTGCCCCGGCTGAACCCGGACGGCGCCGAGCTGGCGCTGGCGGACCGGCCGCGCCACATTCGCTCCTCCACGCGCCGCTACCCGCATGACGAGGACCCGGTGGACGGTCTCACGATGGAGGACGTGGACGGCGATGGCCGCATCCTCACCATGCGCGTACCCGACCCCCACGGCGGCTACAAGAAGCATCCCGAGGACCCGCGCCTCATGGTGGCCCGCGAGCCCGGCGAGTTCGGCGGCGCGTACTACCGCCTGATGCCCGAGGGCTTCATCCAGCACTACGACGGCCTGCAGATCAAGGTCAACGGCGACGTCGAGGGCCTGGACCTCAACCGCAACTTCCCCGGCGGCTGGCGCCAGGAGCACGAGCAGGACGGCGCCGGCCCCTACCCCGCCAGCGAGCCCGAGGTGCGCGCCATGGTGGACTTCATCGTGAAGCATCCCAACATCGGCGCTGCCATCAGCTTCCACACCTACAGCGGCGTGATCCTGCGCCCCATGGGCAGCTGCGCCGACGAAGACATGACACCCGAGGACCTCTGGCTGATCAAGCAGTTCTCGGCCCTGGGCGAGAAGCACACGGGCTACCCCGCCGTGAGCATCTGGCACGACTTCAAGTACCACCCCAAGGACAGCATCAGCGGCACGCAGGAATGGCTCTACGAGCACCTGGGCGCGCTGTTCTGGGTGGTGGAGCTGTGGAACCCCAACCAGGAGGCTGGCGTCACGGGCTACAAGTGGATCGACTGGTTCCGCGAGCACCCGGTGGAGGACGAGCTCAAGCTGCTCAAGTGGAGCGACGAGCACTGCGCCGGCCAGGCCCATGTCGACTGGACGCCCTTCCCGCACCCGCAGCTGGGTGCCGTGGAGATCGGCGGCTGGGACAAGATGAACTACTGGCGCAACCCGCCGCCCGCCCTGCGCGAGCGTGAGGCCGCGCGCTTCCCCGCCTGGCTGACGCAGATCGGCCTCTCCCTGCCGCGCCTGGAGCTGCTGCGCACCGAGGTCCGCGCCCTGGGTGCCGACAGCTGGCGCGTGCGCCTGGCCGTGGCCAACAGCGGCTACCTCAGCGCCGCCGTCACCGCCCGCGCCAAGGAGCGCCAGGTGGTGCGCGGCGTGATCTTCGAGATCCAGCTGCCCACCGACGGCAGCGCCAGCCTCGTCACCGGCAAGGAGCGCATGGAGGGCCCGCACCTGGCCGGCCACGCACCGCAGGCTTCGCAGCTGAGCTTCCTGCCCACCGAGGAGATCACCGGCGACCGCGCCGTCGCCGAATGGATCGTCCGCGCCCCGCATGGCACGCGGCTCTCGCTCTCGGCCCGCACGGAGCGGGCGGGGGTGGTGAGGGCGGAGGTGACGCTGGATTGAAGACCGGCAAGACTCCGCCAAATGTTCGAAAATCGCACAAAGCCTGTTAGAAGTGACAGGATTCCATTCATCACTTCCCGCTCGCTGGCACATAGCGTGTGATTTCTTTCACATGAAATTGGTTGCCGCCATTCTTTTCGGCTTGGGATGCATGACCGCCGCCGCACAAACAGCGAATGACGTATTCCCCAACATTCCATATACGCGGACTACTCGGATCAAGCTGCTGAAACCAAGCGGCGCGCCAAACTCCGGCAAGACTGCTGCCTTAATGATGAACGATAGCGGCTCCTGCAATACGTCTGAAAATGGCTACTGCGAGCGCTCCTCGGACACATATTCCGGGGCGGCTGGACTCCCCTCGAATCCGTCGAGAAAGTGGTGATCTACGGTAAATCGACTCGCGACACGTCAATCTGCTATGGAGAGGAATGCAGGCAGTACATGCGTTCTCCAGACGAGGTGGTGGAAGCCTCACCGGTCTGGCTAAAGGAAAAGATCATCGAGAAAACCGTCAGCGATAACCAGGCGGACGCTTGTTCAGCAGCGAAGAGCTCTCTGGCCACCGATGAGCAATAGCAGACCCTTCAGACCACGACCAGCCACGCTGGCACCGACGATCGTCAAGTTGCAGCGAGAGCTGCAATGCAAGCGTCAGGTATGGCTTCGTACTTGAGCGGAAAATTCGCCACGTCCGAGGTTGGCCTCGTCGGCTTGATTCACAAATGGGCCTACCGCCCTAACGGGGGCTATACCGTCACCATCACTTTTTCGGACGGCGGCACTGAACAATACAAATGGGCACTCATGGTAGATGCCCCGCACAACCCGATCGTGGTGCCCAATACGTTGAAACGAGGCAACGGCGAGTCTCGTTGCCCTATCAATTGAATTGAGACCTACGGACTCATGACAATCGTCGCAAAACACGCTTTCAGAGTTGCCTTGTTGATCGTGGCCCTTGGCGTGGCACTCATGTTTCTGACAAGGTCTCAATCAGAATCGCCTGCAACCGAAAGTTCAACCGATGCACCCTTGCAGGTGACTGGGGCGTCGGTATCGCCATCTGCGGCGCCGTCTGCTGCCAAAAAGGAGCTCTCAAGCACAAGTGCAGAGCAGATTGCGACTTCTGCTTGGTCCTCGGCCGTTCTTGGTCTCCGGCATCAAACGCCAGCCATGCTGGTGCACCGCGCCGCCCTGAGCAAATCCCCCCAGGACTACTTCGCGGCCCGGATCCAGCTGCAGCGCTGCCTGGACAAGGGCGTGAGCCAGGCCCTGGTCGCGCACGCGGCGCCCTCGGCATCGGAGGCGATGAAGCGCACGATCAAGGCGCTGGAGGACCTGTGCCAGGCCCGGGGCGACCGCCGGCAGCTGGCCTATGTGGCGCAGTCCTGGGCTGCCGACTCCCCCGAGCGGCGCGCCTACGAGGCCCAGCAGCGCCAGGACCACGCCGGGGTGATGGACTACGTGCTGTCCACCGGCTCCGCCGAATTCGCGGCGGAGCTGCTGCCCGGCCACATCACCCTGGAACTGCTCGAAGCCCGCGGTCTGCTGCCGCCCCTGAAGCCAGAGGCGGCCGACCTCGAAGGCATGGGGCCGCTCTTCGACCTGGCCAGCGTCAGTCGCCTGCGCGACCAGTTCGCGCTGTCCCGCGTGGTGGCCATCTGGTCCTGCACGCGACTGGGCACCTGCGTGGAGGAGGCCCAGCTGGCCTATCAGTGCCATGCGCTCAACCTGTGCATCGACGACCTGCGGGACTTCCCCGAACAGAAGGTCTTCAATCGCAGCCCGGTGGATCCCAACGGATCGCCCAGCTTTGCCTGGGTCTCCCGCGCACGCTGGGCCCAGATCCAGCAGGCGGTCAACCAGCTGCTGGGCGGCTTGCGCTAGCTAGCGCAGCGCCGTCCCCAGCCGCTCCAGCCAGGCCGCCGGCACCGCCTTGTTGCAGTACAGGTGCCGGGGCACGATGACGGGCGGGTCGCTGAAGTGCAGCAGCTGCAGGGTCTTCTCGCGGCTGGCGTCGCGGAGGAGCTGGGCCTGCACCTCCTCGGGCGCGGCCGGCATCCAGTCGGCATGGCCGGCCTGCAGCATGCGCAGCAGCTGGCCGACCTCGCCGCTGCCCTGGGTGACACGGCCAGGGCGCTCGGCGATCAGGGCGTCCAGTTCGGCACCGTAGGAATAGCCCTGCTTGACCAGCATCCGGGCCGGCGAGTCCAGGGCCTCGCGCAGGCTCATGCCCTCGTGCAGCGGGGCGTCACGGCGGGCGATCATGGCCACGTGCTGGCCGCGGTAGAGCGGCGCGCTGAACTGGCCCCTGGCCTCGCGGGCCGGGTTGCGGAACCAGCCCACGCCGCAGACCAGATGCTCGCCGTTTTCGACCATCAGCAGCTGGCGCGCCGCCGGCGTCAGCGCCCAGCGGTGGGGCAGGCCCGTGCGCTCCAGGGCACGCCGAAGGGGCTCGATCACCAGCCCTTGCGGCGGCTGCCGGCCGGGCTGGGGCATGTAGTAGGGCGGGCGGTCCTGGTAGAGCAGCTCCACCGTGGGCTGCGAGGCTGGCTCGGTGCCGGTGGCAGGAGCAAGACCTGGCCCCAGCGCCAGCAGGCAGACCGCGGCAAACCGCACAGCCGGCAGGCCCGCGATCCGGCACAGCCTGCCGCCCATGTTCACTGCAGCGGGGCCTTGAGCCCCTGTTCCTCGGCTGCCTGCATGGCGGCCCGCCAGATGCGAGCCGGCACGAAGGTGCTCAGCTGGTGCAGCGCGCGCGCGATCAGCTCGGGGTGCAGCTCATGGCCGATGTCGGGCAGCACATCGGCGGTGACGTCCGCGCCCAGGGCGACCAGGCGCTTGGCGGCCTGGATCTGGTCCTGGTAGGGCAGCACGCCGTCCTGCTGGCCATGCAGCAGATGCACGGTGACCTCCCGCGGCGCATGCTCGGGCAGGGTGGCATAGGCGCCGCCGAAGGCCATCACGCGGCCGGCCAGCTCCAGCTCGGCCTGTACGGCTTCAAGGGCCAGCACGGCCCCCTGCGAGAAGCCGCCCAGGGCCACCTGTTGCCAGGGCAACTCGAAATGCTCGGTCCAGGCCCGGACCAGGGCGATGAAGTCAGGCAGGGCGTCGGCCACGCGGCGGGCGTGGTTCTCGTCATTGGCACCGTCCAGGGAATACCACTGCAGGCCGCTGCCGCCGCCGGGAATCAGGTCATAGGCCTCGGGGCCGCTGAGGGCCAGCACGGCCGCCTGCGGGTACTGGCCGCGCAGGGCCTGGGCCAGGGGCCGCATCTGGGTGGCATCCGCCCCGGCCCCGTGGAAGAGCAGGAACAGCAGATTGGGCACGCCCTTGTCGGGCAGCAGGGCCAGGGCGTGGGATCGGTGGGGGACGGCGTCGCTCATGCCCGCATTGTGCGCGGCGGGGGCCTGGCCGCAAGTCCCCCGAATGAACCGCCCCTGCCGGGCTGGGCTCAGACGCGGCGCAGACGCAGCCAGAAGCGCACGCCCCCGTCCTCGTTGCGGGCCTCAATTTGCGCGTCCATCTTGGCCAGGTAGCTTCGTGCTACGAAGAGGCCCTGCCCGCGGCGCTCCGGGCCGGCATCGGGCGGCTGATCGGAGACGCCGTACTCGAAGATGCGGGCCAGCATGTCCTCCGGGATGCCAGGCCCGCTGTTGTGAATGCCCAGCAGGGCGATGCCGTCCTCTTCGGCCAGTGTCAGGGTGATGGGCGTGCCGGGCCGGCGGTAGCGCTGGGCATTGCGCAGCACATGGGTGACCACGTCCTCCAGCGCATAGGCCTCGCCGCGCACGGGCAGCGGCGTGCCCTCGTCGCCCTGCATCTGCACGCCCTCGATGCCCGCATGCGGCGCATTGGCCACCACATCGCGGCAGAACTGGGCCAGGTCCAGGGTCTCCAGCTGCAGGTCGGCGGCCTCCAGGGCCTCGGAGGGCGAGGCTGTGCCGTAGAGCACCCGCACCGCCTGCTGCATGCGCTGCACATAGCGATGGCTGGGGTCATCCGCAGCACCATGCAGCACCATGAGGGACTGCAGGGGCGACATGATCTCGTGGCCCACCGCATGCCACATCTCCCGCTCGCGTTCCGCCCGGAGCTGCTCGCGGCGCAGGCCGTCCTTCACACGCTCCAGCAGGGCCTGCAGGGTGCCGGCCAGGATGCCCAGCTCGTCGCGCCCCTTGAGGTCCGCCACGTCCAGCTCGCCGATGCGCTGCTCGGCCCGCGGGTCCTGCATGTTGTAGGACACGGCCGCCGCGCGCCGCGTCAGCACCGTGATGCGGCGGATCAGGCCCAGCTCCACCAGCAGCCAGGCGAAGGCGATGGCCGCCAGCATGGCGCCCACCAGCCACAGCAGGCTGCGCGCCTCGCGGGCCAGTTGGCGGTCCAGGCTGCGCAGGTCACCCTGCAGGGTCAGGCGGTAGCGGCCGGTGGCGGTGACGACCTCCTCCCGGGCCTGCAGGCGCAGGCGCGCGTCGCCCACGGGCACATCCACAGGCAGGCGGCGGATCAGGCGGCTCAGCCAGGGCAGGGGCGCATCGCCGATCTCGGCGCCGCGGCGCTCGGCAATCACCAGCGGCTGCTCGCCCAGACGCTCGATCCGCAGGGTCTCGCCGGCCTGCAGGCCCGCGCCCAGGCGGTCCAGGGACACGCCCACCGTGGCGCCCGGGCGGCTGCTGTCGAACAGCGTTCGTGCGGCGCCGTCCTCGCCTGCCGGGCCCAGCAGCTGCACGCGCAGGCGCAGCCGGTCCAGGTCCCGCGGCGGCCAGGCCTGGGCGCCGCGTTCGAACAGAGCGGTCTTGAAGGCCTCCACCGGCAGGCGGACCGAGAAGACCGTGTGCCGCGCGCAGTCCGCCTCGGCATCTCCCGTCTTCACGCAGGGCCCCTCGCGCCACAGCCAGCCGCGGAACTCGCGCTGCGGGCGGGACTGGCGCTCCAGTTGGTCCCCCTCGGCCAGGAAGCCGGTGAGCCGCCCACGCTGCTGGGCGGGGCCCTCCTCAGGCCGAGCGGTCTCATAGGGCGCGGTCCAGACGCTGCGCTGGCCGCGGTAGTCCAGGCTCACACGCAGGCGGTGCACGCCGCCCAGCGCCAGTTGGCCGATGCTGCGCGGCTGCAGCGGCCCGGCGTCCAGACTCCCGACCAGGTAGACGAAGCCGCCCGCGTAGGCATTGCTGCCCACGGCGGCGCAGAGGCTGGCGCCTTGCGGCCAGCGCAGACCGCAGCCTGCCATCTCCACGGCGCGCAGGGCCTTGTACTGGTCGTCGAAATCGATGGCCGAGAAGGGCAGCAGCACCGGGGCCAGGTCTTGCCCATTGCCCGGCTCCATGCCCGGGTTGAGCAGGGCCAGTTGGCCGGCCGGATGGCGCAGCTGCAGAGTGATCTCGGCCAGGGACTGCCGGAAGCCCTGTTCGTAGCGCTGGTAGCTGCGCTGCTTCTGGTCCTGCAGCACGGTCAGGGCCAGGCCCAGGGTGGCCGCCACCAGCAGCACGAAGGCCAGGTGCACCACCAGGCGGCGGCGGAAGGCCGCCAGACCCAGGCGCGGCACCGGCAAAGCCGGCAGCTCGACGGGACCGAGCTTCATGCGCCGCCCGATCTCATCGCGGCCCGGCCCAGCGGAAGCCGCGCATTGGGACGTTCTCGATGGCGTCGAAGTCGGCGTCCACCTCGCGCAGGGCCTCGCGCAGGGTGGAGACATGCTTGCGCACGTTGTCCCGCGTGCGGCCGCTCTTGACCACGTCGAACAGCTCCTCGTAGCTCACCACCTCGGGCGCGCGCTGGTGCAAGGTGGCGAGGATGCGCTGGGCGGTCAGCGGCAGGTTGATGCGCTGGCCCTTCCACAGCGGGCTGCGCTGCCACAGCGGATCCAGCTGCAGGGCCGTCGCGGTATCCGGCACGGGGCTGGGCGTGCGGGCGCGGGCGGCACGCAGGATGTCCAGGAAAGTCTCGGTGAACTCGGCCTCGTCGAAGCTGGTCTTCTGCAGGTAGTCCCACGCATCCAGCGCCTTCATGATGCCGCGGTAGATGGCCGCGGGCATGGCCGAGACCACCAGCACCGGCGTGCCCTGGTGCAGCTTGTTGATCGCGTTGATGAGGGCCACGCCGGCATGGCGCTCGCGGCCCAGCTCGATGTCCAGCACCACCATGGCATAGGCCTCACGCCCCAGCGCGGCCTCGGCGCTGTCGCGGTCGAACCACTGGTCCACCTGCAGCTCGGGGCGGGCGGCGCGTATCCAGCCAGCCAGCTGCTCGCTGGTGGGGCGGTCGTCCTCGATGACGGCGACTTTGTTCATGCGCCCGATTATCGGCAGCCCGCGCGCAGGCCCCTGTGAAGCTTTCTTCCGGGCTGTGACGACAGTGGCCCGGCGCCGCCCTGGCGCCCTCCGCGGCCCCCGACAAACACTGCGGCCATCGATCCACACACGGGGTCCGCCCCGAACCAAGAGAGAAGCCGCATATGAACGAGCACACCCCCGAGCAAGGCCAGGCCGACGACGACATCCTGCACAGCCGTCTGGTCGAGGACTACGAAGCCGCCGCCGCCCACGAGGCCGCCAGACCCTCCCTGGGCGCCCAGCTGCGCCGCCATGCCCCGCTGCTGCTGGCCCTGGGCGTGAGCGTGGTGTCGGTGGCCGCCCTGGCCCTGCATCCGCCCTTCTATGCCGTGCCCCGCGGTGAGGTCGCCCTGCGCACCAACGCCCTCACCGGCGGCGTCACCCAGGCCCGCGATGGCAGCCTCTTTCGACTCCCCGGCCTGCACGAGATCCGCACCCTGCCCCAGCAGGACCGCAGCTACCAGCCCGGCGCCTTCGCCCGCGCCGACGGCCCGGCGCCGCTGCAGTCGGTGGAGGGCCTGTCGCTGGGACTCACGCTGACCCTGCGCTGGGGCGTGGACCAGACCCGCCTGCCCCAGCTGGCCCGCAGCCTGCCGGACAACATCGAGCGCGAGCTGATCGACCCCATCCTGCAGGGCGTGATCTACCGCCAGATCGCCAGCCACACGGTGCGCGAGATCTTCTCGACCCAGCGCGCCGAGATCCAGCAGGCCCTGGAGACCGAGCTGCGCAAGAAGCTGCTGGCCGACGGCATCGTGCTGCACAGCGTGCAGATCGGCAATGTGGACCTGCCGCACGAGTACCGCGAAGGCCTGGAGAAGCTGCTGGCCGAGGGCCTGGCCACCGAGAAGATGCGCTACACGCTGGAGCAGCAGGAGAAGAAGGTCAAGCAGACCGAGCTGGAGGCCGCCGCCGACAAGATCCGCCGCGAGACCGCCGCCGAGGCCGCCGCGCGCGAGCAGGTCATCGCCGCCAAGGCTCAGGAGGAAGCCATGAAGCATGTGCTGCCCTTCAAGCAGCGCCAGGTCGAGCAGCGCCAGCTGGAGGCCGAGGCCGAGCGCGTGGCCCGCGTGCGCATGGCCGAGGGTGCGGCGCAGGCCCGCGGCATCGAGGCCGAGGGCGAGGCCCGCGCCCGCGAGAAGCTGGCCGACGCCGAGGCCTACCGCCAGGGCCGCCTGGGCAAGGTGAGCCTGGAGCAGATGTCGGCCGAGGGCGCCCTGCTGAGCCGGCACCCGTTGCTGATCCAGAAGGCCATGGCCGACAAGCTCTCGGACAAGGTGCAGGTCATCATCGCCCCGCCCCCGGCCGATGGCGGCTTCATTGGCAAGACCCTGCTGGGCGGCAAGACGGAGACCGTGGCCAAGGCGCGCGAGGCGCAGGAAGAACAGACAGAAGGCAACAACTGACCCCGTGACTTCCACAGCAAGGACTTCAACCATGCGCCCCATCCTGAGCACCGCCGCCCTGGCCATCGGCGCCGCCCTGCTGCAGCCGGCTGCCAGCCAGGCCGCGACGGCCCTGATCCTCCAGGACCAGGCCGCGCTGCGCACCGCCGCCCGCGACGCCGCCCCCTCGCAGGCCGCCCTGTGGCGGGGCGAGGCGGTGGAGATCCGCGGCGAGCGCCTGGACTTCTACCAGGTCTACGACTACCGCCGCGAGCGCGGCGGCTTCGTCCGCAAGGGTCAGGTCTTGCCCATCGAAGGCCCGGCCGCCGAGCCCGCCGCCTTGCTGGCCGCCCTGCGCCTGGTGCGCCTGCAGCCGGGCGCCGAGTCCCTGGGCCTGGGCCTGGCCGCGGCCTATGTGCAGCAGGCCAGCGCTGAGCAGATGGCCGGCCCCGGCGGCATCGAGGCGCTGGACGCGCTGGGCAGCCTGGCCGAGCGCCTGGCCGAGCGCGCCTCGCGCAGCAGCACAGCGAAGCTGGACGCGCCCACGACCTCGGCCGACACCCAGCTGGCCGCCCAGCTGGACGTGGCCGCGCGCTACGGCCTGAAGTTCCAGAGCTTCGAGCGCGAAGCCGGCAGCCTGCAGCTCTGCTACGAGGGCGAAGTCTTCCGCCGCGTGCTGGCCCTGCCCGCGAGCACGCCAGAGCAGCAGGCGCGCGCCGCCCTGGCGCTGACCCGCCCGGAGTGCCAGAACCCCGCCGCCACGCCCTCGCAGAAGCTGCAGCGCGAACAGTGGCGCGCCGACATCCTGGAGCGCGTGCCCGCCAATGGCCTGGCACCCCTGTGGCGCAACCGCGTGGCCCTGCGACAGGCCAGCGTGTGGAGCAGCCTGGCCTATGCGCAGGCCCGCCAGACCGACGCCAACGCCGCAAGCCAGTCGCAGGCCGCCGGCGCCCGTGCCCTGCAGGCCCTGGCCCGCCTGCAGCCCGGCGAACTGGCCGACGACGACCAGCCCCTGGCCAACGACGCCGCCATGCGCGCCAATGCCGTGCGCTGGCAGGCCCTGCCCGCGGGGTCCGGCACGATGAGCTGGAGCCGGGGCAAGGACTCGCTGCAGCTGCGCCTGCTGCCCGGCACCGAGGGCGACCAATGCCTGGTGCTGCAGTCCGCACAGGCCAAGGAGGCGCTGCTGCGCCACTGCAGCTTCGGCCTGATCCAGACGGCCTCCTTCAACGTCAACCGCGAGGGCACGGCCGCGACGCTGGCGGTGCAGCCCACGGAGTCCTGGCGCGAGCTGTGGGTGCTGCGCCAGACGGCGCAGGGCTGGCGCCTGGACGTGCTGCCCCCGGTGGCCGCCAACCCCGGCCTGGGCTATGCCGAGTTCGCCGGCTGGGTGCCCGGCGGCCAGCAGCTGCTGATGGTGCGCGAGGCCCGCGCCGAGGGCCGCTACACCCCGCGCAGCTTCGAGCTGCTGGACCTGCAGAGCCTGCAGGTGTTGCGCCGCAGCGGCGACGCCCAGCAGCTGGGCCCCTTCCAGCGCTGGGCGGATGCGGGGTGGAAGGCGGGTAGCCTGAGCTTGCGCTGAAAGGCACGGCTCTTGCGCCAGCTCAAGACCGGCTGTGCGGCCGCGTCGCATAGGCGCACAGGAACATCAGGCATCGCTTGACGGGGCGAGCGTCCGGGCCGAAGCTGCCCCTCCATTGCCGGAGTCCTGCCATGCCTTCTCCGCCGCCGCCCAGCGACAGGTCACATCAGGTCCATCAGCTGCGCCACCAGCACTCGCAGGCGCTCTATGCCCGCCGCGCGCCGGTCTATGACCTGGAGCTTGCGGCCCTGACGGGCCTGCGCCGCGAGGCCATCGCCCAGCTGGGTCTGGAGCCGGGGGAGACGGTGCTGGACCTGGGCTGCGGCACCGGCCTGAGCCTGCCCCTGCTGCTTCAGGCCGTGGGCCCAACTGGGCAGGTGATCGGCCTTGAGCCCTGCAAGGCCATGCTGGAACAGGCCCGGCAGCGCTGCGGCAAGGACCCGCGCCTGTGCCTCATCGAGGCACCCGCGGAGGCCGACTGGCCTGAGAGAGGGTCCGGGAAGCACAACGGGAAGGGTGACGGCAAGGCTGACGCCGCCCTGCTCTTCTTCACGCATGACCTGCAGCAATGCCCGCAAGCGCTGCAGCGGCTGCAGGATGCGCTGAAGCCCGGCGCCCGGGTGGTGGCCGCCGGCCTGGTCTGGGCGCCGGCCTGGCAATGGCTGGGCAACGCCTTCGTGTGGGGCGCCGCCTGGCATTCGCTGTGCTGTTTCGAGGCCCTGCATGCGCCCTGGCAGGGCCTGCTGCCCCTGTTGTCCGAGTACCGGCTGGAGCGCCGCAACCTGGAGACGATGTACCTGCTGACAGGTCGCACCGGCGCGCACGCCGGCCCCGAGCGGGCACAAAGAAGCCGAGGCCCCGACTGACGGAGCCTCGGCCCGGACCCCGGACACGAGGTGCAAGACGGGGTGCCTGAGCCTGCGCCGAGGGTCAGGGCAAGACCTGCCCCTCCCCCACCAGCCGCCCGCCCTGGAACATCTGGAACTGCCGACGGTCGTCGCGCAGCTGGAGGGCATCCAGGCAGCGGACGGTGGCCTCGGCGCTTTCACCAGGCTTGAGCTCACCGCCGACGCCGGGTGGGATGTTCAGCGCGCAGGTCGAGCCCGCGGGATGGTCCGGGAAGCGCAGCTGGGGCCGGTAGCCGGTGTAGACGGGCGTGTCCCGCCCCTGGCTGAAGCCCATAGGCAGCAGGCGGACCTGCACGCGCAGTGTCGCCTGGGCCTCGACGTGGATCCACGGGGGCGCGGCGGCGCTGGCGCCGCCGGCAGGAAGGGCTGACGAGGCAGGGGCCACAGCAGGGATCTGGGCCGCGCACTGGACGGCCATCGACAAGCCGCAAAGGCCGATGAACAGGGACTTCAGCATGAGGTCGGCAAACAGGGGACGCGGGACATCGGCAGCCCGCAATGCCGGGGCCGCCGCGCCCGGATTGTGGCAGCGCTCTGCGACGGCCTCAGCGCCGCTGCCTGTCGTTGGGCTTGTGCCCGATCAGCTTGACCAGGACCTGGCGCAGGCGGTTGGCGTCGATGGGCTTGGTGAGGAACTCATTCATGCCGGCCTCCAGGGCCTCGTCGCGCTCGGAGACCAGGGCCGCGGCGGTCAGCGCCACGATGGGCAGCTGCTCTGCGGGGAAGCGTCGCCGGATCTCGCGGGTGGCCTCATGGCCGCTCATCACCGGCATCTGCACGTCCATCAGCACCACGTCGAAGGGCTTGCCCATGCTGGCCGAAGCGTGGATGGCCTCGATGGCCTGATGCCCGTCGCTGGCCTGCGAGACCTCCAGGCCCCACTGCTCCAGCAGGGCCACGGCAATCATCATGTTGACCGGATTGTCCTCGACCATCAGCACGCGCAGGCCGTCGAGGTCGGCGTTGTCGCGGGCCTCGCGGGGCTGGGACGAGAGGCTGCTGGCAGCGGCCACCAGGGGCAGCTCGGCCCAGAAGGTGGAGCCGCGCCCGGTCTCGGACTGCACGCCCACCTCGCCCCCCATCAGGTGGGCCAGCTCCCGGCAGATCGACAGGCCCAGACCTGTGCCCCCATAGCGCCGTGTGGTGGACTCGTCCGCCTGCGTGAAGGGCTGGAAGAGGCGGGCCTGCACCTCGGGCGTGATGCCGGGGCCGGTGTCGGTGACCTCGATGCGCAGGCGCTCGTCGCTGATGCGGGTCACGCGCACCGAGACCGAGCCGCTCTCGGTGAACTTCAGCGCATTGGTGAGGTAGTTGGAAAGAATCTGGCGGGTGCGCACCGGGTCGCCCACCACCCAGCCGGGCACGTCCTCATCGACATCGATGCGGAACGCCAGGCCACGAGCCTGGGCCAGGGTCAGGTAGGCCATGCGCATGGTGGAGAGCATGTCGCGCAAGGCGAAGGGCTGCGACTCCAGCGTCAGGCGGCCGGCCTCGATCTTGGAGAGGTCCAGGATGTCGGCAATCAGGCCGGAGAGGCTCTCGGCGCTGTCCAGCATCTGGTCCAGATAGTGGCGGCGGGTCTCGTCGTCCAGGTCCGGCTGCTGCAGCAGCCGGGCGAGGCCCACGACGCCGTTGAGCGGCGTGCGGATCTCGTGGCTGGTGTTGGCCAGGAAGGCGCTCTTGGCGCGGCTGGCGGCCTGCGCCTCGTCCTTGGCCTGGGCCAGGGCGGCCTCGACACGACGCTTCTCGGTGACATCCTCCAGGATCCAGATCGTGCCGCCGCGGCTGGGGTGGTCGGGGTCCACGGCGCGGGCCAGGATGCGGCACAGAAAGGTGCTGCCGTCCTTGCGGGCCATGCGGCGCTCGGTCTCGACCTGCTCGCCCGCGGCCAGTCGCGCGCCCAGCTCGCGGCCGGCGTCGCGGTACTCCTCGTCGCTGGGCCAGACCACGCGGCCGGACTGGCCGATCAGGCTGCCATCGGGCCAGCCGAACATCTCCTCCACGGCGCGGTTGACCTGCACGAAGCACTGGTCCCGGGTGAGCGTGATGCCGATAGAGGCGTTCTCCAAGATGGCCGCGTGGATGAGGCGCGTGCGCTCCGACTCCGACACATCCCGCGCATTGATCACCAGGTAGGACTGCCCTTCCATGTTGAAGGGCGCGGCGGACATCACCATGGAGATCAGCTCGCCGTTCTTGCCCTTGAAGGCCGCCGGCATGTCGTTCACGCGGCCGTGCTGCTTCACGCCTTCGACCAGACGCTGGCGGTCCTCGGGGTTGTGCCAGACGCCCAGCTCGTCCGCCGTGCGGCCCAGCACCTCCTCGGCCTTGTAGCCGGAGAGCTCCTCGAAGGTCTTGTTGACCATGGCGTAGCGGCCGGTGGCGATCTCGGTGAGCGTGATCACGTCCGGGCTGGTGGCCACCAGGTGGGACAGCAGGCCCTCTGAGCGGCGCAGCGCCTCCTGGGCGCGCGAGGCTTCGGTCTGGTCGATGAAGAAGGAGAGCGTCGCGGGACCGCTGGCGGCATCGACCCGCACGCTGGTGACCTGCACCAGCCGGCGCCGGCGCGACAACGTGCGCAGCTTGAATTCCGCCACGGGCAGGATGGCGCCCACGGGCATGGACTCGATCTTGGCGGCGCGCTCGCGCGCGCGCTCGTCCTCGCCGCTCTCGTAGTGGGCGAAGAGGTCCTGCCCGATCATGCTGGAGCGCTGGGTGTAGCCGAACATGGCCATGGCGGCGGGGTTGGCGTCCAGCACGCGACCCCAGCGGTGCAGCACCAGGGGCGAAGGCGAGCGGCGGAAGAGCTCGCGGTAGCGGGCCTCGGTGGCCACGATGGCCTGCTCGGCCTGCACCTCGTCGGTGACGTCACGACCCACGCCCCAGTAGCCGCGGAAGTTGCCCGCCGCATCGAAGCGCGGCTCGCCGCTGACCGAGACGTAGCGCAGCAGGCCGTCCTCGCCGCGGCGGCGCGCCACCATGCCGCGAAAGGGGCGGTGGGCCTCGAGGTCGGCGCGGTGGGCGTCCATGTCCTCGTCCCCCAGGCCATGGGCCTGATCGACTTCCCAGGGCGTCTTGCCCAGGCGGTTGTTGAGGTCCAGGCCCGATTGGCCAGGGATGTTCTCGGCCATGTGGGTGAAGCGAAAATCGCGGTCCATCTCCCAGTACCAGTCCGCCGCCATGGACAGCAGATGGCGGAAGCGAGCGTTGCGCTCGCTGGCCTCGCGCATGGAGCGGTGCACCAGGCGCAGCGTGCCCATGCCCACGACCAGGCCGGTGCTCAGCAGCACCAGCTGCGTCACCAGTTGGGCAGAGACGCTGGAACCCAGGGACGCCTGCGGCAGCATCTGGTGGGCCTCTAGCCAGGCCATCACCAGCAGGCACACGGCGCCCACGCCAAAGAGCCACAACCCCGCCGTCAGGCCCGTCACGGCCGTGCCCAAGGCCACCATGAGGGCCAGCACGCCCAGGCCCGGCGAGCCTAGGCCGGCCCCGCGGGACCAGGCCAGGGCCAGGCCCATCATCATCACCAGGCTCATCAGCAGCATGACGCCGGGCTTGGCCCGTTCACGCGGCAGGCGCAGGTAGAAGGCCGTGCCGACCGCGCAGACCAGGGCTGCCAGCAGGGGCGGCAGCGCGCCACCTAGGGGCTCGCTCGGGCGGATGGTGCCGGCCAGCAGCAGGGTGACCAGGCCACCGATCAGGGCCGAGGCACCCAACAGCATGCGCACGGAGCGCCAGCGCAGGCCGCGCTCCAGGGCCTGGCGCCGCTCGTCCAGCGACATCTCCTGGCCGACCAGGCTGCTGAGATCGTCGAGGGGGTCCTTGCTCACGTTGGCGGGCATGCTCCGAGGGTGCCCGCCCCACCACGGAGCCGAGCCATATTGCGAGTCTCGGTCAGCGCTGGCCGGCTGAACAGCGGTTCAGCCAGGCAAACCACGCGCAAATGCAACGCCCGGCAGCAGAGCGAGAAGGAATGCGCAGCCTGGGTCCGCGCGCGGCGGTCCCGGGAGTTGCACCCGAAGCCTCAGCCGCGGGCGACGTTGAGCTGCTCGCGCGTCGCCAGGGCCACGCGGCGGGCCGCGGCGGCGAAGTCCTCGCCGCTGCTGGCGTACAGGACCGCACGGGAGGAGTTGACGATGATGGGCGCGCTGCTGGCCTCGGCCGTGCCGCGCCAGCCCGCGCGCACCGTGGCCGCGGCGTCACCGCCCTGGGCGCCCACGCCGGGGATCAGCAGGGGCAGGGTCGGGGCGATCTCGCGCACCCGGGCGATCTCCTCCGGGAAGGTCGCGCCCACCACCAGGCCCAGTTGGCCGGTCTTGTTCCACTCGGTCTGGGCCAGGCGGGCCAGGTGCTCGTAGAGGCGGGGCTGGCCTGGGACGTCGGCCAGCCGCTGGTTCTGCCAGTCGCTGCCGCCGGGGTTGGAGGTGCGGCACAGCAGGATCACGCCCTTGTCGGCATAGCGCAGGAAGGGCTCGATGGTGTCGAAGCCCATGAAGGGCGAGAGCGTGACGGCGTCCGCCTGGTAGCGCACGAAGGCCTCGCGGGCGTACTGCTCGGCGGTGGAGCCGATGTCGCCGCGCTTGGCGTCCAGGATCACCGGCACCTGGGGCGCCACGCGCTTGATGTGGGCCATCAGCCGCTCCAGTTGGTCCTCGGCGCGGTGGGCGGCGAAGTAGGCGATCTGGGGCTTGAAGGCGCTGACCAGATCCTTGGTGGCGTCCACGATGGCGCTGCAGAAGTCGTAGATGCGGCCGGCATCGCCTTTCCAGGCCCCGGGGAACTTAGCCGGTTCAGGATCCAGGCCCACGCAGAGCATCGACTGGTTGAGGCGTTCGGCGGCGTGGAGTTGCTGGATGAAGGTCATGGATCGCACCCTTGGGCGGGCTGGACTGGTGGAGGTGCCGTATTGTCTCGCTTTCGGCCCATTCCCACGCCTGTTCAGGCTGGATGGCCCCTGTCCCCCGCCAACGAAAGCCCCGACGATGCAGATTCTGGAGACCGACCGCCTGCGCCTGCGCTGGTTCGATGACAGCGACGTGCCCTTCATCCTGGGCCTGATCAACGAGCCTTCCTGGAAGGCCAATATCGCCGACCCCGGCGTCAGCACGCCCGAGCAGGCCCGCCAGTGGATGCGGGACCGCCTGCTCAACCGCTACTGGTCCCAGGGCCACGGCTTCTGGTGCGTGGAGCGCAAGGAGGACGGCGAGCGCCTGGGCCTGGCCGGCCTGATCCACCGCGAGGGCCTGCCCGAGCCCGACCTGGGCTATGGCCTGGCGCAGCGCCACTGGGGCCGGGGCTACGCCCGCGAGGCCGCCACCGCCACCCTGCGCTACGCCCATGAGGTGCTGGGCCTGCGCCATCTGCTGGCCACCACCGCGCCCCACAACGACAGCTCCGGCCGCGTGCTGAGGGACATCGGCTTCCAGGACCTGGGCCTGCAGCAGACCGAGGCCCATGAAGGCCTGTCCCACGTCTACGAATGGCGGTCGCCCGAGCCTGCGGGCGACGACGAGCAGCAGCTGCGCGCCCTGGTGCAGCGCTTCCTGGGCGCCTTCGACAACCGCGCGGGCCGCCTCCCCCAGCTCGCCGCCCTGCCCCACTGGCTGATCCCCGAGGCCCGCATCGTGGTGCGCCAGGGCGAGGCGCTCAGCAGCCTTTCCGTGCGCGAATTCATCGAGCCCCGCGCCGACGCCTTCGCCAGCGGCTCGCTGCAGGACTTCCACGAGTGGATCGAGGACCTGCACATCGAGCACGAGGGCGGCCTGGCCCAGCTGCGCCTGCATTACGCCAAGGCCGGCCGCCGCGAGGGCCAGGCCTTCGCGGGGCGCGGGCACAAGCTGATGCAGTGCGTGAAGACGGCGCGAGGCTGGAAGATCGCGGCGGTGGCGTGGGAAGACGTGACGGCCTGAGTCATCTCTCCCCCGGGTGAGCCAGGGCAGGCTCCTCACCCATGTCGCCCTCTGCGCAGAGCGCAGGCGCAGCATCGCTCCCAAAACCGATCCTGGCCCTTGGCGCCCCCTCGGCCTCTGCGGCCCCGGAGTCTGCGTTCCCTGACCTGCCGGGGCTCTGCAAGGTTACCCGCAAGGCCCTGCCATCGGTGTTCGATGGCCGATGGCCTGACGCCACCACGGCCTTGCAGTCATAGGCACCCCTGGTCGTACCCGGCCAGAGCAGCGAGCGGGTCAACGCGAGACAGCGGGCCTTCGACACCATTGCTCAGCGCTGCCGCCCCTCTGGCGACCCCTATTCTCAAGACAGACTGCTGGTGAGGGCTGCGCAGGACCCGCGCCGCCTCCTGGCCCACCATCTCCAAAACGAGCGATTCGATCGGGCCATCGAGCGGCGGAGCACCCAGCACGGCCTCACCCACTGGTTCGAAGGCCAGCCCCTGGGCGGTGCCGGCAAGGGCGAGCTTTACGACCTGGCCTTGAGCGTGGCTGCCGTCATGCTCTATGCCGATCCGCAGAGTCCCAGCCCTCACCTCCACGCCCTGACCCTGTGCGCCCAGAAAGGCCTGTGCAG
Organism: Mitsuaria sp. WAJ17; assembly: GCF_014174515.1. Lineage (GTDB taxonomy): Bacteria > Pseudomonadota > Gammaproteobacteria > Burkholderiales > Burkholderiaceae_C > Roseateles_B. The sequence continues at coordinate 201,513 of NZ_JACJUG010000005.1, forward strand.
CGGGAGCCTTGAGGAGCGCCTGCTGGCCGACTACCCCGCCGACAGCCCCGAGCGCGCCACCATCCAGGCGCTCTACCCACGCATGATGGCGGCTGTGCTGCGCGGGGATCTCGAGGCCTTCGAGTTCCGCAAGAAGCCCTGAGTCCCGACGAGTCCGGCCCTCCGCACGGCTTCGGCGGCACCTCCCGTGCGTACAGCGCCCCGTGGGGCCGCCCCCCCCTGCAAGAACTTGCAGGCCCCGTGCGGCCCCATTCTCTGTACGCTGCGCCGGCCCTCATCAGGGCGACATCACAAGATAGACACAGGGACGGAGGACCCTCACATGCTCATCAAGAAGCTTGCACTGCACTGATCGTGGCCCTGGGCTGCACCTCGGCCTCGGCGGCAGCTGAGTTCCCATGGCCGGACCTGCCGGTGCTCTACAAGATCACCCGCAAAGCGTCGCCGCCGGCCACCGGCGGAAGCACGCCGAAGGTGGCCAGCGCCACACGGGCGCGGGACACGGAGGACCAGGGGCTCATCAACGGTGGCGGCAATGGCAGCCTGTGGCGCTTCACCATCGACTTGCCCATGGCGAGCGGCCTCATCGTGGGCAGTCCCAAGCCGGTTGCGGAGATGTCTTCCCGATGCCGGTGATAGCACTTCGTGGTTCGCGCTACTGGATCCCCGCAGTCACCGTCCTGCTACTGGGCGCGGGCCTGCTTTACTGGGCCCCTTGGTCGCCCCTTGAGCCTCCGACGGGCTTGCTCGCCAGCGTGACCGAGGCGACCGTAAAGCACCCATCCGCTACCGCGACGGGTGACGCAATGGCAGAAAGCTCCCAGGCATTGCCAGGCTCATCAGCGGCGCCCCCCGCGAGCAGAGGGCCCGACCCCGTCCAGCAACAGTGGTCCGACGCCCGCCGCGCGCTCAGCAGCAACCAGACGTATGCCACCTATGTCCGCCTGTCCAGCCAGCCCGACGCCGCCAGCCAGGCCGCAGCCCGAGCCATGTTGACCACCTGCCGGTCCGCGCTGTTCAACACCTCCAGCAGCCCGGACCAGAAGACCTACGACAACCCCTTCCAGATGCGCGCTCCCGCGCCACTGGCGGGCGAGGACGCAACGCTAGCCGCCCAGCGGCGCCGCGCCTGGGATCTGGTCCAGATGCGCTGCCGGCCGATGTTTGACGATCCCTCATGGGAAAAGATGCTGCAGTCACCGCAACGCGCGGATGCCGCGCAGGACGACGCCAACCGGAAGGAAGCCTTGCGTCTGGACGTGATCGACGCGGTGAAGGCGGGGGACATCATCACCCTCGCCCGCCTGCTGCACGCCAGTCCGCAAGCCCACCCCTTCTTTGACGGCATGGTGCTGGGCGGCCTGCCTGATGCCGGCCTCTTCAACGAAGCGCTGGAGCGCGTGTGGGCCTGGTCCACCGTGGACCCCGAGGCCATGCAGGATCATGTGCTGAGCCTGTCCCAGTGCGTCCAGTTCGGGCGCTGCAGCCAGGTGTCCACGGATCTCCCCCTCGTGCGCAAAGCGGCACAGACACCCGAGCAGCAGGCCCAGGTCCAGGCCCTGGCCCAGCGCATGCAGGAGGCACTGCAGCAGGGCCGGGTGGATGCTTTCCTGCGGTGCAACCTGGACCCTTGTCCCAAGCCTTGAGCCCCCATCAGCGGCGCACGGATTTCCGTCCCACCCTCCCCCTCAGAAACGGAATTCCGTTCCCCGCACATCAATCGAGACCCCCTCCCCCCAGTCAAATCAAGCACTTGCCCGCCTCTCACCCCTGGAAACCCAGGGATAACCCCAGCTGGCACGCCCCCTGCAAGAAGCGGGGCATGCTGCGCCGCCTCCTCGCCCCCGCCCTGCTGCTGAGCCTGCCCCTGCTGGCCGGCGGCGCCATGGCGGCGGAACTCCTGGCGGGCAAGGACGCGAGCCCGCTGTTGGCCCGGAGCGAGACCCTCAAGCGCATCGCCGCCACCGGCACCATCAACCTGGGGCACCGCGAATCCTCGGTGCCCTTCTCCTACTACGACCAGCGCCGCCAGGTGGTGGGCTATTCTCAGGACCTGATGCTCAAGGTGGTCGAGGGCATCCGCCAAGAGCTCAAGCTGCCGGCCCTCACCCAGCGCCTGGTGCCCGTGACCTCGCAGAACCGCATGTCGCTGGTGCAGAACGGCACCGTGGACCTGGAATGCGGCTCCACCTCCAACACCCTGGCGCGGCAGAAGCAGGTGGCCTTCTCGGTCTCCATCTTCATCGTCAGCACCCGCATGCTGGTGCGCCGGGACTCGCCGCTGCAGGAGTTCGCCGACCTCGCCGGCCGCCGCGCCGTGGTCACCGCCGGCACCACCTCCGAGCGCCTGCTGCGGGCCTGGAACGAGACCCATGGCGGGCGCATCCAGCTGCTCTCGGCCCGCGACCATGGCGAGGCCTTCCAGTCCCTGGAGACGGGCAAGGTCGATGCCCTCATGCTGGACGACGCCCTGCTGCTGGGCGAGCGCGCCAAGGCCGCGCAGCCCGAGGACTGGCGCCTCACCGGCACGCCCATGAGCTCCGAGGTCTACGGCTGCATGCTGCGCCGCGAGGACACCGCCTTCAAGACCCTGGTGGACCGCGAGCTGAGCCGGCTGATGAGCAACGGCGAGGCGCTCAAGATCTACCAGCGCTGGTTCCAGCGCCCCATCCCGCCCAAGGGGCTGAACCTCAACTGGCCGCCCTCCGATGCCCTGCTGCAGCTCTACCGCCAGCCCTCGGACCGCGCCCTGCAATGAATCCCTCCCTTCCAACAAGTCAAGAGACAGGCATCCGCATGAAGACCTCCTTCCGCACCTCCGCCCTGGCCGCCCTGCTGGGCCTGGCCGCCCTCAGCGCCGCCCCCGCCCGCGCCGAGGACACGCTCAAGAAGATCAAGGACAGCGGTGCCATCACCCTGGGCGTGCGCGAGTCCAGCGGCGCGCTCTCCTACACCCTGGGCGACGGCAAGTACGTGGGCTACCACGTGGAGATCTGCCAGAAGGTGGCCGCCGCCGTGCAGAAGCAACTGGGCCTGCCCAAGCTGGAGATCAAGTACCAGCCGGTGACCTCGCAGAACCGCATCCCCCTGGTGCAGAACGGTGCGGTGGACCTGGAGTGCGGCTCCACCACCAACAACCTGACCCGCCAGAAGGACGTGGCCTTTGCCGTGACCACCTTCGTCGAGGAAGTGCGCATCGCCGTCAAGGCGAACTCGGGCATCGCCAACATCGGCCAGTTGGCCGGCAAGACCGTGGCCACCACCACCGGCACCACCTCGGTCCAGACCCTGCGCAAGCACGAGCGCGCCACGGGCGTGGACTTCCACGAGGTGTTCGGCAAGGACCATGCCGACAGCTTCCTGCTGCTGGAATCCGGCCGCGCGGACGCCTTCGTGATGGACGGCTCCCTGCTGGCCGGCCTGATCGCCAAGGCCAAGAGCCCGGCGGACTTCAAGATCGTCGGCGAGGTGCTGTCCGTCGAGCCCATCGCCATCATGTTCCGCAAGGATGATCCCGCCTTCAAGAAGGCCGTGGACGACACCCTCATCGCGATGATGAAATCCGGCGAGATCGCCAAGCTCTACGACAAGTGGCTGATGCAGCCCATCCCCCCGACCAACGCCCGCGTGGGCCTGCCCATGAGCGAGAACCTCAAGGCCGCTCTGGCCACGCCGAACGACAAGCCCATGGAAGCCTACGCCAAGAAGTAAGCAGACGCGGCCGCACCGGCCGTCCAGGGTCAGGCAAGACCTGACCCCGCAGAAAGGATCCCCATGACATTCGAATGGCAGGAACTCTGGTGCAAGGACACCGTCGAAGAGACGGTAGTCCCGGGCTGCTTCGGCGGCCCCGGCACGCAGACCTATCTGGACTGGCTGCTCTCGGCCTGGGGTTGGACCCTGGCCGTCTCGGCCATCGGTCTGGTCATCGCCCTGGTGCTGGGCTCACTGATGGGGGTGCTGCGCACCGGCCCGAACCGCAAGCTCTCCTTCCTGGGCGAAGCCTGGACCGAGCTGTTCCGCAACATCCCGCTGATCGTGCAGCTCTTCCTGTGGTTCTTCGTGGTGCCCGAATTCCTGCCGGTGATGAAGAAGCTGCCGAGCTTCCTGATCGCGGCCATCGGCCTGGGCTTCTTCACCTCGGCGCGCATCTCGGAACAGGTGCGGGCGGGCATCCAGAGCCTGCCGCGCGGCCAGAAGGCCGCCGGCCTGGCCCTGGGTCTGACCCTGCCCCAGACCTACCGCCACATCCTGCTGCCGGTGGCCTTCCGCATCATCGTGCCGCCGCTGACCAGCGAGGCCATGAGCATCGTCAAGAACAGCTCGGTGGCCTTCGCGCTGTCGGTGCTGGAGCTGACGCAGTTCGCGCGCCAGGTCGGTGAGGAGACCTCTCGCCCCACCGAGGTCTACGCCATGGTGACCCTGCTGTACTTCCTGTCCGCTTTCGCGGTCTACCTGATCGCCGCCCTCATCGAACGCTGGGTGCGGGTGCCAGGTCTTGCCGGAGCCGGTCACAAATGAGCCTCGACTTCTCCTTCCTGACGGCCGAGTTCCTGCGCGCCTTCATCCTCAAGGGCTTCCTCTTCTCCATTCAGCTGACCCTGGTGGCCATGGTGGGCGGCATCCTGCTGGGCACGGTGCTCGCGCTGATGCGCCTGTCCAGCCACCGCTGGCTCAGCGCGCCCGCCGCGGCCTATGTGAACCTGCTGCGCTCCATCCCGCTGGTGATGGTGATCCTGTGGTTCTTCCTGCTGGTGCCCCTGCTCACCGGGCCCATCAGCGCGGAGCTCTCGGCCTTCGTCACCTTCACGCTCTTCGAGGCGGCCTACTACGCCGAGATCATGCGCGCCGGCGTGCAAAGCGTGCCCAAGGGCCAGACCTATGCGGCCTTCGCGCTGGGCATGAACTACCGCCAGGCCATGGCCCTCGTGGTGCTGCCCCAGGCCTTCCGCAACATGCTGCCGGTGCTGCTGACGCAGACCATCATCCTCTTCCAGGACACCTCGCTCGTCTACGCCATCGGTGCCTATGACCTGCTCAAGGGCTTCGAGGTGGCCGGCCGCAACTTCAACCGCCCGGTGGAAACCACGCTGCTGACCGCGGGCGTCTATTTCGTGATCTGCTTCAGCCTCTCCATGCTTGTGCGCCGGCTGCAGCGTCGCATCCAAATCATCCGCTGAGGTCGACCATGATCCAGATCCAGAACGTTTCCAAGTGGTACGGCAGCTTCCAGGTGCTGACCGACTGCACGACCAGCATCCGCAAGGGCGAGGTCGTGGTGGTCTGCGGCCCTTCGGGCTCGGGCAAGTCCACCCTGATCAAGACCGTCAACGCGCTGGAGCCCTTCCAGCAGGGCGACATCGTGGTGGACGGCATCTCCCTGGCCGACCCCAAGACCAACCTGCCCAAGCTGCGTTCGCGCGTGGGCATGGTGTTCCAGCACTTCGAGCTGTTTCCCCATCTCTCGGTGACGGAGAACCTGACGCTGGCGCAGATCAAGGTGCTGGGCCGCAATGCCGATGACGCCAAGACGCGCGGCCTGAAGATGCTGGACCGCGTGGGCCTGTCCGCCCACAAGGACAAGTTCCCCGGCCAGCTCTCCGGCGGCCAGCAGCAGCGCGTGGCCATCGCCCGGGCCCTGTCCATGGACCCCATCGTGATGCTCTTCGACGAACCCACCTCGGCCCTGGACCCCGAAATGGTGGGCGAGGTGCTGGACGTGATGGTGCAGTTGGCCAACGAGGGCATGACCATGATGTGCGTCACGCACGAGATGGGCTTTGCCAAGAAGGTCAGCCACCGCGTGATCTTCATGGACGCCGGCAAGATCGTCGAGGACTGCCGCAAGGAGGACTTCTTCGGCAAGCCGGAGGAGCGCTCGCCGCGCGCACGTGACTTCCTGTCCAAAATTTTGAATCACTGATCCCGGCGGCGCATGGCTGAAATGCAGCGCGGTCTGCGCATCCTGCTCGGCTCGCTGGCCGCGGCGCTGCTGGTCGGCGGCGCCGGCTGGCTGGCCTATGCCGCCAGCCTGCGCCAGGGCACGGAAGTGCTGCGGCGCGAATCCAACCATCAGTTGGAGCTCTTCGCCGCCGCCGCGGAGGGCGTGATCAAGCGGCAGGAGTCCATCCCCGCCACCCTGCAGCTGAGCCCCGAGGTGCTGGCCCTGCTGCGCGAGCCCCAGTCCGCCGCCCGGGCCGAAGCCGCCAGCCTCTACCTGCGCCGGCTCAACGCCCACCTGGGCAGCCTGGAGCTCTTCGTCCAGAACCAGCGGGGCCAGGTGCTGGCCTCCAGCGAACCCGGGCTGCTGGGTGAGGACCTGTCCTTCCGCCCCTATTTCCTGGAGGCGCTGGCCGGCCGCGTGGGCCGGCACTTCGCCATCGGCACGAGGGACGGCCGGCCGGGCTACTACGTCTCGCACCCGATCCACGACGGCGCCCGCGTGGTGGGCGTGGCGGCCATCAAGATCAAGCTGGACCCCATCAACGAGGCCTGGGCCACTCTGGGCTCGCCGGCCCTGCTGGCGGATTCCAACCAGGTCGTCATCCTGTCCTCCGAGCCCGCCTGGCGCTACACCAGCCTGGCCGAGCTGAGCGTGGACCAGCGCGTGGACCTGCAGCTCTCGCGCCTCTACGCCGCCCAGCCCCTGCCGCGCTTTCCCCTGCAGGTGGACCTGCGGGTGGACGAGGACAGCCAGGTCGTCGAGGGCGTGCTGCCCAACGGCCTGGGCGCCGCCGCCTCCACGCCGCGCCTGGCCAGCCGCGCCATGCTGGTGATGGGCCGCACGCTCAACGGCATGGACTGGCGGCTGATGATGTTCAGCGACCTGCGCCCCGTGCGCCAGCAGGCCAGCACCCATGGGCTGCTGGCCAGCCTGGGCCTTGGCGTGGTGCTGCTCAGCGCTCTGATCCTGCTGCAGCGCCGCCGCATCCTGCGCCAGAAGCTGGAAGCCCACGCCGAGCTGGAGGACCAGGTGGGGCGGCGCACGCAGGCCCTGTCCGAGGCCAATGCCCGGCTGGCGCAGGAGGTGACCGAGCGCCAGCAGGCCGAGGCCACGCTGCGCCGCGCTCAGGACGAGCTGGTGCACGCCGGCAAGATGGCCGCCCTGGGTCAGTTGGCCACCGGCATCACCCACGAGCTGGCCCAGCCCCTGGGCGCCATCCGCACCCTGGCCGGCAATGCGCTGGAGTTCATGCGGCGCGAGGACCTGCGCTCGGTGCAGGGTAATCTGGAGATCCTCACCCGGCTGGCGGACCAGATGGGCCAGATCATCCAGCCGCTCAAGGGCTTCGCCCGCAAGAGTCAGGCCCGCCCGCAGCGCTGCGACGTGGGACAAGCCCTGGGCAACGCCCTCTTCCTGCATGACCAGCGCATCCGCCAGCAGCAGGTCAGCCTGGAGCGCGAACTGCAGCCTGGCCAGGTCTTCGCCTTCTTCGACCCCAACCGGCTGGAGCAGGTGCTGCTGAACCTCATCGGCAATGCCCTGGATGCCGTGCAGGGTCAGGAGGAGCGTGTGATCCGGGTGCAGGCGATGCAGGCCAGGGGGCAGGTCTTGCTCCTGGTGCATGACAGCGGTCCCGGCCTGGGCAAGGAAGCGCTGCAGCGCCTGTTCGAACCCTTCTTCACCACCAAGGAGCAGGGCACGGGTCTGGGTCTGGGCCTGGCCATCTCGCGCGACATCGCCCGTGAGGGAGGCGGCGAGCTGGAGGCCCGCAACCACCCACAGGGCGGCGCGGAATTCATCCTGCACCTGCCCGCCGCCGACGCCCCTGAGGCCCCTGACGGGCCCGCCCAGGCCTGACAATGCCGTCATGAGCCTGCCGCCCCACCCCGAGCTGTCCGTCCTGCTGGTCGAGGACGATCTGCACATGCAGCTGGGCTGCGTCCAGGCCCTGCAGCTGGCAGGCCTTGCGGCGCACGCCGTGGCCTCGGTCGAAGAGGCCCGCCCGCTGCTGCACAAGGGCTTTGCCGGCGTGGTCGTCACCGACATGCGCCTGCCTGGCGCCGACGGCCTGAGCCTGGTGCGCCACAGCCAGGAGATGGACGCCGCTCTGCCCATCATCATGATCACCGGCCATGGCGACGTCAGCCTGGCCGTTGAGGCCATGCGGGCCGGGGCTTACGACTTCATCCCCAAGCCCTTCTCGCCGGAGCACCTGGTCGAGGTGGTGCGCCGTGCGCTGGACAAGCGCCGGCTGACCCTGGAGGTCGCCCAGCTGCGCGAGGCCCTGGCAAGGCGCGACGGCGTGGCCGGCCAGTTGGTGGGTCGCTCGCCGCAGATCGAAGCCGTCCGCCAGCTGGTGGCGCGGGTGGCGGAGTCCCGCGTGGATGTGCTGATCCGCGGCGAGACCGGCACCGGCAAGGAGCTGGTGGCCCAGGCCCTGCACGAGCTCTCGGCGCGCCGCGGCGGCCCCTTCGTGGCCCTCAACTGCGGCGGTCTGCCCGAGACCCTGCTGGACAGCGAGCTCTTCGGCCACGAGCCCGGCGCCTTCACCGGCGCGCAGAAACGGCGCATCGGCAAGATCGAGCATGCCAGCGGCGGCACGCTGTTCCTGGACGAGGTCGAGAGCATGCCCATGGCCGCGCAGATCAAGCTGCTGCGCGTGCTGCAGGAGCGCCAGATCGAGCGTCTGGGCTCCAACCAGTCCCTCCCCGTGGACTGCCGCGTGGTGGCAGCCAGCAAGGACGACCTGCTGGAGAAGTCCCGCCAGGGCAGCTTCCGCAGCGACCTCTACTACCGCCTCAATGTGGTGACCATCGACCTCCCGCCCCTGCGCGAGCGGCGCGAGGACATCCCCCTGCTGCTGGAGCACTTCCTACTGCTGGCCGCCCGCCGCTACGGCCTGGCCGTGCCCGTTGTCAGCGTGGCACAGCTGCGCACCCTCACGGCCCACCACTGGCCCGGCAACGTGCGCGAGCTGCGCAATGTGGCCGACTGCCTGGTGCTGGGCGTGCGCAGTGACGTGATGGGCGATGTGCCGGGCGACAGCACGGCCGCTGCCCCCGCACCCCAGGCCCTCTCACTGGCTGAGACCGTGGAGGACTTCGAGAAGAGCCTCATCCGCGAGGCCCTGCAGCGCCACGGCGGCAACATCGCCCGCAGCGCCCAGGCGCTGCGCACACCCAAAACCACGTTGGCGGACAAGATCCGCAAGTACGGGCTGAATGCGGGGGAGAGCGGCTGAGGTCTTCCTGCGAACCCCGGTATCTTTTGGCTCCGCATGCCCATTTGCATACACTGCGCCAGCAATGAGCACCGCCCCCATGGACCCCGCACGCATCCTTCTCGTTGAAGACGACGACCGCCTGGCCGCGCTGGTGGCCGAGGCCCTGCGCAAGGCCGGCTATGCCGTCGATTGCTGCGGCGACGGCACCGAGGGCGAAGCCCGGCTGCGCGCCGAGCCCTATGACGTCGTGCTGCTGGACGGCCACCTGCCTGGCAAGGACGGCTTCGATGTGCTGCGCGACGTGCGCCGCGAATTCAAGGGCCGCATCGTTATGCTGACCGCCCGCGACGATGACATCGACCAGGTCCTGGGCCTGGAAGGCGGGGCCGACGACTACATCACCAAGCCCGTCGCCCCGCGCGTGCTGCTGGCCCGGCTGAAGGCCCTGCTGCGACGGGACGCGGCGCCTGCCGCGACGGCGGAGGCGGCCGGCGGCGAGCCGGCGGACGAAATGAACTTCGGCCCCGTGCAGATCCGCCCCACTGCACGCGAGCTGCGCGTCAACGGCGAGGCCGTGGAGCTGACCACGGCCGAGTACGAGCTGCTGCTCTTCCTGGCCCGCCGTGCCGGCCAGGTGGTCTCGCGCGAGGACATCATGCAGGGCCTGCGCGGCCTGGAGTTCGACGGCCTGGACCGCGCGATCGATGCCCGCGTCTCGCGACTGCGCCGCAAGCTGGGCGACGACGCCCATGCGCCGGAGCGCATCAAGACGGTGCGAGGCCAGGGCTACCTTTTTGTCCCCTGACGCCATGCCGCGCTGGCTGCGCCTGCCCCGTTTCAAGCCCTCACCCCTGGCGCGCATCGCGCTGGGCCTGGGCCTGGCAGTACTAACGCTGATGTTGATGGCCCAGGGTCTGGTGGCAGTGGCTGTCGATCAGTTCACGGCGGACTATGTGAAGCGCTTCATGCGCGGCACGGTGGACGTGCTGGTCAACGAGCTGCGCCCCCTGGACCACAAGGCCCGCGAGGCCCGCATCCGCCAGCTGGACCAGACCTTCGCCTATCCCGTCAGCCTGGTGCGCATGCAGGACCTCAGCGGCACGCGCCAGGAGCAGCTGCTGCGCGGCGAGCTGGTGGTGGCCGGCATCAACAGGCGGGTCTATGCACGCCTGGACCCCAAGGGCGACGCCGTGCTGCAGCTGGGCCCGCTCAATGCCGACTGGCAGCCGGGCGAGTCCTGGCAGCTGCCGCGCGAGCTGTGGCTGCAGCTCTTTTCCGCGCTCGCGCTGGCCGTGGCGGTGATGGGCCTGGCCTGGTGGCTGCTGCGCCCGGCCTGGCGCGATCTGCGCGAGCTGCAGGCCGCCGCCGACCAGATCAGCGCCGGCCATTTCGACACCCCCCTGCCGCGCCCCCGCAGCCGGCTCTTCGCGCCCCTGGCCCATGCCATCCGCTCCACGCTGCAGCGCCTGGCCTCGGCCCTGGCCAGCCAGCGCGAGCTCACCGGCGCGGTCTCGCACGAGCTGCGCACGCCGCTGGCCCGCCTGCGCTTTGCCATCGACGCCCTCATCGACGAGGACGACGCCGCCCGGCGCGAGTCCCAGGTCCAGGCCTGTGAGCGCGACATCGAGGAGCTCGAAGGCCTGATCGACGCCAGCCTCATGCTCGCCCGCCTGGACACCGGCGCATTGAGCGCCAAGCCCGAACCGGGCGACCTCAGCGAGCTGCTGTTCGCCGAATCGGACAGCCTGCGGCCGCTGCTGGACGGCAAGCACCTCAGCCTGCAGATCAAGCTGCCCGATACCGCCCTGCCCTTCGATGCCCAGATCCTGCCCTACGCCCTGCGCAACGGCCTGCGCAATGCGGCCCGCCATGCCCGCTCGCGCATCTGCCTGCAGGCCTGGCTGGACCAGGAGCAGATCTGGCTGGCCATCGATGACGACGGCGAAGGCGTGCCCGAGGCCCTGCGGGAGCTCGTCTTCACGCCCTTCAAGCGACTGGAGCGCCACCGCCGCTCGCGCGGCTTCGGCCTGGGCCTGGCCATCGTGCGCCATGTGGCCGAGAGCCATGGCGGCGAGGCCTTGATGCAGCGCGCACCTGAGCTGGGCGGCGCGCGCCTGCTGATCCGCTGGCCGCAGCAAATGCCCCCGGGGCGCTGAGGCCACGGCTATGCTCAGCACATCCCGCCCACTGGAGTTCGCCATGCAAAGACGCTTTGTGCTGCAAGGGGCTGCCGGCCTCGCCACCGCGATGGCCCTGCCCCGTGTCCATGCGGACGAGGCCCCCGCGCCCACGCCCGTGCCGGGCCGCGACTGGTTCGTCTTCCTGGAACGCGGCGTACCCACCCCGCCGGACAAGGAGCGGGTGATGGCCATGCAGAAGGGTCATATCGAGAACTTCGGCCGACTCTTCGCGGCGGGCAAGCTCTTCGCTGCCGGCCCCATGCGCGACCCCTCCCAGCTCAAGCGCGGCATCGTGGTGGTGCGCGCCCCCGATCTGGACGCCCTGCGCATCTACTTCACCGAGGACGAGTACGTGGCCCTGGGCCACATGACGCTCAATGCGCAGCCCTGCGTGGTGAAGAAGGCGCTGAACACCACCGGCCTGAACCTGAAGAAGATCGTCGAGAACCGCATCGTGATGCTGTCCGGCGCCGCCGCGCTGCGGCCCGAGGAACGCCAGCAGCTCGAAGCCGCGCTGCAGGCCCTGGTGGACGAGGGCACGCTGGGCGCCTGGTATGCGATGCAGGCCGGTCCCATCGACCACGTGCTCTTCCGCGCCGGCAATGACGAGACCCCACTGCAGGCTGCCCTGGCGCGCCTGCCCGGCCGTGCGGACGAGCGCCTGCAGGCGGCCGTCTGGGGCCAGTGGTTCGCGGAAGGCGTGGTCCGCTGAAGCCTCAGCCGCGCGGCCGGAGCTTCAGCGCGCCCAGCGCCAGCAGGCTGTACAGCCCGCCCATTGCAAAGGTGCTGCCCGGGCCCAGACCGTCCCACAGCCAGCCGGCCAGGCCGCCCGAGACCAGCATGGCCAGGCCGCAGAAGAGGTTGAAGAAGCCATAGGCCGTGCCGCGCAGCGCGGCTGGCGCCACCTCGGCCACCAGGGCCGCCAGCAGGCCCTGGCTCATGCCCATGTGCACGCCCCACAGGGCCACGCCGGCCAGCACCCAGGGCCAGCCCTGGGCCCAGCCCAGCAGGGCCTGGGAGGCCAGCAGCAGCAGCAGGCTGCCGGCCAGCAGTCGCGTCGCAGGCATGCGGTCGGCCAGCTTGCCGAAGGGATAGGCGCAGGCCGCGTAGACCGCATTCATGGCCACCATCACCAGCGGCACCAGGGCCAGGGGGATGCCCTGCTGCTGCGCGCGCAGCACCAGGAAGGCCTCGCTGAAGCGTGCCAGGGTGAAGAGCGCGCCCAGGCCCGCCACCCACCAGAACGCTGCCCCCAGCTGCGCGAGCTGCGCGCGGCTCAGGGGATTGGGGCGTTGGGCGGCCGGCGGCGGTGCCGGCTCCCGCACACCCACCGCCAGCAGCAGCACGCAGGCCACGGCCGGCACGCAGGCAACCCAGAACACGGCGCGGAAGTCGCCCGCCCACAGCAGCATCAGCGCGGCCGCGAGCAAGGGGCCCAGGAAAGCGCCGACGGTGTCCAGGGACTGGCGAAGGCCGAAGGCCGCGCCGCGCAGATCAGGCGGCGCGATGTCGGCCACCAGGGCATCGCGGGGGGCGCCGCGCAGGCCCTTGCCCACACGGTCGCTGAGCCGCGCGGTGACCAGCAGGCCCACTCCGGGCGCCAGGGCAAAGAGCGGCTTGCTGAGTGCGCCCAGGCCGTAACCCAGCAAGGCCAGGGGCTTGCGCCGCCCCCAGTGGTCGCTGAGCATGCCGGAGAAGATCTTGACGATGAGCGCCGTGGCCTCGGCCGCGCCCTCGATCAGGCCCACGGCCGTGGCGCTCATCCCCAGACTGCCCACCATGAACAGCGGCAGCAGGCTGTGGATCATCTCCGAGGAGATGTCCATCAACAGGCTCACGAAGCCCAGCACCCAGATGGCGCCGGGGACGCGGCGCAGAGTGGCGAAGCGGGTGTCTTCGACGGTGAGAGGGCTCACGGGGTGGCTCATGAAGTGAGCTACAGCCCCGCCCCGGTTCAGATGCGGCGGGCCAGGGACTCGGCCGTACCGGTGTAGCCACCGGGCGTCAGTTCGAGCAGTCGGGCCTTCTCGGCCTCGGGCAGCTCCAGCCCGCGGATGAACTCCTGGATGGACTCGCGCGTGATGGCCTTGCCGCGGGTCAGCTCCTTCAGCCGCTCGTAGGGGTTGGGCAGGGCGTAGCGGCGCATCACGGTCTGGATGGGCTCAGCCAGCACTTCCCAGGCGGCATCGAGGTCGGCGGCCAGGGCGGCCTCGTTGACCTCCAGCTTGTCCAGGCCCTTGAGCAGGGAGTCATAGCCCAGCAGCGCGTAGCCCAGGCCAACGCCCATGTTGCGCAGCACGGTGGAGTCCGTCAGGTCGCGCTGCCAGCGGCTGATGGGCAGCTTCTGGCTCAGGTGGGTCAGCACGGCATTGGCCAGGCCGAAATTGCCCTCGGCGTTCTCGAAGTCGATGGGGTTGACCTTGTGCGGCATGGTCGAGGACCCGATCTCGCCAGCCTTGGTGCGCTGCTTGAAGTAGCCCAGGCTCACGTAGCCCCACACGTCGCGCGACCAGTCGATCAGGATGGTGTTGGCGCGGGTCACGGCATCGAACAGCTCGGCCATGTAGTCGTGCGGCTCGATCTGGATGGTGTAGGGGTTGAAGCTCAGACCCAGCTGCTGCTCGATCACGCGCTGGCTGAAGGCTTCCCAGTCGAAGGCGGGCCAGGCGGACAGGTGGGCGTTGTAGTTCCCCACGGCGCCGTTCATCTTGGCCAGCAGCTTCACGTCGGCGATGCGGGCGCGCGCGTTGCGCAGGCGGGCCACGACGTTGGCGATCTCCTTGCCCACGGTGGTGGGGCTGGCGGTCTGGCCATGGGTGCGCGAGAGCATGGGCACGGCGGCCAGGGTGTGGGCCATGGCGGTGAGCTTCTCGATGATGCGGTCCAGCGTGGGCAGGATCACGTCCTGGCGGGCAGCCTTGAGCATCAGGCCGTGGCTGGTGTTGTTGATGTCCTCGCTGGTGCAGGCGAAGTGCACGAACTCGCCGGCGGCCTTGAGCTCGGCGTGGCCCTCGAAGCGCGACTTGATCCAGTACTCCACGGCCTTGACGTCGTGGTTGGTGGTCTTCTCGATGTCCTTGATGGCCTGGGCATCGGCCTCGCCGAAGTTCGCCACCAGGGCGCGCAGCAGCTCGCGGGCGCCGGCGGACAGGGGCTTGAACTCGTCAAAGCCGGCGTCCGACAGGGCGATGAACCACTCGACCTCGACCTGCACGCGGCGGTGCATCAGGCCGAACTCGGACAGCAGCGGGCGCAGGCTGCCCATGCGCGAGGCATAGCGGCCGTCCAGGGGAGACAGGGCGGTGAGGGCGGAGAGGTTCATGGCGGGAAGCCGGCGGCGAAGCCGGGCGATTTCGGGAAGAGCGAGGGCAAACCCGCGGATTTTAGCGGGGCGGTCCCGGGGGCGTCCGTGGCATCCGTCGCGGCCGGCCAGGACAGGTTTCGCGCCAGGTCACAATTCGGGCGGCGCCCGGCAACGTTCCGGGCGCCCTGCATCATGAAGAGGGAGCCCGATTTGTCACCCGTCACCCAATCCTGGCGCCTGGGCGCACTCGCCGGCCTGCTGCTGGCCGCCGGACTGTCGCTGAGCGCCTGCCAGCGCCCCGGCAGCACGAACGCCGGCCCGGCGCTCTCGGCCTCCGCTGCCGCCTCTGCTGCCAAGACCGCCCCCAGCCTCATCGACAAGGGCGACGCCCTGCTGGCCCTGCATCGCCAGATGGTCGTGCTGATGGACGGCGAGGCCGCGCTCAAGCCCGCCGAGCGCGAGGCCGTCAGCAGCGTGGGCCTGATGCTCTTCCACGATCTGCAAAAAGGTCAGCGCGCTCTGGTGGAACAGGCCTTCGCCAAGGACGCCTCGCTGGACAGCCTTGCGCAGCTGCTGGACCGCGTCGAGGGCGAGCCCAGCTGGTTCGACGCCGACCGCCTGGCCTTCAAGGACCTGCTGCTGCAGCTGCAGCAGCGCCTGGGCGCCAGCCAGAGCATCGCCGGCCTGAAGCTGGCCAAGCGCGCGCAGGAGGACCTGGCCGTGCTGACCGAGGTGGAGCAGGCCTACGAGCGCGAGCTGCGCGACACCTTCGGCCGCTTCGCCCAGCGCGGCATCGAGCTCAAGCGCGAGAAGTGGGCGGACTACGTCGCCAAGCTCAAGACGATCTACAGCCGCGAGCAGATCCTCAAGGACTACGCCACCATCCTGCCCCAGGCGCAGGCCAAGCCCAGCGCGGCCAAGAGCGAGCGCGAGCTCTTCGGCCAGCAGTTACCCGAGAAGACCGTGCTGCTGAGCTTCGACGACGGCCCGCACGGCCGCTACACCGACGAGATTCTGGAGATCCTGCAGCGCTATCGGGCGCCCGCCATCTTCTTCGAGCTGGGTCAGAACCTGGGCAGCGTGGATGCGCAGGGGCAGGTCAAGCCCGGGCCCGGCAGCGAGGTCGCGAAGCGCGTGCTGGCCGCCGGCCACCAACTGGCCAACCACAGCTTCACGCACGGACTGATGTCCAAGTTCGCCCAGGCACAGGTGCGCGACGAGGCTGCCCACACCGAGGCCCTGCTCGACAAGGCCGGTCGCAGCGGCCAGGCCCTCTTTCGCTTTCCCTACGGCGCGCGCAACGACCAGGCGCTGGACACCATCGAGGCTCTCAAGCTGCGCTCGATGATGTGGAACATTGACTCGCTGGACTGGTCCGACCCCATCCCCAAGTCCATCGCCGCGCGCGTGATCGGCGAGGTGCAGAAGCAGCAGCGCGGCATCATCCTCTTCCACGACATCCACGCCCGTACCGTGCAGGCCTTGCCCCTGGTGCTGGACCAGCTGGTGGCAGAGGGCTACAAGTTCGCGAGCTGGAAGGACGGCCAGTTCATGAGCGCCGAGCGCAAGCCGCTGGAGACGGGCGACACCCAGCTGTCCGGCGCAGCGCTCTACCGCGACAGCCATGCGCTGATCGTCGGCATCGACCAGTACCAGCGCTGGCCCCGCCTGCAGCACGCCGGCCGCGACGCGAAGGCCATGCAGGAGACCCTGCAAACCCGCTTCGGCTTCCGCCCGGAGAACGTCAAGCTGCTGCTGGACGGCGAGGCCACGCGGGCCAACATCCTGCGCGCGCTCAACAAGCTCTCGGGCAAGGAGCTCAAGCGCGATGACCGCGTCTTCGTCTTCTTCGCCGGGCATGGCAGCACGCGCAGGCTGCCCAGCGGGCGCGAGGTAGGCTATGTGATCCCGGTCGATGCCGGCCTCGATGACCTGCAGACCGACGCCATCGCCATGCCCCAGCTGCAGGAGCTGGGCGAAGCGCTGCCGGCCAAGCATGCGCTCTTCGTGGTCGATGCCTGCTACTCGGGCCTGGGCCTCACCCGCGGCGGCGGCGCTCCGAACAACAACAACTTCATCCGCGACAACGCCCGCCGCCTGGGCCGCCAGATGATGACGGCCGGCGGCACCGACCAGCAGGTGGCGGACGACGGCCCCGGCGGCCACTCGGTCTTCACCTGGACCCTGCTGCAGGCGCTTGCGGGCAAGGCCGACCTCAACGGCGACGGCCTCATCACCGCCACCGAGCTGGCCGCCTACGTGGCGCCGGCCGTGTCCGCCGTGGCCCACCAGACGCCGGCCTTCGGCAGCCTGCCCGGCTCGGAGGGCGGTGAGTTCGTCTTCGAGCTGGCGTCCGCGCAGGAGCAGGCCCTCAGTGGCGACAGCAGCCAGCTCGACCCCCAGGCCTCGGCCCTGGCCAAGCGCCTGGACGAGGCCAAGACCGCCGCGCAGGCGCCTACCGCCAAGGCCGTGCAGGTCAAGCTGCAGGGCTTGGATGGCAAAGAGGTCGCCATCGCCGCCCCGACGGCCAAGGTGGACCCGGGCGCCCGCGTGGCGGCGCAGCGCGCCAACGACCGCGGCCTGCAGCTCTACAAGGAGCGCCGCTACGAGGAGGCAGAGGCCGCCTTCACCGAGGCCCTCAAGCTGCAGCCCCGCTTCGCGCTGGCGGCCAACAACCTGGGCTTCATCTACTACAAGCGCGGCAAGCCGGCGGAGGCCGCTCGCTGGTACCAGAAGGCCATCGAGATGGACGGCAGCCGCGCGCTGGCCTGGCTCAATCTGGGCGACGCCCAGCTGCAGGCTGGCGACGAGGCCGCGGCTCTGGCCGCCTACAAGAGCTTCGTGGAGCTGGCCCCGCAGCATGCCCGCAGCGCCGAGCTGCGCGCCTGGATCGCCCAGCCGGACGCAGCCCACCAACCCAAGCCGGCGGCCTGAGCCGGCCGCAGAATCCAGCCTTCCTGAAGAAGCCCAGCCCATGACCCAAGCCCCTTCCAACACCCCGGCGCCGCAAGGCCGCCGCTGGGCCACCCTCACCGCCATCCGCACCCGGACCATGGTGGTGTCCGTCTGCGCCCTGGTCGCCACACTGTGGCAGGGCTATGCCATCCAGAAGCACAACCGCCTGATGGTGCAGCCCATCCTGGATACCGAACTCAACACCGAGCTGGACGGCAGCTGGGTCCTGCTGGTCCAGAACAGCGGCCTGGGCCCGGCACGGGTGACACGCGCGGACATCCTGGTGGACAACAAGCCCCAGCCCAGCACCGCGGCCGCAGCCAAGGCCTTGGGGCTGGACCCTGCCTGCATGGGATCGGGTTCCCTGGTGCACTTCTACCGCGTCAACCAGCGCCAGATGGTGCTGTCCTCGGCCGGGCCGGACTGCAGGCTGAGCACCGAGAAGCTCGGGGCCGTGCTCAAGCGCCTGTCCATCACGCTCCACTACGAATCGCTCTACGGCGACCCGGCCGTGCACCAGGTGCTCCGGTAGGGCCCCTCAGCGCCGTGGCAGCGCCCAGCGCAGGCCGCGCACCATGGCGCTGGGAAAGGCCGAGAGGTGGTCCTCGTCGGGGATGATCTGGCGCTGCACCTGCAGGCCCGGCAGCTGGCGCAGGGCCTGCTCGAAGCGGCGGGTGTTGCCCACGATGTCGCCGTCCGCCTCACGGCCCGGCCGCGGGCGCCGCCCCGGTGCCTCCTGCTCCTTCGCGCCGGCGAGCAGCAGGACCTGCGCCTTCAGCGGCTGCCGCTTCGCCGCGAGCTGCTCGGCCTCCCGCAGCAGCCGCTCCTGGTCGTACCACAGCGAGGGACTGCTGAGGATGTAGCGCTGGAACAGGTCGGTGTGGTGCAGCAGCACATGGGCGCCGAGCAGGCCGCCGTAGGAGTGGCCCGCGAAGTAGCGCCGCGCGAGGTCGGCCTGCGGCACATGCGCGGCGAGGTAGGGCAGCACCTCTTCCCGGATGAAGCGCACATAGGCCTCGGCCTGGCCGTAGGTGCTGCTGCTGTCCTCGGCGGACGAGGCGCGCCGGCTGGGCGTGTAGTCGCGGTTGCGGCTCACCGTGGGGCTGTCGCCCAGGGCGTAGGACAGTCCCACCAGCACCATCTGCTGGGACTGCGGCCCCTCACGGCCCAGGCGCCGGCTCATGGCGCGTATCACCGGGAAGGCCACCGGCGCATCGGTGACGAAGAGCAGGGGCAGGCGTGCGCCGGCCTCGCTCTCGGGCGGCAGGCCGATGTAGAGCTCGTAGTCGCGCTGCAGCAGCCGCGAGTGCAGGCGGTGGACCTCGGTGCGGTCCAGGACATAGGGGGCGGGATCGGCCTGCGCCCCCCCTGGCCACGACAGGGGCAGCAGGCAGCACAGCAGCAGGACATGAAGGATCAGGCGGGGCATGGAACTCCTGGACGGATGTCGGCGGGACATGCGGCAGCCCAGGCCGGTGCATGCCGGCCTGTCTGCACAGGTGATGGGGAGGGAAGGAAGCGGGCTGCGATTGCGCCGGGGCGCCGGGGCTCAGCGCCCCAGCGAGCGGCGGATGGCCGCAGCGTCCTTGAGGCGCTGGGCCGAGCCGTCGGCGTCCAGCAGCACGACGGTGACGGCCTTGCCCGCCTCCTTCATGCGCATGGTCAGGCAGCGGCCGGCTTCCTCGGTGTAGCCGGTCTTGGACAGCAGGATGTCCCAGCCCTTTCGGCCCACCAGGCGGTTGGTGTTGTGGAACTCGCGGGCCTGGCCGTTGACCGGCACCTTGGCCCGGGACGCGCTGGTGATCGCATTGATCTCGGCGTAGCGGCTGGCCGCGGCGGCGATGCGCGCCATCTCGCTGGCAGTGGAGACGTTTTCGGGCGACAGACCCGTGGGCTCCTGGATCACCGTGTGCTGCAGGCCCAGGCCCTGCAGCTTGCGGCGCACCGCCAGACGGAAGGCCTCCAGGCCGCCCGGGTAGGCCCGCGCCAGGGCCGAGGCCGCGCGGTTCTCGGAGGACAGCAGGGCCAGCTTCAGCGCGGCCTCGCGCGGCAGGCGGCTGCCCACCTTGAGGTGCGAGGCGCTGTGCTTGAGGCGGTCCACGTCTTCGTCGGCGATGCGCAACTGCTCCTGGGGATCCTGGCGCGCATCCAGCACCACCATGGCCGTCACCAGCTTGGTCAGCGAGGCGATGGGCACGGGCTCGTCGGCGTCCTTGGCCATCAGCACGCGGCCGCTGCCCTCCTCGATCACCACGGCATGCCGGGCGTTGACGGGCAGGCGCCAGCCTGAAGTCGTGGGCCGGGCGGGCGCGGCCAGCACCGCCGTGGGCTCTGGGGCTGCGGGGGAAGCGGCCTGCAGCACAGCCTGCGCCGCCGATGCCGACGACGCCACGGCCTCCGGCGCCGAGGCGGCCGGCTGCGGCAAGGCCGCCAGCACGGCGGACTCGGTCTCGTCGCCCGCCTCGCCGCCGGCATTGACCTTGGCCTGCGCCTGAGCCAGCAGGCCGCCCAGGGCCAACAGCAGGGCCGGCAGGGCCAGCTTCCAGGCCGGCATCAGGCGCTCGCCAGGCTGCAGCAAGCCGCGCACGCGCTGCA
>NZ_JACJUG010000060.1 GCF_014174515.1 Mitsuaria sp. WAJ17
GACAACCGCCGCCGCACGCGCCGCGGTTTCCTCCCCCGAGGTTTATCCGACACCTGCCCTCAGGTCGGCGTGATGCACGGCCCTGGGCTGCGCGACGGGCAGGTGTCGGACAAACCTAAACTGAAGCGGTCATCGCTGAGGCACGCACTCGCTTTGCGCATCATCCTCCCCCGAACTGCATGCCTTCGGCACAAACGAGCCCTGCAAGCCTTCGGTTGGCCTTCAAACTGTTGGGTACAACATCCGCTCATTCGAAGAACTGTGGTCGTCCTCCCAAAGTAGTCGAATAGCGTGCTTGCTGGCAGAGCCCATCGAGACTGCGGCGATGAGGTCCACCGAACCATGCGGCTGCATGACCTCAAGCGGAAACTTGCTCTCGACATCGCTGGAGATGAAGACGCTCTCGCAGCTTGCATCTGCGAACTCGATGCGAACGTGCCTAGCCGCGGCCTTCCCACGGTTGAATACTCGCAGCCGGTACCCGGCTCCAATCCTCAAGAAGTTCGCGTCAAGTTCTGCCTGCCTGGATGCCTTGACCTCGGCATCCTCCTTGCGCTGCAATGTTCGGTTGAGCAGTTCCTGGTTCTCAAAGAACTTCTTCTGCCGCTCGTTGAACCGGTACGTGATGAAGAGCGCGGCGGCGGAGACGCCGAGCGCAAGCAGCGCGACATAGTCGGAGGATGTCATCGCTTATCGAAGCTTGATGAACTTGTTGCCGCGGAAAGCGTCGCGGAGTGTCCGGTGCACCATCTGCTCCAGCTCCTTCTTGGCCTCGCTAACGACCTCTTTCTTTGCAGCCTCAATGAGCTCGGAGTTGGAGCTTTCCAGCTCATCGCGGCGCAGTTGCCTGCCGCAGGATGTGCAGGTCACGATTCCGCTGAGGCCTGCGTCCTCGTCGAACTGAAAAGCGGTCTTCCCGCAGGTGGGGCATTGCAGGCTAACCTGGCGCCGGATGTCTTTCATGCGATTCTCCAGAGGCTTCGTTCGAGTGCTCAGCGCTGGCTTAGCGCTTCACCTTTTGTGTCAGAACGCTGCCAGCCACGGATTTCGAAGCGGGCGACGTCCGAGTGCTATCGAGAGTCCTTGCTGCCTTCGTGGCAACTGCCGGCGAGGTGACCCGGCCGGCCCCTGCTTGAGACAGGGCGCTCCCAGCGACCGAGCGTTCGGTCTTGGTCGACGAGGTGCTGCGCAAGATTGCGGAGGCCGTGCTGGCCACCTTCGGCGAGGTCTTTTCATTCTTCGGCATGAGATCCCCTTTCTTACTCGGCGCGGACGCCACCGTCCATTGACTACAGCTTCAGCAACCGGCGCAGCGCACGCAGCACTCGGCCAAAGAAGCTACCCGATGCAGCGGCTCGCTGCTCATCTCGCTCGCGATTGATTTGGGCGACCTGGCTGGCTCGGTCTGCAAAGTCCCGTGCCTGAACCCGTTCAATCTGGCCCTTGCTCATGCTTCCCGCCCAGGAGATGCCATTTCGGCGAATCCAGTAGTGCGACCTGCAGGCGTAGTTCCAGTTGCCGATGGACGGGTGCAGGCTGACCTTTCCGCCGACCATGCTCAAGTGCCAATCCGCCGGCGACAAAGGAGTCACGACCTTCTCGCCGCACCCGCATGCGCAGAGGTGCGAGGCGGTACGGTACTTCTCGCTGACATACAGCACGCCGGGCTCGAGAAGCTTCGGAATGAACTCGACAAACTCCGGCCTGATAGCGCTACTAGCCTTCATCGCCATCTCCGAGGCCCGCGACCGTCTTCGCAAGCATGTTCTGGTTGACCGAGAACAGCATGTTCACCGTCGCAAAATCTGCCTGGTAGAAGCCGCAGTACTGCTTCCACAGCATCACAGCCATCTGCGCGTTGAGCGCGTTCATGTCGGCTACCTGGATGTTCTGACGATACAGGGCATCGTCATCACCATCCGCCAGCGGGACGCTGCTGTCGACGTGGTCGTTCAGGTCGGGAGTCACCAGGGTCGCGCGGCAGCTTCCGATGAGGCGCAGCGAGCCTTTGACCTGCTGCAAGTTCATGCCGACATCGACAAAGGGAATGCCGCGCGATTGCAGGAACTGGAAGATGAGGCGGCGAGCATCCGCCCGGTCGACGCACACGAAGACGAAGCTGAAGTCCGCCAATTCCGAGACATTGGTATCGTCCAAGAAGTATGGATGGCTGACGATGCCGCGGTGCATCGCGCTATAGCGCCGCTTGTAGATTTCGCCCTTGGGAAGCCGCGCGTCGATTTCGGCCTCGGTGGCGGCACCGGGAGAGCGAAACGCGCTGTGCTGCTCGAAGAGGTCGCCGTCGAAGAGCTCAATGCCTGGAACGGGCGTCTTGGCCAGCTGGTCAAGGACATAGCTGCCTGTGCCGCCCAGGCCTACGATGGCAACGTTCCCGATGGCCAACTGGGCCGATGTCATCAGAATCTCCGCCCGGGCCGATGCCGAGTCCGGGTACTGGAAGACCGACTCGTCCTCGCTGCGCTTCACGCCTCCAGCCTGCGCACGCGACCAGGGCTCAAGAACGCCGGCCTGCGCCTGAATCAGGTTGACGTAGTGCATCACCTTCTCGACATGCGTCTGGAAGTGGTCCACGCCGACCGGCTTGTTGGAGAACCGGAAATTGACCGTGCAACCAGGGAAGAGCTCCTGCCCTTGGTTTTCGTTTTCCAGTTCGGCCAGGCGTCGACGGTCCGCATAGCAGGGGTACTCGCCCTGCCACCAGACTTGATGGCTGTCGCCATGATTTGCATTCGGCGGAAGCAGCTGGCCGCCGGATTCCACGTACTTGCAGATGACCGTGCCGCGCTTCACTACCCCAGCTTCATTGACGTAAGGCACCTGGTGCACCAGCAAATGCTGCTGGCGCACCTCCACGTCGAATCCGGCCGCGGCGAGCTGCTGCAGGGCCGAATCAGGAGCGGTTGGTTTTGACGACATTGAAGCTCATCCCATCCTTGACGGTCACTTTCTGGCCCGGAGCCAGGGTGCCATCGTGGCCACGCGGGTTGGCGTAGGTGACGGAGTAGAGGATGTCGAACGGGCCACCCGGGAAGGCCAGGCGCACAACCTGTTCGTACGTCAGGTGGTTGTCCTTCACGGTCTCTTGCTGACCGTTGATGACGATGTTGAACGACTTCTCCTTACCTTTGGAGGCGTCGTCGTGATGGACAGAAGGTTCGATGGACATGCTGGGTACCTCTTGAGTCTGATGACAGCCGTGTGGATCGCGGTGGTCTGGATGGCCGCCTCGAGAACGCATCGTTAGATTAAGTGAACGCCTTATGCCTGTCAACTACAGCGAACGAATCGTTCGTAGACTAGAATTCCCACAACTAAAATCTGTTCGAACGCAGGGGAACGCGCATGTCGCTTGGCGCCAAGCTGGCGGAGCTTCGGCTTCGGAAGGGACAATCACTCCAGGACGTAGCAACAGCGGTGGGGGTCTCGAAGACCCACGTCTGGCAGTTGGAGAAGGGCGCAAGTGGCAATCCGTCGATGGACCTGCTCAAAAGCTTTGCGGCGCACTTTGATGTGCCGTTGACCTACTTGGCTGATGCCGAGAGCCAGGCCTCCCTGCAGGACGTGGAAGCACTGCAGTTCTTCCGTGATTTCAAGTCGCTATCAGAACAAGAGCAGGCTGTCTTGAAGCAAACTCTGGACCTCTTCAAGAACAAGAGGGCCCAGGGAGATGGTGGCACTTGACCTCATAGAGTTAGCCGACCTCGTTCGGCCGGAAGACTTGGTCGCTGAAATCATGCGGCAGAACCCGGCGATGCCAGTACCGGTGCCAATTGAAGAGCTAGCGCGCTTGGCAGGCATCTCGAAGATTTCAGCATTCGAGACCACGGGCTTTGAAGGCACGCTCATCACGAACCCCGAGAAGTCCGACGGGCACATCTTCTACAACTCCCGCGTACCTCGGCCGCGTCAGCGGTTCACGATAGGTCACGAGCTCGGCCACTTCTTGTTGCCGTGGCATCGCCAGGCGACGTTCAATTGCTCGGCGGATGACCTCAAGACCAGCAAGGCTGGGTGGGAGCTCGAGGCGAATCGGTTCTCCGCTGAGCTCCTCATGCCGCAAGCCCTGCTTGCCCGTGAATGCAGCCCCTCTCGCGAGTTCGACCTTGCCGACGTCATCCGGGTGCGGGACGCATTTGGCACGAGCATGGAGTCGACGATTCGCCGCATCATCGAGCGCAGTGAGCGTGCCTATGCCGTCGTGTTCTCACACGAGAACAAGGTCCGGTACACCAACTTCAGCGAGTACTTCACGGCCCGGCTGACCGTGCGGAAGGATTCGCCGCTGCCCGCTAAGAGCCTGAGCCGGCTGGACACCAGCAGCACCGATGACTGGAACGAAATCGATGCACACTGGTGGCTTGACGATTCCCAACGTGGGGTCACGCTGCCGGAATTTGTGTACGAACAGACGCTAGTACAGGATGACGGATACAAGGTGACGTTGCTTACCTACGACCCAGAGGATTAGGTCATACAAGCGCGACAAGCTGGGGCGTCCGCTATCAGCCTGCCACGGTCTTTCGCCAGGTGGCAGGCAGGTTCGCAGCGGGTGCGGTCCTTCGCTTTGACCAATTCGGCGCCCGAAATCGGGCAGTCAACGTCGGCGTTGACCGGCGCACTGCCAGTGCGTGTCCGTGTCGAACGACCAGCTAGACCGCATCCGCCTTGAACTCCTTCGCTTCGATCTCGATGCTTCCACCGCTCAATTCAAGGAATAGCAGGCCACCTTCGATCCTCCCGTTGCCGACATTTCCAGCACTTGCGTTGTTCTTGAGTTCAGCAACATCAATGCTGGTCGCGAAGCGCGAGACGCCTGTACAGAGAACTACAAACTGCTCCCGCTTCGGAGCCTGTTCGTCGTCGTAGAGCGAAACGGACAGCTTGACGGAGGGTGCTCCGGTTGCGTCCATTTCGAACGAGATGCCATGCAGCTGGCCGTCGTGCCAACAGGCGGATTCGAGACTGGTCTCCATAGATGCGGTCTAGCGTAAAAATTTAGCCGCGCCGTCAGGCGTCGGCTGCAATGCAGGGTTAGGCCATGGGCTATCCCATTACCAGATCAGGGTGCCCATTTTCGACAAGCCATTCGTTGAATCCCAGATCGGTGTTCGCTGATGCCCAACGAACTTTTTCAAAGTTCCTCCGAACACCGTCAAGTTGAGCCTTCGCGGCACGGATGTACTCATGAACTTCGGCAGCATTGAAAATATTGGGCACGTCGTAGCTCCAAGAACTCAGCAGACCCGTCACCTCTTCTGCGGTATTCTGGGCATGCTTAATTCCTTCCAGGGTTAACTGCTTTTTTTCCTCGAAGTAGTCCCGTTCCATTTTTCCATTACTCATAGATTGCTCCATTTTATTTGTAGGGAAAGCGCGCCGTCCGTCCAACGTTCGACGTAAGGGGCTGGCCGCAGGCCAGTCCCCTTGACGGAGGGGTTAGAGGGCTGGCGGGGATCAGAGGAACCTTGGTTGCCCCCACATGGCGACGTAGAGTGCGCGCAAGTCTTCAGGAATGATGGTCCAACCCCATTTCTTTGACTTCTCGTCGAGGTCATACACTAAATCCTCCATGTAGTAGACAGCAATGTACTCGTGCACCTTGTCGTCTGCTTCAGCTAGGAGACGAGAAACGTAGGCAAGATGCTCCCGCGCAACCTTCTCATTCCTCTCCCGAATGGCCTCGGAGGTCATGCTTGAGAACTCATTCATCATGCGAGTTGTGGCAAAGGAAACGCCGCCAATTTCTCTGGCGCAACGCTTCATGCGTTTCCCAACATCGGGGAACGTTCTCATGATGCCGAGGAGTAGGGCTCTAACGCTTGGGTCTATGTCCATGGAGCCCTCTAACTATTGGTTTATCCAGCACGGCGTGCTGCAGAACTCAGCGGCTTGCCGCTTAACCAACCGCGACTGTGCGCTTGCAAGTCCTTGATCCGCATCCACCATCGGACGATGGACTGTCGTTCCATACAGCATTTAATTTCCGCACAAACCGGCACCTCCCAGGCCGCGGATTGTGCCAGTCGCTTCCGGGGCATGTAACGATGGGTTTTCAATTTGGCAGGGAGGCATGCATGCCAAGTCCAACGCGCGAAATGCCGTCTCACGAAACGCTGCGGCCCGGCTCAGCACACCGTCTGCCGCCATTGACTGCACCTCGGCTGCTGGACCAGTTGCGCGAGCGGATCCGCTCTCTGCACTAAAGCCGCAGCACCGAGGACATCCGAACCGTGCAGGAACTGCTGGGCCACGCCGATGTGGCCACCACCAGATCTACACCCGTGTGCTCAAGGTCGGCGGTGGCGCCGTGCGAAGCCCATTGGACTCGCTCCCCACAGCTGAAACGCCGCAAAGCAGTCGTTGGTGAGTGGCCGCACCCAGCCTGAGGACTAAACCGCTCTCGCGGTAGCCGCTTCGGCCAGGCTCGCTGCCGCTCGAAGCCCTATTCCTGCCACCGTTGACCAGCGAGGCATTCCGCCTCGCTCTTCAACAGGAGCAGGATCATGAAGCC
>NZ_JACJUG010000061.1 GCF_014174515.1 Mitsuaria sp. WAJ17
CGCCCTTGGCCGCCCAGGCGCCGCGCGCCTGGCAGAACTGGTCCGGCCTGCAGCGCTGCGAGGCCGCCTGGCTGCTGCCCTCGTCCGAGGAGCAGCTGGCCGCCAGCCTGCCCGCGCTCAAGGGCCCGCTGCGCTGCGTGGGCGCCGGCCACAGCTTCACCGCCCTGGTGCCCACGCCGGGCACCCTGATCTCCCTGGACCGTCTCAGCGGCATCGTCGAGGTGGACAAGACCGCAATGACCGTGCGCGTGAAGGCCGGCACCCGGCTGGGCACGCTGGCCCGCGAGCTGGATGCGCAAGGCCTGGCCCTGCACAACCAGCCCGACATCGACGTGCAGACCCTGGCCGGCGCCCTGTCCACCGGCACCCACGGCACCGGCCTTACCCTGCCGGCCCTGCATGCCGAGGTCCAGGCCCTGCGCCTGCTGACGCCCCAGGGCGAGCTGAAGGAGGCCAGCCGGCTCAAGGAGCCCGAGCTCTTCGATGCCGCCCGCGTCTCCCTGGGCGCCCTGGGCGTGATCACCGAGTACACCCTGCGCGTCCGCCCCCGCTACATGCTGCGCCGCAAGGTCTGGCTGGAGCGCACCGAATCCCTGCTGGAGCGCGCGCCGGCTCTGGCCCGCGAGAGCCGGCATTTCGAGCTCTACGTGCTGCCCTTCACCGGCTACGCGGCCGGCATCACCCACATCGAGGTGCCCGAAGGCGCGCCCCAGCGCCCGCCCAGCGCCGACGAGAACGTGCTGGCCGACCTGCAGAAGCTGCGCGACTGGCTGGGCCGCTGGCCGCAACTGCGGCGCTGGGCCGCCGCCAAGCTCATCGACCCGGCACAGACCGAGCATGCGCTGGACTGGTCGCACAAGCTGCTGTCCACCGCGCGCCCCACCCGCTTCAACGAGACCGAGTACCACCTGCCGCGCGAGCAGGGCCTGCCCTGCCTGCGCGCCGTGCTGGCCGCGCTGGAGAGGCGCGACGAGGTCTTCTTCCCCATGGAGTTCCGCTGGGTGCGAGCCGACCATGCCTGGCTGAGCCCCTTCTTCGAGCGGGACAGCTGCTCGGTAGCCGTGCACGCCAAGGCCGGCGAGGCCCATGACTACCTGCTCGGCGAGATCGGGCCGGTGCTGCAGCGCCACGGCGGCCGCCCGCACTGGGGCAAGTTGCACACCCTGGGCGCACACGAGCTGGCCGCGCTGTATCCGCGTTTCCAGGACTTCCAGCAGCTGCGCGCGCAACTGGACCCGCACGGCCGCATGCTCAACAGCCATCTGCAGCAGATCTTCGCAGGAGCGCCCCGTGCCTGAGACCTCCCAAGCCCACCGCTGGAGCCGCCGCCGCTGGCTGGGCGGCAGCGCCCTGCTGGCCACCGGCGGCGCCTGGCTGGCCCGCCCCGCCGATCACGGTGGTCCTGCAGAGCCCTACTTCCAGGGCCTGGGCCGTGCGCTGCAGGCCCAGGCCCTGGCCCAGGCCCGGCTGGTGGTGGACCTGCCCCGCCTGCGCACCAACCTGGCTCGCATCGGCAGCCACCAACGCAAGACCGGCATGGCCCTGCGCGCCGTGCTGAAGTCCCTGCCCTGCCTGCCCCTGATGGACGAGGTCGCCAGCGCCTGGAGCAGCCGCAAGGTCATGGCCTTCAATGCCGCCCAGACGGCCGCCCTGCTGCAGGCCCGGCCGGACGCCCAGGTCCTGCTGGGCAAGCCCTTCCCCGTGGCCGCCGCCGCGCAGTTGCTGGGCCAGCTGCCGCCGCAGCGCATCGCTGCCATCGAATGGCTGGTCGATACCGAGGCGCGCCTGGCCCAGTACCGCCAGCTCGCGCAGGCCCGGGGTCAGGTCTTGCGCATCAACCTGGAGATCGACGTGGGCCTGCACCGCGGCGGCTTCGAGGACGAGGCCGACCTGGGACGCGCCCTGGCGAGCTTCAAGTCCTCCCCCGGCCTGCAGTGGCGCGGCTTCATGGGCTATGACGCTCATGTGGCCGCCCTGCCGGACGTGGCGGGCATGCGCAGCACCGCCTGGGGAACGGCCCGCCAGCGCTACGAACGCGCCTGGGCGCTGGCGCAGCAGCTGCTGGGTCCGCAGCGCAGGCAAGACCTGACCCTCAACACTGCCGGCTCACCCACCTTCCGCCTGCATGACGGCCAGGGCGTGCCCAACGAGGTTTCCGTGGGCTCCGCCGCCCTGCTGCCCTCCGACTTCGACAAGCCCCTGCTGTCCGACCTGCAGCCCGCCGTCTTCATCGCCACGCCCGTGCTCAAGGCCTGGCCGCGCTTTCGCCTGCCCGAGGGCGCGACCTGGCTGAGCCGCGCGGCCCAGGCCTGGGACCGCAACCAGGCACGCGGCTACGCCATCCACGGCGGCCACTGGCTGGCCGACCCGGTCTCCCCGCCCGGGCTGCAGGCCAGCGGCCTCTACGGCCCCAGCTCCAACCAGCAGGTGATGGTGGCCAGCGACTCGGTGGAGCTGCAGGCCGACCAACTTGTGTTCTGGCGGCCCCGCCAGAGCGAGGCCCTGCTGCTGCAGTTCGGGGACCTGCTGGTCTACGACGG
Source organism: Mitsuaria sp. WAJ17 (assembly GCF_014174515.1). Taxonomy (GTDB): domain Bacteria; phylum Pseudomonadota; class Gammaproteobacteria; order Burkholderiales; family Burkholderiaceae_C; genus Roseateles_B. The sequence continues at coordinate 2,541 of NZ_JACJUG010000061.1, forward strand.
CGAGCGCATCACCGACTCATGGCCCGTCCTGCCGGCCTCCGCCTGACCCCCCCTATGGGGTGTGGCGCGGACGCCGATGATTTCCGTCATGGCTCGCCCGCCCATGCCTAGAATGCGCGCACCTTGCATCCGGTCCAACCCTTGGGCCGGCATGCCAAGGCCGGCGGCACAGCCTGCCGGCAAGACAAGCAATCAACGCACTGAGGGAATCTCATGAAGAAACTGATGGCCCTGGCCATGGCCGCCGCATTCGCCGCTCCCGCCTTCGCTGGTGACTTCTACGCTGGCGCCGACATTGGCCGCGGCAAGATCGACGGACACACCGAAGTCATCGGTGGCACCACCGTCACCATGGCCGACTGGAAGGACACGACCTACTCCATCTTCGGCGGCTACCAGCTCAACGAGACCCTCTCGTTCGAACTGGGCTATCGCAGCATGGGCAAGAACACGGTCTCCGTGGGCACCAAGTCCGTTGAAGTGAAGGGCTCGGCCATCCAGGCTTCGATGCTGGCTTCGCTGCCCGTGGGCAATGACTTCAGCGTCTTCGGCCGTCTGGGCGTGAGCTCCTTCAAGGCCAAGGCCAGCTACAACGGCAACAGCAGCAGCAGCAGCGAGTCCAAGGCCCTGGTGGGCTTCGGCGTCCGCTACGCCGTGAGCAAGGAAACCAACATCCGCGCCGAATTCCAGAAGCTGGCCTCCGACGCCAGCGCTCTGACCGTGGGCGTGGACTTCAAGTTCTGATGTCCTGAATCAGGATCTCTGATTTGAAAGCCGGGCCTGGTGCCCGGCTTTTTCATTTGACGATCAGCACCGCCACCGGCGACAGCGTCAGCACCTTCTGCGCCACGCTGCCCAGGATCACCGCATCGAGCCCGCGGCGGCCATGCGAGCCCATGATGATGAGGTCCGCCCCGCTGGCCCGTGCCTGCTCCACCACCGCCACCGCCGGGCCGTGCTCGCGCAGGATCAGGCCCTCGAAGGGCACGCCAGCCTCCTCGGCCTGCTGGCGGGCCTGGGCGATGCCCTCGTTCGCCGCCTGCTCCGCGGCCTCCAGGTAGTAGGCCAGGGCCTCGCCGCCGCCTTCCGGGAAGGCCACGAAGGGCACCGGGTCGATGACGCTGACGGCCTGCAGGGTGGCGCCGTAGCGGCGCGCCATGTCCACGGCCACACCGCAGGCCTTGAGGGCGGTGGCAGAGCCGTCGGTCGGGAAGAGGATGCGCTGGAACATGGGGAGCTCCTGGGGCTGTTCAGAGGGTTCGGGGCGCCGGCTGCAGCCGGCAGGTGTCATGCCGAGCTTAGCCCTGCTGCGGCTCGCGCCCAAGCAGTCCACGGCCACAAGCCCGCGTCGATTGACTCAGCTCAAGCCCGGCCTGGCAGCGCTGCCGAACGCACGCGCTGCACGCACAGCTGCAGCAGGCGGGCATCGCTGCTGGCGCGGTGGCGATCGGGGCGCAGCTCCTCGCGCAGGGCGCGCAGGCTGCAGTCCCAGCCGCCCAGTTCCTGCTCGCTGAGCAGGGTGCGCACGTCCTCCAGGCGGAAGGCAGGGTTCAGCTCAGCCTCGTCGAAGAGTCGGGCCAGCCAGGGGTAGTCATGGGCCCAGCCGTCGCAGTAGACGGTCTGGCCGGCCAGGCGGCGGTTCAGCTCCGCGGCCACCCAGTCCACCGGACGGCCATGGCTTTGCAGCAGCTCGCGACTGATGCCATGAAGGGTCTCGGCGGCAGGGTCCCAGTGCCGCCAGTCGGGCGCAGGCCGGACCAGGGTGCAGAACAGGGCGCCGGCAGGCTCCACGAAACCGATCTCGATGGGATAGCTGCCGCGGCCGAAGCCGGAGGCTTCCACATCGAGCATGGTGGGCAGCTGCATGGCGTGGCGGGCAAGGGGGAATCAGCGCAGTGTAGGCCGCCGGCCGGCCGCAAGCAGTGCGTGGAATCACCGGATCCGGGGGACGCTACGTGCAAGCCAGGAGTCCCGGCGGTGGCGCGTCGGTGTCCAATGGCCTTTTCCCAGCAAGGGCTGCGGCAAGCCCCGGCAAGACCATGCACGACTTTCCCCTGACCGGACTGGTCCTCAGTGGTGGCGGCGCACGCGCGGCCTACCAGGTCGGCGTGCTGCAGACCCTCGTGCGGCTGCGGCGCGAGGCCCAGGGCGAGGGCAGCGGCGGCAGCAATCCCTTCGGCGTGATCGTGGGCACCTCGGCCGGGGCCATCAATGGCACGGCCCTGGCCTGCGGGGCGGACCAGTTCGACGGCGCGGTGGAGCGGCTCGCCCACGTCTGGCGGAACTTCCGCGCCGAGCAGGTCTACCGCAGCGACTCGCTCGGCGTGGCCGGCAGCGGCGCGCGCTGGCTGACCATGATGTCCTTCGGCTGGGCCATGGCCCGGCTGCGCCCGCAGTCCCTGCTCAACAACGACCCGCTGCAGGACCTGCTGCGCGAGCTCGTGCCCATGGACCGCCTGCCCGCCGTGCTCGGGCGACGCCATCTGCATGCCCTGGCCGTCACCGCCTCCAGCTACAGCAGCGGGGAGCACGTGACCTTCTATCAAAGCGCGCGACCCATCGATCCCTGGGTGCGCTCGCAGCGCCTGGCCGTGCCGACGCAGCTCAATCACCAGCACCTGCTGGCGAGCTCCGCGATTCCCTTCATCTTCCCGGCCAAGCAGCTGGTCAGCGAAGCCGAACACGGCTGGTTCGGCGACGGCTCCATGCGCCAGAGCGCACCGCTGTCGCCCGCCATCCACCTGGGCGCCAAGCGCCTGCTGGTGATTGGCGCCGGGCGCATGCACGAGCCGCAGGGCCGCCGGACGCCCGACCAGGGCTATCCCAGCCTGGCCCAGATCGCAGGCCATGCGCTGTCCAGCATCTTCCTGGACGCGCTGGCGGTGGACATCGAGCGCATGCAGCGCATCAACCGCACGCTCTCCCTGATGCCCGCCGAGAGCCGCAAGTACAGCCCCCTGCAACCCATCGACGCCCTGGTGATCTCACCCAGCCAGCGCCTGGACGACCTCGCTGCCAGGCATGTGGAGGACCTGCCCAAACCCATCCGCCTGCTGCTGCGGGCCGTGGGCGTGCAGCAGGGCCAGGGTCAGGGCGCGGCCCTGGCCAGCTACCTGCTCTTCGAGGCGCCCTACACCCAGGCCCTGATGGCACTGGGCGAGCAGGACACCCTGGCCCAGAAGGAGCGCGTGCTGGCCTTCTTCGGCTGGGACCAGGCCCCGCAGCGCGCGGGGCAGACGCAGCCGCAGGCGGCGGCGCTGGCCGCCGGGCGCTGAGTCAGTCCGGCAGCGAGGCAAACAGCGCCTGCGCGCTGCGCCCGACCTGGCGGGTGTCCCACCAGGCATAGGCGCCCACACC
>NZ_JACJUG010000062.1 GCF_014174515.1 Mitsuaria sp. WAJ17
CCCCCCACCCGCAAGGCCCGCGCCCCGGCGCCGGCCCGTCCCTCCCGTGCGGGCCTCGCCGCACCCAAAGCCCCCGCCTCCGCTGCGGCAGCCAACACCCAAACAGGAGCCACCCACATGAACCGCATCCTCTTCATCGACCTGGCCGAACGTGACCGCAACCGCCGCGCCGAGATCCGCGTGCGCATCGCCAACCTGGAGCGCATCGAGAACACCAAGGCCCGCACCGGCGGCCTGGGCCCGGACCTGAAGAAGGAGCTGGAGGAGCTGCGCGCCCAACTCGCCGACCGCGACACCACCGACGAGCTCTACCGCGGCGTGGCCGAGCAGGTCTCGGGCAAGTCCTGGGCCGTGCTCTCCCAGACCGGCCAGACCGACTACGTGATGCGCTACGGCTTCATGGGCAGCCAATACGGCGTGCAGCCCAATGAGCTGGGCGTGGAGGAGAAGGAGATCCTGGCCGTCTGCGGCCTGCTGCTGCTGGACGGCATCCAGGGCCCGGACAACCTGAACTTCATCTCCAAGGTGACCATCGCACGCGGCGAGTTCGAGCAGAACCGCGCCCTGTTCATGGCGGCCTTCAACCGCTTCACCACGCGGCATGAGGTGACGCTCAAGTCGCAGATCGAGAAAGGCTATGTGGACCCGGAGGCGCCCGGCTTCATCAGCGGCCGCAGCAGCACCAGCACCATGAAGGGCAGCAGCTACCTGGTGCCGGACCCGGACGACACCGTCTACGCCGTCTCCGCCAACAGCCTGGCCTCCATCGTGCGTCGCATCCGCGACGAGGGCATCTCGCCCAACGACCCCTGGCTCGTGAGCCGCATGGACAACGCCTTCAACCTGCTGACCGGCATGGTGGAAGGTGCCCCGCCCTCGGCCCTGGAGATCATGCTTCCGGACCTGGAAGAGTCGGTGGACGTTGAGATCCAGAAGGAGAACCTGCAGGCCTCGCAGGCCATCTACTTCGCCTACCAGCTGGAGGAGATGCGCATGTTCCAGGTGGTCGACAAGATCGTCGATCTCTTCCGCGGCGGCCTGCTGCCCCTGGGCAAAGGCACGGTGGGCGACAAGCTCTTCAAGTACTTCAAGACCAGCACCGAGCGCATCACCGAGGCCGAGCGCCGCGAGCTCTACTACCGCATGTTCGGCGCGCCCGGCGGCAACCCCAGCGCAGGCGACCCGAACCGGGACTTCAACGAGCTGTGGCTGCGCTTCGTCTCAGCCGTGTCCAGCTTCGCCCGCCAGATCTCGGTGGAGCGCCTGCTGCGCAACAACGTGCCCATGGCCGTCAGCCAGGAGCAGGTGCGCAAGGCCGCACGCGACCTGGGCGCCAACCTCTCGCGCAATGGCTACGGCATCGCCTATTTCGCCGCGACCGAGCTGCAGAACACCATCATCGGCTTCCGCGACATCCTGCAGGACCCCGATCTGCGCTCGGCCTTCGGCGCCCGCGACATGTGGCAGGTGATCGATATGGTCAACGTCAACTACCTTGGGGGCGCCAAAAACACGCACCGCTTCCGCACGCAGTCGCGGGCCGGGGCCATCATCATTCGCTGGATCTCCGAGAACATCCAGCGCCTGGCCAACATCTCCGGCCCGGTGCTGTCCATCGACGAGATCTCCAACCCGCAGATGCGCATCTCCAGCGGCGCCAATCCCACGCTCAAGCCCACGGACTGGGACCTGGTCAACGCCTGCGAGCAGTGGCTGGCGGTGATGGGCGTGCAGGAGCAGAGCGTCGAGCACTACTCCCAGTCCATCGAAGCGCCGGCCATGACCAGCCGGCCCATCGACATGCCCCAGGCCGCGCGCGACGTGCTGGCCTCGGTGGGCGTGAACCTGCCCATCTGAGCCCAGGAGGCCCCCCATGACGCAACCGATGTTCAAGCACGTGGCGCAGTCGCTGGCGGTGGCCTCGCGCCGCCTCGGCGTCAGCGATCCCATGGACTATGTGGGCCCCATGCTGCAGCGCAGCTTCGCCCGGCCCGAGAACGACCTGGCCTATGCCAACAACGCGCTGACGCCCGGTGCAGTGCCCTACGAGCCCTCGTTCTCGGAGAGCGAGCCGCGCATGCTTCGCTTCACCATCTCGCCCCTGGAGCCCGAGGCCAGCCCCATGGCACGGCGCGACGAGGCCACGCGCGAGCTGCGCCGCCTGGTCTATCCCATCTTCGGCCGCGATGCCCTGCGCTGGTTCGACGAGCGCAGCGAGGCCTGGCGTGGCATGTCGGGCCTCTCGTGGATGAATTTCGGTGCCTGGTTCGGCAGCGCCTTCGACGAGGACGGGCTCTACGCCGCCAAGATCTACTACGAGCTCAACCCGCAGCAGATCGAAGCCTTGAGCCCCGGCCTGGCCCGGCTCACGCGGCGGGTGATGATGCTGTACCCGCGGCTGATGCCCATCTTCACCAGCATCGGCTGCAAGCGCGATGCCGGCTCGCAGCGCGTGACCTTCATGCACCGCGGGCCGCTGGTGCTGTCGGAGCTGGGCTCGCTGATGAGCGAGCTGGGCCTGGCTGCGCGCCTGCCCTCGCTGATGCGTGCCGTGGGCGTGGCGCTGGGTGGGCGCTTCGAGCTGCCGCACGGCTCGGCCCTGCTGGGCCTGCGCGAGTCGCCCGAAGGTGTCGAGCTGAAGCTGGAGATCCTGCTCTCCGCCCTGCCGGATCTGCCCACGGGCTTCGTGGACCTGGTGCGCCTGGGCCTGGCCGAGCGGCCGCGCCAGCTGATGGCCCTGGAGCGCTGGCTGCAGGCCTTCGGCGTGGACGATGCGCGCGAGCAGGGGCACTTCTCGGTGCTGTCTGTGCGCGTGACGCCGCGCAGCGACGCGCGCATCAGCCTCTATGTGCGCCCCATCGAGTTCGAGCTGCGCGACCAGATGAACGAGCGCGCATCCGCCGGTCACGTCCTGAGCCCCGAGGTGTGAGATGAGTGCACTGCCCGCCCCGTCGCCTTCCAATGCCGCCCCGCCCGTCAGCCGCGAGACCCTGCAAGCGACGCGCAGCTCCGTTCGCGCCCTGCTGGAGCAGAGCCCGGCCTACACCCGGCTTGCGCCGGACACGCAGCGCCAACTGGCGCACGACCTGGTCCAGGTGGGCGCCTTCCTGGCCGAGCCGGGGATCAAGGTGGATCCGCAGCAGGCCGCGCCCGAGGTGCAGTCCCTGGCCGCAGGCGGCCTGCTGGGCTTCGGGGCAATGAGCAACCAGGCCAATGCGCGCGGCAGCACGAGCAGCGTCAAGGACGTCGAGGCCGACGACGCCCCGGCCTTCGGCGCTGCCGTGCGCACGGGCGTGGAGCAGGCCGTGGCCATGATCAAGGGGGTGAACTTCCCCGGCTTCGTGAGCGGACTGATCAACGGCGTCTTCCACAGCATCGTCACGAGCAGCATCGAGCAGATGGAGGCCTACGCCAAGCTGGTGGCCGACGTCTCCAAGAGCCTCAACCAGTTCCGCGACGAGAACACCACGGCCAACCAGGGCCGGGACAACCTCATCGAGCGCTTCCCCGACCTCTTCCAGCTGCAGGAGCCCGGCCAGGGCGATTTCAGCTTCGGCGACGCGCCGGCCACCGGCCCGCGCGTGGTGCTGCGCGAGGGTGTGGAGGAGAAGGACGCCATCGCCCGCATCAACGGCAGCGGCCTTCCTCTGGCCCAGCCCCTGCAGCGCATCGACGACAACCTCATCGAGGCCCTGCTCGTGCCCGCCGCGCGCACCACCATCGCCACGGGCCGCCAGCAGCTGCTGGCCACCATGGTCATGATGGGCATGCAGCGCATCGTGGTGACCGACGGCAAGATCTCCGCCAAAGTGCTGTTCGACTTCCAGGCCCGCGACAACCGCCGCTTCCAGAAGAGCGCTGTCAAGTACGACTACGCGACGGACATGTACGGCAACGTCCAGAAGACGCACAGCGGCGAAGGCCAATGGGACTACAAGCGCGAGGGCGGCAGCGAGACCCGCAGCGACTCCGGCGTGCTGACCGGCAAGACCGACGCCAGCACCTACTCCACCGGCGCCTACAAGTACGACGAGGCCCCCGTCGTCACCCTGATGAGCACCAGCCAGCTGCGCGACGACTCCTCGCTGCAGACCAAGGCCAGCCTCGCCGGCCACGTGGAGGTCAACTTCAAGAGCGACTACCTGCCGCTGGAGAAGATGGCCGACCCTGCGGCCATCGCCGCCATCCAGATGAACTCGCAGCCAGGCATGGTCAAGACGATGGCCGCGCGGCCTGTCACCACCACGCCGGGTGCGGCGGCGCCCGCGCCCGCGGCAGGCACGCCTGCCCAGGCCCCCGCTCCCGCCCCCGCCGCCTGAGGATCCCGTCATGCCAAGCACCGCGCCTCCGCCTCCCGCTTCGGCTGCCTCGCACGACTGGCTCGACGACGCCACCCTGGCCACCGTGCGCCCGCAAGTGCGGGCCCTGCTGGCCCAGAGTGAGGGCTTCCGCGCTCTGCCCGCCGAGCAGCAGCGCGAGATCGCCCAAACCATGGTGCGCGTGGCCTCCTTCATGGCCAATCCCCAGGGCCTGGCCCGCGAGGAGTTCGAGAACCCCGTGGTGCGCAAGGACAGCGGCGGCAGCGACGCCGCGCGGCAAGTGCCGCGCAGCGAAGCCGCCTCCGCCGAGGCCCTGGCCGGCGGCGTGGACGCGGCCAAGAACAAGGCCTCGGAGAAGGTGGGCACCTTCGCCGGCGCCGACTTCAAGGCCGGTGCTCTCCAGCAGGGCACCGAGCAGTTCAAGAACCTGATCAACTCGGTGGACTTCCCCGCCTTCGTGGGCGGCCTGATCCAGAACGTCTTCCAGGCCATCGTCAACGCCAGCATCCAGCAGATGCAGGCCTATGGCGAACTGCTCAAGTCCGTGGCCCAGACCGTGGACCAGTTCGCCCAGGACAACATCAGCCTGGACCAGGCACGCGGTTGGCTCAGTGACAAGTTTCCCGATGCGCTGCGCATGGGCCGGAGCGAGGACGACGAGGGCGGAACAGGCCAGCGCCTGCAACTGCGCAACGAGGACAACGAGGGGGCGCTGGCCCGCATCAACCAGGAACTGCAGCTGCTCAAGCCCGTCACCGACCTTTCGGACGCGGACCAGGAGGCTCGCCTCGTGGCCGCGGCCCGCGTGCAGATGGCGCGCTCGCGGCAGCAGCTGCTGTCCTCCATGGTGCTGCTGGGCATCAACCGCATCGTGATCACCGACGGCGCCATCAACGCCAAGGTGGTGTTCGACTTCCGCGCCAGCGACCAGGCCCTGCGCAAGGCCAAGGCCGGGCTGTCGGACCGCGAGCACATGCACAACACCAACATCTCCGGCGCGGCGGGCGGCTTCCTCGGCTGGGGCGCAGCCACCATGAACCGCAACGACTACGACCACATGACCACGGTGCAGTCCTCGGTGGACGAGAGCAGCGAGTCCAAGGCCTCGCTGAAGGCCAAGCTCAGCGGCGAGGTGCGGGTCAACTTCAAGAGCGACTACTTCCCGATGGAGAAGCTGGCCACACCGGGCATGCTGGCCTCCATCCAGGGCAATGCCACGCCTTACGACCCGAACCCGCCGCGGCCTGCCGCGCCCGGCGCCGCCCCGGGAGCCGCGCCCGCGCCAGCCGGCAGTG
>NZ_JACJUG010000063.1 GCF_014174515.1 Mitsuaria sp. WAJ17
CCCCGGGCCGCGAGCTGCGCGCCGGCCTGGCCTCGGCCACTTCGGCCACGTCCGGCGTCTCGGCATCGGGCAGCTGGGCGACCCACAGGCAGGCGGCCACCGTCGCCCCCAAGGCCAGGGCCAGGGCCCAGTGGCGACGGGACAGGGGAGCGGCGGCGCTGGACGGCGAACTCATGGCCGGGCCCCTCCTTCCCGGCGGCTGTACAGGGTCCAGACCAACTCGGCCTGCAAGGCCTGCGATTCGCGCTGCTGGCGGCGCAGGTGCAGCCTGTCCAGGCTCAGGGCCGGGTCATGGGCCAGGGCCGCGCCGAGGTAGTGCCGCAGCTGGGCATAACTGCCCTGCACCGGCATGCTGATGCGCAGGCGCTCCAGGCCGGTGTCGGCGTCGGCGCTGAGCCGCTGCTCGCTGCGCTGCGGCTCCAGGCCCAGGCGCAAGCCGATCTCCAGCAGGTCGGCCAGGCGCCGCTGGCGCTCAGCCGAAGACGGCAAGGCGGCCAGGAAGGCGGCCGGGGTCTGCGCAGCCGAAACGGGCAGGGCGGCGGAGGCCCGCAGGCTGCGGCGCAGGGCCGCGGGGGTCAGGTTTTGCCAGAGCAGCATCCGGGGCTTCATCGCGGGGCTCCTGTCGAGGAAGCGGCCGGCGCCGCCGAGGCCAACAGCGCCGGCGACAGCCGTGCCTGCAGGCTGAAACGCAGGCCCGGCCGACCGCCCTCCTCGGCCTGGATGGCACCGGGCAGCACCTCGCCCCAGCCCGGCAGGCGTGCCAGGGTGTCGGCCACGGCCAGGATCTGGGCGCGGTCCTCGGCCTGCCCCTCCAGGCGGAGCTCGGCGCGTGAGGCCTGCAGGTCCAGGCCCAGCCAGGCCACACGCGGGCGTTGCTGTTCATCCAGGGCTGCGGCCTCGACCTGGGCGAGCAGGGCCTGCCAGGGCTGCCGCAGGGCCTGGTTGGCCTCGACCAGCCCCTTGGGATCGCCCGCGACGACCCTGCCGGGACGGACCGTGGGCGTCGTGGGCCGGCCCTGCCGCGCCTGCAGCCCGGCCACGCCCTCGTGGGCGGCCTGGCGCTGCGCATGGGCCTGCCAGCCTTCCTGCGCCGCCAGGCCCAGGCACAGCAGAGCCACAACCAGCAGGGGCCAGCGCCAGCGGGCCAGGGGCTGCACCGCGGGGAGGAAGTCACCCGAGGCTTCACGGGGCGCCGGGGCCGGACTGGCCCATAGCAGGGGGTCAGGTCTTGCAGTGTCCAGGGCAACCAGGACCCGCACACCCGCCGGCGGGGCCTCCAACGGCGCCGACAGGCCACAGCCCGCCAGCAGGATCGCAGTGCCCTGAGGCAGGCCGGCCAGCAGGGGCTGCAGACGCCGGCACAGCGCCTCCGGCGTCGGCGCGGGCAGGCGCAGGTGGCGCACGGCCTGCAGCACCCCGTCCTGCAACGTCATCCAGCACAGCAGGCTGCCCTCCACCCAGGCCAGCGCGGCCTGCGGCGCCTGCGCCCAGGCGGGCTCCTGGCGTCTGCAAGCCTCCAGGCAGGCCAGCGACGCCGGCCGCGCGCTACGCAGGCGAGGCTGCAAGGCCGCCCAGTGTTCGACGCTGGACAGGGCCCAGGCACCGCAGCGGCGCAGCCCGCCGCGCCCCTCGGACCAGGGCGCCAGCGGCCAGGACTGGGCCAGCGGCCCGTGGTAATGACTCAGCAAATGCGCGGCATGCGCACGGATGTCATCGGCCGCCGACAGCGCCAGACCGGCCTCAGCCACCAGGGGCGTCAGCAGCTGCTCCGACAGCAGCAGGTCCAGGCCGGCTGCGGGCAGCTGGGCGTCGCAGAGGCGGTGGCCCTCGGCATCGCACAGGCCCTGCGCATCCAGCCACAGGGGGCGGCCGAAGCGAGGCGGGCGGCCCAGAACCCGCGCCACCGCCGTGCGGCGGGCTTCATTCATCGAGGGTGACACGATCCAGCTCCTCGAAGGTGCTCTCGCCGCGGCACACGGCCGCCAGGGCCTGCTGGCGCAGGGGCTTCATGCCGCGGCTGCGCGCGGCCTCCTTGATCTGCGACATCGGCGCGCGGCTGGCGATGAGGTCGCGCAGCCCATCATCCAGGCGCAGCAGCTCGGCCACGGCACGGCGGCCGCGATAGCCCGTGCCGCGGCAGTGGCCGCAGCCCTCGCCCTTCAGGAAGTGGTGCGCGCCGGGCACCAGTCCATGGCGCGCCAGCAGGGCCGGCTCCGGCGCGACGGGCGCCGCGCAATGGCGGCAGTTCAGGCGCATGAGGCGCTGCGCCAGCACCGCGTTGAGGGCGGAGACCACGTTGTAGAGGTCCAGGCCCATGTGCATGAAGCGGCCGATGACGTCGAAGGCATTGTTCGCATGGACGGTGGAGAAGACCAGATGGCCGGTTAGCGCGGCCTGCACGGCGATCTGCGCGGTCTCGGCGTCGCGGATCTCGCCCACCATCACGCGGTCCGGGTCGTGACGCAGGATGGAGCGCAGGCCGCGCGAGAAGGTCAGGCCCTTCTTTTCGTTCACTGGGATCTGCACCACGCCGGGCAGTTGGTACTCCACCGGGTCTTCGATGGTGATGATCTTGTCCTGGCCGGTGTGGATCTCGGTCAGCGTGGCGTAGAGCGTGGTGGTCTTGCCCGAGCCCGTGGGCCCGGTCACCAGCAGCATGCCGTGGGGCTGGCGGGCCTGCAGGCGCAGCGCGGCGCGCTCGGCCTCGTCGAAGCCCAGGGCATCCAGGCTCAGGGCGCCCTGGTCCTGTTCGATGCGGGCGCGGTCCAGCAGGCGCACCACGGCGTCCTCGCCGAAGACGCTGGGCATGATGGAGAGGCGGAAGTCGATCTCGCGCCCCGCGTGGCGCAGCTTGAAGCGGCCGTCCTGCGGCACGCGGCGCTCGCCGATGTCCAGCTCGGCCATCACCTTGAGACGCGAGACCAGCTGCTCGGCCAAGCCTGCCCCCTCGACCTGGCGCACAGGCGCCATCACGCCGTCGATGCGGAAGCGGATCTGGGCGCCGCGGGCCGTGCACTCGATGTGGACGTCGCTGGCGCCGTCCTGGAGGGCGTCGAAGAGCGTGGCATTGAGCAGGCGCACGGCCGGCGAGGCCGCCTCGGACAGCGACAGGGCCGAGAGCTCCTCCACCGCCACAGCGCCGGCCTCGCCCGGCGCGAGGCCCTCGTCCACCTCAGCGAGGGCGCGGAAGTCGGCCTCGCCGCTGCCCAGCCAATGCGCCAGGGCCGCGGGTTCGCAGCGCTGCCAGTCCACCGCGGCCTGCAGTCGGGCCTCGACGCTCTGCAGCAGCAGCACATCGGGCTCGCGATCGGCCAGCAGCACCAGCTGCGAGGCCCCGCCCTGGGCCAGCACTGCACGCCAGCGCTGGGCCTGCGCCTGCGGCCAGCGTTCGAAGTCCAGCTGCCAGGGGCCTTGCTCGGCCGGCAGGCAATCATGGAGATGGACGGCCGTCATTGCACCTGCTCCACCAGCTGGAAGATCGGCAGGTACATGAGCACGATGATGCCGCCGATGAGGACGCCCATGATCAGCATCAGGGCGGGGTTGAGGGCGCGGCTGAGGAAGTCGGTGAGGCGCACGGCTTCCTCGTCGTGGAAGGCGGCGGCGCGCTCCAGCATGGCGGCGAGTTCGCCGCTGCGCTCGCCCACGCGCACCATGCGGCGCGCCACGGGCGTGGCCAGGCCTTGCGCCTCCAGGGCTTCGGAAAAGCGCTGGCCCTCGCCCACGGCCGTGGCCAGGCGGGCGACGGCGTCCTGCCAGGGCAGGGCCATCAGGGGCTGCACGATCTTCAGGGCCTGCAAGGCCGGCACGCCCGCCGCCAGCAGCATGGCCAGGCTGCGGTAGAAGCGGGCCAGAGCCAGCACGCGCAGGCGCGGGCCGATGGCGGGCAGGGTCCACAGCCGCGCCTGCAGCGCCGCACGCATGGGCGCCGAGCGCAGGGCCAGGACCGCCACCAGCAGCGCGCCGCCCAGGCTCAGGGCCACGGCCAGGGGGTGCTCGCCCGCAAAGCGCCCGAAGCGCAGCAGGGCCATGGAGCCCCAGGGCAGGTCCGAGCCCAGGCCATCCAGGATGCCGGCAAATCGGGGCAGCACAAAGAGCAGCAGGAAGAGGATCACCGCCGAGCCCACGCCCAGCAGCAGAGCCGGGTAGACGCAGGCGGCCACCAGGCGGTCGCGCAGCTGCTGCACCCAGGCCAAGTAGCGGCCATGCTGAGCCAGGGCCGGGGCCAGTTGGCCGCTGCGTTCGTTGGCGGCCACCAGGGCGCAGATCAGCTCGTCGAAGGCTTGCGGCTGGGCGCGCAGGGCCGCACTGAGCGGCTGGCCGGCCTTCAGCGCCTGCACCACGCCGGCCAGCGCCGCGCGCACGTCGGGCTGGGCTTCCTTCTCGCTCAAGGTCTCCAAGGCCTCGACCAGGGACACCCCGGCGCCCAGCAGCACCGCCAGCTCCTGGCTGAACAGCTGCAGCGGGAAGCGCCTTCCAGCAGGAGCCGACGCCGTTGCGGACACCTCGGCGACTTCCTCCACGGACAGGATGCGCTGCGGGCTCACCCCCAGCAGCCCGGCGAGGGCCTGGCGGTCCGGTGCCTGCAGGCGGGCCTGCTGCAGGCCGGCCTGCTCAGGCTGGTAGCGGACGATGTAGTCGGGCATGGTCAAACGCTGTTGGCCGGGGGCTCACCAACTGGTGATGTCGGCGTCCTCGCCCTCGCCGCCGGGCCGGCCGTCATGGCCGAAGGAGAGCAGGTCGTACTCGCCATGCTCGCCGGGTGCCTTGTACTGGTAGGCCTGGCCCCAGGGGTCCTTGGGGACGGCCTTGGAGAGGTAGGGGCCGGCCCAGCGGGGCTCGTCCATGGGCTTTTCGCGCAGGGCCTGGAGGCCTTGCTCGGCAGAGGGATAGCGGCCGGTGTCGATGCGGTATTGGTCCAGGGCCTTCTGCAGGGCGTCCAGCTGCGCGCGCGCCACCTTGACCTCGGACTTGCCGATCTGCCCGAAAAAGCGCGGCCCCACATAGCCCGCCAGCAGGCCGATGATGACCATCACCACCAGCAATTCCAGCAAGGTGAACCCACGCCCGGCGCGCGGGCGGCGGCAACGATTCATACAGTCCCTCATGTGATCTCGACCCGCCCTGGCTCAGTGCCTGAGCGAGCCTCCCCGGCCCTGCGGCTGCACCGTGGCAGGCCACTTTATGACAGATGCATTCGACAGGCGTTTGACAGACCCGCCCACGGCGGCGCCAAACGTTTGACGGCAGCAATCTGCCGCATCATGCCGCAGCGCACAACGGCGTTTTCCAGCAGCGCGGGTGGAAGCATCCCTCATGCGAGGGTCGCTCACGGCATGAGCCTGTATGCGCCACCGGGCTGCCCCGGGGCATCAGTGGCCACATACTGCGGGCTGTATTGACCCAGTGAAAACCTGCTCAGGTGTTACCTTAGAGAGGAAGACACCATGAGTACGTTGATGGACGAAGAGATCAAGCGCTGGACCGCGAAGCGCAAGACGGCATTGGTCCTGGAGATCAT
>NZ_JACJUG010000064.1 GCF_014174515.1 Mitsuaria sp. WAJ17
TGCCGCGGCGGCCGGGGCAGGCGCTGCCGCTACGGCCGGCTTGGCGGCCGGGGCCTTGGCGGTCGGGGCCGCCTTGGGCGCCGGAGCGGGAGCGGGCGCCTCAGGCTTGGTGGAATGCGTGGCGTGGAACTTGATCCATTGCAGGACCTTGTCGGCGTCCCGCTTGGCACGGTCGGAGTCGCTGATGCCTGAGGCGGACCCGGCCTTGCCGGCCGGCTCAGCCGTCTGGGCAGACGCAGGAACGCCGAACAGCAACTGGCAGGCCAGCGCCAACGCGGTGGCGGAATACAGCTTGGTGGACATGCTCATTGCAACCCTAAGACCCCTGGCACGGCGTCGTGCCATCCCACGAACGGGCAGCACCTCTGCGGGTGCGTCCGCTGTTCTGACTCAAAAAGCAGGCGGTCTCTTGCGCCTATGACTTTCGGTAACAAGTGTCCCCCACCGGTCTGCAAGCGGCACTGCGGGATTCCCCCGAGCCGGCGTGCAGATCGCACGCTTGCTCCTATACTCACGGCTTGCTCCGGGGAGCCCTGATGCGCCAAGGCGATGGCTTTGGCGTCGGGCTGAGACGTGGTGGAAGCCATGGACCCGCTGAACTTGATCCGGTTCGTACCGGCGTAAGAAGAGCCTGCCAGCCCGTGCACCCTGCCGGGGCTGCGGGCCCTGGAACCAGGGCCGCCATCCACCCGTGATGGCGTACCGCGGCAGCCATGGCCCCATCCCCTGACCGCCTCGCTGGCGCCCTCGCGCCCCGACCCGTCCTGCTCGGCCTCCGGACTTCAACTGGAGACCGCGCATGAACAGCATCACCGATCCCGGCCTGGACGCCGACAGCCCCCTGGCTCAATCCCTGAGCCAGTCTCTGAAACTCACGCGCGAGCCTCTGCCCGCTTCGCGCAAGGTCCATCTGCAAGGCCAGATCCACCCGGACCTGCGCGTGCCCATGCGCGAGATCGCGCTGACCAATGGCGAGCGCGTCAGCGTCTACGACCCCTCCGGTCCCTACACCGATCCTGCCGCCGCCATTGACGTCAAGAAAGGCCTGCCCACGCCGCGTGCGGCCTGGGTCGAGGCGCGCGGGGACACCGCGCCTTACGAGGGACGCGCCATCCAGTTGATCGACGACGGCCTGCGCGACCAGGCCCAGCAGCTGCGCCTGCGCGAACTGAGCGCCGGCCTGCAGCGCCAGCCGCGCCGCGCCAAGGCGGGCGCCAACGTCAGCCAGATGCACTATGCGCGCCGAGGCCTCATCACGCCGGAGATGGAGTTCGTCGCGATCCGCGAGAACCAGCGCCTCGAGTGGATGCGCGAATACGAGGCCGACGCCGAACGCCAGCAGCGCCTGGCCGGCAACCCCTTCGGAGCCAGCATTCCCGAGGTCATCACGCCGGAATTCGTGCGCGAGGAGATCGCTCGCGGCCGCGCCATCATCCCGGCCAACATCAACCACCCGGAGCTGGAACCGATGATCATCGGCCGCAACTTCCTGGTGAAAGTCAATGCCAATATCGGCAACTCCGCGGTCAGCTCCTCCATCGAGGAAGAGGTCGAGAAGTTGGTCTGGGCCACGCGCTGGGGCGCGGACACCGTCATGGACCTCAGCACCGGCCGCAACATCCACACCACCCGCGACTGGATCATCCGCAACAGCCCCGTGCCCATCGGGACCGTGCCCATCTACCAGGCGCTGGAGAAGGTGGGCGGCGTGGCCGAAGAGCTGAGCTGGGAGCTCTTCCGCGACACCCTCATCGAGCAGGCCGAGCAGGGCGTGGACTACTTCACCATCCATGCCGGCGTGCGTCTGCCCTTCGTGCCGTTGACGGTCAAGCGCCGCACAGGCATCGTCTCGCGCGGAGGCTCCATCCTGGCCAAGTGGTGCATCGCCCACCACCGCGAGAACTTCCTCTACACCCACTTCGAGGAGATCTGCGAGATCATGAAGGCCTACGACGTCAGCTTCTCGCTGGGTGACGGTCTTCGCCCCGGCTCGCTGGCGGACGCCAACGACGAGGCCCAGTTCGCCGAGCTTCGCACCCTGGGCGAGCTAACCAAGATCGCCTGGAAGCACGAGGTGCAGACCATGATCGAGGGCCCCGGCCATGTGCCCATGCACATGATCCAAGCCAACATGACCGAGCAGCTCAAGCACTGCGACGAGGCGCCCTTCTACACCCTGGGCCCGCTGACCACCGACATCGCCCCCGGCTACGACCACATCACCAGCGGCATCGGCGCCGCCATGATCGGCTGGTTCGGCTGCGCCATGCTGTGCTACGTGACGCCCAAGGAGCACCTGGGCCTGCCCGACCGCGAGGACGTCAAGCAGGGCCTGATGGCCTACAAGATCGCCGCCCACGCGGCCGACATCGCCAAGGGCCACCCGGGTGCGCGCGCCCGTGACGACGCACTCTCCAAGGCCCGTTTCGAGTTCCGTTGGGAGGACCAGTTCAACCTGGGCCTGGACCCGGAAACGGCGCGCGAATTCCATGACGAGACCCTGCCCAAGGACAGCGCCAAGGTCGCCCACTTCTGCTCCATGTGCGGCCCCAAATTCTGCTCCATGAAGATCACTCAGGATGTGCGCGACTACTCGGCCAGGCTTGAGCAGGAAGCCGGCATGCAGGCCAAGAGTGAGGAGTTCAAGGCCCAGGGCGGCGAGCTCTACATCCCCATCCAGAAGGCCTGAGGCCGCGCAGGAGCACGCATGAGCGCGACCATCGCCATCGCGGGTGCCGGCCTGGCCGGGCGCCTCTTCGCCTGGGCCCTTGCCGGGGCCGGCCATCGTGTGCAGGTCTTCGACGCAAGACCTGGCCCCGAGCCGCAGTTCGACGGCCATGGCGCGGCCGCCTTCACCGCGGCCGGCATGCTCAGCCCGCTGGCCGAGCTGGAGAAGGCGCAAGCCCCGATCGCGTCGGCAGGCTGGCGTTCGCTGGCCCTGTGGCCGGCCATCGTCCATCGCATGAGCCCGGGACATCCGGTGGGCCTGCAGCTGCACGGCAGTCTGCTGCTGTCCCAGCGCAGCGATGCCGGCGCCGCGCAGCGGGTGCTGGACCGACTGCAGCAGCCTGGCCTGGAGGCCTTTCCCAAGCCCCAGCCGCTGGAACCGCAGGCCCTGGCCGCGCTGGAGCCAGCCCTGCGCCGCAGCCCGGGCCTGCTGGCCTGGCTGCTGCCGGGCGAGGGTCTGATCCACCCGCTGGAGGCCATGGCCGCCCTGCAGGCCGACACGCCCGGTTGCGCCTGGCACTGGTCGCAGCCCGTGGACCGCTGCGAGGCCGGCTGGCTGCTGCTGGACGACGGCCGCCGCATCGATGCAGACTGGGTCATCGACTGCCGGGGCCTGGGCGCCAAGGCCCAGTTGCCCGAGCTCCGCGGCGTCCGCGGCGAGGTCGTCGCCCTGGACGCGCCGGGCCACGGCCTCTCCCGGTCCGTGCGCCTGCTGCATCCGCGCCATCGCGTCTACCTCGTGCCGCGCACCGCGGACCAGCTGCTCATCGGCGCCAGTGAGGTCGAGAGCGAGGACCGCAGCCCGGTGAGCCTGCAAAGCGCCGTCGAGCTGATGGCCGCGGCGCACAGCGTCATGCCCCAGTTGGCCGAGGCCCGCATCACGCGCCTGGACCGCAACCTGCGCCCCGCCTTCCCCGACCACCGACCCCGCCTGCACCACGAGCCCGGCCTGCTGCGCCTCAACGGCATGTACCGCCACGGCTGGCTGCTGGCCCCCGCGCTGGTCGACCAACTGCTCAAGGACAGCGGCCTCGGCGCGCTACCGCACACACCATGAACACTGCCAAGAGTCCCCGCATCGATCACTACGCCACCACCGTGCCCAGCAGCCTGCGCGTGCACCTGGACGGCCAGCCCATGGACGTCCCCGAGGGCTGCAGCCTGGCTCAGTTGCTGAGCCTGCTGGGCCAGGCGCCCGAGGCCATAGCCACCGCGGTCAACGGCCAGCACATCCCGCGCGAGGCGCGTGCCGCGCACGCGCTGGAGTCGGGCGACCAGATCCTGCTGTTCCGCCCCATCGTGGGCGGTTGAGGACACCCCATGGACGATCTCCTTCACATCGACGGCCGCGCCCTGCGCAGCCGCTTCTTCATCGGCTCCGCGGGCTATCCCAGCCCGCAAGTCCTGGGCGAGGCCATCCGTGCCTCGCAGAGCCAGGTGCTCACCGTCGGACTCAAGCGCAGCCTGCAGGGGGCGGGCGACAACGGCGCCGTGGCCCTGGCCCTGCAGATCATCCAGGCCCAGGGTGGCTACCTGCTGCCCAACACCGCGGGCTGCCGCAGCGCCCGCGAGGCGGTCACCCTGGCTCAGATGGCCCGCGAGCTCTACGGCACCGCCTGGATCAAGCTCGAGGTGACGGGCGACGATCACACCCTGCAGCCCGACCCCTTCGAGCTGCTCAGCGCCGCCGAGCAGTTGGTGCGCCAGGGCTTCACCGTCTTCCCCTACTGCACCGAGGACCTGGTGCTGTGCCGGCGCCTGCTGGACGCGGGCTGCGAGCTGCTGATGCCCTGGGGCGCCCCCATCGGCTCTGGCCAGGGCCTGCTGCACCGCCACGGCCTGCGCACCCTGCGCGAGCGCCTGCCGGAGGCCGTGCTCATCGTAGACGCCGGCCTGGGCGCACCCTCGCATGCGGCCGAGGCCCTGGAGCTGGGCTTTGACGCCGTGCTGCTGAACTCCGCCGTGGCCCAGGCCCGTGACCCGGTGCGCATGGCCGCCGCCTTCCGCGATGCCGTGAACGCCGGCCGCGGAGCCTGGCGGGCCGGCCTGATGGCGCCGCAGGACTTCGCCGTGGCCAGCACGCCGGTGGGCGACCACGCCTTCCTGCTTCAGTGAGTGCCGACATGCCTGCCCTGCCCCACCCCTGCCTGCCCTCCCCCTGGTTCGATGAGCCGGACCCGGCCGTTGAATGCCTGCCAGCCTGGCACGAGGACGCCGCGCCGCCCATCATCTGGAGCCTCGCCGGCCATGACAGCGGCGGCGCCGCTGGCCTCGGCGCCGATGCCCGAGCGGCCGCCGCGCTGGGCGTGCACCTGTGCCCCGTGCTGGCCGCCGTCACCGCGCAGAACTCCCTCGGTGTGCAGGCGGTGCATGCCCTGCCCGCCGCCCAGATCCGCGAGCAGTTCACCGCCCTGAGGCAAGACATGACCCCGCGGGTGATCAAGACCGGCCTTCTGGGCAGCGCCGAGGCCATCGAGGCCCTGCTGGAGGTGCTGGCACAGCTGCGAGAAAGCGGTGCCCGCGTGGACCTGGTCGTGGACCCGGTTCTGGGTGCCAGCGCTGGCGGCGCGGCCTTCTGCGACGAGGCCCTGCTGCAGGCCTTTCGCGAGCGCCTGCTGCCTGCGGCCACGCTGGTCACGCCCAATCGCCGCGAGGCCCTGATCCTGCTGCAGCACCTGCCCGGCGCCCAGGCGCGCGCCACCCTGGACCCGCCTGCGCTCGCCGCCGCGCTGCGCCAGCACCTGGCGCCGCAGGCCGGCG
>NZ_JACJUG010000065.1 GCF_014174515.1 Mitsuaria sp. WAJ17
GCCTGGGCGTGAGCGTGGCCAGCCTGTGCCACCTGGCCTATGCCCAGCTGCTGGGCCGGGTCAGCGGGCGCGAGGACGTGGTCTTCGGCACCGTGCTGTTCGGCCGCATGCAGGCCGGCGCCGGGGCCGACCGCGCCCTGGGGCTTTACATCAACACCTTGCCGCTTCGAGTCAAGCTGCAGGGCCCCGTGCTGGGCGCCGTCAAGCAGGTCCAGCAAGACCTGGCCGGCCTGCTGCGCCACGAGCATGCCCCGTTGGCCCTGGCCCAACGCTGCAGCGGGCTGGAGAGCGGCGTGCCGGTCTTCACCGCTTTGTTCAACTACCGCCACAACGTAGCAACAGCAGAGAACCCGGACGACACTCGACTCGCCGACTTCGCCAAGGACGTGGACGTCCTCATCGGCGAAGAGCGCACGAACTACCCCTTCCTGATCACCCTCGACGACAACGGCGCACAACTGCACATCAGCGCTCGCGTGCAGGCACCGGCCTCTGCCGCCCGTGTCTGCGAGGCCCTGTGTGCCATCCTGCAATCCCTGGCCCATGCACTGCATTCGGCCAGCGAGACGCCACTGGAGACCCTCGACGCCATGGCTGAGGCCGAGCGGAACGCGCTGCTGGCGTTCGGCGCAGCCCAGTCGACATTCCCAGCGGCACGTGGCTTGCACCAGGTGTTTGCAGAGCAGGCTCAACGCCATGCGGACCGCGTGGCCCTGCAGCTGGGTGACCAGACCCTGCACTATGCCGATCTGGAACAGCAGGCCAACCGTCTGGCTCACGCATTGCGCCAGCAAGGCATCGGTGCGGAGTCGCGGGTCGCCCTGTGCTTTGAGCGAAGCTTCGAGATGCTCATCGCCATCCTGGCGGTGCTGAAGGCGGGGGCGGCCTACGTGCCCCTGGATCCCGCCCAACCGACGGACCGCCTGCGCTACTGCCTGAAAGACAGTGCCCCGGCCCTGCTGCTGACCCACAGCGACGTCGATTCCACGGTGCTCGAAGGGCTGAGGGCCGAGTTGACCTCTGCCGATCGGCTGCTCCATGTCGAACCCGGGCTGGCAGCCTTCCAGCACCTGCCGGGCAGCGAACCGGACCTGTCCGGCTTCTCGCCCCGCCAACTGGCCTATGTGATCTACACCTCGGGCTCCACCGGGCAGCCGAAAGGGGTGATGGTCGAGCATGCGCAGGTCATGCGCCTCTTCGAAGCCTGCCAGGCCTGGTACGGCTTCGGACCGACGGACGTCTGGACCTTGTTCCATACCTATGCCTTCGACTTCTCCGTCTGGGAGATCTGGGGGGCGCTGCTGCATGGCGGCCGCCTCGTGATCGTGCCGGGTGCGGTGGCACGGGACGCGGAATCCTTCCACGACCTTCTGTGTACGCAGAACGTGACGATCTTGAACCAGACGCCGAGTGCGTTTCGTCAGTTGATCGCCGTCCAGGGGCAGCGCGAATGCCCGCATGCCTTGCGAGAGGTGATCTTTGGCGGCGAAGCCCTGGAGCTCAGCGCACTCAAACCCTGGTATGACCGGCCGGTGAACGCCAGGACCCGATTGGTCAATATGTATGGCATCACCGAGACCACGGTGCATGTGAGCTACCGTCCGCTGAGTGCCATCGACGCAAACCGTGCGGGTCCCGGACCGATCGGATGCCCGATCCCCGACCTCAGCCTGCGACTGCTCGACCCTCAAGGCCGGCTTGCGCCCATCGGTGTCGCGGGAGAAATCCATGTCGGTGGCGCCGGTGTCGCCCGAGGCTACCTGAACCGCCCCGACCTGAACGAGCAGCGCTTCCTGGCCGACCCCTTGGTGCCCGGCGGCCGGCTGTACCGCTCCGGCGACCTTGCCCGCTGGACCGAGGAGGGCGAGCTTGAGTACCTCGGCCGGAACGACCATCAGGTCAAGGTGCGCGGCTATCGAATTGAGCTGGGTGAGATCGAGGCGAAGCTGCTTGAGCTGCCTGGCATCCGAGAGGCGGTAGTGCTGGCACGAGAGGAGGAGGCCGGCCACAAGCGGCTGGTCGCCTATTTCGTGGGCGCGGAGTCCGGGAACGCGCCGGACACAGAGACCCTGCGTCAGGCCCTCGAGCAGGCCCTGCCCTCCTACATGGTGCCCAGCGCGTTTGTTCGGCTTGACGCCATGCCCCTGACTGCCAACGGCAAGCTCGACCGTCGCGCGCTGCCTGCGCCAGGCGGGCAGGATCACGCACACCGCATCTACGAGGCGCCGCAGGGCGAGATCGAAGAGCGGATTGCCGAGTTATGGGCCGATGCGTTGCAGTTGCCGCAGGTGGGCCGTCATGACAACTTCTTCGAGCTGGGCGGGCATTCGCTGCTGGCGGTAACGCTGATCGAACGCATGCGCCAGGCCGGCTTGTCCAGCGACGTCCGCGCCCTGTTCAGCGCCCCGAGCCTGGCGCAACTGGCCCGGCAGCTGGAGATCGGCGACGGTGGTTCGCGCCCGCTGGAAGTCCCGCCCTCGACCATCCCTGAGGGCGCAACCCGACTCAGCCCGGACATGCTGCCGTTGGTCCAGCTGACCCAACAGCAATTGGACGCGCTGGTCAGCCGCATCCCCGGCGGGGCGGCCAACGTGCAGGACATCTATCCGTTGGCTCCCTTGCAGGAGGGCATGCTCTTCCACCATCTGATGGGAGGAGAGGGCGATGTCTACCTGTTGCGCGCGGTGCTGCGATTTGAGCAGAGCGAGAGACTGGATCAGTACCTGTCCGCTCTGCAGCGGGTACTGGCGCGCCATGACGTGCTGCGCACCTCGCTGCATTGGGAAGGCCTGGACGAACCCGTTCAGGTGGTCCTACGCGAAGTCACGCTCCCGGTGCAGACCTTGCAGGCCGAGGCGCTGGGCGTTTCCAGCGACGCCGCAGGGGACGAGGCCCTGCAGGCGCTGCTGCATCAGAGTGATGCGCGCCGCCAGCGCCTGCCGCTTCAGTCCGCACCGCTGATGCAGGCGCGCGTCCTGCGCGAACCTGGTCGCGACAGCTGGCTGATGGCGCTGCTGGTCCACCACATCGCCGTGGACCACCAGTCGATGGATGCCATGCAGCAGGAGATCCTTTGGGAGCTCAGTGGGCATGGCGCCAGCCTGTTGCCGACCCGGCCCTTCCGGGAGCACGTCGCACAGGCACGGCTGGGCATGAGCACCTCACAGCACGAGGCCTTCTTCCGTGAGCAGCTGAGCAGCGTGGATGAACCCACCTTGCCCTATGGACTGTCCGATGTGCAAGGTGATGGCACCCAGGTCGGTGAGGCGCATCTGAGCTTGCCCGAACCGACCAGTGTCGGCCTGCGTCTGCAAGCTCGCCGTCTCGGCCTCAGCCTGGCCAGCCTATGCCACCTGGCCTTTGCGCAGGTGCTGGGCGCAGTCAGCGGCAGGGACGACGTGGTTTTTGGCACCGTGCTGTTCGGTCGCATGCAAGGCGGTGCGGGTCAGGCGCTGGGGCTCTATATCAACACCTTGCCCTTGCGGGTTCGGCTTCTGGGGCAGATTCGCGATACCGCACGCAAGGTTCAAAGAGATCTGGCCGGGCTGCTGCGTCATGAGCACGCCTCGCTGTCACTGGCCCAGCGCTGCAGCGGGCTGACACCGGGTCTGCCGCTGTTCTCCGCCCTTCTCAACTACCGCCACAGCGGTCACGAAGTGCAGGGGCGGTCGGAAGAGCTGGATCTCGACGCGCTCCAGGGCGTGGAGTTCCTGCATGGGGAGGAAAGCAGCAACTACCCGTTCAACATGGACGTGGACGACAGCGGCGCCAGTCTGATCCTGACCGCGCAGGTGGCCGGGCGGGGTCGCGCGCAGGACGTCTGCGCGCTGATGGCACAGGCCCTGTCGAGCCTGGAACAGGCGCTGCGCGAAGGCGGGCAGGGCGAGCTGAGCGCGCTGGCGGTGCTGCCGCCGGCGCAGGAGGAACGGCTGCACGGCTTCGGCCAGCCGGCCCAGGCGCTGAGCGCCGAGCTGGCTCAGCGCTTTGACGAGTGCGGCAGCCTGCATGGGCTCGTCCAGGCGCAGGCACAGCGCTGCCCGCAGGCGCTGGCCCTGGTGGACGAGCAGGAGCAGCTGAGCTATGCCGAGCTGGACGCTCTGACGCACCGCCTGGCGGCCCACATCGCGCCGCATCTGGCGGGCGCGAAGGAAGCCAAGCACGAGCAGCCCCTGGTACTGCTGTGCCTGCCGCGTGGGGCGGCACTGGTGGCCGGCGTGATCGCCGTGCTCAAGGCCGGCGCGGCCTACGTGCCGGCGGACCCGGCCTACCCGAGCGAACGCCTGAGCGCCATGCTGCGCGACAGCGGAGCCCGGGTGGTGCTCACGCATGGCGAGCTGGAGGCCTCGGCGCAGGCCCGGCTGGCGATGGCCGTGGCGGCGCAGGAGCGGCCGCCGGTGGTGCTGGATGTGCGCGAGCTGCGCCAGCAGGCGGCAACGGAGCCGTCCCTGCCGCAAGAGCCCCAGGCCGGCGCATCGGCCCTGGCCTATGTGATCTACACCTCCGGCTCCACCGGGACGCCCAAGGGCGTGATGGTCGAACACCGCCAGGCCCTGAGCCAGCTCGGCGCAGTGGTGCAGCGCACGGGGCTGAGCGCGCAGGACCGCGTGCTGCAGTTTGCATCGGTGGCCTTTGATGTGTCGGTGGAGGAGATCTTCGCCACGCTGGGCGTGGGGGCCACGCTGGTGCTGCGCAGCGACGCCTGGCTGCAAGGGGCGCAGGCCTTCTGGCAGCGCTGCCAGGCCCACGGGATCACAGTGGCGGACCTGCCGCTGCAGTTCTGGGAGCAGCTCATCCAGCAGGACGAACCGATCGCGGCCAGCCTGCGCCTGATCATCATCGGCGGCGAGGCGCTGAACCAGCGGGCGCTGGCACGCTGGTGGCAGCGCGAAGGGCACCGCCCCACGCTGCTCAACGCCTACGGTCCGACCGAGACCACGGTGAACGCCACCATCCACGAGCCCGGCGCGGGAGAAGAGGAGTGGCGGGCCATCGGCCAGGCCATGGCCAACACGCGGCTGTATGTGCTGGACGCCCACCGACGCCTGGTGCCGCCGGGCGTGGTGGGGGAGCTGTACATCGGGGGCGCCGGGGTGGCGCG
>NZ_JACJUG010000066.1 GCF_014174515.1 Mitsuaria sp. WAJ17
CAAGAGCGTCAGCCAAGGCGTGATGACGGCCCAGCCCTCGCTTTCGAAGATCGCGGAAGCACTCCTCGGCAGCGATTTCACCGGTTGGGCTACCAGAAAGGGCGCCGATGTTGACTGGGAGTACCGACTCACGCACCTGCTCCCACAGTCCTGCATTGCGGACGGAAAGTGCCAGCAGCTCAAAGTCCACAGGGTAGTCAAAGGCCACTTCGACTCGAGCGCTGGCCTCCTCGGACATCGATAGCAGCCATTCGCCGGTTCGGCGGCCCATCTCCCATTCAGTTGAGACGGCATTGGGGACCTTATCCCACTGATCCAGGACTCCCTCAAAGAGGACGAAATTGGAAGCGCCCCTCCGGCGAGAGATGCCAACGTCGCTCGACAGATTCAGTTCGACGTAGAGCTCGCGTCCGTCCAGGCTGACAAGCCCCATGCTGAGGAGCTCGGGGCGAAGAAGGTCCGTGAACTCTGTATCCAGGAAGACGATCATGTGCAGGAGCTCGAACGTTCGGAGCGGCCATTGCCGGCGCATAGCCATTGTTGCCCAACACTGCCGGATTGCAGGCGCCAGACCGACACCTGATGCCATTCGCCTTCCGTGCTCCCCACCTTGGTATGAAGCGATTCAGCATACATAGAACGTCGAAGTTGCAACTCGACGGTTAAGTGCAACCTAATGGGCTCCTTGGGGGCAACTGCAGCGGTTGCCGCTGCCGAATTGGAGCCTCATCGAAACCCGGGGCGACTCACCCGTGAGCAAATAACGGCGCGACTCATGCGTGAAAGCAGGAGCCTTTCCGAAGCGGCAAGCGGTCAGCGCATCGAGGGCGCCTCGGCATACCTTCCCTCACACGTTCAGGACTTCAGCAGCTTCTGGATATCGATGTTGCCGAAGGGCATGGTGGGGGCTGCCAGTTGGCGAAGAATGGTCAGGTGCTGGTCGATCTTGACCTTGCGCAGACGGTCCAGCGTGATCTTTCCGCCCAGCACCAGGGCGGGTTCGAAGCCGTACATCTCGTCGGGGGCCAGGGGGCCAAGGGAAGCAAGTGCGCGGTTGAACAAGGGCTCACCATGGACATCGTTGAAATCCACTTCATCAGGAGACCTGCTGGAGAAGAACCAAGGCAACTCGCGCTCCCAAATCGATCGCTCCTTGGGCTCCAGATCCATGACGAAAATTCCATGCAGACCGCATTCAATCTTGACTTCGCAACCAGCCTTTTCACCACATAGATAAATCTTCCCAAATGCGGTCCTGGCGATCACATGGAAGCTATCCACTTGCTCCAGCGGTGAGCCTTCCAGCCACTCATCCACGATGTCCTCATAGTCGTCGGGATTGACGATCCAGAATCGTCCATGGGCGTAGCCATTCCAGCCCTCGGTCTGCCAGTAATGCAGCAACTTGTCTGGCAGCTTGCCTCGCCATTGGTCTATGGCTTCTTGTGGGACCGCTTGGTGATAGGTCGCCTCACCGAACTCCTCGATAAAGCCCTCAAAGTCTTCATCCCTCATCGCAGTCCCTTTCCTCTACAAACTTCTAGCTGAACATTCATCTTGTCGGATCCATGGCCATTTTTGATGGCGTCGTTGGCTGAACTTTCCATGTGCCCCACACGACTGGTCGGATCGCCCGGTGCCTTCTGATTCCAGCTGCCACCGATGGAGGAGTTGACGTCTGCGCGCCCCATCCCTTTGGGATCAGGTGCCAACCAGCCACCCGCCACCATGTCCGGCTCATGCAGTGCCGCGAGCTTACCCATCAACTCCTTGGTTCGCGCGGCAGCCTCCGCCTTCGCTTGGCTGTAGCTCATCCCCCCTCCCTGCAGGCTCTTCTTTATCGACTCAGCGACGGTGTCAGAAAAGTTCTTTCTAAACCCCTCCTGCGCCCCCTCCGCCATCGGATTGCGCCCGTACTTGGCGAAAGCCTCCCGCGCCGCCTTGAACTCCGCCGCCGTCATGCTGTTGATCGCATCCTGCTGGCGCTTGAGCTGCTCGGACATCTCCTTGAGGTAGTCCTTCTTCTGGTCCGGCGACAGGCGCCTGAACTTCTTCTTGTCATACGGATGGAAGCAGGGCACCCGCTTGGCGCGGATGTGCGCCGCAGTACCGCCGCCGTCCCCACCACCGCCCTTGCCGGCGTCCTTGCCCGCGCCCCTGGCTTCCTGCGCCGCTCGGGCCTCGGCCAGCTTCTTGCCGCGCGCCTCCTCCAGCAGCTTGATCTCATCCGCACTCTTGCCTGCGGCGCGGGCGGCCTTGACCTCCTTGTCCAGCATCTGCGCCGCTTCCAGCGGGGTCTTGGCCAGCTTGCTGATCTCCGCGATCCGCCCGGCCACGCGGCCCAGGGCGCCGAGCCCCTTGCCGCCCACCACTTCGGTGCCCAGCGACGTCACCACCATGGCCATCGCGCCGGCCGTGCCGCTGCGTGCGCTGGACTCTCGCCAGCTCTGCCCGATCGAGTCCACGATCGCCCCGGCCGCCTGCTGCTGGTTGGCCAGGAGCTCGTTGGCCAGGGCGATGTTCTTGGGATCGCCGCTCATATAGGCCGCGTTGACGAAGTCGGGATTCGCGCCGAACAGCGCCCCCAGGCCGTCCGCCATGTCGCTGAACCCCTGCGCGATACGGCCCCGGGCCGCCGCCGTCGTCGCCTCGTCCGAGGTCCACGGCAACGCCTCCCAGATCGTCTTTCCGCTCTCCTTGAGCCCCTTGACCTTGTCCTTGAGTACCTTGCCCGACTCGTCTCCCATGCGCTCCAGCATCGGCCGGGGAATGGGCTTGACCACGGTCACCAGCTCGCCCTTGGCGCCGCCCATGCCGGCCGCATTGCAGTTGATCAGGCATTCGCTGCCCTGCCAGGCCATGGGCTGCTTGTTGAGCTTGATGGTGGGATGCCCGGACAGGATCAGGACATGCCCCGAGCCCTGCGAGGTCCCGGCGACGATGTGGCTGCCGGCATCCGCCTGGACGTTCTTGAACAAGTCGCCGACGCGGTAGATCTGCAGGCCATCGCCATACACGTCCGGCGAATGGGTCACCTTGTTGTCCAGCTGCGAGAAGCTGCTGAACCCCACCACGTCCTTGCCGACGCGGCACAGGTCGGGCTGCTTGGTCACGGCGCGCCACTGCGCATCCGCATTGCCGGCGTGCTTGGCGGATCCGCTCATGGCACGGCTCCAGCCGGCGGGGCGACGGGCAGCTTCGCGGCGCGCTTGCGCTGCATCTCCCGCATCAGGTCCAGCGGCATGCCGCCGATCAGCGCCGACTTCAGCGACTGATGCGGCATGCACAGCCGGTGCCAGGTCATGCTGATCTCCTGCCGGTCCAGGTCGATGCTGACGGTGTCCAGCAGGAAGTCCAGCAGCTGCACGGTGTCCGAGCCTTCGAACTCGGCATAGGCATAGACCGCCATACCGGGCAGCTGAGTGTTCAGGAAGCAGTCGCCGTCTCGGCGCGTGGCGCCTTGGACCACGCAATTGGCCAGGGTGACAGCTTCATCCCCTTGCAGCCGCGTGCGGCACATCAGATCGGGATGGGCGCTGTTGTAGTAATGGCTGTCAAAGTCAGCGGGCCATTCAGGGTAGCGGTACTGGCGCCAGGTCTCGTCCAGCGTGCCTTGCCGCTCCTTGCGCGGGCTCCACCAGCGGGCGATGGGCCCCAGGCCCTGTGTGGCCTGGCGATCGAAGGGGCTGCTGACGGGCGCCCGTGGATCCTCGACCTGCGGAGCCGCCTGCTGCCTGATCGCCTTGATCTTCTGCTCGATCTCCTGTCGTGCCGCCTTGGGCAGAGGCTTGAGGTCCGTCACGTCGGGCAACCAGCCCTGCCCCGCCGGGTTGCCGGCGAAGGCGCAATATTCCGGATGCCCGTGCTCGTCCAGTTGGGAGGCAAACTGGATCCCGCCAAAAGCCTGTCGGTAGTCCAGCCTGATCTGCTCGACAGGCGTCGGGCGGGTCAGACTCCAGCCCGTCAGCCCCTTCTCAAACTGACGCGGCCCGCAGACCCGCAATGTCTTGCTTGTGTCTCCCACGCGGACCAGCGACAGCCAGTCCCGCTGCGCGCGGCCACTGGGCGCCATGAGATGCCCGCAGACGTGGATGTCGGTGGTGGGCTTGCCGATCTCCACATCGCCATCGCTGCCCACGACGCAGCGCTGGATCTGATCTTGCGGCCCCTCATAAGTCTCTCCCCAGCGAATGGGCTGCTGCACCTCGGCCAGCTTCAGCGGCGCGCCATCGTCCGTCCATCGGAAGGTCGCCCGCACGGCCATGACATCCATTTCCTGGCGCGCATAGCCCTCCTTGCGGTAGTGGGCCAGGGCAAAGGGGGTGACGGTTTCCAGCTGGGCCATTGATCAGCCCTGCCCGTCTGCGCCAGCCTCTTCCGCGTCATCGCCCGAGGGCGCCGAAAGTGCGCTGCCGCCATTCATCAGAATGTCTGACGGTCCATCGACGTGCACATAGCTGCCGGACTTGATGTGCACCTCGGGCCCGTCCAGGTAGATCGCCTGCGGGGTCAGCACGATCTTGGATTCACCGCAGACCAGCTCGATCCTGTCCCCGGCCTCCAGGCGGTAGGTCTTGCCGACTTTGCTGCTCTTGTTGAGCCCCACCTGCTCCATCTGCTGCAGCGCCACCGTGGTGTTCATCAAGCCACCCACGGTCGTCTGGTAGGCCCCGCCCACCGTCAGCGCCTTGGCCAGCCCGATCGTCTCCGCCTTGGCCAGCGTGATCGTCTCGGTCTTCATGCCGCCGATGGTCACGCTCCGATTCGACCCAATGCTCACCGTCTGGTTCTGTCCGATCGTGATGGTCTCGTTCTGCCCCACGTCCTCGGTGCGGTTGTCCCCGATGCTGATCGTCTCGTTGTGGTCCACCCGCTCCTTGCGGTCGTTGTGCACCGTGATCGTCTCGTCGTGGTCCACGGTTTCGG
>NZ_JACJUG010000067.1 GCF_014174515.1 Mitsuaria sp. WAJ17
CACCCGCAGCGGCCAGCCCAGCGGCGCAGCCGGCTGCGGTGCCCAGCCCCGCAGCGGGCGCCAGCGCACCAGCAGCAGGCCCGCCAGGCTCGCCAGGCATAGAGGACCCACCCAGTTCCCCCAGCGCACCGGCAGCGTCGGGGTGGGCTCGGGCACCGGCAGGGCGCCGACGACCAGGGCACGCTGGCCGAAGTCGCCCGCAGCGTGCACCGTGCCGCGGGCATCGAT
Organism: Mitsuaria sp. WAJ17; assembly: GCF_014174515.1. Lineage (GTDB taxonomy): Bacteria > Pseudomonadota > Gammaproteobacteria > Burkholderiales > Burkholderiaceae_C > Roseateles_B. The sequence continues at coordinate 229 of NZ_JACJUG010000067.1, forward strand.
GACAGCGCTGTATCCATTGGTCGTCACCCGGAACTGTGGCAGGCCGGTCTCGATGCTGCGGAAGGCCGCCACGGCCTGGTGCAGGCGGGCGCCCAGCGGGTCCGCGCTGAACCAGGCGTCGTTGGACATGGTCAGCAGCGCCCGGGCCCCCAGGCGCGCACCGGCGATGGCCAGGGAGGGATCGACATCATCCCGGCAGATCAGGGGCTGCACCGGCAGCTCGCGCCCGTCGCGCAGGCGCAGCGGAAACACCCGCGCCCCGCTGCCCGGCTGCCAGCGCCCCGCCCAGGGCAGCCAGCGCTGCAGCAGCGGGCCATCAAGCCAGGCCGGCACCTGCTCGGTGAAGGGGAAGAGCCGGGTCTTGCGGTACAGGCCCAGCAGGCCTTGCTGCGGCTGCACAAAGGCGGCGGCGTTGTACTCCGCCGTCGCATCGCGGTCATAGGTGCCGAAGACGAAGGGCACGCCGGCCGCGTTGACGATGGAAGCGATCTCCTGGTCCAGCTGCGCGCCGGCCTCGCTCTTGGGCTGGCCGAAGGTGGTGGGGTAGATGGTCTCGGACCACAGCACGGCGTCTGCGCGCTGGCGCTCGACGGCGTCGTAGCTCATGGCGTAGTGCACGTCCAGCACCTCGCGCACCACGGCATAGCTGCCCTGGGACTGACGGCGACCTTCGTAGTCCGCGATATTGGCCTGCACCAGGCCTACGCGCAGCAGGGGCAGGCCAGCATCCAGGCGCGGCGCTTCGCGGCTGGCGCCATAGGCCAGCAGTAAAAGAGGCAAGGCCAGGGCCAGGCCCAACGGCACCAGCAGTGCGCGAGGTCGGACCTTCCAACCGGAGCCCCACTGGCTCAGGTGGTGAGCCAGTGCCTCGTTGGCCAGCAGCAGCGTCAGCGTGAGGACCGCTGTCCCGCCCAGGGCTGCCGCCTGCCGCAGATCGGCCGCGGGATAGAGGCCGTGCGCAAGCGTGTCACCCAGCACCTTGGGGCACAGCCATTCAATGCCCACCCAGGCCGCGGCGGCGGCCCAGGCTCGCAGCCAGGGACGGTGACGCCCGTCCATGCCCTGCCGCACCAGGGCCCAGACGATCAGCTGCGGCTGCAGCAGCGGCGCGATCAACAGCAGCACGGCCTGGCCCTGGGCCTGCGGCCACTGGGCATAGTGCGCGATGGCCGTGCCAAACCAGGTGAAGGCGGCCAGGACATAAGCCAGACTCAGCGCCCAGGCTCGCAGCAGGCGCCGGCTCCAGGACGCGGGCTGGTCCAGCCACCACAGCCAGGGCAGCAGGGCCACGAAGCCCAGCCCCCAGCTGCCACGGGCGTAAAGCGCCAGCAGGACGACGCCCAGCACCACGGCCCCGGTCGCGCGGACCCAGGCCTTCGACATCAATGCATTCATGGAAATCCGCAAAAGGTTCAGGGCTGCCCCGGGGCCTCGCGCACCGGCTCCTGTGGCCGCGGGATGACAACAAAGCGGATGGGGAAGCCCGGCGGCGCCAGGGCCGGCGTGACCACGCGGTCCGCGGGCACGGCGATGGGACGGCCTTGCGCGTCGTGGACGGGCCGATCGGGCGCGAACATCAGGATGGCCTCGATGCGCTGCCCGTCGTCGGTGGCCTGGTGGTGGCGCACGTAGCCGTCAGGCAGCACATAGTCCTCGGGCACGGCCAGGCCGACGATGGGCGGCCGCGTGCCCGGGGGCTGGAAGGCGCCCAAGCCGGTGCGAACGCCGGCCTTGTGCAGACGCTCGATGACCTCCTGCATGCCGGGCGCGCTGCCGGCAGGCACGTGGTCGGCCAGGTCATCGCTGACGGCCGGGCCCGAAGTGCCCACCAGCAGCCAGGGATGCGGTGCGGCGCTGGCCGCAGCCGCGCCGCTGGCCGGGGCTGCGGCAAGACCTGACCCCGCTCTGCCCGAGCCCCCCACCGAGGCCACCGGCACGGACTCCGCGGGCGGATCGGCCGGCCACAGCAGGGCCAGACCGCCGACCAGGCACAGCACGGCCAGGCCGGCATAGGCCAGCAAAGCCAGCCTGCGCCGCGCAGTCCGGTCCTGCTTCGCGCTCATGAGCCGCCGTCCTCGGCGCAGGCTCAGGGCGTGGCCGGGTTGGACACCGACAGCGCCCAGCCCATGCGCTCATGCCCGTACTGATTCCAGATCGGGTTCTTGCCGCCGCTGAAGCTGGTGTAGCGCGGTGCGCCCGAGCCCGTACTGCCGCCGAAGAGGCCGGCCGTCACCGTGCCACCGTTGTAAGTCGGGTGGGTGTCATCGGACTGGATGTAGTCGTAGCTGCTGCTGGCCGAGACGAAGTGCGTGTTGGCGTCGCGCAGGGTGCTCTTGTAGGTGGAGGTGATGCGGGTCACGTAGGCCGCCTCGGTGTCACCGGCCACATAGCGGATGGCATCGGAATCCACCTGCCCGTCGCCGTTGCTGTCGTAGTCGGCGGCCATGTACTGGGCGAAGTTGTCGGCGCACTTGAACCCCTTCTGGCGAGCGTACTCGCACATCCAGTAGTTCATCTTGGTCAGGGCCGGCAGGAATCTGTCGCGCAGATTGACGGTGGCGCCGGTGGCGGCGTCCTTGCAGCTGCTCTGCACGTTGTCGGCCGCGTAGCCGGGGTAGTGCAGATTGGAGATGATCTTCAGCTTGGTGCCTGCGTAGGCGTTGGCGTTGATGTAGTCCATCGCCTTGGCCACATAGGTCTTGCAGTTGGCCAGGGCGTTGTCCAGCACGCTGTAGTCGCAGGTGCCGCTCTGGCCCTTGAAGGCGGTGCGGGCCTGCAGGCCGTCGTTGCCGCACATCTCGAAGGTGACGACGCGAGTGCTGCTGGCCTGCATGTAAGAGGCCTCGCCCACGATCTTGTTGTTGTAGACGTCCGATGCCACGGCGCCGGACTTGGCGCGGCGCACGCTTTCGATGTCGGCGTTCCACAGGGCGGAGAGGTATTCCGCATCGACGGTGGGGGCCGAGTACTTGGCGGCGTTGATCGTGGAACCGTTGTAGCCGGCGTAGATGGAATCGCCGTAGGCCACGACGCGGTACTTGGTGCTGGTGCCGGCGCGGTCGATGGTCCAGGACACGTTCTGGTTGAGCGTGCTGGCCGCCGCCGGCAGGGCGCCGGCAGCGAGGACCACGGCCGAGACGCAGGCGGCCAGGAGGGACGGGAACTTCTTCATGCTTGTCTCCATTGGGGGTGAGAATCGACGGCAAGTCGTGCACGCGAATCCACAGGCTGTCTTGATGCAGCTCGCTGCACGATCCGGCAAAAGCCGGCGAGTCTCCACCCCATCAAACCCTAGGCCGGGCTCCGCGCCTGTGCCAGCGTGGACCAGGGCTGTCGCACAGGTGACAATGCGCGCCGCAACCCGGCCTGCTGAAGGCCGCAGGGATCTGGTAAGGAAACAGGCACCATGCAGTCAAGCCATCGTAGGCAAACCCCATGACAGAAGCTTTGCAGGCCCGTTGCCAGGCCCTGGGCGAACGCGCCGTCCTGCTGGACTTCCCGGGCGCCTCCGCCGGCCTTGAGCTGCAGCAGCGGCTGTGGCGCCTGCGCGAGCGGCTGTTGGCTGCGGGCGACGTCGTCATCGATTGCGTGCCTGGCATGGGCAACCTCAGCTGGGTCTTCGACCCCGACCGGCTGAATGGCGACAAGGCCTGCGCCCGACTCATGCAACTCTGGCAGGCTGAGCTCGAGAGGCCCGCGCCAGCCCTCCAATCGGGGCGACTGGTGGAGATCCCCGTGCACTACGGCGGCGAGGCCGGGCCCGACCTGGCAGGCGTAGCCCGCCATCACGGCCTGCCCCCGCGCGAGGTGGTTCGCCTGCACAGCCAAGCCGAGTACCGCGTCTTCTTCCTGGGCTTCCTGCCCGGCTTCGCCTACCTGGACGGCCTGCCAGCGGCCCTGCACACGCCACGCCTGGCCACGCCGCGAACGGCGGTACCGGCCGGCTCGGTGGGCATCGGAGGCGCACAGACGGGTGTCTACCCCTGCGCCAGCCCCGGTGGCTGGCAGCTCATCGGCCGCACCGCCCTGTGCCTCTTCAATGCCGAGGCCCGCCCGCCCACGCTGCTGCAGCCGGGCGACCGCCTGCGCTTCGTGGTGGAGCGCTGCGATGACTGAGCCCAGCACGCTGGCGGTGATCCGGCCCGGCCTGCAGAGCAGCGTGCAGGACCTCGGTCGCCCGGGCTGGCGCCACCTGGGCATCGGCAGCGCGGGTGCCATGGATCCCGTGGCCCTGCAGCTGGCCAACGCCCTGCTCGGGCAAGACCTGGCCCTCCCGGCCCTGGAGATCAGTGGCGGCCCGCTGCAGCTGCGCTTCGGGCAGGATGCCGTCTTCGCGCTGGCCGGCGCCGACTACGGGGTGATGCTGGACACACACCCCTGCCCCGTGGGCTGGACCCATGCCGCCCGCGCCGGGCAGACCCTGACGCTTCAAGGCCCGCGAGCGGGGCGCTTTGCCTACCTGGCGCTTCCAGGCGGCATCGCGGCTCCCGCGTGCATGGGCTCCTCCAGCACCGATCTGGCGGGCGGCTTTGGCGGCCTGCAGGGCAGAGCGCTGCGTGCCGGCGACCTACTGCAGGCGCGCGCGGCGATCGCACCGCCCGCGGGGCGCCGGCGCG
>NZ_JACJUG010000068.1 GCF_014174515.1 Mitsuaria sp. WAJ17
CTCAGCGAGACCAGGGGCAGCATCTGCGGCGTGATCTGCGTTGCGCCTTCAGGGATGGCGTTGGGCGGGACTTCGACCTCGCGGAGCTGCTCGGGACTGCCTTGCAGCCCCTGCGCCAGCTGCGCCACGCTCGGGGTGCTGAACAGGGCCCGCACGTCGCTGGCCAGGCCGGCCTGGCGCATGCGTTCGATCAGCGTCACCGCCAGCAGCGAGTGACCGCCCAGCTCGAAGAAGTTGTCATGCCGGCCTACGCGCGGCAGTTGCAGCACTTCGGCCCACAGGCCTGCCAGGAGTGCTTCAACGCTGCCCTGCGGCGCCGCGTACTCGCGAAGCGCGTGGTCGTGGCCTTGGGGCGTTGGGAGCGCCCGACGGTCCAGCTTGCCGTTGGGCGTCAGCGGCAGTGCAGCCAGGCGCACGAAGGCGCTGGGCACCATGTAGCCGGGCAGCTCCTGTGTCAGCCCATGGCGCAGCGCTTCCACCGCCAGTGTGTCCTCGCCTACCACGTAGGCCACCAGACGCTTGTACCCCGGCTCGTCCTCGCGGGCCAGCACCACCGCCTCGCGCACGCCGGGCTGCGCCAGCAAGCGGGCCTCGATCTCGCCCAGCTCGATGCGGTAGCCGCGCAGCTTCACCTGCGCGTCGTTGCGGCCCACATACTCCAGCACTCCGTCCTCGCGCCAGCGCACCAGGTCGCCGGTGCGGTACATCCGCCCCGTTTCGCCTTGCGTCTCCTGCACGAAGGGATCGGCCAGGAATCGCTCCTGCGTCAGATCCGGCCGGTGGAGATAGCCCTCGGCAATCCCGGCACCGCCAATGAAAAGCTCGCCCACGACACCGGGAGGAACCAGGCGCTGCTGTGCGTCCAGCACATAAAGGCGGACATTGTTCAGCGCACGGCCGATGTGCGGCGCGCTGTCCGCGGCAATCAGCGCCGCCGTGCTGTCCACGGTGCATTCCGTGGGGCCATAGACATTGAACGCCCGCGTGCCAGGCAAGGCGGCGAGTTGCTTCCACAGCGGCTCATCGATGGCTTCTCCGCCAACCAGCAGCAGCGCGGGACGGTGGAACTCGCCCTGCGCCCACCCCTGCGCCAGCAGCAGCTTCATCTGCGTCGGCGTTGCATCAAGCACATCAAGGGACTGATCGACCAGGAACTGCTTCAGCGCCTGAGCATCGGTGCGAACCTCATCCGGCACCACGATCAGCGCGTGCCCTGCCATGAGCTGGCAGAGCTGCTGCACCGAGGCATCGAAGCTCATGGGGGCATTCAAGCTCATGCGCAAGGGGCGATCCAGACCCAGGCGCTGGCTCAAGGCCTGCTGAAGGTTGAGTACCGCGCGGTGGCTCACCATCACGCCCTTGGGCATTCCGGTGGAGCCGGAGGTGAAGATCACATAAGCGAGCGATGAAGGCGCCCTCACCGTCACCGGCGCGCGGGACGAAGAAGCCCAGGGCGCCACGGCGCCATCCGCCAGGACGATGCCGGCGCAGCCGGCCGGCAGGATCAGCGCAGCTGGAGCGTCCGGGGCCTGAAGCACCAGGACAGGCTTGATGTCCTGCAGCAGGCGCTGCAGTCGCTGGGCGGGCAGGTTCGCGTCAAGCGGCACATAGACGGCGCCAGCCTTGAGGACGGCCAGCATGCCAATGACCATGGACACGCTGCGCGGCAGCGCCAATGCCACGAGCTGACCCGGGGCCACACCGCGCTCGACCAGATGGCGGGCCAGTTGATTGGACTGCTCGTCCAGCGCACGGTAGCTCAGCTGATGGTCGCCAAACTGGACGGCCAGGGCCTCCGGCGTGCGGGCGGCCTGCTCGCTGAAGCGCTGGTGGATCAGCCCGACAGGCAGCTCGCTCACCGGGGCATTGAACTGCTCGAGCAGCAACAGCTGCTGCGAAGGCGAAAGCAGGCTGATGGCATCGACGGGCTGAGCGCTGTCCTTGACCATGCCACGCAGCACGCACAGGACGTGGTCCCAGAACCGACGCAAGGTCGCCGGCCTGAACAGAGCCTTCGAATAATTCAGGTGCCCCGCCAGACAGCCCGCGTGCTCGCCGATCTCAAGCGACAAGTCGAACTGCGCCTTGCGCAGCTCGGTGCCGAGTCCCTCCACGACCAGCCCGCCCTCGAGTTGAAGATCACTGGCGGGCATGTCCTGCCATGACAGCATGACCTGAACCAGCGGGGTATGGGATGTCGACCGCGGCGGCTGCAGTGCCTCCACCACTTGCTCGAATGGCATGTCCTGGTGTTGCTGGCCCGACAGCACCTGGCGCCGGACCTGCGCGAGCAGGGCATTGACCGATGGACTTCCCGAGAGATCCAGGCGGATGGCCAGCGTGTTGACAAAGAGGCCGATCAGCCCCTCGAACTCTGTCCGAGGCCGATTCGACAGCGGCGTCCCGATCACCACATCCTCATGGCCCGAAAGCCGTCCCAGGACCAGCCCCCACGCGGCCAGGACCACCATGTAGAGTGTCACCCCCTGCTGATGTCCCAACTGGCGAAGCGCATGAACCAGGTCGGCATCGACCTCCACAGCTTCGCTTCCCCCCGTGTAGTCCTGCATCGCCGGGCGGGGATAGTCGTAGGGCAAGGCCAGCAGCGCGGGCGCACCCGACAAGGTGTCGATCCAATATCGGCGCTGCACATCGGCCTGCCGCTCAAGCCAGTTGCGTTGCCAGAGTGCGTAGTCGGCATACTGCAGCGGCAGCATCGGCAACGCTGCCTGCGTCCCTGTCAGTGCAGACGCATAGAGGGCCGACAGCTCGCGCATGAGCACCCCCATGGACCAACCATCGGCGGCAATGTGATGGAGTGTGAGCAGCAGCGCATGGTCGTCTGCCGAAACCCTCAGCAGCTTGGCGCGGAGCAGCGGCGTGTTCCGGAGATCGAAGGGAATGCCGGCTTCCTCTTCGGCAAGCTGACGCAGTGCTTCGCTGGACACCCCTGGCAGGTCGATTCGCTCCATCGACAGCACGACGTCCGGCTCAACCCGCTGGAACAGCTGGTCGCCTTCCAGTTCAAAGCGGGTGCGAAGGGACTCATGCCGTTTCACAACGGCTGCAAGCGCCGACGCCAAGGCGTCCTCGTTCAATGGACCGCGCAGGCGCAATGCCAATGGGATGTTGTAGGCAGCGTTCGCATCGGGTTCGATCTGGGCAAGCATCCACAGCCGTTGCTGGGCGAAGGAGAGTGGCAGCCTCGCCGGACGGGAGAGCGAGATGTCCAGGGCGGCCTCGCCCGGACTCGATTTCTCAGCGTGCGCAGCCAGGGCAGCCAGGGCAGCCAGTGAAGGCCATGCAAAGACATCGGCGACCGTCATGTCCAGGCCGAGGTGCTGACGCAACCTGGCAACCAGCTGCATGACCAGCAGCGAGTGACCGCCCAGCTCGAAGAAGTTGTCATGGCGGCCCACGCGCGGCAGCTGCAGCACTTCGGCCCACAGCGCGGCCAGCTGCTCTTCCAGCTCGCCTTGCGGAGCCTCATAGCCTTGGTGAATGTGAGCGGCCTCGTCCGGTACGGGCAGAGACTTGCGATCCAGCTTGCCGTTGGCCGTCAGCGGCAGGGCCTGAAGAAGGACAAAGGCACTGGGCACCATGTAATCAGGCAGTTCTGCGGACAGATGCTCGCGCAGCTGCTGCGGCGACAAAGGCTGTGCGCCCTCACCCAGGGTGTAGTAGGCCACCAGGCGCTTGTGCCCCGCATCGACCTGGTCCACCACGACGGCGGCCTGCGCCACCGCCGGGTGTTCCTGCAGCCGGCTCTGCACCTCGCCGG
>NZ_JACJUG010000069.1 GCF_014174515.1 Mitsuaria sp. WAJ17
GGTGCGGGGCCGAGCGCCATTCGCTATACCTATGACGATGCGGGCAATACGGTTCGGCGGGAGAGCCCCGGTAGGACGCTGGATTTTGGTTATGACGCGGAGAACCGGCTGATCTGGGTGCGCCAAGCGGACGGGGCCTGGGTGGCTCGCTATGGATATGACCCGCTGGGCCGGCGCATCTGGAAAGAGCAGTACCGCGACGGAGCAGGCCTCCCCTTGGCCCAGCCGAAGCGCAGCTACTACCTCTATAACGAAGAAGGATTGCTGGCTGAGGCTCGCCAGGCCATAGCGCTCAATGCAGAAGGGCTGGCAACCGCTAGCGCAGCCCCGGCCCTGCACACCCAGTATGGACCGCAGCCTGACGCACCGTTCACGACGGCGTTGCTGCTGGCCAAGACGCTGGACAGCAATGCGCAGCAGCAACTCGTGTTCTTCCACAACGATCACTTGGGGGCACCGGTGCAGGCAACCAATGCCAAGGGGCAGGTCTTGTGGGCGGCGGTGTATGAGCCGTTTGGGCAAGCGACGATCTTGTCACCGGCGCCGACGGCAGAGCAGCCGGTGGTGGAGATCAACCTGAGGCTGCCAGGGCAGTACTGGGACGACGAGGCAAGGCTGCATTACAACTTCCATCGAACATATGCGCCAAACACAGGTCGGTATGCCCAATCTGATCCTATAGGCCTCCGAGGCGGAATCAACATGTACGCGTATGTGGGAGGCAGCCCGATGGGGATGGTCGACCCTGAAGGCAGAATAGCAGCAGTTGCAATTCCTTTGTTAACTCCCGTCGTAGTTAGGGGCGTCATTTACTTAGCGTCTGCCGCTGCCGCTGCTTGGGCTGCACATAAAGCGACTCAGTCGGAGGCCCAGTCGTGTAACGAAAAGCCAAAATGCAAGGCCGCCACACCGGAAAATATTAGAGTGGCGCTGGAATCATCAAATATGTTGACGATGCAACCAACTGTATCTGCTGGCCATATTTAAACACTAGTCGATGCCATTGAAGCGGGGGCGCCTCTTCCGCCGATTTACGTTGACGAGAGAGTTATTGTCGACGGGAATCATCGATACATAGCCGGCTTGCTATGTGGAAGGCCGGCTGCAATTCAGCCATACACGGCCCCTATCTCCAGGCCTAAATATCCAGTTAAAACACTAATTGTCGTGCCATGAACGCCAAAAAAAGAAAGCTAATCGTTTATGTGGATGTTGATGATACTTTGATCAGAACCTTTGGAGTAAAGCGAATTCCGATTGTTCCTGCCGTTGAGCGTGTGCGCCTACTTTATGCCTCTGGCGCGGAACTGTATTGTTGGAGTTCTGGAGGAAGTGAATATGCAGAAGCGAGTGCGCGCGAGGTTGGTCTAGCGAGCTGTTTCACGGCATTTTTGCCTAAGCCAAATGTTCTAATTGATGACCAGTCAGTTGGTTCATGGAGATTCTTCATAGAGCAACATCCATTGTCTAATTGCAGTCTTGGTGTGGATGAATACTGGTCAGAAATTTTCTCGCAGAACTCTTCTTAATGTAAATGGGGCAATGCTTTGCCCGGAACTTCTTCCCCAATTTCTCCATTGACAGTTTCTGCCCATACAATGAATTCTCCTGCGTGCTGCCCGCATTCAGGGCAATGTAAGCTCTTTGCAGTATGGCGCTCTGGATGCCATGTGCACAGCACGAAGTGTAGTGAACAATTAAGGCACTTGACCTTAATTCTGGAATAGGACTTGGCTGAATTTTCCATAATGTTCAAATTCGAATTTGCGCTGAAAATTTATTTGTTCAAGAGGGAGGTGCTTAGGTGGTGTAGTGACAAATGACGATTGTTTTAAGGTGTTCAATATCTAAGATCCGCATCGAAATGAAGGCATATCGAGTGGGTGAATGTTATTTCACGTTTCGGATGGTTTTGGTCAATCATTATCGCTCATGATTGCCGCCAAATCCATAATGGAGGCGCTGCTTGAGTCAATTTTCATAAATTTAATGCAGGAGGTCGGGGTCAGAGAGATCGGGTCACAGAGAGATCGGGTCAGGCCTTAAATGTTAAGTGCTCGAGATTTAAGGTCCGGCCTTAGTGCCGTCGGTAATTTTTGAATCAAAAGCCGCCTCCCCCATCCACCCCCCCATGCCCAGCAAGCCCCTCCCCACCTGGCTCCAACTCCTCGCCATCCTCCTCGTCGCCTGGCTGCTCAAAACCCAGCTCTTCGGCCACCGTGGAGCCGGCGCATCGAGTGAGGACTGGACCCCCGAGCAAATCCACGGAGGTCAGGGTCAGGCCTGAAATGTTAAGTACTCGAGCTTTAAGGCCCGGCCCTAGTGCCGTCGGCAACTCATGAATCAAGAGCCGCCTCCCCCATCCACCCACCATGCCCAGCAAAACCCTCCCCACCTGGCTCCAACTCCTCGCCATCCTCCTCGTCGCCTGGCTGCTCAAAACCCAGCTCTTCGGCCACCGCGGGTCTGGCGCATCGAGTGATGACTGGACCCCCGAGCAAATCCACGCCCTTGCCGCCACGGTGAAAGCCGAAGAAGTGGTCATGTACACCACCACTGAATGCGGCTACTGCCACTAGGCCAAGGCCTGGCTGAACCAATACGGTTTTGCCTATACCGAATGCAATATGTCCGTCGACAGCCGCTGTGAATCCGAATTCGCGAGTTATCACGCGAATGGCACGCCCTTTCTGGTGCTCAACCGCCAGGGCCGCGAGCACCGCATGCACGATGGGTTTGATTCCGATGAATTCCTGGCGGCCTTGAGCGCCTGATTGACTGTGATGACTTTGCCGCTGGCTGTTCTTTTCAAGCTTCTCTCCCTGGCGCGATGGCGCTGCAGGGGGGACTGGCTGGGTGCCGCCGCCTTGAGCCTGGGGCTGTTGTGTGCCGCACCGGCCCAGGCCCAAGCCCCCAAGATCAGCCTGAGCGCGGCCAGGACCACGGCTTACGTCGGCGAAGACCTGGTGTTCACCCTGCGCTTCGCCGGCCGTGAGCGCCGCGACCAGGACTACCATGTCAGCTTCGTGCCAGGCGCACGCTGCGTGTCCGGCGGGGCCACACAGTACGTGGCCGGTGATGTGATCCACACCCTGGCCTGCAGCTTCAGCAAGCCGGGCCCGCGCTCGGTGCAGGGCATCGGCGGCTTCCTCAACACGGCAGCCGGCGGCAGCGTGGACGCCTTGGGCAATATCCGCTTCGGCGACTGGGTGCCGGGCTCGCTGAGCGATCCGCTGGACATCGTCATCCTGCCGCAGATCCGGCCGGCGCTGACGCTGGAGCGGCTGGACGCCAAGGCCCTGGCCGGCCAGCCGCTGCGCCTGCGCGCGCGCCTGAGCGGCACGGACTCGGCGGTGCCCGTGGAGGGCAAGATCAACTTCGGTGGCTCCACAGACTATGCGCTGGACGCCACCGGTGAAGCCCTGGGCGAGCTGCGCGGCCTGAGCCCCGGGCCCACCGAGCTCGTGGCGCGCCTGACCGTGGCCAGCCCGGCCTACGAGAAGGTGCAGTCCCTGCCGCTGAGCGTGGTGGTGGAGAAGGGCGGCAGCGTGGTGCTGCTCAATG
>NZ_JACJUG010000006.1 GCF_014174515.1 Mitsuaria sp. WAJ17
CCCAGCCGGCCCCTGGCCCGCGATCCCGCGCCGATGGCACCGCCGCCTGCCGTGCCGTCCGCCATGGCGAGGGCCACGAACACCGGCACGGCCCCGCACGGGGATGCCGGCCAGCTGCCCCAGGCACCCGCCTGGTCCGCCCCCAGCGAGCGACCAGGCGACCGCCGCGAGCCCTTCTGGGAGGAGCCCTCCACGCCGGCAATGCCCGTCGATACCCGGGAGGATCTGCCCGAGCCCAAGGGGATGAAGTTCGAGCCCTCCGAGGCGGCCTCGGGGCCCATCTTCGCCCGCTCTCCCGCATCACTCGAACCCCAGTCTTCAGCTGCTGCGGACTTGGGCCCTGACGTCGTGCTCTCGCCGCGTCTGCAGTCGGCCCAGGCTCAGGCGCAGGCATTGCAGGAGCCCTCCCCTGCGCCCGCCAGCACCACGGCGGCCATGCCTGCCACGCCGTCCCGCAAGCCGGGCTTTTTGCGCCGCGCAGAAGGCGAGGCGCGCTGGCAGCGTCCCGGGGTGCGCCTGGCCCTGGGGCTGGGCAGCCTGCTGCTGCTGCTGACGGCGGCCGCGCAGCTGACCTGGCATTACCGCGATGCCCTCTCCACGCAGTCACCCCTGGCTCGTCAATGGCTGGGTGGCGTCTGCGAGAAGCTGGGCTGCGAGCTGCAGCCCTGGCGCCGGCTCGATGCCTTCAGTGTCGAGAGCACGGGCCTGTCGGAAGCCGCCAGCGGCAACCACTACAAGTTCAGCCTCAGCCTGCGCAACAAGAGCCCCTGGGAGCTGGCCACGCCCTGGGTCGAACTGAGCCTCAACGACGGCAATGGCAAAGTGCTGATGAAAAAGGCCCTGAAGCCCGAGGACTTCGCCAATGGCCGCGCCAGCACGAGTGCCAACAGCGAGCAGGCCCTGCAGCTGGTGTTCAGCACCGGCCGGCAGCGAGTCAACGGCTACACGGTCGAGATCTTCTATCCCTGAGCGCGCTCGCGAGGTGCTCGCCGACCTGTCCTGCATGCCGTCGATTGACCCAGGCGCGCCTCCGCGCTGCTGCGGCCCGGCCCTGGCTTCAGCGCGGGCCCCATCACTCACGGCTGCACCCCAGCTCCCCGCGAGACAGGCATGAAAAAACCCGGCCGAGGCCGGGTTTTCTGCTTTGATGGGGAGCACCCGAAGGTGCTCGCCCGGACTCAAGCTCAGGGCTTGTTGCCAGTCGGGAAGGGCCACGCGGCTTGCGGGCTCAGGGCCGTCTTGGCGGCCGGTGCTGCAGCAGGCTTGGCAGCGGCAGGAGCAGCTGCGGCCTTCTTGGCGGCAGGCTTCGCAGCCGGCTTCGCAGCGGGCTTCGCAGCCGGCTTCGCAGCCTTGGCAGCCGGCTTCGCAGCCTTGGCAGCCGGCTTCGCAGCCTTGGCGGCAGGCTTCGCAGCCTTGGCAGCGGGCTTTGCTGCCTTGGCAGCGGGCTTCGCAGCGGCCTTGGGAGCAGCCTTGATCGGCGGCTTCTTGGTCGCGGAGGCCTTCTTTGCCGGAGCAGCAGCCTTCTTGGCCGGAGCGGCCTTCTTCGCCGGAGCAGCAGCCTTCTTGGCCGGAGCGGCCTTCTTCGCCGGAGCAGCAGCCTTCTTGGCCGGAGCGGCCTTCTTTGCCGGAGCGGCAGCCTTCTTGGCCGGAGCGGCCTTCTTTGCCGGAGCGGCAGCCTTCTTGGCCGGAGCGGCCTTCTTTGCCGGAGCAGCAGCCTTCTTGGCCGGAGCGGCCTTCTTTGCCGGAGCAGCAGCCTTCTTGGCCGGAGCGGCCTTCTTTGCCGGAGCAGCAGCCTTCTTGGCCGGCGCTGCCTTCTTGGCGGTAGCGGCCTTCTTGGCCGTGGTCTTTGCAGTTGCCATGGTTTTCTCCTTGATCAAGTGAACAAAGCACTGCCTGCGGCGGACCGGTCCACCTCAGCGCAGCTATCCACCGCCCGAGAGTCGCTTTGGAGCAGCGCCACGGTACGGTGAATGGGGTCGCGATGCACCGCCGCGCTTTTCCGCGTCTGACGGTTCATTGGCATCGCTTGTCTTGATCTCATTGACGAGCACTCAAATCGGGAAGGACACAGGCCGCTGACCAGGCAGCCCGCTCAATCCCAGGACAGGGCGCCACCGGATTGGTATTCGATGACGCGGGTTTCGAAGAAGTTGCGTTCCTTCTTCAGGTCGATCATTTCGCTCATCCAGGGGAAGGGGTTCTCTTCATTGGGGAAGAGCTCCTCCAGCCCGATCTGGGTGGCACGACGGTTGGCGATGTAGCGCAGATAGCCCTTGAACATCGCGGCATTGAGGCCCAGCACGCCACGCGGCATGGTGTCCTCGGCATAGCGGTACTCGAGCTCCACGGCCTTCAGGAACAGGGCCTTGATCTCGGCCTTGAACTCGGGCGTCCAGAGCTGCGGGTTCTCGAGCTTGATCTGGTTGATCAGGTCGATACCGAAATTGCAGTGCATGGACTCGTCGCGCAGGATGTACTGGTACTGCTCGGCGGCACCGGTCATCTTGTTCTGGCGACCCATGGCCAGGATCTGGGTGAAGCCCACGTAGAAGAACAGCCCTTCCATCAGGCAGGCGAAGACGATCAGTGACTTCAGCAGCGTCTGATCGGCAGCCAGCGTGCCCGTGTGGAAGTTCGGGTCCATGATCGCGTCAATGAAGGGGATCAGGAACTCGTCCTTGTCACGGATGGAGGCCACCTCGTGATAGGCATTGAAGATCTCGCTCTCGTCGAGGCCCAGGGACTCGACGATGTACTGGTAGGCATGCGTGTGGATCGCTTCCTCGAAGGCCTGGCGCAGCAGGAACTGGCGGCACTCGGGGGCCGTGATGTGGCGGTAGGTGCCCAGGACGATGTTGTTGGCGGCCAGGGAATCAGCCGTCACGAAGAAGCCCAGGTTGCGCTTGATGATGCGGCGCTCGTCCTCGCTCAGGCCGTTGGGATCCTTCCAGAGGGCGATGTCGCGGGACATGTTCACTTCCTGCGGCATCCAGTGGTTGGCGCAGGTGGCGAGGTACTTGTCCCAGGCCCACTTGTACTTGAAGGGCACCAGTTGGTTGACGTCGGTCTGGCCGTTGATGATGCGCTTGTCGGCGATGTTGACGCGGCGCTCGCTGGCTGCGGCGGGGGCGGAAGCAGAAGCCGGCGGCGTCGCTGCCGCCACGGCCTTTTGCAGGCCGCTGGAGTGGGTGGCGCTCAGGCCATGATTCGAGGCGCTAGGCGCGGGCTTACGGTCTTCTTCCCAAACCAACATGGTGGACTTCCTATCTTGCGGATTATCGGAGTGTTGTGTCTAAAACACCAAGGACTTCTTGACAGCGACACAAATGCGCTGTTGCTGGACCGCATCGCTAACGCCGCAAATGTGCGTGACTATTTCAGCCCGCGGCGGCGCGCGATGGCGCCGAAGTCCTGTGCTGAAGCATTCACGGATGCCCGCCGAACGCGGGCAGCGATGAACGCTCGCTTCTGAATGCGACCGCGACGGACGTCGCCGGCGCGGTCTTGCTGCAAGCCTTACTGGCAGGCCTCGCAGTCGGGGTTGTCGATGGAGCAGAACTTGATGTCGGTGGCCGGGGTGCTGTCCACCTCGACCGCCGGCGCGGTCTGCACGGCGGGGGCCGCGGCCACCGGGGCGGCATTCATGCCCGACATGCCCCCCGGCACCGCATTGAGCTGGCCTGCCTTGCTGACCGTGCTCTTCTCAGCGTGCGTGGCGCCGATCGTGCGCAGGTAGTAGGTGGTCTTGAGGCCACGCTGCCAGGCCAGCTTGTAGGTCTCGTCCAGCTTCTTGCCGGAGGCACCGGCCATGTAGATGTTCAGGCTCTGCGCCTGGTCGATCCACTTCTGGCGGCGCGAGGCAGCCTCGACCAGCCACTGCGGCTCCACCTCGAAGGCGGTGGCGTACAGGGCCTTGAGCTCTTCGGGCACGCGGTCGATGCGGCGCAGCGAACCGTCGAAGTGCTTCAGGTCCATGACCATCACGTCGTCCCACAGGCCCAGTTGCTTGAGGTCGCGCACCAGGGACTCGTTGATCACCGTGAACTCGCCGGACAGGTTGGACTTCACCGAGAGGTTGCCGAAGCAGGGCTCGATCGAGGCGTCCACGCCGATGATGTTGGAGATGGTCGCGGTCGGGGCGATGGCCACGCAGTTGCTGTTGCGCATGCCGTAGGTGGCGATGCGCTGGCGCAGGCTGTCCCAGTCCATGGACGAGGAACGGTCGACCTCGACATAGCCGCCGCGCTCCTGCAGCAGCAGGTCCAGGGAGTCGATCGGCAGGATGCCGCGGTCCCACAGCGAGCCGCGGTAGCTGCTGTAGCGGCCGCGCTCCTCGGCCAGTTCGGTCGAGGCCCAGTAGGCGTAGTAGCAGATGGCTTCCATCGAGCGGTCGGCGAACTCCACGGCTTCGGCGGAGGCATAGGGCGTGCGCAGCGCATACAGCGCGTCCTGGAAGCCCATCAGGCCCAGGCCCACGGGGCGGTGGCGCAGGTTGGAGTCGCGCGCCTTCTTGACGGCGTAGTAGTTGATGTCGATGACGTTGTCCAGCATGCGCATGGCCGTGCGGACGGTCATCTTCAGCTTGTCGTGGTCGATGACCTTCTTGCCATCCGGGCCGTCCTTCAGATGCTGGACCAGGTTGACCGAGCCCAGATTGCACACGGCGATCTCGCTGTCATTGGTGTTCAGCGTGATCTCGGTGCAGAGGTTGGACGAGTGCACCACGCCCACGTGCTGCTGCGGCGAGCGCACATTGCAGGCGTCCTTGAAGGTGATCCAGGGGTGGCCGGTCTCGAACAGCATCGAGAGCATCTTGCGCCACAGGTCCTTGGCGGGCATGCGCTTGAAGAGCTTGATCTCGCCGCGGTCCGCCTTGGCCTCGTACTCGACGTAGGCCTTCTCGAAGGCCTGGCCGAAGAGGTCGTGCAGGTCCGGGCAGGTGGAGGGGCTGAACAGGGTCCAGTCACCGCCTTCCACGACACGGCGCATGAACAGATCGGGGATCCAGTTCGCGGTGTTCATGTCGTGGGTGCGGCGGCGGTCATCGCCGGTGTTCTTGCGCAGCTCCAGGAACTCCTCGATGTCCAGGTGCCAGGACTCCAGGTAGGCGCAGACAGCGCCCTTGCGCTTGCCGCCCTGGTTGACGGCCACTGCCGTGTCGTTGACCACCTTGAGGAAGGGCACGACGCCTTGCGACTTGCCGTTGGTGCCCTTGATGTGCGAGCCCAGGGCGCGCACGGGGGTCCAGTCATTGCCCAGGCCGCCGGCGAACTTGGACAGCAGCGCGTTTTCCTTCAGGGCCTCGTAGATGCCGTCGAGGTCGTCAGCGACGGTCGTCAGGTAGCAGCTGGAGAGCTGCGAGCGGCGGGTACCCGAGTTGAACAGCGTGGGCGTGGAGCTCATGAAGTCGAAGCTCGACAGCACTTCATAGAACTCGATGGCGCGCGTCTCGCGGTCGATCTCGTTCAGCGCCAGGCCCATGGCCACGCGCATGAAGAAGGCCTGGGGCATCTCGATGCGCTTGCCCTCGGTGTGCAGGAAGTAGCGGTCGAACAGGGTCTGCAGGCCCAGGTAGTCGAACTGGAAGTCGCGCTCGGCCTTCAAGGCGGCGCCCAACTTGGCGAGGTCGTACTGACCCAGCTTCTCGTCCAGCAGCTCGGCCTGGATGCCCTTCTTGATGAACTGCGGGAAGTAGTCGGCGTAGCGCGTCTGCATCTCGGCCTGCGTCACTTCCTCGCCCAGGATCTCCTTGCGGATGGTGTGCATCAGCAGGCGGGCGGTGGCGCGGGTGTAGCCGGGGTCCTTCTCGATCAGGGTGCGCGAGGCCAGAATGGCGGCCTTGTAGACCTCATCGATCGGCACGCCGTCGTACAGATTGCGCTTGGTCTCGGCCAGGATGGGCTCGGGCTTGACGTCAGCGCCCAGGTCTTCGCAACTGGAACGGATCAGGGCGGTGAGCTGGCCCAGATCCAGGGGCACGCGGAGGCCGCCGTCGGTGACCATCAGGGTCGTTTCGGGCGCGGCTGCCTGGGCCACCTCGCCCTGGCGCAGGCGCTCCTGGGAGCGGCGCTCGCGGTACAGCACATAGGCACGGGCCACTTCATGATGGCCGCCACGCATCAGGCCCAGCTCGACCTGGTCCTGCACATCTTCAATATGGAAGGTGCCACCGCTGGGGCGCGAGCGCAGCAGGGCGCGCACCACGGCCTCGGTCAAGGCGTCCACCGTCTCGCGCACGCTGGCCGAAGCTGCGCCGCTGGTGCCATGCACGGCCAGGAAGGCCTTCATCAGCGCGATGGCAATCTTGCTGGGCTCGAAGGACACCACAGCACCATTGCGGCGGATGATCTGGTAAGCCTGGAAGGCCGACTGACGAGGCGTGTCAGCGGTGGCAGCGTGGGCCACGGCGCCTTCGGCGAGCGTGCTGGCGACAACGGTTTGCATGAAGAGTCCTTGTCTGGAAATCGTTACTGCAGAGAACAAAAAGCCCGGGCCCGCCTCAGCGTTCCCAAGATTCTTTTTTTGGTTTGGATGGCTCACGCCCAGATGCCGACAGCTGCGTCACGACGGGCCGGCTCATGCAGCCGGTATGCCCGCCCTGCCGCCGCTGGCGACTGGGCTCCACTGCGCTTTCCGTTCCGGCCGATGCCATGCGGAGCGAACTCCGGCGGCATCCTGCGAACCCTGGTGTGAAGTCCCCGAGGCCGGCTTCCCAGGAAGCGGCGACGAAGGTTGGCAGGGCTTGAACGCGAGGCATCTCAGTGGTTTGCCAAGTCAGCAGGATAGCATGAAAGAACACTATATCTAGGGCACCCACCCTCTTCAAGCACTACCGATAGCGTCCTACCCCCATTGACCAGGCCGGCGCAAATGACTAAGCGGGCCCTCCGGAAAAGGGCACCCACAGGCCCCGAAAAAGCCTGGATCGGCGCACAGGCCCCATGAACAGGGACCTCGCGGACGCAGACCCAGCAATGGCGCGGGCTCGCAGGGCGATTCGGGCCCCGGGCCCGCATGGGATCGCGATGCCGGAGGCGGCTGAAACAGGGGCTGGGGTCAGGCCTTGCCGGATCGACGGGGGCAGGCTTTCCGTCAATCGGGGCGCAGGCCGAACGGCTATCCCTTGTGCAAGGGACAGTGGCTAAACAAACGGAAACAGCTCGGCCGCCCAGCCCAGGTCCTGGCGCAGGCGCAGCCAGTCAAAACCCGACCCCGGATCCGCCTTTCGCCCCGGCGCGATGTGCTCGTGGCCCACGACGGCCACCAGCGGGTAGCGCTCGCGCAGCTGCGGCAGCAAGTGGCCCAGGGCCAGGTATTGCCGCTCATCGAAGACCCCGCCTTCCACGCCTTCCAGCTCGATGCCGATGGAAAAGTCGTTGCAGCGCTCGCGCCCCCGGAAGCTGGATGCCCCCGCATGCCAGGCCCGCTCATCGGTGCTGACGAACTGCAGCAGCTCGCCATCGCGCCGGATCAGGAAATGCGCCGAGACCTCCAGGCCGCGCAGGGCCTCGAAGCTAGGATGGGCGGCGCAGTCCAGGCAGTTGGTGAACAGCGCCTCGATCTCCGGGCCCCCGAACACGCCGGGCGGCAGGCTGATGGAATGCAGCACCAGCAGACTGGGCCGCTCGGCCCCGGGGCGCGGCCCGAAGTTGGGCGAGGGCACCGCACGGGCCCAGCTCAGCCAGCCCGCGTCCCAGCCCGGCCGCTCAGGCGCCGTCACCGCCCTCACCCACGCTGATCTGCAGACGGGCCATGCGATAGCGCATCTGCCGCAGCGAGAGGCCGAGGCTGGCGCCAGCGGCCGTGCGGTTGTTACGGTGCTGCTCCAGCGCCCGCACGAGGATGTCGCGCTCCACCGCATCGAGGTAGGCCGCCAGGTCGGAGGGCAGCGGCGCCTCGTGCAGCCCCGGCAGTTGCCGGGTGATGGCGCTGGGGTCGAGGTCAATCTCCACATCCACGGCCGGCTCGCCGGACTCGAGGTCCTGGTCGGGCAAGTCCAGCTCGTCGGCATGGATCCATTCGCCGCCGGACAGAGCCACCGCGCGGTGGAGGATGTTCTCCAGCTCTCGCACATTGCCGGGGAAGCTGTAGCGGCGCAGCTGCTGCATGGCGTCGGCGTCCAGCTGCGGAGCCGGGCTGACGCCAGCATCCTGTGCGATGCGGCGCAGCACGCGCGAGGCGATGGCCCCCAGGTCTTCGATGCGCTCGCGCAGCGGCGGCACGCGGATCTGGATCACATTGAGGCGGTAGAACAGATCCTGGCGGAAACGCCCGGCGCCCACCTCGCTGGCCAGGTCCTTGTGCGTGGCGCTGAGGATGCGCACATTGACCGGCAGCTCGCTCACCGCGCCCACCGGCCGGACCGAGCGCTCCTGGATGGCCCGCAGCAGCTTGGACTGCATGGCCAGGGGCAGGTCGCCGATCTCGTCCAGGAACAGGGTGCCGCCATGCGCGGCTTGGAAGAAGCCCTCGCGGTCCTCATTGGCCCCTGTGAAGGCGCCCTTGCGATAGCCGAAGAACTCGGCCTCCAGCAACTGCTCGGGGATGGCGCCACAGTTGACGGCGATGAACTTCTCGCCCGCCCGCGAGCCCGCCTCATGGATGGAGCGGGCGACCAGCTCCTTGCCGGTGCCCGACTCGCCCTGCAGCAGGACCGGGGCCATGCTGCGCGCGACCTTCTCGATCAGGTCGCGCACCTGCTGCATGGCCACGGAATCGCCGGCCAGGCGCTCAGCCACCCGCCGCGGGGTCACGGCTTCCGCGCGCGGCTTGGCGGGCGCAGGCGGCAGCGTGGCCTGGGGCGATTCGGCGCCACCACGCTCGGAGGGCAGGCGCGAAGGCACGACCGAAGGCGGCTGCTGCGGCACGCGCCCCAGCGCAGAGGCCACGACCATGCGGAACTGGCGCAGGTCGACGGGCTTGGTGAGGTAGTCAAAGGCGCCCGCCTTCAGCGCCTCAACCGCGTTCTCCGAGGAGCCGAAGGCGGTGATCACGATGGCCTTTTCGCGCCGACCCTGGGCCTCCAGCCAGGCCAGCACGTCCAGGCCGCTGCCGTCAGGCAGGCGCATGTCGGTGATGACGGCGCTGTAGCGGCGCAGCTGCAGGCGTTGCAGGGCCTCCTCCACCGAGCCGGCGGTCTCCAGCTCATAGCCCTCGCGAACCAGGGTCAGTTCGTAAAGGGTGCGCAGGTCCGGCTCGTCGTCGATGACCAGGAGGCTGTAGGGTGTGGAAGCGCTCATGAAGTTGGGGAGAAAAGGTCTGCGGGGACCGTGCCCTCGGCGAGGCTGGGCCGCCGCAGCTGGACTCGGAATTCATTGCCGCCCCGCTCACCGCTGCGATGGCTGCGGTAGTCGATGCGGGCGCCGTAACGTTCGCACAGTTCGCGGCAGATGTAGAGCCCCAGTCCGGAACCGCGGCTGCGGGTCGAGAAGAAGGGCTCGAAGAGATGGCGCTCGATGTCTGCAGGAATAGGCTCGCCCAGGCTGAAGACACTCAGCAGCACCGGCCGCGCCTCATGGCCAGGATGGGCGTCGAGGCGCACGCGCACGGTATCCGCCCCCGAGGGCGCGTGGCGCAGCGCGTTGTCCAGCAGGTTGACCAGCACGCGGCGCAGGTGCTCGGGCTCGAAGAGCACCATCACCGGTTGGCTGGGCAGGTCCAGCTTCATGGGGCTCATGCCGCCCATGGGCAGCTGGTTGGTACTGATCCAGTCCTCGCAGCAGGTCCGCACCAGGCTGGCCGCATCGAAAGCCACCGGCTCGGGCGCGACGCCGGGGGCGACCTCCATCACGTCATCCACAATGCGCTTGAGGCGCTGCACATTGGACGCCACCATGCGCGTCAGCTGCTGCGAGCGCGGGTCGGGCATGTCCTCGGACAGCAGGGCGTTGGCCTGGTCAATAGCGGCCAGCGGGTTGCGGATCTCATGGGCGATGCCCGCCGATACCCGCCCCATCGCGGCCAGCTTCTCCTGGCGGTTGCGCGCCATGACCTTGCGGTTGTCCTCAAGCAGCAGCACGCAGAGGTCCTCTTCCGCGCTGGACTCGCGCCGCCGCGTGAAGCGCATGCGCACACGCAGGCTGCGCGGGCCGCCGCCCTCGAAGGTGAGGGTCACGTCTTGCCCGCCTTCCGGCCAGCCGCCGCGAGAGAAGGCCTCCTCCACGGCCGCCACAAGTCCGGACCAGGCCGCCACACTGCGTAGCTGGAAGGGCGCGGCCGGTGCATGCTGGCCATGCGCCAGCAGGGCTTGCGCGGCGGGATTGGCGGCGCGCACGCGGCCGCGGCGATCCACGACCAGCACGCCCTCCTGCATCTCGTCGATCACCAGCCGGTTCAGCTCGGCCTGCTGGCGCGCGAACTCGAGGCTGCCGCGGGCGGCGCGCTCCTCGCGGGCCAGGCGACCTGCCAGCTCCGAGGCCAGCACACCGATCACGAAGAAGCCGCAGCTCACCAGGCCCAGTTGGCTGATTCGGAGGCCGCTCTCCTGCCCCGCCCAGACCCGCCAGCCCGCATGCCCCAGCAGCAGCAGCGAGGCCGCCGCCGCCGTGGCCAGGGCCATGCGCCGCGGCGACAGCACGCCCGCCATCAGCACCGGCAGGATGAACAGCGCGCTGAAGCCAACGCCAGCGCTGGCGTCCAGCACGTTGAGCAGGCCGAAGCTGATCAGGTCCAGGCCCACACTGCTCCACCAGAGCAGGTGCACTGGGCTGGCCAGTTGCCGCGGCACGGGCTGCCCCCGAAAGCCCACCCACCACCAGGTGAACACCGCCACCAGGGCGTAGGCCACACAGAGGCCCAGCAGGCGCAGCGGCATCACCGAACCCAGCACCTGCCCCAGCAGCAGGGCGGCCACCAGAGCCAGGCCCAGTGCGGCACGCGCGGCCAGGAAGGCGCGCAGCATGCGCTGGAAGGTCGTGCTGCCTGCAACGGCCCGTCGATCGAAGAAATGCGGATCGGCGCCCGAACTCTCGGGCTCGCCCCCGTCCCAGCCGCTATCCTGGTGAGGGCCGAACCAGGAGATGGTGTCCGGCGCCAGGGAGCGATCAGCCATGGCTCTGGCGGGCCTCGTGGCGCTGACGGTGCTCGGCACTGCAGAAGTGTCCGCCCCGTCCGGGGAAGGCCTCGGACTCCGGAAGGTGGGTGCCGCATTCGGCGCAGGACACCATCATCGCTGCGCCGGCCCCCGCGGCCTGACCGCGCGGCCTGGCATCCTCCCCCGGGCTCGGCGCGCTGCCAGTGCCCGCCCGCCCCTTGCGGACGCCGCTGAGAAAGACCAGGCCCATCACCACCAGCAGGAGCAGCAGGTACTTCATTCAGACTCCCATGGGACGCTGCAGCACCACTTCCAGCACGAAGCGGGTGCCGGCATACGAGAGCAGCAACAGCGCGGCGCCCAGGTAGAGCCAGCGCGTCGCGCGGCGGCCGCGCCAGCCGAAGATGCGCCGGCCGGTCAGCAGACCCACCAGGACCAGCCAGCCCAGCACGGACAGCAGTGTCTTGTGGTCCCAGCGCCACTGCGGCGTGAAGAGCCAGCCCAGCACGATGGCCAGGGAGAGCACGACCACGCCGGCACCGACGAACTGGAAGGTCAGCCGTTCCAGGCGCAACAAGGGCAGACCCAGGGTCAGGCCTTGCCCCTTGTGCTGGCCCATCTGGCGCATCTGGCGCTCGGCACGGTTCAGCAGGGCCGCATGCAGCACCGCCACGCCGAAGAGGCCGTAGGACGCCAGGCCCAGCACCCAGTGCAGCGGTGCCCAGGGCGAGGCCGCCGCGGGACGGCTTTCACCCGGGAAGGCCCATGCCAGGGCCACAGCGCCCGCCGCCAGCAGTGAGAGGACCCGCCGCAGCTGGGGCAGTGGCAGCAGGCGGCTCTCGACCAGATAGACGGCCAGGATCAGCCAGGCCGTCATCGAGAGCGCCGGCGCAAAGCCGAAGCGCGCGCCGGGCTGGTCCAGGCCGAGGCCGGCGATGTCGATCAGCAGCGCGGCGAGATGGGCGGAGAAGGCCAGAGGCACCAGCGGATGCAGCCTGTTCGCGTGGAACTGCGCGCGAAGTGCCACCACGGCATAGCTCAGCAGGGCGACAGCAGAAGCGGCCGCCAGGGCCCCGCTCGCGGTCGCAGCAGACACGGACGATAAAATCATCGCCACAGTGTAATTTGCGCGCTCACCTCCGCGGTGAGGCCGTCTTTATGGCATCCACCCTCACCGACCGCCTGAGCCAGCTCGTGAAAACGATGCGGGGCCAGGCCCGCATCACCGAAAGCAATGTGCAGGACATGCTGCGCGAAGTGCGCATGGCCCTGCTGGAGGCCGACGTGGCCCTGCCGGTGGTGCGCGACTTCATCGCGCGGGTCAAGGACAAGGCGCTGGGCCAGGAGGTCGTGGGCTCGCTGAATCCGGGCCAGGTGCTGGTCTCGGTGGTGCACAAGGAACTCGCCGCCACCATGGGCGAGGGCTTGGCCGACATCAACCTCGCCGCCCAGCCGCCCGCCGTCATCCTGATGGCCGGCCTGCAGGGCGCGGGCAAGACCACCACCACCGGCAAGCTGACCAAGCACCTGATCGAGAAGCGCAAGAAGAAGGTGCTGACCGTTTCGGCTGACGTCTACCGTCCCGCCGCCATCGAGCAGCTCAAGACCGTCACGGCCCAAGCCGGCGGCGAGTGGTTCCCCTCCAGCCCCGACCAGAAGCCGCGCGACATCGCCCTGGCAGCCCTGGACTACGCGAAGAAGCACTACTTCGACGTGCTACTGGTCGACACGGCCGGGCGCCTGGCCATCGACGAAGCGCTGATGGCCGAGATCCGCGAGCTGCACGCCACGCTGAACCCGATCGAGACGCTCTTCGTCGTTGACGCCATGCAAGGCCAGGATGCCGTCAACACGGCGCGCGCCTTCAAGGAGGCCCTGCCCCTGTCCGGCGTGATCCTGACCAAGCTGGACGGCGACTCGCGCGGCGGCGCCGCGCTTTCCGTGCGCCAGGTCACCGGCGCGCCGATCAAGTTTGCAGGCGTCTCCGAGAAGATCGACGGCCTGGAGGTCTTCGACGCCGAGCGCCATGCCGGCCGCGTGCTGGGCATGGGCGACATCGTGGCTCTGGTGGAGGAAGTCACCAAGGGCGTGGACATGGCCGCTGCCCAGAAGCTGGCCGAGAAACTCAAGTCCGGCGACGGCTTCGACCTCAACGACTTCCTCGCCCAGATCTCCCAGATGAAGAAGATGGGCGGCCTCTCCAGTCTGATGGACAAGCTGCCCACGCAGATTGCCAGCAAGGCCGGCCAGGGCGACATGGACCGCGCCGAGCGCGACATGCGACGCATGGAGGGCATCCTCAATGCCATGAGCGCCAAGGAGCGCGCCCACCCCCGCCTGCTTTTGGACGACAAGAGCAAGGCCAGCCGCAAGCGCCGCATCGCCGCCGGCGCCGGCGTGCAGATCCAGGAGGTCAACCGCGTCCTGAACCAGTACGACCAGATGCAGGGCATGATGAAAAAGATGAAGGGCGGCGGCCTCTTCAAGATGATGAAGCGCATGGGCGGCATGAAGGGCATGAAGGGCATGGGGCTCTGAACCCTGCGGCCTTCACCATCGCCAAATGCAAAAGGGCCGCAGTTGCGGCCCTTTGTTTTTGCGGCGTCCGGCTCGCGGACACACCGCTCACTCCAGCAGCGCCTGCGCGAACTCCTGCGCACTGAAGGTCTGCAGGTCTTCCAGCTTCTCGCCCACGCCGATGAAGTAGACGGGGATGGGGCGCTCTCGCGCGATGGCCGCCAGCACGCCGCCCTTGGCCGTGCCGTCCAGCTTGGTCACCACGAGGCCGGTCAGACCCAGGGCGTCGTCGAAGGCCTTGACCTGGTTCAGCGCGTTCTGGCCGGTGTTGCCGTCCACGACCAGCAGCACCTCGTGCGGCGCCCCCTCCTGTGCCTTGCCGATCACGCGGCGGATCTTCTTGAGCTCCTCCATCAGGTGCAGCTGCGTGGGCAGGCGGCCGGCGGTGTCGGCAATCACCACATCGCAGCCCCGCGCACGGCCCGCCACCACGGCATCGAAGGTGACGGCCGAGGGGTCGCCCCCTTCCTGGCTGACGATCTCCACCTGCGTGCGGTCTGCCCACACCGCCAACTGCTCGCGGGCCGCGGCGCGGAAGGTGTCGGCCGCGGCCAGAAGCACGCGCTGCTGGGCCTCGGCGAGATGGCGGGTGAGCTTGCCGATGCTGGTGGTCTTGCCGGCGCCGTTGACACCCACGACCATCATCACGGTGGGCGTGTGTTCACCCACCTGCAGGCTTTTCTCCAGCGGCTTCAGCAACTCGGCCAGGGCCGCGACCAGCAGGCCGCGCACGGCCTGGGGATCGGTGGCCTTGGACTCCTTGACGCGACGCTTGAGGTCGTCCAGCAGGAACTCCGTGGCCTTGACACCGGTGTCCGCCATCAGCAGCGCGGCCTCGAGCTCCTCGTAGAGATCGTCATCGATGCGCGTGCCGGTGAAGACCTGGGCGATGCTGCTGCCGGTCTTGCGCAGGCCCTGGCGGAGCTTGTCCAGCCAGCTCTTGCGCGGGGCCGGCTCGGCTGCAGTTGTGGGTGCAGTTGCGGGTGCATGTGCGACGGCAGTTGCGGCGACCGGCACCGCGACTTGTGCCTCCACCTTCTGCGGCACAGGCGCAGTGGCGGCGAGAGGCGCGGGGGCCGGCACCTGCGAGGGCAGCACCGAGGACCCGGCAGCCACGGGCGCTGCTGCGGGAGCAGACTCAGGCACCGAAACAGGTGCCCCCACAGGTGCAGCTGCAGGTGCCACCACTTCGGCGGCAACAACCGCCGGTGCGGCCTCCGCAGCCGGTGCTGGCGCCGGGCTGGCTGCGCCGCCACCGAACTTCTTCTTGAAAAAACTGAACATGGCAGATGGGTTGGTCGGGCCGCAACAATGCCCGGCGACGGCTCGCGAGAAGTGTCCGGATCCGCAGACTGATCCGCGACCAGCCCGGGCCTGCTGAAGGCCGAGGAAACTTTTTTTGAGCAACGCTTGCATTGTCGCCCAAAAGCTGTCTAGAATAGCGGTCTTCGCAAGGCGCTTTAGCTCAGCCGGTTAGAGCGACGGAATCATAATCCGCAGGTCCGGGGTTCGAATCCCTGAAGCGCCACCAAATCCTAGAAAAGGCCACGAGTCAACGACTTAGTGGCCTTTTTTCTTTGGCCGGGTGTCCACTTGAGGTATCCACCTTGGCCACTCGTCGTCCCGCACGGCTCCAGCTGAACCGCCACGGCGTGTTCAGCTTCCGTTGGATCGTGCCCACTCGACTTCGAGACGAGCAAGGGAAGCCTCGGGAGATCCGTGTGTCGCTTCGCACCCGCGACGCACGTCATGCTCGCATCCTGGCCATGTCTGTGAACTTGGCCCTGGAAAGGATCTGCGAGATGAGTTCGAACATCGACCCACGCGACCTGCTGCAGCAGATGACGCTGCAAGCCGGCGACCTGAAGATCGACATCAAGGACCTGAACGATCTCACCCTGTTCAATGAGCTGCTCAAAGCGCAGCCGCAGCTCAAGGACATGCTGGAGAAGGCTGCTGGCAGCCTCAGCGATCCCCAGGCCATCGTTCGCACGCTGTCCCAATCCGTGGTCAAAGCAGCAGGCCAACCTGCCTTCGGCTCGATCAAGCCGCAGAGGTTGACCGCCGCCGTCGACGAGTACATCGAGTCCCGCGACGGTGTCGGGCGCAACAGCGAGTCCACCGGGGCCGAAAAGAAGCGGTCGCTGGACAGCCTGCTGATGTTTCTCAAGCGCAGCCTTGAGGTCGACATCAGCAAGACGCACGTTCACGAGCTGACCCGGGCCACGCTGCTCAAGTTCGTCAACTTCTACGCCAAGTATGGCGCCGTCACATCCGACGCCGTCTGGGACAAGACTGTTGATGGCAAAGACACCGGCAAAGGCAAAGACGGCCGTCCCGCCAAGTCCAACAGCGGCGTTGCCGCCCGCACTTTGCTCAAGGCCATCGGTCACCTTGAGGACTTCTGCACCTACTGCGTCACCAGCGAGGTGATGGCATCCAATCCGATTGACGAAGACTTCCGCAAAGCCCTGAAAGGGATCAAGGACGAAGCGGCCACGGCCCGCAAGCACAACGGCTACCGACCGTTCAGCCCGGATCAACTCAAGCTCATCTTCGATCCCGAAAAGTGCCTGGCAGCCAACTCGGCTGCAGACTACTTCTGGTGCGCACTGATAGCCCTGTTCACCGCCGCCCGGCTCGGTGAGATCGTCACCCTCAGCCTGGCAGACATTTACGTTGACCCCGCCTCAGGCGTGTTGGTCTTCCGAATCAGAGAGGATGAGGAGTCAGGCCGGCGCGTCAAGAACAGGAACTCCGAACGCATCGTCCCGGTGTCGCGCCGGCTGATCGAGATTGGCTTCCGGGAGTACGTGGAACATGTGCACACCTTGGGTGCCTTGGCTTTGTTCCCTCATCTCAAGCAAGGCGCCACCCGCGCCAGTGACCCCAGCAAGAACCAAAGCCGCCAGTTCGGTCGGTATCTGACCGACTTGGGAATCACGGACGAAGACCTGGTCTTCCACAGCTTTCGCCACACTGCAATCACGACGATGCTCGGGCGCGGGGTGCCGCCGATGGATTCAGAACTGATCGCCGGACATGCGGCGCAGGATCTGGCCATGAGGGCTGAGAGCATCTCGGGCGCCAGGCGCGCTTGGAGCGCCACCCAAGCGTCCACCTACGCCCACGCAACGCTGTTTACCGAGGAGGGTGAACCACTCCTCAAGCGCCTGCAGCGTCACATCGACAACGCGCTCGACTTCAACCTCGACTACCCCGGTCTGCGCTGCGCAGCCGAGATAGTCCGGAAAAACACGACCAAGCAAACCCGCGACGGCGCGGCGGTGTTCAAGTCAGGCTGGCATACGAACGCCAAGGACTACGCGCAGCAGATGCTCGACGAGCTCCGCAGGTCGCGCGCTGTGGCCGCGGCAACAACACCGGGTGACTCAGACACCGCTGCCTAGAAGCAGCATTTCCGGGCTCGCCGTAACACGCATTTCCAGGACAGCACCTTCACGCGTTAACAACTACATGGGAGAGCTCGAAATGCTGCTGCGTACACCAAGCCGAACGCCGGAGACCCTGCTGTCCTACCAGCGGGTCATGCGAACCCTGGAGAACCACCTCGCCCGGCGCTTGGCCGTAGGCGATCTGCGGCACCTGGACGACCGGAATCTGCAACTGGCCATCACTTGGCACGACCTGCGCCCGTTCATCTCTGCATCGACTGACCGCCAGTACAAAGCGGCGCTGATGCAGCATCTGCGCGAGCACCCGAGCGAGGAAGACATCGACCGGGTCGTGATGGAGCTGTTGGATCCCGAGCAGGGGATCTCCGAGATCGAACACGACGATAGGCTGGCTGAGCAGCGCAAACGCAACCTCGTGGCGCGCCGCGGGTCCCAGCAGCGGGCGCGGTACGTCAGCCCGGAAGACTGGCACACCCTGATCACGGCGCTCTGCGCATCCAGCTCGCAGGTGGGCAAACTGGCTGCCGTCTGGCTGGCATCCACTCGAGCCACGGGACTGCGCCCGTGCGAATGGGCGACCGCGCGCCGACAAGGGGTGACGCTGATCGTCCAGAACGCAAAGGCCACCAATGGTCGCTCCCACGGCCCCACGCGCGAGATCTTCGTAGGCGGTCTCGAACCTATGCAGTTGCGCATCATTGACAGCCTGCTGGATGTCATGGCCATGCTGCCCGAGGGTGCCTTCGTGGACCTCTACAACCGTGTGCGAGATCTGGTGGCAGACGTCGGACGAGCCAGCCTGACCAAGCGGTCCACCTACCCGACCCTCTATTCCGCCCGGCATCTGTTCGCCGCGGAGGCCAAACGCGAGCTCACCCGCATCGAAGTGGCCGCGCTGATGGGGCATCGCAGCATCGCCAGCGCAGCGCAGAGCTACCTCGAAGGTCGTTACGCGCAGGGCGGCGGCGCACTCAAAGTGCGAGCCAGCGACCGGGACATGGACGCCGTGCGCCGCGCAAACGGCTCAGACCCCGACCTCAAGCATTGATGGGCGATGACCCCATGAGCGTCAGCATGTCATCACGTCACCATGACCGCGCCCAGGGCACTCGCACGCTTGCCGTCTTTTCGCAGAAGGGTGGCAGCGGCAAGTCGACCTTGGCCATCCATCTGTCGGTGCTGGCCGCCAGAGGACGCAAGGTGCTGCTCGTCGATGCCGATCCGCAGGGCACGGTCTCGGCATGGGCCGAGACACGACAGCGACCAGACCCCCTTGTGGTTCGGGCGGATCCCAGCTCCATCACCGAAATCGTCAGCCATGCCACGGCCGAGCGGTTTGAGTTGGTGATCGTGGACTGCCCGCCCCACGCCGCCGCCGGCACGGCCGCTCCGCTGCGCGTTGCCGATCACATCGTCATCCCAGTCCAGTCGTCGATGCCCGACATCGCGGCCACGCGCCGGACGGTTGCGTTGACGACGGCTGCCGGCAAGCCGCATTCGTTTGTGATCAATCGCGCACCGGCCCGAGCGCTGGAGGTGCAGCAGGCGATTGACGCCCTCACACCGGCTGGACCGGTGGCGCCTGTGACCATTGGCGATCGCCGCGCGTTCTCGCGCGCGCTCACCGACGGCCTAGCGGTGAGCGAGAGGGCCAAGGATGAGGACAAAGCCGTCCTGGAAATTCTTCGGTACTACCTGTGGCTGGACAGCCACCTTCTGGAGATAGAACGATGCAACCGAGCAGCAGCCTGACGAAGTTCGCAATCAAGCCGACCACGCCCGTAGCCCCTGCGGTCGCAGGACCCACGGAGTCCGACCCGCACGCAGCGGCTGAACTCAAGGGCCGAGGCCGCGGGAAGAACAAGCGGGTGGGCATCGCCGTCCGGTTGGGCCACGAAGACTGGTACCGCCTCCATGACCTGGCTGTGCGCGAGCACACGTCACTGCAGGCCCTCATCGTTGCGGGTCTCAGTGCAGTGATGGAGCAGCGAGGCCTGCCACCGTTGTCCGGCAGTTGATCTCCGGGCACCCCCTCAATGTAGGGGGTAAGGTCGCAGCTTGTCAGCGAGCTGATCAGACCCCACGTTATGGGGCTGAGAGCAGCAACTACTCAACATCGGGATTTGCTCCCGGGTCTGGCTCGCCAGATCACTTTGCGGTGTGAACCGCGAGGCCCAGCTACTCGTTCCGCGGTGATTGGCCCCCGTGACCTCGCGACTCAGTGCTCGTCACTGAGTCATTGGGGCTGTGGGCGCCAACCAGATCGCGACTAACGTTTTCGTGAGCTCGATGGTTTCCGCAGCCCGGCAACCACACCGGGATCATGAGCGAAACGAACCACCTGGGGCACGCGAACCGCCCCAACGAACTGCTGGCCGCATACACGCAGCGCTACCCGAACGCGCACCGCGACATCGATGCAATGCGTATGGACAAGGGGCGCCTCGGCTTTCCTTACTGGCCTGACTGGTGCTACGCACCGATCGCTTGCAGCGTGGCAGCGATTGCCAGTCACCATCAGCTCTGCGTCGATCACATGCGGGAGTGGGGCGTACTGGATTCGATGGATGCAACGACCCTCGCTGCACTTGCGGCGTGGCGCAAGACTCGGGGCGTCTACACATTTGACCCCGACGTCTATGAAGAAGTCTGCGAGACCTCTCTCGATGGGAAGCTTCCCATCGACATGCTGTTCCGAATGCCGGGGTGGTGCATCTACCTGCCGACCCCTGACATGAACGTTCTGAGCACCAGGATCTATGGGTGCTTTGTTCACCTGGAACACAACCTCAGCAACGGGCGGGCGGAATTGCGCCTCCTGTTCGACGTCGGCGACGATTGCCAAGTCGTCTACCCGGTGACCTTGCATCTCGGGGACTGGACTCTGCACGAGGCCCTGGATCGCGCGAACAAGGCCACGGCTGACCGTGAATCGCTCAGGAATGTGTCAGGGCTGCCGGATGCACAGAAGATCAAGCAGGCGTTCGAGGTGGCGACCCGGGCCGTCGTGAACATGGTTCTCTTTGTTTGCAGCCAGGCTTCGGATATCTCAGGCAGCCACGGCCGCCCGAGCAACCCGCAGCCCACCAAGACCAGGAAAGGTATGAAGGTCTTTGCGGCCCAGCACACTCGCGAATGGCTGGTGGGCGCACGTTTGGGATCGGCGCTGCGCAAGGCACGGTCAATCCGGGAAGACGCCGCCGTGATCACCGGCCGCAGGGGCCCCAGGCCACACATCCGCCGGGCACACTGGCATACCTACCTCACTGGCCCCAGAACCGCCGATGGTCAGCGCCTACCCCGCACCGACCTGCAGGCGCACATGAAGTGGCTCCATCCGACACTCGTTCGTGTCAACGATGAGGACAAGCTGACGACGGTGGTTTACCCAGTCCGCTGACCGATAAAGGCTGGCAGTTTGCGCGCGAGCTGCCAAGCCATGCGAGGTCTCGATCGGAAACGCCTGTCGCCTGTTACCGCACCCGCCGACCAACCGTGCGCAGAGGCGGGCAACTGTCAGGCTGCTTGAGCCTTCTTCTTTTTGACCACGGAAGGCAGGGAAGGCAAACATTCAAAGAGGCGCTCAGCGTATGCAACACCAACGCGCCTAACGGCGTCGGCATTGAAATAGAACAGCCAGCTTGCCAGCAGCGCCACAGAGATGACCAACGTCATCGCAGCAGCCAACCCGGGATTTGCGAAGTTGACCAAATTCACGTTGAGTGGATCGAGGCCAAGCACGCCCGCCAATACCAGTCCATAAAGCAGCCCGAGCAGGGATGTCGCGATGCCAATGGGCTTCATGGCCAGCATGTTGCGGTGGAACCCATACGCAATGTTCTCCTTCAGCAGCAAGCTCTTATTGCTCCGCGTCAGCTCACGCAGGCGCTTGGTGGCCCCAATGTAGGTATCGTCGGCCTTCGCCGGGGCCGCTGCCTCCTCTTCGGCCGTCGGCATCTCGATGCCGAGCTTGGAGACGATGGCATCGTGGTAACGACGCTTGCTGACACTGTCCAGGGTCTGATCGGAATGGCGCAGCGCCAGGGTGGTGGGCATCCCGCCCCAACTCTTAACCAGCCTTTCCTCAAGCTGCTTGCCGCGCACACGCGCAACGCTGGCCAGCGTGTACATCGCACCGCAGCCCGCCAGCAAGCCGACCAATGCGGTCAAGATCGGGTGCCGCACGCCGTAGACGCACACCAGCGGCACCAGCAATGGCAGCGCGACGAGGAGGCCGGGCGCAAGCCGTGCTTTGCGTTCATACGGGTCCTTGGCGAGTTCGACCAGAGCGAGCATTCGATGTCCTCAGTTGGATGCGGTGAGCGCGTCGATGTAGGGTTGCAGCTCGGCGCGATTGCTGAGGCTGATCTGCTGGGCGGTGGGGTCGCTTGGAGCATCCGTATGGAGACCGAGGCGGCGGAGGGTGTAGTACAGAAACGCCTGCCGGCACTCCAGCGCGACCTGGCCTTCCTCCATGCAGTAGTCCAGCTCAATCACGCGCTTCTTCGCAGCAGAAAGACCCGGGTGAGGCACGAGAACCAATGTGAGGATGGTGTGCCAGAACACATCGGTGCCTGGGTCAATGGTGCTGGGCCCTGCACTCTTCAGGTCCAAGATGCGCGCCAGCACGAAATCGCTGAAGCGCTCTCGCTTGTGGCAGTACGCCCGCACATGCCAACGAAACCCATCGAAGCCAAGTGCGTGGGGTGAGATCGTGCGGCTGCTGGCATCTATCGACGTCATCGACTGGTAGAGGACCGTGACAGCCGCCTTGTCCTGGATGGCGCGAACCACTGCGTGCACGACTTGGTCGCTGACAGCGCGCCAAGGCGATGGGGCAGTTCCGACGGCGGGGGCGTGGCCGATAAAGCTGGCCCCAGACTCCAGCAGGCCAGTGGTCTTTGCGTGAAGCTCCGCCAGATACCGCGGGGCCGAGCTTCGGGGAAACAAGGGCTTGAAGCTTGTGCCCGCCACGTAGGTCCGTGAACTTCGGTCGTACTCCAAGTTGCCCGGGGCCAGCTCGAGGTATCGGGCAATGTCCAGAGACGCCTGCGGCGTCGAGATGCTGAAGTGCTCGATGAGATCGGTTCGGTTCAACCGCCCCTCCCACCGCAACCGGAAATCTATGAATTGAAGACGGCGTTCAAGGCCCCAGCTCACGCTAGGGGCACCAGTTGCGCTGGCATCCGGCGAATGTGTGGTGTTGCCCATGCCTCAAGTCTACTTTATAGACGCGAACAAAAGATAGTCGTATACTTTTTGTACGCACCCAAGACTTCCGGGCATGCCAAGGGACTCAAGATGCCGACTACCGTTACCTTTTTCCCCGTCGATAACGGCGACATGACGCTGATCCGCCTGGGCGACGTCGACGCCACCACCATCCTGATTGACGTGAACATCCGCGTCGATGCGGACGACCCGAACAGCAAGGTCCGGGACGTCGCGAAGGATCTGCGCGGGCATCTGAAGAAGGACGCCAACGGCCGCCCGTATGTGGACGCGTTCTTGCTGAGCCACCCTGACCAAGACCACTGCCGCGGCCTGACCCGCCACTTTCACCTGGGGCCCCTGTCGGACTACCCCGACGACGCAAAGGAGCACAAGGACAAGAAGATCGTCATCCGCGAGCTGTGGTCGTCCCCGATCGTGTTCCGTCGTGCCAGCAAGAACCACACACTGTGCGACGACGCCAAGGCCTTCAGCAAAGAGGCCCGCCGCCGCGTCCAGGTGCACAAGGACCACTATTTCGCCGTATCGGACGGCGACCGCATCCAACTCATGGGCAAGGACATCGACGGCAAGACGGACGACCTGGTGCCGATCGTTCGCCCGGTGGACGAGGCGTTTAGCACCATCTGCGGCCGCACCTCGAAGTTCTTCAGCGCCTTCTTGTTGGCGCCCATCGATGCCAGCGCCGACGCGGAAATCGAGGAGTGCCTCTCGAAGAATGAGTCGAGCGTCATCATCAACTTCACGCTGGCCGCTGACGACAACACGCCGGACGGCGCCAAGTTCCTCAGTGGCGGAGATGCGGAAGTCTTCATCTGGAACCTCCTGTGGGATCGCCACAAGAAGGCCCCTTCGGTCCTCGAGTACGACCTGATGCAGACGCCCCACCACTGCTCCTGGCACTCGCTGTCGTACGACAGCTGGTCGGACAAGGGTGAGGACGCCAAACTGGAAGCGGACGCACGCAAGGCGTTGTCCCAGACCCGCAGCGGCGCCGTCATCGTGGCCAGTTGCAAGCCCATCAAGGACGACGACAGCGACCCGCCGTGCATTCGGGCCAAGCGCGAGTACGTGGCGATCGTGGACGATGCCGAGGGCAAGTTCTATTGCACCGGCGAGTACCCCAAGGCCGGTGAAGAGGAACCCATGGCCTTCACCGTTACATCCCAGGGCGTGGCCCTGGCGCAGCGTCGCGAGGCCGGCTCCAAGGCGGCCGCCTTCACATCGACGACGCTCACGCCCCTGCCCCACGGCGCGGCATGACCGCGCTCGACGACGCCATCGATCAGTTGCGTCGGCACCGCGGGATCTCACGGGTCGGCGACCCGGAGATCGTCGGAGGTGGCGATGGAGGTTGGCTCGTGGAGATCGATATCCCGGTGGAGTTGCCCAGCCGAGCGCGCGCTGCCGGGGTTTCTGCCACCGGCGTCAAGTCCGTCGAGACCTGCACACTGGCCTTCAACCGCTGGCCGCTGCGGGCGCCCAAGCCCTACCTGCGGTCCGATTTCCCACGGGATCTGCCGCACATCAACCCTCACCGCGAGGGCAGCCCCGTGCCGCCCTGCGTATTCGAAGGGTCGCTAGACGAGTTGCTTCACCGTCTCGGCTTGGATGCGGTCATCGATCAGATCATCGACTGGCTGGGTAAAGCTGCCGGTGGCACGCTCATCGACCTGAGCCAAGGGTGGGAGCCCACGCGCCGCGATTCCTGTCCTTCCACGGTCGAGTTCAGTGCCGAGCGCCTGATCGCCGCAACACCGGCCGACGGCGCAGTCCTGACGACCGCTGCAAGCTACGTGACCGTCGGAGACGGGATGTACTGTCGTGTGCAGCCCGAGCTGACACCCCAGGCGCATGTACCCTTCACTCAGGAACTGCGCGGCAAGCCAGAACGGCAGTTTGGGGCAGGCTTGTTCCCTGCCTTCATAGCCCGAGCCGCCGCCATCGACGATCAGTTCCCGGTGATCGGAAAGTACCAGCCCGATACGGTCGTTGACCTCACCTCTCTTCTCGATTTGGCGGGTGCCTTAGGCATCGATCGAACGGCCCTGGATACGGCGCTGTCAGACTACTACCGCGCATCGGTCTTCGGCCTGGTTCAGAACTACAAGAGCTGGCAAAAGGGCTTATTGGCCCTCGTCGTGCTCGTGGTGAAGCGTCCGGCCCGACTCGTTGGGTCGGAAGGCCGCGACGTGGAGGTCCTGCCCTATGT
Source organism: Mitsuaria sp. WAJ17 (assembly GCF_014174515.1). Classification (GTDB taxonomy): domain Bacteria; phylum Pseudomonadota; class Gammaproteobacteria; order Burkholderiales; family Burkholderiaceae_C; genus Roseateles_B. The sequence continues at coordinate 24,470 of NZ_JACJUG010000006.1, forward strand.
GATCAGGTACGACATCGACCCGACGTCGGCCTTCAAATTCACGAGCAGCGTGCACGCAGCGTTCCACTCGCACGCCGTATCGCCTGAGCTGCTCGCGCGCACGTCAGGATTGCCACAGGCCGTGACGCAGGCGAAGGCTGTGCTGATCGGCTGCGGCAGCCTGGGCTCCAAGATTGGCATGCATCTAGCACGCGCCGGCATCGGACAGCAGACGTTCGTGGACAACGAAGTCATGTCGCCGCACAACTTTGCCCGGCACGCCTTGCTGGAAGACGAGCGCACGCTGGTCCCATACAAGGCAGAGCAAATGAGAGTCGCGCTCGAACGACTGTCTCACCTCGACGCCAAGGCGTACGACCTCGACGCCGTTGACCTCTTCAGGAACGACCAGAAGTTTGCGGAGGTGGTGCCTGCCGATGCGGCACTAATCATCGAGACTACGGCGTCACTGCAGGTTCTCATCGCCGCATCAGTTTCCGCTGTACTGACCGCCAGCCAAGTTCGGCTCGCGCGGGCAGCGCTATTCGGGCAAGGGCGATGCGCCGTGCTAATACTGGAAGCGGAAGGTCGGAAGGCCCGTGTGGACGACATCACGGCCTTCCTGTTTGAGTTATGCCGTTGGCTCCCCGCTCTCCGCGCGGGGATGGCAGGCACATCCTCTGACCCCAGGAAGGTTTTTGTCGGCGACAACTGCAGATCCCTCACGACGCCCATGGCCGACTCGCTGATCTCGCGGTCGGCTTCCATGGTGGCAATGCAGACTCAGCAATGGATCTCGGACGGCAAACCATCAAGCGGCCAGCTTTGCGTGGGCGTCAGTGACCCGTCAAATATCGGTAGCAGCTGGAAGGTGTTCGAAGCAGGCGAAACGACCGTTCTTGATATCCCTGACGATGGCGGCTGGCAGATCCGTGTGCTGGCCCACGTCGCGCACGCCATCGACGAAGACGCGCGTCGTTGGGGTCGTCTTGAAACCGGCGGCGCGTTGGTGGGACGCGTGTCCTATGAGGCGCGCACGATCACTATCGCCGGCATGGTGGCGGCGCCACCCGATAGCGTTCGTAGCGAAGCCGCCTTCATCCTGGGCACCCAGGGCCTGGCCCAAACCCTCACGGAAGCGCATGCGGCAAGCGTTGGACACCTGATGTTTGTAGGTACCTGGCACAGTCACCCCATGGGCGGAAACCACTCAGGGATCGACAAAAACACGCTGAGGAAGATCGCCACTGATGGCCGAGGGTTGCCAGCGGTATCGCTGGTGTGGACGCCCCAGGGCCTCATTTGCGCGGTCGACCGCTGGTAGCCACGCTTCCTGCTCCTCGAGGGCGGCACCGCGCACTGTCCGCTGGTTCGCTTGGCCGGGCAAGCACCGGCTCCAGCGATCTCCTGGTGACTGGTTGGCGCCGGAAACTTGTCGACTTGAGCGGTAGGGTCTGCTGACCACTCGATGCCATTTCCAGTCATTGCTCGTCGACGGAGCAACGAAGATCGGTTGTGGATCGTCAGCACAACATGTCGCGGGACGGGCTCCTGCCGCGGGCACTGCGAGCCACCTCGATGCCGCATCCCGTAGCAACCGGAGTTGCGTGCCGACCAACCGCCGTTTCGTTTGTTGCGTTTTTCGTTTGTTTCGACTACGATGCGCACTAGACACTAGCCAAGCGGAGCAACACACCATGACCCAGTCCACCACCTTCGAAGCATCCCTGCCGGTTGCACGAGAGGTCGCCGCGGCCACGCAGGGTCAGCGCGCACTGGCAGCGTTTCTATCGACGCAGTTCGAGACCCAGCGGATCCAGATCTTCGACGAGAAGAACGAGGCTCACGCCGTCGAGCTGCCGACCTCTGCACTACGTCTGCTGGTCGACATCTTGTCGGAGCTGGCCGATGGCAACGCCGTCAAGGTGGTCCCGATCCATGCGGAGCTGACCACCCAGGAAGCCGCCGACATGCTCAACGTGTCGCGCCCTCACCTGGTCAAGCTACTTGAGTCGGGTGCGCTGTCCTTCCACAAGGCGGGCAAGCATCGTCGAGTTCGTTTCTCTGACCTGATGGCCTACAAGGCAGCCCAGGAAGAACGTAGCGCCGCGGCCATGGAAGAGCTTGCTGCGCAGGCACAGGCTCTGCAGATGGGCTACGAATGAAGAGCTCGCCGTTCACGGCCGTCTTCGACGCCTGCGTTCTCTACCCCGCGCCGTTGCGGGACTTCCTGATGTGGTTGGCCTTGTCGGGGCGGTTCCGCGCACGATGGACCGACCTCATCCACGATGAGTGGGTGAGAAACCTGCTGAAGAACCGCCCCGAGCTAGACCCCGCCAATCTGCAGCGCACCGTCGAGCGCATGAACGCCGCCGTTCCGGACGCACTCGTTACAGGTCACGAGGCATTGATCGATGGGTTGACCCTGCCCGACCCTGACGATCGGCACGTCCTCGCCGCCGCCATCCGCTGCGGCGCCAGCGTCATCGTCACCTTCAACGAACGAGACTTCCCGGAGGATCGACTGGCTCCCTTTGGGATCGAAGTTCAGCATCCTGACGAGTTCATCGACAACCTCTTCGATCTCGACCAGGCCGCGGTGGTGGCTGCCGCGCAGAAGCAACGCCACACACTCAAAAATCCCCCCATCGATGCCGACCGCTACCTGGAGATCCTGCAGAAGCAGGGCCTGATCCGCACGGTGAAGAACCTCGCGGGTTTCAGAACGGTCCTGTAGGCAATCCGCCAAAGGTCACGTCGGCACGATCTCCCTCGCCGGGCGTCAACCCATCGGGTGCTCACAGCGGGCGAGCTCTATGCGCTCCAGTTCGTCCAGACTCGTCGGCCGTGGCCGCGATGCGTTCCAGAGCTCGTGGCCAAAGCCCAAAACCATGCTGGCCGCCACATAGTCATGTAGCCGCCCATCGCCGGCTTCCACCGCGCTGACGGCACTGACCGAGACTCCCGCCCGTTCGGTCAGGTCAGCGGCGCTCCACTGCTTGCCGACACGCGCCAAGCGCAAGTGTTCACCGATCGCCCTGGCCAAGTCCGCGGCCGTCATCAGCGACAAGTACGGCTGTGTACGGATGCCGTGCGTCATGTTCGATTGTTCTCGATCGATGGTGCCGGCGCTGGCATCACAACGCGACCAGCCGCGACAGGACGGTTCCCCATGTCGCCGACGGCGTCCGCTGTGCGGACAGCATCGGCAGCGCGCAGCAAGTCGGCGAGGGCGGCGCTGGGCTGTGCGTCATGGCTGGCGCGCAGGTGCTCCAGCGCCTCGACATCACGCGCCAGAGCCTTCGCTACGCGTTCCGGTCCGCACTGTCTTGCTCGCACCAACGCGAGAAACCGAAGGTCATCCATGACGCGACTCCTCGTCCGATCATCAGTGACCATCGGGCCCGGGGCCGTCCCATTGCGCCGCACGCACGACTAACCGTTGCATAAACGAGACAACACGAACTCCATCCTGTGGCCACTGCAGCGATGCGACCAGCCGTCCCGGACACACGCGATGCGCGATTCAGTCATTCAGTTGAAGGTCAATATGCAACCTATCCTGATCATATTGCAGCGCTAGTATGGCGGGCGCTGCGAAAGGCCATGATCCGGGTGGACTGGCGGAACCCAGATCAACCTTTCAACCCAGCGAAAATTCCCCTTTCCGCAGGCATCAACTTCTGTACAGTTCATTCCTGTCGATGCTGATTTCGATCAGCAAAGGCAGTGAGACAGCACTCGCCAACTGGCAATTCTCTCCCCGTTTTCGGGGATGCCTCCGAAAGTGACTAGAGCAGACTATTGGAGTATTGAGATACCTTTCTCCCCGACATCGGGGATGTTTCGATCTCCATCATGACGTTCGAGCCACCGACGATCTTTTCTCCCCGCTTGCGGGGATGCTTCCGCCAGGAAAGTAACGTGTTGTCTCACGCCATGAATGGGCTTCGGCCCGCTCATGGCACCCGCTTGCGGGATTCGCCACCATACAGGTGGCTGTGAGATGCATTCCTTCGCGGGGAATGCGAGTTCGCCACCACATCGGTGGCTTAGAAGTAGAAGTTCTGCCGACCTTCGGGTTGCAGATCAGTTCGCCACCATATAGGTGGATTGCGCGGGATACACCCTCACAGGTGTTTCGCGACAGGCGTTGAAGAAGCGCTTCGAGGGGTCGGCTTTGTGCCGGCCCCTCATATTATTTATTGGCAGACTGTCGAATAGCCCGCAGTCGATGCTCGATCGAGATTCACACGGCAAATTAGCCGCGAAGTCCCAATACCTGCTCCCCAGGCCCGTGATACCGCAGCTCCAGCTGGTCGGCTTGGGCGATCACCATCGCCAGCGGGCGCTCGAGCGCGAAGGGGTAGAGCACCGCCATGGATCCGGCGCTCGCCGCTGGGACCGCCCGGCCGGCATACAGCAGCGCTGACTCGAGCAGCCAGCCGACGAGGCGATCGTCACTCAGCCGAATCGGGTCTCGGCGAACGATCTTCTGCCCGCGCTCCAAGCGCTCGATCGCACCCCAGTCGGCTTGGGTCTGCAGCGCCATGTTGGTCATGCGGCGGGTACCCTCACGCTGACCGAACAGCTCTTCCATACGTCGGTGCACCTCGGACGCCCGGCAATCACCCTGCAGCGCTGTCAGGCGCCCCACCAGCTCCGCCACCTTCGCGAAGAAGGGGTACGCGGCCACGGTCATCGCCCAGGCCATCGCAGCAGGCGGAATACCTTGCCCGGCCTTCCAGGCCTCGATGCCACGGTCACTGAAGGCCGCCAGCTCGGCGCGCGGCTCGAGCCAGAGGCGGTTCAGCAAGGTCAGGGTCTTCTTGCGGGCGGCCAGCGTCAGGCCGGCCTCGTCCAACTGCTGAACCAGCTCCTCCCGGCTGCCGATGCCGGCGCGCACGCGCATGGCCGCCGACACCCAATCGAGTGCCAGGAAGCGGTCAAAACCGATACGAGGCGCCGATGCGCTCACCGAAGTCACTCAGTACTACTCACTCTCACGAACGGAACAATCAACTCTTCCACCGACGGCCCACCGTGCACGACCACCGGATCGCCGGCCGTCACGAAAGCCGCAGCCTGGCCGGCATACAACGGCATAAACCCAGCTGGCAGCCCAGGCACATCCAGCACAACGGTCCCCGGCCAGGTCGTGGCCGTCTCGGCGCGAACGGCCTCGCCCCGGTAGGTGCGAACCCGCTCGCCACGCGTCTCCGCCAGAACACCTTGGCTCGGCCGTCCAATGCCTGTGGCATCGCAGTTCCCATGGTCCGCCGTCAGGTAGACGTCGAACCCCAGGTCCAGCAGCTTGCCGAAGAGCGTTTGGACGAAGCCCGTGGAGCACCACTCCGTGATCTGCCCCGCGACACCGCGCTTGCCCAGCACGGCACCGTGGATGATCTCGTCAACGGTGTCGACCACCAGCCCAGCCGCCTTGATGCCAGGGGCACTCAACGCCGCTTCTAACTCATCGAGCTGGTCGTTGCGTCGCAAGCCCTTGCGGTACAGCACCTCTGGCGACTTCAACTCATGGTCTTGCCAGAAGCGCGACCACAGCTGCGGCTCGGCCGCAGTGGACTCGATATTGTCGGCGAACTCACGCGGCCGAAGCCCGGAGAACAGCGCCTGGCGCGACACGGACGTCAGCGTCGGCAGCCAGGCAAAGCAGGCCGACTCCTCGAACTTGAAAGGCGCCTTGGCCTGAACCAGCAGTTCCCGGATCGTCACCCACTGGTCCACCGCCAAACCGTCGAACACCACCAGGGCCACCTTCGGCACGCCCGCACCGCGACGCATGGCCAGGTAGCGCGGAACGTGATGCACCATTGCTGGCGACTTCACGGCCGGTAGCGATGGCAGGTCGCCGTAGTGCTTCTGGCACCAGGTCAACAACGCCGCGTCAGCGGCTGCGCGCAGCTCCGTCATCGCCGTCCGCAGGGACTCGGCGCGTGATGAATCGAGGACATGGTGACGTGATGACACTTCACCATAGCGACGTGCCCACTCGGTCCAATCCCGATGTGAAGCCTCGGCCCCTGGAATCTCCTTGGCCAGGGTGTTGATGCCCTGAGCCACCAGATTGCGCCGAGCCAAGGGGTCCGCCACCACGCCAACGCGCGCCCACTCGGGCAGGGCGTCGGAAGATCCCTGGACATCCACCGGATGCAGCGCGCCGTCTAGGAACATCGAGTCCACGTAGACGCGCACCTCCGCATGCTCGAACGGAATCGCCGGCGGCTCCGCCCAACGGACATCCCGCTCGCCCACCCGCTGCCCCTTCAGACCAAAGGCATCGACGTACTGCTCCCAGGCTGCTTGAACCGCCCGCAGCATCTCAGTGCGCGAAGCAAACAGCGCCTTCAGTGGCAGCTTCGCGAACGCACCTTGCCGCCCGAGCACCGCAGCAAGATGCTCGGCCAACAGCTCAGGCAGGCCGTCACCACGGTAGTGGAGCTTGAACAGCGCGCCCCACAGCTCCTCTGGCCGGCTGATCAAGTGCGGGCTCAGGCGGTAGGTGTGCAGCAGCACGAACTCCTTGGTCGCCGCGTCGCCCAGATCCTGGGTGGCGTGCACCTGGGCGTCATAGAGACCCGACAGCACCGCCGGGTCCAGCTGACGCATGACCGCGTAGCTCATGCGCGGAAACAGCTCGGCCAAGGACAACGTCACCAGCCGGCCATCGGCCAGGTAGTCCGCCGGCAGCGCCGATGCGTCCTCGGCGCGCAGGTGCAACACCAGCGATTTGGGCGCATCGGCATCGCCAGCCTGCCAACGGCGCAGGTACTCGTCTTCGTAGATCAGCCGAAACGCGATCGAGTCTTCGAACGGCACCAGCTCGAAGCCGCGCTCACGCAACCCAGCCAGGATGGCCTCGTCCAGCAGAACATCGTCCGGGTCAACGGCGATCCAAAGCCGGGCCAGGTCAGCGGTGAAGGACGAGAGGATGTGATCTGCAAACGCACTCATGCCGCACCCCCTGTAGAACCTGCCGTCGCATCCACACGCACCATCAGCACGGCGTGCAGGTCAGGTGTCGCCGCGGCGCCCTGTTCCAAGGCGGCCAAGCGGGCCTCATGCTCCTGGGTCAGGCGCTTGAGCCGGTGCTCGCGTACCGTAGGCAAGCCCAGGCGGCCCACCGCCTGCCGGCGAGCATCGAAGGCGTAGTCCGCCCGTTCACGTTCCTCGCGCACCCGGTTCTGGTTGTCGGTGGCCAGCTCCTGGAACACCCGCTCGCCGTTGATGCGCGCAGCCTCGTGCGACGCCTCGAACGCCGCCACCGCCTGGTCACCCACCACCGCGCCCACCACCTTCACCGCTTCGGTGAGCAGCAAATCCCACACACGGCGGGCCGTGGGCACAAAGCTTCGCCCCGCATCGTTGACGAACACCGGCAGGTACCGGCGCCGGGTCCGGCCATCGGCTGCCAGGCTGATCTGCCACAGCGACCAGTAGCCCTGCACCGTTGCCGGCAGCCCAGCCACCTGCACCGTGGCCACCGGCTGGCCCGCCACACAGCGCGGCAGGCGGTCGATGACGGCACGCGCACGCGGGTCTTCCAGCGTGATCCATTCCAGCCCCGGCGCTTCTTCGCCCAGCCGGGCGTCAAAGCACGCCTGGGGCGATACCGAGCCATCGGCCCACTGCACCCGCCACCCTTGGCCGGCCGCCTCGATGGCACCGCCTTGCTCCACCAAACCGTGCCGCAGCGCCCGTTCCAGCCAGAACTGGGCCGGGTGGTCACGCCACTGCTTGGCGCTGCTGGCGTCCAGCTCGTGGCTGTCGGCCAGCAAATCGGCGTGCTTCTTCGCATCCGACACCGTCTCGCGGACGACATCCACGACGGCATCGCAAGCCTGGTCGATGCCGTCCGGGTTCTGAATGGCTGCCACAAACACGGCGTCGAAAGCGGGTTCCACGTCCACGGAATCCATCACGTCCGCGGCTTTGTCAACGCCGAATTCCTCGGCGATGACGGCCAGCTTGTGCTCCAGCACATCCCGCACCCGGTGCTCCACCGTGTCCTCGAGCACGAAGTTGAAGGCGCGCACCACCTTGCGCTGGCCGATACGGTCCACGCGGCCGATGCGCTGCTCCAGCCGCATGGGGTTCCAAGGTACGTCGAAGTTCACGATGACGTGGCAGAACTGCAGGTTCAAACCTTCGCCACCGGCATCGGTCGAGATCAGCACGCGGGCATCACCCGCGAACGCCCCCTGCGCCCGCGTCCGCGCATCCAGGTCCATGCCGCCATTGAGCGTGACCACCGAGAACCCGCGGCTCTCCAGGAAGGCAGCCAGCATCGCCTGCGTGGGCACGAACTCAGTGAACACCAGCACCTTCAGCGCCGGGTCGTTCTCTTCCTGCTGCAGCTTGTAGACCAGCTCCACCAGGGCCTCGGCCTTGGCATCGGTGCCGACGGCCTCGGTCGCGCGGGCCAGTTCGAGCAAGGTTTCCACCTCGCCTTTCTCCAGCGCCCACCCCGCCGCATCGAACGCCACATCGGCCTGCGCTTGGCCGTCCAGCTCCGCCCACTCGGCCAGGTCTGCCGGGGCCAGATCCATTTGCGCCGGCGGGTTCTCCAACGCGGCCTGCCGCTTCTCCAGCGTGGCCCGAATGGCTGCCGTGCTGGACGTCACCAACCGCTGCATCAGGATCATCAGGAAGCCCACATGCCGCTGCTTGGCCGCCATGGCTTGGTTGTAGCCGTGCCGTACGTAGTCGGTCACCGCCTCGTACAGCCGGCGCTGGGCGCCATGCCGGGATTCCCAGGCCACGGCCTGCAGGCGCGTGAGCCTTGGCTTGAACAGCGGCTGGCCTTCGGCATTGATCGCCACCCGCTTCTCGGTGCGGATCACGAAGGGCTGCACCCGCTCACGAGTGACACTGCCTTCGTCGGGGAAAGCGTCCCGGTCCAGCAGCTGCATCAGCCGCATGAACTGGTCGGTCTTGCCCTGGTGGGGCGTGGCGCTCAACAGCAGAAGGTAGGGCGAGGCCTCGGCCAAGGCTGCGCCCAGCTTGTAGCGGGCCACCTGCTCGGTGCTGCCCCCCATGCGGTGGGCTTCGTCGATGATCACCAGGTCCCAGCCGGCCGCGATCAGGTCCTCGAACCGATCGCGGTTGAAAGTGGACACCTGCTCGTGGCTCCACCCGCGTCGGCCCTCGATGGGCTTCACCGAGTCCAGCGAGCAGATCACCTGGTCATGGGCCCGCCACAGGTTTTCCTCGTCGGTGCGCCACTGCTTGAAGGCGGCCAGTTCGGCCGGCTCGATGTGCTGCAGGTGCTCGCCGAAGTGCTGGCGCATTTCGGCCTGCCACTGGCGGATCAGCCCCTTCGGTGCCACCACCAACACGCGCTGGATGCGGCCGCGCAGTTTCAACTCACGCAACACCAGGCCAGCCTCGATGGTCTTGCCCAGGCCCACCTCGTCCGCGCACAGGTAGCGGATGCGCTCGCGGCTCATCGCCCGGTTCAGGGCATAGAGCTGGTGCGGCAGCGGCACCACGCTGCCTTGAATCGGCGCCAGCAGCAGGTTGTCTTCCAGCGCATCCTGCAGCTTGGCCGCCGCCACCGCGTGCAGCACCTGGTCGGCCGTCGGCTGCACGGCCTCCAGCGCCGTCAGGTCATCAGCGCGGGCACGCAGCACCGTGTCCTTACCAGGCAACCACACCCGAAACGACACATGGCCCCACACCTCCTGCCGGTCAACCACACGGCTGGCCGAAGCCTGCCGGGGCATCCAGCACCAATCGCCCACGCGGTAGTCCGGCACGGCCATGCGCCTGTCAGCTCGCAGCGTCGACGCGGGTCAGCGCTTGGTCGTACCAGAGCAGCAGCTTCTCGTCTTCCTGCAGCGCCTCCTCAGGGATCTTTTGCGCCACCTTGATGATGGTCTGGTAGTCGCGGCTGGCCCACGCCGTCTTGAAGCCCGCGCGCAGCACTTCCAACCTGAACTCCTTAAGCTTGCGGCCGGTGGCAGCCACGTAGCCGTCAAACTCCTTCAGCAGCGCCTTCTCGCGCTTCTTCTCCAGATCTTGCGCCTTGTTGGGGTCGGGCACGAACCAACGGTCTTGCGCCTTGGCTCGCAGTGCGGGGTCGGACTTCTCCAGGCCACGGAACTCGCGGTAGTTGCTCGACAGGTAGGTGTGGATCTGGCTCGGCACTTCGCCGGTGCCGTCGTACTTCAGGAAATTGTTTTCCAGCAGCGCCGACAGTTCGGGCTTGGCTTCGTGCTTCTTCCAGCCAGCGCCCACCTGGGTGATGAAGTCGGGGTGCAGCTCCTGGTAGGTAGACGGCTTCGATTTCAGGAAGTCAGACAGCCAGTCAATCGCGCTGCGCTCATCGCTGACGAAGAGGTCCATCTGCGGGGACTTGGTGACCTGCGCACGCTTGCGGTCATAGGCCGCTACCTGGTCAGGTAAGAACACCATGCCATCCCGCTCCGGGAATCGGCTGCGCATCCCACTCAGGAACTCGTCACTCGACAGCGGTACCGGCGCGTCGTGGCGAATGAACCAGGCGATTAGGCGGTCATAGACCCGGCGGGGATCCCGCTCGACGATGAATTCGAGCTCGCCATCACGCACCTTCACAACCGAGAGCTGTGCCAAGTGGCTCTGGACGAAATCCCAAGCCGAATCGGGCGTCGCTCCTTTCAAAGCCAGGCGCTCCTCCAGATCACCATCTGGCTTATAAGCCGAAATCACCAAGTCCTGCTTAACTGCCGTGGTCGACGTAACTTGGCGGTAGCTGCCCTGTACCTTGTCTAGAGCCGTAACCTCTGCAACAACGAAACCAGCCTGTTGCAGTGCTACTTGAATGGCATTCCACACCGCCGCCTTGCTGTTTGAGAAGACTACTGTCATCCATCGGCCAGGCTTAAGAACACGGTGATACTCCGAAAAGCACTCTTGCATCAGCCGCTGATATTCAGGCAACGCCTTGTTTTTGCAGCGATCAATAATCGCCTCCGGCTCTGAGTCAGTCGTTACACCATGCCAGGATTCAACAAGGAAATTTAGATCTGAATAGTAGATATTCTCCCCGAATGGCGGATCGGTGAAAATATAATCAACACTCGACTCTGCGAGCCCATTTCGCGCGGCAGAACCCACAGTGACAACTGCGCCATCAGCCCTGGAATAATTGCTCGCAAATGCTTTGGTCGAAAGTCGGCCGAGCCGATTTTCAAGGTTATACCATGGGGAAACCTCAGAGTGCTGTGAGGCAACGTAGTAAACCCCGGAGAGATACTGGTTGACGTTTGAGCTCTGAGTTTTCCCATGCATGATGGTTTTGTAGCGATTTAAGACCGACATGCCCCAAATCGCCTGCTCAACCATGAAGAGCAGGAACAACCTCGTTCGATGGTTCGTGTGGTCATTCGCCTTCTGCCACATCCGCCCAAGTGCCTGTGCTGCGCGGGGGAGGAAGAAGTGATGAATGTGAGTGACTCCAGCGTAATCCATCCGTGCACGCTCATGCGTCATATGCATTCGCGGTATTTCGATCTTGGGCACAGATAACGGGATCTCCATTTCGTCGATCCGGCGCAGCACCTCCATATCGTCTGCATCCGGCTTCTTCTCAAATTTTTGACCGCGAACCACATAGGAAATGATCGTCGCGGCTCGCCGCGGAGTCTGAATCACCCTTCCCAAGGCCTTATCTAGCTTACTGGTGTATAGCTTTGTAAGCCGCGGCTTCGTCAACTCTGCGCCGCAATGCGGGCACGGAAATTCTTCCTTGACACGCTTGGTGTCATTATCAAGCGCTTCTTCGGTAAAGTTCAGTTCACCGGAACACTCCGGGCAACCGTACAGTTGCGCCCAAACCGTGTACTCAATCCGTCCTTTTGTTTTTCCATCACTGTGCGTGGTCTCGTACATCCAACCAATTTCGGATTGAAGCTCACTCAGCAGTTTTTCTCCGGCTGCGGAAAATTCTTCGATGTCAAAAGGTAGGTTGTAGTTGGCTGCAATGAATGATGCCGCTGGCGAAAGATCGTTGAGCACTGCCTTTCTCGCACCCCATTTGGGCGCCGCACGGCCTGCCGCTCGCCATGCAAGTTCGAGTTGGTGCCTGAAGGAAGCCGGCGCTGTCTCACACCACTGAGCCGCGACGCCGGTCATACCAGACCCCGAGAACCCATCGAAAACCACATCGCCGGGCTGCGTATAGTGCAAGATCGAAGGAACGATCGCCAGATGCGGCACCTTGGTGTGATATGCATGAGCCTTGTAGAGGACGTCTGTCTTACCCACGGAGACGTCAATAGCAAGCGGCTCGCGGCTGTACTTGACCGAAGGGTCGTACGGTTTACCGTAGTGCCGGACGAATTCGGTCAGCCAGGGATTCGGACAAGCCGTGTAGTAAGGTGGATCCGACATCGCCAAGATGGCCTCGTCAGTCCCCTTCGGAAATCCCACCTGCTGGCGAAAAGCCGGTTCCTTCAACTTCTCAGCCAGCAGCTTCAGGTAGTGCTCGCGCCGCGCTTGATCGCTGGGAAACTTCTGCCCCAGGCACTCCACCGGTCCGCTGTCGTCGCAGACAAGTTCCATGTATTGCGGCTGGCAAGCGACGCACTGGTCAAGGTCTATGAACGTCGCAAAGTCGCAAAGCCAGACAGCAGCGCCATACAGCCATTCAGGCGATCAAAGTTCACGCTGCTCAAGCGCCCAGCAAAGCTCACCGAAACGCAGGAGCAGGATCTGAAGCAATGGCTGCGCGAGGACGAAGACATTGCGGCCGCATACAAGGCCAAGGAGGCGTTCTACGCCATCTTTGACCTGCCAAGGGATCAGGCGATCCAGGCGTTCGACCACTTCCGGGAAACGGTGCACAGGGCTGTTCGCAAAGACTTCAGGCAGTTGTTGGCCAAGATGAAGGTGTGGCGGTCGGAGATGCTGGCCATCCTCGACCATCCGCAGACCAACGCCTACACCGAGTCGATCAATGGCGCCATTCAGACCATTGTGCGGAACGGAAACGGGTACAAGTTCGATGTTGTGCGGGCCCGCATCCTGGCCAAGCATGCGTTGGATCCGCGCAAAGAGGTGAAGCTCAGCCAACTGCTGCTCCCTGAGGGGAACTTTTGCGGCTACTGCCACGAACAGTTTTCGGCATCCGAGATGAGCGAGGTGTCTATGCCACCGATGGTCGCAGGGCAGCCCGCCATTCAGACCATGGTCTGCCGGACTTGCAGATCTGAGTTCGATAGCGATGTGCTGAAGGCGAAGCGCAGTCGTCGCCCCACACGAAATGCCGAATAGCCACAAGATAGTGATTGGTTGGGGTCAACCCACAAACGGCACAGCCTGAGCCGGTTGACAAAAACAGCCGCCAGCCGACCCCTTGCTTGCTCTGGCTTGCAGCCCACCCCAACAACAGGCCGGTCAGGTGTACACTTATGGTGTCCACTTCCAACTCACCCGCCACCAAAGCCTGAGATTGCTAAGTGGTTGACTCGACAAGCCTTTTTGGAATGGAATGCTGGATTGGGAGGTGACTCCCCGAAGCGCCACCAACCAAGAAAACCCAGCAAGCGTCAAGTTTGCTGGCTTTTCATGGGCCAGCAGAAATCGCGGCAAGACCTGGCACCTGGCACCTGGCACCTGGCACCTGGCACCTGGCACATGGCACCTGGCGATAAAGCCTCGCCGCCAGGCAGCAGCCCAGCCAGCATGCGATGATGCAGGCCTTGTTCAACCCGGGTCGGGCTCCGCCCTGCCCCGCAGCCACTGGATTGATACCATGTCCCGCTGTGCACACACCCTGCCCCGCCGCCTGGCCCTGCGCCTGGCCTTCATGGGGCTTGCCGGCCTGGCCACGCTGGGCGCTTCCAGCGTCCAGGCCCAGACCCACCGCCAGTTCCCCCCCGACGCCTTGCGCGCCGAAATGCTCGTCGGCACGCCACCCGATCTGCAACTGGATGGCAGGGATGCCCGGCTGGCGCCCGGCACCCGCATCCGCAGCGCGGACAACCTGCTGGTGTTCGCCTCCGCCCTCGTAGGCCAGAAGCTGACCGTGCACTACACCCAGGACTTCGCCGGCCTGGTGCGCGACATTTGGCTGCTCAACGAGGCCGAGCTGGCGAACAAGACCTGGCCCCGCACGCCCGAGCAGGCCGCGAGCTGGAGTTTCGACCTGGCCTCCCAGGTCTGGACCAAGCCCTGAGCCCTGCCTGAACCGAGGCCTGCCGCCTGTCCGACAGGCCGGCCCGGCACCCGCCATTTCCTTCCGACATTCCTTTCCGATTCGCCGTGCCCCCGGGACGCGGGGCGCCGGAGCCCGCCATGAGCAAAAAAGTATTCATCAAGACCTTTGGCTGCCAGATGAACGAGTACGACTCGGACAAGATGGCCGACGTGCTGCGCGCCGCCGAAGGCTACGAGCCCACCACCAATGTCGATGAGGCCGACCTGGTGCTGTTCAACACCTGCTCGGTGCGCGAAAAGGCCCAGGAGAAGGTCTTCTCCGACCTCGGCCGCATCAAGCACCTGAAGGCCAAGGGCGTGATGATCGGCGTGGGCGGCTGCGTGGCCAGCCAGGAGGGCGCGACCATCATCGAGCGTGCGCCTTACGTCGATGTGGTCTTCGGCCCGCAGACCCTGCACCGCCTGCCGCAGATGCTGGCCGCGCGCCGCGAGGCCGCCCGGCCCCAGGTGGACATCAGCTTCCCCGAAATCGAGAAGTTCGACAACCTGCCGCCGGCCAAGGTCGAGGGCGGCAGCGCCTTCGTGTCCATCATGGAAGGCTGCTCCAAGTACTGCTCCTACTGCGTGGTGCCCTACACCCGCGGCGCCGAGATGAGCCGCCCCTTCGAGGACGTGCTCACCGAGATCGCCGGCCTGGCCGACCAGGGCGTCAAGGAGATCAACCTGCTGGGCCAGAACGTCAATGCCTATCGCGGCCGAATGGGCGACACCGACGAGATCGCCGACCTCGCCCTGCTGCTGGAATACTGCGCCGAGATCCCCGGCATCGAGCGCCTGCGCTTCACGACGAGCCACCCCAATGAGTTCAGCCCGCGCCTGATTGAGGCCTACGGCAAGGTGCCTCAGCTGGTGAACCACCTGCACCTGCCTGTGCAACATGGCAGCGACCGCATCCTGATGGCCATGAAGCGCGGCTACACGGCCCTGGAGTTCAAGAGCATCATCCGCAAGCTGCGCGCCATCCGCCCGGACATCCGCATCGCCAGCGACTTCATCGTCGGTTTCCCCGGGGAGACCGAGGAGGACCACGCCAAGCTGATGAAGCTGGTGGACGACGTCGGCTTCGATGCTTCCTTCAGCTTCATTTACAGCCCGCGCCCGGGCACCCCCGCGGCCAATCTCGAAGACACCACGCCCTACGAGACCAAGGTGCGCCGCCTACAGGAGCTGCAGGCCGCCATCGAGGCCCATGCTGTCAGCATCAGCAAGACCCTGGTCGGCCAGACGCAGCGCATCCTCGTGTGCGGCCATGCCAAGAAGGACCCGAGCGAGCTGATGGGACGCACCGAGTGCAATCGCATCGTCAATTTCAAGGGCAACGCGCGGCTCATGCACCAGCTGATCGATGTGCGCATCACCGAGGCCTTCGCGCATTCCCTGCGCGCCGAGGTGCTGACCAGCGAGACGGCTGCTGCCTGATCAGCGCCGCAGGCTCAGCCAGGCCTGCGGCAGCGCGATGGCCAGCAGCATCAGGCCGTAGCCCAGCATCTTGCCGTCGTGCCCCAGCAGCGCCAGCGCCACCGCCAGGCCCAGCGTGCCGCCGGCGCCGCCCCAGAGCCACAACTGGCCCCAGTTGCGGCCCTTGAGCTCGGCACGCCACAGCAGCTTCATCAGCGCTGCGACCACACCGGCGACGAACCACGCGGGAAGAAGGAAATTGCCAAGGTGCCAGAAGGCGTCGAGAGGGCTCACAGGGTTCCCGCCATGTAGCCGCGCGGCCGTCCCGCACGGTGCGTCCGCCGCGAAATGCGGCGCCAATTGATGCTTATCAAGTATTTCTATACGGACGACGCAGCAAGCCGCCCTGTCCGCAAGCCTTGGAATTTTATAATCGCGCCATGTCGGTCTTTGCCCTCGGCCTGAATCACGAATCCGCGCCCCTGGATCTGCGCGGCCGGTTCGCCCTTTCGGCCGAGCAGTTGGCGCCCGCCCTGTTGGGCCTGCGCGAGCAGCTGAAGCAGCGCACCCGCATCGGCGCCGAGGCCGCCATGCTGTCCACCTGTAACCGCACCGAGCTCTATGTGGCCGGCGGCCGGGAGCTGGTGCAGCCCACCGTGGAGTGGCTGGCGGAGGTCGGCGGCGTCGCCTCCAACGCGCTGCTCAACCATGCCTACGTCAAGGAGGGCAGCGCCGCGGCGCGCCATGCCTTCCGCGTGGCCAGCGGCCTGGATTCCATGGTGCTGGGCGAGCCCCAGATCCTGGGCCAGATGAAGCAGGCCGTGCGCGAGGCCGACGAGGCCGGCACCCTGGGCACCACGCTGCACCAGCTCTTCCAGCGCAGCTTCTCGGTGGCCAAGGAGGTACGCAGTTCCACCGAGATCGGCGCCCATTCCATCAGCATGGCCGCCGCCGCGGTGCGCCTGGCCGGCCAGCTCTTCGAGGACCTGGCACGGATCCAGGTGCTCTTCGTGGGTGCGGGAGAGATGATCGAGCTGGTCGCCACGCATTTCGCGGCCCGCAATCCCAAGGGCATGGCCGTGGCCAACCGCACCCTGGAGCGCGGCGAGAAGCTCGCATCGCACCTCGGCGCTGAGGCCCTGCGCCTCAGCGACCTGCCGCAGCGTCTGCATGAATTCGATGCCGTCATCTCCTGCACAGCCTCCAGCCTGCCCCTGATCGGCCTGGGCGCCGTGGAAAGCGCGCTGAAAAAGCGCCGCCACAAGCCCATGTTCATGGTCGATCTCGCCGTGCCGCGTGACATCGAGCAGGAAGTCGCCCAGTTGGACGACGTCTACCTCTACGCCGTGGACGACCTCGCCCAACTGGTGCAGTCCGCTGGCGAAAAACGCCAGGCCGCCGTGCAGCAGGCCGAGGCCATCATCGAGACCGGCGTGCAGAGCTTCGTGCACTGGCTGGGGCAACGCAACACCGTGCCCTTGATCCAGGCCCTGCATGCCCAGGCGGACGACTGGCGCAGCGCCGAGTTGCAGCGTGCCCGCAAGCTGCTGGCGCGCGGCGAGGACGTCGAGGCCGTCCTTGAGGCACTGTCCAAGGGGCTGACCCAGAAGATGCTGCACGGCACCCTGGCCGAGCTGCACGCCGCCGATGGCGAGCACCGCGTGGCCCTGGCCCACACGGTTTCCCGCCTCTTCCTGCGCAAGAGCGCCAAGGACCCGGCCGAGCATTAGCGCTGCGCTTCGCCATGCTCGCCCGCCCAGGCCCCGTCGTGGATGCACGCGGCCTGGTTTCCTCTCCTTGTGAATGCCCCTCCATGAAAGACAGCCTGCGCCAGCAGTTCGAACGCCTGGGCCATCGACTGCATGAGCTCGACACCACGCTCGCCGACGGCAGCATCGCCGCCGATATGAAGCGCTACCGCGCACTGACGCGCGAGCAGGCCGAAGTCTCCGAGCTCGTGAGCCGCTACCAGCGCTATCTGCAGCGCGAGCAGGATCTGGCCGCCGCGCGCGAGCTGCTGGCCGACCCCGAGATGGCCGAGATGGCCCGCGAGGAGATCACCGGCGCCGAGGCCGACATGGCCCGCCTGCACGAGGAGCTGCAGCTGGCCCTGCTGCCCAAGGATCCGGACGACGTCCGGCCTGCCTTCCTAGAAATCCGGGCCGGCGCTGGCGGCGACGAGAGCGCGCTCTTCGCGGCCGACCTCGCCCGCATGTACCTGCGCTATGCCGAGTCACAGGGCTGGCGCGCGGAGACCCTGTCCGCCAACGAGTCAGACCTGGGCGGCTACAAGGAGCTGGTGCTGCGCATCGAGGGCGATCAGGTGTACGGCCGGCTCAAGTTCGAGTCCGGCGGCCACCGCGTGCAGCGCGTACCCGCCACGGAATCACAGGGCCGCATCCACACCAGCGCCTGCACCGTGGCCGTGATGCCCGAGCCCGACGAGGCCGAGGAGGTCCAGCTCAACCCCGCGGAGCTGCGCATCGACACCTTCCGCGCCAGCGGCGCTGGCGGTCAGCACGTCAACAAGACGGACTCCGCCATCCGCATCACCCACCTGCCCACGGGCCTTGTCGCCGAATGCCAGGACGACCGCAGCCAGCACCGCAACAAGGCCAAGGCGCTGGCCGTGCTGGCCGCCCGGCTGCGCGACAAGGAACGCAGCGAGCGCGCCGCCAAGGAAGCCGCCACGCGCAAGAGCCTCATCGGCAGCGGGGACCGCAGCGACCGCATCCGCACCTACAACTTCCCCCAAGGCCGGCTGACGGACCACCGCATCAACCTGACGCTCTACAAGCTCGGCGCCATCATGGACGGCGATCTGAACGACGTCATCAGCGGCCTGCAGCAGGCGCAGGCCGCCGAGCAACTGGCTGCACTGGAAGGGCGTGGATGAGCGTCACCGTCCGTGACCTTCAGCGGCGCGCCGCGCAGGCCGGCCTGCCTCGCCTGGAGGCCCAACTGCTGCTGTGCGCCCTGCTGGACAAGGACCGCGGCTGGCTGATCAGCCATGATGAAGATCCGCTGCCGCCCGGCACGGGCGAGCGCTTCGAGGACTGGCTCCGCCAGCGGCTGGACGAGGTCCCCCTGGCCTACCTCACCGGCCACAAGGAGTTTCACGGCCTGCGCCTGCAGGTGAGCCCAGCCACCCTGGTGCCGCGGCCCGACACCGAGGTGCTTGTCGATGCAGCACTGCGCTGGCTGGCCTCCTGCGGCCTGGCAGCGCCGCGCGTGCTGGATCTGGGCACAGGCAGCGGCGCCATCGCGCTGGCCGTGAAGAAGCGCCATCCGCGAGCCGACGTGACGGCCACCGACTTCAGCGCCGCGGCCCTGGGCATCGCCGAGGCCAATGCACGCCAACTGGGCCTGGAGGTCCGCTTCCTCCTGGGAGCCTGGTGGCAACCCCTGGGTGAGGAAGGCTTCGACCTGGTGATGAGCAACCCGCCCTACATCGCCCCCCAAGACGAGCACCTGCCGGCCCTGCGACACGAGCCGCTGAGCGCCCTGGCCGCTCCGGAGGCCGGCCTGGCGGACCTTCGGCAGATCATCGGGGGTGCGCCCGCCCACCTGCGGCCGGGCGGCCTGCTGCTGCTGGAGCATGGCTACGACCAGGAGCAGGCCGTGGCGGATCTGCTACGCGCTGCCGGCCTTCAATACCGGGGCTGCGAGCGGGACCTGGGCGGCCAGCCCCGGTGCAGCGCGGCGCTAAGGCCCTGATCCCGCCCTCCGGAGACGCGGCCGGACTGCCGTCAAAGTCTGTAAAACCAGGTAATTGATCCTGCACAAAATATCCCGCCGGGCGTAGCATGGTCCTCCGAGCGGCACACTCCCGGCCCGCTCGGCTGCAAGGAGACCATCATGCGCAGCCTGCCCGCCCCAACTGGATCCTGCTGGCCCACGGCCGTGGGCTGGCTGGTGGTGAGCGCCCTGGCCCTGGCGGCACCCTCCCGGGCTCAGGCCCAGGCCTCCTCCCAACTGATGCCCCATGGCAGCACTGCCGAGGCCCCCGGCCTGCGCTGGCAGGCCCGCGTGCAGCTGAGCCAGGTGGACGGCCTGGACACCAGCACGGGCCGCAGTTCGCGGTCCCTCAGCGCCGCCCTGCTGGGCGATTACTACCTCACCCGCTCTGGGCTTGGCGAAGGCGTTCGCGGCGGCCTGCGGGCAACGGGCGGCCTGATGATGGGCTCCCTGAGCGTCACCCAGAGCGGCTCGGGCCTGACGCTGAGCGCGCAGTCCATGAGCCTGGGCCAGTCCCTGGCCGTCGGCCTGCGCGCCGTGGGCTCCACGGGCGACCGGAGTGATTCCGGCGGCACCCTGCCCTACATCGGCATCGGCTACAGCGGCATCTCGACGCGAGGCGGCTGGGGCTTCAGCGCTGACCTCGGACTCATCAACCGCAACAGCCTTCGCCTGGGCAACAGCCTGGGCTCAGTGGACGAGGCCCTGCGCGACAACCGCCTGATGCCCGTGCTGCAGTTCGGTCTCAGCTACAGCTACTGAGCCCCTGCGCTAGGTCAGAACGCCGCTGGATTCCTGCCCCACGGCGGGCGCCAGACGCCCTTGCGCGGCGCCGGGCATGCACTGTGCCCGATAATCGCGCCGAGGCCGGGGGCCACGCCCTCCGCAGTTTCGGCCACAGCTTTTCATCAAGGAATCAAGCCATGAGCGACGTTCAGCAACGCATTGACGACCTGGTCAAGAACAACCGGGTGGTGCTCTTCATGAAGGGCAATGCCCAGTTCCCCATGTGCGGCTTCTCGGGCCGCGCCGTGCAAATCCTCAAGGCCTGCGGCGTCACGGACCTCAAGACCGTCAACGTGCTGGAAGACGAGGAGGTGCGCCAGGGCATCAAGGAGTACGCCAACTGGCCGACCATCCCGCAGCTCTATATCGGCGGCGAGTTCATCGGCGGCTCGGACATCATGATGGAGATGTACGAGAGCGGCGAGCTGCAGCAGGCACTGGGCGGCCAGTGAGCGCCACGCCCGCATCGCCGCAGCGCCTGATCGTGGGCATCAGCGGTGCCAGCGGCGCTGCCTATGGCCTGCAGTTGCTGCGTCGATGCCGGGAACTGGGGGTGCACACCCATCTGATCGCCACGCCCGCCGGCCTGCTCAATGTGCACCATGAGCTGGGCCTGGATCGCGAAGCGCTGGAGGCCGAAGCCACCCAGGCCCACGCGCCGGGCGACATCGGCGCCTGCGTGGCCAGCGGCAGCTTTGGCGCCACGGCCATGGTGGTCGCGCCCTGCTCCATGAAGAGCCTGGCCGCCATCGCCCATGGCTTCGGAGACAACCTCCTCACTCGGGCCGCCGACGTCACGCTCAAGGAGCGTCGATGCCTGCTGCTGATGGTGCGCGAGACCCCCTTCAACCTGGCCCACCTGCGCAACATGACAGCCGTGACGGAGATGGGCGGCATCATCTTTCCGCCCCTGCCGGCTTTCTACCTGAAGCCCCAGAGCATGGACGAGCTGGTGGCCGAAGGCGTGGAACGTGTGCTGGACCTCTGCGGCATCACGGGGGCCCGGCCCCAGCGCTGGCAGGGCCTGCGCGAGGCGCGCTGAGCCGCCCCGGCCCGCCTCAGCGCTCGCCCGGCATCAGCCACTTGCGCCGCGCACCCAGCACTGCATTGGGGTACTCCGGCCGCCCGCGGCTGCCGTTGTAGCGGCCCAGGGCCATGAAGAGATCACCGTTCTCGCGGTCCAGGTAGTGGCGCATGATCACGCAGCCAAAGCGCAGATTGGTCTGCATGTGGAAGAGGCGCGAGGCCTGACCGTCCCCGATCAAACGGGCCCAGAAGGGCATCACCTGCATGTAGCCGCGCGCACCGACCACGCTGATCGCGTACTTGCGGAAGCCGCTCTCCACCTCGACCAGGCCCAGCACCAGGCTGGGATCCAGGCCGGCGCGCGTGGCTTCATACCAGAGGGTCTCGAGGAACTCGATGCGGGTCTGGGACTCGGTCTTGCGCGGCCGCAGGCGATCGCTCATGGTGCCCAGCCAGCGCAGATAGGCCAGGCGGTCGTCGATCTTCTCGAAGCGGGGCCGCGGTGGCGCGCTGTTGCGTATCGAGGCCGACAGCGCCGAACGCACCGAATCCGCCAGGGGCTCCTCGACCTGGGCGCCAGCCCAGGCCCGGCCCGCAGGCAGGAGGCTCAGCAGCGATGCAGCAAGAAGGCCGCGCCGGGCGCGGGATGCTGGCTGCATCGGCACCTCAGGCCTTCAGTCGGGCCTGCAGATGTGCCACCACCTCGGCCAGGGCCAGCTTGGTCGCCTCGGCATCGCGGCGGCCCTGGTACTCGACCTGGCCTTCCTTCAGACCACGGTCGGACAGCACCACGCGGTGCGGCACGCCGATCAGCTCCCAGTCAGCGAACATGGCCCCGGGGCGCTCACCACGATCGTCCAGCAGAACGTCAATACCCAGCGCCTGCAGCTGCTCGTACAGCTGCTGGGCGGCGGCCTTCACCTCCTCGCTGCGGTCCATGCCGATGGGGCAGATCGCGACGGTGAAGGGGGCGATGGAATCCGGCCAGATGATGCCGCGCTCGTCATGGTTCTGCTCGATGGCGGCGCCCAGGATGCGGGTCACGCCAATGCCGTAGCACCCCATCTCGAAGGGCTTGGGCTTGCCGGTCTCGTCGAGGAAGGTGGCATTCATGGCTGCCGAATACTTGGTGCCCAGGTAGAACACATGGCCCACCTCGATGCCGCGCTGAATGGCCAGCAAGCCCTTGCCATCGGGCGAAGGGTCGCCAGCGACCACATTGCGGATGTCGGCCACGAGATCGGGCTCGGGCAGGTCACGGCCCCAGTTGGCGCCAGTGAAGTGGAAGTCGGCCTCGTTGGCGCCGCAGACGAAATCGGCCATCTGCGCGACGGTGCGGTCCGCCACGATCTTCACCGGCTGCTTCAGGCCGATGGGGCCCAGGTAGCCGGGCTTGCAGCCGAAGTGCGATTCGATCTCGCCCACGGTGGCGAAGCGGAAGCCACCCTTGAGGCCCTCGATCTTGCCAGCCTTGACCTCGTTGAGCTCGTGGTCCCCGCGCACCAGCAGCAGCCAGACCTGAGTCTTGGCCACTTCACCATGCTCGTTGAGCTCGTCGGTGGCCAGCACCAGGGACTTGACGGTCTGCGCCAGGGGCAGGCCCAGCAGGGCGGCCACATCCTCGCAGGTACTCTTGCCCGGCGTAGGCGTCTTGGCCAGGGCCAGGGCCGCGGCGGCGCGATCGGCCAGCAGGGGCAGGGCCTCGGCCAGCTCGATGTTGGCAGCGTAGTCGCTGTCGGGGCAGTAGACGATGGCGTCCTCGCCCGTCTCGGCGATCACCTGGAATTCATGCGAGCGGTCGCCGCCGATGGCGCCGGTGTCGGCGGCCACGGCACGGTACTCCAGGCCCAGGCGATCGAAGATCTTGCAGTAGGCCTGGAACATGTTCTCGTAGCTGCGGCCAGCGGCTTCCACGTCACGGTCGAAGGAGTAGGCGTCCTTCATGGTGAACTCGCGGCCGCGCATCACGCCAAAGCGGGGACGGCGCTCGTCGCGGAACTTGGTCTGGATGTGATAGAGGTTCTTGGGCAGCTGCTTGTAAGAGCGCAGCTCCTGGCGGGCGATGTCGGTCACCACCTCCTCGCTGGTCGGCTGGATGATGAAGTCACGGCCATGGCGGTCCTTCACGCGCAGCAACTCGGGGCCCATCTTGTCGAAGCGGCCGGTCTCCTGCCAAAGCTCGGCCGGCTGCACCACGGGCATCAACAGCTCGACGGCACCGGCGCGGTTCATCTCCTCGCGGATGATGCCTTCCACCTTGCGGATCACGCGCAGGCCCATGGGCATGTAGTTGTAGATGCCGGCGCCCAGGCGCTTGATCATGCCGGCTCGCATCATGAGCTTGTGGCTGACGACTTCGGCGTCGGCGGGGGCTTCCTTGAGCGTGGAGACGAAGAACTGAGTGGCTTTCATCGCGGAGACTGCGGAGTAAGAACCGGCAGCGCGCCGTCCCGGCACCCAGCTGACAGCGGGCGCCCGGCTGGCGCGCCTGGGCTTGGGGTTAGCGAGGATCATGCAAGGGGTGAGGCCCGATGCAATAATCAATCCAACTAAAGATTTGAGGTTGATTATGCTCGACCGTGAAGGCTTCAGGCCCAACGTCGGCATCATCCTGCTCAACCACCGGAACGAAGTGTTCTGGGGCAAGCGCATTCGCACGCACTCCTGGCAGTTCCCGCAAGGGGGCATCAAGCATGGCGAAACGCCCGAGCAGGCGATGTTCAGAGAGCTCCACGAGGAAGTGGGCTTGAGGTCAGAGCATGTGCGCATCATCGCGCGCACACGCGACTGGTTGCGCTATGAGGTGCCCGAGCACTACATACGCCGCGACGCCCGTGGCCATTACCGGGGCCAGAAACAGATCTGGTTCCTGCTGCAGTTGATGGGTCGCGACAGCGACATGAACCTGCGCGCCACCGACCACCCCGAGTTCGACGCCTGGCGTTGGAATGACTATTGGGTGCCGCTTGAGGCGGTGATCGAATTCAAACGCGGGGTCTACCAGATGGCGCTCACCGAGCTGGCGCGCTTCCTGCCTCGCACCAGCCACCACAACCGCTACCTGCGCGCAGGCATGCGGCCTCAGCAGCACCGGCAGGATCACGGCCCGGGTCGCGGCCCCTCGGCCAACGACGACAGCGCCACTGAGGCGCCACAGGACCCCGGCAAGGACGCTGCCGAGCACTGAGCGTCCGCCTCCATGACAAAGGCCCGCCAAGCGGGCCTTTGTCTTGTGGAGCTTCCGCGCGGCGCTTCAGCGCAGCACGAGGTTGTCGCGGTGGATCAGCTCCGGCTCGGCCGCATAACCCAGGACCGCCTCGATCTCGAATGAAGGCTTGCGGGCGATCAGCCGCGCTTCGGCACTGGAGTAGTTGGACAGGCCGCGGCCCAGCTCGGCACCGGCGGGATCGCGCACGGCGATCACGTCGCCGCGATGGAACTCGCCCTGCACCTCGCGCACGCCGATGGGCAGGAGGCTCTTGCCTTCCTCGCGCAGCTTGAGCGCCGCACCGGCATCAACGACGACCGCGCCTCGCATCTGCAGATGGTCCAGCATCCACTGCTTGCGTGCTGCTTGCTTGGCGGTACTGGCCAGCAGGGCCGTGCCGATGGACTCGCCAGCCGCCAGGCGCAGCAGCACGTCGGGCTCGCGGCCCCAGGCGATGACGGTACTGGCTCCGCTACCCGCGGCGCGCTTGGCAGCCAGAATCTTGGTGATCATGCCGCCGCGGCCGATGCTGGAGCCCGCACCGCCTGCCATGGCCTCCAGCTCGGGCGTGCCGGCGATGGCCTCGTCGATGAAGCGGGCGTCCGGATCCTTGCGGGGGTCGGCGGAATACAGGCCCTTCTGGTCCGTCAGGATGACCAGGGCGTCGGCTTCCACCAGATTGGCGACCAGGGCGCCCAGGGTGTCGTTGTCGCCGAACTTGATCTCGTCATTGACGACGGTGTCGTTCTCGTTGATGACCGGCAGCACGCGGTGCTGCAGCAGGGTCAGCAGTGTGGAACGCGCGTTGAGGTAGCGCTCTCGGTCGGCCAGGTCGGCGTGCGTCAGCAGCACCTGAGCACTGCCAAGGCCCTGCTCGCGCAACTTGCTCTCGTACATCTGCGCCAAGCCCATCTGGCCGACGGCCGCGGCAGCCTGCAACTCGTGCACTTCCTTGGGCCGCGAAGCCCAGCCCAGGCGCTTCATGCCTTCGGCGATGGCGCCGCTGGACACCATCACCACCTCGCGCCCCTGCTGGGTCAGCGCAGCCAACTGGCGACACCAGTTGCCGATGGCTTCGGCATCCACACCCCGGCCCTCATTGGTCACCAGGCTGGAGCCCACCTTGACGACGATGCGTCGCGCGTCCCTCAGCACGGCACTCATGAGGCGCTCGCCTCGCCGCCCTCGCCCTCCGCGGAGGTGAAGCGCACATCGGGCTCCACATGGTGCTTCTGCTCGGCAGCCACGTGGTCATAGATCGCGTGGATCAGCGGCTGGCAGCCCTCGCGCGTCAGAGCGGAGATCTCGAAGACCGGCCCCTTCCATTTGTAGCGCTTGACGAAGTCCTTGACCCGCTTGGCTCGCTCTTCCTCGGGCACCATGTCCAGCTTGTTGAGCACCAGCCAGCGCGGCTTCTCGTACAGCGAGGCGTCGTACTTCTTCAGTTCGGCGACGATGGCCTTGGCCTCGGCCACCGGATCGACCTCAGGATCGAAGGGAGCCAGGTCCACCACATGCAGCAGCAGCCGGGTGCGCTGCAGATGGCGCAGGAACTGGTGGCCCAGGCCGGCGCCTTCCGCAGCACCTTCGATGAGGCCGGGGATGTCGGCGACGACGAAGCTCTTCTCGGGGGCCACGCGCACCACGCCCAGGTTCGGGTGCAGGGTCGTGAAGGGGTAGTCGGCGATCTTGGGGCGGGCATTGGAGACCGCCGTGATCAGCGTGGACTTGCCGGCATTGGGCTGCCCAAGCAGACCGACATCGGCCAGCACGCGCAGCTCCAGCTTCAGCTTCTTGGCCTCCCCCGGCCAGCCGGGGGTCTTCTGGCGCGGCGCGCGGTTGGTGCTGCTCTTGAAGTGCAGGTTACCGAAACCACCGTCGCCCCCCTTGGCGATCATGATCTTCTCGCCAGGCTCGAGCAGCTCGGCGATGACCGCCCCTGTCTCGACGTCGGTGATGATGGTGCCCACCGGCATGCGCAGCACGATGTCCTCGGCCGCCGCACCGTACTGGTCGGAGCCGCGCCCGGCCTCGCCATTGCGGGCCTCATGGCGGCGCGCGTAGCGGTAGTCGATGAGCGTGTTCAGGTTGAGGTCGCCGACGGCATATACACTGCCGCCGCGGCCGCCATCGCCGCCGTCCGGCCCGCCGAAGGGAATGAACTTTTCGCGGCGAAAGCTTGCACAGCCGGCACCACCATTGCCGGCCACTACATCGATGGTGGCTTCGTCTACGAACTTCATGTCTTGCTTCTCGGGCTCGCGGAAGGAGCCATGGTAAGGCAGGCCCGCAGCACGGGTCTCACCAGGGTTGCAGCCGAAAAAACAAAGCCCCGGGCATGCCGGGGCTCAGTCTGAACGCTCAGTGTGAACGATGTGGCCGGCTGCTGCCACCACATCGTCTATTCGGTCGGGTCAGAGGACTCAGACCGGCGTCACGACCACGGTCGAGCGGTTGTTCTCGCCCTTGGTGGTGAAGGACACGGTACCGTCGATCAGCGCGAACAGGGTGTGGTCCTTGCCCATGCCGACATTGGTGCCGGCGTGGAACTTGGTACCGCGCTGACGCACGATGATGGAACCGGCCGAGATGGCCTGGCCGCCGTACACCTTCACGCCCAGCATCTTCGGTTTGGAATCGCGGCCGTTTCGGGTCGAGCCGCCGCCCTTTTTCTGTGCCATGGATTACTCCTTGAACTGTTGCTAGAGCGAGGGATCAGCCGTTGACCGCGCTGATTTCC
Source organism: Mitsuaria sp. WAJ17 (assembly GCF_014174515.1). Taxonomy (GTDB): domain Bacteria; phylum Pseudomonadota; class Gammaproteobacteria; order Burkholderiales; family Burkholderiaceae_C; genus Roseateles_B. The sequence continues at coordinate 51,565 of NZ_JACJUG010000006.1, forward strand.
AGCTCGGTGTAGGTCTGGCGATGGCCTTGGCTCTTCTTGTAGTGCTTGCGACGACGCAGCTTGAAGATGCGCACCTTGTCGTGCTTGCCCTGGGCCACGACAGTGGCCTTGACGCTCGCGCCAGCAACCAAGGGAGTGCCGATCTTCAGTTCCGCGCCGTTACCCACGGCGAGAACTTGATCGATCACGATCTCTTGGCCAACTTCCGCAGCAATCTGTTCTACCTTGATCTTTTCGCCAGCAGCAACCTTGTATTGCTTGCCACCGGTTTTTATGACCGCGTACATATCAGCCCTTTCAATGAAACTACCTGCCGGCACCACCACCAGGCGCTCGAACTGAGCACCGCAGCACCAGGCCCGCAGGCCTAAGCCTCCGCACGCATTGCGCGCAGAGCCGATGACTATAACATGATCGCTTACCCCTACTCAAGCACCCCGATGCTGCCGTGGGAAGCTTCCGACGCCAGCAGGGGCGGCGGGATACAAGGCGAACACCCCCCGCCGCGCTTCCTATAATCCCGGCTTCGCCCAATAGTGAGCCCAGAGTGCACGCCCTGTCTGCCTCGTCCCCCCTTCAAGAGGTTCTCGCCGCGCTGGACGCGGACATGCGCGAGGTGGATGCCGTCATCGCCCGTCGCCTGACCTCTGACGTCGCCCTCGTCAACCAGATCGCAGGCTATATCGTCCATGCTGGCGGCAAGCGCATGCGACCCAAGCTCGTCCTGCTGTTCGCGAACGCCCTGGGCTTCCAGGGGCCGGAGCGCTTCGAGCTGGCCGCCGTGGTGGAGTTCATCCACACCGCCACACTGCTGCATGACGATGTCGTCGATGAATCCTCGCTGCGCCGAGGCAAGCAGACCGCCAACGCACTCTTCGGCAACGCTGCCAGCGTGCTGGTGGGGGACTTCCTCTATTCGCGCGCCTTCCAGATGATGGTCTCCACCAACCGGATGCGCGTGCTGGACGTGCTGGCCGAGGCCACCAACATCATTGCCGAAGGTGAGGTCCTGCAGCTGATGAACATGCACGACCCCGACATCTCCGTCGAGGACTACCTGCGCGTCATCCGCTACAAGACCGCCAAGCTCTTCGAGGCCAGCGCCCGCCTGGGCGCCGTGCTGGCGGATGCCAAGCCCGACATCGAGGACGCCTGCGCAGCCTATGGCCGCGCCCTGGGCACCGCCTTCCAGCTCATCGACGACGTCCTGGACTACGAAGGCGACACCCAATCCCTGGGCAAGAACGTGGGCGACGACCTGCGCGAAGGCAAACCCACCCTGCCCCTGCTGGTGGCCATGGAGCGCGGCAGCGCCGCACAACGGGAACTGATTCGCCACGCCATCCAGCATGGCGAAGTGCAACGCCTGCCGGACATCATCGAGATCGTGCGCAGCACGGGGGCACTGGAAGCCACCCGCGAGGCGGCACGACAGGAGGCCGAGCATGCCCGCGAAAAACTTTCTCTACTCCCTCTTAACAAGTGGCAGGAAGCTCTGCTAGAATTCGCGTTTCTGTCGGTGAACAGGTCCAACTGAGAAGCAAAGAAGAAGCAAAGGCTGAAAAGCCTGAGCTGCATCACTGCACCAGGGGGCTTGTTCAGACTGATAAGAACATCGGGGTGTAGCTTAGCCTGGTAGAGCGCTACGTTCGGGACGTAGAGGCCGGAGGTTCGAATCCTCTCACCCCGACCAGATTTTTTGGCTTGACGCCTGTTTTTTCCGGACACGAACCCCTGGTTCGCCGGGCAACAGGCCAGCTCAAGCCCCAGACGACATCAAACGGCGCCTTCGGGCGCCGTTTTCGTTTGGACTCACGAGACACAACTGGTCGCAAATCTCCGGCCAATGTGGTGTGATTGCGAGGAATTCCCGGGCTTTCCAGTGCCGCAGAGGGTCCGGGCTCGGTTTACAGTGCCAGTTGCAGTCCTTGCGCCTGTATGCCCATGCATGCAGGCGCCCCGAAAAGGCCTACGCTGATATTCGTTGGGAAGCTCACCGCTCGTCATGCAAGCCGAATCACCGCTGGTCGATCCATCATCCATGCTGTCCGGGGTTGCGCGCGTGCTCGTGCATGCCGGCAAGCTGCCTGCCAAGCAGGCCGAGGATCTCGTTCGCCAATCGCGCGAAAAGAAGATCAGCTTCGTCAACGCGCTCATCGGCGCCAACCTGATCTCGCCCAGCGAGCTGGCGCACACGCTCTCCAGCGCGCTGGCCGTGCCCTTGCTGGACCTCAGCGCCCTGGACGCGCAACGGCTCCCGCACAACATCATCGACAGCAAGCTGGCGCAGCAGTACCAGGTGCTTGCCCTGGGCCGTCGCGGCAACCGTCTCTTCATTGGTGGGGCGGACCCCACCGAACCGGAAGTCGTCGAGCGCATCAAGTTCGCCACCCAGCTCTCGCCGGAATGGGTGATCGTCGAGCATGACAAGCTGCAGAAGATGCTGCAGGGGACGACCACCAACACGGTCGAGGCCCTGGAGTCGATCGCCGGTGGCGATTTCGACTTCGACATCGCCGAGGAAGACGCCTCCCCGCAGGAAGAGACGCCCGAGATCGCCGATGTCGAGGACGCGCCTGTCGTGCGCTTCCTGCAGAAGATGCTGGTGGACGCCATCAACATGCGGGCCTCCGATCTTCACTTCGAGCCCTACGAGTACAACTACCGCGTCCGCTTCCGCGTCGATGGTGAGCTGCGTGAGATCACGCAGCCGCCCGTGGCCATCAAGGACAAGCTGGCTTCCCGCATCAAGGTGATCTCGCGCATGGACATCGCCGAACGCCGGGTGCCGCAAGACGGCCGGATGAAGCTGAAGTTCGGCTCCAAGTCCATCGACTTCCGGGTCTCGACGCTGCCCACGCTCTTCGGCGAGAAGATCGTGATCCGTATCCTGGATTCGTCCTCCGCCAAGCTGGGCATCGATGCCCTCGGCTATGAAAAGGCCGAGAAGGACCGCCTGATGGCCTGCATCAACAGGCCCTACGGCATGATCCTGGTCACCGGCCCCACGGGTTCAGGCAAGACGGTGTCGCTGTACACCTGCCTGAACATCCTGAACCAGCCGGGCGTCAACATCTCCACGGTGGAGGACCCTGCCGAAATCAACCTGCCCGGCATCAACCAGGTCAACGTCAACGACAAGGCCGGCCTCACCTTCTCCGCGGCCCTGAAGTCCTTCCTGCGCCAAGATCCGGATGTGATCATGGTGGGCGAGATCCGGGACCTGGAGACGGCCGACATCGCCATCAAAGCCGCCCAGACCGGCCACATGGTGATGTCCACCCTGCACACCAACGACGGCCCGACGACGCTGACCCGCCTGATGAACATGGGCGTGGCGCCGTTCAACATCGCATCCTCCGTGCTGCTGATCACGGCCCAGCGACTGGCCCGTCGTTTGTGCGAAAACTGCAAGGCGCAGGCGGACTATCCCCGCGAAGCCCTGCTGCGTGCCGGCTTCAAGGACGAAGACCTGGACGGCTCCTGGCGCCCCTACCGCGCGGTGGGCTGCTCCGCCTGCAACAACGGCTACAAGGGACGGGTGGGCCTGTACCAGGTCATGCCCATCACCGAGGCCATCCAGCGCATCATCCTCAGCCAGGGCACGGCCATCGACATTGCCGACCAGGCACGAAAGGAAGGCGTGCGGGATCTTCGTCAGTCCGGGCTCGTCAAGGTCCGGGCGGGCGTCACCACGCTGGAAGAAGTCCTGGCGGCCACCAACGAATAGCCACCCAGTCCAACACAGACAGCAGTACCGCTGACCACAGCGGCGGCAACGACAACAGGGCCTCTGACGCCCGGGAGTGAATATGGCGACAAGCGCGAGCCCCAGCACCACCAAGGGGGTGAACGAGCAGGTCTTCGAATGGGAAGGCAAGGACCGCAATGGCAAGGTCGTGCGCGGCGAGATGCGCGCCGGCGGCGAGGCCATGGTGAGCGCCTCGCTGCGCCGTCAGGGCATCCTGGTCAGCAAGGTCAAGAAGCGCCGGGCCAGCGGCGGCAGGTCCATCAAGCAGAAGGACATCGCCGTCTTCACCCGCCAGCTGGCCACCATGATGAGGGCAGGCGTGCCGCTGCTGCAGGCCTTCGACATCGTCGGCCGAGGCGCCACCAATCCACGCCTGACCAAGCTGCTCAATGACATCCGCCAGGACGTCGAGACCGGCACCAGCCTCTCCTCAGCCTTCCGCAAGCACCCGGTCTACTTTGACGCCCTGTACTGCAACCTGGTAGAGGCCGGCGAAGCGGGCGGTATCCTAGAGCAGCTGCTGGACCGCCTGGCGATGTACCAGGAAAAGACCGTCGCCATCAAGCAGAAGATCAAGTCGGCACTGACATACCCGATCGCTGTGATGGTCGTGGCCTTCGTGGTGCTGGCCGTGATCATGATCTTCGTGGTGCCCTCGTTCAAGAATGTGTTCACGTCCTTCGGCGCCGACCTGCCGGCGCCGACCCTCTTCGTCATTGCGCTGTCCGAGTTCTTCGTGTCCTACTGGTGGCTGGTCTTCGGCACCATTGGCGGGGGGCTCTACTTCTTCTTCCAGAGCTGGAAACGCTCCGAAAAGATGCAGAAGACCATGGACCGCCTGCTGCTGAAGATCCCGGTGTTCGGGGACCTGCTCTTCAAGTCGGCCCTCGCCCGCTGGACGCGCACCCTGGCCACCATGTTTGCCGCCGGCGTCCCGCTGGTGGAAGCGCTGGACTCCGTCGGCGGCGCCTCCGGCAATGCCGTGTTCACGGAAGCCACCGAGAAGATCCAGCGCGACGTCTCCACGGGTTCCGCGCTCACGGCCTCCATGCAGTCCACCGGCCTGTTCCCGGTGATGGTGCTGCAGATGGCTGGCATCGGCGAAGAGTCCGGCTCCCTGGACCACATGCTGGCCAAGGCGGCCGAGTTCTACGAGGAAGAGGTGGACGAGGCGGTGAAGGCGCTGTCCAGCCTGATGGAGCCCTTCATCATCGTCCTGCTGGGCGGGATGATCGGCGGCATCGTGGTCGCCATGTATCTGCCCATCTTCAAACTGGGTCAGGTGGTCTGACACATGCCCTTCGTGATCGCGCCGGACTGGCAGTACCTGCTCAGTCCCTGGGCCCTGGGCCTGCTGGGCCTGTGCATTGGCAGTTTCCTGAACGTGGTGGTGTTGCGACTGCCACGCATGATGGAACGGGACTGGACCCATGACGCCTCGGCACACCTCGGTGATGCCCAGGTGCTCGAACGCACGGCCGGGCTGCCGGCAGCGGAGGCCGGCCCGCTGGCCGAGCAGATCCGCCAGCTGGGAGAGGCCGTGGAGAAGCTGCCTCCCTTCACGCTGTCTCGTCCCCGCTCATGCTGCCCGAAATGCAAGCACCAACTGGCCTGGCACGAGAACCTGCCGCTGCTGGGCTGGTTGCGCCTGGGCGGCCGCTGCGCGTCCTGCAAGACGCCCATCTCTTTCCGCTACCCGCTTCTCGAAGCCCTGACCGGCACCCTGTTCGCGCTCATCGCCTGGCGCTTCGGCCCGCAGGCCCAGGCCTTGCTGTGGTGCGGCTTCACAGCGGCCCTGATCGCCCTGGCGGCCATCGACTGGGACACGACCCTGCTGCCCGACAGCATCAACCAGCCCCTTCTGTGGGCCGGCCTGTGGGCCGCTCTGCTGGGCTGGACCCTACCCCTGGACCAGGCCCTGATCGGGGCACTGACAGGCTATCTGAGCCTCTGGTCGGTCTATTGGCTGTTCAAGCTCCTGACCGGCAAAGAAGGCATGGGCTACGGTGACTTCAAGCTCCTGGCCGCGCTCGGCGCCTGGCTGGGCTGGCAAATGGTGTTGCCCATCGTGCTGAGCGCCTCGGTGATCGGCGCCATCGTGGGCATCGCCATGAAGCTCACCAGCAGCCTGCGCGAGGGCCGCTATGTCCCCTTCGGCCCCTTCCTGGCGGGCGGCGGGCTGGCCGTGCTGCTGATCGGCCCCGCCCGACTCATGGGCTGGTGGCTGGGCGGATATTGAGCGGCCGACGCAGGGATCGCGCATGCGCATCGGGCTGACAGGCGGCATCGGCAGCGGCAAGAGCACGGTGGCGCGCTGCCTGGCCGAGCTCGGTGCCGCCCTGATCGACACCGACGCCATCTCCCGCAGCCTCACCGCGCCCGGCGGGGCGGCGATGCCGGCGCTCGTCGCCGCCTTCGGGCCCCAGGCCCAGGCTGCAGACGGCGCCCTGGACCGTACCTTCATGCGCGAGCTGGCCTTCCGCGATCCGGACGCCCGCAGGCGGCTGGAGGGCGTCCTGCACCCCATGATTGGCGAGGAGACCCGCCGCCAGGAACTCGCCGCATCGGGCAACCCCTGGATCGTCTTCGACGTACCCCTGCTGGTGGAGTCCGGCCGGTGGCGTCAGCGCGTGGATCGCGTACTGGTGGTGGACTGCGAGACCGAGACCCAGGTGTTGCGTGTGATGGCCCGCAATGGCTGGACGCGCGAGGCCGTGCTGGCCGTGCTGGCGCAGCAGGCCACGCGAGCCCAGCGCCGCGCGGCCGCGGATGCAGTGATCTGCAATGAAGACCTGGATCTGGCGGCGCTGTCGCTGGAGGTCCGGCTGCTTGCTGCACACTGGCGGGCTTGATTCACCGCCATCCTCGCCGCCATGCACGCGCTTTTCGGTGCAGCGTGCTTCAGAGAGTCCTGCCGGCTGTGAAACAATCCGGCCATCCGCCTGCAGGCCGCTGAGCCGTCCTGTGCGCCCCAACGCCAATTGCCCTGGGATGTCCGCCTTGGTCTTGTACGAGTACCCGTTCAACGAAAGCATTCGAACAATGCTGCGGCTGGAGCACCTGTTCGATCGCCTGGGCCAGCTGATTGCCCGCGAGACGGCCCTGGACCATCACTTCGCCCTGGTCACCCTCTTCGAGATCATGGACGTCGCCTCGCGGGCCGACCTCAAGTCCGATCTGCTCAAGGAACTGGAGCGCCACAAGGCGCAGTTCAACAGCTACCGGGGCAATCCCGCCATTTCCGAGGCGGCCCTGGACAACGTGATCCAGCGGATCGACGCTGCCTTCAACAGGCTCAACGCCCTGTCCGGCAAGGCTGGTCATGCGCTGACCGGCAACGAGTGGCTGATGAGCATCCGCAGCCGCATCAGCATTCCAGGCGGCACCTGCGAGTTCGACCTCCCGGCCTACTACACCTGGCAGCAGTTCCTGCCGGTTCGCCGCCGCAACGACCTGATGCAGTGGACCCAGTCCCTGATGCCCCTGGCCGAGGCACTGCAGGTGCTGCTGGGCCTGTTGCGTGACTCCGGCGCGCCACACAAGGTCGCGGCTCAAGGCGGCCAGTACCAGCAGAGCCTGCCACAGGGCCGCAGCTACCAGCTGCTTCGCATGCGCATCGACCCCAGCCTGGGCCTGATCCCCGAGATCAGCGGCCACCGCCTGATGGTCTCCATTCGCCTGATGCGCCAGGACGAGGAAGGCCGGCTCAAGCTGGCGTCCCAGGATGCCAGCTTCGAACTGACGCTCTGCGCCTGAACCCATGAGTGCTGCCAAGAAAAACGCCCGGGGCGAACGCCTGGTGCCCTGCCCTCATTGCGGCGGCGACGCCGTCTTCGCGCCCAGCAATCCCTACCGGCCCTTCTGCGGCGAACGCTGCCGGGAAATGGACCTCGGAGCCTGGGCCAGCGAATCCTTCCGCGTGGCCGCCGCGCCGCCCACCGACGACAACGAGCCGCTGCCGCACTGAAGGCGGTCCGGGAGCCCCCGCCTCAGCCCAGCAGGCCGCGCGCGCGCAGCGCCTGCTCCGCCGCGTCCGGCGTGGTGAACAGCAGAGCCTGCCAGCCGCGTGCGGCCGCAGCCTCGATATTGGCGGGATGGTCGTCGAGGAAGACGATCTCCTGAGGCGGCACGCCCAACTGCGCCTCCATCAGCGCAAAGATCTCGGCGCCCGGCTTGGATTGCTTGACGCGGCTGGAGAAGATCCCGCCCTCGAACCAACGATCCAGCGGGTAGTTCTGCTCCAGATGATCGGCGTAGATGCCGGGCATGTTGGAGAGGTAGTGCGTACGATGCCCCGCGGCCTGCGCGGCCTCGATCAGGCGCACTGTGCCCGGCACCGCTTGCAGCTCGTCCGGCACGGCATCCACCACCCCCCTCACCTCGGCGACTGGCCAGCCGGTGCGCGCAGCGATCCGCTCGATGACGGCTTCCGGGCCGATGAGCCCCTGGTCGAAGGCGCCCCAGTCACCGCTGTACTGGGTGAAGAATTCACGCGCCGCAACGGCCCCCGCGGCCTCGTCAGGGCAGCGATGCGGCCACACGCGGGCCAGGAAGCTGGGCGGATGCCAGCGGAACAGCACCCCACCGAAATCGAAGACCACACGCATGGGCACTAGCTTCCGCTTCTCAACTTCGTCAGAAGGCCGGCCGTTGAGCCGTCCAGGCCCTGCGCATCACCGCTGGCCAAGCGCGGCAGCAAGCTGCTGCACAAGGCCTTGCCGAGCTCCACCCCCCACTGATCGAAGCTGTTGATGCCCCACAGCGCGCCGCTGACGAAGACGCGGTGCTCGTAAAGCGCGATCAACGCACCGAGGCTGTGCGGCGTGAGCTGTTCCAGCACGATCGTGGTGCTGGGACGATTGCCGGGGAAGCTGCGATGGCGGGCGACGGTCAGCTTGCCCAGGGCTGCGCTGGCCGTAGGCGCCTTCTCGTGCAGAGCCTGCTCCACTGTCTTGCCCTGCATCAGCGCCTGCGACTGCGCCAGGCAGTTGGCCAGCAGCTTGCGGTGCTGATCCTGCAGACGGTCGGCCAGCTCGCCCTGCACGTGGGCGCCGTACTGCGGCGTCTTCACCGCGATGAACTCCACCGGGATCACATCCGTGCCCTGGTGCAGCATCTGGAAATAGGCGTGCTGGCCATTGGTGCCGGCCTCGCCCCATACGACCGGGCTGGTGCCATAAGGCAAGACCTGACCCTCGCGATCCACGCCCTTGCCATTGCTCTCCATCTCCAGCTGCTGCAAATATGCCGGCAGGCGGCGCAGCCCCTGGTGATAGGGCGCAACGCTGCGGCTGCTGAATCCGTGGAAGTTGCGATACCAGACGTCCAGCAGGCCCAGCAGCACCGGCACATTACGCTCCAACGGCGTCTGGGCGAAGTGGCGGTCCATGGCATGCGCTCCGGCCAGCAGCTCGCGAAATCCCTCGGCACCGATGGCGATGGCGATGGGTAGGCCGATCACGGACCACAGCGAGTAGCGCCCGCCCACCCAGTCCCAGAAGCCGAAGCTGGTGTGAATACCGAAGGCCTGAGCCGCCGCGGTATTGCTGCTGGTGGCCACGAAATGGCGGCCGATGTCCGTGCCGCCCTGCGCCAGGAACCAGGCCTTGGCGGCCTCGGCATTGGCCAGCGTCTCCTGGGTCGTGAAGGTCTTGGAGGCGATCACGAACAGCGTTCTGCGCGCGTCCAGGCCGCGCAGGACCGGGGCCAGGTCATGCCCGTCCACGTTGGAGACGAAATGCAGGCGGCGTCCCGCATCGGTATAGGCCTGCAGAGCCTGCACCACCATGGCCGGTCCGAGGTCCGAGCCACCGATACCGATATGCACGATGTCAGTGATGCCGGTGTCGGCACGCACGCTCTCGGCGAAAGCCAGCATGCGGTGCAGCGAGGCCTGGACCTCGTCGCTGTAGGGCGCGGCGCCTGCCGGTGCGCGCAGAGCGGTGTGCAGCACGGCGCGGCCCTCGGTATGGTTGATGGGCTCGCCCTTGAAGAGCGCCTCGCGCTGCGACTCGAGCCCGCAGTCCCGGGCCAGTTGCAGCAGCAGTGCCAGCGTGGGCGCATCGATGCGGTTCTTGGACAGGTCCACGAACAGCTCCGCAGCCTCGAAGGACCAGCGCTCGAAGCGCAGGCCCTCCTCGGCAAAGGCCTGGCGCACGTCAAAGGCGGCGCCGCTGGATTGGTACTGTGCTTGCAAGAGAGCCCAGGCAGGGCTTTGGTCGCAACGCGGGTGCTGCATCAGAGTTGGCTTTCGATGATCTGGTCCAGCTTGCCGGCATCGACGGCAAACAGGCGGATGCCTTCGGCCAGCTTCTCGGTGGCCATGGCGTCCTGGTTGAGGGCGAAGCGGAAGGCCGCCTCGTTGTACGAGACCTTGGGGACCTCGGTCTTGGCAGCCGCGGCGGCATCCAGGGCGCGGCTCAGCGGCGCCTCGCTGGCCTGCAGCTGGGCCAGCAGGTCCGGGCTGATGGTCAGCAAGTCGCAGCCCGCCAGGGCCTGGATCTGGCCGATATTGCGGAAGCTGGCGCCCATCACCTCGGTGCGGATGCCGTGCTTCTTGTAGTAGGTGTAGATCTGGCTGACCGACTTGACGCCGGGATCGTTGGCGCCGGCCTGCGCGGCCTCGTCCCAGGCGCCGCCGGCGGCCTTCTTGTACCAGTCGTAGATGCGTCCCACGAAGGGCGAGATCAACTGCACCCCGGCTTCGCCACAGGCCACGGCCTGGCAGAAGGAGAACAGCAGGGTCAGGTTGCAGCGGATGCCCTCGAGCTCCAGCGCGCGCGCGGCCTGGATGCCCTCCCAGGTGGAGGCGATCTTGATCAGCACGCGATCCCGGCCGATGCCGGCGGCCTCGTACAGGCCGATCAGGCGCTTGGCGCGGGCGATGGTGGCGGCGGTGTCGAAGCTCAGGCGGGCATCGACCTCGGTCGATACGCGGCCCGGGACGACCTTGAGGATCTCCAGGCCGAAGCGCACCAGCACCTGATCGACGATCTCGTCCAGCGGCTTGCCCTTGTGGGCCGCCACGGTCTCGTTGAGCAGGGGCGCGTAGTCGGGCGACTGCACGGCCTTCAGGATCAGCGAGGGATTGGTCGTGGCATCCCGCGGCGTGAACTGCGCCAGTTGCAGGAAGTTGCCGGTGTCGGCGACGACGGTGGTGAAGGCCTTGAGTTGTTCGAGCTGATGCATAGGGAAACCCCGAAGTTCGTGCAGGCCGCTATTAGAACCGGTCCCCGGCCCTCCGCAGCCCGAAGAGGGTTACAAGCGAGCGGCCCAGAGATCCTGGCTTTCCCAGAGGGCAAGGCCTAGAGGCGGCGGTCCGGATTGACCCGGTTACGAAACTCGTGCATCATAAATCCGGAAACTTTGTTACATCAAGTGTTCAAGCAGCATGGACTGCTCGAACCCCAACCGGAACCCTGGCATGGCATTCGATCTCGTCTTCTTCGGTGGCACTGGCGATCTCACCTGGCGCAAGCTGATGCCGGCCCTGTTCCAGGCCTTCCGCCACGGCAAGCTGCCCGAGGGTGGCCGCATCCTCGCCGTGGCCCGTGACGACATGCCCGACGAGCGCTACCGCGACTGGCTCAAGGAGCGCTTCCAGGAAGTCGAAGGCGCCAAGCGCCCCAGCGATGCGGAGTTCGAGCGCTTCGCGGCCCTCGTGCATTACCGTCGCATGGACCTCTCCCAACCCGAGCATTACGCGCGGCTCAAGGAATGGCTGGGCGAACGCAGCGCCGACACCGTGGTGTTCTACCTGGCCACCAGCCCCCACCTCTTCACCCAGATCTGCGAGCAGCTCGGCGCCGCAGGCTTGAACGGCCCGCAGGTCCGCGTGGTACTGGAGAAGCCCCTGGGGCATGACCTGGCCAGCGCGCAGCACATCAACCGTGTGGTGCGCTCGGTCTTCACCGAATCGCAGGCCTTCCGCATCGACCACTACCTGGGCAAGCCCTCGGTGCAGAACCTCATGGCCCTGCGCTTCGGCAATGCGCTCTTCGAGCCGCTATGGAACCGCCAGGCCATCGCCAACATCCAGATCACCCTGGCCGAATCGCTGGGCGTGGGCACGCGCGGCCCCTTCTACGACGGCACGGGCGCTCTGCGTGACATGATCCAGAACCATGCCCTGCAGCTGCTGACCATGATCGCCATGGAGCCGCCATCGACGAACGATGCCGACGCCATCCGCGACGAGAAACTCAAGGTGCTGCGTTCGCTCAAGCCCTTCACGCCCGAGTCCGTGGTCCGCGACGTGGTGCGCGGCCAGTACCGCGCCGGCAGCGTGGACGGGAAGTCCGTGGTGGGCTATCTGGACGAGGCCAAGATCCCCTCAGGCAGCCCCTGCGAAACCTTCGTGGCCCTGCGCACCGAGGTGCAGAACTGGCGCTGGGCCGGCGTGCCCTTCTACCTGCGCACCGGCAAGCGCCTGGCAGCGCGCGACGCGCAGATCGTCGTCAACTTCCGCCCCGTGCCCCATCCCATCTTCCCCGGCGCCAACCAGCCCAACCGCCTGGTGATCAAGCTGCAGCCTGAGGACGGCCTGGAGCTCCAGTTGCTGGCTGCCAAGGGCAATTCGCATGGCGAGTCGCTGGCGCCGGTGTCGCTGGACCTGGACTTCGACAAGGCCTTCGGCAGCGCCCGCGTGGGCGCCTATGAGCGCCTGCTGCTGGATGCCATCGCGGGCAAGCTCAACCTCTTCGTACGCAGCGACGAACAGGAGCAGGCCTGGCGCTGGGTCGAGCCCATCCTGGATGCCTGGGCCGCCGACAGCAATGGCCCACGCAGCTACAACGCCGGCAGCTGGGGCCCGGCCGCCGCCAGCGCCCTGGTGGCCCGTGACGGCTTCAGCTGGGCCGAGGAGCAGTGAGCATGAGCATCCTGGAACGCGTCAAGGCGGCCCTGCCTGCCCTGCCCCCCGCCGAACAGCGAGTCGCCAAGCTGCTGATCGCCGACCCCCGCGCCTTTGCCAATCTGCCGGTCAGCGAACTCGCGGACCGCTCGCATGTCAGCAAACCCACGGTGGTGCGCTTCTGCCGCAGTGTGGGCTATGACGGCCTGGCCGACTTCAAACTGAAGCTGGCAGGCAGCGTCAACGAGGGCGTGCCCTTCGTGCATCGTGCGGTGGACGAAGATGACAAGCCCGGCGACCTCATCGTCAAGGTGGTCGATAACGCCGTGGCCGCCCTGCTGCACTACCGCAACGATGCCGCCAGCCATGCCTTCGAGCGCGCCATCACCGCCCTGACCGAAGCCGCCCACCAGGGCCGGCGCATCGAGTTCTACGGCGTGGGCAACTCCGGCATCGTGGCCCAGGATGCCCAGCACAAGTTCTTCCGGCTGGGCGTGCACACCATCGCCTGCAGCGACGGCCATGTGCAGCTGATGAGCGCCACCATGCTGGCCCCCGGAGACTGCGCCGTGATCATCTCCAACTCGGGTCGCAGCCGCGACCTGCTGGACGCCGCGGAGATCGCCCGCAAGAAGGGCGCGACCACCATCATCATCACGGCCAGCGGTTCGCCGCTCGCCCAGTTGGGCCAGGCACCGGGCCAGGTGTTGCTTGCGGTGGACCATCCGGAGGACTACGACCGCTACAGCCCCATGGTCTCGCGCCTGCTGCACCTGACGGCGGTGGACATCCTCACCACTGGCGTCGCCCTGCGACTGGGGCAGCAGCTGCGGCCGGTGCTGCAGGAGATCAAGCGCAATCTGCGCAGCAAACGCTACGCGGCCTGAGCAGGCGAGACGCCCAGTCGGTCGATGCACGCGATGGTCCACACGGTCTTGAGCAGGCTGTCGCCGTTGCGCCACCAGCGACGGCCATTGGCCACCACTCGTCTTGCCGCAGTCTTGCCCGCGCCAAGCGCCCTCCATGTCGCACCCGCCCGCGCGGCGCGTGAGTTGCGCTTCGCTTCGTTCGCTGTGATCAACTCACGGCGGGGCTTGCACACGCAAGAGTGCGCCCAGCTCGGGCGCACAAGAAAAACGGCGCCCAAGGGCGCCGTTGCTGTGGGGCGAGCCAGGCTCAGAGCTGGGGAGCCAGCTCGGGCCACAGCGCGGCATCCACGCCGTAGACCCGGGCCAGCTCCTGAAGTTTGGACGGCACCTCGTGGATCTGCAGCTGCAGGCCCAGCAGCTCGCTCAGGCGCACGGCACTCAGCAGCAGCGTCAGCACGCCGGAATCAAACTCGCTGAGGTCAACCGCATTGAGCCTGAGCATGGTGCCCGCCGCGGCGTTCACCTGTGCAGCCTCGGCACGCAGGGCCGCTTCGAGCTCGGACCAGATCAGGGGCAGCTCGGGCAGCCGGATGCTGGCGGGCAGCTTGAGCATGGCAGCACTCACCCCGTTCAGCTCTTGCCGCCAGCGGCAGCCTTCTGGTTTTTGTCGGCCAGGGCCTTGATCAGGCCGTCGATGCCATTGGCGCCGATCTCCTGGGCGAAGCTGTTCCGGTATTGATCAGCCAGCCAGATGCCCAGCACATTGACGTCATAGATCTTCCAGACCGCGCCAGCCTTTTCCAGGCGGTAGTCCAACTGGATGGGATCGCCCTTGCCTCGAACCTCGGTCTTGACCACGACCTCGGTGTCCTCGGCGCTTGCGCGCAGGGGCTTCAGGGCGATGGTCTGGTCCTTCACCTGGGCCAGGGCACCAGCGTAGGTGCGCATCAGCAGGGTCTTGAACTCATCCTGCAGGCGCTTCTGCTGCTCGGGGCTGGCCTGGCGCCAGAAGCGCCCCACGGCGGACGAGGTCATGCGCTGGAAATTCACGTGCGGCATGACCTTGGTATCCACCAGGGACACGATCTTGCTGACGTCCCCGCCCTGGATGGCCTTATCGGACTTCACGGCCTCGATGGTCTCGATGGACAACTGGCGGATCAGACCGTCGGGCGAGCTGGCATCCACGGCATGGCTGCTCAACGGCAGCAGCGCCAGGGAGGCGGCAGCCAGCAGGGCCTTCAGGGCGGTACGCTTGGTCGACAGAATCATTCGGTTTCCTTTCAGTAGCGGGTGACGATGGCCGTCACCATGGGCCTTTCAACGCAGCAGGAGGCCCGGCGGTTCACACGAGGGTCAGGGCTTGCTCTCGCCCGCGGGCGGCGGGGTGATCACCTCGAATTCGTCGTCCGTCTCGAAGCTGCCCCGGCGCTGCAGGTAGGCGTCACGGATGAAGGTGTATTTGTCCAGGGCGATGCCATCGAGCATCTCGCCGGCGCGCAGGAAGTTGGAGCGGGCGTTGACTGTCTGCAGCAGATAGATCGAGACCTTGCTGCGGCCGTCCTGGAAGTACAGGGCCGGGCTTGCCGTTCGATCCCACGGCAGAGCCAGGGAGTCCCGCACCGAGGAAGGTCCGAACAGCGGCCAGACGATGTAGGCGCCCGTGCCGAAGCCCCAGCGGCCGAAGGTCTGGCCCAGATCCTGGCTGTTGCGCTCCACGCCGGCCTCGCCGGCCAGGTCGATCAGCCCGCCGATGCCCAGCGTGGAGTTCACCGCGAAGCGGAAGGCCTGCTGCGCCGCCAGTTTGAAGCGGCCCTGCAGGGTCAGGTTGATGGCCGACCAGGCATCGCCCACATTGCTGAAGAAGTTGTCAATCGCCGTGCGGGCCGGGCTGGGCACGACCTCGCTATAGGCCGTGGCCACGGGCTTGAGCACGTGGCTATCCAGGTCCTCGTTGAAGGCGAAGACCTTGCGGTTCCAGTTTTCCCACGGGTCCAGCTTCTGGCCCTGGGCCCCCGGTCCCTTGAGCGAGGCGCAGGCCGCCAGGCTCAGGCTCAGCACCAGCACGGCGCCGCGTTGCGTCCAACTCACTTTTTCTCCCCGCTGCCGCTGTCCGCGGCCTTGTTGTAGAGGAACTGCCCGATCAGGTTCTCCAGCACCACGGCGGATTGGGTCTGCTTGATCACGTCGCCGGCGACCAGGTTCTTTTCATCCGCCCCAGGCTCCAGGCCGATGTACTGCTCGCCCAGCAGGCCGGCCGTCAGGATCTTGGCCGAGCTGTCCTTGGGGAAGGCCACGCCCTGGTTGAGCTTGAGGACCACGCGGGCCTGAAAGCTCTTGTCATCGAAGCTGATGGACTCCACCCGGCCCACGACCACGCCGGCGCTCTTGACCGCCGCGCGGGCCTTCAGGCCGCCGATGTTGTCGAACTTGGCCACCACGGTGTAGGTGTCATCGAAGTTGAGGCTCAGCAGGTTGCCGGCCTTGAGCGCGAGGAACAGCAGGGCTGCCGCGCCCAGCAGCACGAAGGAACCCACCCACACATCATGTCGAGAGGCTTGCATCCTCTTCTCCCATCAAATCGAGAACATCATGGCCGTCAGCACGAAATCCAGTGCAAGCACAGCCAGCGATGAAACCACGACCGTACGGGTCGTGGCGTAAGACACCCCTTCCGGCGTCGGCTTGCAGCCATAGCCTTGCAGCAAGGCCACAAAGCTGACCGTCAGGCCGAAGACCAGACTCTTGATGACGCCATTGCCCACATCGGCAAAGACATCGACACCGCCCTGCATCTGGGACCAGAAGGCACCGGCGTCAATGCCGATCAGCACCACGCCCACCAACCAGCCCCCGATGACGCCCACGGCGGAGAACACCGCCGCCAGCAGAGGCATGGCGATGAAACCGGCCCAGAAGCGCGGTGCGAGCACGCGCGTCACGGGATCGACGGCCATCATCTCCATGGCGGTCAGTTGCTCGCCTGCCTTCATCAGGCCGATCTCGGCCGTCAGCGAGGTGCCGGCCCGGCCGGCGAACAGCAGGGCGCTCACCACCGGGCCCAGCTCGCGCACCAAGCTGAGGGCCACCAGCAGGCCCACGGCCTCGGCAGAGCCGTAGCGCTGCAGCGTGTAGTAGCCCTGCAGGGCCAGCACGAAGCCCACGAAAAGCCCCGAGACGCCGATGATGGACAGCGAGCGGTTACCCAGGTAGTAGACCTGCTCGCGGATCAGCGAGAAGCGCATCAAGGCGCGCGGGCTGCAGGCCAGCAGCTGCATGAACAAACGCGCCGCCTGGCCGATCTGGGCCAGCTTGCTGCGCAGGGTGAAGCCGATGTGCAGAGGCAGGCGCTTCATGCCGACCTCCCGCTGAGGCCGAAGTCCTGCAGCACGGGCACGGCCGGTTGGTGGAAGCGCACCGGGCCGTCCGGCTGGGCACCGACGAATTGCTGCACCAGCGGATCCTGGCTGTGGCGGAGTTCCTCCGGCGTGCCCTGGGCCACTACGCGACCATTGGCGACCATCGCCACATGGTCGGCGATGGCGAAGGTCTCATGGAGGTCGTGCGACACGATCACGCTGCTCAGGCCCAGGGCATCGTTGAGATCGCGGATCAGGCGGGCGGTGACGCCCAGGGAGATGGGATCCAGGCCCGCGAAGGGCTCGTCATACAGCACGAGGTCGGGGTCCAGGGCAATGGCACGCGCCAGGGCCACACGACGCGCCATGCCGCCGGAGATTTCGCTGGGCATGAGGTCGCGGGCGCCGCGCAGGCCGACCGCGTTGAGTTTCATCAGCACCAGGTCGCGGATCATGGATTCAGGCAATCGGGTGTGCTCGCGCAGAGGGAACGCGACGTTCTCGAACACGCTGAGGTCAGTGAACAGCGCGCCAAACTGGAAGAGCATGCCCATGCGCCGACGCACGGTGAACAGCCCGGCCTGGTCCAGGTCGGCCATGTCCTGCCCGTCGAAGAAGGCCTGGCCGGCCATGGGCGTGATCTGGCGGCTCAGGGCCCGCAGCAGCGTGGTCTTGCCGCCACCGGAGGTGCCGATCAAGGCCAGCACGGAGCCGCGCTTGAGTTGCAGGTTCACCCCCTGCAGGATGGCGCGCCCGGCATAGCCGCAGCTCACATCGCGCAGCTCGATCAGGGGCGTCACATGATCAGTGGTCTGTAGTCTTTGGGCAGGCATGGGCCAGTGGTGACTGGGCTCCTGCCCAGACAAAAGAGGCCACATCATAGGGGAAACGCGGAAATGCTCGCCGCGGCACGGCATTTCTGCCAACTCTGCCGCAGGTCAACGTCACTGCTCAGACAGAACCTGGGTGAAGACGACCCCAGAGTCCTCGTAGACGACTTCGATCAGGATCCAGGTCCTGACCGACTGCCCGGCCAGCTTGCCCGGCTCGAAGTGCGCCTGCAGAAAGGCCTGCTGGGTGAGCTCGACAAAGGGCGACGCCATCTCCAGCGCCTCGGCCGCCACACGCCGGACCCGGCCGTGTTCGTCGATGTAGACCCTGAAGCGGCCCTTGTGCAACTGCCGCCCGGGAAAGCCCTCGGGCCAGGGAAGGCTCACCTGCCCCTGGACGCGCGGCCCCTCGTCCACCGCCCTGCGGGGCAGGTAGTCCTGCAGGTTGAAACCGGCCAGTTGGACGACAGGCACCTCGGCGGGCTCGCTGGTCGCAGCCAGCGGCGGACCGCCCTTCACGGCCTGAGGGGCCACCGGGGCGGCTGGCGTTGGCAGCTCACCGCTGGCCGTGGCAGGCGAGACCGCAGCCCCCGCGCCAGCAGAGGCCGGCTGCAACACACGAAAAGAAAGGGAAGCCGGCTCGCGCTGATGCGACGAACCGCCTTCCCCCAGGGTGAGCGTGCGCTGGCCAAGGCCCAGCAGCACGCTCAGATGCAGGACTGCTGCGGCCGCCCACGCTGCATGGGGCGGCCGCCCTCCGACCCGATTCAGCTCAATGAAGCTCACGCCAGGTGCTGCGGCGCGGAGCGCCCGAGCTCACCGTCAGCGGCGTGATTTCATCGGGCGGCTGGTTCACGCCCGACTTCACGCCCGTCTTGACGGTCTTGTACTTGCCGAACTCGTCCATGACGGCGCTGATACCGGCTTGCATCTCGGTCAGGCCCTGCACCGTGCCGCCGCCGGTAATGATGTTGAACATGTACAGGCTGGCCTGGTTGGCCTCCGGCGCCTCGCAATAGGTCGATGCAGCACCCGGGATGTTCCCAGCGGCAACCAGGGTGTTGGCCACCATCAACATGTCGATGTTGACCCGCTCGGACTTGTTCTTGAGATCCACGAACCAGCCCTTGTTCTTGGACCAGTCGACCAGGGTCTCGGCGCTGCCCACGGTGTAAGGCGTGGTGCTGGTGTCGATCTTCTGCTCGACCAGCAGCTTGTCTCCGCGAACGTCTTCCAGGCCCTTGTCGGAGAGGTCGTCGGCGATCGCGTAGATGCTCTGCTGCTGGGCCGGCGTTGCCTCGGTCGGGATGTCCGTCTTGCCCAGGTAGCGCCCGGTGCCCACGTAGACCACGCGACGGCGGCCGCCATTGGCATCGAACTCAGCCAGCTTGGGCAGGGTCGTGATGGGCTGCAGCTGTCCGTCACCGTTCTTCAGGATGGCCAGGCGCAGGGCGGCCTTCTTGGGCTCCAGCAGGCCGTCAATGTCGAAGCGCCACAGGTTGCCGAGCATGTCGCCACCGTAGAAGCGCAGCGCCAGGTTTTCTTCCGGGCTGTCGATCCAGGCATTGACCTTGGCCAGGCCTTCGCCCACGTTGGAGCCCCCCACTTCCGTGGGAATGGTCTGCAGCAGCTCGCCGGTCTTGGCGTCCAGGATGAAGAGGAAGGCGCCGCCAGAAGGATTGTTGTAGCCGCTGGCCAGCGCGACGATCCAGGTGCCATCGGCACGCTTGGTCACTACCGGATTGGAGAAGGCCAGGCCCAGGCGATCCCCCTCGCCCGAGGGCATGGTGTCGGGGCTGATTTCCCACAAGGGCTTGGGATTCTCGGTATCGGTGACGTCCAGTGCGTAATAGCTGCGCCCACCGGCACCCAGACCGCCGATCAGGATGGTCTTCCAGGCCCCGTCCACGTAGATGTCGGACACGATGGGCGAGCCGTCCACGAAGTAGGTGTGCTTGGACTCGTAGGACTTGTCCGCCAGGATGTACATCTTGGACATGACGCTAGACGGCACATAGGCCCACAGTTCGACACCGTCCGACTCGCGGAAGGCATGCAGCATGCCGTCATTGCCGCCCACCACCAGGATGCGCGTGCGGCCGGCGATGGCCGTGGACTTCACCCAGCTCTGATAGCCGTTCTCGGTGTACTGGTACTTGGACTGGCCAATGAACACCGGAGAGGAGTTCACCAGGTCACCCAGGATCCGGCTGCGCGGCCGGTAGCCCGTCTTCTCCACGCCCCTGAGGTAGGACACCATGATGGCAGGATCGTTCAGGGCCGTGACTTCATCCGCGGTCGCGGAGGCGCACTGCGAAGGACGGTCGGTCGAAGGCTTGTCGCAGGCCTTGGCGAACAGGGCCAGCTCGTCGGCGTTCATCGCGGCTGCGTCGAAGTTGACCAGGCTGCCAGTGGTGGTCTTGACCCCCCCCTTGCGGAAGAACTTGATGTTGCGCACCGTGGACGAGGTCAGCACGTCCGCCGCACTCCATTTGGCGTTATCGACAAAGGCGCCCTTGGTCTCGTCGTAGCGAGTGGCCTCGACCTTGCCGTTCTTGTCGAAGGTGTACTTGCGCAGGTCGCCCGTCCATGCCGGCGAGGTGAACTGGGACACATAGGCGCCGTTGTCACCTGCCACCGGCTGCAGGGTACTCGTTGCAGCAGCGGCGGCAGTACCCGTCACCGATGCGATGGCGTTCAGCGCCGTGGCCAGGCTCAGTGCCAGGCCGGAGGGGTCCTTGGCATTGAAGTAGCGGCCCCGCCCGTTGACTGCGGCATGCCACAGATCGTCCATCTTGGCGGCACCGGAGGCGAAGGGGTTGGGCCAGTTCCGCACGCCGGTCTTGACCTTGTAGAAGTCGCCCGAGGTGCTGGTCTCGTAGTCCGGCTCATAGCCCAGCATGCCGCTGTTGCCCAGGCTCAGGGTGTAGGTGGTCATGTGCTGGTGCTTGGCGTCGTCCTTGCTGCCTTCGGTCACCTTGACGTTGTTCTCGCAGACATCGATGCCCTTGGAGCCGGTGCAGTTGTCCAGGTCGGAAGTCCGCAGGTCGGTCTTGTAGTAGTACATCGCCACGTCGGCCAACGAATCCAGCGTGCCGGTCACATTGGTCGTGGTGGTCTTGTTGGTCACCGCGCCCTTGACCTCCGACGTGTCGGTGTCGATCTTTGACACGGCGGTGCCCGCCGTGCGGCTGCCCGACTTGACCAGGGAAGTCGAGGTGCTGACCACCGTCGGCGGCAAATTGGCAGGTGCAGTGATTGCGCAGGCCCCCTTCACTGCAGTGCCGTTCTTCCAAGAGCCGTAGCTCGGACCCGTCCAGGCCCCCGTGCTGGAGTTGTAGCTGGTGCTTACCGTGGAGACGACGGACTCAGCCCCCTTCGTGGGCGCGGGTTCGTCCACGGTGGAGGTCACCGTTTCACCGTCCTTGAGCGTGGTGGTGGTGGTCGTGTAGTTCCACGGCTGGCTCATGTTGAGGTTGTCCGTCCGCAGGGTTTCGGACATGACCTGTGTGTAGGTGGCCGAACGCGTCTGCGGCTGGGCCCAGACACGCTTGGTGCCGCCCGTGCAGGCCTTGTCGGAGGCCAGCGAATAGAGCGTCTGCGACTCGGTATCGACCTTGGTGGTCGTTTCCTTGTAGCTGATGTTGGAAACCAGAATCCGGCTGAAGTAGTGGGTCACCGTCCAGGTGTCTACGCTCACCACCGTGCTGCTGCTGCCATCGAACATCGGGCGCGCCGTAGGCAGGCCGTCCTGGTTGCCGATCTTCAGCTCTCCATTGATGTCGTAGGGGCCGTAGTCCACTGACTTCGAGGTATCCCAATCGACATACTCGGCATTGGTATTCCAGTAGCCGTCCGTCGACAGCACCAGGAAGTTCTTCTGGCAGGAGTACTGCATCGGGTCGTAATCCTGACCCGGGTACTTGTTGGCGAAGTAGCGGCCGGCCTTCTGCACGGCCCCCCGCAGCGGCGTGTATCCCGAGGGCGGCACACCGAAGAGCTTGGTGTAGAAGTCCTCTTTCTGCGTCTTGTCGAAGTCGCGCACATGCAGCATGCGCGATCCTTCGGTGATGCCCTTTTCCAGAATGGTCGTGAAACCAATGCGGAAACGCTCGTCCATGGGCTGGAAGGCCAGGCTGGCCGCCGAGCGCATCATGACCATGCGGTACGAGTAGTAGGTGGCCCAGCGCCAGTACTTCGCAAGGAAGTCGGCACTCATGCTCGGCGTGACGATGTTCACATTGAACAAGCCAGCAGGGATGGCGTTCGGGTCATTGATCGCCATCGCGCACTGCTTGTAGAACGTCGAGGTCTTGCTGACGCCGCCCGTGGGATACACGAAGTTGAGCGCGTTTTCTCCACCCTTGCTTCTGTCGTACGTGTAGTAGAGCTGGTTGCCGGGCGTGCCATAGGAAACGTAGGGCGACGAGAAGTAGCCCGTGCTAGGAAGGCTGCGTGACTGGACCACTTTCAAGGTCACCGTCTGTGCAGCGGCGTCCCAGCCGGATACGGTGCCGACCACCCAGCGTCCGCGGTTGGAGTTGTCAAAGACCGTGACCGGCATGCCCAGCACATAGGCGCCAGCCAAGACCGAGGTGCCCAATTGCACGGAGACGTAGGCGTCCGAGGCTGGCGTCAGCTGCGTGACCGACTGGGCTCGGCCCGAGTAATTCAATGCATTGGTGGAGGACAGCAGGGCGTCAATCTCGGAGGAGGTCGGCGCATCCGGGTAAGAGGTGCCATCCGCCTTCACCGGCGCCGGGTAGGCCAGATCGGGATTGAAGGCCAGGCCATTGCACTGGGACGACAGCCGTCCGGGCTGCGCCCAGGTGGAGCTACTGGACACCTTCTGGAAGTTGGCGTCGTCGGGCAGGAAGTCGTCGGCCATACTGCCCGAGTCATCCAGCACGAACAGGATGTTGGGCTTGACGTTGACGGCGATCGAGGCCCACAGCGGCACCGTGGAAATGTCCGTCGAGGCGAATGCCGCCGTGGCCGACAAGGCGGAGAGCCCCAGGGCCAGCCGGGTCAGCGAATGAGGAAATCGTTGGTTCATGGAAAGCTCCACACCAGGGTTAACCGTTCAGGGGGTCCGGACAGTCAGAGACCGTCGATGACCGTCAAAAGTGGACCAGCGTCTCGGTAATGGCAACCGTCTGCCGCGATCCTTCAGCACGGGTGATCACCCGGTAGAAGGTGGTTGTCGTCTTGGGCGGGATGTCGCCCATGTAGCTCAGCATGCCCTTGTCCATGCTGACGGCCTTGGAAAACTTGATCGGCAGCGCGCAGGGGCGGCCGCTGCCGCCGGGGCCGGGCTCCGCGCACAGGCGCGTGATCACCCATTTGACCTTCACCTTCGTCGAGCCAACAGTCTTGTCCGCCTTGGTGGGCTGAATGCAGACGGCGGTCGCCGATTCCTCCATGCCCCCACAGCCATTGCCCGACCAATCGACCATGGACAGGGCCTTGGCGGCATCCTGCTCCGTCAGCGTGGGGGCGAGGTTGTCCACCGCCACGGCGTAATAGCCCAGCTCAGGGGCATCCTTTTCCAGCTTGGCTGGGCCAACACCGAACATCCACTTGATGGCCTCTTCCGTTCCGTACGACGCTGCTGAGACGGCATCCTTGCGGAAGCCCAGATTGCCCAACGTCAAGGCGCCGGTGTCCACCGAACGCACCAGGGCCACGCCGCCCAGCGTCAGCACAACCAGGGAGATCATCGCGAAAATCATCGACACGCCGCGCTGCTGGCGCCAGGCCCGGCGGGCTTTCAGGTGATGAGGCATGTTCATGTCCAGTTTCATTGATTCACTCGGCGAGCCGGCCGACGCAGCCGGTCAGCTGCCCGCATCGGAACGCCACAGCTGGTTCCGGATGGGGATCACCACTTCGAAAACTTTGTAGCGGTAGTGCTCCCAGTCGGCCGCGACCTTGGGATTCAGCTTGATGCACTTGCTGCTGCCACAGTCCTCCACGCCCGGCACAGCGGCCACCTTGCCGACATCCCACAGGGGCTCGGCCGTGGTCACCTTGTCCTTCTCGAACTGCTCGGAGCGTGTCAGCAGAGCCATGCGCACCGCGCGCACCTGCTGCCAGCCGGCAACGGTGGTGGGAGTGTCCGACACGTACTTGTCCACAACGCCGTCGGCATCGCTGTCCACGCCATAGAAGGCCTTGAGATCGACCACGCCGTTCTGCACCACACGGGTGACCACGGCCCGATCCTTCAAGGTGAACTGCGCGCGCTGCAGGGCATAAACGGGGCTGCCCGCACTGACCGGCACCACGGAGAAGGTGGAACTCTCCAGCGCCCCCAGATTGACGACGTACTGGGACAGGGACAGCGCCGGCAAGGTGGCCACGCTGTTCCAGGCCGCATCGACCGTGCGGCCCACGCCCATGTGATCTGCCTTGACGTCGGTCGCCTGGAACACGATGCACGAGCCCACGCCAGTCTCGATGCTGGCCGGCGCACTGACAACCGCCAGCAGGTCCCCTGCCGCGATGCCGATATTGGACTTCAGCGTCACCGTGTTGGCCACGGAGCCTGCCCCTGTCGGGTTGAACAGCGGGGCATTCACCTGGGCCGGGATGGAGAACCGCGTGGGCACACTCTTGGTGATGCGCAGGGTGTCCGGCTTGTCCGCCGTCTTGGTGATCACCACGGGGGCCAGGTCAGCCGGGATATCGGCGATCGCGGCCCCTGCGTACTTGGCCGTCAGCGTGCAGGCCGTGCCCCCGGTGTCCGAGGTCAGGCCATAGCCTGCTTCTCGCACTTCCTTTTCGAGCTCGAAGATGGCCAGCGCGCCAGCCATCTGCGCGTCGGAGCCCGACATCGTGTTGCGCTTCTGTTGTTCCGACCGGGCCAGGATGGTCGCGATGACCACGGTGGACAGCAGGCCCACGCCCACGCCGACCATCAGTTCGACCAGCGTGAAGCCCGCACTGTGTCGCTTGCCCGGGATTGATTGAAGGCTGTACTTGCTCATGGCTGCCACACCAGCACGGTTTGGTATTGATTCGTGTCAGCCCCCTGCTGCCACTGGATCGTGATATCGACCTTGCTCAACCCGGTGTCCACCTTCACTTCCGGGTTGTTGGCGGCCGGCAGGACGGACTTGACCTTGGTCTGCCACTCCTTGCAGCGGGCATAGGCCGCACAGGCAGATTTGGAGTCGTACTGCTTCATGTTGGCGAGGCTGTCCGTCTGGATCAGCGACACAAGATCGGAGGCCAGGTTGGCCGCGTCAGCGCGGAACTTGGCATTCGTCTGGGCCCGCGTCATGGCGGCCTGCAGGCCGATCAGGCCCAACACGCCGAAGGCGAAGATCAGCACGCCGATCATGGCCTCGATCAGTGCGATGCCCCGCTGGCGCGAGCGGCGGCGGCCTTGTTGAAACAGCTGGGTGCTCATGGGCAGGCCCTCGGATCGCTGGAAGACACCTTGGGATCGCAGCTGCGGATGGCGCCACCGCTCTCCACCCGGATCTGAAGCTCCCGTGCCGTACCTGAGGTCGGCTTGATCGTGATGCGGCTGATGGCATCCGCGTTGACCACCTGCCCCAGGGTGTTGAAGATCACCCGCGAAGCGTCGTTGTCACTGGCGTCGATGGCCGCCACGGTGACCCGAGAGGCCCCGGAGAGCGCCTCGGACCGAGTGACCAGCAGAGGGTCCTTGGTGGCGACGGTCTCGTTGCACTTGCCCTCGGGATTCTTCACGCTGATCACCCAATGGTGGCCGGCACTGGACACCTTGCAATCAACACCCGGCACCGCGGCGTCATCCGCGACCAGCCAGTAACTGACCGACCGGTTGTTCTTCAGCGCATCCATGCGCGCACGCTCCAGGCCGGCCCGCAGGGACTCGGTGGTGCTGCGGATCTGCAGGTTCCTGACCCATTCAACGGCACCCGGCACGGTCAATGCCACCAGGAGGCCCATGATGGCCATTGCGACGGCCATCTCCACGAGCGTGAAGCCCGGCGTGGGCCGGGTGGGCCTGAGGCTTCTTGCGCTCAGCATTCGTCCCCCCGGACGACCCAGCAGTTCTTGTCCACGGTTTCGCCCTTGAAGGCCGTCGTCTTGGAAGCACTGGAGGTCAGCTGGTAGGTATGGCCCGCGACCACGGAGGCCGACTTGCCGGTGGCGGTTAGCTTGTAGTCCTGACCGTCCTCCAGGGTCTCGCATCCGTAGTCGAAGTTCTTCTTGCCCGCAGGAGAGAAATCCTTCCACGCCGGCGCCGGCGAGTCATTCGCACACTTGCCATCGGAGCCGTAGTTGCGGTGATCCTGGTAATACTGCTCCATCTTGATCCGGTAGTCCGACAGCGCTGCCGTCGCCTCCGGGATGCTGCCGCGCCGCACATAGTCTCGATAGGCTGGCAAAGCCAAGCCCGCCAGAATGCCCAGGATGGCCGTTACCACCAGGACTTCCGTCAAGGTGAAGCCTGACTGGGCGGCGCGCTTCGCGCCGGCAGATCGAATAGGTGTCATGGTTGCTCGCAGGTTCGTTCGGGACGCCAGGACCGTGCCCCCAGGGGGAGCCCGGCATGGGCCTGAGCGCAGTGTCGGCCGAAGCATAGGCAAAGCCGAGGGGCGTTTTCCACAGTGCTGACGCACCGGCCGACCAGCGGCCGCCGGTCGCGGATGAATGGCAAAAGCTTGTAACCAGCAGCAAACAACCTTCACGCCGGCCACAAAAAAGCCGCCCTCGCGTCACGCGGGGCGGCTGGCTACCGGCGAAAAACCCGGCCCCGGCGGCAGGGGGTCAGCGCGGAAGCACGCTACTGCCCATCAGGTATTCGTCCACGGCACGGGCAGCCTGGCGCCCCTCGCGGATGGCCCAGACAACCAGGGACTGGCCCCGGCGCATGTCGCCGGCAGCAAAGACCTTGTCGATGTTGGTCGCGTAGGCACCCTGCGCCTCGGTGCTCGCCTTCGCGTTCCCGCGGGCGTCCTTGCCGACGCCGAAGGCCTCCAGCACCGGTGAGACCGGCGAGACAAAGCCCATGGCCAGCAACACCAGGTCCGCCTTCAGCACCTGCTCAGAACCCGGCACCTCGACCATCTTGCCGCCCTGCCATTCCACGCGCACCGTCTTGACACCGGTGACCTTGCCCTTCTCGCCGATGAATTCCTTGGTGGCGATAGCGAACTCGCGCTCGCAGCCTTCCTCGTGGCTGGACGAGGTGCGCAGCTTGTAGGGCCAGTAGGGCCAGGTCAGCGGGCGATCCTCCTCCTCGGGCGGGCGGGGCATCAGCTCGAACTGGGTGACGCTCTTGGCGCCATGGCGGTTGCTGGTCCCCACGCAGTCGCTGCCGGTGTCGCCACCGCCAATGACGATGACGTGCTTGCCCTCCGCCCGCAGCTGGCCCTTGAGCTTGTCGCCCGCGTTGACCTTGTTCTGCTGGGGCAGAAACTCCATCGCGAAATGGATGCCCGCCAGGTCGCGCCCCGGCACCGGCAGGTCACGCGACTGCTCAGCACCACCGCACAGCAGGACGACATCGAACTGGGCCTTCAGCTCCTCGGCACCGACCGTCTCCTTCGCCCAGTTGGTGACCTTGCTGCCCTCACCCAGGCTGGCCACCAGCACGCCGGTGCGGAAGACCACGCCCTCGGCCTCCATCTGCTGCACGCGGCGGTCGATGTGGGACTTCTCCATCTTGAAGTCGGGGATGCCGTAGCGCAGCAGACCGCCCACGCGGTCGTTCTTCTCGAAGACCGTGACCTCGTGCCCGACACGCGCCAGCTGCTGCGCCGCGGCCAGGCCGGCCGGGCCCGAGCCCACGACGGCCACGCGCTTGCCTGTCTTCACGGCGGCCGGCTGCGGCTTCACCCAGCCCTCAAGCCAGGCGCGGTCGATGATGGCATGCTCGATGGACTTGATGCCCACCGCGTCGTCATTCACGTTCAGCGTGCAGGCCGCCTCGCAGGGCGCGGGGCAGATGCGGCCGGTGAACTCGGGGAAGTTGTTGGTGCTGTGCAAAACGGTGATGGCGTTCTGCCAGTCACCGCGGTACACGAGGTCGTTGAAGTCCGGAATGATGTTGTTGACCGGGCAGCCGTTGTTGCAGAACGGCGTGCCGCAGTCCATGCAGCGAGCGCCCTGCTGCTTGGCCTGGTCGGAGCTCAGTGCAATGACGAACTCCTTGTAGTTCTTCAGGCGGGCCGGGACGGGCTCGTAGCCCTCTTCCAGGCGTTCGTACTCCATGAAGCCGGTGACTTTTCCCATTGTGTACTCCAAATCTCTCAAGCCTTCACCGAGGCCGCCGGGGCCTTGGCGTGGGCAATGGTCTCGGCGGCTTCGCGAGCGGCGTGCAGCTCGCCCAGGGCGCGGCGGTATTCGTTGGGGAAGACCTTGACGAACTTGGCGCGCGAGTCGGCCCAGTGATCCAGGATGTCGCGAGCGCGCTGGCTGCCGGTCCAGCGGTGGTGGTCCTCGATCATCTTCTTGAGGATGGCCTCGTCGGTCTGGGCCTCGCCGCCCTGGGTGAGGCGGTGCCAGATGGCCTTGTCGATGCTGGCCTCCTGCTCATGGGAGGGCAGGATCTTGTCCAGGCTCACCATGCTGGTGTTGCAGCGCTTGGCGAAGCTGCCGTCCTCGTCGAAGACATAGGCGAGGCCACCACTCATGCCCGCCGCGAAGTTGCGGCCGGTCTTGCCCAACACGACGACGGTGCCTCCGGTCATGTACTCGCAGCCATGGTCGCCCGTTCCCTCAACGACGGCCGAGGCGCCGGACAGGCGCACCGCGAAACGCTCGCCGGCCACACCGCGGAAGAAGGCCTCGCCGCGGGTCGCGCCGTACAGCACGGTGTTGCCGACGATGATGTTCTTGGTCGCGTCACCGCGGAAGTCGATCGAGGGACGCACCACCACGCGGCCACCGGACAGACCCTTGCCGGTGTAGTCATTGGCGTCACCGATCAGGTACAGCGTGATACCCGGGGCCAGGAAGGCGCCGAAGCTCTGGCCGCCCGTGCCTTCCATTTGGATGAAGATGGTGTGGTCAGGCAGGCCTTCAGGATGGCGGCGCACCAGCTCACCGGACAGCATGGCACCCACGGTGCGGCGCACATTGCTGACCTCCTGCATGAACTGCACCTTCTCGCCCTTCTCGAAGGCGGGCAGGCACTTCTCGATCAGCTTGACGTCCAGGGCGCGGTCCAGGCCGTGGTCCTGCGTGGCGTTGTGCAGGCGGGCAACGTCCGACGCCAGCGTGGGACGGTGGAAGACGCGGCTGAAGTCCAGGCCGCGGGCCTTCCAATGGCTGATGCCCTTGCGAGTGTCCAGCAGGTCCGAGCGGCCGATCAGCTCGTCGAACTTGCGCAGGCCCAGCTGGGCCATGATCTGGCGGGCTTCCTCAGCGACGAAGAAGAAATAGTTCACCACGTGCTCGGGCTTGCCGGAGAACTTGGCGCGCAGCACCGGGTCCTGCGTGGCCACGCCCACCGGGCAGGTGTTGAGGTGGCACTTGCGCATCATGATGCAGCCCTCGACCACCAGCGGCGCAGTGGCGAAGCCGAACTCGTCCGCGCCCAGCAGCGCGCCGATGACGACGTCCCGGCCGGTCTTCATCTGGCCGTCGGCCTGCACGCGGACACGGCCGCGCAGGCGGTTCAGCACCAGGGTCTGCTGCGCCTCGGCCAAGCCCAGCTCCCAGGGCGTGCCTGCGTGCTTGATGGAGCTCCAGGGCGAAGCGCCCGTGCCGCCGTCATGACCCGCGATCACGATGTGGTCGGCCTTGGCCTTGGCCACACCTGCCGCGATGGTGCCCACGCCCACCTCGGAGACCAACTTGACCGAAATGTCGGCGCGCCCATTGACGTTCTTCAGGTCGTGGATCAGTTGGGCCAGGTCCTCGATGGAATAGATGTCATGGTGTGGCGGCGGCGAGATCAGGCCCACACCCGGCACCGAGTAGCGCAGAAAGCCGATGTACTCGGAGACCTTGCCGCCCGGCAACTGGCCGCCCTCGCCCGGCTTGGCGCCCTGGGCCATCTTGATCTGGATCTGGTCGGCGCTGACCAGGTACTCCGCAGTCACGCCGAAGCGCCCGGAGGCCACCTGCTTGATCTTGGAGCGCAGCGAGTCGCCGTCCTGCAGTTCGTAGTCGGCCTCGATCACCTTGCTGCCGATGACGTCAGACACCTTGGTGCCCTTGACGATCTTGATGCCCTTGAGCTCATTGCGATAGCGCGCCGGATCCTCGCCGCCCTCGCCCGTGTTGCTCTTGCCCCCGATGCGGTTCATGGCCACGGCCAGCGTGGCATGGGCCTCGGTGGAGATGGAGCCCAGGGACATGGCCCCGGTGGCAAAGCGCTTGACGATCTCGGCCGCCGGCTCGACCTCCTCCAGCGGAATCGCCTTGGAAGGATCGAACTTGAACTCGAACAGGCCGCGCAGGGTCATATGGCGCTTGCTCTGGTCATTGATCAGCTGGGCGTATTCCTTGTAGGTCTCGAACTTGCCCGAGCGCGTGCTGTGCTGCAGTTTGGCGATGGCATCCGGCGTCCACATATGCTCCTCGCCGCGGGCACGCCAGGCGTATTCGCCGCCGGCGTCGAGCATGGTGGCCAGCAACGGATCGCTGCCGAAGGCCGCCTCGTGCAGGCGCAGGGCTTCCTCCGCCACCTCGAACACGCCAATGCCGCCGACCTGCGTGGGCGTGCCGCGGAAGTACTTCTCGACGAAATCTGCTTTGAGACCGATGGCCTCGAAGATCTGCGCGCCGCAGTAGGACATATAGGTCGAGATGCCCATCTTGGACATGATCTTCGACAGGCCCTTGCCCACGGCCTTGATGTAGTTGTAGATGGCCTTCTCGGCTGAGAGATTGCCCGGCAGCTCGGCCGTCATCTGGGTCAGCGTCTCCAGGGCCAGGTAGGGGTGGACGGCCTCGGCACCGAAGCCGGCCAGCACCGCGAAGTGGTGGACCTCGCGCGCCGTGCCCGTCTCCACGACCAGCCCGGCCGTGGTGCGCAGCCCCTCGCGCACCAGGTGGTGGTGCACGGCGGACAGCGCCAGCAGCGCAGGGATGGCCACACGGTTCGCACTCAGATTGCGGTCCGTGATGATGAGGATGTTGTGGCCGCTCTTGATGGCGTCCACCGTCTCGGCGCACAGCGAGGCCAGTTGGGCCTCGACGCCTTCACGGCCCCATTCGCGCGGATAGGTGATGTCCAGCTCGTAGGGCTTGAACTTGCCGTTGGTGTGCTGCTCGATGGCGCGCAGACGGGCCATGTCCTTGAAGTCCAGCACAGGCTGGCTCACTTCAAGACGCATGGGCGGGTTGACGGCGTTGATGTCCAGCAGATTGGGCTTGGGGCCCACGAAGCTGTTGAGGGACATCACGATGTTCTCGCGGATCGGGTCGATCGGCGGGTTGGTGACCTGGGCGAACAGCTGCTTGAAGTAGTTGTAGAGCGGCTTGTTCTTGTCCGACAGCACGGCCAGGGGCGAATCGTTGCCCATGGAACCGATGCCCTCCTCACCATTGGCCGCCATGGGCGCCAGCAGGAACTTGATGTCTTCCTGGGTGAAGCCGAAAGCCTGCTGGCGGTCCAGCAAGGTGGACTCGAAGCTGGAGGGCACCGGATCGGCCACGGGGATGCTGTCCAGCTTGACGCGGACGTTCTCGATCCACTGGCGGTAGGGGCGGGCGTTGGCGAACTGGGTCTTCAGTTCCTCGTCATCGACGATGCGGCCCTGCTCCAGGTCGATCAGGAACATCTTGCCCGGCTGCAGGCGCCACTTCTTGACGATCTTGCTTTCGGGGATGGGCAGGACGCCGGACTCGGAGGCCAGCACGACCATGTCGTCGTCGGTCACGCAGTAGCGGGCGGGACGCAGCCCGTTGCGGTCCAACGCGGCGCAGACCTGGCGGCCGTCAGTGAAGACCATGGCGGCGGGGCCGTCCCAGGGTTCCATCATGGCCGCGTGGTATTCGTAGAAGGCGCGGCGGCGCTCGTCCATCTGCTCGTGCTGCTCCCAGGCTTCCGGGATCATCATCATGGCGGCATGGGCCAGCGGATAGCCGGCCATGGTCAACAGCTCGATGGCGTTGTCGAAGGTGGCCGTGTCGGACTGGTGCTCGAAGCTGATGGGGTAGAGCTTCTTCAGATCCTCTCCAAGCACCGGCGACTTCATCACGCCTTCGCGGGCGCGCATCCAGTTGAAATTGCCCTTGACCGTGTTGATCTCGCCGTTGTGGGCGACCATGCGGTAGGGGTGGGCCAGGGGCCACTCGGGAAAGGTATTGGTCGAGAACCGCTGGTGCACCAGGGCGATGGCCGAGACTGTGCGCGGGTCCGACAGATCCTTGTAGTACTTGCCGACCTGGTCAGCCAGCAGCAGGCCCTTGTAGATGACCGTGCGGCAGCTCATGCTGGGCACGTAGTACTCGCGGCTGTGCGTGAGCTTCAGGGCCTGGATGGCGCTGGAGGCGGTCTTGCGAATCACGTAGAGCTTACGTTCCAGCGCATCGGGCACGATGATGTCCGGGCCACGGCCGATGAAGACCTGGCGGATGATGGGCTCCTTCTCGCGCACCGTGGGCGACATGGGCAGTTCGGCGTCCACAGGCACGTCGCGCCAGCCCAGCAAGACCTGACCCTCGGCCTTGATGGCACGCACCAACTCCTGCTCGCAGGCCAGGCGGGAGGCATGCTCCTTGGGCAGGAAGATCAGGCCCACGCCGTATTCGCCGGGAGGTGGGAGGGTCACGCCCTGCTTGGCCATGTCCTCGCGGTAGAGCTGGTCCGGAATCTGGATCAGGATGCCCGCACCGTCGCCCATCAGGGCATCCGCGCCCACGGCACCGCGGTGATCCAGGTTCTCCAGGATCTTCAGGCCCTGCTGCACGATGGCATGGGCTTTCTGGCCCTTGATGTGGGCCACAAAGCCCAGGCCGCAGGCGTCCTTCTCGTGCTGGGTCCGGTACAGGCCCTGTTCGGCCAGGGACTGGATCTCGGCGTGGTCAGGCCCTTGCGAGGAAGGATCCTGGGGGTGGCTCATCTGGACTGCCATGGCGACTCCGCATTCAAAAGGCTGTAGCTCCGGCCCCGGAAGGCCTGCGCTGCCCAATTGCTGCAGCGCGGGAGGATTGCCGTGCAGATTAGTCGCCGAGTCGTTACAGGACAAGAACGATTAAATGGGGTCAGACTCTTTTATAGTGATTCCAGAGGCCTTCCTCCAATTTAAATGGGGACAATCTCGGCATTCTTGCGGCGTGGGCGCCCCCGAGACCGGGGCGCCAGCGGGCGGTCGGTCTGCTTGGCCAACTGCGCGCGGTAGGCCACGGAGCCCAGGGGCCAGCCGCGCAGGGCCGCCGCCAACAGCGCATCCGTCTCCTCCTGGCTGCTCCCCTCCTCCAGGTAGCGCCGGTAGTTGGCGTCGCGCTCAAAGGGCGTGTTGCCCATGGCCCAGAAGCCGGCATGGTCCTGCACCAGAGGGTCGCGCACGGCGCCTAGGTGGTGGGCTGCGCTGGACCATGGATAGGCCTCCGGACGATCGACCTGGCCACCGCGCAGGGGGTTGAGTTCGATGTAGCGCATGCACGACAGCAGCCAGGCAGGCTCCAGAGGCGCGGCGCGGAAGCGCCCCTCCCAGAGCCCACCGCTGCGCGCGTGCCTCCGGTTGAAGCGCGCCACATAGCGCCGCCCCAGCGACTGCATCATGCGGCTGAGGCTCTCTGGCGCTGGCGGCGTGACCAGCAGGTGCAGGTGGTTGTCCATCAGCACATAGGCGTGGATGGCCACCTTGTGCAGGGCCGCGCATTCGCGAAGAGCGTCGATGAAAGCGCGCCGGTCCTCATCGTCCCGGACGATGGGCTGCTGGTCGTGGCCGCGTTGGATCAGGTGATGGACCTCGCCGGGGATGGCGAGGCGGGACAGTCGGGCCATGGTGGCACTCCGGGCAGCCACAGGGCCGCATGAATCTGTCCCCAATTATTCCGCAAGCGGGCGGCTCAGGCGAAGAGGCGCTGGCCCGTCAGGCGCTCATGCTCCTTGAGGGCAAAGCGATCGGTCATGCCGGCGATGTAGTCGGCGCAAGCGCGCGGGTGGTCGGCCTGCTCGGCGAAGTCTGGCGGGAGGTGCTGGCGGTCCTGCAAATAGGCCGCGAAGAGGTCGCGAAGGACAATTTCCGCGCGCTGGCGGGTGTCGCGGACCTGGGCATGGCGGTAGAGATTGGCAAAAAGGAAGCGCTTGAGCTCCGTGCTGGCGTGGCGCATGGCCGGCGTGAATCGGATCAGCGGCGGCGTCTGGCGGACGTCGTCCACATTGGCCGGCGCATGCTCGGCCAGGGCGGACTCGCTGGCCTCGATGATGTCGTAGACCTGCTGGGACAGCATGCGGCGTATGGTCTCGAACAGCAGGCGCTTGCCCTGCAGGGCCGGATAGACGGCCAGGGTCTCGCGCAGGTAGTGCTGGACCAGGGGCACCGACTCCAACTGCTCCAGGGTCAGCAGGCCGGAGCGCACGCCGTCGTCGATGTCATGGGCGTTGTAGGCCACCTCATCCGCCAGATTGCAGAGCTGGGCCTCGAGACTGGGCTGGCCGCCATTCAGAAAACGCCGGGCGATGCCACCGGGCTCGCGCGCCTCGATCAGCTCGGCATTGCGCCGCGCGCAGTGCTTGAGGATGCCTTCCCGGCTCTCGAATGTCAGGTTGAGCCCATCGAAGGCCGGATAGCGCTGCTCGAGATGATCCACGACCCGCAGGCTCTGCAGGTTGTGCTCGAAGCCACCATGGGCTTTCATGCAATCGTCGAGGACATCCTGGCCGGCATGGCCGAAGGGCGTGTGGCCCAGGTCGTGGGCCAGGGCGACCGTCTCGATCAGATCTTCGTCCAGGCCCAGGCTGCGGCCGATAGAGCGCCCCAGTTGGGCGACTTCCAGCGAATGCGTCAGCCGGGTTCGGAACAGGTCACCCTCATGGTTGAGGAAGACCTGGGTCTTGTAGACCAGGCGACGAAAGGCCGAGCTGTGGACGATGCGGTCGCGATCGCGCTGGAACTCGCTGCGCGTGGGTGCGGCCGGCTCGGGGAAGCGGCGACCACGGGAGGCGTTGGCATGGCAGGCGTAGGGCTTCAGGGACATGCGCAACGGTCTTTCAAGGCTCAGGCGCTGTGCTGCCGGATGACGTCGGCGACCAGGGCATCCGGGGCACTGCGCATCACCGCCTGCCCCAGGTGTTCGATCAGTACGAATCGGATCTCGCCGCCCTCGGCCTTCTTGTCGATCCGCATCAGGCTCATGAAGCGCTCGACCCCGATCGAAGCCGGCGCCTTCACGGGCAGGCCGGCCCTGCCGATGAGGGCCGCCATGCGGGCCAGGAACTCAGGGGGCATGAGGCCCAGGCGCACCGACAGGTCGCTGGCCATGACCATGCCGCAACCCACGGCCTCGCCGTGCAGCCATTCGCCGTAGCCGAGGCCGGTCTCGATGGCATGGCCGAAGGTATGACCGAAGTTGAGGATGGCCCGCAGGCCGGATTCGCGCTCGTCCTGGCCGACGACCCAGGCCTTGATCTCGCAGCTGCGCTGCACCGCGTAGGCCAGGGCCGAGGGATCACGCGCACGGAGCGCATCCATGTTGGCCTCCAGCCAGGCCAGGAAATTGGCGTCGGCGATGGGCCCGTACTTGATCACCTCGGCCAGGCCGGCAGACAGCTCCCGAGCCGGCAGGGTACGGAGCGTGTCGAGGTCAGCGATGACGCGCTGGGGCTGGTAGAAGGCCCCCAGCATGTTCTTGCCCAGGGCATGGTTGATGGCCGTCTTGCCGCCCACGGAGGAATCGACCTGGGCCAGCAAGGTGGTAGGGATCTGGACGAAGGGCACGCCGCGCATATAAATCGCCGCCGCGAAGCCGGTCATGTCGCCGATCACGCCGCCACCGAGGGCGAAGAGCACCGTCTTGCGATCGGCCGCGGCCTCCAGCAGGGTCGAGGCAATGCGCTCGATGGCATCCCAGCCCTTGTACTGCTCACCATCGGGCAGCACGACGGACAGGACCTGCGCGTAGCGCTCACGCAGCCTGACGGCCACGGTTTCCAGATACAAGGGTGCGACTGTCTCATTGCTGACGATCACCGCGCAACGGGCCTGGGGCAGGCCTTCCCAGCTGCTGGTGTCGCTCAGCAGGCCGCGACCAATGTGGATGTCGTAGCTGCGCTCGTCCAGGGCAATGGGGACCCGGCGGTGGCCGGCAGCGGCAAGTCCGGATGCGGCCGGGGAAGCGGCCGGACTGGGGGGAATGGCGTTCATATCGGCCGAGTGTACGGCCCGCAGAATAGACCGGCCTTCGGCGGTGCCGATCTCAGGCTTGCGCCTCGTCCTCACGCCCTGCGCCCACCGTGGCGGCGACTCGCTCCGCGGAAATCAGGCCCGCCAGCTCCAGCTGCATCAGCACCATGTTGACCAGGGTCGCGACGGAGGGGCGGCCTACTTCGATGGTGTAGTGGGCGGTGGAGCGATAGAGGGGGTCGCGCTGCGCATAGAGCTCGCGCAACTTCTGCAGGGGATCCTTCACCTGCAGAAGCGGGCGTTGCGTGTCGTGGCGCAGGCGCCGGAACAGCTCTTCGGGCGTAGAGCGCAGGTACAGCACGGTGGACTGCTGACGCAGTGCCAGGCGGTTGGGCTCGCGCAGTACCGCACCACCGCCAGTCGCCAGGACCATGTCACCCGGTCGCTGCAGCAGGTCGGCAATGACGGCCTGCTCGATATTACGGAACCGGGCCTCGCCCTCGCGATCGAAGAAGCTGCGGATGCTTTCGCCCAGCTGCTTCTCGATCTCGCCGTCGGAATCGACAAAGCGCATGCCGGCCTGCCGGGAAAGACTACGCCCGACGGTGGACTTGCCACCGCCGGGCATGCCGACAAGGGAGATGATCAAGGAGTGCAGCTGACGTGACCGTCCGGCTTGGCGACTGTCGTCACCGAGATACCATGGGCGCTGACCACCCCCAGCGGCGACTGCACCTTCACGGTGATGACGCCAGAGTTCACATTGTCGAACTTGTAGTTCACCACCACCACGCTAGGCGCCGTGGTGCTGGGGATCGGTGACCCTGCCGCCACGGAGGCCGACATGCCGTCCGTTGCAGACACCGACACGATCGATCCTGCTGCCACAGGATTGAAGGCAACGCCATTCGAATCCGAGACATAGAAGGCGATGGTCGACTGACCGGGCATCGAATACAGCTGCGTTCCCGACACTGGGTACAGCACCGCGTTGAGCGGCTGGCCGTTGGTGTCGTAGTCGTACAGCCGAGTGGCGGCTGCCGGGCAGTCCGCAGCGGTAGCAGCCGCAGCGTTCGGATGGTTCTTCGTGCCCCACATCGGATTCGCGGTGGAACGCGACCACACCGTCTGGACCGCCTGGCGGACATAGGCACGGCCCCAGGCCTGGTCACAGGAGCCAGGACGCGAGGGATAGATCTCAAGCTGACGGCCGGTGACAGGGTCCTTGATCATCTTCAGAACGCTGTCGTTGCCTTCCTTGCATTCCTTGTTGCCGCCCAGGGACAGCGACAGGAACTGGTCCTTTTCGACATCGAACTTGCCGTTGTAGAGGCGGTCCAGGAAGATGTCACCCAGGTCCTGGAAGTCTTCGTCCTGCGTGGCGCCGTTCTCGCCGGCCTTGTCGTAGATGTTGTTGCCGTTGCGGTCGATGAAGGATTCCTCACCCAGAGCGTAGGCCACCATCGTCACGCGACCGTCAACGGGACGCTGACCATTCGAAGCGGTCGCGGCCGTGGCCTTGGCAATCCCTCCTGCCAGCGCGGTGAACTTCAGGGCCTCGATCTGGCCGGCCTCCGTCACGAAGTTGATCGCCGTGCCGTCCGGAACCGGGTTGCCCAGGCGATCCGACGCGATGACGATGTAGTTATTGGGCGTGCCGTCAAAGTCATAGCCCTCGATATTGAAGGCCACAGGCGCCACGGAGAAGCGCAGCTGCGAAGGCAGACCCACAGCAATGGACAGGCTGCTGGACACCGTCGCAATGGCGCTGTCCTTCAGCGTGGCCTTGACCCGAACGGGGGTCGGCACCGTGCCCGAATTGATGCGGACGGTAACTTCACCCTTGGAATCGGTCTTCTTGGTCACGGGGGCGCTGCCGCCCTCGATCAGCAGGCCGCCAGCCAGCGTGGTCGGCTCCAGCACCACCAGCTGCTCGGGCACGCCCTGGCCGCTGGCATCCTTCACCTGGAATTTGACGTCGGAGTTCTCGACATAGCCGGAACCGCGCAGGTAGATGCTCTGCGGCGACGAGGAGATGAAGGAGATGCTGGCGACCGCCGGCGAGCTCAGGCTGAACTTGAGCGAGGCCAGTTGCGTCGTACCGACCACCGCGATCTGCAGGTTATCTTCCTTCTGATAGGCGCCGCAGCCGTTGTCACGGTAGGTGAAGCTGGCCGAGCCGGTCGTGGTGGTCACGTCCGCCGGCACCAGCGTCGCACGGCCGCTGGTCACGCACTGGGAGGCAATGGTGACCTTCACAGGCGTCGCGGAACTCGTGCCCGCCAGCGTGACGTTGATGGAAGTCTGCGCGTAAGCACCCAGGGCAGTGATGTCAGACGTGACCGAGGCAATGGTGACCGTCGTCGCGGTCAGCTTGAAGCCGGCCGAGGCGCTGTAGGTCGCGTTGCTGTAGGTGACCGAGGCCGTCACAGTGTCGGCGCCGGTGCTGGTGCTGTCCTTGGGGGACAGGGTGACCGAGGCCGTGCCGGTGGCATCCGTCAAAGCGGTCGCCGCGCTGAACACGCCCAGGCCACCCGTCGTGGTGAAGGTGACCACCTGACCTGCTATCGCATTGCCGGTCGCGTCCTTGAACACAGCGGTCACCGTGGCCGGCGAAGCCAGCGCCACGGTATCGGACGACAGGCTCAAGCTGATCTTGGGCGCCGGTGTCGTCGTGCCGCCATTGCCACCACCGCCGAGCACGGGCGATCCCGCGCTGCCTCCCCCGCCGCAAGCCACCAGGCTCATCACCATGGCGAGGCCCATCAGGCCATGCAACCACCGCGAGCCAAGTCCTCGGAACAACTTCAACATTTCACTCTCCTAGGGTGCCGCGAGCTGTCCGCGACACCAGTAGCACTTATTTTCCGCTCACCCGATCCGTCACCACCTTGGGGGTGATGAAGATCAGCAATTCCGTCTTGCTCGAGGTCTTGGCCCTGTTCTTGAACAGATTGCCAACCACCGGCACGTCACCCAGGAACGGCACCTTCTTCACGTCCTCATGCTCTTCCTGGGTAAAGATGCCCCCCAGCACGACAGTGCCGCCATTCTCAACCAGCACCTGAGTCTTCACATGCTTGTTGTTGATGGCATAGCCCTGGGGCGTGAGGACGCCACGGCTGTCCTTGTTCACATCGACGTCCAGGATGACATTGCCCTCGGGCGTGATCTGCGGCACCACCTCAAGCTTCAGCACCGCCTTCTTGAAGGTCACGGCCGTTGCGCCGGCTGAGGTCGCCTGCTGGTAAGGAATTTCCTCACCCTGCTCGATCAGGGCCTTGGCCTGGTCCGCCGTCACCACGCGCGGGCTGGACACGATCTTGCCGCGGCCATCCGCCTCCAGGGCCGACAGCTCCAGGTTCAGGAAGCGATTGGCCGTGGCGTTGAACAGCGTCAGCGCGAAGGTCTGCGGAGCGCCGCCCAGCACGCTCGGGGCCGGCAGGCTGATCAGCTGGGTGTCGTTGTAGGTGCGCGTCGCGCCGGGCTGCAGGGTCTGGCCGCCCACAGCATTGTAGTTGCCGCCAATGGCCACATAGTTGTTGCCACCCATGTTGTAACCGGGAATGCCGCCTTGCGAGGCGCGCACATCATTGACGCCCAGCTTCACGCCCAGCGAACGGCCGAAGCTGTCATCAGCCTCGACGATGCGTGCCTCGATCAGCACCTGACGAACGGGGATGTCGATCTTGGCGATCAGCGCCTGAACTTCTTCCAGCTTGGTGGAAGTGTCATTGACGAACAGCTGGTTGGTGCGGGACTCGGAGATCACGCTGCCCCGCGACGAAAGAATGCGCGAGTTGGCGCCCCCGCCGCTGGTGCCGGTCAGGCCCTTCAGGATGTCCTCAGCCTTGACGTAGTTCAGCTGGAAGGACTGGGTCCGCAGCGGCTCCAGTTGTGCCAGCTGTGCCTTGGCCTCAAGGTCCGCCTTCTCCTTGTTGGCCAGCTCCTCCTTGGGCGCAATCCACAGCACATTGCCGGACTTGCGCAGCCCCAGGCCACGGGCCTGCATGATGATGTCCAGGGCCTGATCCCAGGGCACGTCCTTCAGGCGCAGGGTCACGTTGCCGGTCACGGTGTCGCTGGTCACCACGTTGAAGTTGGTGAAGTCTGCGATGACCTGCAGCAGCGCACGAACTTCGATGCTCTGGAAGTTCAGGGACAGCTTGTCACCCGCGAAACCGGGGCCTTGCACCAGCTTGTTGGGGTCCACCTTCTGCGGACGCACTTCCAGTACGAACTGGTTGTCACTCTGGTAGGCACTGTGCTCCCAGGCGCCCTTGGGCTCGACGACCACGCGGACCTTGTCGCCCATCTGGCTGGCACTCACGTACTGCACAGGGCTGCCGAAATCGGCCACATCCAGGCGGCGGCGCAGCTCAGGCGGCAGGCTGGTCTTGGGGAACTCCAGTACCAGGTTCTGGCCCTGCTGCTGGATGTCCACCCCCACCTGGTTGCTCGGCAGGCTGATGACCACGCGGCCGGCACCGTCCACCCCGCGGCGGAAATCGATGTCGCGCAGGGTCTGGCTAGCAGCATTGAGGCTGGGAGCGAAATGCATGGGCTCGGCAGGCTTCGCCGACGGGGCCGCAGCCGTGGTCTGCGCGCCCGGGTTCTCCAGGATCACCAGCAGGGCCTTGTCCTCAAGCTGCGCTCGGTAGCTGGAAGCCTGGCGCAGGTTCAGCACCACGCGTGTGCGCTCGCCTGCCTGGGCGACGCTGGCAGAGCGCAGATTGCCTGCGTTGATCTCTACGGTGTTGCGTCCCATGCCATTGGCAATGCCCGGCAGGTCCAGCGCGATGCGGGGAGGCGCCTGCACGACGAAGCCGGCAGGGATGTCCTTCAAGCTCTCATTGAGCTCGATTCGAACGACCTCAACGCCCGATTGCTGCAAAGTGCTGATGGACTTGATTGCGTTTTGCGCCCAAGCCTGAAGCGGCAGCAAGGCCACCGCTACTACGCCAACCGCCCACCGACGCCATTGAGTCATACCGCTCATCTCCGACAAATTCTTCATCGTCCCTTCTCCTGCAACTGGAGGGTGCTTGTGCGTTCTATCCATTCGCCCGCAGCGTCCTGGACGACTTCCCGCAGGGTGATCTCGGTTTCGGAAATCTGGGTGATCCGCCCGAAATTGAGCCCCAGATGGTCACCCTGCTTGACCTGATACAGAAGCGCGTCCACTTTCAGCAGCGCAAATGGACGCCCCTGACGCACCAGACTGCCCACCATGGCCATCGAATCAAGGGGGAAGGATTCCAGCGGCTCTTTGCGCCGGTTCATTTCCGCCGTGAGCAGCGAGTTGGGCTGCGCCGCCTCCTGCTTGACGGCCACACGCAGCTTCTGGGAGCTGAACGGGTCCACGCTCAGCGCCGCATCGTAGGGTTCAGGCGAAAACTTCTTCGGCGGCGCCAAGGGCTGAACGGTGGCACGTATTTCGCGTCGTTGCTGGGCCGTCCAGTCCTGCAGTTCGGACAGGTCGCTGCCGCAGCCACTGAGGCTCAAGGCCGCGAGGCTCAGGGTGATGACTGTCAGGCGCTTCATTTCTTGGCTCCCGAACCGGCACCCGTCTTGCTCTTGCGCTGCTCAGCGACTTCGCCCGCGTCCAGGTATCGGTAAGTACGCGCCAGGGCTTCCATCGTGAGGGCGCCCGAGAGGCCGGGCTCTCGCGACTGGATGGCTGTCAGGTTGAGGTTGCTGAGCGTGACGATGCGTGACAGGTTGGCAATGTCTGCGGCGAAGGAGCCGATGTCGTGATATCGGCCCGACACCTTCAGCGAAATGGGCTTTTCGGCATAAAAGTCCCGCACCACTTCCGCACCGGGGCGGAAGAGCTCGAACTGCAGGCCCCGGCCCACGCCGGCATTGTTGATGTCCGAGAGCAAGGCGTCCATCTCGGCCTTGCCTGGCAACTGCTTTTCCAGCTGAGTCACGTATTCCTCGACCTGGCTCTTCTGCTTGCGCAGCTCGGGCAGGTTCACGGCCTGGATCAGTTTGTTCCGGAAATCCTGGCGCAGCCCCGGCTCCTTGGCGGCCTCAGCGTCCAGACCTGCTTGCGCGTCAGCCAGAACCAGGAACCAGCCGGCCGTCACGGCCAAGGCGGCCGCAATGATGAAGGCCAACAGGCGCGGCGCCAAGGGCCACTGGCCCGGCTCCTGCGGGTTGAGTCCCCTGAACTGATCCTGGACCTCTTGGAACCAGACGTTCAGATCGAATTTGGCAGATGAGTTCTTGGCCATGTCGTCAGGGCTTCTTGGGAGGCTGCCCCTTGGCCGGCGTTTCCGCCACCGGAGCCTTGATGGAGACCCGCATCGTGAATTCGAACAGGCGCTTCTGATCCTTGGAGTTGACGACACCGGCCTGCCGGATTTCCACGAGATCCGGGTTGAAGAGCCACTCGGAAGACCGCGAGGTATTGCGGATGAACTCCGAGACACGGTCCTGGGTCTGCGCCAGACCGTTGACCGTCACGACCTTGTCAAGCTGGCGGATGCTGGTCAGGAAGATGCCTTCGGGCACCTGCCGCACCAGCTCGTTGAGCAGATGTACTGGCATGTTGCGATCGGTCTGCAGATCCTCGACAGCCTTCTGGCGGGACTTCAAACCCTCGATCTCGGCCTTGAGGGTGGCAATGTCCTTGATCTGATCATCCAGCAGCTTGTTCTCGCGCTTCAAGTACTCATTGCGAGCGATCTGCTGGTCGGTCATCTGCTGCAGCAGCAGCATGCCGGCACCAACAATCAAGGCACCGAAGGCCACCGACAGTCCCAGCCAGACGAAGAAGGCTGTCTTGCGACGCTTGCGCTTCTCCGCGCGATGCGGAAGGAGGTTGATCAAAATCACTGGAAGAACCTCCGCATCGCAAGCCCGCAGGCGGTCAGGTAAGCCGGAGCCTCACGGCGAAGCTTGGACTCGCGCACGGCCGAACCCAGCTCCATGCTTTCGAAGGGATTGACCACCATGCAAGCAAAGCCGGTCAGCTCAGTGACGCGATCCTTGAGCCCGGGCAGCGTGGCCGTCCCGCCAGCCAGCATCACGTAGTGCACCTTGTGGTGCGGGGTGCTGGTGAAGAAGTACTGCAGCGCGCGGCCAATCTCCTGGGACAGGCTATCGACGAAGGGTTGCAGCACCACCGTCTCGAAATCCTCGGGCAGCTCATTGGCCAGCTTCTTCTGCTCGGCCTCCTCGAAGGAGAAGCCGTACTGGCGCGAGATGAGCTGCGTCAGTTGCGAGCCGCCAAAGGCCTGGTCACGGTCATAGAGCATCTCGTCGTCGCGCAGCACCTTCAGACTGGTGGTGTCCGCACCGATCTCGAAGAGCGCCACCAGAGCATCCTTGCCCTCCCCCGGCAATGCGGCGACCAGGCGGCCCATGGCCAAGCGCGAGGCGTGAGACTCGATGTCCAGCACTACGGGACGCAGGCCCGCAGCTTCCGCCAGGCCCTGACGGTCCTGGACTTTGTCCTTGCGTGAGGCGGCGATCAGCACTTCGACATCACCAACGGAAGTAGGGCTGGGGCCCAGCACGCAGAAGTCCAGACTGACTTCGTCCAGGGAGAACGGGATGTACTGGTTGGCCTCGGCTTCAACCTGGATTTCCAGCTCCTCTTCCCGAAGCCCCGCCGGCAGCATGATCTTCTTGGTGATCACCGCCGACTGCGGCATGGCCAGCACGGCGTCACGGGTCTTGGTGCCGCTGCGGGCCACCACCCGACGCACGGCGTCGGCGACTTCGTCGAACTTCTCGACCTGGCCGTCAGCGATCCAGCCTTTCTCGAACGACTCCATCGCGAAGCGCTCGAGCACCATCTCGCCATTTTTGTTCTGACTGAGCTCGACCAGCTTGACGCTGGATGAGCTGATGTCCAAGCCAATCACGGGCGGATGCTTGCGACCCAGCAGTACGTCAAGAATTCCCATGACGCGGTTCCCCCAACACGCTTTGCAGGCGTCGGATTGTTAATAAGTTACTTGAATGCTAGCAGTAAAGCCTATGACACCGTTCAAAAAACGGCCGCCAGCACGTAACACCACGTTGCGAAACATACACGGCTTTCTACGCCGATCTGTCCCCGAAAAGAAGCCCTTTCGTACTGAATCCGAACCTTTCAACGGAGGAGCGGTGATTCAAAGCGCGGCAGAGTGCCGTTTCTATAATGATTTGCCCTCACTGGAGCCCCATGAGCAAATCCAAATCATCAAACGTGTCCACTTCGCCTGATATGGACGCGAAGGATGGGAAGACGGCGTCGCGTCGTCACCACACACCGGCCTATCGCTTCGTCTGGCGCCCCCTGATGTGGCTGGGCGGCCTGACCCTTGGGGGAGTCGCCGCCATCGCCTTGCTGCTGGCTCTGGGCCTGTCCATGGCCTATCCGAACCTGCCGGACATCTCGGG
This sequence comes from Mitsuaria sp. WAJ17, assembly GCF_014174515.1. Taxonomy (GTDB): domain Bacteria; phylum Pseudomonadota; class Gammaproteobacteria; order Burkholderiales; family Burkholderiaceae_C; genus Roseateles_B. The sequence continues at coordinate 95,867 of NZ_JACJUG010000006.1, forward strand.
TCTGACCGACTACCGCCCCAAGCTGCCGCTGCGCGTCCTCTCGGCTGACGGCGTGGTGTTGGCCGAGTTTGGCGAAGAGCGGCGCAATTACCAACCCATCAAAGACATCCCCAAGGTGATGCAGGAAGCCATCCTGGCCATCGAGGATGCCCGCTTCTACCAGCATGGGGGTGTCGATTACTTGGGTGTGATCCGCGCTGGGCTGGCCAACGTGGGTGAGGCGCGCAGCCAGGGCGCCTCCACCATCACCATGCAGGTGGCACGCAATTTCTATCTCTCGACCGAGAAGACCATGACGCGCAAGATCTACGAGATCCTGCTGGCGCTCAAGATCGAATCGGCCCTGAGCAAGGAACAGATCCTCGAGATCTACATGAACCAGATTTTTCTGGGGCACAAGGCCTATGGCTTCGCGGCCGCCAGCGAGGTCTACTTCGGCAAGCCGCTCAAGGACATCACGATTGCCGAGGCCGCCATGCTGGCCGGACTGCCCAAGGCGCCCTCGGCCTACAACCCCATCAACAATCCGCGCCGCGCCAAGATCCGCCAACAGTACATCATCGACCGCATGCTGGAGAACGGCTACATCACTGAGGAGCAGCACGCGCAGGCCAAGAGTGAGGTGCTGCGCTACCGTTCGCTCAGCGATACCACCAGTCACGCCGAGTACGTGGCCGAGGCCGCGCGGCAGCTGATCTTCACGCAGTACGGCGAGGAAGCCTACAGCCGCGGGCTGGACGTCTACCTGACCCTGCGCCACGACGAGCAGATGGTGGCCTACCGGGCACTACGCCGAGGCATCATGGACTTCGAGCGCCGCCAGGTCTACCGCGGTCCCGAGGCCTATATCGACCTGCCCGCCGACCCGAAGGACATGGACGTGCGCATCGCCGAAGCGCTGGCGGACCATCCGGCCAACGACGAATTGCTGGCCGCTGCCGTCCTGGAGGCCGACCCCAAAAAGGTCGTGGCCGTGCTGCAGAGCGGCGAGAGCCTGACCATCACTGGCGAAGGACTCAAGCCAGCCACCTCCGGCCTCTCGGAACGCGGCAATCCCAAGACCCGCATCCGGCGGGGCGCCATCATCCGCGTCCTGAAGCTGCCCAAGGGAGACTGGAGCATCACCCAACTGCCCGAGGTCGAGGGCGCCTTCGTCGCCATGGATCCACGGGACGGGCGCATCCGCGCCATGGTCGGCGGTTTCGACTACAACAAGAACAAGTTCAACCATGTCACCCAGGCGTGGCGCCAGCCGGGCTCCAGCTTCAAGCCCTTCATCTATTCGGCGGCGCTGGAGAAGGGTTTCACGCCCGCGACGGTGGTCAACGACGCCCCGCTCTTCTTTGACGCCACCACCACGGGCAGCCAGCCCTGGGAGCCCAAGAACTACGACGGCACCTTCGATGGCCCCCTGCCCCTTCGCAAGGCTCTGGCCAAGTCCAAGAACATGGTGTCCATCCGCGTTTTGCAGTCCATCGGCGTGCATTACGCGCAGGACTGGATCACCCGCTTCGGCTTTGAGGCGGAGAAGCACCCTGCCTACCTGACCATGGCTCTGGGTGCCGGTTCGGTGACGCCCATGCAGATGGCCCAGGGCTACGCCGTCTTTGCCAACGGCGGCTACCGGGTCACACCCCAGTTGGTCGCCAAGCTGACGGACCACAAGGGCCGCGTGCTGTACGAGGCACAGCCGCGCACCCTGGGAGACGACGCCAGGGCCGTGGAGCCCCGCAATGCCTTCCTGATGAGCAGCCTGCTCCAGGAGGTCACGCGCAGCGGCACGGCAGCCAAGGCACAGGCTCTGCTCAAGCGGCCGGACATCTATGGCAAGACCGGCACCACCAACGATTCCATGGACGCCTGGTTCGCCGGCTACCAGCAGGGCCTGGTCGCCGTGGTCTGGATCGGCTATGACCAACCTCGCAAGCTGGGCGACCGTGAGACCGGCGGTGGCCTGTCCCTGCCGGTGTGGATCGAGTTCATGGGCTTCGCCCTGAAAAACGTCAGCGTGGCCGAGATCCAGCCGCCCGAAGGGGTGGTGCAGGTCAACGGTGAATGGTTCTACGACGAGTACGTCGGCACCTCGGGCGTCCGCGCCCTGAGCAATGATGCGGGCATTCCGCCTCCGGCCAGCGAGGAGGAAAAGAAGAGCATCCTGGACCTGTTCAGGCGCTGAGCGTCTGCCGCTCCCTGCAAGAGCAAAGGCCGCCCGAGAGCGGCCTTTTGTCTTCAACGGACGTGCCGGCGCAGTCCCTGCCAAAGCCCCGTCAGGGCCGAGGCGCCTCGAACTGCAAGGGTTGCCCAGCCTGGGCGGACGCTTCTTCGGACAACAGGGCATGGAACTCGCGCCCGCCACGTTCCAGCCAGAGCCCGTCCACATAGCGGAAATGGAAGCCGCCGGCCTTGGCAGCCACCCACAGCTCCTGAAGCGGCGGCTGCGTGTTGATGATGATCTTGCTGCGATTGGGGAAGCTGAGCTCCAGCAGGCCGCCGGTACGGTGCGTGTCGATGTCAATCACATCGCCGTCCAGCCAGGCATCGATCCGGGACTCGATGCCCAGCAGGATCGCGTCCGTGCGAGCGTGGTAGTCGGCGTCATCAAGGGGCGTGGCGGTGAGTGCATTCATGACCGATAAACTTGCAGCTATGAAGACCTATCAAGCTGCCAGTTTAGTCGCCACTCGGTGCCGCCCGACCCGCAAGGCCCTGCGGTCGATGCGGTCGCGTCGCATCCGTGCCGGCATGGCGGTATCGCTGCTGGCCAGTGTGCTGTGGCTCTCGGCCTGCGGGCAGAAGGGACCCCTGACCTTGCCGCCGGCAAAGGCAGCAGCATCGGCAGCGGCTGCCTCCAGCCCCGCGCGCTGAGCACGCGCCGCTCGGCGAAGCTCAGAAGCGCAGGCTGCCGGGCAGGTCCCGATAGGCGGCATCCAGAAACTGCACCGGACCGTAGCATGCCTGCGCCGAGCCATGCCCGTTATCAGCATCGGTCATCAGCGCAGCGCCGACCAGCGGCCCCGCCGCCTCGCCAAAGGCCAGGCGGTAGTCCTCGGCAACATTGCGGCTGAAGCTGAGCCAGCCGCCTCGCTTGTCATGGCCGGAGCCGATGACGATCTTGCGGATCCGGTCGCTGCGCGGGCTCACCTTGACCGTGCCGGGTGCGGCCTTGGCATCCCAGACGTACATCAGCGTGGCATAGGGCGGCGGCTCCCCCATGATGGCCTGAGCCAGCTCGAACAGCATGCGGTTGCGCAGCGACAGTTGCCCCACATCGCCGTCAAAGGCCAGCACCAGGCTCGCGGGGGCATCATCGATATCCGGATCGTCCACTTCGCGGCTGGATTCGAAGCGATCGATCCACCATTCGAATCGAACCTCCTGCAATTGCTCGACAGGCAGACTGAGCCGCCGGCGCAGCAGGCTGGCCGACGAGCGGGCACTGGCCTGCACACAAGGCCGGCTGGCCCGTTCGTTCATGCTGTAGTGCGTGCGCGCCTTGCCAGGCAGCTCCCGGACAGACCAGTCCTGCGGCAGGGCCGCCACGCCCGCCTCCGGCTCGGTCTGGGCCGACTCAGAGGCAGGGCGATGGGCGCAGGCCACAAGGCTCAACACCCAACCCAACAACAACCATTTCTTGAAGGCGCTCATGTACTGCTCCAGACCCGCTGCAGCCAAGACTAGCTGCTTCGCGTCTCAGCGCCGTGATGCTGTGCACAGCATCTGTCGACACGATGAAAAAGGGCCCCGAAGGGCCCTGGATTGCGCGAAGAAGTGCGCAGATCAGAAGCGATGGCGGATGCCCACCGTGTAGCCCATGCGCGACTTGGCGTTGTTGGGCGTGCCGGCGCTGCTGTTCAGGCTGGCGTGATCGCCCTTCAGCGAGGTGCGGTCGATCTCGGCGTAAAGGTCCGTGCGCTTGGACAGGGCGTAGTCAGCCACGGCAGACCAGAAGGTGGCCTTGAGCTCCAGGGCGGACACGGCGCCAGTCTGCTTGGCGCTGTAGAAATGCGTGCCCAGGTTCAGCTGGGGCGACATTTGGTAGCCCATGCCCAGGGTCCACATGGTGCGCTTCTTGAGGCCCAGCAGGGCCGCGTTTCCGCCCATGGCTGCGTCGTAGCCGGTACCACCGTTATTGAACGAGGCCCACAGCAGCGTGCTGGCGACGGTGGCGCCATCCGCCGCGGTCGGCGTGCCCTCCACCTTGTTCTCGCCCCAGCCGGCGTTCAGATACCACTCGCCCATCTTGTAGGAACCACCGAAGGTCGTGGCCTTGATCTTGGCACCCGAGGGCAGACGGTAGTCCTGTGCACCCACGCCGGCGGAAATGCCGTCGGCCGAGTAACGCAGCACGCCGCCGAAGGTACGGCCGCCGCCGCCCTCACCGGCCGAGAACTGCAACTCACCACGGATGGGTCCCTGCTCGAACAGATACTTGACCATGTTGTCGGCACGAGCGCTCAGCGCCAGACCCACTTCAGGCTTGTAGACGTCGAAATAGGGCGAGTAGGGGTAGGAAACATAGGTGCTGGTGACCAGGTCGAACAGCACGTTGTACTGGCGGCCGATGGTCACACGGCCGAAGTCGCTGCTCTGCAGGCCGACCCAGGACTGCATCCAGAAAGGCAGCGGGGCCGGGTTGGCCGAACCGGTGTCCAGGTTCAGGCGGTGCTCCAGGTTGGCCAGCACCTTCATGCCGCCCCCCAGGTCTTCGGTCACGTTGACGCCCAGACGACTCTGGGAGAAGCCGCCACCCACAACGCGCGTGATGGAGCCGCTGCCGCTCACGCCTTCATTCGTGGTCATGCGCACGCCACCGTCGGCAATGCCGTAGAGCGTCACGCTCGACTGGGCGTAAGCAGCGCTCACGCTGGCAGCCAGCAAACCCAGAACCAGAGTAGCCTTCTTCATGAATCTGTCTCCTGCTGTAAGAATGAAGAGTCGCATTGGATTCTGTGACAGATGCCCCTGCAGGCCTAGCCGGATCGTTGCAGTCCACCCACAAGCACTAACCCTGTCGCCGCGGTGACAAGACTGAATTGGAGCTGACAATCGGCGCCATTCGCCGCCGTTCGCCACCTTTTTGCAGCGGATCGCACCAATGAAAAAGCCGCCCCAGGGGGCGGCTCGTGCGGCCGGGCCGGCGGACCCAAGTGGCCCGCCGAGAGCCACATCAGAAGCTGTGACGCACGCCCACTTCGTAGGCAGAGGACTTCTGACCAGCGGCGGCAGCCGGGGCGCCGGCAACGGCGACCTTGGAGTTGCCCTTGTTGTCGATCTGCGAGTAGGTGGCGTACAGAGCCGTGCGCTTGGACATGTCGTGGACATAGCCGAAGGACAGGATGTTGAGGTCGTCAGCGACCTTCGCGGCTGCCACGGCGTCATTGGCATTGGAGCGGGCGTAATGCACACGCACCGAACCTTCCTTGGTGACGGGCACCTTGGCACCAATGGTGAAGATCGACTGCTTGTAGGCGTCGAACTTGGTGTTGGCCACGGTGGCCATCACCACGGCTGCGCCGAAGTCGTAGGAAGCGCCCAGCACGGACAGCTTGTACTTGCTGCCCTTGGCGTCGGTCTGCGCGTAGGCGCCGGCGACGTTCAGTTCCTTGTCCTTGTAGCCCAGGCGAGCCGAGGTGTACTTCTTGGCATCGGCGCCTTCGCCAGCGCCCAGTTCGAAGGTGCCGTAGATGCCACCCAGAGTCTCGGGCAGGCTGTAGGCGATCTGGTTGTCCGAACGGTTCAGCGTGTCGGCGCCGCTACCCAGGGCGGAGTAGGCCTTGGTGAGCTCGGCAATGCCGGTCGTCTCGAAGGGCGTGAAGCCGTCGATGACCAGGCGGGCAGCGACCTTATGGCGGCCGATGCGCAGCTCACCCATTTCGGCGGAGCTCAGGCTCACGGTGGCACGGCGGCCCCAGAAGCGGCTGGAGTCAGCGCTGCCGGTGTCGGGATTCAGGGCGCCTTCCAGCCAGAAGCCGGCCTTCAGACCTCCACCGAGGTCTTCCGTGCCGCGCACGCCCAGACGGCTTGCGTTCAGGCCGTCGGTGCCGACTTGCTTGATGGTGGCGCTGCCGGTCTTGGCAGAACGCACGTTGGCGTCGATCACGCCGAACAGGGTCACGGACGATTGGGCCGCAGCGGCACCAGCGAAGGCGGCCAGCACGGCTCCCACCAGGACAGTCTTTTTCATTTGTAGCTCCGAAAGAGTCATCAGGGGTCAGGCAACCATGACGATCTGAGGCTTTCGAGCAGCAGGCCGCATGGAAGTTGGCGTGATTGAACCAAAGGTTTTCCCTGATGCGCCACCTGCAAATCATGACAGTTTGTCATGCGTTGTCGCATGACAACGACGATCAAACATTTGCTTATGTTCATATGACTGTCACGAACCAAGACAAGGACGGCGGCGGGGATTTGCGCCAGACAGGCAGCAAGAGGCCTTCAACAGTGCTCATCCCAAAGCCTATTTACACTGCAGGCTTCCCGCTCACGCGTCTGTCATGCCAACGACCCTCGACTTCAAGGACCGCCTGCTGTCCGCCACTGGCCACGGCCTGCTAACCGTATTCGGCCGACCGGCCGCCGGCCGTCCCAATCCGGCACAGAGCTCGGCTGCGTCGCTGGACGAGTCGCAGCGCAGGCTGGCCGGGGCGCTGATGCGGGTGAACCACGTCGGGGAGGTCTGTGCGCAGGCGCTGTACCAGTCGCAGGCCCTGCTGTCCCGTGAGGAGCCCCTGCGCCGGCAGCTCGAAGCCGCGGCCGCCGAGGAGATCGATCACCTGGCCTGGACGCGCGAGCGCCTGGACGAGCTCAAGGATCGCCCCAGCCTGCTGAATCCGTTCTGGTATGGCGGCGCCTTTGCCTTGGGCAGCCTGGCCGGCTTGATGGGAGACCGGATCAGCCTGGGCTTTCTGGTCGAAACCGAACGTCAGGTCGAGCAGCACCTGGCCTCGCACCTGGACCGGTTGCCGGCCGAAGACCTGCGCTCGCGCGAGATCGTCGATCGCATGAAGGCTGAGGAGGCCGAGCATGCGCAGCACGCCCAGGAGGCCGGCGCAGCCGAACTGCCGACGCCAGTGCCGGGCCTGATGCGCCTGGCCGCCCGCGTGATGACCACGGTGGCGCACCGGCTCTGAGGAGCCGGCACCGGCCTATCAGGCCTCGACGATGTCCACCGAGGTGGTGATGTTGGCCGTCTTGGCCAGCATGATGCTCGCCGAGCAGTACTTCTCATGAGACAGGGCGACGGCCCGTTCCACGGCGGCGCGGTCCAGTGCCTTGCCACTCACCACGAAATGCATGTGGATGCCAGTGAACACCTTAGGGTCCGTGGCGGCACGTTCCGCCTTGAGCTGGACCTGGCAGCCGCGCACGTCGTGGCGACCGCGCTTGAGGATGAGCACTACGTCATAGGCGGTACAGCCGCCTGTGCCGGCCAGCACCGTCTCCATGGGGCGTGGAGCCAGATTGTGCCCACCGCCCTCGGGCGCGCCATCCATGGCCAGCATGTGGCCGCTGCCGGTCTGGGCAACGAAGCTCATGCCGTCTGCGCCCATCCAATTGATCGTGCATTCCATGGCGCGCATTGTGGGCCCAAATCGAAAACCCCATCGCCCCCCGACCGCCGGCAGACCGGCTTCCGATGCGCCGCCGGAATTCGCAAAAAGTCACACCAATCGCCCAACTAGAGATGCCGCTCCAATACCAGGGCACTTTGGATATTGCACCGCAGCATCGCGCAACATAGAATCAATTTCATTGGGGATGACGGAGTCGCAAACGTATGCGCACTCGTTTTGTGCATTAATTCGCACCACTTCGGCCCCTGCCCTTTGTCTCCTCCACCGCCTCCATGGTGGATTCAACCCGAAGCTGCAAGGCTTCGGGTTTTTTTTCGCCCCGGCGGGCAGCCGGGCAGCATTCGCGCACCGTCTCAGGGCCCTTGCTCAAGGGCGACGCCTCGAGCCCGACGCCTCCACCTGGGTCCGGAGGGCGCCGCTTATGATGCAGTGCCGCAACACCCGCATTGGAGTTCGCAGATGGCTGGCCAGGTTCGCAAGCGCCGCTCCCCGTCCACCCCGCCGCAGTCGCCTGCACTGATTCCGGCCAGCAACAGCTATCTGCAACGAATTCTGAACGCCAAGGTCTACGACGTCGCCATTGAGACGCCGCTGGACGCCGCCCGCAATCTCTCGCGCCGCGTCGGCAACAAGGTCTACCTCAAGCGCGAGGACCAGCAGCCGGTCTTCAGCTTCAAGCTGCGCGGGGCTTACAACAAGATGGCCCACCTGGCGCCTGAGCAGTTGCAGCGCGGCGTCATCTGCGCCTCCGCAGGCAATCATGCCCAGGGCGTGGCACTGTCCTCCCGCAAGCTGGGCTGCCGCGCGGTGATCGTGATGCCGACCACCACGCCCTCGGTCAAGATCAACGCGGTCCAGGCCCTGGGGGGCGAGGTCGTGCTGCACGGCGAGAGCTTCTCCGACGCCTACCTCCACGCGCTGGAGCTGGAGAAAGCGCAGGGCCTGTGCTTCGTCCACCCCTTCGACGACCCGGACGTCATCGCCGGCCAGGGCACCATCGCAATGGAGATCCTGCGCCAGCACGAGGGCCGCATCGATGCCATCTTCGTGGCCATCGGCGGTGGCGGCCTGATCTCGGGCGTGGCCGCCTACATCAAGGCCGTGCGCCCGGACATCAAGGTCATCGGCGTGCAGACCCGAGACTCCGACGCCATGGTGCGCTCCGTGCGTGCCGGCAAGCGCGTGCAGTTGCCTGACGTCGGATTGTTCTCGGACGGCACCGCCGTCAAGCTGGTTGGCGAGGAGACCTTCCGCATCACCCGCGAGCTGGTGGACGACTTCGTGATCGTCGATACCGATGCTGTCTGCGCCGCCATCAAGGACGTCTTCGAGGACACGCGCAGCATCCTGGAACCCGCCGGCGCGCTGGGCGTGGCCGCAGTCAAGCAGTACTGCGCAGCACAGGGCGTGAAGGGCCAGACCTTCGTGGCCATCACCTGCGGCGCCAACATGAACTTCGACCGCCTGCGCTTCGTCGCCGAGCGCGCCGAGGTGGGTGAACAGCGCGAGGCCGTCTTCGCGGTGACCATCCCCGAGGAGCGCGGCAGCTTCAAGCGCTTCTGCGAGCTGCTGGGCCCCCGAAACGTCACCGAGTTCAACTACCGCATCTCCGACAGCAGCCTGGCGCATGTCTTCGTGGGCGTCTCCACGCAGAAGCGCGAGGAGGCGCAGAAGGTGATCCGCCAGCTCAGCCGCCAGGGCTACGAGACCGTGGACCTCACCGACGACGAGCTCGCCAAGCAGCACGTGCGCCACATGGTCGGCGGCCGCAGCGAGCTGGCCGAGAACGAGCGTCTGTTCCGCTTCATTTTCCCGGAGCGGCCTGGCGCCTTGATGAAGTTCCTCTCCAGCATGCACCCGGACTGGAACATCAGCCTCTTCCACTACCGCAACCAGGGTGCTGACTACGGCCGCATCCTGGTCGGCATCCAGGTTCCGCGACGGGACAACGCCGCCTTCAAGCGCTTCCTGGATTCGCTGAACTACCCCTTCGTGGAGGAGACGGACAACCCGGTCTACCGACTGTTCCTGCGCTGAGTGCCTGGGCGGGAAATTTCGGCAGGCAAGGCGGTCGGCATGACGCACAATCCGGGCCAGCGGCGCAGGTCGCCGGCCCGTCAGCGCCCATGTCCATCCACCAGTCCCTGATCTCCCCGACTGCCAATCCCGAGCTGCGGCGCGCCCTGAGCGAGCGTCTGCAGCGCCGTGCCGCCCTGGCCGGCGGGCTGGGCGAGCTGGAGCCCCTGGCCATCCGCCTGGGGCTGATCCAGGACAGCCTGACGCCCCGCTTCCGCGATCCGACCCTGGCCCTCTTTGTGGCCGATCACGGCCTGGCCGTTGATGGCCTTCCCCTCATGTGGGGCCGGACCACCAAGGCGCACGCCGACCTGCTTCTGCACAACCGCTTGCCCTGCAGCGTGCTGGCACGCACGCAGGGCCTGCAGCTGTCGGTGGTGGACTGCGGTATTGCCGACGAGATGCCGCCCAACCCGCGCCTGCAGTCGCGCAAGATCGCCCATGGCACGCGCAACAGCCGGCTGGGTCCCGCGATGAGTCTGGAGCATGCCCATGCTGCCGTGCGCGTAGGCATGGAGATCGCCGACAAGTTCAGCGGCAACGTGCTGATCTGCGCCGGCCTGGGCCAGGGGGCCTTCGAGTCCAGCGCCCTGGTCATGTCGCGCCTGTGCGACCTGCCGGTGAAGGACTTCATCGTGTCCGGCCCGGACATGCGCCAGGACCAGCTGGACCCGCTGCTGAGCCTGCTGCTGGCCTGCCAGGCCCGCCACCGCGAGGTCGTTGATCCCATGGATGTGCTGGCGGCCTTCGGCGGCTTCGAGACCGCCGTGATGGTTGGCGCCATGCTGGTGGCCGCCAGCAAGAGGCATCTGATCATCGTCGATGGCCTGCCGGCCTGCGCCGCGCTCAAGGCCGCCTCCATGATTGCCGCCCCCGTCACCGACTACGCCGTCTTCTGCCGCAGCCACACCCACCACGGTCTCGATCAGGCCCTGGCCCAGTTCCATGCAGCAGCGCTGCTGGAACTGGGGCTGGACAGTGCCGACGGCTGCGGCGCCTTGCTCGCCTGGCCCATGCTGCGTTCGGCCGCGGCCCTGCTAACCGATCTGCACGACTCCGCCGACACGCTCATGCCCCCGCCCGTGCCACCCGCGGTGCGCGTCTCGGGCCCCGGGCGCCTCAGCAGCCGCCCCGGTCTGCTTGGACTGCCGGGCGACACCGAGTCGTGAGCCAGCCTCACCCCAAGAAATGAAAACAGGCCGCCCGAGGCGGCCCTTTGCTCAGCGCAGGGGCAGGCTGTTGGGCCCCGGCTGCGGTGGTGGCACCTGATTGGGCTGCGGCGCCATATTGGACTGGGGGCGCGTCGGCGGTAGTGCCGCGGGCGGCATGACACCGGGCACCACGCCTGGGTCCTGCTGCACGCCCATGGGCGGCGCCAGCGACTGCGCGGCAGGCGCCATCGGTGCGGCCAAGGCATAGGTCGCGGGCGGCTGCGTGTTCATGGCCACGCCCTGTGCCGGCAACAGCGGCGCCAGCGTCAGCGTGAAGGCGGGCTGGCCCGGACGGCCAATGCTCACCGCATTGCCGCTGATGGACAGCAACTGGCGTTCGCCATCCACCAGGGCGCCCACGCGCACCGTGCGCGGCGGGCCGCCGTCAACCGAGATCAGGGCCACCCCCTCCTGCTCATGGCCATCAATGCGCTTGGGCGCCACCAGGCCCATCAGCTTGAAGCGGTTTTCATCAGGAGAGGGTGCCGCCTCGGACTGAGCGGGCGTGGCCCCGAGCAGGCGGCTGAGGTCCGAGCGCGGGGCCGCGGTGTCGGCAACCGCTACGGTCTGAGCCGGCGCAGCAGGCGAGCGCAGGCCCAGCGCCATACCCCAATAGACGATGGCCAGCCCCAGCAGGGCCCAGACAAGAAAGGCACTCAATCGAGCAATCATGCGGCGATTATGATTCAGCGCTGTAGTGCCGCCATGGCCCCCGGGTAAACCATGCCCGGGTGGCTTCGTCCAAATCTTTGTGGCTCCTGACGTCATGCAATCTCTTCGCGTCCGTTCTTCCCGCGCCGGCCTGGCGCGCGGCTTTACCCTGATCGAAATCATGGTGGTGCTGGTCATCATCGGCGTGCTGGCCGCGATGATCGGCCCCTCGGTGCTGAATCGCGTGGGCGAAGCCAAGACCACGGCCGCACGTGGCGACATCAGCGCCATCATGCAGGCCCTGAAGCTCTACAAGCTCGACAACGGCCGCTACCCCACGGCCGAGCAGGGTCTGCAGGCCCTGGTGCAGAAGCCCACCAGCGGCCCGGCGCCCAGCAACTGGAAGAGCTATCTCGAGAAGCTGCCCAAGGATCCTTGGGGCGGTGACTACCAGTACGCCTACCCCGGCGTGAAGGGCGAAATCGATGTCTTCAGCTACGGCGCCGACAAGAAGCCCGGTGGCGAAGGCGACGACGCCGACGTCGGCTCCTGGCAGTAAGCCCCCGCAGGCCCTGCCCATGCGCGCCAGCCGCCAGCGCGGCTTCACCATGATCGAGATCCTGGTGGTGATGCTCATCGTCGCCATCGCCTCCGTCTCGGTCACCCTGGCCCTGCGCGACAGCAGCCAGACTCAGCTGGAACGCGAGGCCGAACGCCTGGCAGCCCTGCTGGAATCGGCACGGGCCGAGGCGCGCGTGGCCGGCATCCCCGTGCGCTGGCGCCCGGTCGAGGACTCCAGCGGCAGCGGCTTCCGCTTCGAAGGCCTTCCTGAACGCATCCAGATGCCGCGGCAATGGCTGGGCGAGGAGATGCATGCCGAGGTCGAGGGCGCGCCAAGCCTGCTGCTCGGGCCCGAGCCCCTGATCCCCGCGCAGGCCCTGCGCCTGCGGCATGGCAACTACACCGTGCGCATCAGCAGTGACGGCCTGTCGGCTTTCGCGGTGCAGCCCGCCACCCAGGATCCCTGATGCACCGCCAGGCCCCTGCTTGCCGCGCTCCGCGCGGCTTCACGCTGATCGAGGCCTTGGTCGCGCTGGCCATCGTCGCCGTCACCTTGGCGGCGGGCCTGAAGGCCGCAGGTGCGCTGAGCAACCATGCGGCACGGCTGGCCCAGATGACATCCGCCCAGTGGTGTGCCGAGAACCAACTGACCGAGCTGCGCCTCTCGGGCCAGTTCCCCGACATCGGCGAGAGCGACTTCCAATGCCAGCAGCTGGGCCAGAACTTCACCGGACACATGCTGGTGCGCGCAACGCCCAATCCCAACTTCCGCCGCGTCGATACCCAGATGCGCGACGAGCAGGGCCAAGGCCTGCTGAGTATCACCACCATCATGGGGCGCAACTGATGCACGCTCGCCGTCGCATCCGGACCGGCTTCACCCTGATCGAGGTGATGGTCGCCCTCGTCGTGCTGTCCGTGATGGCGCTGATGGGCTGGCGCGGGATCGAGGCCATGCTGCGCACCCGCGAGATCGCACAGGCCAATCTCGAGACCACGGCACGCCTGCAGACCGTGCTGGCCCAGTGGGAGCAGGACCTGCAACAGCTCGAGGAGGGCCGTGACAGCGGTGTCGATGCCCTCAGCTTCGACGGCGCCACCCTGCGCATCACCCGCCATCGCCCAGAGGGGCTGCAACTCGTAGCCTGGGGGGTTCGCGAGGGCAGTCTCTATCGCTGGGAGTCGCGCATCGCCCGCACGCGCGGCGAGCTGCAGACGGCCTGGGCCCAGAGCCAGCAGGCCCTGGTGCTGGACGAGCGGCGGCTCAAGGCCTTGGAGGGCGTGCAGGGCTGGCAGGTGTATTTCTTCCGGGGCAACAGCTGGAGCAACGCACAGTCCGCCGACGACGTCGAGAAGGACAGCTCCCAGCCCCCCGCTGCGGGGGCCGGCAAGGGTAGCAGCACGGGCAGCGGTACGGGCAGCACCACCGGCCAGAACAGCGGCACAGGCGCAGGCACAGGCACAGGCTCCGGCAACCAGGGCTCGAATGCCGGTGCCGACAAGGACAAGAACCCCAACGCCCCCACTCGCAAGAAGCTGCCCACCGGCGTACGCATGCAGCTGCAGTTCCAGGACGGCCAGGGCTACGGCGGCCCGCTGCTGCGCCAGATCATGCTGGGCCCGCAGTCATGAGGCCCGCGATGCACCCCGCCCTGCCGCGACAGCGCGGCGCCGCCCTGCTCACGGCCTTGCTGCTGGTGACCCTGGTGACCAGTCTGGCGGCCGCCATGATCTGGCGCCAGTACCGCGCCGTGCAGATCGAGACCGCGGACCGGGCCCGCGCCCAGTCCGCCTGGATCCTGCAGGGCGCCCTGGACTGGGCCCGCCTGATCCTGCGTGAAGACGCCCGCGCCAACCAACGCGAGGCCGTCGATCACCTGGGCGAGGTCTGGGCCGTGCCGCTGGCCGAGGCTCGCCTGTCCACCTTTCTGGCCGCCGACCAGGAAGGCAAGAAGCCGCCCGGCGACGAGACCGCCGATGGCCCCGAGGCCTTCCTGTCCGGCCAGCTCAGCGATGCCCAGGCCCTCTACAACCTGCGCAACCTGACTCTGGGCGAGCAACTGCCTGCGGCCGAGCTGCGCACGCTGCAGCGCCTGTGCGATAGCGCCGGCGTGCCCTCCGGCACCGCGCAACTGCTGGCGAAGCAGCTGCGCGCCGCTGCTGGCCTTGTCGAGGACAAGAACCAGGCGCCGCTGATGCCCCATACCGTGGACGAACTCGGCTGGCTGGGCCTAAGCCCCGACGTGGTCAAGCGCCTCAAGCCCTTCGTGACCCTGCTGCCTCAGAAGACCCCGGTGAACCTCAACACCGCACCGCGCGAGGTCATTGCCGCGCTCTTCGAGGGCATGGACCTGGGCAGCGCCGAGCGCATCGTGCGCGACCGCATCAACCAGCCACTGAAGTCGCAGACCGACATCCAGCGCTACCTGCCCCAGGGCGTGCAGCCGGACGAAAGCCGGGCGGGCGTGGCCTCGGCGTATTTCTTCATCACCGGCACCCTGCGGCTGGACGAGCGGGTGCTGCAGGAGCGCTCCCTGGTCTGGCGCAACGGCCTGGAGATGCGTGTTGTTGCAAGGGAGCGTGTAAACCTGATGTTGCAAGCGCCCTAGCTTCGCCAGAATGCGCGTGCGAGCGCCGTGCCGGAGGACCAGGAGCGATACGGCCGCCCGCGTGCGGGCCGCGCCCGCCCCCCAAAGTCCCCAGGCTGCCGCACTCCTAGAATGGCCGCCTTTCAAGAGAGACCATGAGTTCGACCCTGCTGATCCTTCTGCCGCCGCGCGCCCGCCTGGGCCGCGCTGCGCACAGCGACGCGCCCCCGCGAACCGGGCAGGGCGCCGAGCCTATGGAATTCGAATACCTGCTGAGCACGGACGGCCAGGGCATCTCGGCCCAGGGCCGCGCCCTGCCCGCTGAGCTGCCCGCGGCATCGGCCAGCGTCGCCGTGGTCCCCGACGGCGAGCTCAGCTGGCACCAGCTGAAGCTGCCCAAGGCGGCGCGCGGCAAGCTGCAGGCGGCGCTCGCCGGCCTGCTGGAGGAGCAACTGCTGGAGGAAGCGGACGAGCTCCACTTCGCCATCGCAGCCCAAGCCGATGCGGACGATCGCTCCTGGGTCTGCGCCTGCCACAAGGGCTGGCTGCTGCAGCACCTCAATGCCCTCGAGCAGGCGGGGCGGCTGGTGGAACGCGTGCTGCCGCTGAGCTGGCCCGGTGAGGCCGCCCGCGCCCATGTGCTGGACCGCCTGGGAGATGCCGAGGCCCAGGATCACGCCCTGAGCCTCGTCCTCAGCGATGCCCGCGGCGTGAGCCAACTGCCCCTGGACGGCCCGCTGGCCCGCCAGTTGCTGGGCCCTGGCATGAGCGAGCTGGCCTGGACGGCCTCGCCCGACGCCGTGCAGGCCGCCGAACGGTGGCTGGGCCACCCCGTAAGCGTGCAGGCCGCCGGTCCCCGCGCCCTGCAAGCCCTGCAGGGCCCCTGGAACCTGCGCCAGTTCGACCTCCTGCCCCGCACGCGCGGCCTGCAGGCCCTGCGCCAGTGGGGCCGTCAGCTGATGAGCCCCGCTTGGCGGCCCGCCCGGCTGGGCCTGATCGGCCTGGTGCTGGTGCAGCTGCTGGCCATGAATGTGCAGGCCTGGCAGCAGAAGAGCCGGCTGCGCAGCATGCAGGCCGAGATGAGCAGCCTGCTGATGGGCAGTTTCCCGGCGACCCGCGTGGTGCATGACGCCCCTCTGCAGATGCGCCAGGCAGCCGATGCCCTGCGGGCCCGCGCCGGCCTGATTGGCGAGCGGGACTTCGAAGCCCTGCTGAGCGCCGCCGCAACCGCCTGGCCCGCGGACATGCCGCCCGCCGAGGCCCTGAAGTTCGAGGACGGCCGCCTGGTCTTCCCTTCGGCCAGTTGGAGCCCCGCACAGATCGAGGCCTTCAAGCGCCAGTTGGCCAGCGAGGGCTGGGCCCTGGACAGCCAGAACGGCCAGTTGCAGATCAGCCGCCAGCGCGGCACCGCTGCGGGCTCCTGAGCCCCTGGCACGGAAAAGACCCATGGACGCCCCGACTCGACGCCCCCTCCCGCCCCAGCTCCAGGCCTTGCAGCAGCGCTGGCAGGCCCTGCAGCCTCGCGAACGCACCATGCTCCAATTGGGCGGCATCGCCCTGGCGGCCCTGCTGCTGTGGCTGCTCACCCTGCAACCCGCCCTGCGCAGCCTGCGGGAGACCCCGCCGCGCCTGGCCCAGGCCGAGGAGCAGCTGCAGCAGATGCGCCGCCTGGCCCAGGAAAGCAAGACCCTCAAGGACCTGCCCCCTGTGCCGCCCGCTCAGGCCGAGCAGGCGCTGAAGGCCTCTACCGAGCGCCTGGGCGGCAGTGCCCAGCTCCAGTTCAGCGGCGATCGCGCCACCTTGCAGCTGCGCAACATCAGTCCCGAACAGCTGCAGACCTGGCTGGCCGAGGCCCGCAGCGCGGCGCGCGCCCGCACCATCGAGGCCCAGATGCAGCGCAGTCCCTCCGGCTACAACGGCGTGATCGTGCTGGCCCTGGACGGCGGAGCCGCTCCATGATCCGACGCGCCACGCGCAAGCTTCCCGGCGCCGAGCCGCGACTGCCGCGACGCTGGGCGCTGGGCGGCGCGCTGCTGGGCGGCATCGTCGGCCTGGTCCTGTGCGCACCGGCACGTTGGCTGGCCCAGGGCCTGGCCCAGTCCAGCGGCGAGCACCTGCTGCTGGCCGATGCCAGTGGCAGCGTGTGGAACGGCTCCGGTGTGCTGGTCCTGCAGGGCGGTCCCGGCAGCCGTGATGCCGCCAGCCTGCCCGGCCGCCTGTCCTGGTCCGTGGGCCTCGATGGCTGGCAGCCGGTGCTGCGCCTGCGCCAGGACTGCTGCATCAATGACACCCTCTCGCTGCGCCTGCAGCCCGGCTGGGGCCGCCTGCGCCTGGACCTGCCGGCCCAGGACCAGTGGCTGGCCCGCGTGCCGGCGGCCTGGCTGGGGGGCCTGGGCACGCCTTGGAACACCCTGCAGCTGTCCGGCTCGCTGCGCCTGAGCGCGCGCCAGTTGAGCCTGCAGTACCAGGGCGGCCAATGGCAGCAGCAGGGCCAACTGGACTTCGAACTCGTCAACATCGGCTCGCGGGTCTCCACGCTCGCGCCCCTGGGCAGTTACAAGCTGAGCCTGGTGGGCGATGCCCAGAAGCCCGGGCAGACCCGCATCGAACTGCAGACCCTGGACGGTGCCTTGCAACTGCAGGGCCAGGGTCGTGTTGGCGAAGGCCAGCGCCTGCAGTTCCAGGGCGAGGCCTCTGCCGCCGCCGGCCGCGAGACGGCCCTCAATAATCTCCTGAACATCATCGGGCGGCGCCAAGGCGCGCGCTCCGTCATCACGATCGGATGAGCATGAACACGCGTCCCCGCCTCAGCCTCCTGACCCTGGCCCTGGCCGCCCTCGCCGCGCAGCCTGCGCCATCCCTGGCCCAGGCTCCCTCGCAGCCCGCAGCCGGCACGCACAAGGCCAAGAAGCCCGGCGCCGCGGTCAAGGCACAGACCCCGGTCACCCTCAATTTCGTCAACGCCGACATCGAAGCCGTCACCCGCGCCATCGGCGTGATGATGGACAAGCAATTCGTCATCGATCCGCGCGTCAAGGGCACGATCACGCTCTACAGCGAGCAGCCGTTGTCCGTGCACGAGGCCTACCTCAACTACCTCGCCGGCCTGCGCGGCCTGGGCTTCACGGTGGTGGAGAGCGGCGGCCTGCTGAAGGTGCTCCCGGAGGCGGATGCCAAGCTTCAGAGCAGCGCCGTCATCCTGGACAACGGCGCCCCGCGCGGCGACCAGATCCTGACCCAGGTCTACCGCCTCAACTACGAGCAGGCCAACAACCTCGTGCCGGTGCTGCGCCCGCTGATCAGCCCCAACAACACGGTGCAGGCCAATCCCGGCAACAACACGCTGGTGGTGACGGACTACGCCGACAACCTCCAGCGCATCGCCAAGATCATCGCGGCCATGGACACCCCGGCCTCGACGGACCTGGAGATCATCCCGCTCAAGCACAGCGTGGCCTCAGACATGGCCGCGCTGGTGGCCCGGCTGGCCGATGGCGGTGGCGCTGCGGCGGCGCCCAACCAGCCGGCGCTCTCCAGCGGCGGCAGCGCCAGCGTGGTGGCGGACCCACGCAGCAACTCGCTGATCGTGCGAGCCCCCAATGCGGCCAAGCTGGCCGCCGTGCGCAGCATCGTCGCCAAACTGGACGTGCCGGGCAGCGACAGCACCGGCAACATCCGCGTGGTCTACCTGAAGAACGCCGATGCCACCAAGCTGGCCACCGTGCTGCGCGCAGCCTTTGGAGCGGGCGGCAGCACCTCTGGCGGCAGTGGCAGCACGCCGGGCGGCTCCGGTCTGGGCAGTTTTGGCAACAGCACCGCCCCCAGTTCGCCCGTGAACAACCCCGGCCAGGGCATGAACAGCGGCACCAGCGGCTCGGGGCTTTCCGCAGCGGCGACACAGCCCGTCTCGTCCTCGCCCAGCCCCTCCACCGGCGGCTTCGTGCAGGCAGACCCGTCCACCAATGCGCTGATCATCACGGCGCCGGAACCGCTGTACCGCCAGATCCGCAACGTCATCGACCAGCTCGACGGCCGCCGCGCGCAGGTCTATGTCGAGACCCTGATCGTCAAGGTCGATGCCTCCAAGACCGGGGCCTTCGGCGTGCAGTGGCAGAACCTCTTCGGCAACAAGGGCGACAACACCCTCCCGGGCCTGGGCACCAACTTCGGCACCGGTGCCGGCAACATCATCCAGGGCTCTGCCGCGCTTTATGGCGGCTCGGCGTCCCTGGCCTCTGCCGTCAAGGACGCGCCGGCCGGCCTTAACTTCGGCCTGCTGAAAAAGATCGGCGACAAGTACACACTTGGCGCCATCGCCAACTTCCTCGAGACCGAGGCAGGCGCCAATGTGCTGTCCACACCCAACCTGGTCGCACTAGACAACGAGGAAGCCAAGATCGTCGTCGGCCGCAACGTGCCCTTCGTGACCGGCTCCTTCACCAACACGGGCAGCAGTTCCGGCACGGTCAACCCCTTCCAGACCTATGACCGCAAGGACGTGGGCATCACCCTGCGCATCCGCAGCCAGATCGGCGAAGGCGGCACGGTGCGCATGACGGTCTACCAGGAGAACTCCTCCATCGACCCGACCACCAAGGCCGACACCAGCGGCCCGGCCACCGAGAAGAGCGCCATCGAGACCACCGTGTCAGTGGACGACGGCGAGATCATTGTGCTGGGCGGTCTGCTGAAGGACGAGTTCGCCGACAGTGAGGGCCGCGTCCCCGGCCTGGGCAGCATTCCCCTGATTGGCAATCTGTTCAAGAACACCGGCCGTAGCCGCATCAAGACCAACCTGATGGTCTTCCTTCGCCCGGTGATCATGCGCGACCAGAAGTCGGCCGATGATCTGACCCTGGATCGCTACGAGTACATCCGCGGCCTGCAGCAGTCCGGCCAGCCGCAACCCAAGTTCGCCCTGCCAGACACCGGTGCCCCGATGCTGCCGGGCGCCGAAGACAAGAAGCCTGGCCGCCCCATGAGCGGCAGCAAGAACTGACGCCATGGCCAGCCGTCACCCCCTGCCCTATGCCTTCGCCCGCAGCCACACGGTGCTGCTGGAAGACGACGGCCAGCAGCTGACCCTCTGGGCCGCGCCCGAGGTGAGCTTCGCGGCCCTGTCCGAGGTACAGCGCCTCTACCAGGTGGACCGCATGGAGTCCCAGCCCCAGGCCTTGCTGGCCGAGCGCATCAGCAATGCCTATGCAGGCGCCGAGAGCAGCGCGGCCACGGTGGTCGGCGAGGTCGAAAGCGCGGTGGACCTCTCGCGCATGATGCAGGATCTGCCCGCCGTGGAGGATCTGCTGGAGGCAGCCAATGATGCCCCCATCATTCGCATGCTCAATGCCCTGCTGACCCAGGCCGCCAAGGACGGCGCGAGCGACATCCACATCGAGCCCTACGAGCGCGCCAGCTCGGTGCGCTTCCGCGTGGATGGCACGCTGCGCGAGGTGGTGCAGCCCAACCGCGCCCTGCATGCCGCGCTGATCTCGCGTCTGAAGATCATGGCCGAGCTGGACATCGCCGAGAAGCGGCTGCCGCAGGACGGCCGCATCTCGCTGCGCATCGGCGGTCGTGCCGTGGATGTGCGGGTCTCGACGCTGCCGTCCGCCCATGGCGAGCGCGCGGTGCTGCGCCTGCTGGACAAGTCCGAGTCCAAGTTCAGCCTCGAAGGCCTGGGCATGGACGGCGCACTGCTGACCGAGTTCAAGCGCCAACTGCAGCAACCTCACGGCATCGTGCTGGTCACCGGCCCCACGGGCTCCGGCAAGACCACCACGCTCTACGCCGGCCTGCAGACCCTGGAGACCAGCACCACCAATGTGCTGACCGTCGAAG
This sequence comes from Mitsuaria sp. WAJ17, assembly GCF_014174515.1. Lineage (GTDB taxonomy): Bacteria > Pseudomonadota > Gammaproteobacteria > Burkholderiales > Burkholderiaceae_C > Roseateles_B. The sequence goes on from NZ_JACJUG010000006.1 coordinate 116,366, forward strand.
ACCCGGTGGAGTACGAGCTGGCCGGCGTGGGTCAGACCCAGGTCAATGCCAAGATCGATCTCACCTTCGCCAAGGCCCTGCGCGCCATCCTGCGCCAGGATCCGGACGTGATCATGATCGGCGAGATCCGGGACTTCGAGACCGCGCAGATTGCCATCCAGGCCTCGCTCACCGGCCATCTGGTGCTGGCCACCCTGCACACCAACGATGCGCCCAGCGCCGTCACCCGCCTGATCGACATGGGCGTGGAGCCCTTCCTGCTGAGCTCCTCGCTGCTGGGCGTGCTGGCCCAGCGCCTGGTGCGCAAGCTGTGCCCGCACTGCAAGCGCCCGGAGCCCGCGGATGAGAATGGCGTGATCCGCTATCGCGCCGTTGGCTGCGCCGAATGCGGCCACAGCGGCTACAAGGGCCGCACGGGTGTCTACGAGCTGATGACAGCCACCGACCAGGTCCAGCACCTGATCCACAACCGCGCCGCGGAGAGCGAGCTGCTCGTGGCCGCCCAGGCCGCCGGCCTGCGCACCATGCGCGAGGATGGGGCGCGCCTGGTGGCGCTTGGCATCACCTCGCAAGAGGAAGTGCTGCGCGTCACGCGCGAGTGAGTGAGTCCGCATGCCTGCCTACAAGTACGAAGCCCTGACCGAGGACGGCCGCAGCAACAAGGGCCTCATCGAAGCTGACAACCCGCGTGCCGCACGTGCCGCCCTGCGTGCGCAGAAGCTGGTGCCGGTGGCCGTGGAGGCCGTGGCCCAGCAGAGCGCCGAGGCCAAGGCCTCGCTGTTCGCGCGCCGCGTCTTCAACCAGACCACGCTGACGGTCTGGACGCGACAGCTGGCCGGGCTGGTGGCCGCGGGCCTGCCCATCGAGCGGGCACTGACCTCCCTGACCGAGGAATGCGAGGACGAGCGCCAGCGCGAGCTGGTGGCCCAGCTGCGCGCCGAAGTCAACGGCGGTGCAGCCTTTGCCCGCGCGCTGGCCACGGCACCACGCGAGTTCGATCCCGTCTACCGCGCCGTCGTGGCCGCCGGCGAGCAGAGCGGCGCCCTGGGCCGCGTGCTGGAGAAGCTGGCCGATGACCTCGAAGATCGCCAGGCCCTGCGCGCCAAGGTCGTGGGGGCCATGGCCTATCCGCTCGTGGTCTGCGTGATCGCCGTGCTGATCGTGACCTTCCTGCTGACCAACGTCGTGCCCAAGGTTGCCGCGGTCTTCGTCAGCGGCAAGCAGGCCCTGCCGCCGCTGACCGTCTTCGTGCTGGCCGTCTCGGACCTCGTTCGGCACTGGGGCTGGCTGGTGGCCCTGCTGCTGGCCGGCGGCGCGTTGGCCCTGCGCCAGGCCCTGCAGAAGCCGGCCTTGCGCGTCCGCTTCGACGCCAGGCTGCTGCAACTGCCCCTGGTGGGTCGCCTGGCCCGGGGCTACAACGCCGCGCGCTTCGCCGGTACCCTGGCCATGCTGGCCGGCAGTGGCGTGCCCATCCTGAAGGCCCTTCAGGCCGCGGCAGAGACGCTCTCCAACGCAGCCATGCGCGAGGACGCCATGGACGCCCTGGTGCTGGTCCGTGAAGGCGCCCCCCTGGGCCCAGCGCTGGCCGGAAAGAAGCGCTTCCCCGGCCTGCTGGCCATGTTCGCCCGCCTGGGCGAACAGACCGGCCAGCTGCCAGACATGCTCCAACGCGCCGCCACCCAGCTCAGTGCCGAGGTGCAGCGCCGCGCCATGGCCATGGCCACGCTGCTGGAACCGCTGCTGATCGTGGCCATGGGCGGCGTGGTGATGCTGATCGTGCTGGCCGTGCTGCAGCCCATCATCCAGATGAACGCGATGGTGCACTGAGCCCACAGCTGCCGAACGTGCGCGCACGGCGCGCCGTGAGGTATTGAACACAGGCTGGCAAATCCGGGCTTTCTCCAGTGCACGCGCCGGGCTTCTTTTTGCTTGAATGAACTCAGCAAGCCTGCATGGAGTCCATCATGAGCAGCCACGCCATCGCCTGCATGCCGCCGCGCATTCCCATCGCGCAGATGCGGCGGGTGTTCGAGGTCCAGGACGTCGAGCGCAAGCTCGCCAAACTCCCGCCGCAGGAGCATGAGCCCCTGCGAAGCACCTACCAGCGCATGCTGGAGAAGGGCCCGGAGCGCTTCCAGGTCAAGCCCTCCGGCCTGCTGAGCCTGGACCGGCTCTACGACGAGCTGCCCAATTTCCACGAGGTGCTGGACGACATCCGCCGCCAGATCGCCCTGTGCGCCGACAGCGGGGACGCGCTGGAGATCACGCCCCTGCTGCTGCTGGGCCCGCCCGGCGTCGGCAAAACGCATTTCGCGCGCCAGCTCGCCCAGCTGCTGAACACGGGCATGGGCTTTGTCTCGATGAGCTCGCTGACCGCCGGCTGGGTCCTGTCCGGCGCCTCCAGCCAGTGGAAGGGTGCGCGGCCCGGCAAGGTCTTCGAGGCCCTGGTGGACGGCGACTACGCCAATCCGGTGATGGTGATCGACGAGATCGACAAGGCCGGCGGCGAGGCCACCTACGACCCGCTGGGCTCGCTCTACAGCCTGCTGGAGCACGACACCGCCGGCTGCTTCGTCGATGAGTTCGCCGAGGTGGCCGTGGACGCCAGCCAAGTGATCTGGGTGGCCACGGCCAACGAGGCGCGCAGCATTCCCGAGCCCATCCTCAACCGCGTCAACGTCTATGAGGTCCAGGCGCCAGACGCCGAGGCCGCGCGGCGCATTGCCCGCCGCCTCTACGAGGGCATCCGCAGCCAGCACGACTGGGGCAGGCACTTCGACGAGCAGCCCAGCGATCCGGTGCTGGACCGCATGGCAGAGGTCGCCCCGCGCGAGATGCGCCGCGCCTGGATGACGGCCTTCGGCAATGCCAAGCTGGCGGGGCGCGGGACAGTGCTCTGTGAGGATCTGCCGGCGGGGGCCTCGAAGCGCCAGCCCATCGGCTTCATGCATTGAGGGATGGCGGGCGAGTCGCGGCTGGCTATCATCCCCGCCATGCCCACCTCCCTGGACGACAAGCTCGTCATCGCCATCTCTTCCCGTGCGCTCTTCGACTTCGAGGAGGAGAACGAAGTCTTCGAGGCTGGTGACGACCGCGCCTACATGGCCCTGCAGCAGCAGCGCCTGGATCTGCCGGCGACGCCGGGGGTGGCCTTCTCCCTGGTGCGCAAGCTGCTGGGCTTCAACACACTTCAGCAGCAGCGCGTGGAGGTGGTCGTGCTCTCGCGCAACGACCCCATCTCCGGCATGCGCGTGTTCCGCTCGGCGCGCCAGTTGGGCCTGCCCATCCTGCGCGGTGTCTTCACCCGCGGGCAGTCGCCCTGGCGCTACCTGCGTCCGCTGAACGCCCAGCTCTTTCTCTCGGCCAACGAGGAAGACGTGCGCCAGGCACTGGCCGCCGGCGTGGCCGCGGCCCGCGTATTCCCGCTGTCGGCCCGCGCCTCGGCGGACCACCCCCAGGAGCTGCGCATCGCCTTCGACGGCGACGCCGTGCTCTTCTCTGACGAAGCCGAGCTCGTCTACCAGCGCCAGGGCCTGGAGGCCTTCCAGGCGCACGAGCAGCAGCACGTGATGCGTCCCCTGCCCGACGGCCCCTTCAAGCCCGTGCTGCGCGCCCTGCACGAGCTGCAGCGCCATCCGCAGACTGACATGCGCATCCGCACGGCCCTCGTGACGGCCCGCAGCGCCCCGGCCCACGAGCGCGCCATCCGCACCCTCATGGACTGGGCCATCGAGGTCGATGAGGCCATGTTCCTGGGCGGCCTGCCCAAGGGCGCCTTTCTGCGGGAGTTCGAGCCGGACTTCTTCTTCGACGACCAGGTTGGCCATGTGCAGGGTGCAGCGCCCCATGTCCCCTCCGGACATGTCAGTGCCGGTGTGACGAACTGCTAAGCCTTCGGCCTACGACACAATCCGGCGCGCTGCGGGCGCCCCAGTGTTGGAAGGTGCGTCCGGGCGTCCTGGCCGCACCGGCCCCACCGAGGAGACCCAATGACAACAACATCCCGCTTCCGCCCCGCCCCCCTGGCCCTGGCCAGCGCCGTGCTGGCCCTGGGCCTGGCCACGGCGGCCCAGGCCGGCCAGAACGGCTTCTACCGTCAGCCCGCCTTGCAGGGCAACACCGTCTACTTCGTCGGCGAAGGTGACCTCTGGCGCGTGGCCGCCCAGGGCGGCGAGGCCCAGCGCATCACCTCTCACCACGGCCAGGAAACCCAGCCCGCCGTCTCGCCCGATGGCCAGTGGCTGGCCTTCACCGCCCAGTACGACAGCGGCACCGAGATCTACCTGATGCCCGCCAGCGGCGGCGTGCCCAAGCGCCTGACCTGGGAAGGCGGCGGCATGCGCGTCTGGGGCTTCAGCGCCAGCGGCGAGGTGATCTACACCGGGCTGGACAGCCGCCCGGGCTCCCAGCTCTTCGCCATTGACCCCAAGACCCTGCAGCGACGCATCCTGCCCGTGGGCCAGGCCGGCGACGGCGCCCTGAGTGCCGACGGCAAGACCCTGTACTTCACCCGCGGCGGCCTGCGCGGCGACAACGCCCGCCAGTACCGCGGCGGCGGTCTGGCCCGTCTGTGGGCCCTGGACCTCTCCAGCGAGGCCGAGGCCCGCCCCTTCATCGCCGAGGGCAGCAATGACCGCCGCCCCATGCCCTACCGCGTGGGCAGCGAGGAGCGCGTGGCCTTCCTCTCCGACCGTGACGGGACCTACAACCTCTGGTCCGTCAACGCCCGCGGCGGCGACCTGCGCCAGCACACGCAGCACAAAGGCTGGGACATCCGCCATGTCTCCCTCGACGGCAGCCGTGTGGTCTACGCGCTGGGTGCCGACCTCTACCTGACCGACCTCGCCCAGGCCGGCGCCCCGCGCAAGCTGGACATCACCCTGGGCGGTGACTTCGACCAGCAGCGCGCGCGATGGATCAAGCGCCCCCAGGACTTCCTGACCGAAACCTCCCTCGCCCCCAATGGCGAGCGCGTGCTGCTGGCCTCGCGCGGCCATCTGGCCACTCAGGGCGTGGGCCTGCTGCGCCGCGCCGAGCTGCCGGCGCAGGCCGACGGCGCCTGCAAGAAGGGCGAGTTCGCCAGCGACAGCAAGACCGTCTTCGCCATCTGCGACTTCAGCGATGAGCAGGAGATCTGGCGCTTCCCTGCCAACGGCATGGGCAAGCCGCAGCAGATCACCCATGACGCCAGCACCCAGCGCACGGCCCTGGCGCCCTCGCCGGACGGCCGCTACCTGGCCCACACCGACAAGGAAGGCCGGATCTACCTCACCGACCTCAAGGCGCAGCCCCAGCCCAGCACCCAGGTGATCGGCCAGGACAAACTGGAAGGCAACCCTGCCGATCTGACATGGAGCAGCGACAGCAAGGCCCTGGCCTTCGCGATGCCCCTGCGCAATCCGGACCGCGCCCAGCTGATGCTCTACACGCTGGCCGACGGCAAGATCCACCGCCTCACCAGCGACCGCTACGACAGCAGCTCGCCCGCCTTCAGCCCGGATGGCAAGTGGCTCTACTTCGCCTCGGACCGCAACTTCCAGGCCACCGGCAACGGCAGCCCCTGGGGCGACCGCAACATGGGCCCCTTCTTCGACAAGCGCGGCAAGCTCTACGCCCTGGCCCTGCAGCCGGGCCTGCGCTCGCCCTTCGCGCCCAAGGACGAGCTGGAGGTCGAGCCCAAGGCAGAGGCCAAGCCGGAGGCAAAACCTGACCCCAAGGCCGATGTGAAGGCCGATGTGAAGGCCGATGCGAAAGCTGAAGCAAAGGCCGATGCAAAGCCTGACGGCAAGGCCAAGCCCGCCATCGTCACCGAAGGCCTGGCCCAGCGTCTGTATGAGTTGCCCGTCCCGGCCGGCAACTACCGCGCCCTGCGCACCGACGGCAAGCGCTTGTGGTTCCTGGATCAGGACCTGGAACGCAAGACCAGCCTCAAGAGCATCGCCATCGACAACCAGGGCACCCCCGCCGAGGTGCTGTCCAGCGACGTGCGCGGCTACGATCTCAGCGCCGACGGCAAGAAGCTGATGCTGGTGCGCGGCAGCGGCCCGGGCGCGCCCGAGGTGCTGATCGTCGAGGCCGCGCCCAAGCTGCCCTCGGAGCTTGCCAAGTTCCAGGTGCGCTGGAGCGACTGGCAGATCGCCACCCAGCCCCGCGCCGAGTGGAAGCAGATGTTCACCGATGCCTGGCGCATGCACCGCGACCATTTCTACGACAAGGCCATGCACGGCGTGGACTGGAAGGCCGTGCGCGCCAAGTACGAGCCCGTGCTCGACCGGCTGACCGACCGCTACGAGCTGGCCGAGCTGCTGGCTCAGATGGTGAGCGAGGTCAGCGCCCTGCACAGCCAGGTCAACCCGGGCGACGCCCGCCAGGGCCCCGAGGAACCCGGCCTGGCGGGTCTGGGCGCGCGCCTGGCCAAGGTGGGCGAGGGCTGGCGCATCGAGCACCTCTACGAAGCCGATCCCGAGCTGCCCAACGAAGCCGGCCCCCTGGCCGCTCCCGGCCTGGGCCTCAAGGCTGGTGACGTAATCACCACCATCAACGGCCGCAAGGCCGCCGAGGCGCCGCACGTCTTCGAACTGCTGCGCGGCCAGGCCGGCAAGCAGGTGCTGCTGGAGGTGAAGACGGCCGAGGGCAAGGCGGTGCAGAAGATCGTCGTGCCCGTGCCGGCTCGACGCGACAACGAGCTGCGCTACAACGACTGGCGCGTGAGCCGCGCCAAGGCCGTGGAGAAGGCTGGCGAAGGCCGCATCGGCTATGTGCACCTGCGTGCGATGGGGCCCAACGACATCGCCGACTTCGCCCGCGAGTTCTATGCCGCCAGCGACCGCGAGGGCCTGATCATCGACGTCCGCTACAACAACGGCGGCAACATCGACAGCTGGATCCTGGAGAAGCTGCTGCGCCGCGCCTGGGCCTTCTGGCAGCGCCGCTCGCCGGAGGGCTCCAAGCCCTATCCGAACATGCAGCACGTCTTCCGCGGCCATGCCGTGGTGCTGATGAACGAGGACACCTACTCCGACGGCGAGACGTTCTCCGAGGGATTCAAACGCCTGGGCATCGGCCCCGTGATCGGCAAGACCAGCTCGGGCGCCGGCGTCTGGCTGTCCGACCGCAACCGCCTGCTGGACAACGGCATCATGCGCGCCGCCGAAACCGGGCAGATGGACATCAACGGAAAGTTCCTCATCGAAGGCAAGGGCGTGACGCCCGACATCGAGGTGGACAACCCGCCTCGCGCCACGGCCAAGGGCCAGGACGCACAGCTGGATCGCGCCATCGCCGAGCTGAAGAAGCGCATGGCCGAGCAACCGGTGGTGCAGCCCAAGCCAGGGCCTTATCCCCGCCCCGTCAAGCCCTGAGGCAAGACCTGACCCCGAGAGCAAGGTGCTGATGCAAGCAAAACGGGAGGCCCGCCGGCCTCCCGTTTTTCATGCCCTGGCAGATGTCAGGATCTCAGGCAATCGTGACCTTGGCGAACTTGCGCTTGCCCACCTGCACGACCACGGTGCCGGCCTCCAGCTTCAGTGCCTTGTCGCTGATCACGGCGCCGTCGATGCGCACGCCGCCCTGCTCGATCATGCGCATGCCCTCGCTGTTGGAGGCCACGAGGCCGGCGGACTTCAGCACCGCTGCGATCCCCAGCGGCGCGCCGGAGAGGCTCACCTCGGGGATGTCATCGGGAATGCCGCCCTTGGCGCGGTTGTTGAAGTCGGCCTCGGCCGCCTCGGCTGCGGCGGCGCTGTGGAAGCGGGCCGTGATCTCCTTGGCCAGCATGACCTTGGCATCCTTGGGATTGCGGCCGCCCTCGATCTCCTTCTTCAGCGCGGCGATCTCGTCCAGGCTCTTGAACGACAGCAGGTTGAACCACTTCCACATCAGCTCGTCGCTGATGGACAGGATCTTGGCGAACATGGAGTTGGCCGGCTCAGTGATGCCCACGTAGTTGTTCTTGGACTTGGACATCTTGTCCACGCCATCCAGGCCCTCCAGCAGGGGCATGGTCAGGATGCACTGGGGCTCCTGGCCGTACTCGGCCTGCAGATGGCGTCCCATCAGCAGGTTGAACTTCTGGTCGGTGCCGCCCAGTTCCAGGTCGGACTTCAGCGCGACGGAGTCATAGCCTTGCATCAGCGGGTAGAGGAACTCGTGCACCGAGATGGGCGTCTGGCTGGCGAAGCGCTTGGCGAAGTCGTCGCGCTCCATCATGCGGGCCACCGTGTACTTGGCGGCCAGTTGGATCATGCCGCTGGCGCCCAGGGGCTCACTCCATTCGCTGTTGTAGCGGATCTCGGTGCGGGCCGGGTCCAGCACCAGGCTGGCCTGCTTGTAGTAGGTCTCGGCATTGGCCTGGATCTGCTCCTTGGTCAGCGGCGGGCGCGTGCTGTTGCGGCCGGAGGGGTCGCCGATCATGGAGGTGAAGTCGCCGATCAGGAAGATCACCTGATGGCCCAGGTCCTGCAGCTGGCGCATCTTGTTGAGCACCACGGTGTGGCCGATGTGGATGTCCGGCGCCGTCGGGTCCAGGCCCAGCTTGATGCGCAGCGGCGTGCCTGTGGCCTCCGAGCGGGCCAGCTTCTGCACCCAGTCAGCTTGCGGCAGCAGCTCCTCGCAGCCACGCAGGCTGACGCGCAGGGCTTCCTGCACGCGGTCGGTGACGGGGTAGGCCGGCTTGGCGGGGATATCGGTTCGCGATTCGGACATGAAAGGCTCTCGTGAGGGCGATGCGCAGCGGGAATCGGGCTGGAAGCGGGTTTCCCAGCCCTTGAACTAGGGGGGCTCTGGGTATACTCGGCGCCAGTTTTGGCCATCGCGGCCATCTTTGGACGACCGCAAAAGTGCTGGATTCTAGTGGACGGCCCCCCCGCGGACCGCGTCGCTTCCAGGCTACCCGCGCAGGCGCGCTCCAGAACAAGCACAGAGAAGACCGGGACCGCAAGCGTGACTGACTGGACCAAGGAACTGAACAAGGTGTTGGGGCATGCCGAAGCCTTCGCGGCTCGCCATCCGCGCGCCTTGACGGGCAGCCTGGTAGGCCTGCTCAGCGGATTTGCCGTGACGGCCTTCGGCGTGGCTCCCTTGGCGCCCGACGCCCAGGACCTGCCCCAGACCACCATCGCCGAGGCCGTGCAGACGCACGACCTCGCCACCCAGCTCGCCGACCTCGCCGAGCACGAGGTGGCCCTGAGCCGCAACGACCTCACCCGCGCCAGCGACACCGCCGACAGCCTCCTCAAGCGCATGGGCGCCTTCGATCCGGAGTTCGCCGCCTTCCTGCGCAGCGACGCCACGGCACGGCGCGTGCTGCAGGGGCGCACCGGCAAGCTGGTGCAGATCAATGCCCGCCCCTCGGGCCGGGTCGAATCCCTGATCGCCCGCTTCCCGGCAGAGAAGCCCGAGCAGCAGGCCACGCATTTCACCCGCCTGCGCATCGAGCGCGACGCCAAGGGCCTGCGCAGCGTGCTTGAGACCGCGCCGCTGCAGTCGCAGGTGCGCCTGGCCAGCGGCACCATCCGCAGCTCCCTGTGGGCCGCGACGGATGATGCCCGCATCCCCGACGCCATCGCCTCCCAGATCGCCGAGATGTTCTCGGGCGACATCGACTTCCACCGCGAACTGCGCAAGGGCGACCGCTTCTCGGTCGTCTACGAAGGCCTGACCGCCGACGGCGAGCCCATCACCTGGGACGGCGGTGCCGGCAAGGTGCTGGCGGGCGAGTTCGTCAACAACGGCCGCAGCTACAGCGCCGTGTGGTTCCGGGACAGCGTCACCGGCAAGGGCAATTTCTACACCATGGACGGGCAGAGCAAGCGCCGCGCCTTCCTGGCCAGCCCCCTGCCCTTCTCGCGCGTGACCTCGGGTTTCTCGATGCGCATGCATCCCATCCTGCAGACCTGGCGCGCCCACCTGGGCGTGGACTACGGCGCCCCCACCGGCACGGCCGTCCAGGCCGTGGGTGACGGCGTGGTGGAGTCCGCCGGCTGGCAGAACGGCTTCGGCAACGTCATCCATGTGCGTCACGCCAACGACCGCGTCACCGTCTACGCCCATCTGAGCCGGATCGACGTCAAGAAGGGCCAGCGCGTCGAGCAGGGCCAGAAGATTGGCGCCGTGGGCGCCACCGGATGGGCCACCGGCCCGCACCTGCACTTCGAGTTCCGCGTGAAGGGCCAGCACCAGGATCCGCGCGCCATCGCCCGCGCCTCCGAATCGCTCACCCTGCCCGGCTACGCCAAGGGCCAGTTCCAGCAGACCGCCCAGGCCGCCCGCACCCAGATCGATGTGGCCCGCTCCCTGGGGCAGGGCGTCAGCGACGCCGACTGACCCCCCCGAGGCCGCGCCGTGAGCGCTCCGCAGGCGACGCAGCACTACATCGGCCTGATGTCAGGCACCTCGCTGGATGGCGTGGACGCCGTGCTCGCGGCCTTCGCCCCGGACAGCACCCTGCAGGTGCTGGACCACGCCTTCGCCCCCTTCGAGCCCGCCCTGCGAGCAGAGCTGCTGGCCCTGAACACCCCGGGCGACAACGAACTCCATCGCGCCGCCCTCGCCGCCAATGGCGTGGCCCGCGCCTATGCCGACCTGGCACTGACCCTGGCCGGGCGCCATCCCACGCTCACCATCCGCGCCCTGGGCGCCCATGGCCAGACCGTGCGCCATCGCCCGGGCGAATTCGACGGCTGCGGCTACACCGTCCAGTTGCTCAATGCCTCGCTGCTGGCCGAGCGCTGCGGCATCGCCGTGGTGGCAGACCTGCGCAGCCGCGACGTGGCCGCCGGCGGCCAGGGCGCGCCCCTGGTGCCCGCCTTTCACCAGGCGGTGTTCGCTGGTCGCTGCGAGGCCGTGCTCAATATCGGCGGCATCAGCAACATCAGCCTGCTGAGCCCCTCGCCTGGGGACCCACCGCGAGGCTTCGACTGCGGTCCCGGCAACTGCCTGATGGACTTCTGGATCCAGCAGCACCGCGGCCTGCCCTATGACGCCGATGGCGCCTGGGCCGCACAGGGTCAGGTCTTGCCCGAGCTGATGTCCCGCCTGCTGGACGAGCCCTTCTTCCGGCTGCCACCGCCGCGCAGCACCGGCCGAGACCTGTTCAACCCGGTCTGGTTGCAGGCCCGGCTGAACGAGCTGCCCGGGCCCGCAGCCCCCGAGGATGTCCAGGCCACCCTGCTGGAGTTGACAGCCCTCTCCATTGCCCAAGCCCTGCTCGCGCACGGAGGCGTCAGCGGCCGGCTGGCGGTGTGCGGGGGCGGCGCCCTCAATAGGCGGCTCCTGCAGCGCCTGGCAGCCGCCCTGCCCGACTGGACCCCGCAGCCCAGCGATGCCCTGGGGCTGCCTGCCATGCAGGTGGAGGCTGCGGCCTTCGCCTGGCTGGCCCTGCGGCATTGCCAAGGCCTGGCAGGCAATCTGCCGGCCGTCACCGGCGCGCAGGGGCCGCGTATCCTGGGCGCCTGGCATCCCGCCTGAGGCACCCCAGGCCATCCTCCCGACCGGGAATGCAAAACGCCGCAGCGGCATGGCCGTGCGGCGTCTGGACAGGCGTCACGAAGGCCGTCAGCACAGCCCCGCTTCGCGAGATGGGTCAGACCGAGAAGCTGGAACCGCAACCACAGGTGGTCGAGGCATTGGGGTTCTTGATCACGAACTGCGCGCCCTGCAGGTCTTCCTTGTAGTCGATCTCGGCGCCCATGAGGTATTGCAGGCTCATGGCGTCGATCAGCAGGGTGACACCGTTCTTCATCATCTGGGTGTCGTCCTCGTTGGCCACCTCGTCGAAGGTGAAGCCATACTGGAAGCCCGAGCAACCACCGCCCTGCACGAAAACGCGCAGCTTCAGCTCCGGATTGCCTTCCTCAGCGACAAGGTCGCGAACCTTCTCGGCGGCGCTGTCGGTGAAAATGATGGGCGCCGGGATATCGCTGGGGCCGGCGGCGGTGGTGGATTCGAGAACTGCGCTCATCGCTTGTGTCCTGCTTGAGAGAGGTCAGATGCCAGGATTATCCCCCAGCGTCGGACTCAGGTATTCGCCAGTGGGCCGCATGACCCGCCGTAACGAAGGGCTTTGAGGCCACGGCGATACAGCGGCGCCCGCTGCCGTGAAGTCTGCACGCAGCCGCAGCAATGACAAAAGGCCGCGCGAGCGGCCTTTCGGAGTGCTGAAAAGCTTCTGAGGAGGCTTTCCTGGCAGGGTCGGCACAAGGCCGACCAGGAAGATCAGCGCTTGCTGAACTGCTTCCGACGACGGGCGCCGTGCAGACCGACCTTCTTACGCTCGACTTCACGCGCATCACGCGTGACGAAGCCTGCGCGGCTCAGTTCGGGCTTCAGGGCTGCGTCGTAGTCGATCAGTGCACGGGTGATGCCCAGACGGACAGCACCGGCCTGGCCGGACTCGCCACCACCATGGACGTTCACCTTGATGTCGAAGGCTTCGCCATTGTTGGTCAGCACCAGGGGCTGGCGGGTGACCATGATGGACGTCTGACGGCCGAAGTACTGATCCAGCGGCTTGCCGTTGACGATGATCTGGCCCGTGCCCTTCTTCATGAAGACGCGAGCGACCGACGACTTGCGGCGGCCGGTACCGTAATTCCAGTTTCCGATCATTGCCGTTCCTTAGATTTCCAGAGCCTTGGGCTGCTGGGCGGTGTGCGGGTGGGTGCCACCAGCATAAACCTTCAGCTTCTTCACCATGGCATAGCCCAGGGGACCCTTGGGCAGCATGCCCTTCACAGCCTTCTCCAGGGCGCGGCCCGGATGCTTGGCTTGCATGTCCTTGAACTTGGTGGCGTAGATGCCGCCGGGGAAGCCGCTGTGGCGGTAGTACACCTTGTCGGTGGCCTTGTTGCCGGTCACGCGCAGCTTGTCTGCGTTGATCACGACGATGAAGTCACCGGTATCCACGTGAGGCGTGTAAATGGCCTTGTGCTTGCCGCGCAAACGGAGTGCCACTTCGCTGGCAACACGTCCGAGCACCTTGTCGGTGGCGTCAATCACAAACCACTCGTGCGTCACCTCGGCCGGCTTGGCGCTGAAGGTCTTCATGAGTTGCTTTCGTTGGCTGCGACCGGAATCAAACCCCGCCCGCAGCAGTCGCTGGCTGAAATCTCTACGACTGGGCCCCCGTTCGGTGCCGCTTCTTTGCCTGCGGGACCCCTTCTCTCGAAGACTTCCCACCTGCTCGCGACCTCTCACGCCGTGGCGCCAAGGCGCATCTTTCCTGCAGCCAGATACAGGAAAGCCCGCGAGTGTACCCAAACCCAGCCGGACCGGCAAGTCCAGGGCGCGCAGGAATGCCGATCAGATCAAGCCTGCGCGGCAGGCGGCCCGCTAATATGCGCCCATGCCCCAGCCCCACTGGCTGTGCTCCAGGCTGTGCCCTTGCTGAGCGGAGGCTCCCCATGTCTGCCCAAGAACCCTCGTCCCTGGCCGACCCCGGCCACACCGAACCTGAAGCCGAGCAGAGTGCCCTGGGCTGGCTGCCTCAGAAGCTCGGCCTGCAGCGCTTCGCGAGCTGGGTGCCCATCCGCTCGCTGGCGCGCCGGCACCGCAAGCGCATCCTCACCCATCTGCTGAGCCTCAGCGAGCGCGACCGCTACCTGCGCTTCGGCTACCCCGCCCGCGACGAGCAGATCACCAAGTACGCGATGAACCTGGATTTCGCCCGCGACGAAGTCCTGGGCATCTTCAATCGCCGGCTGCAGCTGGTGGCCATGGCCCATCTGGCCTATGAGCCGGCGCCGCAGCGAAAGGGCAAGCCGGCGATGGCGGAGTTCGGCGTCTCGGTGCTGGCCAGCGCGCGCGGCCGGGGCTTTGGCGCCCGGCTGTTCGAGCATGCGGCCCTTCATGCGCGCAACCGGGGCATTGAGACCCTCTTCATCCATGCGCTGAGCGAGAACGCGCCCATGCTCAAGATTGCTCGCAACGCAGGCGCCACCGTGGAGCGCGACGGCGGTGAGTCCGAGGCCTGGCTGCGCCTGCCGCCGGATTCGGTGTCCTCCCATGTGGGCGAGGCCATCGAGCGGCACATGGGCGAACTGGACTTCCAGTTCAAGCGCCATGTGCGCGCCTTCGGGGACTTCATCGACGGCGTGGCCGAGGTCAAGTCGCAATACCGCGACGCCGGAAAGGCGGCCAAGCAATAGCGCCGGCACTTCGCCGTGCCGGCGGTTCCGCCCTGGTTACACTTTGACGGCAGCCCGGTCCGCCAGGAGTCCATCCCGGCGGGTCCGACACTTCCCCAGCAGTCACCAGAGCGCCCATGCCGACCCTCATTCCGTGGATCTTTGCCCTGGCCTCCTGCCTGGGACTTGCCGCACTGGGTGCCGCGTGGCTCTGGAAGCGCCCTCGCGGTGAGCGGCAACGCCTCCCGGAGGAATGGCCGCTGACGCCCCGCCCGGTCTTCAGCACCGACGAACGCCGCGTCTACCGCCTGCTGCGCGAGGCCCTGCCCCACCACGTGATCCTGTGCAAGCTGCCCCTGGTGCGTTTCTGCCAGCCCAGCGAGGCCAGTGAGACGCGCTACTGGTTCGGCCTCCTCGGCGCCCTGAACGTGGGCTTCGCCATCTGCAGCAGCAATGGCCGGGTGCTGGCCGCCATCGACCTGGACACCGAGCGCCAGCAACAGAGCCGCGGTCTGCAGATCAAGCAGTCCGTGCTCAGCGCCTGCCGCGTGCGCTACCTGCGTTGCCCTCTGGACAAGCTGCCCACCGCCGCCGAGCTGCAGCTGCTGGTGCCCTACAACAACAGCCATGTGCGCGGCCCCCAGGCCGGCACCAAGCCCGCCCGGGCACCGGCGGCCAGCCCGGCAGGCACGCCGCTGGGTCCTGCCGGCAGTGGTCGCCCCCTCAACACGGTGGGCGCCAGCCTGTGGCAGGACTCCTCCGTCTTCCAGGACTCCTTCTTTGCGCCGGACCCGCGCTTTGACAGCGCGACCGGCGAACGCCCTGGCGCGGGAGGCGCCGAGCCGCTGGACGACGGCGGCCTCGACATCAGTCTTGACCAGACACCGCCCGGCCCCGATGCCGCCCAGGACATCGTGGGCGTGGTGGTGGACAGCCCCCGCTTCCCCGGCGGCCGCTGAGCCCGCCGCGGCCCTTCCCCCTGATTGCAGCCGCCTCGCCGGCCGCCCCGCATGAGCCCCGACACCGACCGCGCCTTTGGCGAGCTGACGCCCGAATACATGCTGGACGCGCTGGAGGCTGCCGGCCTGCGCGGCGACGGCCGCATGCTGCAGCTCAATTCCTATGAAAACCGGGTGCTGCAGCTCCACCTGGAGGACGGGCGCGTGGCCGTGGCCAAGTTCTACCGCCCGGGCCGCTGGAGCGAGGCGCAGATTCTCGAGGAGCACGCCTTCGCGGCCGAGCTGGCCGAGGCAGAGGTGCCGGTCGCCCGCCCCTGGACCCTGGAGCGCAGCGAGCACTTCAGGCATCCGCAGGGCGAGCTGGAGCTGCTGGGCACGCCGGCCACGCTGGGTCGCATCGGCACACAGCGCTTTGCCGCCGCCAGCCGGCAGGGCGGACGCGCGCCCGAGCTGGAGGACGTGGAGGTGCTGCGCTGGATCGGCCGCCTGCTGGCGCGCCTGCATGAGGTGGGTGCGCGGCGCCCCTTCGAGCATCGTGTGCGCTGGTGGGGCGCCGAGCCCGGCGAAACCGCCCGTGCCTGGTTGATGGCGAACGAGACGCTACCACCCGAGATCGCGCCGCGCTGGGACCGCGTGGTGCAGGAGTGCCTCACCTGCATCGCCCGGGCCTTCGACACACTGGCCGATGCCCAGCAGCTGCGCCTGCATGGCGACTGCCATCCCGGCAACATCCTCTGGACGCCGGACAACGGCCCGCATTTCGTGGACCTGGACGACGCCGTCACAGGCCCCGCCGTGCAGGACCTCTGGATGCTGCTCAGCGGCGACGAGGCCACGGCGCGGTGGCAGTGGGACGCCCTGATGGACGGCTACGAATCCATCCGCAGCTTCGACTGGCGCGAGCGCCGCCTGATCGAGCCCCTGCGCACCCTGCGCATGATCCACCACAGCGCCTGGCTGGCCCGCCGCTGGGGCGACCCGGCCTTCCCGCTGGCCTTCCCCTGGTTCGGCACGCCCAACTACTGGAATGACCAGGTGGCCAAGCTGGCGGAGCAACTGGAGGCCATGCAGTCAGCCGATGACACCGCAGCGCCGCCCTCATTCAAGGACGACGATGACGACTTTCACCTGGACGGAGACAGCTTTTCCTGAGCAGGCAAGACCTGACCCCTGAGGGCCAGGCCACCCTCAATCAGCCCATCAGCAGCGCATTCACGCGCTTCACATAGGCCGCCGGGTCCTCCAGCTGCCCGCCTTCGGCCAGCACGGCCTGGTCGAACAGAATCTGGGCAAGGTCGTCGAAGCGGTCACTGCCCTCGAGCTTCTTCACCAGCGCGTGCTCGGCATTGATCTCCAGCGTGGGCAGCGAGGCCGGGGCGGCCTGGCCGGCCTGCTTGAGGAGGCGGGCCAGGTGGCCGGACATATCGCCCTCCTCGACCACGATGCAGGCCGGCGAATCGACCAGGCGCGTGCTCACGCGCACGTCCCTGGCGCGGCCTTCCAGCGCGGTCTTGAGCTTGTCCAGCAGGGGCTTGAAGGCCTCGGCGGCCGCCTCGGCCTTCTTCTTTTCCTCTTCGTCCTGGAGCTTGCTCAGATCGATGGCGCCCTTGGCCACGGACTGCAGGGACTTGCCCTCGAACTCGTAGAGATGGGAGAGCATCCACTCATCGACACGGTCCACCAGCAGCAGCACCTCGATGCCCTTCTTGCGGAAGACTTCCAGCTGCGGGCTGTTCCGGGCGGCGGCGAGGCTGTCGGCGGTGATGTAGTAGATCTCCTCCTGGCCGTCCTTCATGCGGGCCACGTAGTCCGCCAGGCTCACGCCCTCGTCTGCATGGGTGGATGCGAAGCGCAGCAGCTTGGCCAGGCGCTCCTGGTTCTGGTGATCCTCACCCAGGCCTTCCTTGAGCACCTGGCCGAAGTCCTTCCAGAAGGCGGCGTACTTCTCGCGCTCGGCAGCGTCCTCGCTGTTGGCCAGGGACTCCAGCATGGACAGCACGCGCTTGGTCGAGCCCTCGCGGATGGCCTTCACGTCACGACTTTCCTGCAGCAGCTCGCGGCTGACGTTGAGCGGCAGATCGGCCGAGTCGATCACACCCTTCACGAAGCGCAGGTAGACGGGCATCAGCGCCTCGGCGTCATCCATGATGAAGACGCGCTTGACGTAGAGCTTCACGCCGCCGCGCTTGTCGCGGTTCCAGAGGTCGAAGGGGGCCTTCTTGGGGATGTAGAGCAGCTGGGTGTACTCGCTGCGACCTTCCACGCGGTTGTGGGTGTAGGCCAGCGGGGCCTCGCTGTCGTAGGAGATCTGCTTGTAGAAGTCCTCGTACTGCTCCTGCGTCACCTCGCTCTTGCTGCGGGTCCACAGGGCGGAGGCCTTGTTGACGCTTTCCCACTGGTCGGTTAGCTGCTGCTCGCCCTTCTCGGCGTCCCATTCCTCCTTGCGCATCAGGATGGGCAGGGAGATGTGGTCGGAGTACTTGCCGATGATGGACTTCAGGCGCCAGGTCTTGAGGAACTCCTCCTCGCCCTCGCGCAGGTGCAGGATCACGTCGGTGCCGCGCCCCGCCTTGGAGATGGCCTCGACCTCAAACTCGCCCGTGCCTTCCGAACTCCAGCGCACGCCCTCCTCCGCCTTCAGCCCGGCGCGGCGGCTTTCCACGGTGATGCGGTCAGCCACGATGAAGCCGGAATAGAAGCCCACGCCGAACTGGCCGATCAGGTTGGCGTCCTTCTTCTGGTCGCCCTCCAGGCGGGACATGAACTCGCGCGTGCCGCTCTTGGCGATGGTGCCCAGGTGGGCCACGGCCTCCTCGGCGCTCATGCCGATGCCGTTGTCGCTGATGGTGATGGTGCGAGCTTCGGCGTCAAAGCTGACGCGCACCTCCAGATTGGGCGCATCCTCGTAGAGCGCCGCATTGTCCAGGGCCTCGAAGCGCAGCTTGTCGCAGGCATCGGAAGCATTGGAGACCAGCTCGCGCAGGAAGATCTCCTTGTTGGAGTACAACGAGTGCGTGACCAGGTGCAGGATCTGCTTGACTTCGGCCTGGAAGGAATGGGTGTGCTTGTCCATGGCGTGAAAGCTTGAAAGTGTGGATGGGTGAGACTGGCGGCGCCCTCACCGTGCGCCGCCGTGCGTGAGGCCATATGGGGACGCCGTCGCCGGCTTCAAGAGCTGCGGCCGCGGAATTCGAACAGGGCTCATTACACTGCCCCGATGCTCTACTGGTTCGACCTGGCCGGCGTGGCCGTCTTCGCCATCTCCGGCGCCCTGGCCGCCATGCGCGCGGGGCTGGACCTCTTCGGCCTGCTGGTGCTGGCCTCCATCACGGCAGTGGGCGGTGGCACGCTGCGTGACCTGCTGCTGAACCGTCATCCGGTCTTCTGGATGAAGGACAGCCGCTACCTCACCGTCATCGTGCTGGCCGCCCTGGCCACGCTCTTCACCGGCCCGCTGCCGCCCAGCGCGCTGCAGGCCCTGAAGATCGCCGATGCCGTGGGCCTGGCGGTGTTCGCCCTGTGCGGCGCCGAGATCGCCGAGGACTGCCACCTGCCGCCCGTGCCGGTACTGCTGATGGGTGTGCTGACAGCCACCGGCGGCGGCGTGGTGCGGGACCTGCTCAGCGGCCAGGTGCCCCTGCTGCTGCGCCAGGACATCTACGCCACCGCCGCACTGACCGGCATCGCGCTGTACCAGTTGCTGCACCGCATCGGCATGAAGCGCGACCTGGCCTTCATGCTGGGCATGGCCAGCGTGGCTGGCCTGCGCCTGGCCTCCCTGCACTACGGCTGGCAGCTGCCGGTTCCGCAGTTGGGGGACTGAGCACCGCCAGCAGCCGAGGCGGCCGGCCAGGCCAGCGGTCAGGGGCGACGGGGGTCAGGTCTTGAGCACCACGACCGCGCCGCCCAGCCGCTCAGAACGAGACGGCCAGCTTGGCCACGTCCACCTTGACCAGTGCCTTGCTGAGGGCGCCGGAGGCGGCGCGGGCGAAGTCCAGCCCGAAGGCCGGATCGCGCAGGGCGGCCGCGCCGACGGCCGCCGCCACGCCCAGGATCTTGTCGGCCAGCAGCACCTTGCCGGAGCCCCGCATGGGCTCGCAACCATGCTTGACGAACTGCTCGTCCAGCCACTGGCGCGCGGCGTCAAAGCTGAGTACCTCGGCCGCATCGACCGTGAGATGGACTTCCTCGCCGGGGCCGTACACGACCTGGACTTCACTGCGCATGGCTTGAGCCTCCTGTGGCCCCCATCCTAGCCGAGGGGGGATCAGCCGCGAGACGCCTTGACGGCTTCGGACAACACCTCCAGCACGGCCAGCGAGTCATCCCAGCCCAGGCAGGCGTCGGTGATGCTCTTGCCGTATTCCAGCTTGGCGGGATCGTCCTTGCCCGGGGTGAACTTCTGGGCGCCGTCGTGCAGATGGCTTTCCACCATGACGCCGAAGATCTGCTGGCTGCCACCCGCCACCTGGGCACCGATGTCACGGGCCACCTCCAGCTGGCGCAGGTGCTGCTTGGAGCTGTTGGCGTGGGAGCAGTCCACCATCAGCGTGGTGTCCAGCTTGGCCGCAGCCAGATCCTTGCAGGCAGCGGCCACGCTCTGGGCGTCATAGTTGGGCGCCTTGCCGCCGCGCAGGATCACGTGGCAGTCCTTGTTGCCCTTGGTCTCGACAATGGCCACCTGGCCGTTCTTGTGGACGGAAAGGAAGTGGTGCGGGCGGGCCGCGGCCTGGATGGCGTCGGTGGCGATTTTGATATTGCCGTCCGTGCCGTTCTTGAAACCGATGGGCGCCGAGAGGCCCGAGGCCAGCTCTCGGTGCACCTGACTCTCGGTCGTGCGGGCCCCGATGGCGCCCCAGGAGATCAGATCACCGATGTACTGCGGCGAGATCACGTCCAGGAACTCCACCGCGGCAGGAAGCCCCAGGCGGTTGATCTCGAGGAGCAGTTGGCGGGCGATGCGCAGGCCCTCGTCGATGCGGTAGCTCTCGTCCAGGTAGGGGTCGTTGATCAGGCCCTTCCAGCCCACCGTGGTGCGGGGCTTCTCGAAGTAGACGCGCATCACGATCTCCAGCGTGTCGGCGTACTTCTGGCGCTCCACCATCAGGCGGCGCGCGTACTCCAGCGCCGCGGCCGGGTCATGGATGGAGCAGGGCCCAATGATGACCAGCAGGCGGTCATCCTTGCGCTGCATGATGCGGCGGATGGTCTGGCGCGTGCCCACCACCAGCTTCTCCATGGGCGTGCCGCCGATGGGGAAGAAGCGGATCAGGTGCTCGGGCGGCGGCAGCGGGGTGATGTCGCGGATGCGCTCGTCGTCGGTCTGGCTGGTCTTGTCCTGGGGCGAGTACCAGCGCTCGGCCTGGTGTGCGGCAGACGACGAGGTGCTGGGGGTCTTGGCATTCATGGTCAGGCTTTCTGCTTGTTCTGCTGAAGATTGGGACCGACGACGCAGGGGCGAAAAAAAACCGCCGGGGGAGGCCCGGCGGTTTTGGGAGATTCGTTGCGTGTCTGGTGGGTTACGCGTTCGCCTCTCCTCCGCCGGTGCGGTGCGAGAACCAAAAAAAGGCAAAGTAAAACTTCGGCGAGTGCATGGTGGCGAATACTGCCTGTTGCGGCGTGAAGGCGTCAAGCCCGGGCGTGTGGCGCGATTGTTGTCTCAGGGCCGCATCTTGTGTCGGGTCAAGTCAGGCAGTGCCGCCCACGGTCAGGCCGTCAATGCGCAGAGTCGGCTGGCCCACGCCCACTGGCACGCTCTGGCCTTCCTTGCCGCAGACGCCCACGCCCGTGTCGAGGGCCATGTCATTGCCAATCATGCTGACGCGGGTCAGCGCGTCCGGCCCGTTGCCGATGATGGTCGCGCCCTTGACCGGGTACTGGATCTGGCCCTTCTCGACCCAAAAAGCCTCGCTTGCCGAGAAAACAAACTTGCCGCTGGTGATATCGACCTGGCCGCCGCCGAAGTTGGTGGCGTACAGGCCCTTGTCGATGCTGGCGATGATCTCGGCCGGGTCCTTGTCCCCGCCCAGCATGTAGGTGTTGGTCATGCGGGGCATGGGCAGGTGGGCGTAGCTCTCGCGGCGGCCGTTGCCGGTCGGGGCCACTTTCATCAGGCGGGCGTTCATGGCGTCCTGGATGTAGCCCTTGAGGATGCCGTCCTCGATCAGCACATTGGCCTGCGAGGGGTGCCCCTCGTCGTCCACGTTGAGAGAACCGCGGCGATCGGCCAGGGTGCCGTCGTCCAGCACGGTGACGCCCTTGGCGGCCACACGCTGGCCGATGCGCCCAGCGAAGGCGCTGGAGCCCTTGCGGTTGAAGTCGCCCTCCAGGCCATGGCCCACGGCCTCGTGCAGCAGCACACCGGGCCAGCCCGGGCCCAGGACCACGGTCATCTCGCCGGCCGGGGCCGGGCGCGATTCAAGATTGGTCAGCGCCGCCTTGACGGCATCCTCGGCGTAGGAGGCGATCATCTCGTCGGTGAAATAGGCCAGGCCGAAGCGGCCGCCGCCGCCGCCCGTGCCCACTTCGCGGCGATCACCCTGCTCGGCGATCACGGTGATGGACAGGCGCACCAGCGGGCGCACATCAGCGGCCAGGGTGCCGTCGGCGCGGGCAATCAGCACCACGTCGTGCTCGGCGGCCAGGCCGGCCATGACCTGCACGATGCGCGGATCCCTGGCGCGGGCCATGCGCTCGGCGCGCTCCAGCAGGGCGACCTTCTCGGCACTGTCCAGACTGGCGATGGGATCGGCGTCACCATACAGCGAGCGGCTGGCAGCAATCACCGGCTCGCCGGGCACCTTGACGCGGCGACTCTGGCCCGAGCCGGCAATGCTGCGCACGGTACGGGCGGCGTCCAGCAGGGCGTTCTCGGAGATGTCGTCAGAGTAGGCGAAGGCGGTCTTCTCGCCAGCCACGGCGCGCACGCCCACGCCCTGGTCAATGGAGAAGCTGCCGCTCTTGACGATGCCCTCCTCCAGACTCCAGCCCTCGGCGCGGGTGGTCTGGAAGTACAGGTCCGCGTCATCGACGCGATGCTCGGTGATCAGCCGCAAGGCCTTGGCGAGCGTCGCCTCGGTGAGGCCGAAGGGTTCCAGCAGCTGGCTGCGGGCGGTCGCCAGACGGGCGATGGTGGGTTCGCGCGAAATCATGCGGGCCATTGTAGGAGCGCATCCCCCTGCTGCACCCATGCGGGCTTTCACCCCTTCTGGCGATGCACTCTTGCCTTCGCATCGGCAAGCTGAGCTTTCACCGTTCTTTACACGAGCACTGTCACCGTCGGCGCAGAGGCCGGCGTTGTCACCTCACAGCCGGCGCAGTGCCGGTGACACCCCCAGAAACCCAACTTCCTCCAAGGAGTGCCACGATGAGCTTCTCGACCTCGATGACCCGCCTGATCACCGTTCTCGCCCTCGGCAGCGCTGCCGCCCTCAGCGCCCAGGCCCAGGAGCCGACGACGCCGTCCACCCCGCGCGCCGACCAGCGCGAAGCCCGACAGCAGGCCCGCATCGCCCAGGGCGCCGCCTCCGGCACGCTGACCGCCCGCGAGACCCAGCGCCTTGAGCGGGAACAGGGCCGCATCAACCAGGCCGAAGCCAATGCCAAGGCCGACGGCACCGTCACCAAGCACGAGCGCCGCCGCCTGCACCGCATGCAGGATGCCGCCAACAAGGACATCCACCACGCCAAGCACAACGCCAAGACCGCCAGCGCCCCGGGCAACTGATCTGCCTGGCGAGTGAATCGCTCGGTGTGGCGCTCGGTGTGGCGCTCGGTTGGCGCTCGGTGCTGCGCTGAACGAAGTGCCCAGTCACCGGCGCAGCGATCGGCCCGCTGGGTCACGACCTGAGCTACGGGGCCGGCCACCGGGCCAGTTGCCAAGCCGTGGCGGCTGGGCAGGCGTCCTGTCCAGCCGCCCATTCTGCCGCCTCTCCATCGGTCGCAACAAAGCCCTTGACGGGGCCCTGTGCGCCGCGCCAAACCTTGGATCGCAAGAGCACCAGCCCCGCCATCGAAGGCCGCCCGGGCCCTGCGTCGTCAGGCCTCGGCGGCCTTCTTCATCTGCAGGCCGGCGTCGTAGAGGCTGTTGCGCGGCAGGCCGCTGAGGTCAGTCGCAATCTGCACGGCCTGCTTGAGCGGCAGTTCCTGCAGCAGGCGCTCCAGCATGCGCGCCACCTCGGGCGGCAGCTCTTCGCTGGAGGCCTGCGGCGGCTCGGCATGCAGCACCAGCACGAACTCGCCGCGCTCGCGCTGCGGGTCAGCCGCCAGCCAGGCCGGCATGGCGGCCGCGGAAGCGGTGTGCACGGTTTCGAACTGCTTGGTCAGCTCGCGGCAGAGGCTCAGCGTTTGGGCAGGCGCCAGCTCGGCCAGCAGGTCCAGCAGATTGGCGATGCGATGCGGCGCCTCGAACAGTACCTGGCTCTGCGCCGAGCCCAGCAGGGCCTGCAGACGGGTGCGGCGCTCCTGGCCCTTGGGCGGCAGGAAGCCAGAGAAGGCAAAGCCCTGGGCCCGCGCATCCCCTGCCGCGCTCAGGGCCGTCACCACGGCCGAGGGTCCCGGCAGGGGCATCACGCGCAGGCCAGCCCGCTGCACTGCGGCCACCAGCACTGCGCCGGGGTCGGACACCGCCGGCGTGCCTGCATCCGACACATAGGCGATGCGCTCGCCCGCCTGGAGCCGTGCCACCAGCGCGGCCGAGGCCGACTGTTCGTTGTGCTGGTGCAGGCTGATCAGCGGCTTGTGCAGGCCCAGGTGATGCAGCAGATGACCGCTGACGCGCGTGTCCTCGCAGGCCACGGCGTCCACCAGCGCCAGCACATGCAGGCAGCGCAGGCTGACGTCCGCCAGATTGCCGATGGGTGTGGGCACCAGGTAGAGGGTGCCGGCAGGATACTGCTGGCCACCAGCCGCCGCGCGGGCGGCCTGCATCAGCAAAGAGGCATCAATGTTCAAGTGGAGCGCCTTCAAGTCAGTATCGCCCCGGGGCGGGGCAGGCGAAAGCCGTCAGGCCCGCGGAGCAGAGGCCGAGCAGCGCGCGCTGCGGCATCTGCAGGCGCAGGGCATGCGGCTGCTGGAGCGCAATTATCGGGTGGCGCAGGGGCCCCATGCCCCGGGCGGCGAGATCGATCTCATCCTGCAGGACCCCGCCGGCAGCCTGGTCTTCGTCGAGGTGCGCGCTCGCCGCTCGGCCGCGCATGGTGGCGCGGCGGCCTCCATTGGCGCCGGCAAGCGCCGCCGCATCCTGCTGGCGGCCCAGCACTACCTGTTGCGTTATCGCCGGCCGCCGCCCTGCCGCTTCGACGTCATCGCCATCGATGGCCGCCAGCTGCTCTGGCTGCAGGCCGCTTTCGACGCCGGGTAAGTCCATGTCGGGCCAGACGCTGGCTTATCATTCGCGCCAATGCTTGAACAACGCATCCAACAACAGTTCTTCGAGAGCGCCGACCTGCTCTACCAGGTCGCAGAGCCGCTCTCGCGCCCCATGGCCCTGGCAGCCCAGATGCTGGTCGATGGCATCACCGGTGGCGGCCGCCTGCTGTGCGCCGGCGTCGGCCTGGCCGCGCAGGATGCCAGCTACCTGGCCGCGCTGCTGACGGGCCGCTTCGAGCAGGAGCGCCCCGGCCTGGCCGCCATCGCCATCAACGCTCTGCTGCACCAGGGCCCGGGCCCGCTGGACGAAGCGGCCGCCCTGGCACGGCAAATCCAGACCCTGGGCCATCCGGGCGACCTGCTGCTGCTGATCGACAACCCCAGCGGCAGCGGCCAGACCCTGGTGCCCCTGCTGGAGGCCGCCCATGCCCAGGACATGAGCGTGGTGCTGCTCAGCGGCAGCCAGGACGAGCCGCTGCGCACGGCCCTGCTGGACACCGATGTCCAGCTGCGCCTCCCCCACAGCCGCTTCGCCCGCGTGGCCGAGGGCTACCGCTTGCTGTGCCACTGCCTCAGCGACGCCATCGACGCCCAGCTGCTGGGTATCGAGGAATGACTTTTTGCTGATCCGGTCGCGGCTGATCGAATCAAGACCTGACCCCAAGGCTGAACCCATGCAAGCAAACCCCTCGCGCAGGCTGCGCGCCCATTCCGCCCTTTGCGTCCTTCCCCTTGTCGCCGCGCTGGGCTGCGGCCTGCTGACGGCCTGCGCGCCGCTGGTGGTGGGCGGCATGGTCGGCACCGCCATGGTGGCCACCGACCGCCGCACCTCTGGGACCCAGTTGGAAGACCAGGGCATCGAGCTCAAGGCGGGCAAGCGCCTGGCCGACAAGCTTGGCGACCGCGTCCACATCAACGTCAACAGCTATAACCGCGTGGTGCTGCTGACCGGCGAGACCCGCAATGAGGAAGACCGGGCCGAGGCCGAGCGCATCGTGGCCGAGGTCGAGAACGTGGGGCGCGTGGCCAATGAGCTGCAAGTGGGCTTCATCAGCTCGCTGAGCTCCCGCTCCAACGACGTGCTCATCGCCGGCAAGATCAAGGCCAGCCTGGTCGATGCGCGCGAGCTGATCTCCAATGCCTTCTACGTGGTCGTGGAACGCGGCGAGGTCTTCATGCTGGGCCGCGTGACCGAACGCGAGGCGCACCGCGCCACCGAGATCGCCCGTGGCGTGGCGGGCGTCAAAAAGGTGGTGCGCATGTACGAGATCATTTCCGAAGAGGAACTGGCTCGCACGGCACCCAAGCCGCCCAAGGCCAGCGAGTCCAGATAACCCCCTGCGGCCTGCGCCCCCCCGAGGGGCTGCACCGGTAGCCCGGCAGCGCCGGATCAGCGGTGTTCGTGCAGGAGCGAGCGCCGGCTGCGCCGAGCGCTCATTATTTCGGTTGCGGTAGTGAGGGGCGCTGGGCGACTGTCCTGCTCCCTGGTGCGCGTCGCGTGTTCAGCGCAGGCGCTTGATCAGGCTGGAGGTGTCCCAACGGCCGCCGCCCAGCCCCTGCACATCGGCGTAGAACTGGTCCACGAGGGCAGTGACGGGCAGCCTGGCACCATTGCGACGGGCTTCGTCCAGGACCAGGCCCAGGTCCTTGCGCATCCAATCCACGGCGAAGCCGAAGTTGAACTGGTCATCGACCATGGTCTTGCCGCGGTTGTCCATCTGCCAGCTCTGAGCCGCGCCCTTGCCGATCACCTCGAGCACCTGCTTCATGTCCAGGCCCGCACGGCCGCCGAACGCAATGGCTTCGGCCAGGCCCTGCACCAGGCCCGCGATGCAGATCTGGTTGACCATCTTGGCCAGTTGGCCGGCCCCAGGCTCGCCCACGCGGGTCACGGCGCGCGAGAAGGCCTGGGCGACGGGCTTCATGGTCTCAAAGGGATCAGCGTCGCCGCCACACATGACGGTCAGCTGGCCGTTGACGGCGCCAGCCTGCCCGCCGGACACCGGGGCGTCAACGAAGTGCAGGCCGCGCGAGCGTGCCACACCGTGCATCTCGCGGGCCACTTCGGCCGAGGCCGTGGTGTGGTCCACGAGGATGGCGCCCGGCTTCATGCCGGCAAAGGCGCCGGTCTCGCCCAGCAGCACGGAGCGCAGGTCATCATCATTGCCCACGCAGACAAAGACCACGTCTGCGTCGCGTGCGGCCTGGGCCGGCGTGTCCGCCGCGGCACCGCCGAACTCGGCCACCCAGGCCTGGGCCTTGGCCGCGCTGCGGTTGTAGACGGTCACCGCATGACCGGCACGGGCCAGGTGGCCGGCCATGGGCAGGCCCATCACTCCCAGGCCGATGAAGGCGGTGCGCCGGGGCGTGGCGGGCTCATAGCTGCGCGTGGTGTTGATGCTGTCGGCCATGGCTGCGGTGATCAGAGGATGGTGAGGTGTTCAGTGCCCTGGCTGAGCTCGCCGCTACGGGCGCGCTCGCTGTTGAGCTTGATCTGCAGGCGCAGGTCGTTGACGGAGTCGGCGTTGCGCAGGGCGTCTTCGTAGTTGATGCGACCGAACTCGTAGAGGTCAAACAGGGCCTGGTCGAAGGTCTGCATGCCCTGCTCCCGCGAGCGCTTCATGATCTCCTTGATCTCACCGACCTCGCCCTTGAAGATCATGTCCGAGATCAGCGGCGTGTTGAGCAGGATCTCCACGGCAGCGATCCGGCCCTTGCCCTCGCGGCGCGGCAGCAGGCGCTGAGAGACGATGGAGCGCAGGTTCAGCGAGAGATCCATCAGCAACTGGGCGCGGCGCTCCTCGGGGAAGAAGTTGATGATGCGGTCCAGGGCCTGGTTGGCGCTGTTGGCGTGCAGGGTGGCCATGCACAAATGGCCGGTCTCGGCGAAGGCCACGGCGTGCTCCATGGTCTCGCGGTCGCGGATTTCGCCCATGAGGATGACGTCCGGCGCCTGGCGCAGCGTGTTCTTCAGCGCGATGTCCCAGTTGTCGGTGTCCAGGCCCAGCTCGCGCTGGCTGACGATGCAGTTCTTGTGCGGATGCACGAACTCCACCGGGTCCTCGATGGTGATGATGTGGCCGTAGGTCGTCTCGTTGCGATGGTCGATCATCGCCGCCAGCGTCGTGCTCTTGCCCGAGCCGGTGGCCCCCACCACGATCACCAGGCCGCGCTTGGTGAGCACCACATCCTTGAGGATGGGCGGCAGGTCCAGGGATTCAATGCTGGGCAGATTCTGCGGAATCGTCCGCAGCACCAAGGCCACGTGCCCCTGCTGCAGGTAGGCATTGACCCGGAAGCGGCCGATGCCCTGCGGCGAAATCGCGAAGTTGCACTCTTTGTTCTTCTCGAAGTCGGCCGCCTGCTTGTCGTTCATGATGGAACGTGCCAATTGCAGGGTGTGCTGCCCGCTGAGCGGCTGCGGCGAGACCTTGGTCACCTTGCCATCCACCTTGATGGCCGGCGGGAAATCCGCCGTCAGGAACAGGTCGGAACCCTTGCGCGAGACCATCAGCCGAAGCAGGTCGTTGATGAATTTCGAGGCCTGATCGCGTTCCATGCTGGGGTGTCCTTCCATGCCCTCCGGGGGCCAAAGCGGCGCGCATCTTGCATCAGGACGCGCGGTTCAGGGGTGACGGAATGTCTCGCCTCGGGGCCTGCGGCAGCTGGGCCAGGGCCGCCTCGGCAGGACGCCGTTCGCGGTTCGTCGAGGGCAGCCCGGCCGGGGACCGCCCGCGGATCCTCATGCGGTCAGCCGGGGAAGTTCTCCGGGAACTTGGCTTTGGCACGGGCCTCGGCCGGCGAAATCACATTGCGGCGCACCAGATCGGCAAGGTTCTGGTCCAGGGTCTGCATGCCCTGGGAGTTGCCGGTCTGGATGGCCGAGTACATCTGGGCGACCTTGTTCTCGCGGATCAGGTTGCGCACAGCCGAGGTGCCCAGCATGATCTCGTGCGCCGCCACGCGGCCGCTGCCGTCCTTGAGTTTGCAAAGGGTCTGCGAGATCACGGCCACCAGGGACTCCGACACCATGGCCCGCACCATCTCCTTTTCGGCAGCGGGAAAGACATCGACGATACGGTCGATGGTCTTGGCGGCGGAGCTGGTGTGCAGGGTGCCGAAGACCAGGTGACCCGTCTCGGCCGCGGTCAGGGCCAGGCGGATGGTCTCGAGGTCCCGCAACTCACCCACCAGCACGGCGTCCGGATCCTCGCGGAGGGCGGAGCGCAGGGCGTTGGCAAAGCTCAGCGTATGGGGGCCGACCTCGCGCTGGTTGATCAGGCACTTCTTGGACTCGTGCACGAATTCGATCGGATCCTCGATGGTCAGGATGTGCCCGTACTCGTTCTCGTTGAGGTGGTTGACCATGCCGGCCAGCGTGGTCGATTTGCCTGAGCCCGTGGGGCCGGTCACCAGCACCAGGCCGCGCGGCTTCAGGGCCAGGTCGGCGAAGACCTTGGGCGCATTGAGCTGCTCCAGCGTCAGGATCTTGGAGGGAATGGTCCGGAACACGGCGCCGGCGCCGCGGTTCTGGTTGAAGGCATTGACCCGGAAGCGGGCCAGGCCCTGGATCTCGAAGGAGAAGTCGCACTCCAGCGTCTCTTCGTAGTTCTTGCGCTGGGCGTCGTTCATGATGTCGTACACCATGTCGTGCACCTGGCGGTGCTCCAGCGCCTCGACGTTGATGCGTCGCACGTCTCCGTGCACCCGGATCATGGGCGGCAGCCCGGCAGAGAGGTGAAGATCGGAGGCCTTGTTCTTGACCGAGAATGCCAGCAGTTGTGTGATGTCCATGGTGTGGGCGATAAGCGTAGGCCATTATGGCGACGATCAAAGAGAACATTCAAGAAGTGCACCGCCGGCTTGCCAAAGCCTGCACGGATGCGGCTCGGCCCCCCTCGGCCGTCCGCCTGCTGGTGGTCAGCAAGACCTTTGACGCCACGGCCGTGCGCGAGGCCCATGCCGCCGGCGAGCGGGCCTTCGGCGAGAACTATGTGCAGGAGGGCCTGGACAAGATCCACGCATTGGCGGACCTGCGGGCCGGCATCGAGTGGCACCTGATCGGCCCGCTGCAGAGCAACAAGACCCGCGTGGTGGCTGAGTCCTTCGACTGGGTGCACACGGTGGACCGGCTCAAGATTGCCCAGCGCCTCTCGGAGCAGCGCCCATTGGGCCTGCCGCCGCTGCAGGTCTGTCTGCAGGTGAACATCAGCGGCGAGGCCAGCAAGAGCGGCCTGGCCCCCGAGGCGGTACCGGCCCTGGCCGTGCAGATCGCCCAGTTGCCGCGCCTGAAGCTGCGCGGCCTGATGGCCATCCCCGAGCCCGCCGCCGACCTCGAATCCCAGCGCCTGCCTCATCGTCATCTGGCCCGCCTGCTGCGCAGCCTGCAGGACCAGGGCCTGGCCCTCGACACACTCAGCATGGGCATGAGCGCCGACCTGGAAGCCGCCGTCATGGAGGGCGCCACTCTGGTGCGCGTGGGGTCGGCCATCTTCGGCTCGCGGCCGGTTCAGCCCTGATGCGGACCGTGGCGCGAGCGGCGCTGCGTCGAGGGTCCATGCCGGTGCTGGGCCTGCTGCTGGCCTGCGCGGCCCAGGCCCCGCTGGCAGCGCCCTTCGAAGACAGCATGGCCCAGCGCCTGCTGGCCTGCACCGGTTGCCACGGCCCCCAAGGCCGCGCCGGACGCGACGGCTACTACCCCCGCCTGGCGGGCAAGCCGGCCGGCTACCTGTACCAGCAGCTCCTGAGCTTCCGCGACGGGCGTCGACAGTACGGTCCCATGAACACGCTGCTGGCGCCGCTCAGCGACGACTACCTGCAGGACGTCGCCACCCATTTCGCCAACCTGGAGCTGCCCTACCCGCCGCCCCAGTCGCGCGCTCCCGCGCCGGCAGACCAGCAACGGGCACAGGCCCTCGTCCGGCAAGGCCAGGCTCAGCGCAAGCTGCCCGCTTGCCAGCAATGCCATGGCGAAGCGCTGCTGGGCCGCCAGCCCGGCGTGCCCGGCCTGCTGGGCCTGCCGCGTGATTACCTCCTGGCGCAGCTGGCCGCCTGGCGCCTGGGCGAGCGCCGCTCGAAGGCGCCCGACTGCATGGCGGACATTGCCCGCCGGCTCGATCCCGAGGACATCCGCGCCCTGGCCAACTGGCTGTCCGCACAGGCCGTGCCGGCCGGCGCCAAGCCTGCGCCGGTGTCTGAACAGCCGCTGCCGCTGCGCTGCGGAGGCCTGCCATGAGGCCCCGACTGCCGCTGGCCCTGAAGTTGCTGGGCGGGGTCCTGCTGGCGGGGTCAGGTCTTGCTTTCTGGGTATGGATGGCCAACCGGCCGGCGCCACTGCCGACGGCGCCGCCGGCCGTGCCCCCTGCCGAGCAGCAGGCCCGCGGAGCCTATCTCGCCCGCGTGGGCAATTGCGCCGGCTGCCACACCGCCCCGGGGGGCGTGCCCTTGGCCGGCGGGCGCGCCATCCCCACGCCCTTCGGCACGGTCTATAGCAGCAACCTCACGGCCGATGCCGAGACCGGCCTGGGCCGTTGGTCGCCCGAAGATTTCTGGCGCGCCCTGCACGAAGGCCGCGGCCGCGATGGCCGCCTGCTGAGCCCGGCCTTCCCCTACACCAGCTACACCCTGCTCAGCCGCGCAGACAGCGATGCCCTGTTGCGCCATTTCCAGGCGCAGGCGCCGGTGCGCTCGGCCCAGCGCCCGCAGGCCCTGCGATGGCCCTATGGCACGCAGCCGGCACTGGCCGTGTGGCGCGCCCTCTTCTTTCGTCCGGCCACCTTCTCGCCCAATCCACGCCGGGACGCGGCCTGGAATCGCGGCGCCTACCTCAGCCAGGGCCTGGCCCACTGCAATGCCTGCCATGGCAGCCGCAATGCACTGGGCGCGCCGCAGGACCCCGACCGATTCGACGGCGGACTGCTGCTCGGCCTGGGCTGGTACGCACCGTCCCTGCATCGCGCGGAGGAAGGCGGTCTGCAGGCCTGGTCCCGGGGCGAGATCGAGGCCTGGCTGCGCAGCGGCGTCGCCACGCAGGGCCTCGCGCAGGGGCCCATGGCCGAGGTGGTCATGGGCAGCACCCGGCACCTGAACGCAGAGGACCTCACCGCCATGGCCGTCTACCTGAAGTCCCTGCCTGCCGCGCCGGCAGCCCGCCCCATCACCGAGCGCGCGCCAGCGGTCGGGGCCCAGGGCCAGTTGGGGGCCGAGCTGTACAAGACGCACTGCCAGTCATGCCATGGCGAGCAGGGCCAGGGGCGGCCAGGCGTCTATCCGCCGCTGAAGGGCAGCCGCCTGGTGACGCAGGACTCGCCCCTCAACCTTGTGCGCCTGGTACAGCAGGGTGGCTTCGCCCCCGCAACGCCCGAGCACCCGCGGCCCTTCGGCATGCCGCCCTTTGCCGGCAGCTTCGATGCCGAGCAGCTCGCCGCGCTGCTGAGCCATGTCCGCAACAGCTGGGGCCAGCAGGCGGGCGCACTCAGTGCCCGGCAGGTCCAGGCCCTGACCAACGACATGGGCACAAACCCCTAAGCATCGGGCCTGCCAGCCGAAGAGGCCCGGGCACAAAGTGGTATTGCAGCGGCTTGGCGCGGATTCGTTCACGTCCGCGCCCGCTTGCGGTGATCAAAAAACTGACCGAGCGCTGACACTTCGCGCTGCCGTTTTCCGGCCCCTTCTTCGAACAGGGAACCGGAAGCGGCGACCGGGTTCGCTGCCATGCCGGGCAGGCCCTCAGGCCGGGCTCTCGCCCGATCCGAGGCTGCCTCCTTCCGCGCCGAAAAGTCGGCGCCTTGCGCAAGCGCGATCCGGCCCGAATCGACGTTTCTGAGGTCACCTGATGCAATTCCTGTCCCACCTGCGCATCGGCCAGCGTCTGGCCGTGAGCTACGCGCTGCTGATCCTGCTGCTCATGGCCATTGGCGCCTACGGTGCGGCCAATGCAAACCACCTCGCCAAGGACCTGGACCGCACAGCCAACTCCAGCCTGGTCAAGATCGCTGCCGCCAATGCGCTGGAGAGTGACGTCAACATCATCGCCCGCGCCTCGCGCGACCTGCTGCTGCTGGACGAAGCCCGCCAGATCAAGAAGCAGAAGGCTGCCATCGACGGTGCCATGCAGAACCTGGAGACGCACCTCGGCGAGCTGCAGGCCCAGGTCGATGACGACAAGGAGCGCGACATCGTCGCCCAGGTGAAGGAGCGCCAGGGCCGCTTCCTGGCCTCGGTGAGCAAGTTCCTCAAGATCCAGGCCGATGGCAGTCCCGACGAGGCGCGCGAGAGCCTCATCACCGACGTGCGCCCGGCCCAGCAGGCCTACCAGGAAGGCCTGAAGAGTCTGGTCGAGGCCAAGTTCGAGAGCGCCCGCTCGCTGGCCGAGTCCGGCTCCGCACTGGCGAGCCGCTCGGTGGCCATCACCCTGGGCCTGGTCGTGGTGGCGGTGCTGATCGGCGGCGGCGGCGGCGTGGCCATCTCGCGCTCCATCATCGTGCCGGCACGCCAGGCCAAGGATGCCGCCCAGGCCATCAGCTCGGGCGACCTGTCCTACCGCATCCAGGCCAGCGGCCGCGACGAGCTGGGCCAGATGCTGCAAGCCATGCAGGACATGCAGGAAGCGCTGTCCGGCGTGGTGAGCAGTGTGTCCGATGCCGCCGGCGAGGTGGCACAGAACTCCAGCGCCATCGCCAACAGCAATGGCAATCTCTCGGACCGCACCGCGCGTTCGGCGGCCAGCCTTCAGAACACGGCCGCTTCGGTCGAGCAGATCGCCGCCAACCTCACCGGCGCCAGCGAGCTGACCCGCAAGGCCGCCGGCATCGCCGGCAAGGCCCGCCAGTCGGCCTCTGCCGGTGGCCAGGTGGTGGCCCAGGTGGTGTCCACCATGGAGGAGATCAGCACGAGCTCGCGCAAGATCGGCGACATCATCGGCGTGATCGATGGCATCGCCTTCCAGACCAACATTCTGGCCCTGAACGCCGCCGTGGAAGCCGCGCGCGCTGGCGACCACGGCAAGGGCTTCGCGGTGGTGGCTTCCGAGGTCCGAGCCCTGGCCTCCCGCAGTGCTCAGGCCGCCAAGGAGATCAAGGTGCTGATCCAGGAATCGTCCGTCAAGGTGGAGAACGGCACGGCCCTGGTCAACAACGCGGGCGCCACCATCCGCAGCGTGGTGGACGAGGTCAACAACATGGGCCAGCTGATCGAGGAGATCTCGCACTCGGCCCAGGAGCAGGCCAGCGGCGTGGGCGTGGTGAACGGCGCCATGAACGAGCTGGACCGCGCCACGCAGCAGAACTCCACCCTGGTCGAGGAGCTCAGCCGCTCCACGGAGGCCCTGCGCGACAGCTCCAGCCGCCTGCTCAGCGCCGTCGGCTTCTTCCGCGCCTGAAACCGCACATCCCTTTCCCGTTGTAGTCCTCCTGAAATACATATGAAGAAGAACACCCTGACCCTCGGCATCAAGCTCCTGCCCGCCCTCGCCGCCCTGCTGCTGGCCTTCGGCGCCCAGGCTTCACCCAAGCTGATCAAAAAGGTCGCTCCGGAATTCCCGCGTGAAGCCGCCCAGAAGGGCATCAGCGCCGGCACGGTCAAGGCCAAGCTGAGCATCGAGGCCGACGGCAAGGTGTCCGGCGTCGATATCATCGAATCCGAACCCCGCCGCGTATTCGACCGCGCCGTGACCTCCGCCCTGATGGACTGGCGCTTCGAGGCCGGCGGCGAGAAGCAGACCCACGAGGTGAAGCTGGTCTTCAAGAACGACGACTGAGCCGTCCCAGGCACCGGAAACACGAAGGCCCTCGATCACTCGAGGGCCTTTTTTCTTGGCTTGTCCAGGGGCCGTGCAGAAGGACCATGCCCTGGTGCCGCCTCCGCAGTGAAAAAAACGCCGGGCAGCTGCCCGGCGTTTTCATTCCGCGTAGAGATCGAGGACGATCAGTACGTGGCCTTCAGGCTGGTGCTGCTCACGGTGGAGTAAGCGTTGACCAGGATGTAGTAGGTACCGGCAGCCGGCGAGGTGAAGGTGATGGTCTCGGTGTTGGTGCTGCCATCCGACTTCTTGGTGTAGGAAGTCGTGGTGGGAGCGGAGCCCATCTTGGCGTAGATGTCGCCGTCACCCGTGCCGCCAGACAGCTTGATGGTCAGGCTGGCCTTGCCGGCCGGGACTGCGATGCTGTACAGCTTGGAAGCGCCGGTGGCCAGGCTGATGCCGGTCACGGCCACGCCATTGGTCAGCGGGATGGCGGTGGTGCCGGTGCCCGAGCAGCTCACGCCGACGGCGCTGAACGCCGCGGTGACATCGGCCGTGGTGTAGCCACGGCTGGTGGCCGCCTTCTCCACGCCGCAGGCGCCGGCGTTGAAGGTGCTGTTGGCCGTCCAGTACAGGCGGTTGGCGTCAGCGAAGACTTCGAAGGCCTTGCGGGTGTTCCAGCCGGCCTTGGTGGCCAGCAGGTAGAAGGCCTTGTTGTAGACGCCCGAGCTGTAGTGCACGTCCAGGCTGCTGGTGTACTTGCTGGCGTGGTCGATGGAGCGGCCGTCCTTGGTGGGATCGTCCATGTAGCGCAGCGCACCCGTGCCCTTGAAGATCTCGTAGCCGACCTTCCAGTCGTTCGAGCCCTTCATGTAGTACTCGGCGGCTTCGCCGGCCATGTCGGAGAAGGCTTCGTTCATGCCGCCGGACATGCCGGAGTACACCAGGCCGGAGTTCTGCTCGGTGTAGCCGTGGCTGACTTCGTGCGAAGCAACGTCCAGGGAGACCAGCGGGTAGAAGGTCGTGGCGCCGTCACCGAAGTGCATGGCAGAGCCATCCCAGAAGGCGTTCTCGTAGCTGTTGCCGTAGTGCACCTTCATCAGCAGCTTCTGGCTGATGGGCCGCACGCCCAGCCACTGCGTGTACATGTTGAAGATGACGTTGCCGAAGTAGTGGGCATCGTTCATCGGCGAGAAGGCGCCGTTGATGGCCTTCACCGTGTTGCGGGGGCAGGTGAAGCTGTGCGGGGTGGAGCCCGAGGTGCCGCCGTTCAGGTTGATGGTGGCGACGTTGGTGCTGTTCAGCGAGCAGGTGGAGCCGCTTTGCGTGACGTCCAGGTAGCCCTTTCCGGCAGTGGTGCCGTATTCGTACTGGCCGGTCTTGTTGTTGCCGCCAGGGCCGGTGCCGTTGGCGTGGTGGATGCCTTCCCACTGCTGCAGGACTTCACCGGTGTTGGCATCGACCAGGAAGTTGGGGCGCTCGGGCTTGCCGATGGCATGGCCGGTCAGGAAGCTGACGTGGTAGACCAGGCGGGCCTTGCCGCTGTCATCCAGCTTGACGTACAGCTTGGCCTGCTCGTTCTCGGACTGGCCGCTGGCGCGGGCCTGTGCCTTCACCTGGGCCAGGACGGCGTTCTGGTTCAGGGTGGGGCGGCCGTGGGCCAGGTCATTGGTGATGTTGCGGACGCGGGCACCGGAGAAGCTGCTGGTGGCACCGTCGTTGTGCTCGACGATGGCCTCGCCCCAGACGGGCACGCCCTGGAACATCTGCTGGTGACGGGTCACCACGCGGCCGCTGGCGTAGGTCTTGCTCGCAACGGACTTCAGCTCGTCGCCAGCCATGCCCAGGGCAGCGGCAGCGTTGGATTGGCCATTGCTGGACGTACGCAGGGCGTTCTGTCCACCATTGCTGACCTGCAGGTTCAGCTCTTCACGGTCGGCGGCCATGGCTTGCACAGCCAGGGTGACGGCAGCCAGGGCGAATGCGCCCTTCAGCGCGGTCTTCATTTGCTTGCTCATCTTGCTCTCTCTTTGCTTGTTGTCAGGGGTTTTCCCCTGGTTTATCCAGCCTGACCTTGTGGGGCCATGGACCGGTCCTCGTCGACATGAACGCCTGGGTGACGGCGCCCAGCCTTGCCGACAAGTCCGGAGTGCGCGCCATCGACCAGCGTCGGCTCGCATCCAGGCGCCTTGCCGGCGCCCTTGCTCCACGCGACCGCCATACCTCCAACAGCCGTGCCTAGCAGGTGGGAGCGGATGCTAGCCAGCGCTATTAGCGGGGCTACCTGTCAAATCTGACATCCATATTTCCCCCGCTTGCTCCAACGTCTTCCAACCGCGAATCGCACAAGTGGGCGATTGGCGGTCAGACCGGACCCGATTCGCCAAAGATCACCGCCTTGGGCCGCGCAGGGGGCCCGCCCCTTGCGGCACACGGTTGCGAGGGTGGCTGACTGAGGCAAGATGCTGCTCTTCGCAGCCCACAAGTCCCGCGTGTCATGCCCGGTGAACTCGACGCCCTGTACGACACAGACGATGCCTTGCAGCCCTGGCACGCCCTGGGCGTCTTGCATCTGCTGCCCACTGAAACCTCTTCTTGCATCCGCCTGGCCTGGCAGTTGCGGGAGCGAGACAGCCAGCAAGCCGAGGACTGTCTTGCCATCGCCACGCGGGAAAGCGAGAGGAGCGGGAAAGCACTGAGTCCCCAGGAGCACTGGCTCGCCCGACTGACTCAGGCCGAGCTGCTGCGCCTGCAGGCCCGCCTTTCGGAGGCCTCCGCACTCCTTGCGGGCCTGCGCGCGCAGGATGCGCCTAGCCTCGTCCTGGCCGCGGACCTGCACGGGGTGCGGGCCGACATCGCCACTGGTGCGGGCGACTTTGCCGAGCGCGACCAGTGCCTGCGACTGGCCGCCGACTGCGCGGAGCAGGCCGGCGAACCAGCACGCGAGATCTACTATCGCGCCATGCTGGCCCGCCTGCAGGTCCTGCGCGGGCAGGCCCCCGAGCGGGACCTCGAGGCCCGACTGCAGGACGCCGCGGCCTGGCCGCCGTATGTGCAGGCAGCGCTCCAGCAGCTGCGCGCAACCCGCGCCTTCCGCCGCAGCGACTATGCGCAGGCCATCGAGGCCTATGTGCGCTGCCACCAGCTGGCCTTGTCCAGCGGGCAACTGCACCTAGCCATCATCGCGGCCAGCAACATCGGCAATGCCTTCACCAGCCTCAACGACCATGACGCCGCCCTGGAGTGGGTGGAGCGCGGCCTGGAGCTGGCCCTGCCCACGGCCTGGCCCAGCGCCATTGGCAGTTGCCAGAGCCAGGTCGGGGAAGCCCTGCGTCACCTGGGCCGGCTGGACCTTGCGCAGCAGCGCCTGGACGAGGCCGAACAGACCCTGAGGCCCCTGCAGGCTTCGCGCTATTACGCAATCGCGCTGCGCTACCGCGCCGAGCTGGCCCTGGACCAGCAGCGGTACACCGAGGCCCTGGAACGCCTGGATGCGCTCGCGTCCCGTGCCGAGGTCCGCGACCTGGCGATGGACCTGCGCCGCAGCCGCGCCCTGGCCCTGATGCGCCTGAGCCGACTGGACGAAGCCCAGGCGGCCGCCCAGGCCGGCCTGGACGACGCCCGCCAGGCGCAGGTCGGCGACCTGCAGGTCTTGGCCCACATGGTCCTGGCCCAGATCGCGCGGGAGCGCCACCGCCAGCAGACGGACGCCGGACAGTTGGTGCAGGCCGCCTCGCACCTGGACCAGGCCCTGGCTGCGGCCTCAGGCATCCAGCACTATTCGCCGCCGATCGAGTTGCTGGACTTGCAGGCGCAGACCAATGCCGACCTGGGCCGGTTCGAGGCTGCCTACCATGCGGCCGTGCAGGCGGGCGCCCTGCGCGAGCGCCTGCACGGTCAGGACGTCACCGGGCGCATGCTGGCCATGCAGCTGCGCTACATGACGGAAAGCGAGCGCGCCGAATCCGCCCACCACCGCGCCCTGGCCCATGCGGAGGCCCAGCGGGCCGAGCTGGCCCAACAGACCAGCGGCACACTGGCGCGCCTGGGCGCCATCGGGCAGGAGATCACCACCAAGCTGGATGCTCCCTCGGTGTTCGCGGTGCTGGAGCGCCATGTCCATGCTCTGCTGGATGCGCGCAGCATCGCCGTCTACCTGATCGATGCCAACGGCCTCACCATGAGCTCAGTCTTCGACGTGGAGCACGGCCAGCACCTGCCGCCCCACCGCATCCGGCTCGATGCCGAGGAGAGCAATGCGGCCCGCGCGCTGCGCGAGCGCCGCGAGCTGCTGGTGGCCTTGGCGCCGGACGGCTCCGACCCCAGCCAGGTGCCCGGCACCATGCGCACCCTCAGCGCGCTCTTCGCCCCGCTGACCGTGGGGGACCGCGTGCTCGGCGTGATGACCATCCAGTCGCCGCTGCAGAACGCCTACGGCGAGATGGAGCGCCTGGTGTTCCGCACCCTGAGCGCCTACACCGCCATCGCTCTGGACAATGCCCGCGCCTACAGCGACCTCGGCGACGCCCAGAAGCAGCTGGCCGCGCAGGAAAAGCTGGCGGCGCTGGGCGCCCTGGTGGCCGGCGTGGCCCACGAACTCAACACGCCCATCGGCAATTCCCTGCTGATGGCGGGCACGCTGCAGAACAAGACCGACGAGATCGAGGCCGCCATGAGCGCCAACACCCTTCGACGCAGCAGCCTGGTCCGCTACCTCGACGACGCGCGGCAGGCCGCGCTGCTGATCCACCGCGGCCTGCAGACGGCCGCCGGCCTCGTGGCCAGCTTCAAGCAAGTGGCCGTGGACCGCACCAGCGAGCAGCGCCGCGTCTTCGACCTGGCCCTCACCGTCACCGACATCGTGGCCACGATGATGGGCGTGGTGCGCAAGGCGGGCCATCGGGTGGAGATCGACATCCCGCCCGGGCTGGAGATCGACGCCTACCCCGGGCCGCTAGGGCAGGTGCTCAGCAACTTCATCAACAACGCCTTGCTCCATGCCTTCGAGGCCCGATCGCACGAAGGCGTAATGAGCATCCGTGCACGCAGCACCGCCCCCGGCTGGCTGGAGCTGCAGTTCGCCGATGACGGCCAGGGCATCCCCGCCGAGCTGCTGCACCGGGTCTTCGAGCCCTTTTTCACCACCAAGCTCGGTCGCGGCGGCACAGGGCTGGGCCTTTCCATCAGCTACAACATCATCGAGCAGCTCTTCGGCGGGCGGCTGAGCGTGCAGAGCAGCCCCGGCCAGGGCACGCGCTTCACCCTGGATCTGCCACGCCAGGCGCCGCTGCGGCCCACCGAGGGGGAGGTGCCGCTGCACCTCGGGGCCGATGTGCCGGCCCAGGGGACTGCCTCCGAGGTCACGGGCGCGGGATTCGCAGCCGAGGTTCCGGCTACGGGACAATAGCGGCCCGACTCCCCCGTACCGCGACACAGGAAAGACACCTCAGCATGGCCATCCAATGGTTCCCGGGCCACATGCACGCCACGCGCAAGGCCATCAAGGAGCGCATGAAGCAGGGCATCGACGTCGTCATTGAGCTCATCGACGCGCGCCTGCCCGGCTCCAGCGCCAACCCTCTGCTGGCCTCGCTGACGGACGGCAAGCCCAGCCTCAAGCTGCTGAACAAGCAGGATCTCGCCGACCCCGCCCGCACCCAACTCTGGCTGGACCACTACAACGCCCTGCCCGGCACCCGCGCCCTGCCGCTGGACGCCGGCAACAAGGCGCCGGCCAAGGCCCTGGTGGCGGCCTGCCGCGAACTGGCGCCCCTGCGTGGCGGCATGAGCAAGCCCCTGCGCATCCTCATCTGCGGCATCCCCAACGTGGGCAAGTCCACGTTGATCAACACCCTGGTGGGCAAGAAGTCCGCCAAGACGGGTGACGAGCCCGGCATCACCAAGGTCGAACAGCGCATCACCCTGGACCAGGACGCCTACCTCTTCGACACCCCCGGCATGCTGTGGCCGCGCATCAGCATTCCAGAGAGCGGCTACAAGCTGGCTGCCAGCGGTGCCGTGGGCCGCAATGCGCTGGATGAGGAGGAGGTGGCGCTAGAGCTGCTGGACTACCTGCGCCTGCACTACGCCCCGCTGCTGCAGGCCCGATACAGGCTCGAAGGTGACATCGGGACGCTCAAGATCGACGAGTTGCTGGAGGCCATTGGCCGCAAGCGAGGCGCCGTACTGGGCGGCGGCCGCGTCAACCTGCAGAAGGCCGCCGAGATCCTCATGTACGAGTTCCGCCAGGGCGTGCTGGGCCGCATCAGCCTGGAGACCCCGGAGGAATTCAAGGCCTGGGCCGCCGCCGCCGCCATCGCCGATGCCGAGCGCGAGCGCCTGGCCCAGGAGAAGAAGGCGCAGCGCAAGGGGCGTTCCAGCCGCGACAGCTGGGACGCCGTCGAGGAATGAGCCGCATGCGCCAAGCCCGCTGCGAACGCCTCCCGCTGGGCCTCGTCCTTGCAGGAGCCCTGGCCGGGACACTCGCCATCGGCCGCCCTGCGGCGGCGCAGGATGAACGCGCGCTGACCCTGCTCTACCGCGACAAGCCCCCCTACTCCTACACCGAGGACCGCCAGCCCAAGGGCCTGCTGATCGAGCAGTCGCGCGCTGTGCTGGCCGCCGCGGGCATCACCGCGCAGATGGAGGAGGCGCCGCTCAAGCGCATCCAGCTGGAGCTGCAAGCCAACGACCGCCCCCTGTGCTCGCCCGGCTGGTACAAGCTGCCCGAGCGAGAGCTCTACGCCCGCTTCAGCTTGCCCATGTCGCAGGACCTGCCGCATATGGTGCTGTTCGGTCCGCGTTCCGCAGCCGCGGTGCGCGCCCACCGCAGCCTCGCCAGCCTGATGGCGGACCCCACGCTGCGCATGGCGGTGGTCGATGGCATCTCCTACGGGGGCGAGCTGGACGCTCTGATCCGCCAACAGACGCCCCCGCCGCTGCGTGCCACCGTGACGCCCGTGCAGCTCACCCGCATGCTGGCCGCGGGTCGTGCCGACTACATGTTCATGGACCGCGAAGACTACCTCTGGCTGAGCCGCCAGGGCGAGGTCAGCAGCAAACTCGGCGCGCTCAGCTTCCCGGACCTGCCGGCCGGCCTGCAGCGCCACATGATGTGCAGCAGGAAGACGCCGGACGCCACCATGCAGGCCATTGATGCGGCGATCCGGTCCCTGGGCATGCCCAAGCCCCCCCCGCCCGCAGCCTCGGGGCCATGAAAAAAGGCCGCAGCCCTTGCGAGCTGCGGCCTTGACGATGCGCTGAGCATGGGCCGGTGCTTGCCGGCCCATGGGATCAGAACTCGTAGCGGGCGGTCAGGTTCATGCCCCACTGCGCCAGGCGGGTGCGGCCGGCGGCATCCGTCGGGGTGACCAGCGGATCCGGCGTGGCGACGGCATACACCATCTTGCCGTCAGGCGTGATGCCTGCGAAGTTCACGAAGCTGCGGGTGGACGGGAAGGCCGCCTCGGACACCTGACCCCAACGACGGTTCAGCAGGTTGCCGACGTTCATGATGTCCAGGGTGATCACGCCCTTGCCACCGGCCGTGATGCCGCGCACTTCCTGCGACAGGCGCAGGTCGAAGTTGTTGACCCAGGGAGCGAAGGCCGCGTTGCGGCCCACCACGCCGCCCTTGGCATTGCGCAGGGCCTTGTCGCCGTTGACCACGTCCCAGAAGGCCGCTTCGGCCGCGGCGCCGGAGGCAGCCACGGTCTGGCCCGGCAGGCGGAACACCACCTCGCCCGAGCCCGGCGCCTTCGGGATGTACATCAGGTCGTTGCGCGCGCGTCCGTCACCGTTCATGTCGTTGCGGTAGACCCAGCTGTAGGGCTTGCCGGCACGACCCTCATAGAACACGCCCAGCGTGGTCTTGTAGTTGTCGATGAAGGCCTTGCTGAAGTTCACGGCAGCGCTGATGCGGTCGCGGATCAGGTACTGCGAGTTGGCGGCCACGTTTTCATTGGGGTTGAAGTTGGCGCGGTTGTTCCAGCTCGAGCTCGACACCGAGGAGGCCAGCGGGCTGACTTCCGTCGCAGCGGTGCGGGTATAGGCCACGGACCAGCGCAGGTTGCTGTTGACGCGCTGAGAGAGCTGCAGCGTCAGCGTGTCGCCATCACCCTTGTTGGTCGAGGAAGCCAGCAGCACGTTGTTGTACGCGGCGTTGGACAGTGCCTTGAAGCGCGATCCGCAGGACGAGTTCACCGACTCCGTACCGGCCGTCCAGCAGCCTTCGCTGCGACCGGCGGCGTTCCAGTACATCTCGCGGCCGTCCGGGGCGTAGGCGGTCACCGTGCCCAGGTTCAGGTGCTGGTAGTACAGGCCCTGCTTGACCTTGGTGTGCAGCCATTCCACGCCGGCTTCCAGGCCGTACCAGGGCAGTTGGCCGTCCCAGGCCAGGTTCAGCTTCCACACGGACGGTTGCGACAGGCCCTTCTCGACGAAGTCGACGTTGGCCTGAGGCGAGCCGGTCAGCGAAGGCTGGCTGGAGCCATCCGGGTTGAAGCGCAGGCCGGCCGGGCAAGGCGTGGTGCCGGTGCCGCAGTTGTAGACCGCCGTGGCGCCAACGTTCTGGTAGGGGTTGGTCAGCCACACGTTGGCCGCAGCGCCCTGGAACAGGCCCACGCCGCCGCGGAGCTGCGACTTGCGCTGGTCCACGGTGTCCAGCTGGTAGTTGAAGCCCAGGCGGGGCTGCACCAGCTTCTGGCCGTCCACGTTGGCCGTGTTGTCCAGACCGAAGCCGCCGGTCTGGCGCACGTTGGTCGCGGCATTGCCGGGGACCACGGGCAGCGCGGCAGCGGCATTGGCCACCGGACGGTCATC
Organism: Mitsuaria sp. WAJ17; assembly: GCF_014174515.1. Lineage (GTDB taxonomy): Bacteria > Pseudomonadota > Gammaproteobacteria > Burkholderiales > Burkholderiaceae_C > Roseateles_B. The sequence continues at coordinate 159,376 of NZ_JACJUG010000006.1, forward strand.
CGTCTTGACTTCATCGACGCGGACGCCGGCCGTGATGTTCAGCTTCTTGTTGATCTTCCAGGTGTCCTGCAGGAAGAAGCCGATGTTGGTCAGCGTCCAGTTGGCGATCGAGTCGTTGAGCGACTTGCCGGCGAAGGGCAGTTGCACCGAGTAGGACGTCGGGATGCCATTGCGCAGCATCGTCAGCGGGTCGGTGGCAGTGCCGGGGGCGCCGTTGCCGGAGAAGGTGTAGTTGCCGCGGGCGTCCTGCAGGAAGACGTTGTAGATCTCGTTGCGCGAGAGGTCGGCGCCGCCCTTGATTTCATGGTCGCCCACGAACAGGTTGCCGGCGAAGTAGGCGTCCAGCGTCTTGGTCTTCAGGTTGTTGAGGTGGCGGCTGCGCTCGGTGCCGAGGTTCAGCGTGCGGCTGCTGCCATTGGTCCACACCAGGTTGATCTGCGGCAGGTTGGTGTCGCTCAGCGTGGCCTTCTCATAGTCGCGGTTCGAGACCTTCAGCTCAGTGGAGAAGTCGTCCGTCCAGTCGCTGAACAGCTGGGCCATCACCGTCTCGATGGTCTTGCGCTCTTTGTACCAGTAGGAGCTCAGCGCCAGCTGGTTGGTGCTGAAGCCAGGCAGGGTCGGCTCGTTCTGCTCGGTCTTGGTGTATCGCACGTTGGCGCGGTGCTTCTCGCTGATGTTCCAGTCCAGCTTGAGCAGCATGTCCTTGACGCTCAGCTCCAGGCCGCTGACGTTGTCCAGGCTGCCGGCGTCCACCTTGTAGACGTCCTTCATGATCTTCTGGGCTTCGGAGATCTGGGCCTGGGTGATGTTCACCGCCGTCGCGTTCGTCGAGCCGGCCGGGCCGTAGGCGGGCGAGGAGATGGAGTTGTGCTGTTCTTCGTAGGCGGTGAAGAAGAAGAGCTTGTCCTTGATGATGGGGCCACCCAGCGTGAAGCCGTAGAGCCGCTCCTTGAAGGGGGTCAGGCGGGTGAAGGTATCGGTGGGCGGACGATTCCAGCGGCGGCCGGCCAGGTCCTGGTCACGGTAGGCGTAGGTGGCCGTGCCCTTGAAGGTGTTGGTGCCGGACTTGGTCACCGCGTTGACGTTCGCGCCGGTATAGCCCTTCTGCGTCACGTCGTAGTTGGACAGGTTGATCTGCACCGAATCGATGGCGTCCATCGACACCGGCTGCTTCATCGTCGGCAGGTTGTTGGCTTCCAGGCCGAAGGTGTCGCTGATGGACACGCCGTCCACCGTGATGGAGTTGAAGCGGTTGTTCTGGCCAGCGGCCGAGATCTCGCCGTTTTCCTTGTTGGTCTGGGCGATGCGGGGATCCAGGCGCGCATAGTCCTGCAGATTGCGCTGCATGGAGAACTGCTGCGCGAGATCGGCGCCGGTCAGGTTGGTGCCGGAGCCCATGGTGGCGGAGTTGATCTTGGTGCTGGCACCCGTGATCATGACCTGCGCCAGCTGGTTCTGAGCCTGGCCGACGGTCAGGTCGATCGCGGCGGTCTCGGCCAGGGCCAGGAACACGCCTTGGCGCTGGTTGCTGTCGCTGCCCTTGGTCACGGTGATGACGTAAGGGCCGCCAGCGCGCAGGCCACGGGCCGAGTAGCGGCCTTCGGCATCAGTGACCATGGTGTTGGTCGAGCCCGACTCGGTGTGCACGATGAGCACGGTCGCGCCCGCGACCGGCTTGCCATCGGGCGTCATCACGCGCCCACCCACGGCAGCCGTGGTGTTCTGCGCCAGCGCCGGGGCGGCGGCCACGATGGCCACCGCGACGCTCAGCGCGGTGCGGGAAAAGCGAGACCAATGCAAGTCGTTCATGCCGACAACTCCTCAAGGAAGAACAGAAAAACCGGAAACCCGCCCAAGCCCAAGCAGGCCGGCGAGTCAAGCGCACACAACAGAAATCAAATCAAGCGCAAACGTTTTACTTCTCAATTCCCCGAGAAGCCAAACGTTTTCGCTTACAGGACTCAGCACAAGACAACACATGCAGGAGCCACTCCGACCACAAGAATCCGCCGCAGGACGCCCGACCAGACCACAGCGACGCAGCCAGGGCAGGCGCAGTACCGCCTGGCCTTGTCATGCGCCGGGGCAGTGTGCCGAGCTCATGTGCAAGGCAGATGACAGCCAGACGAAGACGGGCCCACGCGGAAGCGCCTGGCCCGAATTCTGGCAGCAGGGCCGGATCACCCCCCTAGTGGAAGCCCCCAAAAACCCGCAGCTGTCACAAAGTGTGGCGACGACGCCGCACATCCCTCCACACATCCCGCCCGCCACCGCCCCGGGATTGCGTGCCGACCCGGACTTGCAGACCCCCGCCGCGCCCCCACCTGCGTCCTTACCCCCGAATCCACGCCCCTTCATGCCACCTCCAGAGGCCCCCATGCCGCTGCTTCTTCTCGGTCTTCTGGCCCTGCTCGCCCTCGGACTGCTCCTGCTGCCCCCCTGGTGGCGCCGTCAACAGCGCCAGCGCCGGATGCAGGCGCCGTTTCCAGCCGCCTGGCGCAGCCTGCTGCGCCGCGAGTGGCCCCTGTACCGCCGGCTGACGCCACCCCAACAGCGCCGGCTGCAGCAACTGGTGCAGGTTTTCGTCGCGGAGAAGCCCGTCATCGGCTGCGGGGGGCTCAAAGTAAGCACCGCCATGAAGGTGCTCATCGCCGCCCAGGCCTGCCTGCCCTTGCTGGGGCATGCACGGGGCGTCTATCCGCAGCTGAGCCAGGTCCTGCTCTACCCGGCGGCCTTTGCGGTGCAACGGGTGCATGATCTCGGCGCCGGCGTGCAGATGGAACGGCGCGAGTGGCTCAGCGGCGAGTCTTGGCAGCAGGGGCAGGTGATCCTGTCCTGGCAGGATGTGCTGGCCGGGGCCCGCGTGGCGGACGATGGGCGCAACGTGGTGATCCACGAGTTTGCGCACCAGCTCGATCAGGCCAATGGCCGCGCCAACGGTGCGCCCCCCCTGGGCAGCCGGCAGGCCCATGAGCACTGGGCGACCGTGATGCAGGGCGAATTCCAGGCTCTCAAGCAGGCGCTTGCCCAGGGCCTGCCCTGCCTGCTGGATCCCTATGCCGCCACGGACGAGGCCGAGTTCTTCGCCGTGGCCAGCGAGAGCTTCTTTGAGCAGGGCGAGTTGATGGCGCAGCGCCACCCCCGCCTCTACGCCCTGCTGGCGGACTACTACGGGCTGCAGCCCCGCCACTGGCAGACGGGTGCGACCAGCTAGGCTGGAGGATCAGAAGCCCAGCGAGGCCAGCAGGTCGTCCACATCGTCCTGCTTCAAGGCCTTGTCGGGCGTCTGCACGCCCTCCAGCGCCGCAATGGAACCGGCCAAATCCTGCTCCGCCGCGACCGGCGGCTCGGAGCTGGCCAGCAGCTGTTGGAGCGGACTCTCCACGCGATCCAGCATGCCGATGACCTTGTTGATCACCTGCCCTGACAGATCCTGGAAGCCTTGGGCCAGCATCAGCTCGGTGTGCAGGGACTGCTCGCGCTCGGCAAAGCCACCGGCTTGACGGGCATAAGCCGCGCAAAGGCGCATCATGGCGCGCGCGCGGTCCACGCTCATGTCCTCGGACGCCGCCAGGCGATCCAGGGCCTCTGCCAGGCCCTGCCCCTTCTTACCCACCTCTGCAGCGTCCTCCTGGGCCTTCTCGACCAGGTTCAGCACCTTGTTGGCCGCCTGCTCCGTCATCTGCTGCACATAGCGCAGGCGCTCGCAAGCATCGGGCAGTTCCTCGACCACCTTGTGCAGCACACGCAGAGCCTCTGTGCTCAGTTCGCTGTGCAAGGCCTGATCGACGGCGGACGCCGGGCGGTTCTGGACTTCTGACATGGCCGTGTAGATGCTGTTCCCTGAAGTGGCGAGCAAGCCATGTGGCCGCCGCATGCGGGCATCGTAGTCGCGCGCACCGTTGCCGCCGCGGCCCCGAAAGCCGCCAATTGCACGACAAATCACACACATCGCCTTTGCGTCGCGGGCGATACTGCGGGCACAGCGGCCAGCACGGACATCCAGCGGTACATGAGTCCCACCCCCCTCGCTTCCGAGCGCCTCCCGCGCGATGCCGGGCCGCTGGATCACGCCCTGAGCGAGCTGCTGGGCCTGGCCCTGGCGCTGGTGGACGAGCAGGGCCGCATCAGCCAGGCCAACGCCGGCTTCGGCATGCTCACCGGCCTGCGCCCGAGCCAGCTGCGAGGCTGCGCGGTCAACAGCCTGCGCTCCCTGCCCGCCCCTTTGCTGGACCAGCTCGCCAAGGCCGCAAGCCAGCCCGACCCCCTGTGGCAGGACGAGCTCAACTGCCCCACGCCGGAGGGCGATCACCGCTACCTGTGGCAGATCCAGCGCCTGCATAGCGCCGGCCCGGCCCGCCGCCAGTTGGTGCTGTGCGGCACCGACCTCGGTCCTGACACCGGCGCCGAGCCCGGCAGCGACGGCCAGGACCTGCAAAACGAGGTGCTGCACACCCTGGTCTACGAGGACGAACTCACCGGTCTGATGAGCCGCTACGCCCTGCGCGAGCGCCTGCTGAGCCTGATCGAGTGCCGCGATGAGTTCGGCCTGCTGGCCATCAAGCCGCGCGACTTCAGCCTGCTGCGCGACAACTTCGGACCCGATGGCGCCGACGAGGTGCTGGTCGCCGCCGCCAGCGCGCTCAAGACCCTGCTGCCCGCGCCGGCCGTGGTGGCCCGCTCGCTGGGTGTCGAGTTCATGGTACTGATGCCCGGGCCCGGCGGCATCGAGGAGATGCAGCGCCTGGGCCGCATGGTGCTGCAGCGCTTCACCCAACCCCTGAGCCTCAAGCGCACGGAGCTGGTGGTGCCGGTCAGCATCGGCATCGCCTGCCATCCCATGCATGGCGCCGAGCTGGAGGAGCTGCTGCGCAATGCCGACACCGCCCTGCACAGCGCCCAGGAGGACGGCGGCCGCACCCAGCGCGTCTATGACCCCCGCATGCAGCAGCGCGCCCGCGAGCGCCTCTGGCTGGACCACCACCTGCGCAAGGCCCTGGAGTTGCAGCAGCTGGAGCTGCACTACCAGCCCAAGCTGGACCTGCGTACCGGGCACTGCCTGGGCGTCGAAGCCCTGCTGCGCTGGCGCCATCCCAAGCGCGGCCTGATCCGCCCGGACCTCTTCATCGCCCGCGCCGAGGACAACGGCCAGATTTCCGCCATCGGCCGCTGGGTCATCGTCAGCGCAGCCTCGCAGGCGGCACAGTGGCGTGCCCAGGGCCTGCCCACGCGCATTGCGGTCAACATCAGCGCCCGCCAGTTCCAGGACGCCGACCTGCTGCGCTGGCTCTCCGAATGCCAGCGTGCCGCCCACGGCCTGCTGGACGTGGAGCTGACCGAAAGCAGCGTCATCGGCGACCAGCAGCGCACGGCGGCCTTCATGCAAGAGTGCCGCGGCCTGGGCTACAAGGTCTACCTGGACGACTTCGGCACCGGCTTCTCTTCACTGGCCATGCTGGCCCGCCTGCCCATCGACGTGATCAAGCTGGACCGCTCCTTCCTCAAGTCCGGCCCAGAGCAGGAGCGCAGCGAGGCGCTGATGAAGTCGGTGGTCAGCGTGGCCAAGGAACTGAGACTGAGCATCGTGGCCGAAGGCGTGGAGACCATCGCGCAGGAGGCCTTCCTGCGTGACATTGGCGTGCAGTCCGCCCAGGGCTGGCTCTATGCCGTGGCCATGCCGGCGCAGGAGTACCCGGCCTGGCTGCAGAGCCGGCAGCGGCGCTGAAAGGCACCGCACCACAGCCCCTTCGCGGGCATCGCAGCCCCAGCATGCCGCGCCGGGGTGCCGGCCTAGCCCCAGAGGTCCAGCGGCGGATCATGGGCGACGGCCTTGAGCAGGTCGCTGCGCGAGACAAAGCCCACCAGGACGCCCGCCTCATCCAGCACGGGCAGCCCCGGCAGGTGCAGGTCCAGCAGCAGACGCGCCAACTGGCGCAAGGGCGTCTGGGGGCTGGCGCAAGGCACCGGGGAGAGCATGTGCTGCTGAACCATCTCGGTCAGCAGGTGCTGCCAATGCCAGGGGTTGGGCAGGTCGGGCGAGCCCATGAGCGAGGGCGGCAGCAGCTCGCCGCGCAGCAGCAGGCCCACGGGGTGCCCGTCCGTCCCCAGCACCGGCGCCTGGCTCAGGCCGCGCTGCTGCAAGGCCTGCCAGGCCTCGTCAATGCTCATCTGCAGGGGCAGGCAGAAGGCGGGGCTGCTCATCACTGCGCGCACCAGGGACAGGGGCTGTTCACGGCTGGGCGCTTCCTCGTACCGGGCGAGCGCTTGACGGACGCCTGCCGGAAGCCCGCCAAAGGGCGCGGAGCCACCGCCCTGCACGCGCTGCAGTGCGGCGCCCGCCACTTCCGCACCACGCCCCACGGCCGCAGCCGCGCGCACCCGCGCGAGGGACTGCACCGCCTCGGAGCGGGCCAGTTGCTCGATATCCCCGCTGATGACCCGCCCTGCCAGACCATAGACCGTGAACATGCAACGCCTCCGGAATTTGCCGACCTGTCGGCGGCTTCGATGGGCCATTGTCCCGGCCGGCCTGGCCGGTGGGAAAGGCAAGGCATCGTACGCGGCAAGGCCTGCTCGCCTGAGCAGGGCGCGCGTGCTCAGCCCACCGGCAGCGCCGTCTCGTACTTCACCTCGCGCAGCACCACATTGCTGCGCACGCTGGCCACGCCCGGCACCTTGAAGACCTTGCTCTGCAGGAACTGGTCATAAGCCTTCATGTCGGGCACGACGACCTTGATCACGTAGTCGGCCTCGCCGGTGATGCCGTGGCATTCGATGATCTCGCGGCTTGTTTGCACCAACTGCTCGAACTGCTCCACCGCGCCCTCGCTGTGCCGCACCAGGCTGACATTGGCCAGCACGCAGATCGAGAGACCCAGCTTCTCGCGGTCCACCAGGACCACATGACGGCGGATCACGCCGCTGTCCTCCAGCTCCTTGACGCGGCGCCACACCGGCGTGGCCGACAGCCCCACCCGCTCCGCCAGGGCCTGGGTGGACAGCCGGGCATCGGCCTGCAGCGCTTCCAGAATCTGGCGCGTGGCCCGATCGAAACGTTCCGACTCCATATTCGTTCTCCTTGAGATGAATTCTCTCACTCGGCCGCTTGACACGGGGAAATGAAGAAACAAACACTGAGCATCCTCGCCAAAAATCTCGCGCAGTTACCCCATAAGAATCCGCGCCAGGAGACACCCATGTCCGAAGCCCTCTCTCAAGCGACGAGCCTCGCCGTGAGCACCACCGAGCCCGCCCTGCGGCCCTACAAGCTCTCGGACAACCTCAGCGCCGCCAGCGGCCAGGTCTTCCTCACAGGCACTCAGGCCCTGGTGCGCCTGCTGCTGGCCCAGAAGGCCCTGGACGAGCGCAACGGCCTGAAGACCGCCGGCTTCGTCTCCGGCTACCGCGGCTCGCCGCTGGGCATGGTCGATCAGCAGCTCTGGAAGGCGAAGAAGTTCCTCGATGCCGCGCAGGTCAACTTCCTGCCCGCCATCAACGAGGACCTGGCCGCCACCGCCTGCCTGGGCGTTCAGCGCGTGGCCCTGGACCCCAAGAGGGTCGTCGATGGTGTCTTCGCGATGTGGTACGGCAAGGGCCCCGGCGTGGACCGCTCGGGCGATGCGCTGAAGCACGGCAATGTCTATGGCAGCTCCACCCAGGGCGGCGTGCTGGTGGTCTGTGGCGACGACCACGGCTGCGTGTCCTCCTCCACCCCACACCAGAGCGACCTGGCCCTGCAGGCCTGGAGCATGCCCATCGTGCATCCCGCCAATGTGGCCGAGTACCTGGAGTTCGGCCTCTACGGCTGGGCGCTGTCGCGCTTCTCAGGCGCCTGGGTGGGCTTCAAGGCCATCTCGGAAGTCGTCGAGTCCGGCATGACGGTGGACCTGGACCGCGTGCCCCTGGACTTCGAACATCCCGTCGATTACGTGGCGCCCACCAACCTGCACATCCGCCAGGTGGACCTGCCCTCTCTGGACCTTGAATCGCGCCTGGCCCACAAGCTGGATGCCGTGCTGGCCTTCGCCAAGCTGAACTCCATCGACAAGCACATCGTCACCAGCCCGCGCGCCACGCTGGGCATCGTGACCGTGGGCAAGGCGCATTACGACTTCATGGAGGTGCTGCGCCGCCTGGACCTGGACCCCAACGCCCTGGCCGCGGCAGGCGTGCGCGTCTACAAGGTCGGCCTTGTCTTCCCGCTGGAGCCCACACGCATGCGCGAGTTCGCGCAAGGCCTGACGGACATGCTGGTGATCGAGGAAAAAGCCCCGGTCGTCGAGCGCCAGATCAAGGAGCTGCTCTACCACCTGCCCGACGCCCAGCGCCCGCGCGTGGTCGGCAAGACCGATGAACACGGGGCCGCCGTGCTCTCGGCCCTCGGCGAGCTGCGGCCCTCGCGCATCATGGCCACGGTGGCCGACTGGCTGGCCCGCCTCAACCCCGCCCTGGACCGCCGCCACCTGGTGGTCGATTTCCTCACGCCCTGTCTGCTTTCCAACGAGGCCGACGGCGTGCGCCGCCAGCCCTACTTCTGCTCGGGCTGCCCGCACAACACCTCGACCAAGCTGCCCGAGGGCTCGCGTGCGCTGGCCGGCATCGGCTGCCACTTCATGGCCAGCTGGATGGAGCGTGGCACCTCCGGCCTCATCCAGATGGGCGCCGAAGGCGTGGACTGGGCCGCGCACAGCCGCTTCACCACCGAGAAGCACGTCTTCCAGAACCTGGGCGACGGCACCTACTACCACTCCGGCTACCTGGCCATCCGCCAGGCCATCGCGGCCCGGGCCAACATCACCTACAAGATCCTCTACAACGATGCCGTGGCCATGACCGGCGGCCAGCCGGTGGACGGCACGACCAGCGTGCCGCAGATCGCGCGCCAGGTGGAGGCCGAGGGCGTGAAGCGCCTGGCCGTGGTGTCCGACGAGCCCGAGAAGTACGTCGGCCACGAGAGCCTCTTCCCGCCCAAGACCACCTTCCATCACCGCGCTGAACTCGACGCCGTGCAGCGCGAGCTGCGGGAGATCGAGGGCGTGACGGTGCTGATCTACGACCAGACCTGTGCCGCCGAGAAGCGCCGCCGCCGCAAGAAGGGCGAGTTCTACGACCCGCCCAAGCGCGTCTTCATCAACGAGGCCGTCTGCGAGGGCTGCGGCGACTGCGGGCAGGCCAGCAACTGCCTCTCCGTCGTGCCCGTCGAGACCGACTGGGGCCGCAAGCGCGCCATCGAGCAGAGCAGCTGCAACAAGGACTTCTCCTGCGTCAACGGCTTCTGCCCGAGCTTTGTCTCGGTGCACGGCGCGCAGCTGAAGAAGAAGGTGGGCTCGGGCTTCACCGCGGCCGACCTGGCCCGCGAGATCGATGCCATCCAGCCGCCCGCCGCCTGGCAGTGGACCGGCCCCTTCGACATGCTGGTGACCGGCGTGGGCGGCACCGGCGTGGTGACCGTGGGCGCGCTGGTCTCCATGGCGGCGCACCTCGAGGGCAAGCAGGCCTCGGTGCTGGACTTCATGGGCTTTGCGCAGAAGGGCGGCTCGGTGCTGTCCTTCGTCCGCGTGGCGCCGACGCAGGACCTGCTCAACCAGGTCCGCATCGACACCCAGCAGGCCGACGTGCTGCTGGCCTGCGACATGGTGGTGGGCGCCTCACCCGACGCCCTGGGCACCGTCAAGCCCGGCCGCACCGTGATCCTGGCCAACACGCACGAGCTGCCGACCGCGGCCTTCGTGCGCAACCCGGATGCCAGCCTGCAGGGTCAGGGCTTGCTCGCGAAGATGCAGCATGCCGTCGGTGGACAGCTTGATTTGCTGGACACGATCGACGCCCAGTCCATCGCGCAGACGCTGATGGGCGACACCATGCCCAGCAACATCATCATGCTGGGCGCCTGCTGGCAGCGCGGGCTGATCCCCGTGAGCTTTGCCGCGCTGATGCGCGCCATCGAGCTCAACGGCGTGGCGGTGGACGGCAACAAGACCGCCTTCGCGCTGGGTCGCCTGGCCATCGCTGCGCCCGAGTCCCTGCGCCGCCTGGCCGGCCAGGCGGACGGCACGCCGGTGCAACTGCTGCTGGGCCAGGACAAGCTCGACGGTGAGGATGGCCTGATCGCCCGCCGCCTGGACTTCCTCACCGAGTACCAGGACGCCGCCTACGCCCAGCGCTACCTGGCGCTGGTCCAGGAGATCCGCCTGGCCGAAGGCCGCCTGGGCGAGCTGGGCCAGGGCGAGCGCCTCTCCAAGGCCGTGGCCCGCTACCTCGCCAAGCTCATGGCCATCAAGGACGAGTACGAGGTCGCCCGCCTCTACACCGACGGCCGCTTCGAGCAGGCCCTGAAGGATCAGTTCCAGTCCTTCGAGCGCCTCTCCTTCCACATGGCCCCGCCCCTTATCTCCAAGCCCGGCGCCGACGGCCGCGCGAAAAAGATCGAGCTGGGCAGTTGGACCTTCTCGGCCCTCAAGCTGCTGGCCCGCTTGAAGGGTCTGCGCGGCGGCTGGCTGGACATCTTCGGCAAGACCGAGGAGCGCCGCATGGAGCGCCAGCTGCTGGCCGACTACGAGCAGCTGCTGCGCCGCGAGATCCTGCCGCTGCTGCAGCCCGGCCTGGAGAAGCCGCGCTACGAGCTGATGCTGGCCCTGGCGCGCCTACCGGAGAAGATCCGGGGCTACGGCCACGTGAAGCTGGCCAATGTGGTGACGGCGCGCGCCCAGTGCAAGGACCTGCTGGACCGGCTGCAGGGCAAGGTGCAGGACGCCTCGCCGATGGCCAGCGCGGCGCCGATCCGGATCAAGGGCGTGGCGGAGTTGTGAGCCCGACGACAGGCGCTTAAGAGCGACTGTCGTCAGTGGCGAAGTGGCTTACAGCTTCAGCGTCCAGCGCCCCGCCAGGGAACTGCCGGGCTGTCCCAGCAGCACCATGCGGCAGTCGCTCACGGCACCCCAGACCTTGCCGCTCTGGCGGGATGCGGCACCGGGTTCCATCAGGTAGCGGCCCTCATCCACATGCAAGACGCCCTCCACCAGACCTGGAATGGCCAGGCCGTCCAGTTGGCCCTCGCTGACTTGCCAATTGAGGGCCTTGTTCTCCAGCAGGCTCAATTTCCAAATGAGCGGAAGCCCAGAGCCCGAGTCTTTGCTCACGCTCACGCTGCCCCGGCGGCCATCGACCCAGTTCTTGTCAGCATAGCCACCAATGTCGAGCATCACGCCTCCTGGGCTTGCGAAGTTTCCGAGTACCAAGTGCCAGTTGTCGTTGCTGGTGCAGTTTGAAGTCCAGTAAGGCAGACCGGACACATAGGACAGCCCCAGCCACACCTGCTGTGCCCCGGTCGCGCCGTCCCGCTCGGAGCGGAACAGCAGGATGCTTCCATTGCGCAGTTGGCTCGCTCGCGCATGGATCACTTCGGTCCCGGACAGCAACTCCAGTTCGTCGCCCACCAGGGTGACCGCGTAGACCTTGCGAAGCGACGCGGGACATTCGTCCACGGACATCCCGGCATCGCCCTGGCACAGGATGAACTGCTTGCTGCCAAACTTCCCCTGTCTGGCATAAGAGCCCAGCAACTGCCCACCCGGGCCGACCGCGGTGCCCAGGATGTTCAGCGTAGCGCCCTCCAGGACGTCCAGCGTGCGGACCGGGTGGCGCAGGCCCAAATACATCTCGCTGCCTGCCTGGGTGTCATGATTGGCAAGCAGCACATCGCTTCTGATGACCAGCGGCATCGCGCGCGTCTGCACGCCCGTGGGCGTCTTGATGTCCCGGTACTCGAACACCGCGCCCGTCAGATCCACCTTGATGTCCACCGCTTGCAACTGATCACCCGTCTGCAAGGACATTCCGCCCCCTCGCCAGTGGATCAAGGCAGCCATGCGCTGCCCCCCAAAGCTGACAACCTGGAAGGCAGGCATCTCACGGCCAGCGGCATCCAGCGCCACCGCATTGTTGTCGGTTCGCAGCTCCCCGGCTGCTTCAACCCACGACCAGACGCCGCTGGCGGCCTGGGGTTCCACAGCGTAAGTCGCCCTCAGCTGCACCGTCGCGCCCTTGGGCACGCGCGCCAGGACCGTTTGCGGCGCCATGCGGGCCGGGCACAGCCCCTCTTCCGAACTCGAGCACTTCAGGTCGAGCAGTTGCATCTTCGGCAGTGGCTGATGCGTCCACGTCACGTCGAGTGCGTCGTCCGGCCCCGCATTGCTCAAGGTGAACGCGTAGTGCTGCACGCGCGTCTCGCCCTGCATCTCCTCCACCGGCGTGCCGGCCGTGACCGCCAGGTCAAAGGAACGCCACCGGCTGCTGTGCCGGCTGCTGGCCACGCTGCCGCCACCGCCCTGCAGGCGGACGTCGATGGGCAGTTCGGCACTCAGTCCCGCCTCCGTCTTCACCGACTGCAACAGGCTCACGCGAGCCCCGGCGCCCAGCTTCGCCACACGCAGGCGACCGTCAGCCTGGCGCTCGCAGCGCACGGCGGCGGAGGCGGATTCGCAATCCCATCGCACCTGGCGCACCCGCGCTTCATCGCTGATGTCGACGAAGGCTTCCGCCACCTCCGCCGGGCCCTCATTGACCAGCCGCCATTCGCGGACCTGCACGCTGCCACTGGGCAGCGATGGCGTTTGCAGCTGCAGGGACAGCTGCTGCGTCGCGTCCACCGACGGGCCGCCGCCTCCGCAGGCGGACAGCAGCCCGCCGATGACCCAGGCGCTGGCAAATGCCAGCCCGGCGCTCGCCCATTGCCCTGCCTTGCTTTCTTGCATGATTCCCCCCAAACGTGTTCTTGCTGTTGAATGCCTGCCGGCATGCCCCGGGTGTTCCCCACGGCACAGTTTCCGGGCCGAACCTGGTTCCGCTGAAGCAGCAGCCCCAGCCTTCTTCCCTCAGGAAGCAAGGGCATGTGACTTGGGCCCGGTTTCCGCTGGCAAGCCTTCCATTTAATGGGCACGGTGAGACGAGGACGCCGCCGCGTGGATGGCGGTACAAGTCCGCGGTCCCTTGAATCGGCGCACCCGGCATGCGGCGCGCCCAGGCTATGCTGCCGGGCGGAAGTCCCCGCCATGCCGCGCACCGCCCACCCCAGCCCTGTTCCGCGCCGGCGTCAGCTGCTGCTGGCGGCCTGCGCTGCCGGCCTGGCGCCAGGCGCGCAGGCGCAGGCACCGCCGCTGATCCGCCACAACATGGCCGACGGCGACGAGTCCATGCCGCCCTACCGACTGCAGGTCCTGCGTCTGCTGCTGGAGCGGACCCAGTCCAGCCACGGGCCCTACGAGCTCCGGGCCGATGCCAGCGCCACCACACAGAGCCGCGCCCTGGCCCAGCTGCGCGCTGGTGACATCGACGTCTGGGCCAGCATGTGCTCGCGCAGCCGCCAGGACGCCGGCCTCAGCATTCCCATCTGCCTGCGCCGCGGCGTCAACGGCGTGCGCCTGCCCGTGGTGCTGGCGGAGCGCCGCAGCGAGTTCGAGGGCCTGCGCCACCAGCTGGCGCTGCGGACCTACCGTTTCGGCCAGGTCAGCCATTGGCCGGACGCCCGGGTGCTGGCCGCCAATGGCTTCAAGCTTGAGGCGGTGCAGACGCTGGAGGCCTTCCCGGCCATGCTGCGCCTGCGTCGCTTCGACATCTTCCTGCTGGCCGCCGACGAGGCCCACGCCATTGTCGAGGCACACCCGGACCTGCGGGTGCTGGACGACTGGTGCCTGGCCTATCCCTCCGTCTACGGCTTCTTCGTCAACGCCCGTCTCCCCGCCCTGGCCATCCGTCTGCGCGAGGGCTGGGCACGATGCCTGGCCGACGGCAGCTTTGCCGCCCTGTTCGATGCGCATCTGGGGCCTCAGATCCAGCGGGCGCAGCTGGGCAAGCGCCTTTGGTTGCGCCTGACCAATCCCGACCTGCCGGAGGGCATGCCCCTGCGCGAGCGCACCCTGTGGCATCCACAGGTCTGGCAGCATCTGCTGGCGCCTGGCCCCTCGCTCAGCCGCTGAGCCACCTCCCCCCCCCCGCAATCCCGGGGCCTGGCGGACCCTACCCTGGAAGAACTGCCAATAGGGTTGCGCCGGATGTCTGCAGGCAAACCCCGAGTTCATCGGCCCGGGCGGCCACCACACTCCGGTTCGCGCGTGCAGAAGTTGTGCGGCATGCGCGTCCATAACAAGCCGGGCCGCAAGGCCTGAACCATCCATCCATCTGTACGAGGCAGATATGCACACGAATCTTCTGAAGTCCACCATCGCCCGCACCCTGGGCGTCGCGGCCGCGCTGTACCTGGGAGCACTGGGCGCCCAGGCCGCCACCGTCAACAACACCTACATCCAGAACTCCGCCACCGAGATCCGCGGCCAACTGGGCGGCTATGCACGGCCCACCGTGTATGTGGACCGCAATGCCTGCGGCGAGGGCATCCCCGGCAATGCCGTGGCCTGCGGCCCCTACACCATCAGCGTGGGCGTGCGCTTCCTGCAGGGCCAGGAGAACAGCTACGGCAACTACGTGGCCAAGTTCATCCTCGCCCACGAGTGGGGCCACAGCATCCAGTTCACCCGTGGCATCTACAAGCAGGCGCCCATGCAGGAACTGCAGGCCGACTGCGTGGCCGGCACCTTCGCCAAGTATGCGCAAACCTCTCTGGGCTATCCGGCCTTCATCGAGTCGGCCGTGCGCTCGGCCCGTGCCGCGGCGGACTACTCGACCCACGGCTCGCCCTCGCAGCGTGACTACTACTCGCGCTACGGCTACGCCAACGGCCTGGGCCGCTGCCTGAGCCTGTAAGGAGCCTGGTCATGAGCCCCAAGCATCTGGGCCTGGCGGCCCTGGTGGTCACCGGTCTCACGCTGGCCGGCTGGCACTGGCTGGACGAGCGCGAGGCGGCTCGCGCCGAGGAGGCGCAGGCCCGCGCCAAGGCCGAGGCGGCCCAGCGCAATGCGGGGCTCAACACCGGCCTGGCCGACTTGTTCCGCCCACTGCCAGCCAGCGGCGCCCAGGCGCCGGGCACCGGCGCCAACGGGCAGCAGGTCTGGCTGGCCGCGGGTCAGGGCGGCTCGCCGAGCACCGTGCCCGGCATGCCGCCCCCCGACATCCAGGTCGAGACCCCGCAGCAACGTGCTGAAGCCGAAACCCTGCGCAAGCTGGGCTATCACATCGACCAGCGCTACTACCTGATGAGCCTGGCCGAGCTGCGTCAGGCCGCCAACGGCGGTGACCGGCAGGCGCTCACGCACCTGGCCGAACGCTACCTCTTCGCCCTGGACGGCAAGCCGCAGGACCCTGAGCACGAGCCCGGCTACCCCTACCGCGAGGCCGCGCGCGAAGCGCTGCGCCAGGCCTATGTGCGTGGGAACCTGCATGCGGCGGCCATCATCTCGGAGTCCTATCTGCTGGAGAAGCGCCCCCTGGACGCAGCGGCCTGGAACCTGGTTGCCCGGCGCGCGGGCGACACGCTCAGCGCCGACTGGTTCATCGGCACCAAGGACTACCAGCAGCTGAACGAGTCCCAGCGCAGCGAGGCGGGCCGCATGGCGGAAAACCTCTGGGCCGATCTGGAGGCCCGCCGGCAGGCCAAGGGCTGAGCGCCCCCTCGCCTCTCCGGACGGCAGCCCTCGCGGCTGCCGTTTTCCGTTTCGCGGGCCGGCACTCAGAGCCTGGTGAAGGGACCGCTGGCCAGCCAGCGCTCGATCTGGGGCTGGCGGTCGTTGCCCCAGAAGGGCTCGCCGTCGATGAGGAAGAAGGGCGCGCCGAACACGCCCGCAGCCACGGCGGCCTCGTTCACCGCACGCAGGCGCTGCTTCCAGTGATCGTCCTGCCAAGCAGCCTCGGCGGCCTCTGCGTCCAGGCCCAGCTCTTTCGCCAGGCCCCTGAGCTGGGCGGCGTCGCTCAGCACCACACCGCGGGTGAAGTAGGCCCGCAGGCCCGCCCGAGCGAAGCTCACCGCCTGCAGCGCGCCCTGCGTGTCATGCAGCCACCAGAAGACGCGCGCCGCGTGCTGCGTGGCAATGGGAAAGTGCTCGGGCTGACGATAGGGCAGCCCGGCGAAATGCGCCGAGCGCTCGAAGTCCCGCAGCGCGTAATCGCGTTTGATGGGATGGGCCACAAGTGGCTTCAGCTCGGCCGCCTGGAAGGTCACGCCCAGCAGGATGGCGTGCCACTGCACGGTGCGGCCATGGCGAGCGGCGACGGCATCGATCCACTCCGAGGCGATGTACGAGTACGGCGAGGAGAAGTCGAAGTAGAACTGGATGGGCGGGCGGACCGGGGCAGCACGGCCCGCAAGACCCGCAAAAGGCGATTCACTCATGCCTCGACCTTAGGGCATTTCCCTCGCACGCGCAGCCCGGACTTTCGCTCCCAGGGCGCACTGCAGGCTTGATCAGGCCTGCAGGGGCGCATGGGGCGATCCTCAGACCAGGGCGCGCCCGATCAGGATCTTCTGGACCTCGGAGGTGCCCTCGTAGATCTGGGTGACACGGACGTCGCGGTAGATTCGTTCGACAGGGAAGTCGCTCACATAGCCGTAGCCCCCGTGGATCTGGATGGCCGCCGAGCAGACGCGCTCCGCCATCTCGGAGGCGAAGAGCTTGGCCATGGCCGCTTCCTTGAGGCAGGGCTGACCGGCGTCCTTGAGGCTGGCGGCATGCCAGATCAGCTGGCGCGCTGCCTCGATCTGCGTGGCCATGTCGGCCAGCTTGTGCTGCATGGCCTGGTGCTCGAAGATGGGCACGCCGAAGGCCACGCGCTCCTTGCTGTACTTCAGCGCCGCCTCGAAGGCCGCGCGAGCCATGCCCACACTCTGGCTAGCGATGCCGATGCGGCCGCCCTCCAGGCCCGACAGCGCGATCTTCAGCCCCTGCCCTTCCTCGCCCAGCCGGTAGCGCGCGGGGATGCGGCAGTTCTCGAACAGGATCTGGGCGGTGTCGCTGGCATGCTGGCCCATCTTGTCCTCGATGCGGGCCACGGTATAGCCCGGCGTCTTCGTGGGGACCAGGAAGGCGCTGATGCCCTTCTTGCCCGCCGCCTTGTCGGTGACCGCCATCACGATGGCCACGTCACCATTCTTGCCGCTGGTGATGAACTGCTTGACGCCGTTGAGCACATAGTCGTCGCCGTCGCGCACGGCCGTGGTCTTGAGGCCGCCGGCCTCGGAGCCCACATGCGGCTCGGTGAGGCAGAAGGCGCCCAGCATGTCGCCGCGGGCCAGAGGCTTGAGGAACTCCTGCTTCTGCGCCTCGTCGGCGAAGGCCATCAGGATGGAGCACACCGGGCAGTTGTTGACGCTGACCACGGTGGAGGTGGCGCCGTCGCCCGCGCCGATCTCCTCCAGGATGATGGCCAGGGCCAGGTAGTCCAGGCCCGCGCCGTCGTACTCGGTGGGCACGGCCACGCCGTAGCAGCCCAGCGCGGCCAGGCCCTTCAGCTCCTCGGCAGGGAAGTGGTGGCTCTTGTCCCACTCGGCCGCCTTGGGCGCGATCTGGTCCTGGACAAAGGCGCGCACGGCGTCCTGCACGGCGCGATGGTCTTCACTGAGCAGCATGAGAGGGGTACTCCGGGGGACGGGGAAATCGGGGGGATCCGCGGATCAGCGTGGATCGAGGAAGGGGCGCCTCGTGAGCGCCTCACCAGGCCAGAGGCTGGCCGTCGTAGCTGAAGAAGCCGCCATTGTCGGACGGCTGCAGCCGGGCCAGCAAGGCGCGCATGCCGGCAATGCTGGGAGCAGCATCGATGTCGGCGTCGGCGCCGCCCATATCGGTGCGCACCCAGCCGGGATGCAGGCTCACACAAATGGCACGACCGGCGACCTCGAGGGCGGTGTCCCGCATCACCGAGTTCAGCGCGGCCTTGGAGGCGCGGTAGAGCCAGCCATGGCTGTTCACGCGCAGGGCGAGCGAGCCCATGACGGACGAGATCATCGCCACCCGCGCCTGCGGTGCCAGGTTGTCCAGCAGTTGCGGCAGCAGACGCATGGGGCCCAGCACATTGGTGTGCATGACCTGGTTGAAGCTGGCTTCGGACGGAGTCACCAGACCGTCCGTGCGTTCGCCGAAGACGCCGGCGTTGAGCACGACCTCGTCAAAGGCCTCGCCATCGATCTGCCAGGCCAGCCCGGCACAGCTGGCCACATTCGCCACGTCCAGGCGCAGGGGCTTGGCGCCCAGGGCCTGGATCGCAGCAAGGCCTTCATCGCTGCGGGCCGTGGCCACGACACGGTCGCCCGCCTCGCGGTACTGGCGCACGAACTCCAGGCCCAGGCCGCGGGAAGCGCCAATGATCAAGACATGCTTCATGGATGTCACCTCGGAGGCGTCAAAAAGGAAGGCGCGGTCCGGATCCAAGCCGGTGGCCGCGCCTCTTGGGGTCGGGCAAGACCCGACCCTCAGTTTCAGATCAGCTCGACGCCCACGGCCGTGGCCTCGCCACCGCCGATGCACAGCGAAGCCACGCCGCGCTTCAGGCCGCGGTGCTTCAGCGCGCCCAGCAGGGTCACGAGGATGCGGGCCCCCGAGGCGCCGATGGGGTGGCCCAGGGCCACGGCACCGCCGTTGACGTTGACGATCTCGTGCGGCAGCTTGAACTCGGCCATGGCGGCCATGGTCACGGCGGCGAAGGCCTCGTTCACTTCCCAGAGGTCCACGCTCTTGGCGTCCCAGCCGTTCTTGGCCAGCAGCTTCTGGATGGCGCCGACCGGGGCCGTCGTGAACCATTCGGGCGCATTGGCATGCACGGCCGTGCCCACGATGCGGGCGACGGGCGTCAGGCCCATCTTGGCGGCGGTGCTCTCGCGCATCAGCACCAGGGCGGCGGCGCCGTCGGAGATGCTGGAGGAGGTGGCGGCGGTGATGGTGCCGTCCTTCTTGAAGGCGGGCTTCAGGCCGGGGATCTTGTCCAGCTTGGCCTTGAAGGGCTGCTCGTCGCGGCTGATGACCACGTCACCGGCCTTGCCGGCCAGGGTCACGGGGGCCATTTCCCAGGCGAAGCTGCCGTCCTCGTTGGCCTTCTTGGAGCGCTCGGTGGAGGCGATGGCGAACTGGTCCTGGGCCTCGCGGCTGAAGGCGTACTTGCTGACGCACTGCTCGGCGAACACGCCCATGGCCTTGCCGCGCTCGTAGGCGTCTTCCAGGCCGTCCAGGGCCATGTGGTCGTACATCTGCGTGGCACCGTACTTCACGCCCTTGCGCGCGAACATCAGGTGAGGGGCATTGGTCATGGATTCCATGCCGCCGGCGATGAGGATGTCGGCGCTCTCGGCCTTCAGCGTGTCGTGCGCGAACATGACGGCGCGCATGCCGGCGCCGCACATCTTGGACAGGGTCACGGCACCGACGGACTGCGGCAGGCCGGCCTTCAGCACGGCCTGGCGGGCGGGGGCCTGGCCCTGGCCGGCCATCAGGCAGTTGCCCATGAAGGCTTCCTGGATGGCATCGGCGGGCACGCCGGCGCGCTCCACGGCCGCCTTGATGGCCACGGCGCCCAGCTCCCAGCCGGCGAGGTTGGAGAAGTCACCCAGCAGCCCACCGATGGGCGTGCGGGCGGCGGAGACGATGACGATGGAGTCGGACATGAAGGCTCTCCTGGAATGGACTCAATGAGTTATTGAATGGGCAGCTCGCGGTCCAGCGGTTCAGCCGGCGTGGCCAGGATCGCTGCGTTCGTGGGCTGGGCGTGGAAGCGCTTGTGCGCATCGTAGGGAAAGACGTCGTGCACGTGCCCGGCAAGGATGCGTTCCTTGTGGCCCTGCCAGAATTCGGCATCGAGCAGGTCGGCGTGGTGGCGCATGAAGAGCTCGCGCACGCCGGGATGGCCCAGCAGGAAAGGACCGAAGGTCTCGGGGAAGACGTCGCGCGGGCCGACGGCATACCAGACCTCGCCGGACAACTCCTCCTCCTCCGTGCGCGGCGTAGGCACCTTGCGGAAGCTGCAGTCGGTCAGGTATTCGATCTCGTCGTAGTCGTAGAACACCACCTTGCCGTGGCGGGTCACGCCGAAGTTCTTCCAGAGCATGTCGCCGGGGAAGATGTTGGCGGCCACCAGATCCTTGATGGCGTTGCCGTACTCGACCACGGCATGCTCCAGCTGCGCAGGCGTGGCCTCCTGGATGTAGATGTTCAGCGGCACCATGCGGCGCTCGATGTAGACGTGCTTGAGGATGAGGTCGTCGCCCTTCTCCTCGACAAGGCTGGGGCAGAACGTCTTGAGCTCGCGGATCAGCTCTTCCTCGAAGCGGTAGCGCGGGAAGGCGACGTTGCTGTACTCCAGGGTATCGGCCATGCGTCCCACGCGGTCGTGCTGCTTCACGAGCAGGTACTTGCTCTGGATGAGCTCGCGCGTGGTCTCCTTCTGCGGCGGGAAGTAGTCCTTGATCAGCTTGAAGACGAAGGGGTAGCTGGGCAGGTCGAAGACCAGCATCACCATGCCCTTGATGCCGGGGGCGATGCGGAACTTGTCGCTGGAGTGGCGCAGGTGGTTGAGGAAGTCGCGGTAGAACAGGTTCTTGCCGTGCTTCTGCAGGCCGATGGCGCTGTAGAGTTCCGCCCTCGGCTTGCGTGGCATCAGGGAGCGCAGGAACTGCACGTAGGCGCTGGGCACCTCCATGTCGACCATGAAGTAGGCGCGGGCAAAGCTGAAGAGCATCAGCAGGTCGTCCTCGCCGAAAAGGGCCGCATCAATCTCCAGCAAGCCGCGCCCGTTGTGCAGGATGGGCAGCGCGAAGGGCGTCTCCGTGAAGCCGTTGATGATCTTGCCGACCAGGTAGGCGCCCTTGTTCCGGTAGAACAGGCTGGACAGCACCTGGATCTGGAAATTGGTACGCCAGCGGAAGAGGCCCAGCTCGCGCTGCACGGCGCCCAGCACGTGGTCGATGTCGCGGCCCAGGTCCTCGAAGTCTCGCGCCAGCTGGAAGTTGTGGACGATGCGGATCATCGTCTCCCGCAGCGTCTCGCGCGTGGGGTAGTAGCAGCGGAAGGTGGGCGTGGCGGCAGGCTCCTCGTTCTCGATGTATTCGGTCGAGACGGCGGGCCGCACGAAGATGAAGTCGTTGTGGAAGTAGGCGTGGTGCAGGATGCGCGTGCAGGCCGAGTTGAAGAAGGTCTCGGCCAGTTCCGGCTGCAGGTGGTTGGTCAGCAGCCCGATGTAGTGCAGCTTGACCTGCTGCCAAACGGCCATGGGCAGACGACTGACCTGGAACTGCTTCTCGAGCAGTTCCACGCCCTCGTCCACCCGCTTGTCATAGAACTCGATGCGCTGCGCCTGCGCCCGCTGCTGCCCATGCCAGTCCGCCCGCTCGAAGCGATGCTTGGCCTCGGCCGAGGTGGCACGGAAGAGCCGGTAGTGCTTGTTGAAGCCGCCCAGCAGGGCCTGCGCGATCTGGTGGGCGCGAGAGTCGGTGAGCTGCTGGGGAAACATGGCGGGCGTGCGAGGGGCTGCGGAAAAGCGCTCAGCTTACGCGGGCCGCTTCGTAGCGCTTCTTGACCGCGCTCAAGGCCTGCTGGAAGGCCGGGGCCAGCTGCTCGGGAGCGCCCACGGTGATGCGCAGATCCTCCAGCAGTCCATTGTGCAAGCCGTAGACCCAGCCGTGCACCACGATCTCCTGGCCACGCGCCCAGGCGTCCTGCAAGACGGTGGTCTGGCAGGCATTGCGGGCCTGCTCCAGCACATTGAGTTCGCACAGGGCGTTGACGCGCTGGCGCTCGTCCAGGGTCTCCAGCCACTCCATGTGGTGGTTGCGCACGTCCTGGACATGGCGCAGCCAGTTATCGACCAGGCCCACGCGCTGATCCAGCAACGCGGCCTTGACGCCGCCGCAGTTGGAGTGGCCCACCACGATGACGTGCTTGACCTTCAGCGCGTCCACCGCAAACTGCATGACCGAGAGGCAGTTGAGATCCGAGTGCACCACGACGTTCGCCACGTTGCGATGCACGAAGAGCTCGCCAGGCAGCAGGTTGACCAGCTCATTGGCCGGCACGCGGCTGTCGGCACAGCCGATCCAGAGGTACTCAGGCGTCTGCTGCTTCAGAAGGCGGGAGAAGAAGCCGGGTTCGCGCGACTCGGTGTCGGAGGCCCAGCGCTTGTTGCTGTCCAGCAGTTCTTGCAGTTCGGTGCTCATGGCTGCATTGTCGAATCGTGGGGCGGAGCAGCCCTGCCCGTTGGGCAAGGCTGACTTCGTTCCGGGGGCTTGTCAGCCCCCGGCGCGGCTTCACATCGTCTCGGCAAACAGCTCGCGACCAATCAGCATGCGGCGGATTTCCGAGGTGCCGGCGCCGATCTCGTACAGCTTGGCATCGCGCCACAGGCGGCCCAGCGGGTACTCGTTGATGTAGCCGTTGCCACCGAAGATCTGCACGCCCTCGCCCGCCATCCAGGTGGCCTTCTCGGCGGTCCAGAGGATCACCGAGGCGCAGTCCTTGCGGACCTGGCGCACGTGGTCCGTGCCCAGCATGTCCAGGTTCTTGGCCACGGTGTAGGCAAAGGAGCGGGCGGCCTGCAGCACGGTGTACATGTCGGCGACCTTGCCCTGGATGAGCTGGAACTCGCCGATGCTCTGGCCGAACTGCTTGCGGTCGTGGATGTACGGGATCACGTTGTCCATCACGGACTGCATGATGCCCAGGGGGCCGCCGGTCAGCACGGCGCGCTCGTAGTCAAGGCCAGACATCAGCACCCGGGCGCCGCTGTTGACGGCACCCAGCACGTTCTCGGCCGGCACCTCCACGTTCTCGAAGACCAGCTCGCCGGTGTGGCTGCCGCGCATGCCCAGCTTGTCCAGCTTCTGGGCGATGGAGAAGCCCTTCATGCCCTTCTCGATCAGGAAGGCCGTGACGCCGCGGGCACCCAGCTCGGGCTCGGTCTTGGCGTAGACCACCAGCGTGTCGGCGTCGGGGCCGTTGGTGATCCACATCTTGGTGCCATTGAGCAGGTAGTAGCCGCCCTTGTCCTCCGCCTTGAGCTTCATGCTGATGACGTCGGAGCCGGCGCCCGGCTCGCTCATGGCCAGCGCGCCCACGTGCTCACCGCTGATCAGTTTGGGCAGGTACTTCTGCTTCTGGGCCTCGTTGCCGTTGCGGTTGATCTGGTTGACGCACAGATTGCTGTGCGCGCCATAAGACAGGCCCACCGAAGCGCTGGCACGGCTGATCTCCTCCATCGCGACCATATGGGCCAGGTAGCCCATATTGGCGCCGCCGTATTGTTCCGGCACGGTGATGCCCAGCACGCCCAGTTCGCCCATCTTGCGCCACAGGTCCATGGGGAACTGGTCCTTGTGGTCAATCTCGGCGGCTCGCGGGGCGATCTCGGCCTGCGCAAAGTCGCGCACGGCGTCGCGCAGCGCGTCGATGTCTTCACCAAGTTGGAAATTCAGGCCGGGCAGGTTCATCTCAGTCTCCGAGGCAAGTTGTCGAACGCCTGCGCGCCAGGCTACAGGGCGCGTCCAGGCCGGCGCCCAGCATCATCGGCGCCGGGAGCCAATTTACGTTTACGTAAACGTCAATTCTAGCCGGGCTGTGCATTTCGTCGCAGCCCTGACGATGCAACCGTTCTCAATATTTCAAGCAAGTACGAAAGTAGCTCACACTTATTCGACCGCTCGGTAGAACGCCGCACTCGATGGCAAGAAGCGGACAGGAGACGAGACATGCTGAACCAATGGTCTTTCCGGCGTCGCATCGCCCTGCTCACCCTCAGCGCCATGCTGGGTGTGTTGGTGCTGCTGGCACTCACCACCTACCAGACCTATCTGGAGATCAAGGGCAGCCGCCGCGAGATGCTGCAGACCGCGGTGCAGTCCATCCATCAGATCGTCGATAACTACCGCCAGCAGGCTGCCAGCGGCAAGATGAGCCAGGAAGCCGCTCAGGCCATTGCCCGGGAGGTAATCCGCAGCGGCCGCTACGGCGGCGCCGACGGCAAGACCGAGTACTTCTACGCCTGGACCCTGGACGGCGTCAGCGTGATGCACCCCCTCAAGCCGGACTGGGTCGGCCAGAACATGGTGGGCAAGGTCAAGGACGGCGCCGGCAACGACATCATCCAGCAGCTGATGGACGGCATTCGGTCCAGCCGCGACGGCCGTGCCTACGTGCTGACCCACTTCCCCCGCCCCGGCAAGACTGCGCCGGTGCCCAAGCTCCAGCTGGTGATGGCGATCCCGGAATGGAACTGGATGGTCGGCTCCGGCCTCTACCTGGACGACGTCACGGCCCAGGTCTGGGACGCAGCCCTGGGCCGCCTGGGGCTGGGCGTGCTGGTCCTGGCCGGCGTCGGCCTTGTCGGCTGGACCATCACCCGCAGCGTGCTGCAGCAGCTGGGCGGCGAGCCCAGCGTGGCCATCGCCGCCATGCGAGCCGTGGCGGAGGGCGACCTGCGCATCACCCCGGGAACGGCCGCCGACGCCAGCCTGATCGGCCAGATGCAGGACATGGTGCAGGCGCTCAATCGCACCATGGCCCAGTTGCGCGCCGCGGGCGACTCCATCAACACGGCGGCGGGCGAGATTGCCCAGGGCAACCACGATCTCTCCGCCCGCACCGAGCAGACAGCCTCCAACCTGGAGCAGACCGCCAGCTCCATGGAGGAGATGAACGGCGCCGTCAGCCAGTCCGCCGACACGGCGCGCCAGGCCAACCAACTGGCCGTCTCGGCCGCGCAGGCCGCCCAGCGCGGGGGCCTGGTGGTGGACCAGGTGACGCAGAGCATGCAGCGCATCACCGACAGCTCACGCAAGATCGGCGACATCATCGGCGTGATCGACGGCATCGCCTTCCAGACCAATATCCTGGCGCTGAACGCCGCCGTGGAAGCCGCCCGCGCGGGCGAGCAGGGCCGTGGCTTCGCGGTGGTCGCAGGCGAGGTGCGCTCCCTGGCGCAGCGCAGCGCCGAGGCCGCACGCGAGATCAAGACCCTCATCGGCACCTCCATGGGCAATGTCGAGCAGGGTGCGGAGCTGGTGCAGCAGACCGGGCAGGCCATGCAGGACATCACGGCCAGCGTCAGCCGCGTCTCCGACCTGATCGGTGAGATCGCCGCGGCCTCCGCCGAACAGCGCGACGGCATCCAGCAGGTCAATCAGGCGGTCGCCCAACTGGACCAGATGACGCAGCAGAACGCCGCGCTGGTCGAGGAGTCGGCGGCGGCGGCGCAGTCCATGCGAGAGCAGGCGCACCAGCTGTCCGAGTCGATCGCATCCTTCCGGCTGGACTGAGTCAGGCCACCCGCCGGGCATGCCCCGGCGCCGGCCGGCCAAGCGTGACCTGCGCCACAGCACGGCGCGGCGTGGCCTCGACAGGGCCCGGGAAACTTGCACCAGATCATGGAGTGCGCGCAGGGCGCTGCCTAGCATGGGGCCTTCCAAGGAAGTCCCATGCGCCAGAACCTGCCTGTCACGCAGCAAGCCCACGAGATCCCGCACGATGCCACCCTGATGTCGGTGACGGACCCCCAGGGACGCATCACCTACGCCAACGCCGCCTTCAGCGAGGCCAGCGGGTTCCGCATCGAAGAGTTGCTGGGCCAGCCCCACAACCTGGTCCGCCACCCCGACATGCCCCCCGAGGCCTTCGACGACCTCTGGCGCAGCCTCAAGGCAGGCCAGGCCTGGACGGGCATCGTCAAGAACCGCCGCAAGAACGGCGACCACTACTGGGTCAAGGCCAATGTCACGCCCCTGCATCGCGAGGGGCGGCTGCTGGGCTATGTGTCGGTTCGCACCCGGCCGCAGGCGGGCGAGGTACAGGCTGCCGAGCAGCTCTACGGCGCGCTGCGCAAGGGCGGCGCCAAGACGCCGCGCCTGCACCAGGGCTGGGTGCTGCCGCGCGCGCGCCTCAGCCCCGCGGCCCTGGCCCATACCCTGCCCTGGCGTGCCCGCTGCACCCTGCCCTTGGCCCTGCTGTGGCTGGGCAGCCTCGCAGGGGCCGCGCTGGCCGGCCTGGGCGGCCCGGCCCTGCTGATGCTGGCCCTGGGCAGCGGCCTGATGACCGTTCTGGCCCTGGCCTGGCAGGAGTGGCAGCTGGTTCGCCCCGTGCTGCGGCTCAATGAGCACGTCCAGGCCCTGGCCTCCGGACGGATCGAGGAAGTCCGCCAGCCCGCGCGCAGCGATGCCCTGGGCAAGGCCCTGCGCGCACTCAACCAGGTCGGCTTGAACCTGAAGGCCCTGAGCGGCGACGTCCAGCACCAGACCCTAGGCATGGATGCGGCGAGCCACGAGATGCGCCTGGGCCACCAGGACCTGCATGCGCGCACCGAAGAGGCCGCCGCCCAGTTGCAGCAGACAGCCGCCTCCATGGACCAGCTGAGCGCCGCGGTCAGCGCCAACGCGGCCTCCGCGGCGCGGGCGGCCCAGCTGATCGCCGAGGCCCGCGAGAACGCTCGGCTGGGCGGCGAGCAGATGGACACCATGGTGAAGACCATGAACGGCATCAGCGAATCCAGCCGGCGCATCGCACCCATCATCGGCCTGATCGACAGCATCGCCTTCCAGACCAATATCCTGGCCCTCAACGCCGCCGTCGAGGCTGCCCGCGCTGGCGAGCAGGGCCGCGGCTTCGCGGTCGTGGCCAGCGAGGTGCGGGTGCTGGCCCAGCGCGCGGGCGAGGCGGCCCGAGAGATTCGCAGCATGATCGCGAGCAGCACCGAGCAGGTCAGTGCCGGTGCCCATGTAGTCACCGAGGCCGGTCAGACCATGCAGGGCATCGTCGAGGAAGTGAAGGACCTCGCGGCCCTGATCGCCGGCATCAGCCTCTCCACACGGGAGCAAGCGCAGGGCCTGGCCCAGATCAGCCAGGCCGTGGCCCAGCTGGACCACATGACGGGCCAGAACGCGGACCTGGTGCAGCAGTCGGTGACGGCCTCGGGCGAGCTGAAGGAGCGCACCGAGCGGCTCAGCGCCGCAGCGCGCGTGTTCTGCTGAAGAGCAAGCGCGCCCGCCGCGCGCTCAGAGCCTGATCAGAGAAAGCGCTCCAGCAGCTTGCGCGAATGCCGGTCCAGTGCGAAGCGGTCCGGCACCAGGAACTGCAGGCCGTGGCTGCTGGTGACCAGCAGCTTGCCCTCGCCCAGGCGGCGGATGTCCTCTTCGGTCTTGAGGATGAACTGGGCCTCGCCGCGCTCGGTCTTCACCGTCCACTGGCTGGGCGTGGAGAAGGTGCTCACGGCCAGCAGGGCCTGCACCGTGGGCATGAATTCGCGCACCTCGAATTCAGCCTCCAGCAGCGCGCGGTCGGCGCTCGGCAGGGCCGAGAGGTGCGGGATCCAGGCCAGCTCGTGGCCGTCCTGCCCCACGAGGGAGATGCCCTCGTCGGGCGCAGAGATGGGGTGGGCGCGCACGGGCGTCACGCTGCCGTGGAACTGGCCCTCGGTGTCAATCAGGTCGATGCGGCCGAAGGCATTGCGCGAGAGGCGCTGGTAGGGGGTCGTCATGGGGGGCTCTCTGCGGCTCAGGCGCTCACCGTGTGGGCATTGGGATTGGGCAGGGCGATGGGCTCAGCCTCCTCGGCATCGACCCGGCGGGCCTGCGCCTCGTAGAGCCGCCAGTAGGCGCCCTTCTTCTCCATCAGCTCGTCATGCGGGCCGACCTCGACGATCTGGCCGCGGTCCATCACGACCAGGCGGTCGGCCTTGCGCAGGGTGGACAGGCGGTGGGCGATGGCAATGGTGGTGCGGCCCTTGACCAGGTTGTCCAGGGCCTTCTGGATTTCCTTCTCGGTCTCGGTGTCCACCGCCGAGGTGGCCTCGTCCAGGATCAGCAGGCGCGGGTTGATCAGCAGGGCCCGGGCGATGGAGATGCGCTGGCGCTCGCCACCGGACAGGCCCTGGCCGCGCTCACCCACCAGGCTGTCGTAGCCATGGGGCAGACGCAGGATGAACTCGTGCGCATGGGCGGCGCGGGCCGCAGCGACGATCTCCTCGCGCGTGGCGTCCGGCTTGCCGTAGGCGATGTTCTCGGCAATGGTGCCGAAGAAGAGGAAGGGCTCCTGCAGCACCAGGCCGATGTGGCGGCGGTAGTCGGCCACCGTCACGCGGCGCAGGTCGGTGCCGTCGATGCGGATCGAGCCCTCGGTGACGTCGTAGAAGCGGCAGATCAGGTTGACCAGCGTGCTCTTGCCCGAGCCCGAATGGCCCACCAGGCCGATCATCTCGCCGGGCTGGATGTCCAGCGTGAGCCCGCGGATCACCGCGCGGTTGCCGTAGCGAAAGCCGATGTCCTGGATTTGCAGCCCCCCGGTCACACCGTCCAGCTTCACCGGATTGACGGGGTCCGGCACATTGGACTGGTGGTCCAGGATGTCGAAGATGCGCTTGGCACCGGCCGCCGCCTTCTGCGTGACCGAGACGATGCGGCTCATGGAGTCCATGCGCCCGTAGAAGCGGCCGATGTAGGCCAGGAAGGAGGTCAGCACGCCCACCGTGATGGCGCCGTCGGACACCAGGTAAATGCCGAAGGCCCACACGACCAGCAGGCCGATTTCCGTCAGCAGCGAGACCGTGGGCGTGAACAGGCTCCAGGTCTTGTTGAGCCGGTCATTGACCTTCAGGTTGTTCTGGTTGGCCTCCTTGAAACGCCGGGCCTCGCGGCGCTCCTGGGCGAAGGCCTTGACCACGCGGATGCCGGGGATGGTGTCCGCCAGCACGCTGGTGACCTCGCCCCAGACGCGGTCGATCTTCTCGAAGCCCGTGCGCAGCCGATCCCGCACCAGGTGGATCATCCAGGCGATGAAGGGCAGTGGCAGCAGGGTGGCCAGGGCCAGCCAGTGGTTGATGGAGAAGAGGATGACGGCCGTCATGCCCAGCATCAGCACGTCGGTGATGAAGTCCAGGGCGTGCAGGGAGAGGAAGACGCTGATGCGGTCCGTCTCGGAGCCGATGCGGGACATCAGGTCGCCCGTACGCTTGTTGCCGAAGTACTCCAGCGACAGCGACAGCAGGTGCTCGAAAGTGGCGGTGCGCATGTCCGCGGCGATGCGCTCGGACACCAGGGCCAGGATGTAGGTCTTGGCCCAGCCCAGAATCCAGGACACCAGCCCGGCGCCCAGCAGGCCGCCCAGGTAGTAGGCCACCAGCCAGGGGTCGATCTTGTGGCCCTGTTGGAAGGGGATCAGCACCTCGTCCATCAGCGGGCGGTAGAGGTAGGGGCCGACCAGGGTGGCCCCGGTGGCGCCCAGCATCAGCAGGAAGCCCAGCAGCAACTGGCCCTGGTAGGGTCTGGCGAAGCGCCACAGGCGCAGCAGCACCCAGGTGGAGGGCGGCGTGTGCAGTTCACGCTCGCAGGTGGGGCATTCCTCGCTTTCCGGGGGCAGCGGCGCCTTGCAGCTGGGGCAGAAGCCCACCTCCTCGGCCTCGGTGCGCGGGCCTTCCTCGCGGCGCTCGAAAGCCTCCTGGAAGCGCTGGGCCTGCAGGTTGATCGCCAGGGTGAAACGCCAGAAGGCCAGGCGGCCGCTGGCATCCACCAGCTCCAGGCAACCCACGCCGGCGTGGTCGCTGATGCGCAGATCCAGCCCGGGGCGCAGGGGCCATTCGGACCATTCCCGGGTGCCAGCGTCGAAGGCCAGCAGGCGCTGCCGGGTGAGGGCCAGCAGGCCCACGCCAAAACGCAATTGACCGTCGAGGTCAACCTCCAGGCTCGCCAGGACGTTCTCGCCCTTCAAGAGACGCGAAGTCAGAGTCGCCCATTCGGGATGCTTGGCGGACGCGTCGTCCACAGGATGTTGATGCTGCATTGTTCTTTCGTTCTGAACGCCCCCGGGGCGGCTGCCGGCGACCGCGCGATTTTCGCGCATCCTGCAACGCTCCCGCCGCCTGATCGATGACAGGCGAGCAGGTCCTCACTCACCGAACGGGCAAACCCGCCCCAAACTGAGAGCAAAATGGCGCCTGGTCGCCAGACGCACATCCCGGCCCTGGCCAGCCTTCCCCTTCCGACCCGTCCATGCCCCGCCCCATGAGCCGACACGACGACATCCAGCTTTTGCGCGTCAACTACCTGCGTGGTCCCAATATGTGGACCTACCGCCCCGTCCTGGAGGTCTGGCTGGACCTGGGCCGGCTGGAGGAATTCCCCTCCCACAAGCTCGAGGGCTTCAACGACCGCCTGACGGCCGCCCTGCCCGCCCTGGTCGAGCACCACTGCGGTGTGGGCGAACGCGGCGGCTTCCTGCAGCGCCTCACCGAGGGCACCTGGATGGGCCATGTGCTGGAGCACATTGTCATCGAGCTGCTCAACCTCTCCGGCATGCCCACGGGCTTCGGACAGACCCGCTCGACCTCCAAGACCGGCGTCTACCGCATGGTCTTCCGGGCCCGCGACGAGCAGGTGGCCCGCGCCGCGCTGGCCGAGGGTCACGCCCTGATCATGGCCATGATCAACGCCGAGGCCTTCGACGTGAAGGCTGCCGTGGACCGCATCCGCGACAAGGTCGATGACTGCTACCTGGGCCCCTCCACCGCCGCCATCGTGGCCGCCGCCACGGATCGCCGCATCCCTCACATCCGCCTGAACGACGGCAACCTGGTGCAGCTGGGCCACGGCGCCCGCCAGCGCCGCATCTGGACCGCCGAGACCGACATGACCAGCGCGATCGCCGAAGGCATCGCCCGGGACAAGGACCTCACCAAGAGCCTGCTCAAGAGCGTGGGCGTGCCCGTGCCCGCCGGCACCGCAGTCAAGACTGCGGCCGAGGCCTGGGAGGCCGCCCAGGACATCGGCCTGCCCGTGGTGGTCAAGCCCTCTGACGGCAATCATGGCCGCGGCGTCACCCTGGACCTGCGCCAGGAGGCCGACGTCGCCGCCGCCTTCGAGCTGGCCGACAAGGAAGGCTCCGAGGTGCTGGTGGAGAGCTACATCCCCGGCAACGAGCACCGCCTGCTGGTGGTGGGCGGCCAGGTCGTGGCCGCCGCCCGCGGCGACGAGGCCTGGATCACCGGCGACGGCCAGCACACCCTGACGCAGCTGGTCGACCTCCAGATCAACACCGACCCGCGCCGCGGCCTGACCGAGGACTTCCCGCTCAACCGCATCACGCTGGGCGAAGACGCGGTCGTGCTTCTGGACTTGCAGCGCCAGGGCGTGACGCCCGCGTCCGTCCCGGCCGTGGGCCAGCGCGTGCTGATCCAGCGCAACGGCAATGTTGCCATCGACTGCACGGCCCAGGTCCACCCCGAGGTGGCCCATGCCGTCTCGCTGGCGGCGCGCACCATCGGCCTGGACATCGCCGGCGTGGACCTGGTCAGCACCGACATCTCCAAGCCCCTGTCCGAGACCGGCGGCGCCATCGTCGAGGTCAATGCCGGCCCCGGCCTGCTGATGCACCTGAAGCCCGCCGAGGGCATGCCCCAGCCGGTGGGCCAGGCCATCATCGATCACCTCTTCGCCGAGGATGAAACCGGCCGCATCCCCGTGGTGGGCGTGCTGGCCTCGCAGGGCGGCAACCACATCACCCGCCTGGTGGCCTGGCTGCTGCACCTCAATGGCCGCCATGTGGGTCTGGCCTGCGGCGACGGCCTCTTCCTGGGTCCGCGCCGCGTCGAGAAGCGCGCCAGCATCCGCTGGGACGCTGCACACCGCCTGCTGATGAACCGCGTGGTCGATGCCGTGGTGGTGCAGAACGACGCCGCCTCCATCCTCAAGGACGGCCTGGCCTACGACCGCTGCCAGGTGGGCGTGGTGACCGACATGGCCGCCACTGTGGACCTCAGCCACTACGACACCCTCACCGAGGACCAGCGCTTCAAAGTGCTGCGCACCCAGATCGACGTGGTCCTGGCCGAGGGCGCGGCAGTGCTCAACGCCGCCGAGCCGCGTCTCGTGGAGATGGCCGAACTCAGCGATGGCGAGGTGCTGCTCTACGCCCGCGAGGAAGGCAACGAGGCCCTCCAGGCGCACCGCGCCAAGGGTGGCCGCGCCGTCTTCCTGCAGGGTGGCACCGCGGTGCTGGCACAGGGCTCCAGCGAGACGGTCGGCGCCAATATCGCCGGCCTGGCGCAGCGCTTCGCCAAGGCCGGGCAGCCCACCGATGACACGACCCTGTTGGCCGCCGTGGCCACCGCCTGGGCCATGAACGTCTCGCCCGAGCTGATCTCCGCCGGCCTGGACACCTTCGTGCCGGATCTGGCGCAGTAAGCTCGCCACCCCGCACGCTCAACCGAATCTCCCGAAAGACGACGCGAACATGGAAGTCTCTCGCATCCGCGCCCTCCGAGGCCCCAATATGTGGAGCCGCCACACCGCCATGGAAGCGGTGGTGCACTGCACGGAAGCCGAACGCGCCATCAGCGGCCTGGCCGGCTTCGAAGGGCGGCTGCGCGCCCTCTTCCCCGGCATCGGCGCCCTGCGGGCCGAGATGAGCCTGGCCCAAGTGCTGGAGCAGGCCGCCCTGGCCCTGCAGGCACAGGCCGGCTGCCCGGTCACCTTCAGCCACACACACGTCACCGGCGAGCCGGGCACCTGCCAGGTGGTGGTCGAGTACAGCGAGGAAGACGTCGGCCGCATGGCCATGGACGACGCCACGCGGCTGGTCCTGGCCGCCATGGGCGAAGGTACGTTCGACATCGACGAGTGCCTGAAGCGCCTGCGCGAGACCGACGAGGATGTTCGCCTGGGGCCCTCCACCGGATCCATCGTGGACGCCGCCGTCAAGCGCGGCATCCCCTTCCGCCGCCTCACGCAGGGCAGCCTGGTGCAGTTCGGCTGGGGCGCCAAGCAGCGCCGCATCTGGGCCGCGGAGGTCGATGCCACCAGCGCGGTCAGCGAGTCCATCGCCCAGGACAAGGACCTCTGCAAGCAGCTGCTGCAGTCCGCTGGCGTGCCCGTGCCCATCGGCCGCCCGGTTGAGTCCGTCGATGACGCCTGGGAAGTCGCCCAGGAGATCGGCCTGCCCGTGGTGGTCAAGCCCCAGGACGGCAACCAGGGCAAGGGCGTGACCGTCAACGTCACCAGCCGCGAGCAGCTGGAGGCCGCCTACAAGGCCGCTGACGAGATCGGCCACGTGATGGTCGAGAAGTTCCTGCCCGGCTCCGACTACCGCCTGCTGGTGGTGGGTGACAAACTCGTCGCCGCCGCCCGCCGCGACCCGCCGCATGTGATCGGCGACGGCGTCCTGACCGTCAAGCAGCTGGTCGACAAGGTCAATGCCGACCCCAGGCGCGGCGACGGCCATGCCACCTCGCTGACCAAGATCCGCTTCGACGACATCGCCGTCGCGCGCCTGACCCAGCAAGACCTGACCCCCGAGTCCGTGCCGGCCAAGGGCCAGCGCGTGATCCTGCGAAACAACGCCAACCTCAGCACCGGCGGCACCGCCACCGATGTGACCGATGACGTGCACCCCGACGTCGCCGCCCGCGCCATCGCGGCGGCTCAGGTCGTGGGACTGCATGTCTGCGGCGTGGACGTGGTGGCCGAGAGCGTGCTGCGCCCGCTGGAGGAGATCAGCGGCGGCATCGTCGAGGTGAACGCCGCGCCGGGCCTGCGCATGCACCTCTCGCCCAGCTTCGGCAAGGGCCGCAATGTGGGCGAGGCCATCGTCAACCACCTCTACGGCCACGGCCACAAGAGCGAGGACGGCCGCATCCCTGTGGTCGCCGTGACCGGCACCAACGGCAAGACCACCACCACCCGGCTGATCGCGCACATGTTCGCGACCTGCGGCCTGCGCGTGGGCATGACCAACACCGACGGCGTCTACGTGGACGGCCGCCAGATCGACAGCGGCGACTGCTCCGGCCCCAAGAGCGCCCGCAATGTGCTGATGCACCCGGACGTCGAGGCCGCCGTCTTCGAGACCGCCCGCGGCGGCGTGCTGCGCGAGGGCCTGGGCTTTGACCGCTGCCAAGTCGCCGTGGTGACCAACCTCGGCGAGGGCGACCACCTGGGGATGAACTTCCTCAACACGGTCGAGGAACTGGCCCTGGTCAAGCGCGTGATCGTGCAGAACGTGGCCCCGAGCGGCTTTGCCGTGCTCAATGCCTCCGACCCGGTGGTGGCCAACATGGCCGGCGTCTGCCCGGGCCAGGTCATCTTCTTCACCACCGACCGCCACCATGCGCTGATGGCGGCACACCGCGCCCAGGGCAAGCGCTGCGTCTTCATTGACGGCGACCAGCTCGTCGCCGCGCAAGGCGCCTGGCGCGAGAGCATCCCCCTGCGCGACATCCCCTTCACGCGCGGCGGCATGATCCCCTTCCAGGTCGAGAACGCCATGGCCTCCGTGGCCGCGGCCTGGGGCATCGGGCTGGACTGGGACACCATCCGTCGCGGCCTGGCCAGCTTCAACAGCGACAGCGACAACGTCCCCGGCCGCTTCAACGTGATGGACTACCGCGGTGCCACCGTGATCGCCGACTACGGCCACAACGGCGATGCCATGCGCGCGCTGGTCGCGGCCGTCGAAGCCCTGCCGGCCAAGCGCCGCTCGGTGGTGATCTCCGGCGCCGGCGATCGCCGCGACGAGGACATCCGCATCCAGACCCAGATCCTGGGCGCCGCCTTCGATGACGCCCTCCTCTTCCAGGACGCCTGCCAGCGCGGTCGCGAGGACGGCGAGGTGCTCAAGCTCCTGCGCCAGGGCCTGGAAGGTGCCACCCGCACCGCCCACATCGAGGAGATCCGCGGCGAGTTCGTCGCCATCGACCGCGCCCTGGAGCGCCTGCAGCCGGGCGATCTGTGCCTGGTGCTGGTGGACCAGGTCGAGGAGGCGCTGGCGCATCTGGCTCAGCGCATCAGCCAGGGCTGACCGCCCTTCGCTGGCTCATCAAGCCCTGGTGCGCTGCGGCCGCCAGGGCTTTTTCACGAGTGGAATCGGTACCAGGGGCCGCCCAGCGGCGTGCTGCAGTCCTCTGTGCGCGAGATGGCGCAGGTTGTAGCAGAGCCCGACCGCGGCATCCGGCGAGCCCTCGAAGTCAAGGAAGAGCAGCTCGCCCTGCCGCCAGGCCGCGGCACGGGTTGGCCCCAGGAACGCGGGCCAGATATCGAAGGCGGTGCGCCACAGGTACTCATCGTCCCTGGCTGTGGCCAGCGCCTCCTGCGCGGCCGTTTCCAGGGTTTCGCGCTGAAGGGCGATGAGGCAGCGCAAGCCGAGTTCATGCACCGCCGGCTGCACGGCAAGGACCGCGGCGAGCAGCAGGGAAGTGCCCAGGGAACGCAGCAGCGCGCGAGGGCCCTGGCCGGCGAACAGGCCCCGCGCACCCGAGACTGCGCCGACCCGCAGGAGCCCGATCACGGCCAGCAGGAGCAGGCCCGACACCAGCTGGAGTGGGCCAAACAGAGCGTTGGCGCCAAAGAAAGCGGCGCTGCACCTCGGCGCTCATGCGCTCGTTGTAGGCCGTGGCGAAGCCGCGTTGCTTGGCCGCATCCGTGCAGCCGGGGCCGCCATCCAGGCGAACGCCCTTGGCGCGCAGCAGCCGCTCCCGCACGTGCCGGCGCTGCGGGTCCCTGACCGTCTCAAGGCCCCATCGACTCGAACAGTTTCAGCGTGCCCGCCGCGATGTCGGCCCGGGTCGCCTGCTCGCCACGCTCGCGGCCTCTGGCCTCCGTGCCGATGCGTGCATCGATCGACACCCGCACGGGCTCGACGGCGGCTGCGCAGGCCCCGAGCAGACCGCCCTGCAAGGCGGCAACGAGCGGGACGAGCCCCTTGATGACATGCACGTTCCGTGGGATGGCGCATGCGATAGCAGCTGGGGCGTCATTCACTGCCGAAGCGGCGGCCCCGTGGATGCTCCGGGCCCCGGTCTAGCTGCAGTGGCAGGGCGCAGGCGGCCCTTCCATCGCTTGCGCGGTACACCGCCCCAGGAGACGGGTCCTGCGCAGCTCGACGGGCTGGCCCAGCCGCAGGGTTGTGCCACCTGGCGCCACGCAGGCGTCCACGCCGCCGCCGGTGCAGCACACGGAGTAGGACAGCCTGACGCCCCCGGCCTCGACGACTTCCATCTGATAGACCTCCGTGGAGATGCGCTGCGCCGGCAGCAGCAGCTCGACGCCGGCAGCCAGCAGCGCCACCACCATCAGCCATCGCAGCGGCCGGCGGGCGCGCCGTGCGAGCGCCCGCCCGACCTCGGGCCAGGAGCCGGCGCCTGCCCTGGCACGCCGGCCCAGCACGACGATCAGCAGCAGGGCAACGGCGGCCGTCAGGCTGGCGAGCACGGAGGCAACGAGGGCGGCGGGCATGTCCGGGGATCTTCTGCAGTGGATTCGGGTTGAGCCGCATCATCGCCGATGCCCATGGGAATTCTGGTGGGTGCGCGCAGGCTCAGCCCGCCGTTGCGGCCATCGCCTCCCATTCGGCACGGCCCTGCACACGCCCCGGAATGCGACGGCCGTTAAGGGCCAGACCGGCCTCGGGCAGTCAGAAGAAGGCCTGCGCCTGGAACAGCGTCTTGCGCCGATCGTTCTCCAGCCGGGACTTGATGGGTTTGAGCTAGGGGTAGACCGGGGACCCTACCTGGAGCTGGAAACCCGCCGCATGGAGCTGGCGGGGCGCCGGGAAGTCGTCAGGAATCAGGGCAGGCATTGCGAATGGAAAACCAGGCCCGCACTCTGAACGTTATGCCCGCAGACCGGTTGTCGCTGATTCGGAGCGCGGGCGGGCCGCGGCATGGAGCCCCGGCAATCTAGGCTCGGGCCGCCTCGCCTTGGGCGAGGGCCTGCGACTCACGGGCCGCTGGCTCACTTCATGCGCTGCCCTGCCTCAGCGCCGGTTCGCGGCAGGCACGACGCCCGCCAGGCTTTGGGCCCCGGCGGCATCCTCGATGGCCATGTGCATCTGGGCCACGGCCTCGCGCTCGCCCTTGATGGCATAGGTGTCATGGCCGCAGTGTGCGCAGTGCGCGGCGAAGGCGGCCTCGATGCCGCGGATGCCGGCGATGTCCATGGGTGTCATCTCGGACAGCTCGGCCCGGCAGTGGTTGCAGACGATGTACTTGGGCCGCAGCGAGAGCTGCCGCTCGATGGCGGCCTCCTTGCGCTGTTCGGGGGTGCCGCGAAGCTTTGCTTGTCCCATGTGCTTTCCTGTCAGAGCAGAGTTCAGTCGAAGTCGCCGCCGCCACCGCCGCCAACGTCGATGTCGCCGCCGCTGTCCCAGCTGGCCCCGCCATCGCTGCCGCCAAGGTCCAGGTCATTCGAGGGGCCGTTGTCGAAGGGGATGTAGCCGCCACCGCCGCTGCCATCGTCGGAATGACGGCGGTGGCGGTCCGAGGCTTCGGCGCTGCCGCTCATCATCGAACCCAGCACCGCGCCCAGGCCCACCGCAGCCACGGTGCCCAGGGCATTGCCGCCCCCGCCGCCATAACCGGGCTGCATGCCGCCATAGCCCGGGCCCTGGGCGCGGGCCTGTGCCTCGGCCTGAAGCCGGGCCTCCTGCAGACGCAGGGCCTTGTCGCTGGGCTTTTCCTCGCCCCGGATCTCGGCAGCGATGTCGCGAGAGCGCAGGATCAGGCTCTCGGTCTCGGCGAAGTCCCGGCGCGTGGCCAGGGTGCCGATATGGGCGCTGATATCGGCCTGGGCCTTGCGCACGCGGTCATAGGTGGCGAGCTTCTGCTCGGGGCTGAAGGCTGGGTTGGCGTCGGCCGCGGCGACGGCATCGCCCAGGTCCTTGTGAGCCTCCATCAGGGCCCCGCGCCAGCGATCGATGTCAGCCGGCGTGTTGCCGGCCGCGCTTCGGCGCAGCTTGCGCCACAGCACGAAGCCCACGCCGCCCAGGACCAGCAACCAGAACCAGGAAATGCCGCCAGACGAGGACTCCCGACGCTCCTGGCGCGGCGCCTCGGCGGCAGGCTGCGCCTGCACGGGCGCCGGCTGCGGCAAGGCCTGCTGCCTGGCAGGCGGCTCCACGCGGATCGCGCCGGCCTGCGCCTGGTCGATGCGCTGGAGCATGGTCTTTCTGCTGGCGAAGCTCTCGCTGGGATCCAGCTCGCGGGCCTTCTGCAGCTCGGCCTTGGCGGCGTCGATCTGGCCCTGCTCGAACTTCACCTCGGCAAGCCAGAAGTGCGCCAGCGCGTTCTCGGGATGCTTGCGCAGCACGCCGTCGAGCTTCTGCTCGGCCTGGGTCCAGCGCTGGGCACGCATGTCGGCCGCGATGTCTTCCTTGGTCCCGGCCTGAGCCAGGCCGGCCGAACACAGCAGGACGGCAGCAAGCACCCAGGCGTGGCGACGGGATGCAGTCTTCATCTTCATTCCTCCGGCAACTCGGCCCCAGGCAGCCGGATGCCGCCGCTGGGCAGAGGGCCCGATCCTAGCGCGCCCGCTCCCCCATGCCGGAGGCCACGCGAGCTTGCGCTGGCGCAAAACCCTGCGGGCGGCAGCCCTCCACAGTGTGTGGCATGGCGAAGAAGTTTCCCCTCCTGCCCTCCCAGCCGCAGCGCGTCTGCTGGGGCTGCGACCTCTACTGCCCCAGCGAGAGCATGCGTTGCGGCAATGGCTCGGTGCGAACGCCACATCCCAGCGAGCTTTTCGGCGAGGACTGGGCGCTGGGCCTGCTGCCCGAGACCACGGCCTCGCAGCCGCCGGTGCCGCAGCCCGCCCCTGAGCCGGTCGCCTGAGGGCGGCCCGCCGGGCCCGCGCCTGCCTTGCGGGTCGATGCGCTTATGCTGGTCGGCTGATCCTCCAGCCTGGGGACCCAACCCCCTGCCCTCATGTCCATCGAAACGTTCAACGCCCGCAGCCAGGGCACCCTGCCCGGCCACCTCGGCATCGTCATCACCGCCCAGCGCCCCGGCGAGATCGAAGCTGAATTGCCCGTCCAGCCTCACCTGATGGCACCCAACGGCTACCTGCATGCCGGCAGCATCCTGACCCTTGCCGATACAGCCGCCGGCTTCGGCTGCATGTCCAACCTGCCCGAGGGCGCGCAGAGCTTCACGACCCTCGAGATCAAGTCCAACCACCTGGCCACCGCCCGCGACGGCCTGCTGCGTTGCACGGCCACCCTGGTGCACGCCGGCCGCAGCACCCAGCTGTGGGACGCCAAGGTCACCCATGCCGACACCGGCAAGACCCTGGCCCTGTTCCGCTGCACGCAGATGGTGCTGTACCCGCGGGGCTGACGGTTCGACAAGGAAACGCCGGGCCGCCCCAAGTTTCCTTGACCCCCTCGGGGGGCCTGACACGCAGTGGCAACTTAGAACTTACAGCCCTTGGCCCGAAGCGCGTCCAGGGCCATGGCGCCCAGGGCCAGCAGGCCGTTCTCGGCATAGGCCTTGCGGCAGTCCTCGCGCAAGGCTTTTTCCATGTCCTTCTGGAGCTTGGTCTTGAGCTCCGGCGGATTGGGCGCGATCTCCAGCAAGGCCCGCGAGCGGCTGGCGGCCACCGGGCCGCGTTGCGAGAGCGGCAGGTCCAGGTTGAGGCGCGGCGCACTGGCCGGGGCCGAGGGCGCGGTGGCGACGTCCCGGCCACGCTGGGCGCCGG
>NZ_JACJUG010000070.1 GCF_014174515.1 Mitsuaria sp. WAJ17
CGCCTCATCGGGGACTGGATCCACTTCTACAACCACCGGCGCCCGCATCAGGCGCTGAACATGAGGACTCCCGCTGAGGCGTTTGCATTAGCGGCATGACCTGAGCAGGTTCTGCTGGGTCAATACAGGGCCGCTCACGCTGTCGAGCTCGGCCGTCGCCTTCTCACCCAGGTAGACATAGGCCGCGCTGCTGGCCGGGCGCGAGCCGCCGCTGGTGGTGCTCCACACCAGTTGGCCGGCCCCTGATTCCCGCGACCCCGAAACCCGAGGGTCAAAGAAACCCGAGGGTCAGGCCTCGAAACCCGAGGGCCTTAATTTTCAACCAGCTCGTGAGATCACATGGTGGATTCAACCAGGGTACTCGACGCATGGCGGGCTGGTCACGGGGGCACTCCACGCAAGCAGCGGAGGGGATTGAAATTAAAGACCCTGATTCCCAAGGGATTCGCGGACCACTGCCCAAGGGCTCGTGTCAGCGCGGAGGGCTGAAGCGCGCAAGGCGCGTTGGGAGGCGGTGAGTCCTGTGCGACCGTTTAAGGCGGCGTGCGCATGCCGCAACGGGACTCTTTGCCGAAGGACCCAGGACACCGCATCGGATGCCTCAGGCCTTTACACCTGCCCCCGGGAGGACGGTTGGGTGAACTGACTCTTCTGATAGGCAACGACCATGAACATGGCGTCGCAGTGCTGATCAGAACGTCAGCTCGTTTTCTTTACGGAGCGGAGTTTGCCCCACGCCCGCCCGGTCACGCAAGTGGGCGAGCGGGATTGCAACAGGTTGGGGCGCAGCTTTACTCGGGGGGCTGACCACGGGGGTGGTCGAAATTTAGACCACCATTAACCCTTCATACCAACATAGAAACTTATCGCCGCCTCCAATAGCTCACTCACATTTGCTCCATTACGCCTAAAGAAATCTTCCCCTAAAGCGCCACCTGACACAACAACAGTATACATATCAGCATCCCTTTCACCATCCATCTTAACGACAACACTCGCCCCATCCCGAGAAATGCAATCAAGCCGAGCCAAACTATCAGCACACCTTACCCATTCCTCCCGTCGATCCACAAACGAACTAGAAACTTTTCCAAAATTCTCTTCGGCAGTCATTTGAAATCACCTTCCCAACAATTTCGAAGTATCCTCGACACTTCGAACCTCTCCATTAGCCACTCGATCTATTGCCGCCCTGATTTTTGCAGGATCAATCTTTCTACCAAGCAATCGCTCAGCTACAGCCTGAGCAGTGCGCTTGTTTGCATCGTTGAACAAATGGCGACCTGCAATATCTCGAATAGCAGATGCCGCCTTCCCCATCAAGGTTTCCCTATACGCCATGTTTGCGATAACGGTCTCGGCACTGCCTGTCAGTTCAGCGACCCCGCCAAAGGATCGATTGATTGCAATAATCTCTGTAGCAGTAAGATTGGCCCCTCCCAGCAGTTCCAGAACAATTCCGGGCGCGAGAATGGCAGCAGCTGCCGTTCCGGATGCCTGCGCCTGATTGACCGTCAGAAACCCACCATCCCTTGTTCTAATTATCGTGCCACCATTTACGGGACTACTCTTCTCCTCCGGATATGCGACTTTCGAATCCCCTTCACAACCAATCACTCCGCAAAATCTATCGCGCTCCCTCTTATTCTGCTCAGCAATCTGCTCATCGCGCTTATCCATCCCATCCGGATCGACATATCGATACGGATTGTTTTCCACGTAGACATACCGACCAAACTGTTTTCCAGTATTCGCATCCGTAACGATCGGATCAACGCTCAGGAAGCGGCCAGCCACGGGATCGTAATACCGCTGCTGCATGTACACGAGCTCCGTCTCCGGATCCTGCACATGCCCCGTGTACCCCATCAGGCTGGTCGCCGGCCCGGGCTTGGTGCCGGCCGCCACATAGCCGTAGGGCTCGTAGCGCGTGCGGTTCAGCAAGGCACCCGTGGGCCCGGTATGGGCCACCGGGCTGCCCAGGGCGTCGGTGTGCACGTACTGCGTGCCGCTGGCGCTGTTGACCTCGGCAATCGCCTTGCCGGCCAGGTAGACGTAGGCCGTGCTGCTGGCCGGGCGTGAGCCGCCGCTGCTGGTGCTCCACAGCAGCTAGCCGGCCTGGCTGTAGAGCGAGAGGCGCGTGCTGCCGTCGCCCCCGCCGCTGACCTGGATGCGCCGGCCCAGGCCGTCGTACACATAGCTCCCGCCGGGCACCGCGGACTGCAGGCGGTTGCCCTGGTCGAAGAAGTACTGCTGGGCGCCCTTGCGCTTGATGTTTCCGTACGGGTCGTAGTCGTAGAGCTGCTGCGTGCCGTTGACGTCCACCCGGTTCAGCCGGTTCGTGCCGTCCAGGTAGTTCAGCGTGACGCTGCGACTGCCGACGTTGGCGGTCTTGAGGTTGTCCGCCGCGTCGTAGGTGTAGGTCGCGGCCCCCCAAACGCCGGGCGCGCTGGCGCTGGTGAGGCGGTCCAGGTCGTCGTAGCCCATGCTGCGGCTGTAGACGCTCTCCTGCTGGTCGCTGATGCTGTTGACGTTGCCGTTGGCATCGTAGGCGTAGGAATCCTTCATGACGCCCACGTCTTCGTTGGTCTGCGGCAGGCCGCGCAGATTCAGAGTCAGCGTGTGCTGGATGCCGTTGCCGAAGCGGAAGCTGTTGACCGCCCCGTTGGGATGGAAGCTCAGGCCCGTGGCGAAGCTGCCCACCTGGCTGGGCTCGCCCAGGGCATTGGGTGCATAGCTGACACCTGGGCCACCGGTGGGGTAGCTCAGACTGGCCAGGTGGCCGTTGGGGCTGTAGCCCCAGCTGAAGGCCCAGCTCTGGCCCGCATAGCTCAGGGTCTCGGTGCTGATCAGGCGCAAGCTGTTGTAGGCGTAGCTCCAGCTGCTGCCGTTGCTGCTCACCGTCTTGAGCTTGCCGTCGGGCCAGTACTCGCGGGTGATGCCGGGGCTGCCGTCTCCGTAGCCGGTGCTGGTGAGCCGGTTCATGGGGTCGTAGCCGTAGCTGATCTTGGCCGCAGCCGGCACGCTGAGCGTGTCGCAGGCGCTGGCAAGGGTCAGGTTTTGCCCCGGGGCCTTCCAGCTGAGGTTGCCGGCCAGGTCGTAGTCCTGGACGGTGGCGTTGACCTCGGGCTCGAGGGTCTTGCACAGGCGTTGACCGGCGTCGTAGACATAGCGGCGCGTCACCCCGCCGCGGCTGATGGACGTGGGCTTGCCGAAGGCGTCCCGGGTGATGGTCACCGTCACGCCCGCGGGCAGGCTGGCGGAGGCCAGCTTGGCGTCCTCGGGCTTGTCCAGGGCCCAGAAGCTCTGGGTGCTGGTCTTGTTGCGCGGGTTGGTGGTCTGGGTCTGGAAGCCGCTGAGGTAGGCCTGGGTGCTGGTGAGCACGCCCAGCTCGCTGTCGGCCTCGGTGCGCAGCAGGCGGCCCAGGGCGTCGTACGTCATGCGGCGGCCGGGGCTGGTGATGCCGACCGTCGATGCGTCACGCTGGGGGTAGCTCTCGAAGGCCAGCTGGCCGGCGCTGTCATAGCCCTTGACCACGACCTTGCGGCTGCTGGCCTCCT
>NZ_JACJUG010000071.1 GCF_014174515.1 Mitsuaria sp. WAJ17
TGTGGCCCGAGCTGCCTGGCCTGGCCGCCGGCGTCGGCCTGCCGGTGCTGAGCACGCCGCTGGCCGAGCTGCAGGCCCTGCCGCCCCGGCCCGGCCTTCGCGTCACGTCGAGCGTGGAGGCCATGGCGCAGGCGCTTGACGCCCTGCTGAAGCGGCCGCGGGCCGTGCCGTCGAAACAGGCCCTGGCCGCCCAGGCGCGCTGCATGCGGGCGCGGGAGCGGGCGCTGGTCCGGGCCCTCACCGGACTGCTGACCAGCGCCCGGCATGCGGAACAGTCCGGTGCTCAGCAGGCCCCGCCCTCGGCCGTTCCAAGGCCCGGCGACATCGTCACTGGCGCC
Source organism: Mitsuaria sp. WAJ17 (assembly GCF_014174515.1). Lineage (GTDB taxonomy): Bacteria > Pseudomonadota > Gammaproteobacteria > Burkholderiales > Burkholderiaceae_C > Roseateles_B. The sequence continues at coordinate 339 of NZ_JACJUG010000071.1, forward strand.
TCCGGCGGCAGCGCCAGCCGCGCGCGGAAGTAGCTCACCGTGAGAGCCAGGCCATCGTCCAGCCCGACCTCGGGCCACCAGCCCAGGCGCTGCCGGGCCAGGCGGATGTCGGGCCGGCGCCGGCGCGGATCGTCCGGCGGCAGCGGCCGGAGCACCAGCGGCGAGGCGCTGCCGATCAGGGCCTGCACCCGAGCGGCCAGCTCGACCATATGGCACTCGCTGGGATTGCCCAGGTTCACCGGCCCTGGCCAGCCACTCTCCATGAGGGCGCACAGGCCGCGCACCGTATCGTCCACGTAGCAGAAGCTGCGGGTCTGGAGACCGTCGCCGTAGAGCGTGATGGGCTCGCCCTGCAGCGCCTGCACGATGAAGTTGCTGACCACCCGACCGTCCCCCGGGCGCAGGCGCGGGCCATAGGTGTTGAAGAGGCGGGCGATGCAGACGTCCGTCCCGTACTGCTGAGCATAGGCCACCAGCATGGCCTCGGCGCAGCGCTTGCCCTCGTCGTAGCAGGCACGCGGACCGACCGGGTTGACGTGGCCCCAGTGCGACTCCTGCTGCGGGTGTTCCAGCGCATCGCCGTAGACCTCGCTGGTGGAGGCCTGCAGCAGCCGGGCTCCGCTGCGGCGCGCCAGCTCAAGCAACTGCCAGACGCCCAGCGTGCTGGCCAGCACGGTCTGCACCGGGATGCGCTGATAGTGGGCCGGGCTTGCAGGGCAGGCCAGGTTGAAGATGCGGCTCACGCCCTCGGCCTCCCGCGGAGGCGGACTGCAGACGTCATAGCGCAGGAAGCGGAAACGGGGCGCATCGAGCATCGACGCCAGGTTCTGCAGATCGCCGCTGATGAGGTTGTCCACCGCCAGCACCTCGCAGCCGCGCTGCAGCAGACGCTCGCACAGGTGGCTGCCGACGAAGCCGGCTGCACCGCACACCAGCACGCGCTCACCGCTCGCCAGAGGCCTCGGCGGCGCCCCGCTCACTGGCTGGCCTCCCGGAAGAGCTGCATCCAGTCCGCCACGAAGCGATCGATGCCAAAGCGGTCGCGCGCCATCTGCTGGCCGGCCCGGCCCCAGCGTGCAGCCAGTGCCGGGTCCTCCAGCAGGGCCTGCATGGCCTCAGCCAGGCTTTCGGGTCGGGTATCGATGAAGCCGTTCTCACCGCTGCGAATGACGGTGGACAGCTCCGTCGTCGCCAGGCCCACCACCGGCATCCCCATCAGCAGGGCCTCGACCAGGGCCAGGCCCAGGCTGGTGTAGCGGACGGGATGGAAGAAGAAGCGATGGGCGGCCATCAGGCGCGGCAGCTGCAGTTGGCCGACCTCGCCCAAGCCGCCCGGCAGCACCTCGCTGCCCATGCCGGCCAGGCTCATGGGCAGGCGCTGCTGCATCTGCTGGTAGAGGTCCGCGCCCAGGCGCCGACCGCGCCGCGCGAGGTGATTGACCACCACCAGGCCGCGCGCCTGCTCGCCCTCCCAGGTCCGCTCGTCCAGCAGTCGCACGCCGTGCTCGATCACGCGCACCGGGCAGCGGCCCGGGTCCCACATCAGTGCATTGAAGGGGGTGACGTGGACCAGCAGGGTGTGCGGATCGTCGGCCCAGTGCAGGGTGTTGGTGGGATGCTGCTGGGGCGGATCGTGCTCCAGCACGATGCGGGGCAGCGCCTGCTGGGCGGGGCTGAGCCAGCGCGGGCGGTCCTCGTCCCAGGCCTGGCGGGACTGGTACAGCACGGCGTCGAAGCGCATTCCCGGCAGGGCATGCACTGGTGCGTCGTGCACGTTGTCGCCCCAGGGCAGGACGCCGCAGCGGCCGCAGCGTTGGGGGCTGTCGTCAGAGTCCTTCAGCAGGTAGAAGTCATGCGGCACCTGGGAGAGGTTGTAGAGGTAGTTGCCGTGCACGTGCCAGGTGAGGATGCGCAGTCGTCGCGTCATGGTCGAGTCCTTCGGCAAGAGGTCGCGAGCCGCCGCTCAGGGGCGGCAGCTCGAGCAGGTGCTGAAGCGCGGCCAGCACCTCGTAGACGCTCAGAGCATGGGCGCAGCCATGCCCCGTGGGGCACTGCGGATGGGCGCAGGGCCGGCAGGGCGCGGGCTTGCTGAGCACACGGTTGAGCTGCGGGTCGGGCGGCGCCCAGCGCTGCACGTCGCCCCCGCTGGAGACGATGAGGCTGGGCACGCGCAGGGCCGCCGCGATGTGGGACACGCCGGTGTCGTTGGCGATCAGGCAGCGGGCCGAGGCGATCAGCGCGCCCAGGGTCCAGAGGGTGGTGAGGCCGACCAGGTTGACGCAGGGCGCACTCATCATCGAAGCCAGCCGCAAGCCCAGGGGCTGCTCGGCGGCGGAGCCGCTCAGCACGATGCGGTAGCCGGCGTCGTGCAAGGCGTCGGCCACGGCGGCGAAGCGCTGGGCCGGCCAGCGCCGCGAGGCCAGTTGGGCACCGGCATGCAGGCAGACATAGGGCAAACCGTCGGCCAGTGCCGGGCACAGCTGGAGCAGGTTCTGGCGGTCCGTCTCGCGCAGCGGAAACTCCAGGCCCTCATCGACCACCGGCAGGCCCAGGTGCCGGCACAGCGCCAGCAGGCGCTGGCTCTCGTGCCCCTGCTCGGGCCAGTTGCAGAAGCGTTCCTCCTGGCCTGGGGGCACCCAGGCCCCCGAGCGGTGAAAGCCCGCGCACAGGCGCGCGCCCAGCAGGCTCACCAGGCCGTTGCTCGCCTCGCCGCTGCCCTGCAGTTGCACGGCCAGATCGAGTCGCTGGCGCTGCATGTCAGCCAGGAAGGCGGGCACCCGCTCGGCGTTCAGCGCCTGCTCGGGCAGGCCGGGCCAGCCGGGGATGCCCATCCAGTTGTCCAGGACCTCGACGCGGGCCACGTACTCCTGTGCCCAGGGCAGGCCCAGCAGCGTGATGCCAGCCTCGGGAAAGCCGGCACGCAGCGCACGCAGGGCCGGCCCCGCACAGATGAGGTCACCCAGGCCGAGGGCCCGCAGCACCACGATGCGCTGCACGGGTCCCGGCAGGCTCGGGGAAGGGTTCATAGGAAGAGGACCCGGAAATGCAGGGCGCCGCGCAGGCGCCAGTAGACCGACAGGAAGGGGATCAAGGCCGAGGTCAGCAAGACCTCGCAGACATGGGCCGGATGGCGCGCCGTGGGCCGCAGCCGCCGCCAGGCCAGGCCCAGCACCAGGCCCAGGGCGGGCGCCGCGCACAGC
>NZ_JACJUG010000072.1 GCF_014174515.1 Mitsuaria sp. WAJ17
GGTCTTGAGCTGGCCCAGCACCCACTGGCCGAGCTTGTCCTCGTAGCTCAGCGTCTCGCTGAGGCTGCCGCCCGGGCCGCTGCGCTGCTGGCTGGTGACCCGCTCGAAGCTGTCGAAGGCCGTGGCGGTCCAGCTGAAGCTCGTGCCCTGCTGGGTGATGGTGCGCTGCTGCAGCGGGTCGGTGCGCACGGCGCTGGCGCTGTCGCCCATCTGCAGGATGCTGATACCCATCTCGCGGCCGATGCGGTGGCTGCTGGCGGTGCTGCGCAGCACGCCGCCGCTGCTGGGCCCTTCGTCCAGGCGCAAGAGCTGACCCTCGGTGCGGTCCACCCGGGTGCCGAAGACATGCACCAGGCGGCGGCCGTCGCTGCCGTCCACGGTGACGGTCTTGGTGTCGGGGCAGCTGCCGGTGCAGTCGCTCCAGCTGCCCTGGCCGGCCGGGCTGCTGTAGCTGTAGGTCCAGCTCAAGGACGGCAGGCCCGGGCCGCTGATCTGCTTGGCGGTGAGGGCGGTGGTGGCGAAGTAGCGGGGGAAGCGGGCGTAGGTGCCGTACTCCCCGAAGCAGTTCTGCGGCACGTAGGAACGTGCGTGACTCACGGGCTTCACGGTGAAGCTGCCGGTGGCGCCGCTGGGGTGGGTGAAGCTGATCACCCCGGTGAAGTCCTGCACGCCCTCGTCGCCCAGGCCGGCGCAGCCGGGATCCCGGCCGTAGCGCGGCGTGACGCTGATGGCGTCCGCCCCGCTGATGCCGAGCAGACTGCCGTCCGGCTGGGTGACGCTGAGCAGCTCGCCCGCGCTGCTGTAGCTGTAGGTCCAGCTGCGGGTGCCATCAGTGATGCTAGTGACGCGGTCGCTGCCGCTGCCGTAGCTGAGGGTGATGACGCGGCCGTCCGAGCCGGTGATGGTCTTGAGGCGCCAGGGCGCGGCCGGGTCGTAGGCGTAGCTGACCGTGTTGCCGAAGCGGTCCCGCGCCTCGGTGGGCAGCAGCCAGACTTCGTCTCGCAGCAGGGAGGGCGTCCCCACCGCCGTGGCCACCTTGCCCGGCGGCGTGGCGGCCTGCGGGCTGAAGGTGGAGCGGTACATCACGTCCGTCTTGCGCCGGACCAGCCAGTCGAAGCGCCAGCTGACGCCGTCCGGGCTGCGGGCGATGAAGCCCTCGCCCTGGTTGTTGACGCTGGCGGTGGTGAAGGCGTTGCTGGTCAGGGCCGTGCAGCGCAGGGCCCACTGGTGGCGCGTGACCAGCGGGTAGCTCTGGCCGTCGGCCGGCACGGCGGGCGTGGTGGCGCCCACCTTGAGGATCTCGTCGGCGCCGGCGCCGGGCACATAGAGCTGGTGGCCCTTCCAGTACTCCTCCTGGTCCCAGTACGAGTCGCCATTGGTGCCGGTCACGGTGCCGGGGCCGGTGAAGTTGCTGCAGCGGTTCGTGCCCTGGCCCAGGCCGAAGGACCAGCCGTACTTGTTGGAGAAGGTGCCCTGGATGCGCGGCAGCTCCAGGTCCCAGTTGCCGAAGGCGCCCAGGCGCTGGCGCGCGGCATAGCCGGGCACCAGGCGGCGCCCGACGCCCACCCCCAGCCCATCGTTGCCCGGCAGGCCGACATCCAGCTGCACGAACTCCAGCGCGCCGGTGTAGTGGTTGATCTTGTCCCCGAAGAGGTTGGGGCCCAGGGCGCTGACGGCGCGCGAGGCCCGCACCAGCTCGTGCTGCTGATCGTGGTAGGTGTCGGCATTAACCGACGCAGTCGCCAGAGTGACCGCCAACGAAAGACAGCCCTTCATGAGAAGCAATGAGGCTGTTGCACTTAGGCTCTTGCTCCTCTTACCTACCTCATTGCGTCGCCCCATTTGCACCACTCCCATAACACGGTAAGGAAATGGCGCATATATCGAACTTCTTCTCAGACTAGCGCCTCACAGTGAGGTACAGAGCCATGGTTCAGTTCCTGTCGAACCACCAGCGCCGCTCACAAGGCCGGGACACTAACCGACATGGGAAGACACATCACCCCCCCCAAAATTGGGGAGGGAGGAGAAAGAAGAGCGCTTCAGCTAGGCGCACTGGGGCCGCCGCTGATTCCAAAGGCATCGTGGCATGGAGGAAGATGAGATCAGAGCCCCTGCTCAAAGTGAGACTTCAGCGGGCTCCAATCACTACACGCCGCAAAGAGTGGACAGCCCATTCCAGTTCGAGCTTCAGGCCCTCGCCAAAGGCGGCGGGTCGCGAATAGCAGCTTTGCCGCCGGCGAAATCGACGATGCCATTGGCTCAACAGTACAGACATCAGGCTTGGAGGCATGGCAGGCACTGCTTATCGTTTCGCCCGCGATGGCGGCGCTTACCGTTCTACGTATGCATCCAGCAAGTTGGCCTTTGCCTTCAGCGCCGATGGCCACCCGCCCAAGAGTTCGTCTGGAAGCCACCTCGGCCTCTGCGGCAAGACCAATCCAGACGGACCACTCGGCATAGCGGGCCTTTCTCCTATGCGGCGACTGAAAGCCCCGCCGCTCCGCTCATGCCGCTGAGCTGGACATGTAGGACGGCTTGGAATTCTCCAAATTGGTCAACTAAATGTCCCGCGAGTGCATTCCTGGGGGGAAACTTTCCAAATTGAATGTCAGCGTAGGACAGGATGATCGAATAATTTAAGAGTGTCAGATCTTGCCCAGGCCGTGCGCCATTTCGAAAGACTGTCAAAGGTCCAGACTTTGGCTCCTTCGAAAGGGTGAACAAAAGCAAAGACTGTCAGGGGCCGGTTTGCAGCGATGGACTAAACCGCTCTCGCGGTAGCCGCTTCGGCCAGGCTCGCTGCCGCTCGAAGCCCTATTCCTGCCACCGTTGACCAGCGAGGCATTCCGCCTCGCTCTTCAACAGGAGCAGGATCATGAAGCCAT
>NZ_JACJUG010000073.1 GCF_014174515.1 Mitsuaria sp. WAJ17
AGTTTAGGTTTGTCCGACACCTGCCCGTCGCGCAGCCCAGGGCCGTGCATCACGCCGACCTGAGGGCAGGTGTCGGATAAACCTCGGGGGAGGAAACCGCGGCGCGTGCGGCGGCGGTTGTCGAAGGCACGGTCGCTATGGGGATTCGGTGTGGCGAGCTCGCTGGTGCGGTGCCATCGGAGTCCGGTCGATCGCGGGGAATGACGCTGCACTGGTGGCAACACACGGCCCATGGGCATCGGCATGCGATGAACTGCAGCAAGCAGACGTCGCTGAATGCCAGCCGCGCGGCGACCGCACGAGTCCACCCCGCGTCGCCTTGCGATGAGCAAGGCTCGCTGCTGGCTGAGACGTGAGCTCGGTGCCCGTGCTCATGAGGGTGGCGCCCGGATCGAGGGGCGCTCGCGCACGATGAGCTCGACGATGAGCAGCGGCTGCCCGCAGTGCCGGCAGAAGAAGGTCGGCACCCGCACCACGGGGTCGCTGACGGGCAGCTCAACCCGGGCCTGCAGCGCGGTACGCGCAGCCGCCAACGCATCGCGCCGATTGCCGTTGGCCAGCAGCCCGTAGTGCCGGATACGGTGGAAGCCGCCAGGCAGCACGTGCAGCAGGAAGCGGCGCATGAACTCCTGCGGCGTCAGCGTCATGGTCTTGTGGCGCACCGTCCCCTGCGCATCGCCCTTGGCGCGGTAGTCCTTCCAACGGAAGGTGACGCCGCGCTCATCCATGGCGAGGAGCCGGCTGTTGGAGATGGCCACGCGGTGCGTGTAGCGCGACAGATAGGCCAGCACGGCCTGCGGTCCTGCGAACGGCCGCTTGGCGTAGACCACCCACTCGCAGTGCCGCAGCGGCATCAGCCACTCGGCAAAGGCCTGGGCGTCCTGCAGGGCCGCATGCACGCCGAAGAACCGCAACTGCCCCTGGCGATGCAAGTGCTCCAGCCCTTCGAGCAAGCGCCGCCGGAACAGGCGCGAGAGCACCCTCACAGGCAGGAAGAACCCCGGCCGGCAGGCGACCCAGGTTCTACCGTCGGGTGCCAGTCCGCCGCCCGGCACGATGCCGTGTACGTGCGGATGGTGCGTCAGCGCCGAGCCCCAGGTGTGCAGCACCAGCGTGGCACCGATGCGTGCGCCCAGGTGCTTGGCATCGTCGGCAATGGTCAGCAGCTCCTCGGCCGCCATGTCGAACAGCAGGCCATAGATCGCGGCCTTGTTCTGATAGGCCAGGTCGGCAATCGGTGCGGGCAGCGTGAAGACCACGTGGAAATACTCGACCGGCAGCAGGTCAGCCTGCCGGGCATCGAGCCAGCGCTGGGCCGCAGTGCTCTGGCACTTGGGGCAATGCCGGTTGCGGCAGGAGTTGTAGCTCACCTGGTCGGTGCCGCAGCCCTCGCAGCGCAAGACATGGCCCCCCAGTGCCGCGCTGCGGCACTGTTCGATGGCCGACATGACCTTGAGCTGGGCCAGGCTCAGGTGGCCGGCTTGAGCGGCTCGCCAGGCAGGACCGTGGATGCGGAAGATGTCGGCGACCTCCAGACCGGAGTGCGCCACGGCGCGCTATGGAGCCGAGGGATGCATTGACTGCGCCGGCTGCACCGCCTCCAACGGATTGACCACCTCGCGCAGGATCTCCGTGGCCACGTGTGTGTAGATCGAGGTGGTCTCCAGCTTCTTGTGGCCCAGCATCACCTGGATCACGCGGATATCGACCTTCTGCTCCAGCAGGTGCGTGGCGAAGCTGTGGCGCAGCGTGTGCATGGTCACGCGCTTGTCGATCCTGGCGGTCTGGGCGGCGATGTGGACGGCGCGGTTGAGCTGGCGCGCGGTCAACGGCTCCACCGGGTTCATGCCGGGGAACAGCCAGCCGCCCGGCAGCATCTTGCCTTGGGCATGGGCCAGTCGCCACCAGGCACGCAGGCGCTCCAGCAGCACGGGCGAGAGCATGGCGTAGCGATCCTTGCCGCCCTTGCCCTGCTCGACCCGCAGCGTCATGCGCTTGCTGTCGATGTCGGTGACCTTGAGCGCGACCACCTCGCTGACGCGCAGCCCGGTGGCATAGGCGACGGACAAGGCCGTCTGACTCTTGGGGTTCGGCGCGGCTGCGATCAGGCGCGTGACCTCGTCGCGGCTGAGCACGACGGGCAGCTTCTGCGGCACGCGCACGGTCTGCATCCTGGCCATCAGTTCGCCGCGCCCCAGGGTGATGTCGAAGAAGAACTTCAAGCCGGTGATGGTGGCGTTGAGCGTGATGGGCGAGGTACCCTGATCGATCAGGTAGAGCTGGAAGCGGCGCAGATCCTCGACGGTGGCGGTGTCGGGCGAGCGCTGGAGGAAGGTGGCCAGCTTGCGCACGGCGCGGATGTAGGCGGTGCGCGTCTTGGGTTCAAGCTTGCGCATGCGCATGTCTTCGACCATGCGCTGGCGCAGCGGTGAAACAGCTTCGGATGATGGCTTCATGATCCTGCTCCTGTTGAAGAGCGAGGCGGAATGCCTCGCTGGTCAACGGTGGCAGGAATAGGGCTTCGAGCGGCAGCGAGCCTGGCCGAAGCGGCTACCGCGAGAGCGGTTTAGTCC
>NZ_JACJUG010000074.1 GCF_014174515.1 Mitsuaria sp. WAJ17
AACCTAAACTGAAGCGGTCATCGCTGAGGCACGCACTCGCTTTGCGCATCATCCTCCCCCGAACTGCATGCCTTCGGCACAAACGAGCCCTGCAAGCCTTCGGTTGGCCTTCAAACTGTTGGGTACACCATCCGCTCATTCGAAGAACTGTGGTCGTCCTCCCAAAGTAGTCGAATAGCGTGCTTGGTTGGTTGGAGAACGCCGGGCTTTGCGGCCTAACGTTGAAGCTGAGCCGCGATCGGCGGCTTGCCGAAGCGAGTCGGATCGAGCGACCGGTTAGGCCACATCAGTTTCGCAACCCAGACCCGCTTAAACATACAAGACCTCGACCTCTTGCGTTTGCCCTGTGTGGAAGGCTTCGGCGAATGCCAACACCTCTTCTAGTGATTCGTCGGGGTGCGACGTGGTGACGATCAAATGGTTCGACTTGCTCAACGCTTCAGCGCAGAGCAAGTCCAGAGCCTCTTCCCACTCCGGCGCGTCCCGTCCTACCGCACATACCAGGCTGACTTTGCTCTCCACTAGATCAGCCAACACAGGAGCCCCGAGTTCAGGTGAGTACCCTTTGGTAGATACGAGAACAACCTTCCCAGGATGAAGCATTTCAGTTGTCTAACGTTCGACGTAAGGGGCGGCCCGCTTGCGGGACGTCCCCTTGACGGAGGGGTTAGGCATAGCCGGCCTCCGACTCGGATGAAGGATAGACGGAAAGCTCGAGAGCGATGCCGGCCTCGCCCAAGGCGACCAAGAGCGAGGGCTCAAAGACAAATGATGCCCAGTAAGGCGGCTTGGACTCGGTTCCGAAGTCGGCGACGACGCGCTCGACACCCGGAAAGGACACCAACTTGGTGAGCCATTCGCGGTGAGCTTGGAGAAACGCGAGGGCATCGCTGATCTGCGTAGGGAGGTCGGAAAACTCTGCGTCGCTGACTTGGAATCGTACCCCGGACGTCTTGTTCGCACTCGCGCCCTGAGACTTCTTCTCGCCCTTCTTCCACGTGTTGAGGGGCGCGACCCGGCATTGAACCAGGAAGGCTTCCACGTCGAAGTTCGCGCCGGCCGCTCGTAATACGCAACTCATGGCTATGCCTAACTAGGTTGTAGGGCGACAGTTCTGCTGGATAACACCGGAGCCTGTCTGCATAGCATCGGACACATCACCGGCCTGCAGACCGCGCCATTGCTTGATTTCTTGCATATCGGCTGTTAATTTATACAGCACTAACGGCCGACAAATCCGGCACAACGTCAGTTTCGTCGAAGAGGGCTCGCCTCGGGGCCTCTAGCCGAAGGCTTGTCGCCCAGAAGGGTGGATTGGAGGCAAGGATGCCGGGCTCGTCAATCGCACCTGAGAGGGTGCCGCCGCCAGTGCCCGCCGCCGACTTGCCTCCCCTGCGGTCCAAGCGGCTCCTGGATCAGTTGCGCGAGCGCATTCGCTTCCTGCACTACAGCCTGCGCACGGAAGAGGCCTATGTGTACTGGTGTCGGGCGTTCATCCGTTTTCACCGGCTGCAGCATCCGAAGGACTTGGGCGCCGAGGCCGTCGAAGCGTTCTTGAGCTGGCTGGCTGACGAACGACGAGTGGCTTCTTCGACCCATCGCCAGGCGCTATCGGCCTTGCTGTTCTTGTACGGCAAGGTGCTGGGTGTGAATCTGCCCTGGATGCAGGAAATCGGTCGACCGCGCAGCCAGCGCCGGATTCCCGTCGTGCTGACCCGAGAGGAACTGGGCCGGGTGTTCGCCATGATGCAGGGTGAGCATGCGCTGTTGGCGCAGTTGCTCTATGGCACGGGACTTCGAATCGCCGAGGCGCTGCAGCTCAGGGTCAAGGACCTGGACTTCTCGCACCGCGCCCTCATCGTAAGGCACGGCAAAGGGGGCAAGGATCGCGTGCTTATGCTGCCGGAGGCCTTGCAGATCCCGCTCAAGGTGCAGTTGCAGCGCGCCCACGTGCTCTGGTCCGCTGACCAAGCTGCAGGCAAAGGCGGCGTCGAGATGCCGGATGCGCTAGAGCGCAAGTACCCACGTGCCGGGGCCTCGTGGGCGTGGTTCTGGGTGTTTCCGCAGGATCATCATTCGGTGGATCCTCGCTCGGGTGTCGTGCGCCGGCACCATCTCTACGACCAAACCTTTCAGCGGGCCTTCAAGCGAGCGATCCAAGGAGCTGACATCCACAAGCCGGCAACGCCGCACACGCTGCGGCATTCGTTCGCTACGCACCTGCTGCAGGATGGCTATGACATTCGGACGGTACAGGATCTCCTGGGCCATGCCGACGTCGCCACCACCATGATCTACACGCATGTGCTCAAGGTCGGCGGAGGGGCTGTGCGCAGTCCCATGGACGCACTGGCGGCACAGTCGGGCGCGCAACTGCACGCGGCCTTGGAGAGCCACCAGAGAGCAGTCGCTCGTTAATGACTGCTAGCAGCCTGAGGACTAAACCGCTCTCGCGGTAGCCGCTTCGGCCAGGCTCGCTGCCGCTCGAAGCCCTATTCCTGCCACCGTTGACCAGCGAGGCATTCCGCCTCGCTCTTCAACAGGAGCAGGATCAT
>NZ_JACJUG010000075.1 GCF_014174515.1 Mitsuaria sp. WAJ17
ATGACCTTCTCGTTCTTCTGCACATCCGTCGGCGTGCCCTCGGCGATCTGCTTGCCGTAGTCCAGCACCGTCACCCGGTCACACAGGCCCATCACCAGCTTCACGTCGTGTTCGATCAGGAGGATGGTGCGGCCGTCCTTGCGGATGCGGTCGATCAGCTCGCGCAGCACCACCTTCTCGGTGGCATTCATGCCCGCGGCCGGCTCGTCCAGCGCGATCAGCTTGGGGTCCGTGGCCAGCGCGCGGGCGATCTCCAGGCGGCGCTGGTCGCCGTAGGACAGCGTGCGCGCCTTGAATTCGGCGTACTTGCCGATGCCCACATAGTCCAGCAGCTCCTGTGCCCGCTTGGCGATCGCGGCCTCCTCGGCCTTGAACGCCGGCGTGCGGAACACCGCACCGAGCAGCCCCGAGTGCGTGCGCACATGGCGCCCCACCATCACGTTCTCCAGCGCCGTCATCTCGGCGAACAGCCGGATGTTCTGGAAGGTCCGCGCAATCCCCGTCTTGGCCACCAGGTGCACCGCCGTGGGCTGGTAGGGCTCGCCCCCCAGCTCGAAGGTCCCCGCATCCGGCGTGTACAAGCCCGTGATCACGTTGAAGAAGGTGGTCTTGCCCGCCCCGTTGGGACCGATCAGGCCATACACCTGGCCCTTGTTGATCTGGATGCCCACTTCCGAGAGGGCCTGCAGACCGCCGAAGCGCTTGGACACGCCGGCGACCTTGAGTACGACTTCGCTCATTGTTCTTTGCTCCTGCTGTCCTGGCTCACTTCACCGCCTGCGGCGCCGCCTTGCCGTGCTCCGGGCTCGGCCACAGACCGCGCGGACGCAGCAGCATGATGCTGATCATCGCCAGCGCCACCAGCAGCTGGCGCAGGATGGCCGCATCCAGCCGGCCCCCCGTCATCTCCTGCAGCGGCCCGGCCACATAGCGCAGCACCTCCGGCAGCGCCGACAGCAGCAGCGCCCCCAGGATCACGCCCGGGATGTGCCCGATGCCACCCAGCACCACCATCGCCACGATCATCACCGACTCCTGCAGGCTGAACGACTCCGGGCTCACGAAGCCCTGGAAGGCCGCGAACATGCTGCCCGCCACGCCACCGAACGTCGCCCCCATGCCGAAGGCCAGCAGCTTCAGGTTGCGCGTGTTCAGCCCCATCGCCTTGGCCGCGATCTCGTCCTCGCGGATCGCCATCCAGGCTCGCCCGATGCGCGAGTTCTCCAGGCGGAAGCACAGGATCACCGTCGCCACCACCAGCGCCAGGAAGAAGTAGTAGTACAGCGTCACCGACGGCAGCGTGTACCCGAACACCTGCAGGCTCTTGCCCAGATCGATCCCGAAGAAGTGGATCCCGTCGATCTGACCGATCCCCCGCGGACCATTGGTGATGTTCAGCGGGTACTCCATGTTGTTCAGGAACACACGGATGATCTCCCCGAAGCCCAGCGTCACGATCGCCAGGTAGTCCCCGCGCAGCTTCAGCGTGGGCGAGCCCAGCAGCACCCCGGCCAGCGCGGCAAGACCTGCCCCCAGCGGAATCACCACCCACAGCGGCGAGTGCAGCCCGCCCGGGAACGCCGCCGCGATGCCCTCGAAGTTCTCCATCAGGTGCGGGCTGGCCAGCAGCGCGAACATGTAGGAGCCCACCGCATAGAAGGCCACATAGCCCAGGTCCAGCAGCCCCGCGTAGCCCACCACGATGTTCAGCCCCAGCGCCAGCATCACGTACAGCAGCGCCAGATCGATGATCCGCACCGGCCCGTTGCCGAACTGCTGCGCAATCAGCGGCACCACCAGCAGGCCCAGGGCCGCCAGCACGAACACAATCAGCTTGTTCTTCATTCTTGCTACTCCTTGGCCTCAGGCACGGTCCGCCACGCGCTCACCCAGCAGGCCCGAAGGACGCAGGGTCAGCACCAGGATCAGCGCCACGAAGGCGAAGATGTCCGCATAGTGGCTGCCCAGCACGCCCCCCGTCAGGTCCCCCAGGTAGCCCGCGCCGATCGCCTCGATCAACCCCAGCACGATCCCGCCCAGCATGGCGCCGGCCAGGTTGCCGATGCCACCCAGCACCGCCGCCGTGAAGGCCTTCAGGCCCGGCATAAAGCCCATGGAGTGCTGCACCGTGCCGTAGTTGGCCGCCCACATCAGCCCCGCCACCGCCGCCAGCGCCGCACCGATCACGAAGGTCGCCGAGATCACAAAGTCCGGCTTCACCCCCATCAACCCCGCCACGCGCGGGTTCTCCGCCGTGGCCCGCATCGCGCGGCCCAGCTTGGTGTGGTTCACCAGGTACATCAGCCCTGCCAGGATCACCACCGTCAGCACCAGGATCAGCACCTGCGTCACCGTGATCACCGGCCCGCCCAGGTTGAACGGCTCCGTCGGCAGCAGCAGCGGGAAAGGCTTGGGATTGGGCTTCCACACAATCATCGCCAGCGTCTGCAGCAGCAGCGACATGCCCATCGCCGTGATCAGCGGTGCCAGGCGCGGCGCGTTGCGCAGCGGGCGGTACGCGATTTTCTCGATGGTGAAGTT
>NZ_JACJUG010000076.1 GCF_014174515.1 Mitsuaria sp. WAJ17
GGTCTTGAGCTGGCCCAGCACCCACTGGCCGAGCTTGTCCTCGTAGCTCAGCGTCTCGCTGAGGCTGCCGCCCGGGCCGCTGCGCTGCTGGCTGGTGACCCGCTCGAAGCTGTCGAAGGCCGTGGCGCTCCAGCTGAAGCTCGTGCCCTGCTGGGTGATGGTGCGCTGCTGCAGCGGGTCGGTGCGCACGGCGCTGGCGCTGTCGCCCATCTGCAGGATGCTGATACCCATCTCGCGGCCAATGCGATGGCTGCTGGCGGTGCTGCGCAGCACGCCGCCGCTGGTGGGGCCTTCATCCAGGCGCAAGAGCTGACCCTCGGTGCGGTCCACCCGGGTGCCGAACACATGCACCAGGCGGCGGCCGTCGCTGCCGTCCACGGTGACGGTCTTGGTCTCGGGGCAGCTGCCGCTGCAGTCGCTCCAGCTGCCCTGGTTGGCGGCACTGCTGTAGCTGTAGGTCCAGCTCAGCGTGGGCAGGCCGGGGCCGCCGATCTGCTTGGCGGTGAGGGCGGTGGTGGCGAAGTAGCGGGGGAAGCGCGCGAAGGTGCCGTAGTCTCCGAAGCAGTTCTGCGGCACGTAGGAGCGCGCATGGCTCACCGGCTGGACCGTGAAGCTGCCGGTGGCTCCGCTGGGATGGGTGAAGCTGATCACCCCGGTGAAGGGACTCACGGCCTCGTCGCCCAGGCCCGCGCAGCCCGGGTCCTTGCTGTAGTGCGGCGTGACGCTGATGGTGTCCGCCCCGCTGATGCCGAGCAGACTGCCGTCCGGCTGGGTGACGCTGAGCAGCTCGCCCGCGCTGCTGTAGCTGTAGGTCCAGCTGCGGGTGCCATCAGTGATGCTAGTGACGCGGTCGCTGCCGCTGCCGTAGCTGAGGGTGATGACGCGGCCGTCCGAGCCGGTGATGGTCTTGAGGCGCCAGGGCGCGGCCGGGTCGTAGGCGTAGCTGACCGTGTTGCCGAAGCGGTCCCGCGCCTCGGTGGGCAGCAGCCAGACGTCGTCTCGCAGCAGGGAGGGCGTCCCCACCGCCGTGGCCACCTTGCCCGGCGGCGTGGCGGCCTGCGGGCTGACGGTGGAGCGGTACATCACGTCCGTCTTGCGCCGCACCAGCCAGTCGAAGCGCCAGGTGACGCCGTCCGGGCTGCGGGCGATGAAGCCCTCGCCCTGGTTGTTGACGCTGGCGGTGGTGAAGGCGTTGCTGGCCAGGGCCGTGCAGCGCAGGGCCCACTGGTGGCGCGTGACCAGCGGGTAGCTCTGGCCGTCGGCCGGCACGGCGGGCGTGGTGGGGCCCACCTTGAGGATCTCGTCGGCGCCGGCGCCGGGTACATAGAGCTGGTGGCCCTTCCAGTACTCCTCTTGATCCCAGAAAGAGTCGCCGTTGGTGCCAGTGACCGTGCCCGGCCCGGTGAAGTTGCTGCAGCGGTCCGTGCCCTTGCCCAGACCGAAGGACCAGCCGTACTTGCTGGAGAACGTGCCCTGGATGCGCGGCAGCTCCAGGTCCCAGTTGCCGAAGGCGCCCAGGCGCTGGCGCGCGGCATAGCCGGGCACCAGGCGGCGCCCGACGCCCACCCCCAGCCCATCGTTGCCCGGCAGGCCGACATCCAGCTGCACGAACTCCAGCGCGCCGGTGTAGTGGTTGATCTTGTCCCCGAAGAGGTTGGGGCCCAGGGCGCTGACGGCGCGCGAGGCCCGCACCAGCTCGTGCTGCTGGTCGTGGTAGGTGTCGGCCTGGACAGCACAGGCCCACAGAGCGGCCAGCAGCAAGCAGGGTCTGCCAGCCCTGCGCAGCATCAGTGTCATGAATCCCTCCCAAGGCAGCGGTGGCATGGCCCCAGCCCCTGCATGAATAACGTCTTTTTGAATCGGCTCGATGAACCGGCGGAAATGTACGGACAGCGCCGGGACCTGTGACACTGTCAAGTGTTTCCCCCACCTTCGGGGGACGGGGCGCGCAGACCTCGGCGGGCCCGCGGGACCGCCAGGCTTGCTGCCAGGCGGATGCGACGAGAATCTGTCTCGATCCCTCCGCCTGCCGCCCGCTTGAAAGCCCACCGCCTCCGCTTCGCGACGCCCGCCCCCTTCCGCACGCAACTGCCTGCGGAACTGGCGGCCATGGCGGCGACGGCCCATGCAGGCGCAGGGCCTCGGGACCGGGGGGCGGCGCGCCGGCCGGGGCTCTCGCTGGCGCTGTCCCTGGCCCTGCATGCCTTCGTGCTGAGCCTGACCTTCGGTGGCCAGGGCCTGGGTTTGCCTGGACTGGGCCTGCCCTGGAGCGTGCAGCGCGTGGAGCCACCGCCGCTGCAGGTGCGGCTGAGCCTGCCGGCGGAGGCGGCGTCTGCCTCTGCGCCCCAGCCGGCGAGCTCACCCGCGGCGCTTGCCGCCCTGCCAGCGCGGCCCACGCCGGACGAGGCGCC
>NZ_JACJUG010000077.1 GCF_014174515.1 Mitsuaria sp. WAJ17
CGCTTGCTCCATCGCCTCGCACAATGCCTGGGCGCTGTGAGGCTCGCGCAGCTGCACGGTCAGGGCCAGACCGCCTTGCTCGTAGTCGTCGATGTTCAGCAGCAGCGGGTAGTTGGTGCGCTCCTCGGCCGTCAAGGACTCCGAGCCCGGCACGGACAGCGGTGCGTGGGCAGCCGCATCCGAACCGTGGCGGTAGTTCAGCAGCGCCGTCACCAGCGGCACGCCGCTCTCCAGCCCGCTGCAACGCTGGGCCAAGGCCAGCGGGGCGTGCTCGTGGCGCAGCAGGCCGGCCAGGTCTTGCTGGACCTGCTTGACGGTGCCCAGCACGGGCCCCTGCAGCTTGACGCGCAGGGGCATGGTGTTGATGTACAGCCCCAGCGCGCGGTCCGCCCCGGCGCCGGCCTGCATGCGGCCGAACAGCACGGTGCCGAAGACCACGTCCTCGCGTCCGCTGACCCGGCCCAGCAGCTGGGCATAGGCCAGGTGGCACAGGCTGGCGACGCTCACGCCCAGGCGACGGGCCTGGGCTCGCAAGCCCCGGCTCAGCGAATCCGGCAGTGCCAGGTGGGCTTCGCCGACCTGGCTGCCATCGCCCTGCACATCCGACAGGCCGTAGGGCAGCGTTGGCTCGTCCACATCACCCAGTTGCTCGCGGAAGTAGGCCTCGTGCTGGGCGGGGGTGAGCCCCAGCCGGGCCTGCGCCACGTAGTTGCGGAAGGGCTGTGCGGGGGGCAAGTCCTGACCCCGGTCGCTCAGCAGCAGGGCGATCTCCTGCTGCATCAGCTCAAGCGCATGGTGGTCCAGGATGAGGTGATGCATCAACAGCGCCATCAGCCAGCTTCCATGTGCAGGCTCCTGCATCAGGTGAGCCTCCATCAGCGGCGCTTTGCCAAGATCCAGGCGGCAGGCCCTTGGATTGGTGAGCCTCATGAGCTGACTCTCGGCGCTGGAGCCATCGTCCAGGGCGTCGTGACAGATCGTCGGTAGCTCAAGCCGCCGATGCACCAGCTGTACCGGTTCGGTCAGCCCGGTCCAGTGGATGCTGGTGCGAAGCACGTCATGGCGATTCATGACTTGCTGCAATGCCGCCAGGTAGGCGCCCAGGTGCGCCCGCGTCTTGAAGCGCAGGGCCACGCGCAGCAGATAGACATCGCTGTCCCGTTCCAGGAGATGGTGGAACAGCATGCCGCTCTGCAGTGGCGCCAAGGGATAGACATCCTGCACATTGGCTGCGCCGCCAGGGACGCTGGCGACCAACCCATCCAGCTCCTGCTGGCTCAGTGTCACCAGCGGAAGCATGTCGGGAGTCAGGTCTTGCGCATCTTCCGGAATTCGGGAGCGAGGCGCTTCAACGGTGGTATTTGCCCATGCTTCATCCATGGCAGGCTGCCGCTCAGAAAGCTGCAGCGCCAGTTGGCTGAGACTGGCTGCCGTGAACACCAGGCGCACGTCCCCGCGCAGTCCACGCGAAGCCATTCGTGAGGCCAGCTCCAATGCCAGCAGCGAATGCCCGCCCAGCTCGAAGAAGTTGTCATGCCGGCCTACGCGCGGCAGCTGCAGCACCTCGGCCCACAGCGCGGCCAGCTGTTCTTCCAGCTCGCCTTGCGGGGCTTCGTAGCCGCGGGCGGCCAGGGCCTGCAGGTCTGGCGCCGGCAGGGCGCGGCGGTCCAGCTTGCCGTTGGGCGTCAGGGGCAGCGCGGGCATGGGGACGAAGGCGCTGGGCACCATGTAGCCGGGCAGCTCTTGTGTCAGGGCCTGGCGAAGCGTGTCCATTGCCAGGGTGTCGTCGCGCTCTCCGTCTTCCGGCTCGTCCTGCACCACGTAGGCCACCAGACGCTTGAGCCCCGGCTCGTCCTCGCGGGCCAGCACCACCGCCTCGCGCACGCCAGGCTGTGCCAGCAAGCGGGCCTCGATCTCGCCCAGCTCGATGCGGTAGCCGCGCAGCTTCACCTGCTCGTCGTTGCGGCCCACGAAGGCCAGCCGCCCCGTCTCCAGCCAGCGCACCAGGTCGCCGGTGCGGTACATCCGCCCTGCCCCGTCCTTCACGAAGGGATCGGCCAGGAAGCGCTCCTGCGTCAGCTCCGGCTGCCCCAGGTAGCCTCGCGCCACGCTGGCGCCGCCGATGTACAGCTCCCCCACCGCGCCCAGCGGCACCTCGCGCTGCTGCGCATCCAGCACATACAGCCGCGTGTTGCTGATCGCCGCACCGA
>NZ_JACJUG010000078.1 GCF_014174515.1 Mitsuaria sp. WAJ17
TGCTGATGGCGCGCAGATCATCGGTCTCCAGCGCGGCCACCTGGTCGGTGCTCAGACCCTTGACCTGTGCGCTGGTGAGCGCCGCGGCCTGGGCGGTGGTCAGGGCCTTGATCTCGTCGGTCGAGAAGCCGCTGAACTGGTTGGCCGGCGAAGTGGCCAGGGCGGCGATCTGAGCCGTGGTCAGCGCCACGATCTGGTCGCTGGTCAGCGCGGCGATCTGGTCGCTGCTGAGCGCCTTGAGCGTGCCGGTGCTGAGGGCACGCAGGTCATCGGTCTCGATCTTGGCGATCTGGTCGCTGGTGAGACCGGCGACCTGGCTGCTGGTGAGCGCGGCAGCCTGGGCCGTGGTCAGGGCCACGATCTCGTCCGTGGTGAGCGCGCCGACCTGGACCGAGCTCATGCCACGCAGGGCCGCGGTGTTGATGGAGGCGAGGTCCTCGGTCTGCAGGGTCTTGATCTGGTCGGAGCTCAGGGCGCCGACCTGGGTGCTGGTCAGGACCTTGAACTGGTCCGTGCCAAAGGCGTTGAGGTCGTCGCTGGACAGGGCGCGCAGCTGCGCCGTGGTCAGGGCGGTGACCTGGGCGGTGGTCAGCGTGGCCAACTGGTCGGAGCTCAGGGCGGCGAGTTGCTCGCTGCTGAGGGCCTTGATGGTGGCGGTGCTGATGGCGCGAAGGTCATCGGTTTCCAGCTTCAGCAACTGGTCGCTGGTGAGACCGCCGACCTGATTGCTGGTGAGCGCGGCGGCCTGGGCCGTGGTCAAGGCCACGATCTCGTCGGTGGTCAGGGCGGCCAGTTGGGCCGAGTTCATGCCGCGCAGGGCCGCGGTGTTGATAGAGGCGAGGTCCTCGGTCTGCAGGGTCTTGACCTGGTCGGAGCTCAGGGCGCCGACCTGGGCGCTGGTGAGCACCTTGAACTGGTCGGTGCCCAGGGCGTTGAGGTCGTCGCTGCCCATGCCGCGGATCTGCGCGGTGGTCAGCGAGGCGACCTGGGCGGTGGTGAGCGCGCCGATCTGGTCGGAGCCCAGGGCGGCGATTTGCTCGGTGCTGAGGGCCTTGATGGCGGCGGTGTTGAGGGCGCGCAGGTCGTCGGTCTCGAAGGCCGCCACTTGGTCAGTGCTGAGGCCCTTGAGCTGGGTGCTGGTGAGGGCGGCGGCCTGGGCGGTGGTCAGGGCCTTGATCTCGTCGGTCGAAAAACCGCCGAACTGGTTGCCGGGCGTGGTGGCCAGTGCGGCGATCTGGGCCGTGCTCATGGCCACGATCTGGTCAGAGGTGAGCGCGGCGATCTGGTCGCTGCTGAGGGCCTTGATGGTGGCGGTGCTGATGGCGCGCAGGTCATCGGTTTCCAGCTTCACCAACTGGTCGCTGGTCAGACCGCCGACCTGGTTGCTGGTGAGCGCGGCGGCCTGGGCCGTGGTCAGGGCCACGATCTCGTCGGTGGTCAGGGCGGCCAGTTGGGCCGAGTTCATGCCGCGCAGGGCCGCGGTGTTGATAGAGGCGAGGTCCTCGGTCTGAAGGGTCTTGACCTGGTCGGAGCTCAGGGCGCCGACCTGGGCGCTGGTGAGCACCTTGAACTGGTCGGTGCCCAGGGCGTTGAGGTCGTCGCTGCCCATGCCGCGGATCTGTGCGGTGGTCAGGGCGGCGACCTGGGCGGTGGTGAGCGCGCCGATCTGGTCGGAGCCCAGGGCGGCGATCTGCTCGGTGCTGAGGGCCTTGATGGCGGCGGTGCTGAGGGCGCGCAGGTCGTCGGTCTCGAAGGCCGCGATCTGGTCGGTGCTCAGACCCTTGACCTGTGCGCTGGTCAGCGCGGCGGCCTGGGCCGTGGTCAGGGCCACGATCTCCTCGGTGGAGAAGCCGCCGAACTGGTTGCCAGGGGTGGTGGCCAGGGCCGCGATCTGGGCTGTGGTCAGGGTCACGATCTGGTCGGACGTCAGGGCGGCGATCTGCTCGCTGCCCAGGGCCTTGATGGTGGCCGTGTTGAGGGCCCGCAGGTCGTCGGTCTCGATCTTGGCGATCTGGTCGCTGGTGAGGCCAGCGACCTGGCTGCTGGTGAGCGCGGCAGCCTGGGCCGTCGTCAAGGCCACGATCTCGTTCGTACCCAGGGCGCCGATCTGGGCCGAGTTCAGGCCACGCAGGGCCGCGGTGTTGATGGAGGCGAAGTC
>NZ_JACJUG010000079.1 GCF_014174515.1 Mitsuaria sp. WAJ17
GGTGCGGGGCCGAGCGCCATTCGCTATACCTATGACGATGCGGGCAATACGGTTCGGCGGGAGAGCCCCGGTAGGACGCTGGATTTTGGTTATGACGCGGAGAACCGGCTGATCTGGGTGCGCCAAGGGGACGGGGCCTGGGTGGCCCGCTACGGATATGACCCCTTGGGGCGGCGAGTCTGGAAAGAGCAGTACCGGGATGGCGCAGGCCAACCCTTGGCCCAAGCCAAGCGCAGCTACTACTTTTACAGCGAAGAGGGGTTGCTGGCGGAGGCGCGCCAGGCCATTGCGCTCAACGCAGAGGGGCAAGCCACGGCCAGCGCAGCACCGGCCTTGCATACCCAGTACGGCCCGCAGCCTGACGCCCCCTTCACGACGGCGCTATTGCTGGCCAAGACTCTAGACAGCAATGGGCAGCAGCAGCTGGTGTTCTTCCACAACGACCACTTGGGAGCGCCGCTGCAGGCGACCAATGCCAAGGGGCAGGTCTTGTGGGCAGCTGTGTATGAGTCCTATGGGAAGGCTGCAGTTGTGTGGCCCGCACCGACGACGGAGCACCCATCAATTGACATTGGCCTAAGGTTACCTGGTCAATATTGGGACGAGGAGACAGGGATGCATTACAACTATTTCCGAACCTATATTCCAGACGCTGGAAGATATTTGCAGGCAGACCCCCTTGGCTTAAGGGGAGGTGTCAATCCTTATGCCTATGCACTGTCTCGACCCTTGCAGTTCGTTGATCCTGTCGGTCTTCGGCCTCTGACCGGCAATGAAAGAACGTTCTTGCAGGCGCATTTTGGAAATTGTCTTGATTCCGTTTTGGCAAATTTGATATTAATGTAAGAACATTCGGAGACACCGATAGGGCGGTCTCTCTAGATGGTTTTTTCATTTCCCTTCCTAAGTCGTACTTCACGAATGCGGATCCTGGTGCTGACATAAATCTCGCTCATGCTGGCGTGGCAGCCGTATTTGGGCATGAAACGTTACATCAGCTTCAGCGAATGAACAAAATGCCTGTTACCATCCTTGGGCTTAAACTGCAGGCGAAACAGAAGCTATTTGGTTTTGATCCCTATAAATACGATATTTCCAATGACCCGCAAGCCATGCTTAATACTTTTTTGAACGGCAATATTGAGCAGCAGGGACAAATTTTTCAAGATTATCTGTTCATCCTTCTTCAAGGGGGCGACTACTCGAGGTATCAAGATGTCGCTGATCACTTGAAGAATACTTGTACATGCGTGAAATGATGAATCGTAGCCCTCTAGGTGGTGTGCTCTTTATAGCCTTACTCTGTGTTGCTTGCACAAAGCAATGGATGCTGGAGATCGTTAGGTGGGACTCGGAAACAGGCCCGGTGTTCTGCTTCGCGAATGGCAATCAATGCGGAGACCGTGGGCTGCAGATTCACTTCATTACTGTGTCACAGGTTGATGCAGCGGGCGACCAGCTTCGTGTCATGTGGCAGCTTCAGAATATTGACGACGCTAAGGGACAGTCCACGTTAACGAAGCTCGCCTACGGGGTGGTTCCTGATGGATGGGTTCAATTAATTGGCGCAAAAGATCTTCAGGCGAACAAGTATTACTCGGTTAATGATAGTTATTACTTTACGCGCGACGTGGCTTTTGGGTATAAAGTCTTTTCGCGCAAGGAGTTTTTTGATTTGAATTCCAGAGGAAAATGACAGGACGCAGTTCGGGGTCAGGCCTTAAATGTTAAGTGCTCGAGATTTAATGCCTGGCCTTAGTGCCGTCGGTAATTTTTGAATCAAAAGCCGCCTCCCCCATCCACCCACCATGCCCAGCAAAACCCTCCCCACCTGGCTCCAACTCCTCGCCATCCTCCTCGTCGCCTGGCTGCTCAAAACCCAGCTCTTCGGCCACCGTGGAGCCGGCGCATCGAGTGATGACTGGACCCCCGAGCAAATCCATGCCCTCGCCGCCACGGTGAAAGCCGAAGAAGTGGTCATGTACACCACCACCGAATGCGGCTACTGCCACCAGGCCAAGGCCTGGCTGAACCAATACGGTTTTGCCTATACCGAATGCAATATGTCCGTCGACAGCCGCTGTGAAT
>NZ_JACJUG010000007.1 GCF_014174515.1 Mitsuaria sp. WAJ17
GAGCGGCCTGCCGGGCTGGCAGGGGCCGCAGGGCCTGGGCGTCGAGGCGTCCTTTGTGCTGGCCTCGCCCGCGCGCGAGCCCTTGCCTGGCAGCGCCGCGCTCGAACAGGCCCTGGCGTGCAGCGACGGCGTCCGCGAGCTGGCCTTGCTGGACGTCGTGGACCCGGCGGGGCAGTGGGCAAGCTGCCTGTTCTTCGTGCCCGCCGAGGGGCTGCCGGCCGCGGCGCTGGAGTCCTCACTGCAGGACGCCTCTGCCGCCCTGGGCCTGGGCCGGCCGCAGCTGCGCGCCCTGCCCGCCCTGCCACGCCGGGAGGGCGCCATCGACCGGGCCACCCTGCTGGGCCTCCTGCAGCAGCCCGTCGAGACGCCGGATCACGTCGCCCCGCGGGATGCGCTGGAGCAGCAGCTGCATGATCTGTGGGCGGCCCTGCTCAAGAGGCCGCAGATCAGCGTGCATGCCAACTATTTCGACCTCGGGGGTCAGTCCTTGCTGGCCTCGGTCCTGCTGTTCCAGATCGAGGAGAAGCTGGGCGCACGCTTGGGGATGGAGCAACTGATGGCCGGCCCCACCATCGCCGAGATGGCCCAGCGCCTGCGCAGCAGCGAGACGGCGCCGGAGCAGGCCGTGCCGGACCTGCCGGCCGAAGCCCATCTGGATGCCGGCATCACCCCTGCCGCGCCCGCCCGCGGCGGCGACCCTCGCGAGATCCTGCTCACCGGCGCCACCGGCTTCTTGGGGGCCCACCTGCTGGCCGAGCTGCTGGCCAGCACCGAGGCCCGCGTGCACTGCCTGGTGCGGGCGCGCGACGCTGAAAGCGGCCACCAGCGCCTGGTCGAGGCCCTTCAGGGTCACGGACTGTGGGATGAGCGCCATGCCCGACGCATCGTGGCCCTGCCCGGCGACCTGGGCGCGCCCCAGCTGGGCCTGACGCCCGAACTGCACGCGCAGATGGCCGAGCAGCTGGACGCGATCTATCACAACGGCGCGCTGGTGAACTTCGTCTACCCCTACGCCATGCTCAAGCCGGCCAATGTGGACGCCACGGCCGACATCCTGCGCCTGGCCTGTGCCCACCATGCCAAGCCGGTGCACTACATCTCCACGGTGGGCGTGCTCAACCGCCGCGCCGAGGTGATCCGCGAAGACCTGGACATCCCCTTCCACGCGCTGTTGCAAGGCGGCTACGAGCAGAGCAAGTGGGTGGCCGAGCAGTTGGTGGCCGAGGCGGGGCGCCGCGGCCTGCCGGTGTGCATCTACCGGCCTTCGCGCATCGTGGGGCATTCCGTCACCGGCCGCATGAACACGGACGATCTCTTCAGCCGCCTGATCAAGGGCATCGCCGTCTTCGGCAAGGCGCCGCGGGACGTGGGCTTCGACAACATCCTGCCCGTGGACCTCGCCGCCCGCCTGATCGTGGAGGCTTCCCGGCATCCCGCCGCACCGGGCCATGCGGTGCATGTGCTGAACCCGGACTGGAACTCACTGGACGAGGTGGTGGACCTCATCGAGGCCCGGGGCTTCGCGCTGGAACGTCTGCCCTACGAAGACTGGCTGTCACGGCTCGGCGCCCATGTGCGCCAGGACAGCAGCCATCCCCTGGCCATGCTGATCCCCGTGTTGCACAAGCTGAATCCGGTGGCGGATCCGAGCGTCGGTGCCCGCCTGCCCATCGCCCTGGACCATCTGAAGGCCTGGGCGCCCCGTGCCCTGGCGGAAGGCCTGCGGCCCGCCGCCCAATGGCTGGACCGTTACTTCGAGCACTTCCAGCGCAGCGGCTTTCTTCCCCCGGCCGGCGGCGTAACGCCGGCTATTCAATCAGTTACTCAACAAGGTGGGTGAAAGTTACCCAAATCCCGGGGGAAATTAGCATCGACACTCGTTTACAGACAGTGTCAGTCCTTACAGGTCCGAGCGTTTGTTCATGGGATATTTTCTCGCCGGGACGTCGCTTATCCTATTCAACACTGAGGCTGCCATTGTTGTCTTCAATGGCTAGCACGATTCGAGGCGATGGGCGTAGGTTTCTATCGCCAAAGAGAGAACCGCATAGTTTTCTCTACATTTCGCCGAGACCCACTTCGCCAACCGTGGAGCCCGGGTCATCGTGTTGACACAGGAAAGCCTTCTGATCACGGCCGTGATGCAGCCTTGCTGCTGACGGGCTGAGGTAGGGAGTTATTTGTTCTAAGAGATAGGTATGTCTAATATTCACGCCACGACCGGAGAATTGGAAACCCTCTCGAAAATCATCAATGAAATCCGCCCTTCGGCCGATTTCATTGACCAGCTGGACCAATTCACCCAGCGTCTGAACGAGGTGATTCCATTCAAGCGCTGCCTGCTGCTCCACGAGCGCGAGGGCAAGGCCCTTTCCAGGGGTTTTGCTTATTACAACGGAGGACGGGACGAAGGATTTGTCGGGCAATCCAAACTCAGCGGAGCCATCGGCATTGAGGCCTACAGTGCGCGGTTTGCCAAGTTCAACCAGATCGATCACGCCTTTCAGTGGGCCAGCCGTGACCACCTGGACCTGGGCGTGCCCGAGGGCACGAATGAGCTCCTGACGCGCATGCAGGGCCGCTCGGGCCTCGCCGCCAGCGTGCGCTCGGCCATCTCGGGCACCGATGACGTCCACACCTTCTGGCAGTTCGAATGCGACGAGGTCGGCGTGCAGCACCCGCTGCTGCTGAGCTTCGTGGCCTTCTACCTGCACTCCACCTTCACCCTGCATGCGGTGGACCACCAGGTGAAGGACGACTTCTTCGGCATCAACCTGACCAACAAGGAACGCGACGTCCTGCGTTGGGTGGTGGAAGGGAAAACGTCCTGGGAAATCGGCCGCATCCTCTACACCTCGGAGCGGACGGTGAAATTCCACCTGAAAAACGTTTACGCGAAACTCAATGTCTCGAATCGAGCCCAGGCCGTGGCCGTGGTCAATCGGCTGAGACTCATTTGATTCAAGGGCGCATGCGCTACGCTGCGCCCCCATGAGCACGCCTTGCTGCGGCGCCAAGGGTCGCCTCATCTCAGCCCACCAGGCAGTCGATGCGCGCGTGACCCAGCGCCTGCCGGTGCTGGCGCTCAATGAAACCGAGCCACCCCAAGTTTCTTGATCTCCTTGGGGGCCTGGCTCGCCATGGCAGGTCCGGGGCACTCATGACTTGCGCCGGGTGGTCAGCGTGGTGGCCGCCCTTGTCGCGCGACGGCCGGTGCTGAGGCAGGACGCGGTCCCCGTCGAATGGCTGATCCTGGGCTTGCCCCGGTGGCCCCTCTGTGCCTGGCCTTCCTCACCGCCCCGGGCCGAGTGCGTGCGCCGCTTTTATGACGACACCGCTGCGGTACTCGCCACCTTCGACGACGGCGCGGGCCTCGGTGCTGCGCCGGACATCGACCGCCAGTACCCTCTCCCTGCTAGCGCCGACGCGGACTGAACGGGCGGCCACATCGCATTGGAGCGCTGCCTTCACATGCTTTGCACTTTTTCTTGGAGGACAGCGGCACCGACCCTCGCAAGAATGAAAAGCGCATAACAAGAAGGCACTCCATGAATTTCCAGCAGCTCCGATCCGTCCGCGAAGCCCAGCGCCGCGGCTTCAATCTCACCGAGGTGGCCGCCGCCCTGCACACCTCCCAGCCGGGCGTCAGCCGCCAGATCCGGGAGCTGGAGGACGAGCTGGGCATCGAGATCTTCATGCGCGCCGGCAAGCGCCTCACCGGCCTCACCGACCCGGGCCGCAATGTGCTGCCCATCGTCGAGCGCCTGCTGCAGGAGGCCGAGAACCTGCGCCGTGCCGGGGACGACTTCGCCCGCGCCGGCCGCGGCGTGCTGCGCATCGCCGCCACGCACAGCCAGGCGCGCTATGCCTTGCCTCCCGTGGTGAGGGACTTCCGCGTCAGCCATCCCGAGGTCGAGCTGACCCTGCAGCAGGGATCGCCGCAGCAGGTTGCCCGGCTGCTGCTGGATGGCGAGGCCGACATCGGCATCGCCACCGAGGCGCTGGCCCAGTACGAGGAGCTGGTCGCCCTGCCCTGCTACCGCTGGACCCACACCGTGGTCACGCCGCTCAACCATCCGCTGGCCGAGGCCCAGCGCCGCGGCGAGACGCTCACGCTGCAGCGCCTGGCCGACTACCCCATCGTGACCTACGAGACCGGCTACACCGGCCGCTCCCACATCGACCAGGCCTTCAAGGCTGCGGGCCTGGCCCCGCACGTGGTGCTGGCCGCCATGGACGCCGACGTGATCAAGACCTATGTGGAGCTGGGCCTGGGCGTGGGCATCGTCGCGGCCATCGCCTATGACGACGAGCGCGACCGCCACCTGGCCGCCCACGACGCCCGCCTTCTCTTCGCCGACAACATGACCCGCCTGGCCCTGCGGCGCGACGCCTACCTGCGCGACTACGCCTACGCCTTCATCAAGACCTTCGCGCCGCCCTGGACCCGCGAGGCCGTGCAGGGCGTCCGCGAGGGTCAGGTCTTGCCCGCCTGAGCGGCCGCAGCCTTCGGCGCGCCACGCATGAGCTGCTGCGCTTTGCTTCCTTCCGTCCTTGCGCGGCGCTGCCTAAGCTGGAGCCCATGTCCTGCCGTGATTCCCGGGCCCATCGGCCCGCGCCCCCCCGCCTGCTCATCATTCCCGGCCTGCACGACAGCGGCCCCGCCACCTGGCCGACCATGCCGACACGCCCATCCGCCAGGTGCTCTTCGTGGCCCCGGCCGAGCCGGACAAGTTCGGCCTGGCCGAGGCCCTGCCCCACCACCGCCTGGCCGTGCCCAGCAGCCTCGTCGCCAGCCAGACCGACCCGTGGATGAGCGCCGCCAGCGCGCTGCGCTGGGCCAGCCGCTGGGGCGCCAGCTACAGCAACCTGGGCGCGGTGGGACACATCAACACCGAGTCCGGCTTCGGCCCCTTCCCGCTCGCCCGGCGCTGGGTGGAGGCGGCACGGGCCCGTGCCGCCCGCGAGCAGCGGCCGGCGCATGCGACGATCCAGGAGTGGCGCTTCGCCGTCTGAGCGCCCGGACGAAGCACGCAGGGCCAAGCGCGCCGGCCTAGGCCGCGTACGCCCAGCAGGCCTCGGCGGGCAGGTCCACCCAGTAGTCGCGGCCGGCCTCGCGAGGCTGCTGGCCGAAGGCACGCAGGCGCAGGCCGCTGCTCTCGAGCAGGTACTCCCAGCGGTCGCCCAGGTACATGGACGTGATCATGCGAGCCTGCATGCGGTTGGGTCCCGGATCGTCAGCCACGCCCACGCGCTCCAGGCGGATGACGACCTGAGCCCTGTCGCCCACGCGCAGGGGGCTGCGGCTGCGGGCCAGCAGCGAGCCGGCCGGCCCCTGCAGGCGGACCTCGTCGGCACCGACCTGGTCCACGGTGGCCTCGAAGCGGTTGTTGCTGCCCATGAACTCGGCCGTGTAGAGCGTCTGCGGCGCGCCGTAGAGCTCCTGCGGCGAGCCCTCCTGCTCGATGCGGCCGTTGCGCAGCAGCAGGATGCGGTCGCTCATGGCCATGGCCTCGGTCTGGTCGTGGGTCACGCACAGCGCGGAAAGGTTGAGCCGCACGATCAGCGCGCGCAGCCAGGCCCGGGCTTCCTCGCGCAGCTTGGCATCGAGGTTGGACAAGGGCTCATCCAGCAGGATCACCGGCGGGTTGTAGACCAGGGCCCGCGCGATGGCCACGCGCTGCTGCTGGCCTCCGGAGAGCTGGAAGGGATAGCGCTCGCCCAGATGGCCCAGGCCGAGGTTGTCCAGTGCGGCCTGCACGCGCTCCTTCACCTCGGCCGCGGGCACCTTGCGCAGCACTAGGCCGTAGCCCACGTTCTGCGCCACGGTGCGGTGCGGCCATAGGGCGTAGGACTGGAAGACCAGGCCCAGCGAGCGGCGCTCGGCCGGCTGGTCGATGCCGCGGGCGGCGTCGTAGAGCGCCTCGCCGTCGAGCAGGATGTTGCCCTGGGAGGGGTGCTCCAAGCCCGCCACGGCGCGCAGCAGCGTGGTCTTGCCGCTGCCCGAGGCGCCCAGCAGCGAGACCACCTCGCCGGCCTTGAGCTTGAAGGAGACGCCCTGCAGCACAGGCACTTGCCCGTAGCCCAGGTGGATGTCGTTGACGACGAGCTTAGTCATGGAGCTTCACCCCGAAACGCAGTGCCACAGCCAGACCCAGGCTGACCATGACGATGTTGATGACAGACAGTGCGGCGACCAGGTCCGTGGCGCCCGAGGCCCACATGGACACCAGCAGGGCACCGATGACCTCGGTGCCCGGCGAGAGCAGGTAGACGCCGGTCGAGTACTCGCGCTCGAAGATCAGGAAGACCAGCAGCCAGCTCGACAGCAGGCCAAAGCGCACCAGGGGCAGGGTCACGTGGCGGCTGACCTGAGAGGGCGTGGCGCCCACGGTGCGGGCCGCCTCTTCCAGGTCCGGGCCCACTTGCAGCAAGGCGCTCTGCACCACGCGCTGACCGTAGGCCAGCCAGATCACGGTGTAGGCGATCCAGATGGCGAACATGGAGTTGCGCCATTCCTTGAGGCCCGGCACGAAGAGGAAGACCCACAGAAAGGCCAGGCCCGCCAGCAGGCCCGGCACGGCGCGCGGCACCAGCACCAGGTAGTCCATCAGCTTGGTGGCCAGGTCATTGCGGCGGTGGCCGGCAAAGGAGATGGCCGTGTAGCAGGCCACCGCCAGCGCGCCGCCGATTACGCCCATGCCTAGGGTGTTGAGGATGGCGCGCACCAGATTGTCCTGCTCGAAGACATCCACGTAATGCTGCAACGTGAAGGCCTCGACCAGCGAGATGCCCTCGCCCCACTGCGACACGAAGGAGCGCAGCACCACGCCCGACACCGGCACGAGGACCGTGAGGAACAGCCACAGCCCGACGATGCCGATCGCCAGCCAGCGCCAGCCGCCCAGGCGCAGCGGCACCTGGCGGCCGCCCTTGCCCTTGATGGACACATACTTGCTGGCGCTGCGCAGCAGGCGGCGCTGCAGCAGCACCAGGGGGAAGGTGACGAGCACGATCAGCACCGCGACCACGGCCATCAGGTGGTAGGACGGCGAGCCCAGCTTGCTGGCCAGCTTGTACATATAGGTCGTCAGCACCAGGTAGCCGTTGGGATCGCCCAGCACCAGGGGCAGGCCGAAGACCTCGAAGCCCAGGAAGAAGACCAGCACCCCGGCAAAGAGGATGGAGGGCATCACCATGGGCAGGCTCACGTCGCGAGCCACCCGCAGCGGCGAGGCGCCCGCCACGCGGGCGGCCTCCTCCACGTCACTGCCCAGGTTGCGCAGGGCCGCCGAGGCGTAGAGGTAGACGTGCGGCACATGGGTGAGCCCTGCGATGACCGCGATGCCGCCGATGGAGTACACGTCCCACCATTCCGGCCCGATGGCCTGGCGCCACCACAGGGTGTAGATGCCGCTTGGCCCGGCCGAGACCACATAGCCCAGGGCCAGCACCACGGCCGAGACGAAGATGGGCGTCAGCAGCAGGGGCTCGATCCAGCGCCGGCCCGGCAGATCGGTGCGCACCATCAGGAAGGCCAGCAGCGCCCCCAGGGGCACGGCGATGCCCACCATGCCGCTGGCGATCAGCAGCGAGTTGCGCAGCGCGTACCAGAAGTCCGGATCGTCGAAGACGAAGCGGTAGGCATCTAGCGACACCTCATGCCGGGGCATGAAGAAGGGCGCGGACAGCAGGCTCTGGTAGCCGATCATGGCCAGCGGCAGCAGCACCACCAGCGCGGTGACGCCGATCACCAGTGCACGGACGACAGCCGGCAGCCCGGGAAGCCCCGGCAGGCCTGGCGATCGGCCGCGCTGGCGCGGCAGGGATGGGGTCATGGACGTCATGGTCGCTCCCGCGGGTCAGGTCTTCACTTGCGCGCCACGTAGGAGCGCCAGGTCTTGATGAAATCCAGGCGCTTGCCCTGCTCCAGGTAGGTCAGCAGGTTCTGGTCGATGGCGATGGGGCGCAGGGTCAGACCCAGTTCCTTCTGCAGGGCCTGGGCCGTCATCTCGCCTTCCACGTCGGAGCGGATCGAGTAGAGCTCGGAGGCCGTGGCCAGCGTGGTCTGGCCGCGCCGCGAGAGCAGATAGTCCAGCCACAGCTTTGCCGCGTTGGGGTTCTTCGCGCCCTTGGCGATGAAAGCCACGCGGCTCATCACCAGGGTGTGGTCCTTCAGCAGCACGTAGCCGATGTTGCTGTCCTTCTTGCCGCGGGCGTGGGCATAGGAGGTGATCATGTTGTAGCCCAGCAGCTGCTCGCCCGAGGAGATGCGTTCCATCATCGTGCTGCTGGAGGACTGCAGCTTCACGCCGGCCCCCGCCATGGCCTTGACCACGTCCCAGGTCAGCGTGGGGTTCACATGCACGTCCGCCGTCAGGTAGAGGAAGCCCACGCCGGCCTTCTCGATGTCGTAGGTCGTGACCTTGCCCTGCAGGCGCGGGTCGGCCAGCAGCTTGACGAGATCGGCATGGGTCTTGGGCAGATCCGCTGCGGGCAGCAGGCGTTTGTTGTAGACCAGCCCCAGGGGCTCGAAGGTCGTGCCGTAGGCCGTCTTCTGGTAGACGGCCCAGGCCGGCAGCGCCCGCGACTCGACCGACTCATACGGCTGCGCATAGCCCTCAGCCACCAGCTTGACGGCCTGGTCCATGGCCGAGTTCCAGACCACGTCGGCGCTGGTCGTTCCCGCGGCGGTCTCGCTGATGAAGCGGTTGAACAGCTCCACGCTGTTCATGTCCATGTACTCGACCTTGACGCCGGGGTAGAGGCTCTCGAACTCCTTGACCAGCGGCTTGCCGGCCGCGGCGTCGGTGGGCGTGTAGATGGTGACCTTGCCCTCCTTCTTCGCCGCGTCGATGAGGGACTGGTAGCTTGCCGGATAGCCGGCCGGCACCTGGGCCAGGGCAGCGCAGGACAGGGCCGTGGCGGCCAGCGCCAGGCAGGTGCGTCGGGTGATTTGATGCATGGATGACTCCTGGAATGGCGGCTTCAGAAACGGTGCTGGATGCCCACGCCGAAGCTGGACTGGGTGTCGGCAAAGGCGGCGTCATCGCGCGAGACGCTCACCACCCCGCTCTTGGCCCCGGCGTTGGAGGCCACGGCATACAGCCAGGTGCGCTTGGACAGCGCGTACTTGGCGCGCAGGGCCAGCAGGTGCGGGTTCTCCGGCGTGGCGGGGCCGCTCTTGATGGACTGGAAGTAGTAGGCCGGCGTGAGGTCCAGCTGCGGGGTCACGACCCAGGTGGCGCCGATCCAGCCCAGGGTGCTCTTCTGCTCGGTGCCGGTCGTGGGCGTCTTCCGGTACTGGCGCAGGGCCACGAAGAGCTTCACCGGCTTCATGTCGTAGCTCAGGCCGAGGTGGACGGTCTGCTCCTTGCTCGTGGCGCCGGTCTGCTGGTCGCGCTGATCCATCACCAGCACGGCGCCCAGGCCATCCGCCTCGTAGACCGCACCGAGCGCTGCGTAGCGGCCGGTCGAGGCGCCCTCGCCCGCGGCCACCGTGGCACCGAGCTTCACGGGGCCGAACTTGCCTTCGTACTTGATCAGGTTGGGCGCACCGGTGATCATGCCGTCCTTGCGCGTGCCGGCTGCACCAGCCGAGGTGGCCCAGGAGTAGAAGGGCGCATAGCCCATGGGGTCGAAAGGCAGCAGGAAGTCGTAGGCCGTGGTGTAGGAGCGGCCCGTGACGACACGGCCGAACGCCCCCTGCAGGCCCACATTGGCCTGGCGCCCCCAGTAGTTGGACGCTGCCGCGCCCGAGTCCATGCCGACCTCGGCTTCCAGGTTGAAGACGGCGCTCAGGCCGCCGCCCAGGTCCTCGCTGCCGCGCAGGCCCCATCGCGAGGTGTTCATGCCGCCCGAGGTCACCGAGGTCCGGCTGCCGCCCGTGGCCGACATGTGGTTGCGGTGCTCGACGATCACGTCGGCGATGCCGTAGATGCTCACCGAGCTCTGCGCCACGGCACTCAGGGGCGCCGCGAGGCACAAGGCGGCCAGAGCGCAGGCGCTCAGGGGATGGGAAGTCTTGTTCATGGAGGTCTCCGTTGGTTTTTGAGGTCAGGGAAAAAGTCTGTCGGGACGCCTGGAGGAATGGGGGCAGGCAGTTGCAGGCAACACCTGACCCCGGCCTGTCCCTCACGACAGGTCCGCGTTGTCCAGGCGGGGAAGGGTCAGACGCCCGTCATCGGCGCAGCCCGAAGCGCTCGGCGATGTCGGCGAAGCGTCGGGTCTGGTCCTCAAGGTGGACCTGCAAGGCAGGGCCGGTCAGGGCCAGGGGGAAGAGGCCGTGCTGGGCGCGCAGCCTGTCGAAGGCCGGCGTGGCCATCAGCTGCTCGAAGCGCTGGCTCCAGGCCTGGAAGGCGGCATCGGGCACCTTGGGCCCCATGTAGAAGCCGCGCACGCTGGGCCAGACGATGTCCACCCCTTGTTCGCGCGCCGTCGGCACCTGGGCCAGCAGGCCCGGCAGGCGCTTCTCCGACATGACGGCCAGCACGCGGAATGGCCCGTTGGGCGGCAGCTTGTCCGCGACCTCCGAGGCATCGCCCGCGTAGACCTGCACATGCCCGGCCTTCAGGGCCGCCGTGGCCTCGCCGCCCCCCTCGAAGGCGACGAAGCGCATGGACTTGTGATCCACGCCCGCCGCCGCGGCCAGCAGGGCCGACTTGACCCAGTCCTGGCTGCCGATGGTGCCGCCCGCCGCGAAGGTGACCTTGCCCGGCTTGTCCTTCAGCGCCGCCAGCAAGTCCGGCAGGGTCTTCCAGGGGGACTGGCTGCTCACCAGCACGATGCCGTAGTCCGCGCCGATGGCGGCCAGCCAGCGCACGTCATGCAGGCCGTGCCGGCCGAAGCGGCCGTGGGCCAGGTTGAGCAGGGAGCCGCTGGAGAAGGCGACCAGGGTCTGCGCCTCGGCCGGCCTTCGGGCGGTGATGGTGTCGAAGGCGATGGCCCCGACGCCGCCTGGCATGTAGCTGATGCGCAGCGGTGCCTCGCCCGCCACGGCCTGGCTGAGCGCGGCCTGCGCCAGCTTGCAGGTCAGGTCAAAGCCGCCGCCGGGCTTGGCCGGGGCGATGCACTCGGGCGGCGCTGCCGGCGACGGGGGAGTCGCCGTTGCGGACTGTGCCGCGGCCGGCTGTGCCCAGGCCAGTGGCGCGAGCGCCAGGGCCGTGAGCAGCCGTGCAGCCATCCATGTCAGGGCTTTGGGCATGTCGTCTCCATGCGGTGATCTGTGCCGTCCCCCGGAAGCCGGGGCCTTGGGGAACGGTCTGCCACCTGCTATGGGGCGCACTCTACGGAGTCGCGCCTTTCAGTCGCCTTTCAATCGCCGACAGCCTGCACGGGCAGCCTCAGGGACACGGCCGTGCCGCGTTCACCGCCCTCCGGCGTCAGCTGGGCTGCGGCGATCTCCAGCCGGCCGTGGTGGCGCTGCAGGACGGCCCTGACGATGGCCAGGCCCAGCCCCGAGCCCGGCTGCTCCACGTTGCTGCCGCGGAAGAAGCGCTCGCCGGCCCGGGGCCGTTCGGCGGCCGGAATGCCGGGGCCGTCATCGACCACGCGGATGCAGGCGCCTTCGGCGTCGGCAAACACTTGCACCGTCACCTGCCCCCCGGCGGGCACGTAGCGCAGGCTGTTGTCCAGCAGGTTCAGCAAGGCCTCGCGCAGCTGGCCCGCGTGACCCAGCACGGTGAGCGGCGTGGGCGCCGGCTCCAGGCCCAGGTCCACGCCGGCCGCCCGTGCCGCTGGCCAGCTCTCGCGCGCGCAGCGATCGGCCAGGGCGTTCAGATCCAGGGGCTCCATCTGCACCTCGGCCGTGTCTGCTCGGGCCAGCGCCAGCATCTGGTTGGTGCGCCGCACCGTGTCCTCGATCTGCGACTTCAGTGCCGACAAGGCCTCGGCCACGCGCGCCGGGTCCTGCTCGCGCAGGGCGTAGCCGACCTGCGTGGACAGCGTGGCCAGCGGTGTGCGCAGTTGGTGCGAGGCATCGTCCACGAAGCGGCGCCGGCCCTCGATCAGCTCCCGCTGGCGCTGCAGGTGGTGGTTGATGGCACGCACCAGGGGCGCGGCATCGGCGGGCACCTGGGTCTCATCGACGGGCGAGAGGTCGTCCTCGGAGCGTGCCTCCACCTCGCGCCTCAGCCGCTCCAGGGGCTGCAGGGCCCAGCCGATGACCAGGGCCAGTGTGGCCATCACCACCAGGATGGTCAGCGCATCGCGTGCGATGGCCTGCAGGAGCAAGCCCCGGGAGAACTCGTTGCGCGAGGCGGTGGACTCGGCCACCTGGATCACCAGCCGCCGCCCCGGTCGCTCCGGGTCCAGCTCGCGGGACAACGCCCCCACGCGCACCGGCTCCCCGAAGTACTCCGCGTCGATGAACTGCGGCACGCCCAGCGCCAAGCCCCCGGGCGGCAGGGGCAGGCCGGCATTGCCGATCTCGACCAGGCCGTCGTCCGTGCTGACGCGAAAGAAGACCTGCCCGCTGGCCGTCAGCTCGAAGAACTCCAGCATGCGGTAGGGCAGCTCCACCGAGAGGCCGGTGTCCGTCGAGACATTGCTGTCGATGGCCTTGATGGCGCCCAGCAGCGAACGGTCATAGGCCGCGTTGGCCGCCTGCAGCCCCGTCTTCCAGGTCAGGGCCGACTCGATGCTCACCATGAACAGCATGATGGGCAGGGAGAGGGTCAGCAGCGTGCGCCGGACGCTGAACCGGTGCCAGGCCGCCGGCAGCTGCGGCAGCCGCAGCGGCCTCATGCAGGCTCCAGCACATAGCCCAGGCCGCGCAGCGTGGTGATGCGGACCTTGCCGGACTCCAGCCGGCGCCGCAGCCGGTGGATCAGCACCTCCACGGCTTCGGGCCGCACGTCCTGCTCGTCGGAGAAGAGGCGCTCCAGGATCTCCTGCTTGGAGAGCGGCTCGCCGCTGTGCTGGATCAGCGTGCGCAGCACCGCATGCTCACGGGGCGACAGCGCCAGCGATTCGCCGTCCAGCGTGAACTGCTTGCTCGCCGCGTCATAGCTCAGCGGCCCGCAGCTGAAGCGCGGCTGCTCGCGCCCGCGCGAACGGCGGATCAGGGCCACGAGCCGGGCCTCCAGCTCCTGGATCTCGAAGGGCTTGGCGAGGAAGTCGTCCGCGCCCTCGTGCAGGGTGCTCACGCGCTCGGCGAGCGAATCGCGCGCCGTCAGCACCAGCACGGGCACCCGCAAGTCGGCCTTGCGCAGCTGGCTCAGGACTTCGTGACCGCCCAGGCCCGGCAGGCCCAGGTCCAGGATGAGGGCGTCGTAGCGCGTCGCCTGCAGCTGGCCGGCCACCAGGCGGCCGTCGTCCACCCAGTCCACGACGAAGTCGCTCTGCCGCAGGGCGCGGACCAGCCAGTCGGCAAGGGCACGTTCGTCTTCGGCAAGGAGCAGGCGCATGGCGGCAATGCTAGCCGAGGCGGGGATAGGCCGGTGGAGCCCGTGGTGGTGGGGTCCTTGCCCGCATCGCCCCGGCTTCCGGTCTCAAAGGGCGCCCCATCAGTCCAGGGTCTGCCGGTAGCGCATCAGCGCCACCCCTCCCATCAGCCCGATGAACGCCCCGATGGCCAGCGCCTCGGGCCACAAGCTGGCCATGCCTGCCCCCTTGAGCATGATGCTCCTGACCATGCGCAGGAAGTGCGTGAGTGGCAGCGCTTCGCCGATCCATTGCGCCCAGCCCGGCATCCCGCGGAATGGGAACATGAACCCCGAAAGCAGGATGTTGGGCAGGAAGAAGAACATGGTCATCTGCATGGACTGCATTTGCGACCGGGCCACGGTGGAGAAGGTGAAGCCCACGGTCAGCGTCGCGACGATGAACAGCCCCACGGCCATCATCAGGTCCATCAGGCTGCCCAGCATGGGCACCTCGAAGAGCAGCCGGGCGACCGTGAGCACGATCACCACCTGCCCATAGCCGATGATCACGTAGGGCAGGATCTTGCCCGCCATCATCTCCAGCGGGCGCACGGGCGTGGCCAGCAGGTTCTCCAGCGTTCCGCGCTCGCGCTCGCGCGTCATCGCCATGGACGTCATCATGACCAGCGTCATCGTGAGGATCACGCCCAGCAGACCCGGCACGACGTTGTAGGCGCTGATGCCCTCGGGGTTGTAGCGGCGGTGCACGATCAGCTCGAAGGGCGCGGGCCGCGGCGCCAGGGCAGCGAGGGGGCCGCTCAGTTCCCGCTTCAGTGCGACGCTCGGCAGCTGGGCCAGCGCGGCCATGGCCGGGCCACCCGCCGCGGGATCAGCCGCATCGGCCAGCACCACGAGCGGGGGCGACTCGCCCCGCAGCAGCCGATGGGTGAAGTCCGCAGGAAACACCAAGGCGAACTGCACCGTGCCCGCCTCCAGCAGACGCTCGGCCTCGGACTCCGAGACCTCATCGGTGATCCTGAAGTAGCCCGTGTTGGCAGCGGCCTGCACCACGCTGCGCACCAGCGGGCCATTGTCATGCGCGACCACGGCCGTCGGAAGGCGCTTCGGATCGGCGTTGATCGCGTAGCCGAACAGCAGGAGCTGCATGATGGGCACACCGATGAGCATGGCGAAGGTCATGCGGTCGCGCCGCAGCTGGATGAACTCCTTCAGCAGCACGGCCAGTACCCGGCTCCACGAGAAGCCGCTGCCGTCGTCACGGGCCCGCTCAGGCGAAGTTGTCTTGGGCACGGTCGGTGAGGGCGATGAAGACATCTTCCAGTCCCGTCGGAATCGGCTGCACCTCGCAGCCGTGGTCAGGCAGGTGCTGGTCCAGCCACTGCGGGAGGTCGGCGCCGCGCGGGGCGCTCACATGCAGCACCGTGCCGAAAGGAGCGCAGAGCCACGGCTCGGAGCCAGCCAGGGCCTCGTGCACGGCCCTCAGCGCCGGCCCCTCCACCGACCAGGTCAGCAGCCCCGACTGCTCGATGACCTCGGACGCCGTGCCGGTGGCCAGCAGCCGCCCGTAGGAGATGTAGGCCAGCTGGTGGCAACGCTCGGCTTCATCCATGTAGTGCGTGCTGACGAGCACGGTCAGACCCTGGTCGGCCAGGCGGTGGATCTGGGCCCAGAAGTCGCGCCGCGCCTTGGGATCCACGCCCGCCGTCGGCTCGTCGAGCAGCAGCAGCTCGGGCTCGTGCAGCATGCAGGCCGCCAGGGCCAGCCGCTGCTTCCATCCGCCGGACAAGGGCCCGGCCAGCTGGCGGCGTCGGCCCTCCAGCCCGAGTGAGACCAGGGCGTCCCGGACGCGATCCTGCCGCCGGTCGATGCCGTAGGCGCGTGCCACGAAGTCCAGGTTCTCTTCGATGGTGAGGTCCTCATAGAGGCCGAAGCGCTGGGTCATATAGCCGACACGGCGCTTGATCAGCGCACTGTCCCGGCGGATGTCCAGGCCCAGGCACTGACCTTCGCCGGCGTCTGGATGGAGCAGGCCGCACAGCATGCGGATGGTCGTGGTCTTGCCGCTGCCATTGGGGCCGAGGAAGCCACAGATGCGCCCCCGCTCGACGCGGATATCGACCTGGTCGACCACCCTGCGCCCGCCGAAGGACTTGCTCAGCCCCCGAACGTCAATGGCTGCGCTGCTGTCCATCACTGGGCCTGCCCGGCGTCAAAGCGGATGTCCACCGGCTGCCCCGGCCGGAGCTGCGCACTGGCCATCGGCTCGGCTTCCACGCGGAACACCAGCTTGGCCCGTGCCTCGTTGCTGTAAAGAACAGGCGGTGCGTACTCCGCCTGAGGTGAGACCCAGCGGATGCGGGCCTGCTGAGCCTGGGCGCAGCCATCGCAGCTCACGCGGACCAGCCGGCCCACGGCGGCTTGCGGCAACTGGGTCTCCGGCACGAAGAAGAGCACCTTCAGGGCCCCCTCAGGCAGGAGGCTGACCACAGGCGCACCGGCCGCCAGCACCTCGCCCGGTCTGTGCACGACATCCAGGACCTCGGCCGCACGCGGCGCCAGGCGCTGGGTCTGGCCGCGACGCCAGGCGGCGAGATCGGCGTCGGCCTGTGCGGCACGGCTGTCGGCTGCGGCAGCCCTGATCTCATCCTGCCTGGCCGCCTGCTGTGCGAAGTCCAGCTGGGCCTGAAGCTCGCGCACGCGCGCCGCATCGCGGTCCCGCTGCGCGATCAGTTCATCCAGGCGCGCGGCGGAAACGAAGCCCTGTTCCACCAGCTGCCGCTGGCGCTGCAGGGCACTGGCAGACGCGGCACGGGCGGCCTGCGCCTGCCTCAGCTGCTGCTGCAGGGCGGCCAGCTCCAGGGGCCGCCGGCCTGTGCGCAGATTGTCCAGCTGGGCCGACGCGCGTTCGCTGCGCGCCGCCGCGGCATCGGCCTGGCGCTCCTCCGGGGTGGCATCCATCGTGAACAAGAGCTGCCCCGCGCTCACGCGCTGCCCCTTCTGCACCGCCACCTGAGCCAGCGTTCCACCACTGACCGGCCCCACGTGCAGCAGCTCCGCCTCGACATAGCCATGCAAGGCCGGCGGCAGGGACTCCTGGCAGGCAGTCAGCACGCTGGCCGAGGTGAGCGCCATCGCCACCGTCAGGGCGCCAAGGGAGCGCAAGCGTCTCTCTTTCATGGTTCAACCTTCAGTGACGGCGGCGAGGCCGCGCAGCGCCCAGTCCAGGCGGGTGTCGATCGCCTGCTCATCGCCCGCCAGGCTGGCGAGCCGCTTCAGGAAGGCCTCGGGGCCCAGCCCCTGCTGCCCCTGGAGCATGAGGATGGGCAGCACCACTGAGCCCATCAGGAACATCAGCTGCAAGGTGGGGTCCGCTCTGGCCAGACGCCCCGCTTCCTGGCCTTGCCGGATCAGGTCCAGCAGGAGGGCGATGTGGCGGCGGTCCATGGTCGCGAGGAAGTCCCGGACTCCGGCTTCGCCTGCCGCGGCGTCACGGATCAGCATGGCCAGAAAGCGACCATTGGCAGCCACCCAGTGACCCAGCTGGCGCAGCACGCCCCGCAAGGGATCGTCACTGCCGGCAGACAGTTGCAGGCCCGCCATCAGCGGGGCGTACCAGCGATCCACCAGCTCGTAGACAAAGGCGTCACGGGTGCCGAAGTGATAGACGAAGCTGCCGAGGTTGACCTCGGCCGCCGCCGCCACCGCCCGCACGCTGACGCTCTTGATGCCGTCGCGCCGGGCCAGATCCAGGCCCGTGGCGAGCAGTCGCTCCCGCGTACCAGCGTCCGCCGTGGCAGCGCGCGGCGGACGGTCCGCAATGCCGGGGGAACGTTGGCGGCGAGGAATCATGGGCGCATTATACGGCCGTATAACTATTGAGGGTAATGCCGTGCCAGCCCAAGCGCCACGTCCAGAGTCGCCCCTCCCCCCCGGCGCGATGCCGGCCGCGATCCTCGCGGGGCTGGATCGGTGGATCCGTCGCGGTGATGTGGCTGGCCTGCAGTACCGTGTCATGCGCGCCGGATCGGCCCCACTGGAGCACTGCGCCGGCATGGCCGATGCGGGTCAAGGGCAGCGGGTGGTGCCGGACACCGTGTTCAATCTCTACTCCCTCACCAAGCCACTGACCGCCACGCTGGTGGCCCGACTCGCCCTGCATCTGGACCAGCCCATCGCGACCGGCACAGGCCTCCCGGCCCTGGGTCATCTGGGAACGCTGCAGGAAACACTGACACACAGGGCCGGCTTCTCCACCCCCTGGCCGCTGCGCTGGACGCATCGCGCCAGCGAAGACATGCACTTCAACGAGGCCGACTTCGTGGATCGCCGCCTGGCAGAGGCCGCCACACTGCGGCGCCAGTCACCTCGCTACTCGAACATCGGCTACCTTGCCCTGGGGCGGGCGATCGAGCGCGCGACCGGCGTGGGCTTTCGCCAGGCCCTGCAGCGCGGACTCCTGGCGGAGCTCCAGCTGGGTGAGCAGGCACAGCTGGGCTTTGCGCCGCGCCCGCATCAGCCCTGGGCCCTTGGCCATCTCCGCCGGTTCAGCCTCCTGAATGCGGACCTGGGCCTCATGGTTCCCAGGCATGACGTCGTCGCGGGTCTCTCGGAGGGCTGGGTCCGGCTGCACGCACACCAG
This sequence comes from Mitsuaria sp. WAJ17, assembly GCF_014174515.1. GTDB lineage: Bacteria > Pseudomonadota > Gammaproteobacteria > Burkholderiales > Burkholderiaceae_C > Roseateles_B. The sequence continues at coordinate 18,025 of NZ_JACJUG010000007.1, forward strand.
GTGAACGGCAGCGCGTATGGCGGCCTGATCGGCAACGCCCGAGGCCTGGCGCGCTTCGGCGCGGCAATGCTGGGGCTGGTGCCCGGCATTGAAGCCTCCGTGCGCCACCTGGTCTGCGCGGACGATACGCCATCCGCGCAGTCACGGACCCTGGGTTAGCAGACAGGCAGTGCCACGCACCAGCGTGCATGACGACGGCCTGCGTCGTCTGGACCCGCTCGCGCGGTGTGCAGCTGCAGCTCATGCCCGCGAGCACCCGGCCCTCCGCCACGTCCAGGGTGACCCACAACAGCCGTGCGCTGGCCCGACTCTAGAGCCAGGCGGCCGACCAACGGATCCAGGACGGCAATCCGTTCGAAGCGCTGGCGCACGTCACTCGTGCCCAGCGTCTGCAGGGTCCGCGTTGCGCAGGCCACCTCAGCCGCATGCGCCGCAGCAGCTCTCGAAAGCACGCAACTTGGTGATCGTGGCCGTCCAGGTGCCAGGGCCTGCCTGCCCTGGCTTCCACAAATGCTCGGCACCCAGTACCGACTGCAGGTGCAGCCGAACAGCATGGAGGTCTTGCGCCGAGCGGACTTCGAGGGACTCGCCAACCGACAGCGAAAGATAGGTTTCGAAGACCGCGGCGAGGGTCGGACGACCGGGCGGCAGGGCGTCGAGGTGCAATGGCAGGGGGCTCATGACTGACTGCGCGAGGCAGCGTCCCGAAGCCCCGCTTGATTAAAGATGTATTTTCAATGTAGCATTAAATGCATCCCCCCACAACTCAAGACCATCATGCAAAGACAGCAAGCCCTGCAGGGTGCCTGCGATGCACTCAGGCGCAGCTACGAACGAGGCTGGATCAGCACCAGGGACGGCAATGTTTCCGTCCTGCTGCCCGGTCAAGGCCTCTGGATCTCGCCCTCCGGCGTTCGCAAGCAGGCCCTTCAGCCCGAGGACTTCATCCCGGTAGCCGCGGCGAGCGCAGCGACTCTTGCCGCCCCGCGACGCCAACCGTCCGGAGAGCTGGACCTGCACCGGTACATCCACGCCGGCATGCCCGCACCGGGCTGTGTGCTCCATGTCCATGCCACCCATGTGGTCGCGGCCCTGTTCGCAGGCATCCGGCTGCGTGAGCTGGCCCTGCAGTTTCCCGAAGTCGCCCGCTACACGCGCGTCGGCCCTGACGTCCCGGCATTGGCAGCCACCAGTGCGGAGCTGGCGGAAGCCACGCGCCAGGCCTTCTACGCCGGCCCTGCCCTTGCGCCCCATATCGTGGGCCTGGCGCAGCATGGCGTGGTCGCCGTGGGCCGCGATGCGCAGGAAGCCTTCGAGCATGTCGAGCGGCTCAACCACATCTGCGAGATCGCGCTCCTGGCCGGGGCACGCGCGCTCGTGGTGCCAGGTCTTGCCACGGCGGCGACGGGCGCCGCCGAGGAGGAGCTCCATGGCTGAGTTCAAGCGCGGTGGTGCCGGCCGTCGGCTCCGGCGGTGATGTATTTCCCTTTGTCGAGGTCGCGGGATCGATGGCCCGGCGGGGCCTGGAAGTCACCGTGCTGGGGCCGCAGGGCGCCGGCCGCATCGCCGACCTGGTGCTCGGCGACTGACGCGCTGCCGCCTCAGGCACTGGCCTGGGAGCTTCTGCGCAGGACGCCGTGAAGCGCCCAGGCGCCCAGACTTCCGCCAAGGATGATCAGGCCCCATCCCGTCCAGACCTGCTCATCCAGGCGGTAGCTGACACAAAGACGGGTGGGGGTGGACTCGATCAGCGCCCCCGCCGTCACCAGCATCCAGGCACTGTTCCCCGCCAGGAACAGCAGCGTTTCGGCCGCCAGACGAGGCAGGCGCCACGCCAGGACACACCCCGCCAGGGCGAGGCTGAGGTCGCGTGCCAGCCCACCAAGCGGCTCCAGCACGGCCCAGTCCAGCGCGGCGGGGACCATCCAGAAGAAGCCCACCAGGGTCACCCAGCTCACGGTCAGCAGCCCCTGGGCGTCGCAAGACTTGAACACGCGATGCAGCGCCGTCTGCCGCAGGCCGTGGCCGGCCAGCCAGCCCAGGCACAGCAGCCCGGGATAGAGGACCAGCATGTGCCTGAACATGCTGGCCTCCAGGAAGTTGCGAAGCCCGGGATGCAGCAGGCAGGCGACCGCCGCCAGGGCCAGCAGCGCCTGTCGGCGGCTCATGTCCGCGCCCCCAGGCGCCGGGCCAATGCCAGCGCTTCCCGCCAGTCGGCGTAGTCAAACAGCCCCTGGACATGGCCCTCTCCGTCCACGACATGCAGGGCGCCGTTGTGCGTGTAGCCGCCCAGGCCATCGGGGATGGCGACCACCCCCAGCGCCCTCAGCAGGGCCTGGCGATCGGCCCTCCGGTCCAGCCGGACCACCTGCCAGAGCCCGGGAATGGCGCGATGCAGGCGCGCGTACTGACCCAGCGCGGCAACATCGTCTCTGTCATCGAAGCTGATGGAGACCAGCTGCAGCGAGGGCGCGGGCGTTTGCTCAAGCCACGCCGCCTGCATCTGTGCATAGGTGCCACCCAGCGCCGTGCACACGGTCTCGCACCGGGTGTAGATGAAGTCCACGATGGCCACCGTCCCAGCGCCCTGGCCCCAGGGGGAGGCCCAGGGCTGCCCGCTCTGGTCCTGCCCCGTGACAGGCACTGCCACGAGCCGGCCCTGCGCCGCCAGCGCCTGCCGGCGGTCCTCGAAGGTCCAGGCCTCGAAGTCCAGGGTGAGGCTCCGCAGCGCGGCGCCCATCCCAGCGCAGACCAGCAGACAAGCCAGCAGCGTCGCCCCCAGATGCGGGCGATGACTGCGAGACATTCGGGTCGATACCATGGCGCGGGCCTAGTCCGGCAGCACGTCGATGGCGGCCGTGCCCTCGTAGCGGAAGCGGGGGAAAACGCCGAAGTAGCCGTAGTAGAGGTTGCGGGCGATGCCCGCTGCCGTCTGCTGGAGACGCTCCCGTGCGAGCCCGTCGAATCGCTGCGTCGTGTGCTGCCGCCAGAGGCTCAGCCACGACAGGAAGTGCGCCGGCCTGACGCCATCGATCTGCATGTGCTTTCCAAAGACATTGCCCTTGAAGCTGTGCGTTCCCAGCATCACGGTGCACCAGAACTCGACCATGCGCTCGAGGTGCGCCGACCAGTGGTCGCCGATGACGGCGCCAAAGACCGGCCCCAGCTCGGGATGGGCCCGGATGTCCTCATAGAAGGCCTGCACGAGCTGGGCGATCGCCTCTCGCGTGGGCTCGCCATGGAGATCGGCCTGGCGTCCAGAGGATGCGGCGGCCGTCATTGCGCCAGCTCCCTGAGTTCCGCCTCGCCCCCGAAGGGCTGCGTCCGCCCCTCCAGCGACTGCCGCGCCGCAGCGATCACCCCCGCATTGACGGCCGGCGCGCTGTGGCCCCATTGCCCGCGCAGATGGCTGAGCAGGGCGGCCAGTTGGACGTCGCTGAGCTGCCCCTTGAAGGAGGGCATCGCGCCCTGGAAGGCCTGCCCCCTGACCGTCAGCTTGCCTGTCACGCCCTGGAGGACGATCCGGGCGAGGACGGCATCCGAGCCCTGCACCCACTCGCTCCCGGCCAGCGGCGGGAAGACGCCGGGCACCCCCGACCCGCTCGCCTGGTGGCAGGCGGCGCACAGCGAGGCATACAGGGCGCCGCCGTCGGCCTTGGCGGCGCCGGTGGCGGCTCCTCCCTGCAGTTCCGCGGCCCTGCGGTCGTCCCCCCAGACACCCGGATCATCGACCCTGGCCAGGCTGATGTAGACGATGCCGAAGGCCAGCAGCAAGGCCAGGAACAGGATCACAGGCCACGGGATCGGATCCTGGGCTTCATGGGGGTCGGGATGCTCACGGGCCTGGGGCGGCGGCAGTGCTTTCGGGTTCATCGGAAGACTCCGGTGGTCAGATGTCGAGAAGATGCCGCTTGATCTGCGGGCTGGCCCATCGCTGCGCATCAGGCATCGGGCCGCGAGGGCCGGCGAGGGCGGGCCATCGCGCAGCAAGGGCGCGGTTGAGGAAGATGAAGGCCTCCTGCCCCGGTGGCAGCCGGGCGTCCGGGAAGATGGCCCGCGTGGGGCACACCGGCGCGCAGGCGCCACAGGCCATGCAGGCGTCGGGGTCGATGACCACCATATTGGGTCCTGCATGGAAGGCGCCTGCGGGGCACACAGAGGCGCACTCGGTGTAGGCGCAGTTGATGCACGCCTCGGTGACGACAAAGCTCACGGCGCCCCCTGCCGTGAGTTCGGAGGCAGCGCCGGCATGGTCCGGTCCAGGGCCTTGAGATAGGCCACCAGATCCAGCGCCTCCGGGCGGGCCACCAGCACCTGCCCCGGCTTCACATGGCCCGAGGGCAGCGCGACCACGTGCTCGCCGGGCGCCGCCCTCTCCTTCTGCTCGAACAGATAGGGATAGCTGGGCATGATGCTGCCAGGCACATAGGCACGGGGCTGGAACAGGTGCCCCAGGTGCCAGTCCTCGCTGGGCTGCCGGGCCCCCACGTTGAGCAGGTCGGGCCCTGTGCGCATAGTGCCCAGCAGATGCGGCGTGTCGTAGGCGTAGTCGCCCGCCACTGAGGCGCGCCCCCAGCCCCGGGAGAGGTCCGGCCCCAGCGACTGGGCCCGGGGCTGCTGGGAATGGCAGTAGACGCAGCCATTGCGGATGTACTGCTCACGCCCCCTCAGCTCGGCGGAGGTGTAGGGCTTCAGCCCCTGTGTCGGCGGCGTGTCTCGCACCGTGAGGTAGGGCAGGACCACCAGCGCGCTGGTGGCCAGGCTGAGCATCACCATGCCGCCAGCGAGCAGCTTGGTCTCGTTATGCATGAAGGATCTCCTTGTCAGCGCCCAGCAGGGTGGCCCGGCCAGCCGACAGGCGCGGGCTGTGCAGCAGCCGCAGGAAGTTCAGGGCGAAGGCCAGATGGCTGAGCAGCATCAGCGCCCCACCCACCGAGCGGGCCTTCAGGTAGGGCAGCGTGAGGGCCACGGACTCCATGAAGGCACGGGCCGGGTCCAGCATGGCCTGCCCTTGCAGCCAGCCGCCGATGCTCAGCCCGACGAAGTAGATGGCGATGCCCAGCAAGGCCAGCCAGAAGTGCGCTGAGATCAGGCGTCGCGAGGGCCACTCCTTGCCCGTGACGCGCGGCACGATGAAGTAGATGGCGCCGAAGAAGACCATGGACACGAAGCCGTAGAGCCCGAGGTGCGCATGGGCCACCGTGTAATGCGTGAAGTGCGTGACGGCGTTGACGCTGCGAAGGGCCTCGAGGGATCCCTGCACAGAGCTTGCCGTGTAGAGCAGCCCGCCCACCCCGATGAAGCGCAGCGTGGGTGAGTGCACCAAGGTCCCCAGGCGGCCGCGCAGGGTCTGGTACTGGTTCACGGTGAAGGCCATCACCGGGATGATCATCATCATGCTCTGCACGATGGACAGGGTGATCATCCAGGCAGGCACTGGCCCCCCGATGAGGTGATGCCCGCCCACCTGCCCGTAGAAGAAAGCCAGCCCCCAGAACCCCAGCAGCGACAGGTTGTAGGAACTCACCGGCCGCCCCAGCACCTTGGGCAGGAAGTAGTAGACCGAGGCCAGGGCCAGCGGCGTGTAGAACAAGCCCAGGACGTTGTGCCCGAACCACCAGTTCATGGCGGCCTGCTGCACGCCGCGGTGCAGGCCCGGCCAGTTCGCGACCAGGAAGAGCACCGGAAACCAGAACAGCGCACAGCCCATGTACCAGACCGACACGTAAAGGTGCGCCACCCGGCGCCTGAGCAGCGTCAGCACCAGCGGCACGCCGACCAGCGCGCCCCCGGCGACGAACAGCAGGTCGATCTGCCACGGGATCTCCAGCCACTCCAGCCCGTCGCTCACCCCATAGGCGATGCTGCCCAGGCCCGCGATCAGCGCCGCGTTCCACAGCGCCGCGCCGAGCAGCGCGTAACGCCCGCCGACAAGCTCGGTGCGCAGCAGCCGCGGGATGATGAAGAGCGCGATGCCCAGCCCGGCCATCGGCGCCCAGCCGTAGGCAACGGCATTCAGGTGCAGGGTCCGGATGCGTCCGAAGCTGAGCCAGGGGATGTCCGCCAGCAGGTCGGGCTCGTGCAGCTTGACCGAGGCCGTCAGCCCCGCAGCGGAGGCGACCAGCAGCCAGGCAAAGGCGCAACACAGGAAGAAGAACACCAGCCCGGCGCTCGAAGCGTCGGCCCGCGCCCGGCTCTGGCGTTCGGGATCGACGTAGTCTGAGGGCAAGGCCCCTGCTGCACGCTGCAGCGCCCGGGTGGCGCTCGCATCCGCGGCGGGCTCCTCGACATGGCCGATCTCCCCCGGCCCAAAGATCACCTGGGCATTGGCAGCGCGGCCATCGATCAGGCCGCCACGCTGGCTCCAGATGAAGGCCAGCAGGCCCACCACGGACAGCACGAAGGCGGAAAGTAGGATGGAGAGCGTCGTCATGGGTGACTCCAGGCCTTGTTGTCGCGCTTCGCGGTGGCCGGGCGGCCCGATGCCACGGCCAGTGCAACGAGAAGGGTCACCTTGCCGATCTCCATCAAGACATAGGCTAGGTGGTGATGGCTGGACCCCGGCGCCATCCCCTTCAGGTGCAGATGGACACGGGCATCCAGCACAGGAAGCAACAGCAGGTGCTGGACGGCCAGGACCGCGAGCGCCGCCGCCGCGAGCATCAGCGCCCGCCGATTCCGCGGTGGCCTCCACGCCATACCCAGGCAGGCCAGCAGCAGGGCCAGCTGAACCCCATGCGAGAGATGGAAGAGCGTGCTGCCCACAGACAGCAGTTGCGGCAGTTCGACCTGCTCGGCCAGGAACTTGCCTGGCTGTGCGACGAAGGAAATGCCCAGAGTCAGGCCCAGCAGGCCCCAGGGGAGCCCCTCCCTGAATGGCGCGGCGCGGCTCATCCTTCTCTCCCATCCACGCGGGCGGCCATGAGCATGGGCAGATAACGGATGAGATAGAGCCCGAAAGCCAGCGCCCACAGCCCTGCCGCCAAGGGGATGGCCAGCGCATGCCCGGACGGTCCGGCCAGTGGCAGCAACACGCGGGTCAGGGCCGCGCCCATCACCAAGGCGTAGGCGACGATCTCCAGACGCCCAGCGCTCAAGACCCGGCCGGTATGCCCCAGCGCCGTGCGAGTGATCATGCCCAGGATCAGGCCGCCCATGGCTCCGACGCTGAGTGCATGGATCGCCACGGAGGCGGGCAGCAGGCCAGCAGCGCTTGCCGACAGCAGCGCCAGCCCCAGCCCGATCCAGAGGTAGCTGAGGTGAAGAATCCACAGCAAGGGCATCTGTGCAAGTGCCCCGGCCTTCCAGCGCCAGGACCTCGACAGGTGCAGGGCACTGGCCGCGCCCAGCGTCAACGCAGTCAGGGGATGGGCGGACCATGCCATCCACGCCAGCCCGGCGGTCAGCGTCGTCGCGATCGTGAGCCGGTCCATCAGGGGATGGGCGGAAATCTGGACGCCCTTCAGGGCATTCATCGTGAAGCTCGGAATGATGCGTCCGGCAATGACGCTTTCCAGCAGCGTGATCAGCAGCACGGCGCCATGCATCGGCGTCCGCGCTGCCATGGGCAGCAGCCCGGCATGCGCGAGGTGGCTGGCGAGATTGAGCGCGGCCAAGGCCGCGAGAATGGCCGCAATGCCCAGGTTGCGGTAGTTCCTCGACTGGAGGATCAGGTCGAAGAAGCAGGCGGCCGCCAGGGGCAGGAAAGCCAGATCCAGCACCATGAACACCGGATAGGGCCCGGTCACGCCGGCAATCCTGGCGGCCAGCCAGAGCCCGGCATAGCTGGCCAGGTGCAGGCCGCGCGGCGTCGGCAATCCTGTCCAGACCCGGCCCGCCGTGAACAGGAAGCCAACGATGGTCGCGCCCGCGAAGCCGAAGATCATTTCATGCATGTGCCAGAAGATGGGCGAGACGTCTTCGGGAAGCGACCACCCCCCCGACAACAGCAGCACCCACAGCGGCGGCAGCATCAGTGCGGCGAAGGCCGCGCACGCATAAAGCGGACGAAACCCCAGGCGCCACAAGGGATGCCGATCAAAGTGCCCCAGGGCACTCTCGGTAGACATCGTCATGTGCATCATCGAACCTCAACTAAACATGCATTTTCAGCACATGTTATCATCAGCGCCATCAAAAGCAATACCTTGGAGGCATGTATTAGATGAGACTGACCGAGCACACCGACCACGCGCTGCGCGTCCTGGCAAGTTGCGCCGCGTCGCCTGAACGCCTGCTGACGATCGCGGAGATTGCGGTGCTGCACGGCATCTCGAAAAGCCACCTGATGAAGGTGGTCAGCCAGCTGAACCGCATGGGTCTGGTCGACACCATCAGGGGAAGGCATGGCGGGCTGCGCCTGGCGCGCCCCCCCGCGCGGATACGACTCGGCGATGTGGTCAGGGTGATGGAGCCGGACCTCCAGCTGGTCGAGTGCTTTGACGGCTCAGGAGGCCACTGCGTGCTGACGGGTCAGTGCGGCGTGCAGGCGGCGCTGCATCGGGCGCTGAGCGCCTTCTTCGACACCCTCAATGAGCTGACGGTCGTCGATCTTCAAGCCAAGGCGGTAAGGCCTCCTGCCCCCTCGGCTGGATAGCGTTGCCCGCTGCGAGCGTCGGGCGATGGAGGCCGGCGAACCTTGCTCAGGCCTGGGACTTGAGCGTCTTGCGCGCAGCGCCCCGCGGCGCGGACGCCGTCTTCGCAGCGACTCTGGCAGGGCTGGCGCGAACGACCTTCGGCCTGGCCGCCGTCTTTGGCTGCGCAGCCGGCGACGGCGCCGCACGGATGGGAATGGACTTGAAATTCCCGAGCTCCACCCCCAGCAGCGACGCGGCGACCGAGGGCGCGGTGATGGCGTCTGCCAAGGTCATGCGGTCCAGCTCCATCAGGAACGCATCCAGTGCGCGTCTGAAGCCCGACTTGAGATTGCAGGCTTGCCAGACCGCGCAGTGCGTCTCCTTGCCGGGCTCATGACACTCCACCAGGGCGAAGTCGGGCTCGCAAAGCCGGACGACCTGGCCCACCGAAATCTGCGCAGGCTCCTTGGCCAGATGCGCTCCCCCCGTGCGCCCTCTCACCGTCACGATCAGGCCGCTCAGGCTGAGCTGGTGCACGATCTTCATCAGGTGGTTCTTGGAGATTTGGTACGAGCGGGAGATCTCGTCAATGGTCGCCAGTTCGCCGGTCTGGTGCTTCACGGCCAGGAACATCAGCACCCGCAGCGTGTAGTCGGTGTACGTAGTGAGACGCATGGCATCGAAAAAGGTGGGGGACGGATGCTCATTTTACCTCGCACCACCCCCTCCAGCACGCCCTGATCGAACCCTAGACCAATGACTTCGAACAGAGCCAATTCCCGCATAAACTTAAAGATGCTATTGCCAAACATGTATTTAGCTTGTATCTTTCGGCCCTCGATTCAAGCGCGGCCTATCGGGCCGAGACAGGAGAGTCCATGTTTGGAAATGAATACGGAATGAAGCATCAGGCACGGGCAGCCCTTCTCTTCGGGCTGCTGTCCGTCGGGTGCATGCTGGATGCGGCTGCGGCCAAGCGAGCCTTCGAGATGAACATCGAAGACACGCGCATCACCCTCGTCGAGAAGCAGCAGTTCCACACCTTCGCCTTCGCCGGCCAGGTCCCTGGCCCGCTGTTCTACGTCGATGAGGGCGATGACATCGAAGTGAAGGTCAACAACCTCACGGCACTGCCCCACACCATCCATTGGCACGGGATGCTGCAGCGCGGGAGCTGGCAGATGGATGGCGTGCCTGACGTCACCCAGGAGGCCATCAAGCCGGGCGACAGCTTCACCTACGCCTTCAAGGCCGACCCCTCCGGCACGCACTGGTACCACTGCCACGTGAACGTCAACGAGCACGTGGCCCTGCGCGGCATGTGGGGTCCCTTCATCGTCAAGCCCAAGAAGCCCACGCCCCTGGAACAGAAGGTCACGCAGGACCACATCCTGATGCTCTCGGACTGGGACTCCAAGTGGGCCAACAAGCCTGGCTTCGGCGGGCTGCCTGGCGACAAGTTCGACTACTTCACCATCAACGGTCGGGCCTTCCCCGACACCGAGCCGCTGCGCGTCAAGAAGGGCGATGTGGTGCGCCTGCGCCTGATCGGCGCTGGTGACCTGGTCCACTCCGTGCACCTGCACGGGCATGCCTTCAAGATCGCCTTCAAGGACGGCTTCCCCCTGGCCAACCCGATCACGGCAGACACCGTGCTGATCGGCCCCGGCGAGCGCTACGACCTCATCTTCGAGGCAGACAACCCGGGCCGCTGGATGATCCACGACCACGTGGACTCCCACACCATGAATGGCGACCGGCCCCATGGCGGCCTGATGGCCGTGCTGGAGTACGACGAGGTCAAGCGCAACGACAGCTGGTACCCCTGGAACAAGCGCACGCCCAAGCCGAACTTCTACTACCAGGACTCGCTGAAGAAGGGCCCCGGCGTCTACACCAACGAGGCCTTCAAGGGCCAGGCCATCCAGTGAGGCGCCGCATGAAGAGACTCCTCTCTCTCATGGCGCTGGCAGTGGGCGGCATCACCGCCGGCCATGCAGCGACCGGTGCCGAGCTGCTGAAGTCGCAATGCGTGAGCTGCCATGCCGTCACCAAGCCGGCCGCCAGCAGCGTTGACCGGGTGCTGGGCCGCAAGGGCCCGGACCTGCACTTCGCCGGTGCCAAGTTCAAGCGCGAATGGCTGGTGGCCTGGCTCCAGAAGCCGGTGGCCATCCGCAGCGGTGGGGCCATGTTCCTCAATGCCCTGCAGCCAGGCAGCGGCGGTGCGCTGGACAGCATCGACCCGACGAAGGTGCCGGCGCATCCGGCCCTGAGTTCCGCCGACGCCGCCGCCGCCGCGGACGCGCTGATGGCGCTCAGCGGCGAGGGCCTGGTTGAGGCAGGCGGCTTCAAGAATGAGCCGCTCAATGCCTCCATGGCCAGCCTGCTGTTCAACAAGCTCAGGGGCTGCGCCTCCTGCCACTCAGCCAAGGCGGGCGCCGGCGGCGTGTCGGGTCCGGACCTGTCCGCGGCCGGGGACCGCTTGCAGCCGGACTTCATCGCCGCCTACATCCGCGATCCGCAGAAGTTCGACCCTCATGTCTGGATGCCGCGCCTGGACCTCAACGAGGGAGACATCCAGAAGCTCACCGGCTATCTCAGCTCGCTCAAGCAAGGAGCAGCCAAATGAAGCCCCTGATCGCAACCCTTCTGGTCCTGAGCGCCATGGGCAGCGCGTCTGCCGACGAGCCCCATGCCAAGGCCATCAAGCTCTACAACACCTACTGCGTCCAGTGCCACGGCGTGAATCGCGATGGCAATGGTGTCAATGCCCGGGACATGGCGGTGAAGCCGCGTGACCACACGGACACCAAAGGCATGGGTGACACCCCGGATGACGTGCTCTTCAAGGCCATCAAGGGCGGCGGGCTCGCCGTCGGCAAATCCGTGCTCATGCCCAAGTGGGAGAGCGTCATGAGCGACGAGGAGGTAGGCGCCCTGGTGGCGTACCTGCGCTTCGTCAGCAAGACCACCTCGAAATGAAAGAAGGAACTGAAGTGAAAAAACTCACCCTCGCACTCGCCATGGCTCTGGCCCTCACCGGCATGGCTGAGGCCAAGACCGTCAAGGTGACGCTGACCGCGAAGGAAGTCGATCTGCCTATCGACAACAAGGGCACGATGTACCGCGCCTGGACCTTTGACGGGCAGATTCCCGGCACCGTGGTCCGGGTCACCGAAGGCGATGTGGTCGAGTTCACGCTGGTCAATGACAAGTCCAGCAAGAACTCGCACTCGGTGGACTTCCACGCGGCCCGTACCGATCTGGTGAAGGACTTCGAGTCCATCAAGCCCGGTGAATCGAAGAGCTACACCTTCAACGCCACCCACCCTGGCACCTTCTTCTACCACTGCGGCTCGGATCCCATGATCCAGCACATCGCGCGTGGCATGTTCGGCGTGATCATCGTGGACCCGAAGGACGCCAACGCCCTGCCCAAGGCCGACCGCGAGTACGTGCTGGTGCAGTCCGAGCTGTATCCCAATCCGGACAACCAGAACGACATGATGGCCAACAAGTGGAGCAACGTCATGTTCAACGGCGGCATCTTCAAGTACGACCCGGTGCATGACCCCGCCGCCACGCGCATCCTGCAGGCCAAGCCGGGCGAGCGCGTGCGCATCCACTTCGTGAACGCCGGGGTGAACGAGTTCTCCTCCTTCCACCCCATCGCGGGCATCTGGGACCGCGTCTATCCGGGCGGCAATCCGAAGAACGTGCTGCACGGCCTTCAGAGCTACACCGTCGGCCCGGGCGATGGCGCCGCCTTCGACATCATTTCCCCCGTCGAAGGCGCCAACGCCATCGTGAGCCATGTGATGCGTCAGGCACTCACCGGCGCCATCGCGGTGCTGCAGTTCAGCAATGACGCCGACCCCAAGGCGGGCAAGGGCGACAACATCCTCGTGAAGTAAGCCACCCGGCCGGCGCGGGCCCTGGCCTGCGCCGGCGACCTGATGAGGACCACCATGAATCTCAACCGTCGCCGCTGGGGTGCCCTGCTGGGCGCCACCTGCTGTGTTGGCGTGGGCACCACCCTCGGCTGGGCGCTCGCCGGCCGGACACCGGCCGCCAGCGCCGGCACCCCGCCCCCGTCCACCCGTCATTGGACCTGCCCCATGCACCCGCAGGTGGACCGCAATGGTCCGGGCTCGTGCCCCATCTGCGGCATGGACCTGGTGCTGCGGGAGGCGACAGGCGACGCCCAGGCAGAGGCCGCGCCCATCGTCCATCTTTCCGAGCAGGTCCAGCAGAACAGCGGGGTGCGCACCGCAGCGGTAGAGCTGCGGGAACTCTCGCCTCGCCTGTGGGTCACGGGCCAGATGCTGGCGGACGAGCGCCGTGCCGTCAGCGTGGCGCCCAAGGTGGAGGGTTGGATCCGGCGGCTGGGCGTGACCGGCGTGGGCCATGTGGTGCAGCGCGGGCAAATGCTCTACGAGATCTATTCCCCCGACCTGCAGCTGCGCCAGCGCGAATACGTGGAGATCCTGAGCCGGCGCGACCTGTTGCAGGCACAGGCGGGCTCGATGAAAGCCAGCGTCGGCAGCGTCTCGCCCGACATGATGATGGGCAGCGTGGCCCGCGAGCGCTTCCGCATGCGCAGCCGGCTGCTGGCTGCCGACATGCCCGAGGCCCTGATCGATCAGCTGGAGAGCGATCGCCGCGTCCGCGAGGTGGTGCCGGTACTGGCGCAGCGCGACGGCATCGTGACGGCCATGAGCCTGCGCGAAGGGGCGTATGCCATGCCGTCACAGGTGGTGCTGGAGTACGCAGATCTGCAGCCGGCCTGGGTGGAAGTGCAGCTCACGCCGGAGCAGCTCGGCCAGCTGCGCCCGCGCAGCCAGCTGCAGCTGCGATCCAGCGTGCAGGAAGGAGAAGTCCTCGCGCTGCCAGTGGACGGCCGCCAGGCTGTGATCAACCCCAGCACCCGCATGGCCCGGCTGCGCCTGCCGCTGCATCAAGCTGCCCGGGCCTTTCCTACGGGGGCGCCCGTGCAGGGGGAGATCCTGGTTCCGGGGCGGCGCGTCCCTGCCATTCCCCGTGACGCTGTGATCCATACGGGCGCCGGCAGCTTTGTGTTCGTGCAGACCGAGCCCCAGCATTACGAACAGCGCCCCGTTCGTGTCGGGCCGGCGCTCGGGCCGCATGTGGAAGTCCTGGACGGCCTGGCGCCCGGTGAGCAACTGGTGGTCAATGGACAGTTCCTGTTGAGCGCAGAGCTCGGCAGCCGTTCGCCGCCTGCGGCGGTCTCTGGCGCGACGGCACGCACGCCAGCGCCCCCCGCCATGCAACACGGAGCGCCATGATGCACGGCCCGTCCTCTCATGCTGCCGAGGGCCTCGTCCCTCGCCTGATCGAAGCATCGGTGCGCCGTCGTGCCTGGGTCCTGGGCCTGGCGGCGCTGTTGCTGGCCGTGCTGGCCGCCATGGCCAGCCGGGTCAAGCTCGACGCCCTGCCCGACCTCTCCGAAACCCAGCTGGTGCTGAAGGCACGCTTTGAAGGCGCGCCTCCAACCTTGGTGGAAGACCAGCTCACCTATCCGATCACCTCCGAGCTGCTGGGCCTGCCCGGCACACAGACCGTGCGCGGCTTCTCTATGTTTGGAGAGGCCTTCGTCTACGTGGTGTTTGCCGACGACGTGGACCCGGCCCAGGCGCGCCTGCGCGTGCTGGAGCGGCTGCCCCGTCTGCAGTCGCGGCTGCCCGCAGGCGCCACCTTGGCCCTGGGCCCCGATGCCTCCGGCACGGGATGGATCTATCAGTACGCCCTCACCTCCACGTCCGGGCAGGGCCTGGAGTCCCTCAGAAGCCTGCAGGACTTCACCCTCAAGCCCGAGCTGCAAGCCATTGAGGGGGTGGCCGAGGTCGCCACCTTTGGCGGAGCACCTCAGCAGCTGCAGATCGAACCGCTGCCCCAGCGCATGGCCCAACTGGGCGTGAGTCCGGAGGACCTGATGCGGGCGGTGCGCGGCGCCAACCGCACGGCAGGCGGCGGCGCCATCGAGATGGGGCGCCAGCGCTTCCTGATCGCGGCCGATGCGCGCCTGCGGATCGACGACGACCTGTCCGCCCTGCCGGTCAAGACCCTGCCGGACGGCGCCGTGGTGCGCCTGGGGCAGGTGGCCCGGGCCAAGCTGGGCCCGGCACCCGTCGAAGGAGTCGGCGCGCTCAGTGGCGAGGGCGATGTGGTGGGTGGCATCGTGGTGATGCGCCAGGGTGCCCATGCGCATCAGGTGCTCCAGCGTGTCCAGGCCCGCATCCAGCAGCTCAAGCCCAGCCTGCCGCCCGGCGTCGAATGGCGGGAGACCTACAACCGCGCCGGCCTGATCGAGCGGGCCATCCGCTCACTGGGCCTGCGCCTGGTGGAAGAGGCCCTGGTGGTGGGCCTCGTGTGCGCCGTCTTTCTGGGCCGGCTTCGATCCGCCCTCGTGGCGCTGGTGACCCTGCCCTTGGGCCTGCTGGCTGCGCTGGCCCTGCTGCAGGCCCAGGGCATCACGGCCAACATCATGTCCCTGGGCGGACTGGCCATCGCCATCGGCGCCATGATCGATGCCAGCGTGGTCATGGTCGAGACCCTGCACCGCCGGCTCGAGCGGCCCGCGGCCTCAGATGGGGCGCACTGGCTGCAAGTGGTGGCCAGCGCCCGCGAAGTGGGCCCTGCCCTCTTCTTCTCCCTGCTGGTCATCACGGTCTCCTTTCTGCCCGTCTTCTCTCTCCAGGGCCAGGAGGGCAAGCTGTTCGGTCCTCTGGCGTTGACCAAGACCTACGCCATGGCCGCTGCTGCCGCGCTGTCCATCACGCTGGTGCCGGTGGTGATGGGCCTGGTGGTCCGCGGCCCGGTCCAGCGCGAGCGACGCAACCCCCTGAACCGGCTGCTGCGCCGCATCTACCGCCCGGCGCTGCGCGCGGCGATGGCGCGGCCGCAGTGGGCCGTGGTGATCGCGCTCGGCCTGGCCCTGAGCGCTGTTGTCCCTCTGCAGCGCACGGGCGCGGAGTTCATGCCTGCACTGGACGAGGGCGACCTGCTGTACATGCCGACCACGCTGCCCAGCGTGTCGATCGACGAGGCGCGCGAGATCCTGCGCCGCACCAATGCCCTGATCGCGGCCCAGCCCGAGGTGGCCTGGGTGCACGGCAAGGCGGGACGCAGTGACTCCGCGACAGACCCGGCACCGCTCTCGATGATCGAGTCGGTGGTGGTGCTCAAGCCGCGTGCCGAGTGGCCGCAGCCCATCAGCGTCGAGGCGCTGCGGCAACGGCTGCAGACCGAAATCCGCCTGGCCGGGCTCACCAATGCCTGGGGCTTTCCGATCCGCACCCGGATCGACATGCTGTCCACCGGCGTCAAGACACCGCTGGCCCTGAAGCTCAGCGGAGACGATCCGGCCCGGCTGCAGGCCTATGCCACCCAGGCGGAACGGGTGCTGGCCCAGGTGCCCGGCGTCGAGTCCGCCCTGGCCGAACGGACCCAGCAGGGGCGCTACCTTCGCATCGAGCTGGATCGCCACAAGGCGCAGCTGCTGGGCGTGGACATCGGAACGGTCATGGACCTGGTCCAGGGTCCGCTGGCCGGCATGCCCTTCGACGTGATCAGCCGCGGGCGAGAGCGCGTGGACGTGGTGCTGCGCTACCCGCAGTCGCTGCGGGAGTCCGCCGAGGCCATCGGGCAGATCCGTCTGGCGGGCATGGGGGGCAGCGAGGTGACCCTGTCCCAGCTCGCCGAAGTCAAGGTCGAGGACGGCGCGACCGAGCTGCGCAGCGAGAACTCGCGACCCGTCGCCTATGTCCTCCTGACCCTGGGCGAGCAGGACGCGGCCACCGTCATTGCCGCCGCCGATGCAGCACTGGCCGCCCTCAGCCCGCCCCCTGGCGTGCAGCAGAGCTGGGTGGGCCAGTACCTTCGCCTGCGGGAGGCCCGCTGGCGCCTCTGGGGTCTCAGCGGCCTCACGCTGCTGATCGTGGCGGGCCTGCTGGGGCTGCACTTCCGGTCCCCGCTGCGCGTGGCGGCCGTGCTGGCCAGCCTGCCGGTGGCCGTCTCCGGCGGTCTCTGGCTCAACCACCTGCTGGGCTTCAAGCTGTCCTTCGCGACGGTGGTGGGCCTGATCGCACTCGCGGGGGTGGCGGCGGAGTTCTGCGTCGTCATGCTGCTCTACCTGGATCAGGCCGTGCGAGCGCGAGCCCCCGACGGACAAGCCCTGGACCCTCAGCAGCTGCGCGCCGCGGTGCTGCAGGGCGCCTTGCTGCGCCTGCGGCCCAAGACGATGACGGCGGCCGTGATCGTGGGAGGGCTGCTGCCCATGCTGATGAGCGAAGGGGTGGGCGTCGAAGTCATGAGCCGCATCGCCGCGCCCATGGTGGGCGGGATGATCACCGCGCCGCTGTACTCCCTGCTGGTGCTGCCCAGCCTGTACCTGTGGCTCGCAGGCAAGACCCGACCCCAGGCCTCGGCCGCCCCCTCGAACCCGGTGGCGGAGCTCGCGTCGTGAACAGGCCCCTCCTCGCGCTTGCCTGGGACGTGCTGGGCTCGATGCGGTTCGCCGTCGCCATCCTGGCCCTCGTGGCCGTGGCGGCGAGCATCGGCACGGTCGTGGAGCAGCAGCAGGCCCTGTCCGTCTACGTGTCCCGCTACGGGGAGCTGCAGGCGGGTGCCATGCAGGCGCTGGGCCTGGCCGACGTCTTTCATGCAGGCTGGTTTCTCTCGCTGCTCGGCTTCCTCGCCCTGTCCACCGGCCTCTGCGTCTGGCGCAACACGCCCAAGATGCTCCGCGAGTTCACCGACTTCAAGGCGCATCTGGCGCTGGCCCAGGTCCGTCATCTGCCCGGCGCCCTGCGCCTGGAAGCGGTGGCGGTCCTGCAGCAGCGGCCGGCCCTCGTTCAGGCGCTGCGTGACACGGGCTTCCGCGTTCGCGACGGCTCTTCCGAGAACACGCTCGCCATCACCGGCCACGCGGGGCGCCATCGCCGCCTGGGCTACATCGCCACGCATCTGGCCGTGGTGGTGATCTGCGCGGGGGGGCTCATCGATGCCAACCTGCCCCTGCAGTGGCAGTTGTGGACCCAGCAGCTTCGGCCGGCGGATCCCGCCCAGCCGCTGAAGAATGTCCAGTCCTCGCCGTCCCACAACACCGCCAGCGGCGGCTTCAGGGGCAGTGTGCAACTCGTGCCCGGCCAGCGCGCCAGCCACGCGGCCGTCACGGTGGCGAACGGCTACCTCGCGCGGTCGCTGCCGGTGGCGCTGGAACTGCAGTCCTTCCAGACGCTCTACCACCCCGACGGTCGCCCGCGCGATTTCGTCAGCCAGCTGCTGGTCCGCGACCTGCACTCGGGTGATCCTCTCACGGAACTGCGCGTGAGCATGAACACGCCGGCCCGGGTGGCGGGGCTGTCGATCTACCAGTCCGGTCTCGACGATGGCGGCACGCGCCTCAGCGCCGAGCTGCTGGAGGGCGGCGGCCGTCAGCGCCTGCCCCTGAGCCTCACGGTGGGACAGGCCGGCGCCATCCTCCTGAGCGGCCAGCCCTGGACGGTAGAGCCCGCCAGCTATCGCCCCAGGAACGTGCTGCCCGAATCCGAGGAGCAGGCCCAGGGATGGCAGAAGACCTTTCTGAGCGGCCCTCGGGCCACACGGAGCCGCGACCTCGGGCCTTCGCTGACGACCGAGCTGCGGGATGCCTCAGGGCAGGTCCGCCGCCAGACCGCCTACCTCCAGCCCGTCGAGTGGGAGGGTCGCGCCTATGCCGTCATCGGCCTCGAGGCCGACGGCGCCGCCAGCCGCTGGCTGAGGCTGCCGCTGGATGCAAAGGGCGGCCTGGACGACTACGCCGCCCTGGTCCAGGCCCTGTCCATGCCGGCCAGCCGTGCTCGCTTGGCTGAGCGGCTGGTCGGGAGCACCCGCGTCGGCGCTTCCCTGCAGGCGGTCAGCCAGGTCCTGGACCTGGCATCCGACGCCTTTATCGACAGGGGCTGGGAGGGAATCCGCGCGGACCGTCCGCTGCTCGCAGACCTGCTGCTGCGAGCTGGCGTGCAGGCGCTCCGGGACATCCGCCCCGGGCTGGCGTCCGAGCAGGCACTGGCCTTCGTCCGCGACTCGCTGCTGGCCTACGGGGACTGGTGCGACGCGGGGCGACCGCCCCTGCTGCACCCGATCGAGGCCTCCCCCGTCAGCGCCACGGTGCTGCAGGTGACGCATGCGCCCGGCGCGCCCGTCGTCTGGCTGGGCATGGCCCTCCTGGCGATCGGCGTGGCCCTGATGGTGCTGCAGCGCGAGCAGCGCCTGTGGCTGCGCAGCGACGGCCCCGACCTCCTCGTGATCGGCCTGCTCCCGCCGCCTCGCGCCGACGAGGCCGAGCCGCCCTGCCTGGCGCCTCTGAAGGCGCTGATCAACCCGACAAGGAAAAGCCATGAAACAGATTGAGACCTGGCCCCCACGACTCAAGGTCGGCGGCCAAGGAACCGCGCCCGAGTGGCAGGTCCATGGCGGCCTCTACCTTCTGCTGGCCGTGGCTGGCGCCCTGCGTGCGGGGCCCGCCCTGCTGGGCTGGGAAGGGGTCATCGGCATGATGGCGCTGGGCGCCGCGCTGGCATTGGCCCGGCAGTGGGCGCCAGGTTCACGCCTTTTGCTGCTCGCACTGGTGCAGGCAGCAGCGTCGGCGCTAGTGGCCATGTCGCCCGGCGCTGCGGGTCGTCACTGGGCGGCCCTGGCCTCGAGCCAGGCCCAGATCCTGCTGATGGTCACGCTCGCGCTCATGGCCTTCCTCGCATTTGCCCTCGCGCTGAGCCCGCGCCTGGCGGGTCTGCACCGGGCTGGCTGGCGCTGCCTGCAGGGCAGCGTCGTGGTCGGCCTGGGGGCCCTGGTCCTGCGCTGGCTGGAGTCCTACCAGTTGGGCGCCCACCTGGGCCATGTGCCCATCAGCAACCTCTACGAGGTGATGGTGCTGTTCGTGGTCGTCTGCGGCCTGCTGCAGCTAAAGCTGCTCGAGCCCTCTGGCCTGCGGGGCGCAGCCCCGTTGCTATCGCTCGTCTCCGTGGCTGCCTGCGCCTTCCTGGTCTGGTATGCGATGTACCGGGGCGCGGACCAGATCCAGCCCCTGGTACCGGCACTGGACTCCTACTGGATGAAGCTGCACGTCCCCGCGAATTTCGTGGGCTATGGCTCCTTCTGCCTGGCGGCCATGCTGGGCCTGGCCCGGCTGCTGGCAGACAGGCCACGGCTTCGTGCGCACCTGCCCGCACCCGCCACGCTGGAGATGGCCATGCACCGGCTCATCGGGCTGGGCTTTGTCTTCTTCACGCTGGCGACCATCCTGGGCTCGCTGTGGGCCGCCGAGGCCTGGGGCGGCTACTGGTCATGGGACCCCAAGGAGACCTGGGCCCTGATCGTCTGGCTGAACTATGCCGCCTGGCTGCACATGCGGCTGGTCAAGGGCTACGGCGGGCGCCTCATCGCCTGGTGGGCACTGCTGGGCCTGCTGGTCACGCTGTTCGCTTTCCTGGGCGTCAACATGTACCTGGCCGGCCTGCATTCCTACGGCAGCCTTTGAGGGGGAAGACATGGTTTCCAGCTTCCTCGCCCTGGGACTCCTCGCCAGCAACGTCGCCGCCTGGCTGTGCCTGCGATGGTTGCGGGGCACTGCGGCACGGCTGGCGCTCTTTTGTGCCGCGCTCCTGGGCTGGTGCGCCGTGCCTCGGCTGATCGACGGCTCCTACGGCATCGCACAGCAGCCTTGGCACGCAGCGGCGGTCATGGCAGCGGTGTTCATCGTGGCCGCCAGCCCGAGCTGGTTCCTGCATGAAGTCCTGCGAAAGCGGCGCGGCGCTTGAGGGCGTCGAAGGCGACCCGCAGCCAGGCCAGCCCCCGGCGTCCGGCCTGCCCTGAATCTCCAGGCGCGGAGCAGCGAAAGAAAAGGCGCGCCGGATCCCTCCGGCGCGCCGACAGCGCGGGCCAGATCCCTGGCACGCGACGCATCAGGCCATGGCCGGCGTCGTTTGGCTCATCTCATGCTGCGCAGCCAGGCGAAGCACATAGCCGAGCTTGAAGAAACCCGCCGCGATCACGATGGCGAGATGCGCCAGCACTTGCAGGCCCAGGCCGACCTGGTCGGCCAGCGGGTAGGCGACCAGGGTGCTCAGCACCATGATGGCAAAGGACACCATCAGCGTGCGGTTGCCCGTCCTCAGGAAGCGTTGGGGGGTGTGCATGGCGAGTCATCACATTTCGTTTAACATGCATTCAGAATAGATGTATTATTCGACGAACGCAAGATGCAAATGCAAAGCCATCAGGGCACGCGAGGCGTTTGCACCAATAGCGAGAATTCATTCACTCGTTGATCGCGCATGCAAGAAGACTCATCCCTAGATGCTCGCCATTTTTCATGCATATAACATGACTGTTTTCCCAAGAAGCCAGGAGAGAAACATGCGCCAGCAGCTCAATGCCGCCCGCTTCACGGCCCCTCGCCTCGCGTCCTCGCCGTTGATGGATGCCAACCCTCATGAGGCCACCCGGCTTGCGGGTGACGCACCGGCCCATGCCCCTTTCCCGGGCGTGCGCATGCCGCCGAACCGGCACCGCCGGCAGCTGCTGGGAGGCACCCTGGCGGCACTGAGTGGCGCGGCGCTGGCGAAGGTCGATCTCGATCAGGAAACACCGCTGCCGCCAGGCCCAAGGCCTCCTCTGGGCGCCGATGCCGCGGTGGATGGCGAAGGCCGGCTGTGGCTTCTGAGTGCGGGCGCTGGCCAGGACCTGCAGCTGCGCGTCTACCAGGGCGCGGCCCGCTTTGATGAAGCCCGCTCCCTCGGGACGCCCGCCGAGCCCATCCATTGGACGAGCGAGAACGCCCCGCGCCTGGCTTTCGGGCCGATGGGCCGGGCGGCCCTGGCCTACAGCACGCGCGGGGAGAACCACCGCGCCGGTCGGCTGCGGGTCCATCTGTCCCGCGATGGCGGCCGCAGCTTCGGCCCCGCGCTGGCCCCGGGCGAGCCGGCCTACCCTGAAGGCCAGGGCTTTGCGTCCCTGGCCTTCGATCGCTCTGGGCAGCTGCATGTCAGCTGGCTCAACCGGCACGCGCCCGGGTCCCCTGGCGCTGCGAGCGGCTCCCTGCTGTACCACTGCACGGCGAACGAGGCATTCGAGGCCTTGCAGCCACCGCAGCCGCTGGCATCGACCAGTTGCCAGTGCTGCCGGACCGCCACAGCCGTCAGCAACGAGGGGCAGCCCGCCTTCCTGTGGCGCCACATCTTCCCGGGCGGCACTCGCGACAACGCCTTTGCATCCAGCCGGCGCCCCGGCCATGTCGAGCGCATCGGCCACGATCGCTGGCGCCTGGACGCCTGCCCGCACCATGGCCCCTCCCTGTGCGCGGACGCAGCAGGCGGCTTCCATGCCGTGTGGTTCACCCATGTGGCCGGAGAGGGCCGCGTGCGGTATGGGCGCCTGGATGCTGACGGCCGGCTGCGCCAGTCCGAGCGAAGCCTGCCCGATCCCTCGGCCGAGCATGCCGTCGTGGCGGCCCTGGGCACCCAGGTGGTCGTGCTCTGGCGCTCCTTCGACGGCGAGCGCCATCAGCTCCATGCCTGGCTCTCCCGCGACAGTGGCCGGCACTTCGAGCGCAGGGTTCTGGCCCAGACGCCTCATGCGGCGGATCACCCGCGCCTGGCCAGCGGCAGCGGCCGCCTGTATGCCGTCTGGCAGACCGCCACACAGGTCTTCGTGGAGGACCTCGCATGAACAGCCCCCTCTTGCGCCCACTCGGCATCCTGGCCCTGGCTGCGGGATGCCAGGCCCTCTGGGCCGGCGAGGCCACGACCCTGACGCCCGAGACCTGGCGCGCGCTGCAGCGGCAAACGACCAGGCCGACCGTGGTGCTCTTCTCGGCCACCTACTGCTCGACCTGCCCCCGGGCCGTCGAGGCGCTCGATCGCTTCCGCCAGGCCAAGGCCCAGCCGATCCAGTTGATCACGGTGGTGATGGATGCCGACGAGCAGGCCCTCCCCTCCCCCTCCGCCCACAGCCGCGGGCACCCGGGCGATCGGGCGTTCAGGCCAGGCCCCAGCGCGCAGGCCCTGCAGTTCGCCGTCGATCCCCGATGGCGTGGAGAGACCCCTCGCCTGGTCCTGCTGAGGCCGGGTGCCGGCCGACGCGACCTGCTGGGCATTCCCAGCACCGAACAGCTCGACTGGCTATTGGACAAACCAAGCCACTAGGCGGTCCGCAGTTGCTCCCGCGCAGGCGCTCCCCACACCCCGGGCGCACCGCGCCCTCCGCTGAATGCTCACAAGATGAATTTCCGAACCTTGAAGACACTGCTGCTGCCCGCCCTCGTCTCCCTGGCCTGCCAGGCCCTGGCGCAAGGCGTGGCCACCGAGGCCCAGTTCACGCCGGTCATCGTGGCCGGTCAGTCCATCCGAAGCGGCCTGCCTGCCACCCTGGCCGGCAGCACCGTCGGCACCTCGGCCCTGCAGTTGCGGGCGCAGAACCTGGTCAATCCGGAAGACGCGCTCGCCTATGCCCCCAACACGACCCTGCGCAAGCGCTACATCGGGGATCGCAATGCCCTGATCGCCGGTCGCAGCTTCGGCACCCTGCAGCCATCGCGGGGTCTGGTCTACCTGGACGGCTACCTGATCAGCAACTTCCTGGGCCGCTTCGACGCGCCGCGCTGGAACATGATCAGCCCCGAGGCGCTCGAACGTGTGGACATGTTCTTCGGCCCCTACTCCGCCCTGTTTCCGGGCAACTCCATCGGCACCACGGTGGCGGTCACTCAGCGCGTGCCGAAGCGGCTGGAGGTCTCCGGCCGCCTGACGGCCTTCTCCCAGACGCTGGCCCCCTACGGGCAGCGCGACCGCTTCGGCGGCGGGCAGGCCTCCCTGCATGCGGGTACGCGCCTGGACAGCGGCATGTGGATCGTGGGGGACTTCAACCACCAGAGCTCGACCTCCCAGCCCATGCAGTACCACACGGTGGTGGCCAATGCGGCGGGCGTCTTTCCGACCGTGACGGGCCCAGCCACGCGCGTCACCGGCATCGTCTATGACCGGGACCCCAAGGGCCTGAGGCGCGCCGCGTTCGGCGCGAACGCGGGCGCCATCGAGCATGCGGTGCAGGACACGCTGAACCTGCGTGCGGGCCTGGACCTGACGCCCACGTTGGTGGCCAGCGGCATGGCCTCCTGGTGGCAGGTGGATGCCCAGGCGCGCAACGAGACCTGGCTGCGCGATGCCTCCGGCCAGGCGGTCTGGTCCGGCCTGGTGACGGACGGCGCCAACCGCTTCGACATCCCGCTGGCCAGCTTCGCGCCCGCAACGCGCCAGGAAACCCACCAGCAGCTGGGCGCCACCTTCAAGACACGGCACGGTCCGGGCTGGAACCAGTCCCTGGTGCTGTCCGACTACAGGATCCTGAAGGACGCTGCACGCCAGGCCAGCCGCCCGGACCCGCTGGCATCCCTGGGCGGCGCCGGCACCCTGACCCGGCGCGACGGCACCGGCTGGAACACCGCCGAAGTGCAGGCCAGCTACACACCGGTGCCCGGTGACTGGGGCGACGGCCGCCACGCCCTCGCCCTGGGCCTGCATCACAACAGCTACCGGCTGGAGAACCGCGTCAACAGCATGACGGCCGCCGAGGACTGGCGAGGGGCTGAGGGCACACCGTCCCAGTTCTTCGGAGGGCGGACCGAGGTCATGGCGCTGTATGCCCAGGACGTCTGGGACATCGCCGAGGACTGGAAGCTGACCCTGGGCTGGCGCCAGGAGCGATTCAAGGCCTTCGACGGTCGCCAACTGGGGAGTGGCGTGACGGTGAACTACGACAGCCGGGTACTGAACGGCCGCTCCCCCAAGGCCGCGCTGTCCTGGTCCCCCAGCGATGCACTGCTGCTCAAGGCCAGCCTCGGGCGGGGCGTCCGCTTTCCCAACGTCGAGGAGCTCTACAACGGCACGGTGAGCGCCACAAGCCAGACACTCTCAGATCCCACCCTGAAGGCAGAGACCTCCGATGCCCTGGAACTGAGCGCCGAGCAGGACTGGGAGCGGCAGCGCCTGCGGCTGTCCCTGTACTGGGACGATGTCCGCCATGCCATCCTGCGCCAATCGACACCCGATGCCGCCGTCTGCAAGACCACCGTCACCGGGGCGCAGACCTATACCTGCGTGCAGAACGTGGAGCGGGTGAAGACGCAGGGCGTCGAGCTGGTGTGGTCTGCCGAAGACCTCTGGGTCAAGGGGCTGCACCTGAGCGCCAGCGCCGCCTACACCTTCCGCAGCGAGGTGACGGCCAATGCCAAGGACCCCGCCATGGTGGGCAAGTGGTGGCTGCGCGTGCCCCGCACCCGCGCCACGCTGCAGGCCAGCTATCGGCCGGATGCCCGATGGCTGTACTGCGTCGGCTGGCGCCATCAGGGCCGTGCCTATGCCGACACCTACAACCTCGATATCAAGCCCGGGGTCTACGGCGGTGTGTCCAGGCTCAATCAGCTGGACGTCCGTGGCGCCTACAAGTTCAATCGGCAGATCGAGCTGGCGCTGGGCATCAACAACCTGACGGGCCAGCAGGCCTACCAGAGCCACCCCTTCCCGGGGCGCACGGCATTCGTGGAGCTTCGCCTCGAACGCTGAAGAACAGGCGCTGCCGCGGCCATGCGCTGCCCTGCAGCCCCTTCCTGCCCTGCTTGCCCAGCACTGCAGCCGGCAGCTCAAGCGTGCCGCGCAGCTTGGCGGCCACGTTTGCAAGCCTCCCCCACCTCGTGGTCACCGGCGCCTGACGTTCAACACCACTGCCAAGCTGAAGGTCGGCGGACGCCGCAGGCGGTCCGCCGAGCTGGCATGCTATACCGCCCCCTCGACTGGATAGCCATAGTGCGGAGGCTGGTTGACCGGCACCCAAGGCCAGTGTGCTGGCTTCTTGATGGCGCGACGCGCGGCTGCGAATTCCTGCTCGGTTAGAAATAGTCCGCTCAAGTCATTGCCTCCGTACAGCGCGTAGAAACGGTGCTCGGACGAAGCAAGGCTGGCATTCACAATATCGAAAAACGCCACGGTGGCTCGCGCCCACCCGTCTTGGCTTTTCGCACCGATATCCCAGATCACGTACTTCTTCCCTCCAGCAGCGACGCAGTATGTGGCGCCGTCGTCGTCGCCTTCTTCCGTGACTTCAAGGGGAGAACTGGCATACCTTCTGAGAAGCGGAAGCAGTTGTTGGTATGCCGACAGGATGCCTCCCTCCGCCAGATCTTCGGCGTCCAGGTGGACCATTTGGCCGTAGTCCAAGGGGTCCCGCTCCGCGGGACCGGCGCGACGGAACAAGGACCTGAGGCGATCGGTGATGCGCGTCATGTGAGCTCAAACGTGTGTGGGGGGGGGAGACGGAAGCTGCGGAACTGCATCGGTGGCAGCTTCACTTTCTTGGGATTGATAGCGCATTTGTCCAGCACCATTTTTCTGGCTATTTCAGGACGTTGCTGCATATCGACTGGAGGACCTCTTCGGCCCTAGGAGGTCGCATGCTGCCATCACTGCAGGGCCATTGGCTACCCCATAAAACCCTGCGTCCGACGTCGCTTGTGCAAGACCTAGGCCCCATGCGGCGCGGCTGAATCAACGCGGCTTACGCGGGGGCTCGAACTCTGGAACATGGAGCACATGGCGGCGGCACGGCCGCCATGTGCTGCTAAGGGTTAGATGCGCTTTTCACTGGCCAAAAGAAGCATGTGAACGATGACCCAGACAATCCATGCGCTGATTTGCCGCGGAATGAGCGGCAGGTGCAGGACAAAGTTCAGGTAGATGATTGGGCGCATGAGAGCTCCGGAAGTTGTAGGAGCCACGTAATGCTGAACATGGATGTATAGGAATCGCCACGGCTTTCGCGGGGGCTCGAACTCTGGAACATGGAGCCACGAAGAAGTCCCCGTAGTTTTTCGCGAGGTCCGCGAGCGTACCGAATGTATGGAGCTGGAGCACCTCGGGGAGCATCCACCGCATTGAGCGGCCAGCGAATCCATCGCCGGCAGATTCGGCTGCGTGCCGCAGACGCCGCACACTGGGGTGAAGCAACACGAGGTGGAGGCCGGACACGCTGCGCAAACTGGGGGAATTCAGCAGTGGAGGTCCTGCGGGATGTGTGACGACCACAGCGACGCCGATGGCTAGACCAGAACCTCGGGATGCCATCGCAGTTGGCATCCGGTACGAGGGCACAGTGTCACGGCAGCGAACTGCCGGTACTCCCGCAGCCATTCATCGATCTGCGGCACCGTCGGGTCCAACACGCACAAGCTGGCCTCGGGCGGCCATTCGCCGCTGGGATCTCGCCCCTGCGAAGGCAACCAGCGCAGCATGGCCGCCTCAATTTGCGCCTTCAGTCGTTCCTGCTGGTGCTCATTCTCTGCGTCCAATGTGGGGGCGCTGAAGGGGTTCCAGGCCGTGATGATGCAGGCCCTATCAGCCTTGACATGCGCCAGCCATTCAACGATCACGAGGCCTGATTGCCCGACTGTGAAGACTCCTGCGGGGGATGCCAGCACCTCGAACAAGGTGGCGTCATATGCATGCCGAAGGTACTGCGGCGGCTGTGGGACGGGGTGATCGGAAGTCACGCGCACGCTCCAGAGGAGCGCCGCAGAGTTCGGCGGGATCTCAACTCCACGCCTCCCCCAAGGCCTGCGCCTGCTGCAATACCAGCTCCACCGCTGCCTCCTGCATGTCCGGCGGGTACCTGTACTTGCGCAAGATGCGCTTCACCATCAGGCGCAGGCTGGCGCGCACGCTCTCCCGCTCTGACCAGTCCGTGCTGAGGTTCTTGCGCAGGTTGTCGGTCAGCTCGTGGGCGATTTTCTTGAGGGTCTCGTCGGTAAGCTCCTTCACCGCGGACTCGTTGTTGGCCAGCGCGTCGTAGAAGCGCACCTCATCGTCGGACAGGCCCAGGGCCTCACCCCTTGATGCGGCCTCCTTGAACTTCTTGGCCATCTCCACCAGCTCTTCCATCACCTGGGCGGTCTCGATGGAGCGGTTCTGGTAGCGGGTGATGACGTTGCCCAGCAGCTCGGAGAACTTCTTCTGCTGCACGATGTTGGTGGCGAACTTGGACTTGATCTCGCCCTCCAGAAGGCGCTCCAGCAGTTCCACGGCCAGATTGCGCTCGGGCAGGTTCTTCACCTGTGCCAGGAAGTCGTCATCCAGCAGGCCGATGTTGGGCTTTTCGAGGCCCACGGCGTCGAAGATGTCCACCACGCTCTCGGAGACCACCGCCTGGCTGATGATCTGGCGGATGGCGAGGTCGCGCTGCTCATCGGCGCGCTTCTGCGCCACGATGTCCCGCTTGGTCAGAATCACCTTCACGGCCTGCATGAAGGCCACCTCTTCACGCACGGCCTTCGCCTCATCCAGCGTGCAGCAGAGCGAGAAGGCCTTGCTCATGGCCAGGGCTGTGTCTGCAAAGCGCTTCTTACCGCTCAGGCCCGCCTCAAGGGGCAGACCCAGCACATGGTTGGCCGCGCCGGCCAGGACCTTGTGCCCGCCCGCGAGGAAGCCGCTCCAGTCATAGCCATGGAGCAAGGTGCGCAGCACATCCAGCTTCTCCGCCAGCACCGAATAAGCCTCGTTCGCGTCCACCGTAGGGCGGCCACGGCCTTGGGCTGCGGTGTACTCCTTCATCGCAGCCTGCAGCTCGTTGCCGATGCCGATGTAGTCCACGACAAGGCCGCCCTGCTTGTCCCGGAACACCCGGTTCACGCGAGCGATGGCCTGCATGAGGTTGTGGCCCTTCATGGGCTTGTCCACGTACATGGTGTGCACGCAGGGGGCATCGAAGCCGGTGAGCCACATGTCCCGCACGATGACCAGCTTCAAGGGGTCGAGCGGGTCCTTGAAGCGCTTCTCCAGGCGCTTCTTGACCTGGCTGTTGTAGATGTGGGGGCGCAGCAGGGCCTTGTCGCTGGCGGATCCGGTCATGATGATCTTGACGGCGCCCTTCTCTGGGTCCTCGTCATGCCAGCCCGGGCGCAGCTTCACGATCTCGTTGTAGAGGTGCACGCAGATGTCCCGGCTCATGGTCACCGCCATGGCCTTGCCGGGCTGCGCCGCCAAGCGTGCCTCGAAGTGCGCCACCAGATCGGCCGCGATGGCCGCCACGCGAGGCTCTGCCCCCACCACCTTCTCGAGCGCCGCCCAGCGGCTCTTGAGCTTGGCCTGGGCGTCTTCCTCTTCGTCCTCGGCGAGCTCGTCGACCTCGGCATCGACGTGAGGCAGCTCCTCTTCCTTCAACCGCAGCTTGGCCAAGCGGCTCTCGTAGTAGATGGCCACCGTGGCGCCATCCTCCTTGGCCTGCTGCATGTCGTAGACATGGATGTAGTCCCCGAAGACGGCGCGGGTGTCGCGGTCCGCGGCTGACACCGGGGTGCCCGTGAAGGCGACGAAGGTCGCGTTGGGCAGCGCGTCACGCAGGTGCTGCGCATAGCCCACCTGGTACTTGGAGACGGTGTAGCTGGCGCCCCCATCGAACTCCACCATGGGAGGCTGCGTGCCCGGCGCATCACCATCCGCAGTCGGCAAGGCCTGCGACTTGGGCGCCGAGACCTTGACCTCCTTCAGCTTGGCTTCGAAGCCGTACTGCGTGCGGTGCGCTTCGTCGGCGATGACGACGATGTTGCGGCGGTCCGAGAGCGTGGGGAACAGGTCCTCGTCCTCGCCCGGCATGAACTTCTGGATGGTGGCGAAGACGATGCCGCCGGACGGCCTGTTGGCCAAGAGGGCCCGCAGCTCCTGCCGCGTCGTGGCCTGGGCAGGCTGCTCTCGCAGCAGGTCCTGCGAGAGGCTGAACACGCCGAAGAGCTGCCCGTCCAGGTCATTGCGGTCGGTGATGACCACAATGGTCGGGTTCTCCATCCGCGGCTCCTGCATCACCCGCGCCGCGAAGCAGGTCATGGTGATGCTCTTGCCGCTGCCCTGGGTGTGCCACACCACGCCCCCCTTGCCGCGCGTGCCCGTGGCGCTGTCAGCGCGCGACGCCGCGACGACCTGGTGGATGGCCGCCTGGACGGCATGGAACTGGTGATAGCCGGCAATCTTCTTCACCAGCTGCCCGTCGTCCTCGAAAAGCACAAAGAAGCGCAGGTACTCCAGCAGCCGGGCGGGCGCGAGCGCGCCGCGCACCAGGGTCTCCAGCTCGTTGAACTCGCCCAGGGGATCCAGCTGCACCCCATCGATGGTGCGCCACTGCAGGAAGCGTTCGGCGTTGGCCGAGAGCGAGCCCATGCGGGCCTCGCTGCCGTCCGAGATGACCAGCAGCTCGTTGTACTGGAAGACGTCCGGGATCTGCGCCTTGTAGGTCTGGATCTGGTCGTAGGCCTTCCAAATATCCGCCTGCTCGTCAGCCGGGTTCTTGAGCTCGACCAGCACCAGGGGCAGGCCGTTGATAAAGAGCACGATGTCCGGACGGCGGGTGTGGTGTGGCCCCTTGATGGTGAACTGGTTGACCGCCCACCATTCGTTGAGGGTCACGTCTTGCCAGTCGATCAGGCGAGCGAAGTCACCGCGCGTCTCGCCGTCCTTCTGGTACTGCACCGGCACGCCGTTGACCAGCAACTTGTGGAAGGCACGGTTGGCCGAGAGCTGGGCCGGGATCCCCAGGTTGAGTACCTGCTGCAGGGCATCGTCTCGAGCAGCCGTCGGCAGGTGCGGGTTCAGGCGCGCGATGGCGGCAGACAGGCGCTCCTTCAGCAGCACCTGGCGGTAGTCCGAGCGCTGGGCGTTGTCGCCATCCGGGGCAATGGTCTGGCCGTGGTGGTGGGCCCATCCCAGCTCGGTGAGCCATCCCAGGGCTTCTTGTTCGAGTTGATCTTCAGTCATCGTGCTCCCCGTGCTTGGCTCTGCGGCCTACGTGCTGATGTGTGTGTTCGATGAAGTCTATGCCGCCCGTGCCAGCCCGCAGGCCGCAAGCGACTGAGGCAAGCCCAGCCGCTCCAGGCCGCCCATGGACTCGCGGTCCAGGTCAAAGGGCAGCACCTCCAGGTGCAGCCGCTCGTCGAAGGCAAAGGCCGGCAGTGGTGCCTGGAATCGCTCCGTGGCCGGGTAGACCAGCGCCATGCGCCCCTCGCCTCTCAGGTACTTCTGCCCGTAGGCATAGAGCTGATAGAAGTCCGACTGGCTGAGGCCGTACTTGCGGGCACGGTCGCTGGCGTCGAGCAGCTTCCACTTGGTGTCCAGCACCCAGGCCTGCCCCTGGTGCGTCACGAACAAGTCGGGCTGCAGTTGGAAGAAGTCCTGCTGTTCGTGCCGGCACAAGGACTGACTCCGGGCCGGGGTGCGCAGCACGGCCTCCGCCGGTAGCTGCTGGCGCAGCCAGCGGGCCACGTAGCGCTCGAAGAGCTTCTCCATGGGGAAGAGCAGGCTCAGGCCTTGGAATTCGCCGGCCAGGGCCAAGGGCATGTGCTCGCCTAGGATCAGCTCGCACCAGGGCCTGACGGGGCGGTAGTGGGCCAGCAGCCGGTCTTGCCCCCAGGCGCGGAAGTCCTGCGGGATCTGTCGGCTGGCCGCGATCTCGGCGAGGCGGAAGCTCAGCTCCTGAGCCAGCCGCCAGTTGTCCGGGTCCTGCGTGTGCTGGCGCACCCGCTCCAGTGCGCGCTTGAGCAGCCGGTTCTCAGGCCGGTCGGGCAGATAGACCTCATGCCGCACCTGGAAGCGATGCTCCCGGCCAGGCGGCTGCTGGAGCTGTCGCGTGACGTCCAGCTGGCCGCGCAGAAAGGGCAGCTCCTCTTCGACGCGCTGGTACTCGAAGCGCAGCCCGCGGCTCACCAGCGCATCGAGGTGCTGCAGGAACTGGCGCATCACCCACTCGGACAGCGGGGCGTCGAAGAGCTGTAGCGAGGCCGCGCCCACTTCACGCGTCGGCAGGTCCAGCAGGGCCAGCAGGAGCTTGCGCAGCAAGGCTCTCGCCTCGTCCAGGTCACCGCCTTCGGCGTGGTGCTTGGGGACGATCTCGAGGGTCGTGCCGCAGGGTGTTTGAACCACCCCGACGAAGCTATCCAGCTTCAGGCGCTGCCGACCCTCGACCTGCAGCAGCCGGGCGCCATTGCGCGAGAAGCGCTCGCTCAGGCGGCACAGGTGGTCGAACGCGGTCACGCTGACTTGCGCGCAGTCCAGCGTCGGGTCCACCGCCTCGGTGGTCAGGCAGGCGTACTCACGCACGCTGATGCGCTGAGGGGCCCGAGGAGATGCCATGGCGCTCATGCGCGGCTCAGTCCTGCTCCGTGGCGCTGAGGTGGTCGATGACGCCTAGGTAGCTCTGCACCTCGCGGAAGGCCGCGTCGTTCACGTACCAGGCCTGCGGGCGGCGCGACACGTTGACCTCATCACCGAACAGCGCGGCCGTGTTCACGCCCTGGCTGCGCACAAAGCGGAACTCCTCGGGCTTGCGGTGGTCGTTGAGCACCCACTGGATCCGCTGCCAGTCATCGAAGAAGTACTCCTGCAGCAGCGGCAGCACCTGCTTGCGGAAGATCTGCTCCAGCCGGCTCAGCCGGCGGTTCTCGCGCAGCGGCATGAAGAAGGCATGACCCAGGCGATGGTCTCGATCCAGCAGCGCTTCGATACGCTCGTTCATGACCTCCAGCAAGCGCTGCACCTCGATGCCAGCGACGTTGATGCCCTTCAGCTCTTCGGGCCTGGGCGGCATCTCGACGAACTCGAAGCGGCGGCGCAGGGCCACGTCCATGCCCGTCAAGGAGCGGTCGGCCGTGTTCATGGTGCCGATGAGGTAGACGTTGTCAGGCACGCTGAAGGGCTTCTTGGAGTAGGGCAGCGTGACCTGCAGGGACTCGTCGCTCCCCGCCCTTTTGGAGGGCTCAATGAGGGTGATCAGCTCGCCGAAGATGCGAGAGATGTTGCCGCGGTTGATCTCGTCGACGACCAGCACATAGGGCTTGGTGACCACCGCCTGGCGTGCGCTGCCAGCCACCGGCTTGCAGCCCTTGCTGTCCAAATAGCGCTGCAGATCGGCCCAGTTCAGGCGGTTCAGCTGGTAGACCGTTTTCAAGGTGAAGGTCTTGCCCTCGTTGATGGGCTCGATCGGCAGCTCCAGGTCCTTGTAGAGCCACTGCACGGGCCGGACGTGCTGGTAGTCGCCGATCAGCCCCTTGGGCAGCTGCTCCGGCGGTTCGTGGCGGTAGTCGCCCGTCACCACCCCGACGGCGGCAATCGCGTAGGCCGAATGGATGCACAGCAGAATGTCCCCCACCTCCATCTCTTCAGCGAAATAGCGCAGGGTGCCCTTGTCCCCGCTGCCCAGGGACTGGTAGTAGGTGTTGCTCTCAGGGTCCTGCAGCAGGTCTCCCGTCTTGCCCCATCCGACGCGGGCTTCGTTGTGGTCCAGACAATAGGCCTTGGTGGGCGACGGGCCCGTGCCGGCGATGGAGATCTTCCAGACGCGAGCATGCGGCTGCACGGTGAGGGTGCCCGTGTCAATGACGGGGCGGGCGGCGTCGCAGAGCCGCTTGAATACGCCCGGCTCGACGCTGTATTCCAGCTGTTTGTCGTCATTGAGCTTGGCACGCAGGCCTTCGACGAAGTCCTCGTAGCTGAAGCTCTGGTGGAAGGTGACGAACTCCACCTGCCCCTGCTGCGTCAACTCGTCAAAGCGTGCCTTGCGCTCCGCACGTTGAGTGGGATGAGGATGCGCCGCCTTGAAGGCCGGATCCAGGATCTCCAGCGCGGCGTCGATGGTGCTGTAGGTCTTGCCGGTGCCCGGCGGACCGTACAGGATTTGGTTCAGGGGCGGGCGGGGCGCGGCCAGGTCTGCAGCCCCGCTGGGGCCTTCTAGCGGCTGGATGCCGGCGCCATCGCTGGAGCCATCGTTGAACACGGGCGGCACTTCCCCGGTGTAAGCCTCCAACAGCTCCAGCAGGCGTTCTCGGCTGGGGATGCTGAAGGACACCGCGGGGTTCGGTGCGGCCAAGGTGGGTGCGTTGGCGGCCAGGCCATGACTGCGGGTGTCGTCCGCGCCCTTGGGCGTGGCGCCTTGCGTGGCCTCGGTGAGCTCCTGCGTCCAGTGCCCAGGCTGGAAGTAGACGACCGGCGTTTGCCGCGCACGCATCAGGCACAGCTCACGCCCATCCGGCAGCCTGAAGCCAGCGTGCCTCTTGGTGGGCGGCTTGATGGACGTGATCCCAGGATGGGCCTGAAGGTAGCTCAGCACCTCGTCCGTGCTGATGGCCCCGGCCAGCACCTCGCCAGCCTGCTGCCAGAGCGCCGTGCCGTACTCCAGCACCCCCTGCTCGGCGGGCTTGGCGGCCATCAGCTGCTGATAGACCTGGCCGGTGCTGGTCTTGGCACTCACACCCGGCAGCGCGTCCAGCATCGCGCGCTTGAACACGGGAGCGATCACGGGGTTAGCCCGGTCCTGATAGAGGAAGGCGATCTTCCACTTGGTGGCGTGGCCCAGGTCTGCGGCCTCGATGGCGTCCAGGCGGCCTTCTCGAGCGGCCTGGGCGATGTCGGCAATCAGGCCGCGCACGTACTCGAAGGCCTGCTCAGCCGTGGTGCCGTACTTGCTCAGCCAGCCGTGCGTCGGACCAAAGCTCAGGCCGCTGGAGGCTTGTCCCGACTTGTCGCTCTGGTCCTTGCGCGAATAGACGCCGAACTTGAAGGCCGAGCCACCCCAGATCGACCCCAGGTCCTCCGTGCGGGTCTCCAGCCAGTAGGTGAAGCAGTCCTTGCTGCCGGCCTGTGAGTACTCCTCCAGGCTCATGCTGCGCAGGCTCTCCATGGGCCAGCGGGCCAGGAACTCGTCCCAGAGGGCGCTGAGGGCGGTGAAGTGCGTACTGCTGGTGCTCATGGGGTGGTGGCGAGGGCGTGATCAACGGCCTCGGTGGCCTCGGGCAGGCGGAGCTGGCCGGAGATGAGGCGGGGGAGGAGGGTGTTGCGGAGAGTCGCAAGCGACTTCGCCTGGGTTTGGCTCGCAGCGATGCGCATTCGCAAGGGGACTGTCGCCGCGTCAAAACGAGCAAGAACATCTGCTGGCGGCACGACAACCCGGATGGCTGCTAGCTTTCCTCGGCTGAGTTCGGTCTGGCCGGTAGTTCCCTCGCCAAACTGTTCGATCTCCGGCTGAATTCTCATAAGAGCGAGCCCCAGAAAATTCCAGGTAAGACGCTCATTGGGGCGCACCACTGTGACGTGCGAATCGACGATGGTTGTCTCTTCCAGATCGACGACCTGAGCAACTCGACCCAGTGTTCCAACGCCGGTGGAGTTCACGAGCACATCACCAGTTCGCAACTCACGGCCGTCGATCCTGCGCTGCGACGGGTCGTGCCGACGAGCCTTTGCAGAGTCAATGGCGAAGTCTCGAATGCACTTCTGGTTCAAGACCAGAACGCCCCCCTCCTCAATGTACTTTGGTGAGATACCTCGATTAAGGTACGCGGTGCAGTCGCCGAGGGCTGCCCTACTCCACCCCCTAGGCACCTCCCCCAACTCCGAGTCCTCGAAGCAGTCAGGGAAGAGCGCGGCGGTGGCCTCATCCATGCCTTCGGGGGCGCGGCCGGCCATCTTGGCGCGCACGGGGTCGAAGTCCACAAACCAGGACTTGAACAGCGCCTGGGCAATGGCTTCCAGCGTGGTGTTGGTGTCACGGAGTAGGGTGATGCGGTCGTCGAGTGCGCCAATGACCTCGGCGATAGCGTCCTGCACTTCGATCGGTGGGAGAACGATAGGTAGCTTTCGCTGGGCCGTGATTCCAATGTAGGCACGGGTCGAGCCGGAACCTGCCCATGCGGCCAGTGTTTGTTGGAACGGACCCGAGTCGAAGTAGTACTTGAGATAGCGATTGTTGAGTCGGGCCGGGTCAAGAACTCTGTAGTACGTCACTTGTGGCGTGAGCACCAAGTAGTCATGGTCGCAAGGACCAACCAGCGCAGTTCTACCGAGCGTTGCCTTATGCGACAAAAGGACATCTCCTGCCTTCGAGAACCCCTTGCGCAGCGAGGCGGCCTGTTCATGCGTGATGAAGGCGCAATTCTGAACGTCGACGCGACCGCCTTTCAGGTCAGAGGCCATGATGAATGGCACGCCGGTAGGCACGAAGTCAGAGGCCTTGGGATGGATCTCGCCATGGTTGCCGTCAATCGGTGGAGCAAGCACTCCCGCCTGCACGAGGTCTTCGACGGTAAACGTCGCCAACTCAGAGCTCATATCCGAGTGCCCCCAGCTTCGCCCGGATAACCGCATCCAGCTCCGCCCCCTGGGCCATCTGCTCCCCCAACCGCTCGGTCAGCCGCGTCATCTTCTCGGCAAAGGCTTCGTCGTCGTCCTCGACCTCCTCAGCGCCCACATAGCGCCCCGGCGTCAGCACATGGCCGTGCTGTGCGATCTCGAAGAGCTCCACGCTGCGGCAATAGCCCAGGACATCGGTGTACTCACCCGGCGCCTCGCCCGGCGCGGCTTCACCACGCCAAGCCGCCACGGTGGCGGCGATGCGAGCGATGTCTTCATCGGCCAGCTCGCGCTGCACCCGGCCGATCATGCGACCCAGCTTGCGCGCGTCGATGAACAAGACCTGATCCTTGCGCGCCGCGGGCTTGCTCTTGGCCAGGAACCACAGGCAGGCCGGGATCTGGGTGTTGAAGAAGAGCTGGCCCGGCAGTGCCACCATCACCTCCACCACATCCGCCTCCACCATGGCGGCACGGATGACGCCCTCGTTGTTCTGGCCGCTGGCCATGGAGCCGTTGGCCAGCACGATGCCGGCCCGGCCCGTGTCCTTCAGGTGATGCAGCATGTGCTGCAGCCAGGCGTAGTTGGCGTTGCCCTGCGGCGGGTCACCATAGACCCAGCGCGGGTCGCCCTCCAGGCTGCCATGCCACCAGTCGCTGATGTTGAAGGGCGGGTTGGCCAGGATGTAGTCGGCCCGCAGATCGGGGTGCTGGTTACGGGTGAAGGTGTCGCCCGGCTCGCGACCGAGGTTGAAGTCGATGCCGCGGATGGCCAGGTTCATGGCTGCCAAGCGCCAGGTGGTGGGATTGCTCTCCTGGCCGTAGATGGACACATCGCCCAGCTTGCCGCCGTGCGCCTCGATGAACTTCTCGCTCTGCACGAACATGCCGCCGGAGCCGCAGCACGGGTCGTAGACCTTGCCGTGATGCGGGGCCAGCACGGCCACCAGGGTCTGCACGATGGAGGCGGGCGTGTAGAACTGCCCGCCCTTCTTGCCCTCGGCGCTGGCGAACTGGCCCAGGAAGTATTCGTAGACCTGGCCCAGCACATCGCGGGCTGTGTTCGGGTTGTCACCAAAGCCGATGGTGGACACCAGGTCCACCAGCTCGCCCAGCTTGCCGTCCGGCAGCTGCGCGCGGCCATAGCGCTTGTCCAGGATGCCCTTGAGCTTGGGGTTCTCGCCCTCGATCAAGGTCAGCGCGTCGTCGATGCTGCGGCCGATGGTGGGCTGCTTGGCCTGGCCGCGCAGGTGCTCCCAGCGCGCGCCCTCGGGCACCCAGAAGACGTTGACGGCGGTGTAGTAGTCGCGGTCGTCTGCTTCGGCGGCGAGGTCATCCTCGCTGGCGTCGCTGTAGTAGTACTCGTCGTCCGGGTTGCGGAGGCGGTCGATGACCTCGGCGCGGCGTGCGGCGAAGGTGTCGGACACGTACTTCAGGAAGATCAGGCCGAGCACCAGGTGCTTGTATTCGGCGGCGTCCATGTTGGCGCGCAGCTTGTCAGCGGCGGCCCAGAGGGTTTTCTTGATGTCGTCGAGCATGAGGGAGCGGTACGGCAGGGCTCAGGGGGCAGCGGCTGCAGCAGCCGGTGCGGGGGTGTCTTTGGGGGTGGCGAGTGCGACAGTCCAGTGCCCGCCTGGTTCTTGGCGGAGGGGCAGGAGGTCGTAGGTCTTGAGCATGCTGGCGAGGCCCGAGTAGCCCATTGCCTGCGGCGTGAATCCGGGGTCCATGCGTCGCAAGTAGGAGCCCAGCGCGCTGAGGGCGACGCGCCCATCGGTGATCTCGGCAGCCATCAGCCTGACGGCATTGACGACCGACTTGGGCCGCTGCTTGGGCTTGGGCGGCGCCACGGGCTTGGCGGGCTGGGCCGCCGACTCTGCTGCTGCGGCAGGTTCTGCAGGGGCCCACTCGAAGAACTGGTCACTGGCGTTGCGCAGGGCCTCGGGCGTCTTGGCCTCGCCCACGATGTGAACGGTGGCACCACGCTCGCGCAGCTTGCGGCACAGGCCGGCGAAGTCGGAGTCGCTGGTGACGAGGCAGAAGGTGTCGGCCCGGCCGTCAAACATCGCCTCGATGGCATCCATGGCCAGGGCGATGTCGGAGGTGTTCTTGCCGGAGGAATAGGTGTACTGCAGGCAGGGCGTGAAGGCCCGCCTGACGAGGGCTTCCTGCCACTTGTTGGCCAGCGCGTTCTGATTGCCGAAGCCCCGGCGCAGCACCACGCGGCCGAACTGCGCCGCCACTTGCAAGGCGTACTCCAAGACATCCGGAGATGCGTTCTCGCAATCCACCAACACTGCCACTTTGGCGTCTGTATTGAGCTCTGTAGGCCCCATGTCGTACTCCCTGACTGCGGCGGGGATGATAGACCGTGCGGAGGACCTTGCCGGTCGGGCCGCTGTGGGGAAATACGCGGGGTTTGATGGTGCGCAGGGTGCCGGCGCTGGGTCGGAGGGCTGCGGCGAAAGCTTCTTGCGGGCCTGGGGGTGTCGGCATCAGGGCGGCATCAGATGCCTACTTTCTGGCCCAGGCAGCAGGCCGTGCAGGCCGAGGGCCGCAAGGTGGCTGAACGACCCCGGCCCCAAGAAAGGCCCTCCAGGGCCTCGCCTCGTCCGTGTTCGTTCGCCAACAGCCGCCGGGATTCAGCCCAATTCCCGCAAGATTCTGGCAACGGACGCGAATTTTTGGTAGGCCGTACAGGACTTGAACCTGTGACCAAAGGATTATGAGTCCTCTGCTCTAACCAACTGAGCTAACGGCCCCCGTGTTTCCAGCGCCGGGGAGGCGCCGCAAGACAACCCGGCGGGGAGCCGGGAGCGCGGATTGTACGGGCCCGCAATGAGGCCCCCGCCCTACTTCTGCGACAGCGCGTTGGACACCATGCGCGAGGTGATGTCCACGATCTGGATCATGCGGTCGTAGGCCATGCGCGTGGGGCCGATCACGCCCAGGGTGCCCACGACCTGGCCGTCCACCTCATAAGGGGCGG
The DNA here is from genome assembly GCF_014174515.1 of Mitsuaria sp. WAJ17. Classification (GTDB taxonomy): domain Bacteria; phylum Pseudomonadota; class Gammaproteobacteria; order Burkholderiales; family Burkholderiaceae_C; genus Roseateles_B. The sequence goes on from NZ_JACJUG010000007.1 coordinate 56,795, forward strand.
ACACGATGGAGAGTTCCTCGTAGGGCACGACCTGGCTCTCGCCACCGATGAAGATGCGCACGCCCTCGGCGCGGCTGGAGCCGTCCAGCAGGCGCATGAGCTGGGTCTTCTGCTCGAAGAGGTCGAAGAGGCGGCGCAGGCTGTTCATGTCCTGGCTGAAATCCTGGACGGTCAGCAGGTTGCGCTCGCCGCTGATGATGACCTGCTCCTCCTGGGCGCTGGCCTCGGTGCCGACCTGCACGGCCGCGTTCATCAGGAGGGCGATCTCGCCGCGCAAGGCATCGACCTCGGTCTTGAGCTTCTCGCGCACCGCCTCCAGGCTGAGGCCGGCGTATTGCGCATTCAGGCGGTTGCTGGCCTCGGCCAGCTCGCCCTGGTTGTGGTCCTGGGCGGTGAAGATCACGCGGTTCTGCACGTCGCCGTCCGGCGAGACCATGATGACCAGAACGCGACGCTCGCCCAGGCGCAGGAACTCGATGTGGTGGAAGACGCTGGGCTTGCGCGGCGCCGTCACCACACCCACGAAACTGGACAGATTGGACAGCAGCTGCGCGGCGCTGGTGATCACGCGCTGGGGCTGGTCGGGCTGCAGCTGGGCATCCAGGGCGATGGGCTCGGCGCCCAGCAGGCCGGGGTTGGCCGTCAGCATGGTGTCCACAAAGAGGCGGTAGCCGCGGGCCGTGGGGATGCGCCCGGCGCTGGTGTGGGGGCTCGCGATGAGACCCAGGTCTTCCAGGTCCGCCATCACATTGCGTATGGTGGCCGGAGACAGCTCCAGCCCCGAGGCCTTGGACAGCGTGCGGGAACCGACAGGCTGCCCGTCCGCGATATAGCGTTCGACCAGGGTTTTCAGCAGGGATTTGGATCGCTCGTCGAGCATGGTTTTCATTGTACGGACATGGGCGACCTCGTCATTCGGCCCGGGAGCGCTGTGGTGTAATTCTGCGCATGGCCAAACGATTCCAACATGTGGCGATTGTGGGCAAGCACCAGGCTCGCGGCATCCGGCCGGTCCTGGAGGAGATTGCCCAATTTGTGGCCAGTCAAGGCCTGGAGGTTTCCCTGGAGCGCGACACGGCGCTCAACACGGGGATCACAGCCTATGACGCCCTGGACAACGACGAGCTCGGCCAGCGCTGCGACCTGGCCATCGTGGTCGGGGGCGACGGCACCATGCTGGGCTTCGCCCGCGAGATGGCGCGCCACGGCACACCGCTGGTGGGCATCAACCAGGGGCGCCTGGGCTTCATCACCGACATCTCCATCGAGCACTTCCGCGAGGCGCTCTCCCCCATCCTCGCCGGCGACTACGACGCCGAGCAGCGCGCCATGCTCGAAGGTGAGGTCTGGCGGGACAACGCCATCATCTTCGAAGGGGTGGCCCTGAATGATGTGGTGGTGAGCCGCGGCGCCACGGCCTCCATGGTGGAGCTGCGGGTAGACGTGGGCGACGAGTTCGTGGCCAATATGCGGGCCGACGGTGTCATCGTGGCCTCGCCCACCGGCTCCACGGCCTACTCGCTCTCCGCGGGCGGCCCCATCCTGCACCCCAGCATCGCCGGCTGGGTGCTGGTGCCCATCGCCTCACACACGCTGTCCAACCGACCCATCGTGCTGCCGGACCTGGGCGAAGTGAGCCTGGAGATCGTCGCCGGCCGCGACGCCAGCGTGAACTTCGACATGCAAAGCCTCGCCAGCCTGCTGCACGGTGACCGCATCACGGTGCGGCGTTCGGCGCACAAGGTGTCCTTCCTCCACCCCAAGGGCTGGAGCTACTACGCCACGCTGCGCCGCAAGCTGCGCTGGTACGAAGGCGTGAGCTGATTTCCCCTCACCCCTCACTTCACCCACTCATTCCGCCCGATGCTGCGCCGCCTGAGCCTTCGAGATTTCGTGATCGTGCCCGCGCTGGAGCTGGACTTCGGCACCGGCTTCGCCGCGCTGACCGGCGAGACTGGGGCCGGCAAGTCCATCCTGATCGACGCCCTGCAGCTGGCCCTGGGCCAGCGCGGCGATGCCGGCGTGGTGCGCGAAGGCGCAGCCCGTGCCGAGATAAGCGCGGAGTTCGACCGCCCCGCCTCCCTGCTGGCCTGGCTGGAGGAAGGCGGCTTCGAGCTGGAGTCCGACACCCTCCTGCTGCGCCGAGTGATCGACGCCCAAGGCAAGAGCCGGGCCTGGATCAACGGCAGCAGCGCCACCGTGGCCCAGCTCCGCGAGCTGGCGGACCACCTGCTGGACATCCACGGCCAGCACGCCTGGCAAGGCCTGACCCGGGCCCCCGCCGTGCGCGAGCTGCTGGACGGCTATGCCCAGGCCGACACACGCGCAGTGGCTCAGGCCTACACCGCCTGGCGCCAGGCCCACGAGGCCCTGGAGAAGGCCCGCACCCAGCAAGCCACCCTGGCCAGCGAGCACGAGCGCCTGAGCTGGCAGTTGGGCGAGATCGAACGCCTGGCTCCCGGCGAGGACGAATGGGACGGGCTCAACGGCGAGCACCAGCGTCTCTCGCATTCGCAGTCCCTGATGGACGCCGCCCGGCACGCCCTGGACGCGCTCAGCGAGGCCGAGCTCAATGCCGAGTCCCTCACCCAGCAGGCCCTGGACGGCCTGCAGGACGTGCTCAGCTATGACCCCAGCCTGGCCCCGGCCGTCGAGGCCCTGCAGGGCGCCCAGGCCCAGCTGCAGGACGCCGCCCACACCCTCAGCACCTATCTGCATGGCGCCGAGCTGGACCCCGAACGCCTGCAGCAGCTGGACGAACGCCTTTCGGCCTGGATGCAGCTGGCGCGCCGCTACCGCCGCCAGCCGGCCGAGCTGCCGGCCCTGCACCAGGAATGGAAGGCGGAGCTGGTCCGCCTGGATGCCGCGACCGACCTGGACGCTCTGGAGCGCCAGCTCGCCGCCGCCCGCAAGGCCTACGACACCCAGGCCGCCACCCTCAGCAAGGCCCGCAAGGCCGCCGCCCCCAGGCTGGCCACCGCTGTCACCCAGGCCATGCAGCAGCTGGGCATGGCCGGCGGCGCCTTCGAGATCGCCCTGCTGCCGCAGGCCGAGCCGCAGAGCTTCGGCCTGGAGTCCGCGGAATTCCTCGTGGCCGGCCATGCCGGCAGCACGCCGCGACCGCTGGCCAAGGTGGCCTCTGGCGGGGAGCTCTCCCGCATCGCCCTGGCCATCGCCGTCACCACCTGCCAGCACAGCGGCGGGGCAGGCACGCTGATTTTCGACGAGATCGATGCGGGCGTCGGCGGCGCAGTGGCCGAAACCGTGGGCCGGCTGATGAAGCTGCTGGGCCGCGACCGCCAGGTGCTGGCCGTCACCCACCTGCCCCAGGTGGCCGCCTGCGCCGACCAGCATTTCGTCGTGTCCAAGGCCCTGAAGGACGGCGCCACCTGCTCGGACGTCCGCCCCGTGGTCGGCGAGCAGCGAGTGGCCGAGATCGCCCGCATGCTGGGCGGCGAGCGCCTCTCGTCCACCAGCCTGGCCCATGCCCAGGAGATGCTGGACCTCTCAGCCCAGGCGGCCAAGCCAAGCCCCCGAAAGGCCAAGCCATGAAGAAAGCCAAGCCCGAGGCCCGCGAGCAGAGCGATGTGGTGCTGGTCACCGGGGTGTCCGGCGGCGGCAAGTCCATCGCCATGCATGCGCTGGAGGATGCTGGCTTCTTCTGCGTGGACAACCTGCCACCCGAACTGCTGCTGGACTTCCTGAAACTGGAGCAACAGCGCGGCAAGCGCCGCGTGGCCATCGCAGTGGACGTGCGCAGCGCGGGCTCCCTGCCCCACCTGCTGCCCCTGATCAAGCAGCTGCGCGGCGAGGGCGTGGCCCTGCGCTCCATCTTCCTGGACGCCAACACCGAGACCCTGATGCGACGCTTCTCCGAGACGCGCCGCCCCCATCCGCTGCGCCAGCACCCCGCAGTGCCGGGCGCCGCGGGCGAGCATGGCGAGGACGAGCACCGCGCCCTGCTGGACGCCATCCACCTGGAGCGCGAGCTGCTGGCCGCGCTGCGGGTGGAATCCACCGTGATCGATACCAGCCAGCTGCGCCCCGCCCAGCTGCGCGCCTGGGTGCGAGACCTGGTCGTGGTCTCGGGAGATTCGCTGACCCTGGTCTTCGAGTCCTTCGCCTTCAAGCACGGCGTGCCCAGCGACGCCGACTTCGTCTTCGATGTGCGGGTCCTGCCCAACCCCTACTACGACCGCGAGTTGCGCCCCCTCACCGGTCGCGACGAACCCGTGGCCCGTTTCCTCGAAGCCCAGCCCGAGGTGAGGCTGATGCTGAGCCAGATCAGCGCCTTCATCGCCCAGTGGCTGCCGAACTTCTCGGCGGACCAGCGCAGCTACCTCACCGTGGCCATCGGCTGCACGGGCGGGCAGCACCGCTCGGTCTATCTGGTCGAGACCCTGTGCAAGCAGTTCGCCTATCACGGCCAGGTGCTGAAGCGGCACCGCGAGCTGGACGCCAAGTGAGGCGGCCTGCCCCCGGTGCCCCCTGCTCATGACCTGGCTGATCACCAAGTACCTGATCACCGCCGGGCTGGTGGTGGGCATCTCCGAGCTGGCCAAGCGCAGTGACCGCCTGGGCGGCCTGGTGGCGGCCCTGCCCCTGGTGACGCTGCTGACCCTGGTCTGGCTCTACGTGGAACGACAGCCGGCCGAACGCATCGCCAACCACGCCTGGTACACCTTCTGGTACGTGCTGCCCACGCTGCCCATGTTCCTGGCCTTCCCCTGGATGCTCTCGCGCTGGGGTTTCTGGGGCGCGCTGGGCGGATCGGCCGCACTCACCGTGCTGTGCTTCGTGCTGACGGCCTGGGCCGTGCGACCGCTGGGCATCATCCTGCTGGACTGAGCCGGGCCCTGGTGCCCTGGCGATCCAAGGAGATCAGTCGGCCCGCGGCGCCTGCCCCGCCCCAGGCGCCTCATGGGCCGCGCTGCTCAGCAGCACCATGGCCACCACGGACACCCCGGGAATCAGCACCATGGCCACGACCCAGGGCCACACCGAACGGCCCGCATGTTGCAGGGCCACGGCCACATAGGCGATGTGCGCGATGATGCCCACGCCCATGCCCAGCCCGCCGAAAGTGGCGCGCAGGACACCGCCGGATTCGTCGCCGGTCAGCACCAGCCACAGGCACACGGCAAAGACCAGCGCCGCCAGCAGGGCGGATTCAAGGGCATTCTTGACCTGGGCGTTCATGGCGTTGTCATTGGCATGCGAATCGGGCGGGCGCAAGCATACGCGCATTCCAGCCGCGAGACCAATGCCAGGCACGCACTGCGCCCCCCGGGACATGCCCGATCAACCGAGCAGCTTCTTCAGCGGCGCCGGCAGGGCGTAGCGCGGCAGCTCCTCGCGCGCCACCCAGACGCCCTCGCCCAGCTGGAAGGCCTGCTGCAGGTGCAGGCGGCGCGGGTGCAGCACCCAGTCGAAATGCGTCAGCGCATGCTCGATGCGGGGCAGCGGCTGCGGCGCCTGGGCCGACAGCAGCCGGGCCTGGCTCAGCAGCTGAGCCTCGTCCTCGAACAGGGGCAGCGTCCACAGCCCCGCCCAGACGCCGCGTGCCGGACGCTGCGCCAGCCAGATCCGCCCCTCGTGTTCCAGCCATAGCCACCAGTGCTCGCGTTGGCTGCGCTTGAGCTTGCGAGTCCTGATCGGGAACTGTTCCACCGTCCCCTGGCGCTGGGCCTCGCACAGGTCTTGCACGGGGCACAGCAGGCATTGCGGCGAGCGCGTGCTGCACAGGCTGGCGCCCAAGTCCATCAGGCCCTGGGTGTAGGCCGGCATGTCGGCGCGCGCGGTGGGCAGCAGGGTCTCGGCATGGCGCCACAGCCGCTTCTCCTGGGCGCTGGAGGCCAGGTCGCCGTCGAAGGCCAGCAGGCGGCCCAGCACGCGCTTCACATTGCCGTCGAGGATGGCCGCGCGCTCGTCGAAGCAGAAGGAGGCGATGGCCGCCGCCGTGGAGCGGCCGATGCCAGGCAGCTCGGCCAGTTGAGCCGCCGAGGGCGGGAAGGCGCCGCCATGGTGGTCGCGCACCGCCTCGGCGCAGCGGTGCAGATTGCGCGCCCGGCTGTAATAGCCCAGGCCCTGCCACATCGCCAGCACCTCGTCGAGATGCGCATCAGCAAGCTCGCGCACCGACGGGAAGCGCTCCAGGAAGCGCTGGTAGTAGCCCAGCACCGTGCTCACCTGGGTCTGCTGCAGCATGATCTCCGAGAGCCAGACGCGGTAGGGGTCGCGGGTCTGCTGCCAGGGCAGGGCATGGCGGCCGTGCTGGCGCTGCCAGGCCACCAGGCGCGGGGCGAAGTCGAGGGCCAGCGAGGCGACGGAGCTGTCGAGGGAAGCGGGGGAGGAACTCAAGATCGGCTCAGGAACGGGTCTGGCAACGGGGGCAGAAGAAGGTCGAGCGCTGGCCCTGGACCAGGCGGCGGATGGGCGTGCCGCAATGTCGGCAGCCCTGGCCTTCGCGACCATAGACCTGGGCCTGCATCTGGAAGCTGCCGGCCACGCCGTGGGCATCCTTAAAGTCGCGCAAGGTGGTGCCGCCGGCTTCCAGCGCCTGCGCCAGCACCTGGCGCACGCTGGCGGCCAGGCGCTCGGCACGAGGGCGGCTGAGGCGGCCGGCCTTACTCGCGGGGTGGATGCCGGCCAGGAACAGGGCCTCGCAGGCGTAGATATTGCCAGCCCCGACGACGATGTCCCCCGCCAGCAGGGCCTGCTTGATGGCCACGCGCCGCCCCTTCAGCAGCTTGTGCAGATAGGCGCCGGTGAAGCGCTCGTCGAAGGGCTCCAGACCCAGGCCGGCCAGCAGCCGGGACACCGGCGGTGCGTCCAGGCCCGTGGACCAGACCACCGCCCCGAAGCGGCGCGGGTCGTGCAGGCGCAGCAGGCCGCGGTCGGTCTGCAGCTCGAAGTGGTCATGCGGGCCGGCAGGCCCGAGGTCGCGCCCGAAGGCCAGCGAGCCCGACATGCCCAGGTGCAGCAGCAGGCCCTCCTCGCCCAGCGGCAGCCAGAGGTACTTGCCTCGGCGCTGGACCAATCCAGCACGCTGCCCCACCAAGCGCTCCGCCGCGCAGCCCAGGGGCCAGCGCAGGGGCTTGCCCAGGCGCAGGGACTGCACTGTCGCGCCGTGGATGGCGTCGGCAAAACTGCGGCGGGTGACTTCAACTTCGGGCAGCTCGGGCATGGCCGGCATGATACGCAGCCGCCACACGATGCGCCCGGACCCAGGCATCCCAGGCAGGGGTCCGCCGTAAGAATGGACACTCAGGGTGTCCTAAGGGATGGGCGCCCCGCCGTGCCTAGAATGGGCCGGCAGGCCGCCCCCAGGCGGCCGGCGTCCTCTGGAGATTTCATGCCTCGTTCCCCGTTCCCGCTGCTTCGCCCTTCTCGGCTGGCCCTGGCCTGCGCCTTGGGGCTGGGCTCCCTCGCCCTGTCGGTGCATGCCGGCGAAGCCGATGCCGTGGAGCCGGCGGCACCTGCCAAACCGGTGCAGAACTCCGCCATGGACGCGCCCATGTTCTACCAACTGCTGGTGGGTGAGATGGAGCTGCGCTCGGGCGAGATGGGCGTGGCCTACCAGGTGCTGCTCGATGCGGCCCGGCGCACGCAGGACGAGCCCCTCTACAAGCGCGTCGTGCAGATCGCCGTGCAGGGGCGTGCCGGCGAGCAGGCGCTGGTCGCTGCCAAGGCCTGGCGGGATGGCATGCCGGGCTCGCTGGAGGCACACCAGACCACGCTGCAGCTGCTGGCCCTGCTGAACAAGCCCCAGGAGATCGCCGCCCCGGTGCAGAGCCTGCTGAAGCTGGGCAGCGAGTCGCAGTCGCAGCAGCTGCTGCGCAGCCTGCCTGGGCTTTTCGCCCGCACCCCCGAGCCGCAGCGCGTGCTGGAGGCCCTGCAGCCCACCCTGCAGGCCTCGGCCCGCAACCCCGCCCTGCGTCAGGGCGCCCTGCTCTGCGAAGCGCGGCTGCAGCTGGCCGCCGGCCATGCGGCCCCGGCCTGGACGCTCACCGAGCAGGTGCTGCAGCAGGAGCCGGGCCAGGAGGAGGCGCTGGGCCTGGCGCTGGACCTGATGGACCGCCAGCCCCCCGCCGAAGCGCCGGTGCGCGCCGCTCTGGCCGCCAAGCCCGATCACCACGGGCTGCGCCAGGCCTATGCCCGCGCCCTGGCGCGCTCGCAACGCCTGGTCGAGGCCGCCGCCGAGTTCCGTCGCCTCACCGTCGATACGCCGGAGCAGCCCACCCCCTGGTACGCCCTGGGCTCCCTGGAGCTGGAGCTGCATCATCCCGAACGCGCCGAAGCCGCCCTGCAAACCTTCCTGAAGCGCCTGGAGGACAGCATCGCCGACGGCGAACTCAGCGAATCCGGCCGCGAGGCCCGCCAGCAGGCCTGGCTGCTGCTGTCGCGCGTGGCGGAGCAGCGCAAGGACTGGAAGACCGCACAAGCCTGGCTGGACCGGATCGAGGTGGCCTCGCCGCGTGCCGACCTCAGCTACCGCAAGGCCCTGCTGCTGGCCCGGCAGGGCCGCCTGGACCAGGCCCGCCAAGTGATCCACGAGCTGCCCGGCGAGACCGACGAGCAGCTGCGCACCCGCTTCATGGCCGAGTCCCAGCTGCTGCGCGACCTGCAGCAGTGGCCCGCCGCCTACGAGCTGCTGGGCCGCGCCACCGCTCGGCTGCCGGCCGATGCCGACCTGCTGTACGAGCAGGCCATGATGGCCGAGAAGCTCAACCTCCTGGACGAGATGGAGCAGCAGCTGCGCCGCACCATCGAGATCAGCCCCAAGCATTTCCATGCCTACAACGCCCTGGGCTATTCCCTGGCCGATCGAAAGCTGCGCCTGGACGAAGCCCGCGAGCTCATCGTCAAAGCCCTGAGCCTGGCCCCCAAGGAGCCAGCCATCGTCGATAGCATGGGTTGGGTGGAGTACCGCCTGGGTCGGCTGCAGGAGGCGCAGCGCTGGCTGGCCGAGGCCTATGCCAGCCGCCCGGATGGCGACATCGCCGCCCACCTGGGCGAGGTGCTGTGGCAGAGCGGGCAGAAGGACAAGGCGCGACAAGTCTGGGCCGAAGGCCTCAAGCGGGAGCCCGGCAACGAGGCCATCCTGGAAGCCCGCCAGCGCCTGCAGGCGGCGCCCTGATGCGCGCGCTGTCCCGGGGGTTCCGGCGGCTTGGCTCTGCCCTGCTGCTCGCTGCGCTGGCCGCCTGCGCGCACGGCCCGCGCCATGCGGACATGCGCGCCGCCATGCAGGCAAGACCTGACCCCGACGCCCCCCTGACGCGCAGCTTCAGCGGCAAGCTCAGTGTGCAGGTCCCGCCGCAGCCCGGCCAGCGCGTCGCCCAGGGCGGCAGTGGCAGCTTCGAGCTGCTGGGCGATGCCGGCCAGGGCCAGCTGGAGCTGTCCACGCCCACCGGCTCGCTGCTGGCCCGCGTGCGCTGGAGCCCCACCAGCGTCAGCCTGGAGCAGCCCAAGGAGCAGCGCAGCTATGACAGCCTGGATGCGCTGACCCTGGAGCTGCTGGGCGAGTCAGTGCCCGTCGCCGCCCTCTTCGACTGGCTGCGGGGCCGCCCCTGGAGCGGCGCTGCCGCGGCGCTGCTGCCCGCGCCCGAGCAGGGCTTCGAGCAGCTGGGCTGGCGGGTCCAGACCGACCGGCTGGCCGAGGGCCTGCTCAGCGCCCATCAGCTGGGCGGACGCTCCGCCACCTTGCGGGTGCGACTGGCTCGCGAGGACTGAGCCTCAATCACAGTTCGGCACAGCAGGGCACGGTATGGCCCGGCAAGCCGGCATACTGCTCGCCTGAGGGCTGCATCGGCTGCCCCCCTCTTCCCCTGACCCCATGCAAGCGCTCTACGACGTCCCGGCCCCCGCCAAGCTCAACCTCTTCCTCCATGTGGTGGGCAAGCGGCCGGATGGCTACCACCTGCTGGAGTCCGTCTTCGCCCTGATCGACTGGGCGGACACCCTGCATTTCGAGCGCCGCACCGACGGCCAACTGCAGCGCCATGACCGGGGCGACGCCCTGCCCGCCGACGACCTCTGCCTACGCGCCGCACGACTGCTGCAGGCCGAGAGCGGCTGCGGCCTGGGCGCCGACATCCACATCGAGAAGCGCCTCCCCAGCGGCGCCGGCATGGGCGGCGGCTCCTCTGACGCAGCCTCGACCCTGCTGGCGCTGAACCGGCTGTGGGGCCTGCGCTGGCCGCTGTCCCGCCTGCTGCCCCTGGGCCTGAAGCTGGGCGCCGACGTGCCCTTCTTCCTGGGCGGCCGCAATGCCTTCGTGCAGGGCATCGGTGAAGACCTGACCCCCATCGAACTGCCGGAGCAGACCTTCGCCATCGTCAAGCCCGACGTCAGCATTCCGACCAAGGATATTTTTTCGAGCCCCCTCTTGCAGCGCTCTGAAACTCTGGCTATAGTTGCGGTCTTTCCTGAGCACGGCAGCAAAACAAGCACCGAGCCGAGTGAAAGCAACAGATCAAATGTTGCCGCCGCTTCGCAAAATGCAAAAAATTCTGCGCCGAGATTGGAACTGAACGCTGAAAGTTGTGCTAGAATCGCAAGCTTTCTGGAAATCGACAGCAAGTTGAACAACGCGCTGCGAAATGATCTCCAGAAACCCGCTGAGCAGTACAGCAGTCAAGTGACGCAGGCCCTCGCCTTGCTCGAATCGAGATTCGGCAACAGCCGGATGACAGGTTCAGGCAGTGCAGTGTTCGCTACTGTTCAAGGGAAAGATGGCATGTCGAACCAACCCATGGCGACATTACCGGAGCTGCCTCCGGGATGGGTTGGCAAGGTGTGCCGCAGTCTGGTTCAGCACCCGCTTCGCGGATGGACCGAAGACTGAAGAGTACAAGGGTGCTGCAGCTCTGCAGTGTCCTGTGTAGGGGAGTCGCCAAGTTGGTTAAGGCATCGGATTTTGATTCCGACATGCGAGGGTTCGAGTCCTTCCTCCCCTGCCAAATTTCATTGCTTACCTCCCGGACCCGCTGGGTAGGCCACGGGGCCATTGACTCAAAGGATGGCCTGTGCTGCTGAATACCGTCCTCTTCACCGGCAATGCAAACCCGGTGCTCTCCCAAGAAATCGCCACCCATCTGGGTCTGGAACTCGGCAAGGCTTCGGTCGGCCGTTTCTCTGATGGCGAAGTCGCGGTCGAGATCCAGCAAAACGTCCGCGCCCGCGACGTCTTCGTGATCCAGCCCACCTGCGCGCCCACGAACGACAACCTGATGGAACTGCTGGTGATGGTCGATGCGCTCAAGCGCGCCAGCGCCCGTCGCATCACCGCCGTCATCCCCTACTTCGGCTATGCCCGTCAGGACCGCCGTCCGCGTTCCACCCGCGTGCCCATCTCGGCCAAGGTCGTGGCCAATCTGCTGGAGACCGTGGGCGTCGAGCGCGTGCTGACCATGGACCTGCACGCTGACCAGATCCAGGGCTTCTTCGACATCCCCGTCGATAACATCTACGCCAGCCCCGTGCTGCTGTCGGACCTCAAGGCCCGCAACTACAGCAACCTGGTGGTGGTGAGCCCGGACGTCGGCGGCGTGGTCCGCGCCCGCGCGCTGGCCAAGCAGCTGGGCTGCGACCTGGCCATCATCGACAAGCGCCGCCCCGCTGCCAACGTCTCCGAGGTGATGCACGTCATCGGTGACATCGACGGCCGCAACTGCGTGATCATGGACGACATGATCGACACCGCCGGCACGCTGGTGAAGGCCGCCGAAGTGCTGAAGGACCGCGGCGCCAAGCGCGTGTTTGCCTACTGCACCCACCCCATCCTGTCCGGCCCGGCCATCGATCGCATCACGACATCGGCCCTGGACGAAGTCATCATCACCAACACCATTCCGCTGTCGGACGCCGCCAAGGCCTGCGGCAAGATCCGCCAGCTGTCGGTCGCCTTCCTGTTCGCAGAGACCATCCGTCGCATCTCCGACGGCGAATCGGTGACCTCGCTGTTCTCCGAGCAGAACAACAATTTCTGAGTCTGAAGCCGGGCGCTCCTCGCAAGGGAGCGCCCGCTTGTTTGTGACCGGCCTTGACGGGCCGGTTTTTGTCAGCGGTCGACAGACCGCATCCACGGGTGCCTGGTCGCGGGCATCCATCCATTATTGGAGAAACCTATGAAATTCGTCGCTTTTGAGCGCAAGCTGCAGGGGACCGGAGCGAGCCGCCGCCTGCGTATCGCTGGCAAGGTGCCTGGCATCGTTTACGGCGCCGGTGAACCCGCAGCCGTCGAACTGGACCACAACGCCCTGTTCCACGCCCTGAAGAAGGAAGCCTTCCACAGTTCCATCCTCGAGATGGAACTGAACGGCACCGTGACCAAGGTCCTGCTGCGTGACTTCCAGATGCACCCCTACAAGCCGCAAGTCCAGCACGTGGACTTCCAGCGCGTGGATGCCACCACCAAGATCTCCAAGAAGGTGCCCCTGCACTTCGTGGGCGAAGCCGAATCCCCGGCCGTCAAGACCGACAAGTGCACGGTCAACCACGTGATCACCCAGCTGGAGATCAACTGCCTGGCCGAGCAGCTGCCCGAGTTCATCGAAGTGGACCTGAGCAAGCTGACCCTGGGTCACTCGGTGCACGTGAACGACCTGGTCGTCGCCGACCACGTCAAGATCGTGACCCACGGCAAGCCCAACCCCGTGGTCGCCACCGCCGTGGCCCCGGTCGTGGAAGAGATCGTCGTGGCTGCTGCTCCGGCCGCCGACGACAAGAAGGGCAAGAAGGGCAAGAAGTAATTCTTCGCCGCCTTGCGCAAGAAGCCCCGCCCTGGCGGGGCTTTTTTTCGTCTGTGGCGCTCATCGCACGGCCGCCATCAGACCGCGAATCCATCGCGCTCTTGCGCGCCTCCTGGATCCAAGCGCCGGTATCCCGCCGGCTGCAAACCCAGGAGCGTTCCATGTCCATCACCCTTGCCCGGCGGCCGCATTCGGCTGCCGGCACGCAGCATCGCCTTGTCAATGACCCGTTCGGTACACGGGGTCAGGTCTTGTCCTGCAGCAGCGGCTTCGCCGAACATCGGCGCCAGCACACGCATCCGCAACAGGGAGACCCCCGATGAGCTCGAGCTACCAGACCCCCGAAGACCTGCTGCTGGCCCGCCAGTTGGCCGAGAAGGTGCCCATGGAGTCGCAGGCCTGGCTGACCTTTGACCACGCCGTCTTCCGCGAGGGCGGCCACATCGGCGCCAAGCAGCGCGAGTGGATCGCCCTGGGCGTGGCCCTGGCCACACAATGCGCCTACTGCATCGACGTGCATGTGCGCGGGGCGAAGCGCCTGGGCAGCACGGCCGAGGAACTGGCCGAGGTGGCCGCCGTGGCAGCAGCCGTCAAAGGCGGGGCCACCCTCGCCCACGGCCTCATGGCGCTGCGCCTGCACGAGGGCCTGGGCGCGCAGGCAGGCCCTGCCGCCGCGGCATCGGCGCCGCAGGCCTGAGCAGCTCTGCGGATGCGGGCCCGACATTAGGGCTGGGATAATCAGCCCCATGATTCGACTCTTTGTCGGCCTGGGCAACCCAGGCCCTGAATACGAGGACACCCGCCACAACGCCGGCTTCTGGTGGATAGACCAGTTGGCCCGGCGTCTGGGCGGCAGCCTGCAGCTCGACAAGAGCTACTACGGCATGGTGGCCCGCATCAACAACGCCCCGGGCGCCAGCGGCCCCATCTGGCTGCTGCAGCCGCTCACCTATATGAACCTCTCGGGCAAGTCGGTGGCGGCGCTGGCGCGCTTCTTCAAGATCACGCCCGAGGAGATCCTGGCCATCCACGACGAGCTGGACCTCCCCCCCGGCGAGATGAAGATGAAGCAGGGCGGCGGCACCGGCGGCCACAACGGCCTCAAGGACATGCAGGCGCAGCTGGGCTCGGGCAATTTCTGGCGGCTGCGCCTGGGCATTGGCCATCCGGGCCACAAGGGCGAGGTGGCGGCCTATGTGCTGCGCAAGCCGCCGGTGGACGAACGCATCGGCGTCGAACAGTGCATCAACAAGAGCCTGGACGCCGTGGAGCTCATGCTCAAGGGCGATATGGCCAAGGCCCTGACCCAGATCCATGCCAAGCCGCCCAGGCCCAAGCCGCCCAGGCCCGCTACGGCCGAAACGGGGTCGGTGGCAGCGCCCTCTGCAGTTCCCCCTGCAGCGCCCCTGGCGGCTTCTATGGCAGCGCCCTCGTCTGCGGCCTCCGCGCCCGCTGCGGCCTCGCCTGTGGCACAGGCAGTGTCGAAGGCGCCTCCCGCCGCCACGGCCCGGCCCGCCGCACCGGTGGCCAAGCCGGGGGCTGCACTGCCGTCCGCACTGTCCTCAGCCCTGGCCTCGGCCTTGGGCAGGAACAAGACCTGACCCTGCAGGCCGGGGCACCCGCCATGCCAGCGATGCCGCTCCGTGCCCTCCGCAGCATCCGCGCGCGCCTCGCTCTCGGCACCTGCCACGCTCTCTGCGCCCGCCACGCCCTGCGGGTCGGCGCGCTGGCCTGTGCAGCCTTCGCGGCGCAGGTTCCGGCGGAACCCGGCCGGTTCACGCTCTACCGCTGCGGCCCGCAGGGGCGCGAGCTGCGCAACACGCCCTGCCCTCAGGAGCCCGGTGCCAGCCAAGTGCTGCACTACGACGCCGACGATGCCCAGGCCGCCGCCGCTGCACGGGAGCGAATCCGCCAAGAAGGCTTGCTGCTCGACCGCCTGGCCAGGGAACGCGAAGCACGGGCACGCGCCGAGCGCCAGGCCATCGAGCGCGCGGGGCCAGGGGTAGCCATTGGGCCCAAGGCCTTGCCTCCGAGCGTTTCTGCATCGGCACCAGCCAAGGCCTCCCCCCAGCGCAAGGCCTGGGTGCGGCAAGGCAAACCAGCAAACAAGCCAGCCACCAGGCCGGCACAGCCAGGCCCGGGACCGCTGGCGCGCAAGAGCCCCTAGAAGACGGCGTCGCTGCCGCGCCCCCTCAGGCCCGAGGCCCGCATCCATCGCGTGCGTGCCCGCCCTGTGCACGCGCCTTGCACCACGCCTTGCACCACGCACAAGTCCCCTCGCTCCCCCCCTCCCCTCGGCACGCCCCGCTCGCTCCCCGAGCCCTGCCCCGTGGTCTCGCAGCGTGGATTGACGGCGCCAGCCCCCGGGCTCCGGGAGCGCTTGAGCCCGGTCAAGCGGGGCCTTCAGCGAAGCGAAAGCCAGGCTGGACTAGAATGCGCGCTGTTGGTGCTCGCCCGGACCCATCGGTCAGGGCAGTTAAACGGGAATCAGAAGGGGACGCCTCCACGAGGCCGACCTAACCTGAGCTGTCCCCGCAACGGTAAGCGGACAAGGCTGCAAGGCCTTCAGTTGCTGCACATGAATCCACTGGTGTCCAGGGCACTGGGAAGGATGCAGTGACACGATCCGCCAGCCCGGATACCGGCCAACGGGTGAGGCGACTGCGCAAGCAGCGCCTCGTTTTCACAGGAGCCTGCGGGGAAGCTGGCACCTGGACCGCCTCGTAGTCCCGTTTTTCTCATGTCCGCTTCCTTCCTGCGTGCTGCACGCCAGCCTTCGCCTGCGCGCCTGCCTGCCTCCGTTCGCCCCTCCTCCACCCTGAGCGTGATCGCGCTAAGCCTGCTGGCCCTGTCGGCACAGGCCCAGGAGACCCCCAACAAGCTGGGCCAGGTCCAGGTCACCGCCACGCGCTCCAAGCTGGAACTGAGTCAGGCGCTGGCCGATGTCACCGTGCTGACCCGCGCCGACATCGAACGCCAGGGCTTCGGCAACCTGGTTGACCTGCTGGGCCGTCAGTCCTGCGTCGAGCTCGTGCGCAACGGCAATCCCGGCACCAACACCAGCCTCTTCCTGCGCGGCGCCAACACACAGCACACGCTGCTGCTGGTGGACGGCGTGCGCATGGACACCCAGTCCGGCTCCGGCGGCGCCGCCTGGGAAGCCATCCCCCTGGCCCAGATCGAGCGCGTGGAAATCGTCCGTGGCGCGGCCAGCAGTGTCTATGGCTCGGATGCCATGTCCGGTGTGATCCAGGTCTTCACCCGCAAGGGCAAGCGCACGCCCACCGTCGAGATCGGCGCCGGCGTGGGCAGCCTGGGCCTGGTCAAGGGCGACCTCAGCCTCAGCGGCGCTGCCGGCGCCCTGGACTACGCCCTGAGCCTGGCTCAGGAAGTGGCCGACGGCTTCAACATCCGCAAGGTCAGCAACGACCCCGGCTACAACCCGGACATCGACGGCTGGCGCACCCACAGCGTCAACGCCCGCCTGGGCTACCAGCTGGACGCGGGCCAGCGTCTGGAGCTGGTCAACACCTACAGCAGCCTGGACAGCGACTACGATGCCTCGGCCAAGCCCAAGGTCGGTGTGCGCGACCGCAATGTGCATGACACCCACGCCAGCCGCGCCCTGTGGAGTGCCCAGTGGACGAACGACTGGCAGACCGAGGCCAGCCTCGGCGACTCGCGCGAGCGCTACGAGACCCTCACCAACAATGCCTCCACCTACCTGACAGAGACCCAGGTTCGCCAGTACGCCCTGGGCAGCACGATCAAGCTCCCCGTGGGCCAGCTCAATGCCGTGCTGGAACGGCGCGAGGACAAGCTGGTCAACTCCGGCCTCATGCCCGCCACCGGCGGCCAGGTCCAGCGCCACCAGAACGCCGTGGGCGCCAGCTACCTCTACAGCAACAGCAGCATCGATGCCCAGCTGCACCTGCGCCATGACCAGGACAGCGCCTTCGGCGGCGTCAACACCGGCACCGTGGCCGCGGGCTGGCGCTTTCTGCCGGGCCTGCGCGCCTGGGCCAGCGCCGGCACCGCTTTCCGTGCGCCGACGCTCTACCAGAGCTACAGCGAATTCGGTCCCAAGCCCGGCGTGGCCGCCCTCAATCCCGAGCGTGGCCGCAACACGGAACTGGGCCTCAACTGGAGCCAGGGCGACAGCGAGCTGGGGCTGACGGTCTACAACAACCGCATCCGCGACCTGATCTCCTGGGACGGCAGCTTCGCCGCCCATTGCGTCTCCACCTACGGCGGCTGCTACGGCAACCTGGCCAAGGTGCGACTGCAGGGCGTGACCCTGCAGGGCGAGACGCAGATCGCAGGCCTGCGCATGCAAGGTTCGCTGGATTTCCAGAACCCGCGCGACCTGGGCACCGACAAGCTGCTGGGCCGTCGCGCCAAGAAGCACGGCAGCCTGCGACTGGAGAAGACGCTGAACCAGTGGTCCGGCGGCCTTCAGATCCAGGCCCACGGCAGCCGCTTCGACGACAACGCCAACACCAAGCCCCTGGGCGGCTATGCGCTGGTCCATCTGGACCTGAGCTATCGCGTGAACCCGCAAGTGCGCCTGCAGGCCAACATCGACAACGCCTTCAACAAGGACTACGAAACGGCCAAGGGCTACTCGCAGGCGCCGCGCACCTTCTTCGTCGGCGTTCGCTTCACGCCGGGAGTGTGACGTCCCCCCTGCGCGCTTCGCGCGCCCCCTGAGGGGGCACGCCCGCAGGCCCGGCGGCGCCGGATCCGCGGGCGTCGCTCGGTGAATGCAGATTGATGCGGAAAGGCCCACGAGCATGAGCACGCAGTCACACACACTCATTGTCGGCGGCCAGCGCAGCGGCAAGTCTCGGCACGCTGAGCGCCTCGCGCTGGACTGGGCCCGCGGGCCCGGCCACAGCGTCTGCGTGATCGCCACGGCCGAGGCACATGACGAGGAGATGCGGCAGCGCATCGCCCGCCACCAGGCCGATCGCCCGGCGGGCTTTGCCACGGTGGAGGCGCCGCTGCATCTGGCCGAGGCCCTGCAGTCGGCAGCCGCGCCGGGGCGCTTGCTGATCGTGGACTGCCTGACCCTGTGGCTCACCAACTGGCTGATGCCCATGGACGGTCAGCCGCGCCGCGAGGCCTGGGATGAGGCTTTCAATGCCCTGCTGGCCATGCTGCCTACGCTGGCCTCGCCGGTGGTCTTCGTCTCCAACGAGGTGGGCTGGGGCGTGATGCCCATGGGCCGCGAGGTGCGCGAGTACGTTGATGAGCTCGGCCGCCTGAACCAGGCGGTGGCACGCCATTGCGCCCAGCTGACGCTGATGGTGGCGGGCCAGGCCTGGACAAGGGATGTCTAGCCCCTTCCCCGAGGGCGCCGGCCCATGGGAGCTGGCGCCCCTTGCCCCCGCCGGGGTGGCCCTGCGTGCGGCCTTGAGCCGCAAGCGAGGCCTGGTTTGTGCGTGAGTGTGGTGCTTTGAGTGAAAGACGACTGAGATGAGCATGTTGATGGGCAAGACCCGACCCCTCGCCAGGCTGCTGCTGACTCTGCTGGCGGCCCTCTGCTGGAACATGGCCAGCGCCGCCCCCGTCCAGCTCAAGGACGACCGCGGCCAGAACGTCACGCTGCCGGACGTGCCCCGCCGCATCATCAGCCTGCTGCCCTCGTTGACCGAGTCCGTCTGCACCCTGGGCGAATGCACGCGCCTGGTGGGCGTGGACCGCTATTCCAACTTCCCCGCCTCCATCCAGTCCCTGCCACGCCTGGGTGGCATGGACGACACCAGCATCGAAAGCATCGTCGCCCTCAGGCCCGACGTGGTGCTGGTGGCCATCTCCTCGCGACTGACCGACCGCCTGGAGGCGCTGGGCCTGAAGGTCATCGCCCTGGAGCCCAAGACCCATGCGGACGTGCAGCGCGTGCTGGGCAAGGTCGCCCAACTGCTGGGCAAACCGCAGGCAGGCGCCCAGGTCTGGCAGCGCATCGACGAAGGCATCAAGGAAGCCGCCGCCAGCCTGCCGCCCGCGGCACGGCAGCTGAACGTCTACTACGAGGTCGATAGCGCCCCCTACGCCGCCGGCACCAGTTCCTTCATCGGCGAGACCCTCGCTCGGCTGGGCGCGCGCAATGTGATTCCCGCCGAGCTGGGCCCCTTCCCCAAGCTCAATCCCGAGTACGTGGTGCGAGCCAACCCGCAGGTCATCATGGTGGGGCAACGCAGCGCGCCGGGCCTGCCGCAGCGGCCGGGCTGGAACAGCATCCAGGCGGTGAAGAACCAGCGCATCTGCGTCTGGCTGCCCGATGAGTCCGACGTGCTGGTACGCCCCGGCCCCCGCATGGCCGAGGCCGCCGTGCTGATGGCGCGCTGCCTGCGCCAGGCCGCCGCAGGCCCGGTGCCCCTGCCGACCACGCCCTTCAACGCGCCTCCGGGTGGCATGCGCTGAGGGGGTAAGTCACCATGAAACCCTGGGCCCTCCTCGTCCTGCTGACCCTGATCGCCACGGGCCTGTGCCTCGCCGGCGTGGCCGTGGGCAGCACCGGCTTCGCCTTCGACATCCTCGCCAGCCAGGACGCCATGCAGGAGCAGATCCTGTGGCAGATCCGCTTCCCGCGCTCCATCGGTTCCCTGCTGGCCGGCGCGCTGCTGGGCCTGGGCGGCGCCATCGCGCAAGGCCTGTTTCGCAACCCGCTGGCCGACCCCTACCTGCTGGGGGCCTCTGCCGGCGCCTCGCTGGGCGTGGCTGCCCTGCTGGTGGCCATCGGGGTGAGTCCGTCGGCGGTGGCGCTGATGCTGCGCATCGGCCTCACCGGCACCGCCTTCATCGGCGCCCTGGCCGGTGTGAGCTTGACCCTGCTGCTGGCGCGCGGTGTCGAGCAGTCCATCCGCCTGCTGCTGGCCGGGGTGATCGTGGGCGTGGTGCTGTTCGCCCTCACCTCGCTGCTGACCCTGATGACGCCGGACATCATGCGCCCCATGCAGGCTTTCATGCTGGGCACCAGCGGCTTCCTGAGCTGGGCTTCGGTGTGGGTGCTGGCCCCCGCCTTGCTGCTGTGTCTGATGGGCGCGTTGGGCGCCAGCCGCGCGCTGGACGCCCTGACCCTGGGCGAGGCCACGGCACGCTCGCTGGGCGTACGTCTGTCCCTGGTGCGACTCTTCCTGATCGCGCTGCTGGCCCTGGCCACGGGGGCGGCGGTAGCGCAGGCCGGGTTGATCGCCTTCGTGGGCCTGGTGGCGCCGCACCTGGTGCGCAGCCGCGTGCTGTGCACCCATGGCTGGCTACTGCTGCTCTCGGCCCTGGCCGGCGGCTGCCTGCTGCTGTCCGCCGACATCGTCGCCCGCTGGGTCATCGCCCCGCAGGAGCTGCCGGTGGGCGTCGTCACCTCCTTGCTGGGCGGAGCCTACCTGCTGGTGCTGATGCATCGTGGGCCCTTGTCGGAGAAGCGCGCATGAGTCCTTCACTGCATCTGCCCATGGCCTTCGAGGTCGATCTGCTGGGCCTGCAGCTGCAGGGCCAGCCGGTGCTCAGGACGCTCTACACCGCCCTGCCCCGCCAGCGCTGGACAGCCATCGTGGGGCCCAACGGTGCCGGCAAGTCCACCCTGCTGCGCGCCATGGCCGCGCTGCTGCCGGCCCAGGGCCGCATCGACTTCCTGGACAGGCCCCTGGGTGACTGGATGCCCAAGGTCCGCGCCCGCAGCCTCTCCTGGCTGGGCCAGAACGAGAGCGGCGGCGACGACCTCAGCGCCTACGAGGTCGTGATGCTGGGCCGCCTTCCACACCAGGCCTGGCTCTCGCCACCCAGCGCCGAGGACCACGAGGCCGTGGCCCAGGCCATGCGCCAGACCCAATGCTGGGACTGGCGCGAGCGCCGCCTGCAGCGCCTCTCCGGCGGCGAGCGCCAGCGCGTGCTGCTGGCCCGCGCGCTGGCCGTGCAGGCCGAGGTGCTGCTGATGGACGAACCCCTGGCCCACCTCGACCCACCGCACCAGGCCGACTGGCTGGACTGCGTGCGCGGCCTCACCGCCCAGGGCCGCACCGTCATCAGCGTGCTGCACGAGCTCAACATCGCCCTGCAGGCCGACGAGCTGGTGGTGATGGCCAAGGGTCAGATCCACCACCAGGGCGCCCCGGCCGATCCCGCCACGCACCGCGCCCTGCAGGCTGTCTTCGACGACCGCCTGCAGATCCTGCAGGTGCAGGGCCAGTGGCTGGCCCTGCCCTTCAGCCCCGCGCCTGCGGCCCCGCCGCCCGCCCCGGGAGACCTGGCCCCCGTGCTGCCTCTGCGCCGCCCCGCCTGAAGTCCCGCCTGCCGTCAGGCCTGAACCCTGGATCGACCATGCCCAGCTGCCCCGCCCTCATGATCAGCGCCCCGGCCTCCGGCCAGGGCAAGACCAGCGTCACCGCCGCCATCGCCACCCAGGCCCGCCGCCAGGGCCGGCGGGTGCGTGTCTTCAAGACCGGTCCGGACTACCTGGATCCCATGATCCTGGAGCGCGCCAGCGGTGCGCCGGTCTACCAGCTGGACCTCTTCATGGGCGGCCTGGCCCATTGCCAGGCCCTGCTGGCGCAGGCCGCGGCCGTGGCCGACCTGATCCTGGTGGAAGGCGTGATGGGCCTCTTCGACGGCGAACCCAGCAGTGCCGACCTCGCTGCCGCCTTCGGCCTGCCGGTGCTGGCCGTGCTGGACGCCTCGGCCATGGCCCAGACCTTCGCCGCCCTGGCCACCGGCCTGGCCCGCTACCGCAGCGACATCCGCGTGGCCGGCGTGGTGGCCAACCGCGTGGGCAGCGAATCCCATGCCCGCATGGTGGCCCAGGGCCTGCCGCAAGACCTGCCCCTCGTTGCCGCGCTGCGCCGCCAGCCCGAGCTGAGCCTGCCGGAGCGGCACCTGGGCCTGGTCCAGGCGCTGGAGCTGCAAGGGCTGGATGCGCAGCTCCAGGCCTGGGCCGACGCCTGGGAGACAGGCTGCTTGCTGGGCCAGGGCCTGGAGGCCGCACTGGCGCCGGTGGACTTCCAGGCGCCCGCCCAGCCGGACCACGGCCAGCCGCTGGCCGGCCGGTGCATCGCCATCGCCCGCGATGCCTGCTTCAGCTTCATCTACCCCGCCAACGTGGACTGCCTGCGCGGGCTGGGCGCCGAGCTGCGCTTCTTCTCGCCCCTGGCCGGCGAGGCCCTGCCCGACTGCGAAGCCCTCTGGCTGCCCGGCGGCTACCCCGAGCTGCATGCCCAGGCCCTGGCCGACCACCCCAGCTTCTTTGCGGCCCTGCGCCGGCATCAGGCCGCCGGCAAGCCCCTGTTGGCCGAGTGCGGCGGTCTGCTGGTGCTGCTGGAGCAGCTCACCGATGCCGAAGGCAAGACCTGGCCCCTGGCCGGACTCCTGCCCGGCACTGGCCGCATGCAGACCCGCCTCTCGGCCCTGGGCCTGCAGTCCATCGCCTGGCCCGAGGGTGAGCTGCGCGGCCACAGCTTCCATTACTCCACGATGGAAACGCCGCTGACCGGCATTGCCCTGGCCGTCAATCCCAACGGCGGCAAGACCTGCGAGTCGCTCTATCAGCAGGGCGCGATCCGAGCCAGCTACATACATCACTACTTCCCTGCCAATGCTGGCGCCGTGGCGCAGTTCTTCGGCGCCTGAACCTCTGAGTTCCACCCCATGCTGATCGAAACTGGATTCGCCCAGATCACCCAGGCCCTGTTGTGGCCGGTGCTGATCCTCGTTGCCCTGGGCTTTGTCTACGCGCTCTGGACCGTGGGGGTCACGCTCATGGACGCCCTGCTGCGCCGCCGCGGCCGCCGCCTGCTGCAGCCCGATGCCGACTCCCTGGAGCAGTTGGAGCTGCAGGTGCTGCGCCAGCTGGAGCCCACCCGCCTGCTGGGCCGGGTGTGCCCGCTGCTGGGCCTGATCGCCACCATGGTGCCCCTGGGCCCGGCCCTGCAGCAGGTCGCCGCGGGCCAGGGTCACCAGGCCCTGGCCGTGTTCGGTTCGGCCTTCTCGGGCGTGGTGCTGGCCATGACGGCGGCGGCCATCGCCCTGGTCGTCTACTCAGTGCGCCGCCGTTGGCTGCTGGCCGAGCTGCTGGACATCAAGAAGGAAAGGGGTTGGGAATGAGCGCCGCCCGGCCGCCCGAAGGGGCTCATTCCCGCTGGGCGGGACAGCACGCCCAGCGAAGGGTGCCCGAATGAGCGGTCATCGCCTGCACATCCTCGCCGAGGAGGACGACGATCCCATGCTCTCGGCCGTCAACCTCGTGGACGTTTTCCTGGTCCTGGTCGTCGCCCTGCTGACAGCCGTGGCCCTGCAGCAGCAGTCCCAGGCGGACGAGACCGTGATCCGCCGTGCCGGGGAGCCGGACATGGAAATCGTCGTGCGCAAGAACGGCCAGGAGATCAAGTACCGCGGCAACGGCGGCAGCAGCGAAGGCCAGGGCGTGAAGGCGGGCGTGGCCTACAAGCTGAAGGATGGCAGCGTCATCTACGTTCCCGAAGAAGGTGCGCCGGATGCGCATTGACCGCCTGCTGCGGAAGGCCCTGCTGCTGGGCCTGATGTCCCTCGCCGGCCTGGCCCAAGCCCAGCTGTTGTGGATCGCCACGGACGTCACGCCTGCGGCCCGCGAGGCCTTGCTCATGCGCGAGGCCCAGGCAGCAGGCATCACCGTGCAGCGCTGGCAAGTGCCCCTGCAGGCCGAGACCCTGGCCGACAAGGATCGCCAAGCCCGCCAGCGCCAGCTGCAGGCCCTCGTGCAGACGGCGCGCTGGGTGTGGATAGACGCGCCCCATGCGGTGGCCGAGACGCGCCTGCGCGCACTGCTGGCCGACATGCCCGGCCTAGATGCGCGCCATCCCCTGTGGATTCCCGGCGGAGAAGCGCCCGCGACCGAGCGCAGCCTGCGCGCCCTGCTGCAGGCCGGCGGCGCGGCCAACACCCATTCCGCCTTCCTGGTCCTGAAGGCGCAGGCCGAAGGCCGCAGGCTCGAGATGCCCCTGGCCCAGCGCCTGCCCCTGCGCGGCTTCTACCACCCGGATGCCCCCGCCCTGCTGCCGGACGCCGATGCGGCTCGGCACTGGGCC
Source organism: Mitsuaria sp. WAJ17 (assembly GCF_014174515.1). GTDB lineage: Bacteria > Pseudomonadota > Gammaproteobacteria > Burkholderiales > Burkholderiaceae_C > Roseateles_B. The sequence goes on from NZ_JACJUG010000007.1 coordinate 80,601, forward strand.
GGGCAGCGCGCCCAGGGCTCGCCGACGCGCCTGGTCATCGTGCTGCTGCACCGCTACCACTTCGTCCAGGGCCAGACGGCCTGGCTGGACGCCTGGCTGCGCCAGTTCGAGGCCCAGGGCCTGCAGGCACTCGCGGCCTTCGCCAGCCCCCTGGACGAGACCCAGCTGCAGGCCCTGCTGGCACCCCAGGGCCAGCCCCTGCACCAGCTGCTGGTCACCCACACGCTGATGCCCAAAGCCGGCACCCTGCAGACCCTGTTCGCACGCTGGGGCAAGCCCGTGCTGGCCACCCTGCCCTACCGGCAGGGCGACATCACGCAATGGGAGGCCGGCAGTACTGGCCTTGCGCAGAGCGACCTCCCCTTTTACCTGGCCCAGCCCGAGAGCGCCGGCCTGATCGACCCCATGCTGGTCGTGACCCATCCCGCGGGCGGCGCCGAGCCGCAGCTGATCGCGCGCCAGGGGGAAGCCGTGGCAGCCAAGGCACGGCGCCTGATCGCTTTGCAGGAGAAGCCCGCGGCGGACAAACACCTGAGCCTTTTCGTCTACAACTACCCCGCCGGGGCCAGCAACTTCGGCGCCAGCTTCCTCAACGTGCCGCGCAGCCTGGAGCAGCTGAGCCAGGGGCTGCAGGCCGCGGGCTATGCCGTCGAGCCTCGTGAAGAGGCGCAATGGCTGCACGGACTGCAGGGCCTGCTGGCCGCCTACTATCCCGGGGCTGACCTCGACACCCTGCTGCGCAGCGGCCAGGCCGCCGCCCTGCCCGTGGCGGACTACCAGCGCTGGTTCGACACCCTGCCTGCCGCCGTGCGCCAGCCCATGCTGCAGCGCTGGGGCCCCCCCGCGCTGAGCCGCTACGTTCGACAGCATCAGGGCAAGCGCGTCTTCGTGATCCCGCGCCTGCAGCTGGGCCACCTGGCCGTGCTGCCCCAGCCTCCCCGCGAGGAGGACCAGCACCTGGGCCGCGACACCCTGCAACACCGCAGCAAGACGCCGCTGTCCCACCACTACCTCGCCGTCTACCTCTGGGCCAGACAGGCCGATGCGCTGATCCACTTCGGCACCCACGGCACCCAGGAGTGGGCCAACGGCAAGCTGCGCGGCCTGGACGTGATGGACGACGCCCTCTTGCCCTTGGGCGACGTGCCCGTGATCTACCCCTATATCGTCGACAACCTCGGCGAGGCCCTGACCGCCAAGCGCCGTGGCCGAGCGCTGATGGTGAGCCACCGCACGCCCAGCTTCGCGCCGGCCGGCTTCAACGCCCGCATGGCCCGCATGCACGAGCTGATGCATGAATGGGAGACCGTGGACCCCGGCCCCACGCGCCAGGGCCTGGAACGGCAGATGGTGGAGCAGTTCGTCGAGCACCAGTTGCATCGCGACCTTGGCTGGACGGCCGCACAGATCAGCGCCAACTTCTCGGGCTTCCTGGAGCTGCTGCATCCCTACCTGGACCGCCTGGCCCAAAGCTCGCAGCCCCAGGGCCTGGCCATCTTCGGCCGCGTGCCCGACGAAGCCGCGCGTCGCGGCACCCTTCTGCAGATGCTGCGCGTGCCTCTGATTGAGGCCCTGGGTGAGGACATCGACGAAGCCTTCCTGATCGACTACGAGCGCGTGGCCACCGCCCGCCCGGCGCGCTGGCTGGACCTGGCGCTGAAGGACGCCCGGGCCGCCAGCGAGCTGGACCTGCGCCCCGCCCTGCCCGACGGCCCGGTGCCTAACCACGCGGCCCGCAAGCCCATCGACACGCCCGCCCTCTACCAGTTGGCCCTGCGCGCCCAGGAGATGGAGCGCAGGCTCAGCCAGGAGGGCGAGCTGCCGGGCCTTCTGGCCGCGCTGGAGGGCCGCTTCGTGCCCGCGGCCTATGGCGGCGACCCCCTGCGCAACCCGGACAGCCTGCCCACCGGCCGCAACCTCAGCGGCCTGGACCCGGCCCGCCTGCCCACGCCCCAGGCCTACGAGGCCGCCCAGCGTCTCTTCAAGCAGTGGTGGGCCGGGCAGGCCAAGGCCCCGAAGCCGCCGCAGCGCCTGGCGCTGTCGCTGTGGGCCGGCGAGACCCTGCGCCATCAAGGCCTCATGGAAGCCCAGGCCCTGGCCGCCCTGGGCGTCGAGCCCGTGTGGGACGAGAACGGCCGGCCGACGAAGCTGCGCCTCGTCCCGCTGGCGCAGCTGGGCCATGCGCGCATCGACGTGCTGCTGTCCATCACCGGCTCCTACCGCGACCAGTTCCCCGGCCTGATGAAGCTGCTGGACGAGGCCGTGGCCCTGGCCGCCAGCGCCGCTGCGCAGGAGGGAGACAACGCCATCACCCGCCACAGCCGCGAGGTCGAGCAGGAGCTGCGCCGGCAAGGACTGAAGCTGGCACAGGCGCGCCAACTGGCCCAGGCCCGCATGTTCGGCAACAGCGTCGGCGCCTACGGCACGGGCGTGGCCGAGGCCATGCAGGCCGACGGCCTCAAGCGCGAGGATCCGCGCCTGGGTGGGCTCTTCCTGCAGAGCATGAGCCAGCCCTATGTGCAGGGCGAGCCGCTGGCCATCGACGAGCGCACCGCCCGCAACGCCTTCGCCTCGCAGCTCAAGCGCACAGACGCGGCACTGATGTCGCGCAGCTCGCACCTCTACGCCATGCTCAGCTCGGACGATCCCTTCCAGTACCTGGGCGGCCTGGCCGCCGCTGCCAGGTCCGCGGGACGCAAGGAGGCCCTGCAGTTGCACGTGAGCCAGCTCCAGGACGCCGCCGAGCAGCAGACCGAAAGCGCCGGCCGCGCCATCGCCCTGGAGATGCAGAGCCGCTACCTGCACCCCGGCTGGCTCAAGGCCCAACGCGACGAAGGCTATGCCGGCGCGCTGCAGGTGCTCAAGACCGTGCAGTTCACCCTGGGCTGGCAGAACATGGCCCCCGAGACCGTGCGCCCCGATCACTGGCAAAGCCTCTTCGACGTGCTGGTGCGGGACAAGCACCAGCTGCAGCTGCCCCAATGGCTGGCCCGGCACAAGGAGAGCTATGCCCAGACCCTGGCCGGCCTGGTCCGCGCCGCCGCGCAAGGGCATTGGCAGCCCGATGCTGCCACCCGCCGCGAGCTGGCCCAGCGCTACACCGAGCTGCGCAGCGCCCGCAGTCGCCCCGACGAGCTGGACGGCGTGCAGCGCTGGGTGCGGGACCCATTGCCCAAGCCGGCCGCACCGCGCCCTGCCGCGCCCAGGCCACCGCAGACAGGCGACGCCGTCCAGCCCCCCGTGGTGCGCGGCCTGCAGCTGCAACCCCTGCCAGCGACCCAGCCGCCGCGCTTCGCGGGCCCCTCGCCACTATCCACCGCCCTGGCCTGGGTGCTGATGGGGCTGCTGATGGCCTGCGGCGCGAGCTGGCGCTGGTTCCGGGCGGGCGCCCCTGCTCCTTCCATCGGCGCTGCTGCGCCTGCTTCCTTCCGTCCTGCATGAAACTGAAACGATCCCCGTCCCGCAGTCCCGTCCGCCCGCTGCCCTGGCTGCTGGCGATGTGCGCGCCCGTCGCGCTGAACCTGCATGCGGAAGAGGCGGAAAAGATGGAGAAGGTGGAGCTGCAGGGCCGCGCCGTGCTGGGCGGCGCGGAGAGCGCCTCGCAGGGAGAGGTCGGCGCCGAGCGCCTGGCCACCAAGCCCCTGCTGCGCCCGGGCGAGCTGCTGGAGGCCATGCCCGGCATGATCGTCACTCAGCACAGCGGGGACGGCAAGGCCAACCAGTACTTCCTGCGCGGCTTCAACCTGGACCATGGCAGCGACTTCGCCACGATGCTGTCGGGCATGCCCGTCAACATGGCCAGCCACGCCCATGGCCAGGGCTATATGGACCTGAACTTCCTGATGCCCGAGCTGGTGGACAGCCTGCGCTACCGCAAAGGCGCCTTCGCCGCCGAGGACGGCGACTTCGCCACCACCGGCGCCTCGCGCATCGCCTATGTACGCGAGCTGGCCAGGCCCTTTGCCGAACTGAGCCTGGGCCCGCACAACTACCGCCGCGCGCTGCTGGCGGGCAGCCAGCCCCTGGGCGGCGGCCAGGCCCTCGCGGCCCTGGAGGCCAGCCGCAACGACGGTCCCTGGGAGCAGCCCGAGGGTTTGCAGCGGCGCAATGCCGTGCTGCGCTGGTCCTGGGGCGACGAGCGCGAGGGCCTCAGCGTGAGCCTCATGGGCTACACCGCCCGCTGGAGAGCCAGCGAGCATGTGCCGCTGCGCGCCGTCGAGTCCGGCGAGATCGGCCGCTACGGCACGCTCTCTCCCAACGACGGCGGCATCACCCACCGCCACAGCCTCAGCCTGGACTGGGCTGGCCGCAGCGGCCCCTGGCAGCAGCAGGCCACGGCCTACCTGATCGACTACGGCCTGCAGCTCTACGCCGCCCCGTCCGGCTTCATCAGCGGGCCGGACGGCGACCAGCACGAGCAGTTGGACCGCCGCCAGGTACGGGGCTTCGCCTGGCAGGCCCAGCACCCGCGCCTGGCCCTGTGGCAAGACCTGACCCCGGCCCAACTGAGCTGGGGCCTTCAGTGGCGCCAGGATCGCATCGCAATGCTGGGCCTCTACGACACCGTGGACCGCGAGCGCCGGCACACGGTGCGCGAGGACAGCGTGCGCCAGGACGCCCTGGGCGCCTTCGCCGAGCTGCAGCAGGCGCTGCGCCCGGACTGGCGCGCCGTCCTGGGCGCGCGTTGGGACCGCGTGCAGGCCAAGGTCCAGGCCCTGGATGGCGAGTACAACGCCGGCAACGGCGGACGAGCCGGCGCCAGCCGCCTGAGCCCCCGACTGGGCCTGGTGCACCGCTGGAACGCCGAGACCGAGCTCTACGCCCACTGGGGCCGCGGCTTCCGCTCCAACGACGCCCGCGGCGCCACCAGCCGCTTCAATCCGCAGGACGGCAGCGCGCAGGATCCCCTGCCCCTGCTGGCCGGTACGCGCAGCCAGGAGCTGGGCCTGCGCCATCGCTTCGGCCCGGGCTGGCAGGCGAGCTGGAGCCTGTGGCAGGCCGAGCTCGATTCGGAACTGGTCTTCGTGGGCGACGAGGGCGTCACCGAGCCCCGCGGTGCCTCGCGCCGCATGGGCCTGGAATGGTCCAACGACATCCGCATGGGCCGGGACTGGCTTGTCGATGCCGACGTCGCCTGGTCCCGCGCCCGCTTCGTGCAGGCCGGGAACGGCGGCCGTCAGGTGCCCAATGCCATCCCGCTGAGCACCTCGGTCAGCGCCAGCTACGAGCCGGGCGGCGCGTGGAGCGCCGGCCTGCGCCTGCGCTACATCGGCCGCTATGCGCTGGAGGAAAGCGGCCGCGAGCGCTCCGGCGGCGCCTTCACCGTCAACGCCAAGCTGGCCTGGCGCCCGGCGCCGGGCTGGGAGCTGGGACTGGACCTGCTCAATGCCCTGAACACGCAGGCGCATGACATCGAGTACTGGGGCAATGCCTGCACCCGCCGCGAAGGCGCGGCCTGCGGCGGCGGCGAAGGTCTGGCCGGGCGACTGGTCCATCCCATGGAGCCTCGCAGCCTGCGTTTGAGCGCGCGGGTACAGCTCTGAGATCGACATGGACATGAACCCGCAGCACTTCAGCCCCGAGCAAGCCGATGCCGTGCGCCTGGCCATGGCCCTGCGCCGCGACTGCCGCCATTTCCTGCCGGGTCCGCCCCTGCCGGACGAACAGCTTCGACGCCTGCTGCAGGCCGCGCACCAGGCGCCCTCGGTGGGGCTGATGCAGCCCTGGCGCTTCATGCGCCTGTCCACGCCCAGCTGGCGCGAGCGTCTGGCCCCGCTGGTGCAGGCCGAGCGCCAGGCCACCGCAGCGGCCCTGGGCGCGCGGGCCGACGAGTTCCTGCGGCTCAAGGTCGAGGGCTTGCGCGACTGCGCCGAACTGCTGGCCCTGATCCTGCCGCCGGACGACGGCACCGTCTTCGGCCGCCGCACCCTGCCCCAGGAAATGGCGCTGTGCTCGGCCGGCGCGGCCGTGCAGAACCTGTGGCTTGCCGCCCGCGTGGAGAATCTGGGCCTGGGCTGGGTGTCCATGTTCGAGCCGCAGGCCCTGGCGCGCGTGCTCGATCTGCCGCCCGGCGCCCAGCCCCTGGGCCTTCTGTGCCTGGGCCCGGTGCCGGCCTTCTACGAACAACCCCTCCTGGAACAGGAAGGCTGGCGTCAGCGCCGGCCCCTGCAGGACCTGCTGATGAAAGCCCCCGACCATGGAAATTGAGACCCCGCCCATCGACCGCGAACGCATCGTCCCCACCGCCGAGCGCCGCGGCCTGGTCCTCGTCCACACCGGCGACGGCAAGGGCAAGAGCACGGCCGCCTTCGGCCTGGCCCTGCGCGCCCATGGCCGCGGCAAGGCGGTCAAGATCTACCAGTTCATGAAGGTGCCCTCGGCCCGCTTCGGCGAGCACCGGCTGTTCGAGCAACTGGGCGTGCCCATCGAGGGCCTGGGCGACGGCTTCTCCTGGAAGAGCAAGGACCTGGACCATTCCGCCGAGCTGGCCCGCGAAGGCTGGGCCCGGGCCGAGGCGACCATCCGCGCCGGCGAGCACTTCCTCGTGGTGCTGGACGAGATCATGTACCCCCTGCGCTACGGCTGGCTGCCGCTGGAGCCGGTGCTGCAGGTCCTGCGCGAGCGACCCTCACATGTGCACGTGGTGCTGACAGGCCGGCGCGCGCCGCAGGAGCTGATCGAGCTGGCGGACACGGTCACCGAGATGACCCTGGTCAAGCACCATTTCAAGGCCGGCGTTCCGGCCCAGCGCGGCATCGAAGACTGACTTGGGCGCGATGAACCCCGTCTGGCTCTTCCCCGCAGCCATGGCGCTGGCCCTGCTGGTGGACCGCCTCTTTGGTGAGCCGCCCGCCTGGGCGCATCCGGTGGTGGCCATGGGCCGCTACCTGGGCGCCTTCAGGCGCTGGCTGCCCGCCCTCGCCGCCGGGCCGGCCTTTGCCTGGGGCGGCCTGCTGTGGCTGCTGGGCGCTGGCGTGAGCGTCCTGCTCGCCTGGCTGGCCGAGCAGCTGATGTGGCAGGGGATCCAACCCTGGCAGGGCCCCCTCCGGTGGGGGATGGCCCTTGCATTCATGGGCCTGCTCTTGAAGCCGCTGCTGGCCTGGCGCATGCTGCGCGCGGAGGTGATGGCCGTGGAACAAGCGCTGCAAACTTCGCTGGACGCCGGACGGGAGCGGCTGTCACACCTGGTCAGCCGGGACACGCAGCGCCTGAGCGAGGCACAGGTGCGCGAAGCCAGCATCGAGACCCTGGCCGAGAACCTCAACGATTCGGTGGTGGCCCCCCTGTTCTGGTTCGCCGTCGCCGGTCTGCCGGGCGCGGCACTGTACCGGTTTTCCAACACCGCCGACGCCATGTGGGGCTACCACGGCCCCTGGGAATGGGCGGGCAAGTGCGCGGCACGGATGGATGACCTGCTGTCCTGGATCCCGGCCCGCCTCACCGGTCTGCTGATAACGCCGCCCGCGCAATGGCCCGCCCTGTGGCGGCAGTCCGGCCTCACGCCCTCCCCCAATGGCGGCTGGCCCATGGGCGCCATGGCCCTGCGCCTGGAGCGGCGCCTGGGCAAGGCGGGCGTCTACCTGCTGAACGCCCAGGGTGCCGAAGCCGCGGCCGGCGACGTCGCCCGAGCGGTGACGGTGGCCTGGCAAGGCCTGACCCTCGCTGCCCTGCTGCTGATGGGGCTGGCCCTGGGCCTGCGAGGAGGCCTGGCATGGTGAACCTGCCGCTGCTGGAACACGGCGGCCCCGACGGCGGGCCGCCCGTGCTGCATGACTTCTCCAGCAATGCCAGCCCCCTGCCCAGCCCCGAGCCCGTGCTGGCCGCCCTGCAGGCCGCCGACCGCCGCCACTATCCGGACCCGGCCTACGGACAGCTGCGCGAGCAGCTCTCGGCCCTGCTGCAGCACCCCGCTGAGCTGATCCTGCCCAGCGCCGGTGGCGCCGAGGCCATACGCCGGCTCACCCTGTGGGCCTCGCTGGAGGGCCTGCGCCATGTGTGGGTGCCGCGGCCCGGCTTTGGCGAATACGCCGCCGCCGCGCAGGCCCTGGGTCTGCGGGTCCATGTCTACGAGGGCTTCGGCCAGCTCGCCCGCGAGCTGTGTGCCCAGGAGGACGGTCTGCCGATGAAAAGCCCGGCCCTGGTCTGGGCCTGCGATCCCTTGAACCCCAACGGCAGCAGCCCCTCGGCCCCCGCCTGGCAGGGCGTGGCCGACGCCCTGGTCAACAGCGGCTCCCAACTGGCCATCGACCTGGCCTATGAGGAGCTGCGCCTGGACGGCAGCAGCCAGCTCCCGCCCGCGCTCGCCGGCCAGGCCTGGCGCCTGCGCTGCCCCAACAAGGCCCTGGGCCTCACCGGCGTTCGAGCCGGCCTGCTGCAGGCTCCACTGGACGCCGGCGAAGCCGCCGCACGCCTGCAGCAGCTGGCCCCCAGCTGGGTGCTGTCGGCCGAGGGCGTGGCCCTGCTGGACCAGGCCTGGCGCCCCGACACGCTGCTGGCGCTGAAGCAGCGGCGCGACCGCCTGCGCCCCTGGCGCCTGGCCCAGCACAGCGCCCTGCATCTGCGCGGCTGGGCGGCCCGGCCCAGTGTCTGCAATTTCGCCCTGTGGCGCCCGGGCTCGGGCACCCACATCCCCACCCTGCTGGGCGGCCTGCGCCAGCGCGGCATCAAGCTGCGCAATGCCGACTCCCTCGGCGCGCCGGGCTGGCTGCGGCTCTCGGTGCAAAGCCCGGACAGCCAGGACGTGCTGCTCCAAGCCCTGACGGACCTCGAATGCCTCTGAACGACAAGAAAGGGCGCGCACGCGCCGTGATGGTGCTGGGCACGACCAGTGGTGCCGGCAAGAGCTTCCTGGCCACCGCCCTGTGCCGCTGGTATGCGCGCCAGGGCTTCAAGGTGGCGCCGTACAAAGCGCAGAACATGAGCAACAACGCCCGCGTGGTGCCCGGGCTGAACGGGCACATGGGCGAGATCGGCTCTGCGCAGTACTTCCAGGCCCTGGCCGCCCGCCGCCAGCCCGAAGTCCGCATGAACCCGGTGCTTCTCAAGCCCGAGGCCGACACCGCCTCACAGGTGGTTGTGCTGGGCGAGGTCGATGAGGCCCTCAGCCGCGCCCCCTGGCGCGAGCGCAGCGAGCTGCTGTGGCCACATGCCCGTGCGGCCCTGCACGAGCTGATGGACGAGAACGAGGTGGTGGTGATCGAGGGCGCGGGATCGCCGGCCGAGATCAACCTGCATGCCAGCGACTACGTCAACATGCGCACCGCCCGCGAGGTGCAGGCCGCCTGTCTGCTGGCCACCGACATCGACCGCGGAGGCGCTTTCGCCCATCTCTACGGCACACACCAGCTGCTGCCGCCCGAGGAGCGGGCGCTGATCCGCGGCTATGTACTGAACCGCTTTCGCGGTGACGCCCGGCTGCTCGCGCCCGGCCCCGACATGCTGCAGCAGCTGACCGGCGTGCCCACCATGGCGGTGCTGCCCATGTGGCGCCACCATGGTCTGCCGGAAGAGGACGGCGTCTTCGACGAGCAAGCCACGGGCCAGGGCCTGCGCATTGCCGTGGTGGCCTATCCGCGACTGTCCAACCTGGATGAATTCCAGCCCCTGCGGCAGGTCCCGGGCGTGCAGCTTCTCTGGGCCCGCGACGCGCGCACGCTGCAAAGCGCCGACTGGATCATCCTGCCCGGCTCCAAAGCCGTGGCGTCCGACCTCGCCTGGCTGCGCGAGCAGCGCCTGGATGCGGTCATCGCCGCCCATGCCGCCGCGGGCAAGCCGCTGATGGGCATCTGCGGCGGCCTGCAGATGCTGGGCGAGACCCTGGTGGACCCGTATGGCATCGACGGCAATGCGCCGGGCCTGGGTCTGCTGCCCCTGGTGACGCGCTTCGAGCGGGAGAAGCTGCTGAGGCCCGCGGCATTGTCCTTTGCGAGGACGATGGCGTCACCCTGGTCGGCCTTACAGGGACTTGATTTGAACGGTTATGAGATTCACCATGGCCGCACCGTCCAGCATCCGTCGCTGGGCGCAGCAGAAGAGATCCTGCACGAGCGGGACGCAAGCGTCGTGGGTTGGCAGCAGGCGAATGTGCTGGGGCTCTATGCCCACGGCCTGTTCGAGCAGCCGGCCTTGCTGAAGGCCCTGTTCGGGGTCGACGCAGGAGGGTTGGAGCCGGTGTTCGAAGGCCTGGCGGACTATGTGGACCGCCATTTCGCACCGGGTGCCCTGATGCAATTGCTGGAACCCTCTGCATGACACTCCTCGCCCCCCTGTCCCGGTCCCGCGCCCCGTCCGTGCCCGTCTCGCCGCGGCGCATCGCCTGCCTCTCCACCGAAGCCGTGGAGGTGCTCTACCGCCTCGGCGCCCAGGACCGCGTGGTGGGCATCTCCGGCTACAGCGTGCATCCGCCCGAGGCTCGCACCGAAAAGCCCAAGATCAGCGGCTTTTCCAGCATGAAGCTGGAACGCATCCTGGCCGTGATGCCGGACCTCGTGATCGGCTTCTCCGACCTGCAGAAACCCCTGCTGGCCGAGTGCGACGCCGCCGGCCTGCCTACCCTGTGGTTCGACCAGCGCGACATCGCCGGCATCCATGCCATGGTGCGCCGCCTGGCCGCCCTGGTCCAGAAGGAAGCGCAGGGCGAGGCGATCTGCGCCGGCCTCGTGACCCAGGAGCTGCGCCTGGCCGAGGCCGCGGCCGCACTGCCCAGGCGGCCGCGCGTCTTCTTCGAGGAGTGGGACGAGCCTCTGATCTGCGGCATCGGCTGGGTCAGCGAGATCATCCAGCTCTGCGGCGGCCATGACGTCTTCGCCGACCGGGCCCGCGCCGGCTTCGCCAAGCAGCGCATCGTCAGCCACGAAGAGGTGCTGGCACGCGAGCCGCAGCTCATCCTGGGTTCCTGGTGCGGCAAGAAATTCGTGCCTGAGAAGGTGCTGGCCCGGCCCGGCTTTGCCGCCCTGGGGGCCAACCTGACGGAGATCAAGTCCGCTGACATCCTCGCGCCCGGCCTGGCGGCCCTGGAGCGCGGTGCGCCCCAGGTCCTGGCCGCCATCCAATCCACCGTCCTGCAGTAGACCCCATGACCGACCTGATCCCCCACATCCCCAGCCTCCACGACGACGCCCTGGCCCAGCGCCTGCAGTCCCGCATCGACAGCAAGACCAAGCCCCTGGGCTCCCTGGGCCAGCTCGAGACGCTGATGCAGCGCCTGGGTCTCATCCTGGGCAGCGAAGCGCCCCTGCTGAAGCACCCCCAGCTGATGGTCTTCGCCGGCGACCACGGCCTGGCGGCGCGCGGTGTCTCGGCCTTCCCGCCGGACGTCACCTGGCAGATGGTGGAGAACTTCCTGGCCGGCGGGGCGGCGGTCAGCGTGCTGGCCCGCCAGCACGGCCTGGCCCTCACCGTGGTGGATGCCGGCGTGCGCCATGACTTCGCCCCGCGTCCGGGCCTGATCCAGGCCAAGGTCGCGCCCGGCACGGCCGACGCGCTGGAGCAGCCCGCCATGACACCCGACCAGTGCGCGACCGCCCTGGGCGCCGGCCGCGAGCTGCTGGCCAAGCAGCCCGGCAACGCGCTGATCCTCGGCGAGATGGGCATTGGCAACACCTCGGCCGCGGCCCTGCTGCTGGCCCGCCTGGCCGGCCTGCCCATCGGCGACTGCGTGGGTCGGGGGACAGGTCTTGACAACGCCCAATTGGCCCGCAAGACCGAAATCCTGGGCCAGGTACTGGCCCGCCATCCGGACGCCCGCTCGCCGCTGGAGGCGCTTCAGGCCTTCGGTGGCTTCGAAATCGCGATGATGGTCGGCGCAGTGCTGCAGGCCGCACTGGAGCGCCGCGTGATCCTGGTCGATGGTTTCATCACCAGCAGCGCCATCCTCGTGGCCACGCGCCTGCAGCCGGCGGTGCTGGAGCGTTGCGTCTTCGCGCACCGCTCCAACGAGCAGGCGCACCGCCTGATGCTGGACCAGCTGCAGGCCCAGCCCCTGCTGGACCTGGGCCTGCGCCTGGGGGAAGGCTCCGGCGCCGCCCTGGCCTGGCCGCTGCTGGAGTCGGCCTGCCGCATCCTGGCAGAAATGGCCAGCTTCGCCTCCGCCGGGGTCAGCGAACGCCAGTCCTGAGGCCCGCAGGAGACAGCGGCTTCGGGGGGGCCGCCCCCCGCCCCCGAAGGCCGGTACAGCTGCACGACTTCTGCCACTTCCCCGCCACAGCCGCCCGCCGGGCTCGCCCCACAAGGGCAGGACTTGCCACCATAATGAGCCCAGCCTCAGCCCATGGGAGCAAGCGATGTCCGACCTGGTGTTTGCCGACGAACTGCCTGAGGAAGTGACTCAGGGACGCACGAAGGCAATCGACCCCTGGGTGGTGATGATCGTCGATGACGACCCCGCCGTTCACCAAGTGACGCAGCTGGTCATGGCGGACTTCGAGTTCGCCGGCCGGCGCCTGCAGTTCCTCGACGCCTACAGCGCCACCGAGGCGCGCGAGCTGCTGCAGACCCGCCAGGACATCGCCCTGGTGCTGCTGGATGTGGTGATGGAGTCCGAGCATGCCGGCCTGGACCTCGCCCGCTTCATCCGCGAGGAGCTGGAGAACCACCATGTGCGCATCGTGCTGCGCACCGGGCAGCCGGGGCAGGCGCCCGAAGAGCATGTCATCAAGACCTACGACATCAACGACTACAAGGAGAAGACCGAGCTCACCAAGCGCAAGCTGATCACGGTTTTCTACTCGGCGCTGCGCTCGTATCGCGACATCATGATCATCGATCAGTCGCGCCAGGCCCTGCGCCGCTCCATCGACGCCATCACCCGCATCTACGACAGCCAGAACCTGCGCCGCTTCGCCTCGGCCGTGCTGGAGCAGGTGGCGCACCTGCTGGGCTACGAGGCCCAAGGCCTGTGCGCCAGCCGCATCTCGGCCTACGCCGCTTCGCACATCGAAGGCCGGCTCAAGGTGCTGGCGGCCACCTCGGAGTATTCCAAGCTGCTGGTCGATGAAGAAGTCGACAGCCTGCCCGACGAGGTCCGGACCTCGCTGGACAGGGCCCTGCGGGACCAGCAAAGCCATTTCGAGGACCTCCGCTTCGTCGGCTACTACCGCACCAGCAGCGGCAACGAGAGCCTCCTCTACATGGTCTTCTCCGAGCCCGTGGATGCCGAGGCGCGCGAGCTGCTGGAGATCTTCTGCGCCAACGTGGCCATCACTTACGAGAGCCTGCTGCTGCGTGAGGAGATCGCCGACACCCAGCGCTCCACCGTCTACATCATCGGCGAGGCCGTCGAGAAGCGCTCCAAGGAGACCGGCGCCCATGTGCGCCGCGTGGGCGAGATGGCCGCGCTGCTGGCCGATCTGGTGGGCATGAAGGTGGGCGACATCGAGTTCATGCGCCAGGCCGCGCCGCTGCATGACGTCGGGAAGATCGGCATCCCCGACCGGGTGCTCAACAAGCCCGGCAAGCTGGACGCGGAAGAGTGGGAGATCATGCAGACCCATGCGCGCATCGGCTACGAGCTGCTCAGCAAATCCGACAAGCGCATCCTGCAGCTGGGCGCCATCATCGCCCACGAGCACCATGAACGCTGGGACGGCCAGGGCTATCCCCGCGGCCTGGCCGGCGAGCAGATTCACGTGGCTGGGCGCATCGTGGCCCTGGTCGATGTCTTCGATGCCCTGGTCAGCGACCGCTGTTACAAGAAGGCCTGGAGCTTCGACGAGGCCCTGGCCTATGTGAAGGCGCAGGCAGGCACGCAGTTCGATCCCTCGCTGGTGGAATTGCTGATGACCCACCTGGACGCCGTTCACGAGATCTACCACCGCCTGCCCGACCATAGCTGAGGGGCCGCCATGAGCAGCATGCCGGGGCCGAACATCGAGCAGGCACTGCGCGCGCTGAACCTGGCCATCGGGGCGCTGCATGGCGGTGCATTCTTCGAGACCGTCAGCGGCAGCCTGGCACGGGAGCTGGCAGTCCAGGTCTGCTTCCTCGGCAAGATCGAGCATGCGCCGCAGGGCCTGCGTGCCCAGCTGCTGGCCTTCTGGCAGGATGGCCGCCAGCTGCCCCCCTTCAACTACTCCCTGCAGGGCACGCCCTGCCGCAATGTGGCCGATGGCGCCGTGTGCTACCACGCCAGCGGCGTCAAGCAGGCCTACCCCACCGACAGCCTGCTGGCCGAGATCGGCGTGCAAAGCTACCTGGGCCTGCCCCTGGTGGACGGAGAGGGCCTCGTCATCGGCCTGCTGTGCATCATGGACCGCGCACCCATTCCCTGGGAGCGCCGCCTCTTCGCGCTGGAGCTGATGCAGGCCCTGGCCGGGCGCTGCAGCGCGGAGCTGCTGAACCTGCTGGCGCGCGAGCACGAGCAGCTGCTTCTGATGACGCATGGCCAGCGCGAGCTGCGCGCCACTGGCCGGCTGATCGAGCAGGAGCGCCTGGCGGCCCTGGGCGGCCTGGTGACCGGCATGACGCACGACATCGCCTCGCCCATCGGCGTGGCCGTCACCGCCTGCTCGGGGCTGGATGAATTCGCGCAGCGCCTGCTGCAGAGCCTGCGCGGCGGCAGGCTCACCGCAGCCGAGGCTGCCGAGTTGGCCCAGCGCATCGCCGACGCCAGCCAACTGGCCGGCGCCCATCTGCGCCGCGCCTCGGACCTGCTCTCCGGCTTCAAGACCTATGCCGCCGACCAATCCCAGCAGAAGGTCAGCGCCTTCGATCTCTGCGAGTACCTGCGCAACATCCTGCGCGTGCACGGAGCCCTGCTCAAGGGCGCCCGCGCACGCCTGGAACTGGACCTGCCCGACGCCGCGCCGGTGGTGATGTGCGGCGGCCAGCTTTCCCAGCTGCTTGCCAAGCTGCTGCGCAACAGCTGCGCCCATGCCTTCGAGGGCATCGGCGACCGCCGCATCACGCTCAGCCTGCAGCGCGAGGACGACTGGGCCAGGCTGCACTACCGCGACAACGGCCGCGGCCTGCCCGCGCCCCTGCGCGAGCAGCTGCTGCAGGGCTGGGATGCCGTCCAGGACCAGGGCCTGGGCCTGCACCTGGTGGCCCAGCTGTGCCAGATGATGCAGGGGCGCATCCGCCTGGACCCGGACCCACGGCCGGGCACGGGCTATATCATCGAGCTCCCTCTGAACCCGCCCGAGCAGGGCTGATCGCATGGCTCGCGGCCTGCGGCCGGCATGCCCGGCCGCTTCCACGCATGCGCCGCCTGCTGCACGAACTCCGCCTGTTCTTCATCGCCCTGCAGTTCTTCACCCGGCTGCCCATTCCGGCCTGGGTAGGGTTCGAGCCAGCTTGGCTGCAGCAGTGCGCGCGCTACTTCCCGGCAGTGGGCGCCCTGGTGGGCCTGTTCAGCGCGGCGGTCTTCGGCGGCGCGCTGCTGGTCTTCCCGCCGCTGATCGCCGGCCTGCTGGCCATTGCGGCCAGCGTTTGGCTCACGGGCGGCTTCCACGAGGACGGCTGGGCCGACACCTGTGACGGCCTGGGCGGCGCGGTAAGCCGCGAGAAGGCCCTGCTGATCATGAAGGACTCACGCCTGGGCAGCTACGGCGCCCTGGGCCTGGTCTTGCTGCTGGGGCTCAAGGCCGCGGCCCTGGCCGCCCTGGCCGAGCGTGCTCCGCTGCTGGCCGTGCTGCTGCTGGCCTGGGGCCACATGGCCTCTCGCTTGGCCCCGCTGCTGCTGATGCGCAGCCTGCCCTACGCGGGCGATGCCGAGCATGCCAAGGCCAAGCCCCTGGCCACGCAGATCGGCGTCGGCTCGCTGGCCGCCGCGGTGCTGATGGCGGTGGTCCTCACACTGCCGCTGCTGACCGGCCCCTGGCCGCTGGGCGAGGTCCTGCTGATGCTGGCGACGCAGGCCGGCGCGGCAGGCCTGGCCCTGGGATGGATGCACCGCTGGCTGCGCCGCCGCCTGGGCGGCTACACGGGCGACAACCTTGGCGCCAGCCAGCAGCTCAGCGAGCTGCTGCTGCTGCTCGCAGCACTGGCGATGCTGCCCCACCTGGGCCTGGGCACGACCTGACCCCATGGCCAGTGCAAAAGGCATCGCGGTCTGGCGCCATCCACGCCCCGAGGGCGTGAGGGGGCGCTGCATCGGCGCAGGCAGCGACGTGCCTGTGCATTGGCGTCGCGCCAAGCGCCTGGCCCGTCGCATCCAGGCCCACGCGCGGCGGCAGCGCCTGGCGCATGAGATCTGGACCTCGCCCCTGGCGCGCTGCGCCGACGCCGGCCGCTGGCTGCGGCGCTGGGGCTGGACGCATCACCAGCGGGACGATTTGCGGGAGATGGACTTCGGCGCCTGGGACGGCCGCCCCTGGTCTGACATCCCCAAGGCCGAGATCGATGCCTGGGTGGCGGACTTCCTGCATTTCACGCCGGCGGGTGGCGAGTCCCTACAGGCCCTGCTGGACCGCGTGGCCGCCTGCGCCCTGCCGCCGGACGCCCTGGTCGTCAGCCATGGCGGTTGGATGCTGGCAAGGCGATGGCTGCACGAACAGGCCGCGCTGCGGCCCACGGCGGACCGATGGCCGAGACCTCCGGGCTATGGCGAAGTCTGGAACCTGGCCTGAGTCAGGCCCCCCCGATCAGGCCGCCGCCTGCGTCAGCCGCAGGAACTTCTGCATCAGCGTCTCGCGGCTCTCCACGTGCTCGGGATTAACCGGAATGCAGGCCACGGGGCACAGCTGCACGCACTGGGGCTCGTCGAAGTGGCCCACGCACTCGGTGCATTTGCCCGGGTCGATCTGGTAGAACTCCTCGCCCATGGAGATGGCCTCGTTGGGGCATTCGGGTTCGCAGACGTCGCAGTTGATGCATTCGTCAGTGATCATCAGTGCCATGGCGCGACTCCTGTCCGGCCTTCAGGGTTGCGAGGCCTGCTTGGCCACGCGGTCCGCCAGGCGGGCGCTGACCGAGGGCGAGACGAACTGCGAGACATCACCGCCCAGCTTGGCGATCTCGCGCACAAAGGTGCCTGAGACGAACTGGTACTGGTCCGAGGGCGTCAGGAAGACGGTCTCGACATCGGGCATCAGCTTGCGGTTCATGCCCGCCATCTGGAACTCGTAGTCGAAGTCGCTGACGGCGCGCAGGCCGCGCACGACCACCTTGCCACCGTGCTGTTGGACGAAGTCGCGCAGCAGCCCGCGGAAGGCGATGACCTCGACATTGGGGTAGCGCGCGGCCACCTCGCGGGCGATCTCCAGGCGTTCGTCCGGGGAGAAGAGCGTGTTCTTGTGATGGCCGGCGGCCACCGCCAGGATCAGGCGCTCGAAGAGTTGGCTGGCGCGGCGCATCAGGTCCTCATGCCCGAGGGTCATGGGATCGAAGGTGCCGGGATAGACGGCGGTCAGCACTTTGGCGGTGGTCAACACAGGCTCCTGGCCGTCGCGGTGTAAAGCGGGAGTACTGCAGCGGGTGGCGGGGGCGACGGCGCCCGGATTATCCCTCGCCCCCGTACCCGCCCGGCGGACGGGGTTTCGTCCACTCGAACGCGGCTCAGCCCTCGCGGCGGAACAGGGCGTAATGCACGGCCCCCGCCTTGCCGCTGCGATGCGGCTGCAGGCCCAGCTCCGGCGCCGGCGTGAGGGGCTCGGGGGCCTCGATGTAGAGGTAGCCGCCCGGCACCACCAGGGGCGCCGCGGCGCGCAGGGCGGGCTCGAAGAGGCCTGCGTCGAAGGGGGGGTCCAGCATCACCAGTTCGAAGCGGGCCCGCTCGCTGCGGGCCATCCAGGCCAGGGCATCGACGGCCTCCACGCGCAGGGTCTCTGCCTTGAGCCGGGCCTTGGAGGCATTGAGGCTGCGCGCCAGCTCGCCATCGCGCTCCAGCAGCAGCACGTCGTCGGCCCCCCGCGAGGCGGCCTCGAAGCCCAGGGCGCCGCTGCCGGCGAAGGCGTCCAGCACACGCCAGCCGGAGAGGTCCTGGCCCAGCCAGTTGAACAGGGTCTCGCGCACGCGGTCCGGCGTGGGGCGCAGGCCGGGCTTGTGGGCCACCGGCAGCTTGGAGCGCTTCCACTGGCCGCCGATGATGCGAACCTCGGCCGGTGCCAGGCGCGGCGCGCCCTGGGGTCTCGCACGCGCAGCCGGGGCGGCCTCGGGTTTCGATCGTGACTTCACTGCCGCACCTCGATGCCACGGCTGGCCATCAGGGCCTTGGCCTCGCCCACCGTGTGTTGGCCGTAGTGGAAGATGCTCGCGGCCAGCACAGCGTCGGCGCCGCCGATCTGGATGCCATCGACCAGGTGTTCCAAGGTGCCCACGCCGCCCGAGGCGATCACGGGTACGGGTACGGCGTCGCTGACGGCGCGCGTGAGCGCCAGGTCGAAGCCGATCTTGGTGCCGTCCCGGTCCATGCTGGTCAGCAGGATCTCGCCGGCGCCGAACTCGGCCATCTGGCGGGCCCACTGCAGGGCGTCGAGGCCCGTGTTCTTGCGACCGCCATGGGTGTAGACGTCCCAGCCCTCGCCGCGCGCGGCAAGGTCATCGCCCTGGCGGCGCTTGGCGTCGATGGCCACAACGATGCACTGCGCACCGTAGCGCTCCGAGGCCTCGCGGATCAGCTCGGGCCGGGCCACGGCGGCCGAGTTGAAGCTGACCTTGTCCGCCCCGGCATTGAGCAGGCGTCGCACATCAGGCACCGAGCGCACGCCGCCGCCCACAGTCAGCGGGATGAATACCTGCGAAGCCACGGCCTCGATGATGTGCAGGATCAGGTCACGGCCGTCGCTGGTGGCCGTGATGTCCAGGAAGGTGAGCTCGTCCGCGCCCTGCTCGTTGTAGCGGGCGGCGATCTCCACCGGGTCGCCCGCGTCGCGAAGGGACTCGAAGTTGACGCCCTTCACCACGCGACCACCGGTCACGTCCAGGCAAGGAATGATGCGTTTGGCCAGCATGGGGCGGGTCTTTCAAGAACAAGGGCCGCTGCGCGAGCGGCCCTGTGATGGAGAGGGAGGCTGGGGAGCGATCAGGCCTGGGCTTCGGAGAGCTCGTCGGCCCGCTTCTGGGCAGCGGCGAGGTCCAGGTCGCCGGTGTAGATGGCGCGGCCGCAGATCACGCCTTCCACGCCTTCGCTCTCGACGGCGCACAGGGCCTCGATGTCCTGCATGTTGGAGAGGCCACCCGAGGCGATCACCGGGATGGACAGCGCCTGCGCGAGCTTGACCGTGGCCTCGATGTTCACGCCGCTGAGCATGCCATCGCGGCCGATGTCGGTGTAGATCACGCCCTCGATGCCGTAGTCCTCGAACTTGCGGGCCAGGTCGATCACCTCGTGGCCGGTGAGCTTGCTCCAGCCGTCGGTGGCGACCTTGCCGTCCTTGGCGTCCAGGCCCACGATGATGTGGCCGCCGAAGGCCGAGCAGGCGTCCTTGAGGAAGCCCGGGTTCTTGACCGCGGCGGTGCCAATGATGACGTAGGACAGCCCATCGTCCAGGTAGCGCTCGATGGTGTCGAGGTCCCGGATACCACCGCCCAGTTGGATGGGGATGTCGTCGCCCACCTCGCGGATGATGGCCTTGATGGCCGCCTCGTTGACGGGCTTGCCCGCGAAGGCGCCGTTGAGGTCCACCAGGTGCAAGCGCCGGGCGCCGGCGTCAACCCAGCGCCGCGCCATGGCAGCAGGGTCCTCGCCGAAGGTGGTGGAGGCGTTCATGTCGCCTTGTTGCAGGCGGACGCATTTGCCGTCTTTCAGGTCAATGGCAGGGATCAGCAGCATGGCCGAAATGCAGGTGGTGGGAGAAGGTTGAAGGGGATTGCGAGGCGGATAACGCGGCGCTCATGCAGGGGCGGGAGACGGCGGACGTCCTCATGGCTTCCAGTGCAGGAAATTGCGATACAGGGCCAGGCCCAGCGCGGCGCTTTTCTCGGGATGGAATTGGGTGGCGAAAATATTATCCCGGGCCACGGCGCAGGTAAAGCGCTCGCCGTACTCCGTCTCGGCGGCACTGTGAGCGGGGTCCGTCGGCGCCGTGTAGTAGCTGTGCACGAAGTAGTACCAGGCACCATCGGGCACGCCGGCGAAGACGGGATGCAGCCGGGTCTGGAACACGCGGTTCCAGCCCATCTGCGGCACCTTATAGCGGCTGCCGTCGGGCTGCAGGCGGCCTTCCAGCTGGAAGCGCTTCACGCGGCCGGGGATCAAGCCCAGGCCGGGGGTGTCCTGCTCTTCGCTGTGATCCAGCAGCATCTGCATGCCCACGCACACGCCCATCAGCGGCTTGCGCGTGGCGGCGTCCAGCACGGCCTCCTGCAGGCCTGAATCGCGCAGCTCGCGCATGCAGTCGCGCATGGCACCCTGGCCCGGCAGCACCACGCGCTCGGCGGCGTAGACCTCCTGCGGCTTCGAGGTGATCAGCACCTCCACGCCCTGGCCCTCGGCCGCATGAATCACGGCCTGGGACACGGAACGCAGATTGCCCATGCCGTAATCGACGACAGCAACGGTCCGGCTGGCCATCACAGGGTCCCCTTGGTGGAAGGGATGACGCCTGCGCAGCGCGGGTCCAGCGTCATCGCCATGCGCAGGGCACGGCCGAAGGCCTTGAACATCGTCTCGCACTGGTGGTGGGCGTTGTGGCCCTTGAGGTTGTCCACATGCAGGCTCACCAGGGCGTGGTTGACGAAGCCCTGGAAGAACTCGTAGGTCAGCTGGGTGTCGAAGGCGCCGACGCTGCCAGCGGTGAACTTGACGTCCATCTCCAGGCCGGGGCGGCCGGAAAAGTCGATCACCACGCGCGACAGCGCCTCGTCCAGGGGCACATAGCTGTGGCCGTAGCGGGTGAGGCCCTTCTTGTCACCGATGGCCTGGGCGACGGCCATACCGAGCGTGATGCCGACATCCTCCACGGTGTGATGGCCGTCGATGTGCAGGTCGCCGCGGGCCTCGATCTCCAGGTCGATCAGGCCGTGGCGGGCAATCTGGTCCAGCATGTGGTCGAAAAAACCGATGCCGGTGGACAGCTTGGCTTCCCCCGTTCCATCGAGGTTGACGCGGACGCGGATCTGCGTCTCCTTGGTGTCGCGGCGGACTTCGGCAATGCGTGCGGCGGTGCTCATGGTCTGGACTTCGGCAGGTTCAGGGCAGGTTCAAATCGATGAGGGCGGCTTGCAGGGCGGCCAGCAGGGCCTGGTTCTCCTCCGGGGTACCGATGGTGATGCGCAAGCACTGCCGCAGCAAGGGGTGCAGGCCGGAGACGTTCTTGATCAGCACGCCGCGAGCCTTGAGCCCCGCGAACACCGCGGCGGCATCCGGCACGCGCACCAGCAGCATATTGCCCTGGCTGGGGAAGACCTGCACCCACCTCAGTTGCTGCAGGGCGCCATGCAGGCGCTCGCGCTCGGCACGCAGGATGGCGGCCTGCTCGGCAAAGACGGCCTCGTGCTCCAGCGCGAAGAGCGCCGCCTCGGCATTGAGCACGCTGACGTTGAAGGGCGGACGCAGCTTCTCGACCTGGTCCACCAGCTCGCGCCGGCCCATCAGATAGCCAATGCGCACGCCGGCCAGGCCGAACTTGCTCATGGTGCGCATGATCAGCACCTTGGGATGGCGCTGCATCAGGGCCAGGCCGTCGTGCTCGGCAAAGGGCTGGTAGGCCTCGTCCAGCACCACCAGGCCGGGCGCGGCCTCGATGAGGCGCTCGATGACAGCTTCGTCCCAGAGGTTGCCGGTCGGGTTGTTGGGATGCGAGAGGTACAGCAGGGCCGGCTGCTCGGTGGCGATGGCGTCCAGCATGGCCGCCTCGTCCAGCTCGAAGTCCGGCCGCAGGGGTACGCCCACAAAGCGCAGGTGCTGGTACTGGGCCGAGATGCCGTACATCACGAAGCTGGGCAGGGGCGACATGATCACCGCGCCGGGCCGGGCCACGGCCAGGCTCAGCAGGGAGATCAGCTCGTCCGAGCCGTTGCCCAGCGTCAAGCCGTAGCCCTCGGCGGGCAGCTGCGCATGGCGGGCCAGCGCCGCGGCCAGCTGCTGCGTGCCCTCGGCCGGATAGCGGTTCAGGGCCACGCGGCCCAGGCGCTCGCCCAACTGCTGCTGCAGGGCCTCGGGCAGGCGGTAGGGGTTCTCCATCACGTCCAGCTTGACCAGGCCGGCGCCGGATTGCACCGGGTAGGCCTGGGTCTGGCGCACGTCCTCGCGGATGCGGGACAGGGCTTGGCTCAGTTCATCCATGGAAGCTCCGGGGTCAGGCCTTGCCTGCGGCGAACACGGCGTCCGGCGCGGCCTGCAGGGGATTGAGGATCTGCACGCTGTCCAGTTGCAGGCCATGGGCCAGCTCCAGGCTCAGCAGCCATTCGCAGCCCTGGGCCTTGGCAGCGGCCACGACCAGGGCATCCATATAGGCCAGGCCGAAGCGGCTCTCGATGGACCAGGCGCTCTCCACGGTGGCGTGGTCGATGGCCCAGGGTTGCCAGCGCTGGTAGCGGCGCACCTCGGCGCGGGCGTCGCCATTGGGCATCGCGGGATGCAGCCGGGTGGTGACGAGGCGGTAGAAGTCGTTGAGCACCTGGGTGGAGACGCGCCCGGCGCGGCGCTGCCACAACTCGCGCAGCCAGGCCAGGGCCTGGGCCTGCTCGCCAGGCCGGGCGCCGTCCTCGCTGAGGATCAGCACCGAGGTATCGACGAAGACCAGGGGCGCGGCACTCACAGCGCGCCCCGGGCAGGATAGGCCTGACCGTCGCTGGCCCAGCTGCGCTCGCGGTGCAGCCAGTCCTGCATGGCACGCTCGTAGGCATCGTCATGGCGCATCTTCTCGGCCAGCAGCTCACCGACCAGGCGGGAGACGCTGGTGTTGCGCCGCGCGGCCTCCAGCCGGGCCCACTCGGCCACGCTGTCTTCCATGGTCACGGTGACGTTCTTCATGAGGCACAGCGTAACACGAAGTTCGTGTTGCACGAACTTCGTGTCCTCAAGCCACCATTCGCCGGTGTCGAACGCTGGGCCGGTACGCCCGCCCTGCTCAGGCCGTCTTGAAACCCGAGACCGCCGCGCTGAGCTGGGCCGCCTGGTCCCGCAGCGATTCCGCCGCGGCGCTGGACTGCTCCACCAGGGCCGCGTTCTGCTGCGTGACCTCGTCCAGCCGGTTCACCGCCTGGCCGACCTCGGAGAGGCTGACACTCTGCTCCTGGGTGGCGCGGCTGATGTCCTCGATGATGTGGCTGACCCGCTGCACCGCCTGCACCAGCTCCTGCATGGTCTGGCCGGCCTCGGCCACGAGTCGGGTGCCGGCATCGACCTTATCGACCGAGGTCCCGATCAGGGACTTGATCTCGCGCGCCGCCTCGGCGCTGCGCTGGGCCAGGGAGCGCACCTCGCCGGCCACCACCGCGAAGCCGCGACCCTGCTCGCCAGCCCGGGCGGCCTCGACGGCGGCATTCAGCGCGAGGATGTTGGTCTGGAATGCGATGCCGTCGATGACGCCGATGATGTCGCTGATCTTGCGCGAGCTGGTGTTGATCTCTTCCATGGTGCCCACCACCCGGCCCACCACCGCCCCGCCCTGCTCGGCCACCTGGCTGGCGTCGCGGGCCAGGCCGGTGGCCTGGCGGGTGGCGTCGGCGTTCTGGCGCACGGTCTCGCTGAGGGTCTGCATGGTGGCCGAGGTCTCCTCCAGGCTGGAGGCCATCTGCTCGGTGCGGGCGGAGAGGTCGCTGGAGCCCGCCGCGACCTCGCTGCTGGACAGGGCGATGCTCTCCGCGCTGCTGCGCACGGTGCCGATGGAGCGGTTCAGGGACTGGCGCATGTCCTCCAGCGCCAAGGCCAGGCGGCCGAACTCATCGCGCCGCGAGGTGTCCACGTCCACGCCCAGGTCCCCGCCGGCCACCCGCTCGGCCACGCTGACCATGCGCTGCAGGGGATCGACGGTATTGCGCGTCAGGAACATCGCCACCAGGCCGCCCGCCACCAGCTGCAGCGCCAGCAGCACCATCAAGGTGAGGCGCACGCTGTCGTAGGTGCTCTTGGCCTCCGCATAGCTGGCCGCGGCGCCGCCCTCGTTGATCGAGACCACCTTGGCAAGCGCTGACGATGCCTCGTCCACGGTCTTCAGGGAGTCCCCGACCACGGTGGCCTGGTACTCGGCACGATTGCCAGCCTTGCGCTGCTCGATCAAGCGGTCCTGCACCGCCAGGTAGGCGTCGATCTTGGCCTTCGCCGCGTTCCAGGCCGCCTCTTCCTCAGGCGAAGCAATCAAGGGCACGTAGACACTGATCAGCTTGGGCAGGTCCTTCTCGCGCGTGGACTTGATGGTCTCCATCACACTCTGGACTTCCGACACGGTCTCCAGGAGGCACATGCGCAGCTCAAGCCGGCGGATCGACTGGACCTTGTCATCGATCTCCGAGATGGCCTTGATGCTGGGCATCCAGTTGCTTGCCAGGTCGCTGACACTGGCCTGGATCAGCCCCAGTCGCGAGATCGAGAGCAGGCCCAGCAGCCCCGACATCAGCAGCACGGCAGCGAAGCCCAGGCCGATGCGCATCCCCACCTTCATGTCCGACAGTCTCATCACGAGTCTCCGCAGCATTGGCGATGGGCCATCCTAGGCCAAGTCCTTTGCAGCCGGATAGTGCCAGTCCCATGAAGAAAGCCCGGACGAGCCGGGCTTTGCAGACCATAAACAACAGCGCTGCACCGGCAGCGCCATCGCATCACTTCAACCGGTATTCTGCCGCCAGCGCATGGCCTTGCAGCCCCTCGCCATATGCCAGCGTCGCGGCGATGGGGCCCAGCTTCTGGGCGCCCGCCTCGCTGACCTCGATCAGGCTGCTGCGCTTCTGGAAGTCGTAGACCCCCAGCGGCGAAGAGAAACGCGCCGTGCCCGAGGTGGGCAGCACGTGATTGGGCCCGGCACAGTAGTCGCCCAGGGACTCGCTGGTGTAGGCGCCCAGGAAGATGGCCCCGGCATGGCGCAGCAGCGGTTCCCAGCGGTGCGGCTCGCGGCTGGAGACCTCCAGGTGCTCGGGCGCGATGCGGTTGCTGATCTCGCAGGCCTCCTCCATGGAGCGTGTGAGGATCAGCGCGCCGCGGCCCTCCAGCGAGGCGCGGATCACGTCCTTTCGCGGCATGGTGGGCAGCAGGCGCTCGATGGCCGCGCGCACCTGCGCGATGTAGCCCGCATCGGGGCACAGCAGGATGCTCTGCGCCAGCTCGTCGTGCTCGGCCTGGCTGAAGAGGTCCATGGCCACCCAATCCGGCGGCGTGCTGCCATCGGCCAGCACGAGGATCTCGCTGGGGCCCGCGATCATGTCGATGCCGACCTGGCCGAAGACGTGCTTCTTCGCGCTGGCCACATAGGCGTTGCCGGGGCCGGTGATCTTGTCCACGCGCGGCACAGTGGCGGTGCCGTAGGCCAGGGCCGCCACGGCCTGCGCGCCGCCGATGGTGAAGGCGCGGTGCACGCCGGCCACGTAGGCGGCGGCCAGCACCAGGGCGTTCTTCTCGCCGCCTGGGGTGGGCACGACCATGATGATCTCGGGCACGCCGGCCACCTGCGCCGGGATGGCGTTCATCAGCACGCTGCTGGGGTAGGCCGCCTTGCCGCCGGGGACGTAGATGCCCACACGGTCCAGCGGGGTCACCTTTTGCCCCAGCAAGGTGCCATCCTCGTCGCGGTAGCTCCAGCTCTCGCCGCAGGCAGCCTTCTGGCGCTCGTGGTAGCTGCGAACGCGGCGGGCGGCGGCTTCCAGGGCCTCGCGCTGCGCGGCGGGCAGGCCGTCGAAGGCGGCCTTGAGCTCCTCGCGGGTCAGCTCCAGCGCACCGAGCGATTCGGCCGTCAGCCGATCGAAGCGGGCGGTGTACTCCAGCACCGCGGCATCGCCACGGGCGCGCACATCGGCCAGGATCTCGGCCACGCGAGTCTCGATGGCGGCATCGGTGTCTGCGGACCAGTGCAGCACGCGCTGGAACTCGGCCTCGAAGCCGGCGTCCTGCGTGTCGAGTTGTCGAAGCTTCAGCATGGCGGCTCCTTCAGACTGCGGGGGTGGCCGACGCGAAGGCGTCGATCAGCTGACGCAGGGCCTCGCGCTTCAGCTTGAGTGCCGCCTGGTTGACGACCAGGCGCGAGGAGATCTCCATGATGCGCTCCACCTCCACCAGGCGGTTGGCCTTGAGCGTGCTGCCGGTGGAGACCAGGTCCACGATGGCATCGGCGAGGCCCGTCAGCGGGGCCAGCTCCATGGAGCCATAGAGCTTGATCAGGTCCACGTGCACGCCCTTGTCCGCGAAGTGCTGACGGGCGATCTCGGTGTACTTGGTGGCCACGCGGATGCGCGAGCCCTGCTTGACGGCGGCGGCGTAGTCGAAGTCGTCGCGGGTGGCCACACTCATGCGGCAGCTGGCGATGCGCAGGTCCAGGGGCTGGTAGAGGCCCGCGCCGCCGTGCTCGATCAACACGTCGCGACCGGCCACGCCCAGGTCCGCGCCGCCGTACTGCACATAGGTGGGCACATCGGTCGCGCGCACCAGCACGACGCGGACGTCCGGCCTGTTGGTGGGCAGGATCAGCTTGCGGGAGGTCTCGGGATCCTCGAGCACCTCGATGCCCGCGGCCTTCAGCAGCGGCAGGGTCTCTTCGAAGATGCGTCCCTTGGAGAGGGCCAGGGTGATCATGGGCGTCCTTTGCGGTCTGGATTCGTAGACTCGGCGGACGGCAGCGGGATCACCTGGAGCGGCATCTCACCGCCACCCGCTCGGCTTCAAGCGGATGGGGTGTCAGCGGTGGTGATGAGCAGCCGCGGCCGGCTCGGCCGCATGCTCGGCTGGCGTCAGCGTCTTCATGGACAGGGCGTGGATCTGCTCGCGCATGCGCTCGCCCAGGGCCTGGTAGACGCGCTGGTGGCGGCGAATGCGGGTGAGGCCCTCGAACTCCACCGAGACGATGGTGGCGAAGAAATGGCGGCCGTCACCCTCCACCTGCAGCAGCTGGCAGGGGAGTCCGTCGGCAATGTATTGCTGAACTTCAGCGGGAGTGGGATCGGCCATGATGGGCGGGATTCTACCGAGACGCGGCAGGCCCCGGCCAAGCCGGGGCTTCCGCAGTGGCGCAGCGGGGCTTCGCGCGGGCGCCCCCCCCACTTCAGCCGCGGATCTTGTAGCCGCGCTTGAGCAGTGACAGCGCGATGCCGGACACCGCCACAAAGCTCGCGCCCACGATGGCCAGGCTCAGCCAGGGCGAGACGTCGCTGACGCCGAAGAAGCCGTGACGGAAGCCGTCGATCATGTAGAAGAACGGGTTCATGTGGCTCACGCCCTGCCAGAAGGCCGGCAGCGAGTGCACCGAATAGAACACGCCCGACAAAAAGGTCATGGGCATGATGATGAAGTTCTGGAAAGCCGCCATCTGGTCGAACTTCTCGGCCCACAGCCCGGCGATCAGGCCCAGGGCGCCCAGCATGCCAGCCCCCAGCAGCGCAAATACCAGCACCCACAGCGGCTGCGCCAGCCCCGGCGGCGCAAACCAGGCCGTCACCAGGAAGACGCCCAGTCCCACGGCCAGGCCGCGCACCACGGAGGCGCCCACATAGGCCAGGAACCAGGCCCAGTGGGAGAGCGGGGTCAGCAGCACAAAGACCAGGTTGCCCGTGATCTTGCTCTGGATCAGGGAGGAGGAGCTGTTGGCGAAGGCGTTCTGCAGCACGCTCATCATGACCAGGCCCGGGATCAGGAAGGCGGTGTAGGCCACATGGCCGTAGACCTTCACGTGGTCCTCCAGCACGTGACCGAAGATCAGCAGGTACAGCACGGCGGTCAACACCGGCGCGGCCACGGTCTGGAAGCTCACCTTCCAGAAGCGCAGCACTTCCTTGTAGAACAGGGTGCGCGCACCCTCCAGGCGAATCGCGCTCATGCCTGCGCTCCTTGCATGATCTCCAGGAACACGTCTTCCAGGTCGGCACGGCCGATCTCGAGGTCCTCCACCGGCACGCCGGCGGCTCGCAGGCGGGCCAGCACGCTTTCGACCTCGGCCGCGTCATGCGCCTTGATCTGCACGATGCGCCCAGTCACCCGGGAGATGGGGGTCAGGTCTTGCGGCAAGGCGGCGTCGGTCTTGAAGCGCAACATGGTCGAGGCCTTGCCGGCCAGCAGGTTGCTGGTGCGTTCCAAAGCCACGATACGGCCGGTCTTGAGCATGGCGATGCGGTGGCACAGGGCCTCCGCCTCTTCCAGGTAGTGCGTGGTCAGCAGCACGGTGTGGCCCTGCTTGTTCAGCCGGGCAATGAAGGCCCACAGCGTCTGGCGCAGCTCCACGTCCACGCCCGCCGTGGGCTCGTCCAGCACGATCACCGGCGGGCGGTGCACCAGGGCCTGCGCCACCAGGACGCGGCGCTTCATGCCGCCCGAGAGCTGGCGCATGTTGGCATGGGCCTTGTCGGCCAGCCCCAGGTTCTCCAGCAGCTCGTCGATCCAGTCACCATTGTTGCGCACGCCGAAGTAGCCGCTCTGGATCTCCAGCGCCTCGCGCACCGAGAAGAAGGGGTCGAAAACCAGCTCCTGTGGCACGACGCCCAGACACTTGCGGGCCGCGGCGTAGTCGTCCACCACGTCATGACCCAGCACGCGCACGCGGCCGCTGCTGGCCCGCGAGAGGCCGGCAAGGATGGAAATGAGGCTGGTCTTGCCGGCCCCGTTGGGGCCCAGCAGGCCGAAGAACTCGCCGGGCTGGATGTCGAAGGAGACCTGGTCCAGGGCCTTCACCTGGCCGCCGCGGTAGGTCTTGGAGACCGACTCGAAGCGCAGGGCCGGGTGCTCGCGGCCCGTGGGGGCGGCCGCTGCAGGGGTGGGGCTTTGCATGGCGGCGGATTGTAGGGAGCGTGCCAATTTCCTGCAGGCGCTGGAGCCAAACCCCTAGAGTAGGGACTCGTCTTGGTGCCAGAATCAGCCGAGACAGCCACTAAAAGCACTCCATGGCCACCAAGAAGCCGCGGCGCACCGCAGAACGCATCCTCGAAGTCACGCTGGACCTGTTCAACCGCTTCGGTGAACCCAACGTCTCGACCACGCTCATCTCGGCCGAGCTCAACATCAGCCCCGGCAACCTCTATTACCACTACCCGGCCAAGGACGAGCTGATCAACGCGCTCTTCGCGGCCTATGAGCGCGAGCTCACCGAACTGCTGGGCGCCTCGGACAACGTCCGCAACGTGGAAGACGCCTGGCTCTTCTTCCACATGCTCTTCGAGCTGATCTGGAAGCACCGCTTCCTCTACCGCGACCTCAACGACCTGCTCTCCAAGAACCGCAAGCTGGAGACGCATTTCCAGACCGTGCTGGCGCACAAGGGCCAGGCCATGCGCGCGGTGCTGTCCGGCCTGCAGCATGGCGGCGCGCTGCGCATGGAGAGCCGCGACGCCGGCCCGACGGCCGAAGCCATGGTGGTGCTGCAGAGCTACTGGCTGAGCTACGAATACGTGCGTGACCCGCGCCATGCCCTGGAGCCCGACCGTGCCGGCAGCGCGCTGATGCGCGGCGCCTTCCATGTGCTGAGCACCCTGCTGCCCTATCTCGAACCCGACTCCCGCGAGCATCTCTTCAGGCTCGCAGGCCGATACACCGGCTAGCCCGAGGCTCGGAGCAAGACCTGCCCCCCCCCGAGACACCTGATACCGACACAACACGGAGACATCGATGGCCAAGTGGACTGCCTTCCCCTACGACAACGCGGCCTTCCAGCACGACGCCGCCAGCCTGAAGAAGCATTGGGCCCGCCTGCATGCCGGCGACGCCGAGCCCTTCCCCAAGGACGCCGCCGTGCAGCAGGCCTGGATCCACTTCCACGCCGGCGACTTCCAGAAGGCCTACGAGGCCGGCCTGGCCGCAGGCGGCGCCGGCATCACCGTGGCCAACAAGGCCCAGGCCATCTACGCCAACTACCTGGAGAAGAAGGAAAAGACCAAGCTGGAGATGTTCCTGGAGGTCGCCGAGCGGGCCGAGGCTCAGCAGGAAGAAGAGCCCAAGAACGCCAACGCCTGGTACTGGCAGGCCTATGCCCTGGGCCGCTACAGCCAGGGCATCAGCGTGGCCAAGGCCCTGGCACAGGGCCTTGGCGGCAAGGTCAAGGCCGCGCTTGAGAAGGCCATCGAACTGGCCCCCAAGCATGCCGACGCCCACATCGCCCTGGGCGCCTTCCACGCCGAGGTGATCGACAAGGTCGGCAAGCTGCTGGGCAAGACCCAGGGGGCCGACACCGCCACCGGCCTGAAGATGTTCGAGCAGGCCCTCAAGCTCAATCCGACCAGCGCCATCGCCATGATCGAGCGCGCCAACGGGCTGGTCATGCTGGAGGGTGACAAGCGCATGGCCTTGGCCGAGCAGCTCTATGCCGACGCCGCCGCCTGCGAGCCCATGGACGCCATGGAGTGCCTGGATGTGGAACTGGCCAAGGAAGAGCTGGAGGAGTGAAGCCGCACTCGGGAAAGCCCTGAATTTGGCGCCGACCCAGCCCCCGCAGCCGCGGGGGCGACCCCGACGATTCGTGGGAAAGCGCACGGATTGCGCCCCTCCTCGGTGGATGTCCTCAATGGTCATCGGGCTTGCGGCCCGCTAAGCTGTGTGCACTTTTACCGCCGAGCGGGTCCACGGGGCCCGCGCCGCACCGTCTCACCGCACTCGCAAAGGTTGCATCATGAAGAAGTTCCACCTGATCGCCCTGGCCGCCCTGCTGGGCACCTCCCTGGCCCAGGCCGCAAAGCCGGTTGAAAGCCGCGAAGTGCAGGCCCTGCGTGCGGAATGCGCCGCCCAGCACGCCGTGAGCTTCGACACCGCTCGCGACGACAACGAATACCGCTTCGTCTACGCCCGAGGCCAACTGCGCGGCGAGCACACCGAAGGCAAGGCCCTGAAGTGCACCGAAGCCCAGTACGTCGCCTACCTGGACAACGCCGACCCGGCCCGCGTGATGTCGGCCTACCCCACTGCCGCCGGCCGCCCCAAGGCCCAGAAGACCAAGTGATGCATGGGGCTGGCCCACGCCAGCCCAGGCTTCCAGGCAGGACAAAGCCAGGCCGCAGCCTGGCTTTTCTCATGGCCGCACGCGCCGCGCGGCTCAGGCGCCGTCCACCTCGGTCAGCTGCTCATCGCCCCAGGGCAGCATCAGGGCCAGCATCAGCAGCTGGTTGAACTCGGGCGCAAACTGATCGATCACGGCCTGCGGATGCGGGCACAGTTTCTCGTCCGTGATCAGGCCGAACTGCACCTTGCCGGCGTAGGTCAGGATGGACACGCCCACGCCCATGTCGCCGGACTGCGGCACCCAGAACATCACCCGGTCCACGGTGGCACCGCAGAACGTCAGGGCCTGCGCCGGGCCGGGGACATTGGTCATCACCGCCGTCGCCTTCTTCGCGAAGATGTTGAGCATGGCGTGCTGCACCGGCTTGATCAGCAGGCCCGCCACCGAGAGCAGGCCGAAGGCCATGATGGGCTGGAAGCTGCCCTTGAGTTCCCGCATGCGCGCACGCACCGCGTAGAGCCGCTCCACCGGATTGGCAATGCCGATGGGCAGCACCAGGGGCACCAGGCCGAAGCGGTTGCCCAGTTGGTAGGCCTTCTCCAGCGGCCGCAGGTTGACCGGCACCATGGCGCGGATCTCCTTGCCCTCGACTTCTTCGCCCCGCGAGCGCAAGTAGCGGCCGATGGCGCCGGCCACGCAGGACAGCAACACATCGTTGACCGAGCAGTTGAAACCCTTGCCCACGGCCTTGACCGCATCCAGCGGCAGGCCTTCGTCCCAGGCCACGCGCTTGACGGTGCCGGGCTTGCCCTTGAGGCTGGTCGGCGAGTCATCCGACATCAGCGCGAAGGCCGCGACATCGCTGACCGCCTGGTAGCCCAGCTTGGCAGCATGCAGGGAATGGTCGATGGGATGGTCGGCCGCCATCATCAGGTCCACGCCCTTGGACATGGCCGCGCCCGAGACGCCGATGGCCTTGATGGTGAGGTCGGTGATGGGCTTGAGCAAGGCATCGGTGAGCCAGTCGTGGTCCTCCTCGACCACGGGCTCGCTGCGCCGGCGCTTGGGCGGCGGCTTGCCGCCATCGGTGATGGACAGCATCACCGCGATCAGCGCGACGCCGTCGGCGATGCAGTGGTGGATGCGGGCGATCAGCGCACTCTCGCCGTCCATGTCCTCGACCAGCTCGAACTGCCACAGGGGATGGGCCGGGTCCAGCGGCTCGGCGCACAGCGCGCCGATGCGGTCCTGCAAGGCCTGCTGAAGCGTCTGGCCGCGGGCGGGCTTGAGCGTGCCAGGCACGACGTGGCGGGCGATGTCGAATTCTTCATCATCGACCCACTGCGCGCCCAGTGCGTCCTCCACCACCTTCTGGCGGAAGCGCCGATACTGCAGCAGGCGCTCCTCGACCCGCTGGCGCAGGTCCTGCAGCGAGAGCCGCGGCCGCAAGGTCCAGACCCCGACAATCATCATCAGGTTCTGCTCGGTATCCATCCGCAACCAGGCGGTATCGACCCGGGACATGCGTTCTGCTGCGGCCAAGGCGTGCTCCTCGTTCTAGAGTGTCTGACCCAGACATTGCTGGGTAATATGCTCGGTGTCCATCCCGATTGTCACCAAACTTTGGTGCCGCAAAACCCAAGGAGACGAGATGAGCCTCAAAGAGCAATTCGACGCCGCAGTGGCCGATTCCAAGAACCTGCCCGAGCGCCCCGACAACATGACCCTGCTCAAGATCTATGCCCTGTTCAAGCAGGCCAGCAGCGGTGACGTGGAAGGCTCGCGCCCCGGCTTCACCGACATGGTCGGCCGAGCCAAGTACGACGCCTGGGCCGCCCTGAAGGGCACCAGCAATGATGAGGCGATGCAGCAGTACATCGACCTCATCGAAGGCTTGAAGTAACCCCCCCCTGCTCGCTTCGCGAGCCCCCCAGGGGGGCGATCGTGGCGGACCGGCGGAGCCGGATCCGCACGATCCGTTGGAGGCGCGGGCTGCGCCGCGCAGGTCAAACCCTGTGGCGTAGGCGACAGCGACCGCTGAGGTGCCAGGCGTTAGCCTGGCTTTTTCTTTGTGGCCTTCTTGCCGCTTTGGGACTTGGCCAGCAGGGCGTCGAGTTCCTTCTGGACCTCGGCCTCAATGGTGTTCTTGAAGGCGCCCAGCAGGAAGCCGAGCTTGGCCTCGAGCTCGAAATGGTCGCCGGTGACGATCAACTGTCCCTTGACGCCGGAGCGCTCGAATTCCACCGTGTCGCTGGTGTCGCCCTCGATCACGGTGCATTCCATGTCGAACTTCTGCTCGACCTGCTCGGCCCAGGCCCAGGCCACTTCACGGGCCTTCTCGAGGCCCAGTTGATGGTCGCGGTGGATGTGGATGTCAGCCATGGTGTCGGTGTCGCAGCAGCGTCATTCGGGAGAGCCCAACTCTAGCCGACGCCGGGCCCGGGGCAAGGCCGCCAGGCGCTTCACCTCGGCATGGAAGCGCCCCCAGTCCGAGCCCAGGGCCACGAAGAGCCGCTCGAAGGCGGGCACCAGGCCGTGGTAAGCCGCCAGCACGCCGAAGGCGGCGTTGTTGGCGCGGGCGAACCAGCCGTCGTAGCCGGCCCAGCCCTGCCAGGGGCCGTCGCGCCACTGGCGATAGTCGGCCTGGATGGCCATCAGGGCCTCGCGCTTGGCCGCCTCGCGGGCCTCGGGGGCCAGGTCTTGCCCGTAGGCAAGGGCCAGGCGCTCGCGTCCGCGCAGGGCCAGGGCCAGGAACTCGTCACGACGACGGCGCTGGCGCTCGTAGGCCACCGCAGCCTCGGCGCCGGCGTACTCGGCCAGCCAGCGTCGGGCGCCCATGCGCTCCACTGCGGTGGCGTAGCTCTCGTTGAACTCGGTGTCGTCCGCCGCGTAGGCCTGCTGGTGGGCCAACTCGTGGAAGATCAGGCCCGCGAGCTCGCCTTCGCCGTCCCGGATGAAGGTGCTGAGCAGGGGATCGCCGCCCAGCCAGTTGCCCCAGCCCAAGGTCGAATAGGCCGGCACGGGATAGACCTGCACCTCCCAGCCCTCCCCCTTCAGACGATCGGCCAGCGCCAGCGCGGCGCGGCGGTCGAAGTAGCCCCGGTAGCCGGCACAGCCCATCAGCGGGTAGCACCAGGTCTTGAGCTGAAGGCTGAAGGGCGGCGCCGCGACCACGTTCCAGACCGCGGCGGGCCGGTCCAGCTCGGCATAGCGGCGGTAGCTGGCGTTGTCCGGCAGGGCCAGCGCAGTGGTGGCGTAGTCCCGCAGGCGCTGGCTGAGCAGCAGGCGCTCGCGCAGGGCGGGATCGAGATCCGGCTGGCTCAGCCACTGAGCTACCGGCCGGGCCGCCTGCACCAGCTGCAGATGCCCACCCACGGCCTGCCCGAGATAGCCCAATTGGGCGCAGCCAGCCAACCAGGGCAGCAGCGCGGCCGCCCACAGAACGGCACGGCCCACGGCTCGCATCAGGCAGCCGCGATCTCGACCAGGCAGTCGTAGAAGGTGGCGCCACCGCCGATGTCGGTCAGCCCTTGGTGGGTCACGGCATTGACGTTCTCGCCGCCCGGCGAGAGCTTGCGCCACCACACGCCCAGGCCGTTGACCACGCCCGGCCGCGCGCGCTCGCTGATGTGCAGCCGGCACCGCAGGCTGCCGCGGTCATTGAAGATGCGCACCATGCCGCCATGGGTCAGGTGACGCGCCGCGGCGTCGTCCGCATGCATCTCGACCAGGGGCTCGCCTTCGATGTCGCGCAGGCTCTTCACGTTGACGAAGCTGCTGTTGAGGAAGTTGCGCGCTGGCGGCGAGATCATGGCCAGCGGGTAGCGCGCCGCGAGCTGCGGGCTGCTCAGCCGGCTCTCGCGGTTGGGCACGTGGTCGGGCAGGCCATAGAGCGGCGAGATGCACTGCACCTTGCCTGTGGACGTGGGCCAGCCGCCCTCGGCGAACGGCGCCTCGGGCAGGTCCAGGCTGACGAAACCCTGGGCCTTGAGCAGGTCCTGGTCGATGGCGTCGGTGAAGGCCTGGGCGGCCAGCTCTTCGTCGGTCTCGCGCAAGCAGGGATGGTCCAGGCCCATGCGCGCGGCCAGCTCGCGGAAGATCTGTGTGTTGGGCTTGGCCTCGCCCAGCGGCGCGACGGCCGGCTCGTTGCGCAGCACATCGGTGTGGCCGTAGCTCGTATGCACGTCCAGGTGCTCCAGCTGCGTGGTGGCGGGCAGCACGTAGTCGGCCTGGTCGGCCGTGTCGGTCATGAAGTGCTCCAGCACCACGGTGAAGAGGCCCGGCCGCTGGAAACCGCGCAGGACCTGCGCGGTGTACGGCGCCACGGCCACGGGATTGCTGTTGTAGACGACCAGGGCCTCGATGCGCGGACCGAAGTCGGGCGAGTCCTCACGCAACAGAGCTTCGCCGATGGCGCTCATGTTGACCATGCGCGGCCGGCGGCCCGCCAGCAGGTCCGGGCGCTCCAGGGCCTTGGTGTTCTTGACCCGCGCGGCCCAGCCCGAGGCCGACAGCAGCAGGCCGCCGGCCCGGTGCTTCCAGGCGCCGATCAGGCAGGGCAGTAGCGCGACCAGCCGCACCGCGTTGCCGCCACCATGCACCCGCTGCATGCCGTAATTAAGGCGGATGGCGGCGGGCACCGTCGTGCCGTAGTCGCGGGCCAGTTGGCGCACTTCCTCGACCGTGATCCCGCAGACCTCGGCCACGCGCTCGGGCGGCCACTGCAGGGCGCGCTCGCGCAGGGCATGCCAATCCTCGACGTGGCGGTCCAGGTAGTCCTGGTCCAGCCACCGGTTCAGGATCAGTTCGTGCATCAGGCCCAGGGCCAGGGCGCCATCGGTGCCGGGCAGCAGGGCGATGTGCTGGTGGCACTTGTCGGCCGTCTCCGTCTTGCGGGGATCGATGCAGATCAGCTTGGCGCCATTGCGCTTGGCCTGGTTGGCATAGGTCCAGAAATGCAGGTTGGAGGCGATGGAGTTGCTGCCCCAGATCAGGATCAGCCGGCTCTCGGCGAAAAAGCGCAGGTGCATGCCCACGCGGCTGCCATAGGTCGCATTGAGCGCCTCGGCCCCGGCGGAGGCGCAGATGGTGCGGTCCAGCCGTGCGGCGCCGAGCGCGTTGAAAAAGCGCGCAGCCATGCTCTCACCCTGGACCAGGCCCATGGTGCCGGCGTAGCTGTAGGGCTGAATGGCCTGGGGGTCGCGGGCGGCGATGGCGCTGAGGCGGGCGGCGATGTCGTCCAGGGCCTGGTCCCAGCTGACGGGCTCGAAGCGTGGGGCCTCGTTCTTGGCGCTGACCCGCTTCATCGGCTGCAGCAGGCGCTCCGGGTGGTAGGTGCGCTCAGGGTAGCGCGAAACCTTGGTACACAGGGCGCCGTGGGTGGAGGGGTGTTCGGCCCGCCCCTGGACCTTGACCACCCGCTCGTTCTCGACGGTGATCTTGAGGGCGCAGGTGTCGGGGCAGTCGTGGGGGCAGGCGCCGTGGACGACGCGGCTGGCGATGGCGGGCTCGGGGGCGTTCATGCGAGCACTATTGCACAAGCGGTCCACCTGGAAGAACCGCAGGGGCGAAGATCGGCAATTCGTTACAGGGTAAACCCTAGATTTGCGATACGCTTCGCGGCTTTTTGCAGTCCCCCCTCCGCCCATGAACCGCCGCCTTGCCCTTGCCCAACTCGCCAGCCTGTCCGCCCTGCCCCTGTGGAGCCGGGCCCAGGACCAAAAGAAGATCGTGCTGGGCCAATCGGCACCGCTGAGCGGCCCCGCAGCCCAACTGGGCCTGCAGATGCAGGCAGGCGCAAAGCTCTACTTCGACGGCGTCAACGCCAGCGGCGGCATCGGCGGGCTGCCCGTGGAGCTGCGCACCCTGGACGACGGCTACGAGCCCGAACGCTGCAAGGCCAATACCGAGCAACTGATCTCCAGCCACGTGTTCGCCCTCTTCGGCTACGTGGGCACGCCCACCTGCCTGGCCGCCCTGCCCCTGGTGCAGCAGTCCAAGATCCCCTTCTTCGCGCCCCTGACCGGCGCCGAGGCCTTGCGCGATCCGGCCAATCCCTGGGTCTTTCACCTGCGCGCGTCCTACAACGACGAGACAGCCCTGATCGTCCGGCAACTGACCCAGTTGGGCCTCAGCAAGATCGCCGTCTTCCACCAGGACGACGCCTATGGCAAGGCCGGCCTGGACGGCGTGGTGCGCGCCCTGACGCAGCGCAAGCTGACCGTGCATGCCACCGCCACCGTGCAGCGCAACAGCGTGGACGTGGCCGAGGCGGCGCGCAAGCTGGCGGCCTCCCAGCCCGAGGCGGTCGTGCTGATCAGCGCCTACAAGAGCTGTGCGGCCTTCATCCGCGAATCGCGCCGTGCGGGCTACTCCGGCCAGTTCTTCAATGTGAGCTTCGTGGGCACCCAGGCCCTGCTGGATGAACTGGGCCGGGAGGCCAACGGCATCCTGGTCAGCCAGGTCATGCCCTATCCCTTCGGCGTCGCCACGGGCGTGGTTGCGGAGTACCAGGCCGCCGCGCAGAAGGCCGGCGGCAGCCATGTGCTGAACTACACGGCGATGGAGGGCTTCCTGGCCGCCAAGGTCCTCAGCGAGGGCCTGCGTCGCATCAATGGCAAGGGCAGCCGCGAAGCCCTGGTCAGCGCACTGGAGAGCCTGCAGAACTACAACGCCGGCGGCTTCCCGGTGAAGTTCGGTCCGGGCCGGCATGTGGCCTCCAACTTCGTCGAGCTCTCCATGCTCACGGGGGACGGCAAGGTCAAGCGCTGAGCAGGCGGCGGCGTTGGCACGGCAGGTACACTGCCCCAGGACCGGTCCCGCACCGGCTCCTGGAGCCTGTCCATGAAACTCATCCCCGACATTCTCGCGGGCGCCGCGGCCCTCACCGCCCTGCGCCGCGACATCCACGCCCACCCCGAGCTCTGCTTCCAGGAAGAACGCACCTCGGAGCTGATCGCGCAGCAGCTGACGGCCTGGGGCATCCCGGTGCACCGCGGCCTGGGCAAGACCGGCGTCGTGGGCATCCTGAAGAACGGCAGCAGCACGCGCACGCTGGGCCTGCGGGCAGACATCGACGCCCTGCCCATGACCGAGCGCAACACCTTCGCCCATGCCAGCCAGCATGCGGGGAAGATGCATGCCTGCGGCCATGACGGCCACACGGCCATGCTGCTCGCGGCGGCCCAGCACCTGGCCCGCCATCGCAACTTCGACGGCACCGTCTACCTCGTGTTCCAGCCCGCGGAGGAAGGCGGCGGCGGTGCCCGCGAGATGATCAAGGACGGCCTCTTCGAGCAGTTCCCCATGGAGGCCATCTTCGGCATCCACAACTGGCCAGGCATGAAGGCCGGCGAGTTCGCGCTCAAGTCCGGCCCGGTCTTCGCGTCCAGCAATGAGTTCAAGATCACCATTCGCGGCAAGGGCTGCCATGCCGCCATGCCGCACCTGGGCATCGATCCGGTGCCCGTGGCCTGCCAGATGGTCAACGCCTTCCAGGCCATCATCAGCCGCAACAAGAAGCCGCTGGACGCCGGCGTGATCTCGGTCACCATGCTGCGGGCCGGCGAGGCCACCAATGTCGTGCCCGACCACGCCGAGCTGCAGGGCACGGTGCGCACCTTCACGCTGGAGTTGCTGGACCTGATCGAGCAACGCATGGAGAAGGTGGCCCGCGCCACGGCCGAGGCCTTCGACTGCGAGGTGGAGTTCCAATTCCGCCGCAACTACCCACCCACCATCAACCACCCCGCCGAAACGGGCTTCGTGCGCGGCGTGCTGGAGGCGCTTGTGGGTCCCGCCAACGTGCAGGAATTCGAGCCCACCATGGGCGCCGAGGACTTCAGCTACTACCTGCAGCAGATTCCAGGCTGCTATTTCCTGATCGGCAATGGCGACGGCACCCACCGCCTGGGCGGCCACGGCCTGGGGCCCTGCACCCTGCACAACCCCAGCTACGACTTCAACGACGAGCTGATCCCACTGGGTGGCTCCATGTGGGTGCGCCTGGTGGAAGCCTGGTTCAAGCCTTGAGACCCTGACATGGACAAAGAA
This sequence comes from Mitsuaria sp. WAJ17, assembly GCF_014174515.1. GTDB lineage: Bacteria > Pseudomonadota > Gammaproteobacteria > Burkholderiales > Burkholderiaceae_C > Roseateles_B. Next base: position 119,591 of record NZ_JACJUG010000007.1, read on the forward strand.
CAAGTGATCAACGAGACCCGTGACTGGGTCCAGAAGGCCGTCATCGGCCTCAACCTCTGCCCCTTCGCCAAGGCGGTCGAGGTGAAGAAGCAGCTGCGCTACGTGGTCAGCGAGGCCTCGACGCCCGAAGACCTGCTCAAGGAGCTGGCGCATGAGCTGCTGCTGCTGCGCCGCACAGATCCGGAAGAGACCGAGACCACGGTGCTCATCCACCCCCTGGTGCTGACCGACTTCCTGGACTTCAACGACTTCCAGGGCGCGGCCGACGCGCTGGTGGAGGACCTGGAGCTGGACGGCCTGCTGCAGGTAGCCAGCTTCCACCCGGACTTCCAGTTCGAGGGCACCGAGCTGGACGACATCAGCAACTTCACCAACCGCTCGCCCTACCCCACACTGCACCTGCTGCGCGAGGAAAGCATCGAGCGCGCCGTGGCGTCCATGCCAGACACCGACGCCATCTACGAGGCCAATATCGCCACGCTGGAGAAGCTGGGCATCGAGGGCTGGAAGGCCCTGGGCCTGAAAACGCGCGGCTGAGCGCCACGACCGAATCCGGACATCGCCTGCCTATGTCCGGATTTGACCGAAACCGGTCCACATGCGGCGCGACGCAGACCCGCCTGGCCGGCACCATGAGCACATTCCCAACCACCCAGGAATGCACTCATGAAAACCGCCCTGATCTTCATTGACGTCCAGGAATCCTTCCGCCACCGCCCCTACTGGAGCGAGACCGAGCTGCCCGCCTACCTGGAACGCAGCAACGCCCTGCTGCAGGGTGCGCAGGCCGCAGGCATCCCCATCGTGCGCATCCTGCACAGCGACGGGCCCGAGACCGCCGACAACGCCTTTGCGCTGAAGTCCGGCCATGTGCGCCCGCTGGACGGTCTTCTGCCCTATGAGGCGGCGGTCGAGTTCGTCAAGCACCGCCACAGCGCCCTGGCCGGCACGGGCCTGGCCATCTGGCTGCACCAGCAGGGCATCCAGCGCCTGATCATCGCCGGCATCCGCACCGAGCAGTGCTGCGAAACTACCACCCGCCATGCCAGCGACGAGGGCTGGCTGGTGGACTACGTCACCGAGGCCACCCTGACCTTCGCCATGCAGCACGACAGCGGCACGGTGCTGAGCCCCGCCGACATCAAGCTGCGCACCGAGACCGTGCTGAAGGACCGCTTCGCCCACATCTGCACGGTGGAGCAGGCCCTGGAGCGCGCCCGGTCCATGTCCTGATCTGACAGGCATACTCGACTCCATGCGCTCACCCGACCCGCCAATCGACGCCGTCTTCCTGCTCCAGCCTCGCGCCCTGCTGCTGGACCTGGCGGGCCCGGCCGAAGCCTTGCGCCTGGCCAACCAGGCCCTGCAGCGCCAGGGCCTGGCGCCGGCTTTCCGCCTGCGCTACGTGGCCGCTCAGCCGCAGGCCGCGAGCTCGGTGGGGCTGACGGTGAGCGGCCTCGAACCGCTGCCCGAGGCCCTGGCGCCGGACAGCTGGCTCTTCCTGCTCGGCTGCCGCCACATGCAGCCAGGCGAGGCCGCCGCCGGCAGCGCCGAGCGTGCAGACCAGCTGCGCACCCTGCGCTGGCTGCACGAGGTGGGCGGCCCCCTGCTGGAGGGCACGGCCGGCCGTGTGATCAGCATCTGCTCGGGCGCCCTGCTGGCGGCCGAAGCCGGCCTGCTGCTGCAGCGGCGCTGCACCACCCACCACGAACTGCTGGACGAGCTGCGCGAGCGGGCCCCTGCCGCCGAGGTCGTGGACAACCGCGTCTTCGTGCTGGATGGGCCCCTGGCCAGCAGCGCGGGCATCACCGCCGGCATCGACCTCACCCTGCACCTGATCCAGGCCCGCTGCGGGGATGCCATCGCCGCCGGCGTGGCCCAGACCATGGTGGTCTACCTGCGCCGCAATCCCCAGGACCCCGAGCTCTCGCCCTTGCTGGCCCACCGCCACCACCTGCATCCGGCCTTGCACCGGGTGCAGGACGCCATCAGCGCCCGCCCCGCCGAGGACTGGAGCCTGGAACGCATGGCGGCCGTGGCCCATGTGACCCCGCGCCACCTGGGGCGGCTGTTCAGCGAACATGCGGGCACCACGCCCCTGCGCTACCTCCAGTCCATCCGCCTGGAGCTGGCCGAGCGGGCCCGTCAGAAAGGGGCCAGCCTCTCGGAGGCCGCCCGCCTGGCCGGCTTCAGCTCCGAGCAGCAGTGGCGGCGGACCCGGCGCGCGCTGGCGCATTGAGCGCGCCCAGGTCAACTAGCACAAAGTGCCATGCCCGTAGTCAAGCAGGCGCCATCGCCATCTGTTAACTTGGCGAACCACAACAATCAGAGGAGCCCCCCTTGAACAACTGGCCGCAGCGACTGGAAGCACTGGACCGCGAGCGACTGCAAGGCATGCGTCGCGGCGTGGAAAAGGAAAGCCTGCGCACGGCGCCGGAAGGCTCCCTGGCGGCGACACCGCACCCGCTGGGCCTGGGCTCGGCGCTGACGCATCCGAATGTCACCACCGACTTCAGCGAAAGCCAGCTGGAGCTGATCACCGGCGTCCATGCCAGCGCAGAGGCTTGCGAGGCCGAGCTCACCGAGATTCATCAGGCGGTCGATGCCCTGCTGGGCGAGGAGACCATGTGGGCCTCCAGCATGCCCTGCTTCCTGCCCACCGACGAGACCATCCCCATCGGGCGCTACGGCTACTCCAACATCGGTCGGGCCAAGAGCGTCTACCGCATGGGCCTGGGCCACCGCTACGGCCGGCGCATGCAGACCATCTCGGGCATCCACTACAACTGGTCCCTGCCCGGCATCACCAGCGAACAGTACTTCGACCTGATCCGCAACTTCCGCCGCCACAGCTTCCTGCTGCTGCTGCTCTTCGGGGCCTCGCCGGCCCTGTGTTCGAGCTTCGTCGAGGGTCGCGACCACGGCCTTCAGCCCTTCCCCACGCCGGTCCAGGGCAAGGCGCCCTGCGGCACGCTGCACCTTCCCTTTGCCACCTCGCTGCGCATGGGCCGGCTGGGCTACCAGAGCGATGCCCAGTCGTCGCTGGCCGTCAGCTACAACAGCCTGGAGGGCTATGCCGCCTCACTGCAGGACGCCCTGCTGCGACCCTATCCGGCCTACGAGGCCATCGGCATCATGAACCCTGGCGGCGAGTACAACCAGCTCTCCACCAGCCTGCTGCAGATCGAGAACGAGTTCTACGGCACCATCCGCCCCAAGCGCGTGATCCGCAGCGGCGAACGCCCCCTGCATGCACTGCGCGAACGTGGCGTGGAGTACGTGGAGGTCCGCTGCATGGACCTGGACCCCTTCGAGCCCGTGGGCATCAACGCATCGACCATGCGCTTCATCGACCTGTTCCTGCTGCACTGTCTGCTCTCGGACAGCCCGCCGGACACCCCGGCCGAGATCGCCGCCCTGGCCCGCAACCAGCAGCTGACGGCCTCCCGCGGCCGCGAGCCCGGCCTGCAGCTGGAGCGCAACGGCCAGGCCGTACCCCTGCGCGACTGGGCGGCCGAGCTGTTGGAAGAGCTGGGCCCGATCAGCGCCCACCTGGACCGCCAGTTGGGTGGCGAGGCCTATGCCCAGGCCCTGGCGCAGGCGCGCGAGCGCTTCGCGCATCCCGAGCAACTGCCCTCCGCCCGCGTGCTGGAGGCCATGGCCCGCGAGTACGACCACTCCCACCTCCGCTTCATCGCCCACTGCTCGCAGCAGGCACGGGCCCATCTGCGGGCCCAGCCCCTCAGCGCCGAACGGCAGGCTGCCTTTGCGGAGGCCGCGCGCCAGTCCCTGGCCGAGCAGGCCGAGGTCGAGGCAGCGGACACGCTGTCCTTCGAGGAGTTCAGGCAGCAATACCTGGCCCCGTCCCAGCTGCAGGCCTGAGCCGACTCCGATCAGGGCGTGGGCGGCCAGGGCCAGTCCGTGATGCGGCAGCTGGGTGACTGCCATTCCGGCACCGCCTGCGCTCGCAGCACGGCACCCGCTGGGGTCAGGTTCTGGATGAAGAAGCAGGTGTAGTGGTCGTAGAACTGGGCCGACACCTTGTCCAGCTGGCGCTGCGTCGCCTGCCGCGGCCCGTACTGGATGCCCACAGAGCGCAGTTGCTCCGCCGTGGGCTGCAGGGCCAGGAAGCGTGCCGCCAGCGCCGCCCCGAAGTTGGGGTGGTGCTCGTCGAAGCAGCCGCTGTCGGCCAAGGCCGGATAGTCGGCCGCCGGCGGCTCGTAGCAGACCCCATCCTTCATCGGATCCCGCCCCTCGGGCGCCACACGCATGCCCAGTGGCAGCACAGTCACGTTGCCATGGTCCGTGGGAGCACGCTCGTAGCGCATCCAGAACGGCGGATCCGTGAGGTCGAGGGCCGCGAGGGCGCTGCCGGGATCGATGAAGGGCGGGTCGATGCGGTCCAGGTAGGCGCGGTAGTCGAAACCCGGCTGGGTGAGCGGCGGCACGGGCACGGTGGCGCGGGGCAGGATGAAGCCGTCCCGCAGTTCCGCATGCTCATAGGTGGTCTGGGCCTGGGCCACGAAGACTGCCCGGGGCTTGGAGGACCGCGCATGCCAATCGGCACTGCTGCGGTCCCGCTGGTCCGGCATGAAGGCGTTGAGCAGGGCCAGGGAGCCGCGGGACTGCCCCAGCAGAAAGATGTTGTCGGCATCCACGCCCAGGTCGGTCGCCCGCGAGCGTACCCATTGCACGGCCTGCGCGATGTCCGTGTGAGGCACGCGAGGATTGAAGTTCTCCGGCTTCACCGACTGGCTGGCCCGCGGGTGGCGGAACTGGACGGACATGAAGGCGAAGCCGGCATTGACCGCCGGCACCACCAGTTTCTCCATCAGCGGCGAAGTCTCGCCCGGCTGCGCATTGCCCTCAATCATCACCTGCGAGGGGCCGCTGGGATGCGCCCAGATGATCAGCGGCAGGGCTTGCCGCTTGGGCAGGGTGCTGCTGCGGTACATCTCGTAGCGCTGGTCATAGGCCGTGTCCTGATCGGTGCCGTACTTGCGCTCGATCCAGGCCGCCCCGTCGGCATAGCACAGGCCTCGCGACTGCCACATCGAGGCGCTGTAGGCGCCGGGCGCGGGCTTCAGGTAGGCGGCGAAGTCATAGTGGCCGTTGGCCTGCAGCGGCACCTGGATGCAGGCGGTGCCCGCCAGCGCGCTGCCCGCGACCAGGTACAGCCAGGTCACCATCATCGCCCGGCGGGGCCAGGTCTTGCCTTGTCTCATGGTCCGTCTCCTCATTGAATGCGAGACCGCATGCTCGGAGGCCCACATTGCAGGGACGTTGCGCGCAGTTTGAGCGCCCGGAAACACTCGAAAGCAGACGTATCAGCCTCCGCACCGCCGCAGGCAAGCTCATCCACGCCAGCTGTGGACAAGTGTGTGGGCTGTGCGGTGAGGGCGGTGCCAAGCCCTTGATTCACAAGGCTCGGACAGACTTTGCCTATTTTTTACGCAGGAGTGAGGCCTGCCTCGTGCCGGCCTGCCAGGGACTCAGCGGCTGCAAGGCCGCGCCGGGCACACCGCCCCGCTGAGCCACCGGCCGCTGCCGGCTGGGGCGGCGCCCCTGCGACCCGCGCTCCTGGGCCTGCAACCGGGGGCGTTGTCAGCACGCTGGCGAGCCCACCTCTTGAAACGCCGCGGGTCATCCCTATAATCCTTTCCTGCTAGCACTCTTGCACGTCGAGTGCTAACAACCCGGCCGAAGTTCAGCTGCAGCCGGTTTGTCCTGATGTGATGGCCTGCCGCCCTCCTGGCGTTCGGCCTGCAACGACCCAAGACTCTCAGCAAGGAGAAGTGATGAAACTGCGTCCTCTGCACGATCGCGTGATCGTTAAGCGCCTCGAAAACGAAACCAAGACGGCCTCCGGCATCGTCCTGCCCGACAACGCCGCTGAAAAGCCCGACCAGGGTGAAGTGCTGGCCGTGGGTCCTGGCAAGCGCAATGACAAGGGCGACTTCGTGGCCCTGAACGTGGCCGTGGGCGACCGCGTGCTGTTCGGCAAGTACTCGGGCCAGTCCGTCAAGGTCGATGGCGAGGAACTGCTCGTGATGCGCGAAGAAGACCTCTTCGCCGTCGTCGCCAAGTAAAGCTACTGCGCGTCACGCTGGCGTCGTTGGACGGTGCTCGAAATCCTCACGACCCGCTAGGTCGTTCCGGTTTCTGCGCTCCGTCCGCCTAGCCAGCGCGCCGCTCGCTACGCTTTCCTTGGCGCCGCCCGAGCGGCCTGGAAGCGTGGCAGCCCCCAATTCAAGAATTTCGGAGAAATCACTATGGCAGCAAAAGACGTGGTCTTTGGTTCCGACGCCCGCGCCCGCATGGTCGAAGGCGTGAATGTCCTGGCTAACGCCGTCAAGGTCACCCTGGGCCCCAAGGGTCGCAATGTGGTGCTGGAGCGCTCCTTCGGCGCCCCCACCGTGACCAAGGACGGTGTGTCCGTGGCCAAGGAAATCGAGCTGAAGGACAAGCTCCAGAACATGGGCGCCCAGATGGTCAAGGAAGTCGCTTCCAAGACCTCGGACAACGCCGGTGACGGCACCACCACCGCCACCGTGCTGGCCCAGGCCATCGTGCGCGAAGGCATGAAGTACGTGGCCGCCGGCATGAACCCGATGGACCTGAAGCGCGGCATCGACCGTGCCGTTGCCGCCCTGGTCGTGCAGCTGAAGGCTGCATCCAAGGCCACCACCACCTCCAAGGAAATCGCCCAGGTCGGCACCATCTCCGCCAACAGCGACTCCGACGTGGGCGAGATCATCGCCTCCGCCATGGACAAGGTTGGCAAGGAAGGCGTGATCACCGTTGAAGACGGCAAGAGCCTGAACAACGAGCTGGACGTCGTCGAAGGCATGCAGTTCGACCGCGGCTACCTGTCGCCCTACTTCATCAACAACCCGGAAAAGCAAGCCGCGATCCTGGACAACCCGTTTGTCCTGCTGTTCGACAAGAAGATCAGCAACATCCGTGACCTGCTGCCCACGCTGGAAGCCGTGGCCAAGGCCGGCCGTCCGCTGCTGATCATCGCCGAGGACGTCGAGGGCGAAGCCCTGGCCACCCTGGTGGTGAACACCATCCGCGGCATCCTGAAGGTCGTGGCCGTCAAGGCTCCGGGCTTCGGCGACCGTCGCAAGGCCATGCTGGAAGACATCGCCATCCTGACTGGCGGCAAGGTCATCGCTGAAGAAGTCGGCCTGAGCCTCGAGAAGGTGACCCTGGCCGATCTGGGCCAGGCCAAGCGCGTCGAAGTGGGCAAGGAAAACACCACCATCATCGACGGCAACGGCGCTGCTGCTGACATCGAAGCCCGCGTCAAGCAGATCCGCATCCAGATCGAGGAAGCCACCTCCGACTACGACCGCGAAAAGCTGCAAGAGCGCGTGGCCAAGCTGGCCGGCGGCGTGGCCGTCATCAAGGTCGGTGCTGCCACCGAAGTCGAGATGAAGGAAAAGAAGGCCCGCGTGGAAGACGCCCTGCACGCCACCCGCGCTGCTGTGGAAGAAGGCATCGTGGCCGGCGGTGGCGTGGCCCTGCTGCGCGCCCGCCAGACCGCTGGCGAGATCAAGGGTGACAACGCTGACCAGGACGCCGGCATCAAGCTGATCCTGAAGGCCATCGAAGCCCCGCTGCGCGAGATCGTGTCCAACGCCGGTGGCGAGCCCAGCGTCGTGATCAACAAGGTCCTGGAAGGCAAGGGCAACTTCGGTTTCAATGCCGCCAACGACACCTATGGCGACATGATCGAGATGGGCATCCTGGACCCGACCAAGGTCACCCGCACCGCGCTGCAGAACGCCGCTTCCGTCGCTTCGCTGATGCTGACCACCGAGTGCATGGTCGCTGAAGCACCGAAGGACGAGTCCGCTGCCCCGGCCATGCCCGGCGGCATGGGCGGCATGGGCATGGACATGTAAGTCCAAGCCCCCGGCAGTCCCTGCCGGAGCCTCCCTGAAACCCGCGACGGCCACCCGGCCTCGCGGGTTTTTTCATGTGCCGCCCCGGGTCTTCTGTTGCCAATCCCCCTCACATGAAGGGGCCTTGCCGCCCGGGTGCGTACTCTGTCTCTCAAATGGCAAGGGGCTGACCGTCCGTCCCAGGTTCCTGTGTCATGCCGGCTTCATAATGCGGAACATCATGTCCAACGCCCCGAGCCTGCAATCCCTGGTTGACGAGGTCATCGTCCAAATGCCCTCGATGAGCCACACCGTGGCCCACCAGATCCAGGACGACCTGAAGTCCGACCCGCTGCTCCACGGGCTGCAGTACGCCTGGGCCGTCAACAAGGGTCGCTTCGCCACCGATTTCCAGGCCGCCGTCCAGCCGCTGCTGGAATCCGCGCGGCGCGGCGAGGACCCCCTGCAGCGGCGCCTCCCCTCGCTGGGCCTGCAAACGCTGAGCCTCGTGGACGAGAAGCAGGCCCTGCAGGACGTGTCCATCGCGCACGTGGTCTCGGCCGTCGAGGAGCATTCGCGGCCCGAGCTGCACCAGCTGGTCAATTTCTTCGCGGCGCTGCGGGGCATCGCCCGGCCCATGAAGCAGGACAATCCGCTGCGCCCGGCCGTCTTTGCCAACGCCCTGGTCACGGCCATCCAGAACATGCAGCTTGACGGAGAGGGCTGCTACGCCATGACCAAGGTGGCCACGCCGCACATGGCGCAGGCCCTGGGCCTGATCTACCAGCGCCTGTGCGACCAGATGCGCAGTGCCCAGTTGGCCCCCCTGGTGGAAGGCTACGGCATCGGCAGCACGCGCGACATCGAGACCCGCCTGCGCCAGGCCGCCGTGCCCGGCGTCAACCCGACTCTGGACACCCTGGCGCGGCGCGTCGATGCCATCAATTCCCGGCCCCAGGCCCTGCGCGGCGGGTCGGGCGATTCCCTGGCCCTGGGCCCCAGCACCCTGCTGCGCGGCGGCGGCGACTTGCTGACGCGCCTCTACGACCAGATCCTGGCCGACCCCAAGCTGCTGCCGCCGGTCAAGGCCCTGATGTCACGCCTGCAGGTGGCCGTGGCCCGCCTGTCCCGCACCGATCCCAGCCTGCTGCGGCGTCAGGACCATCCCGTGTGGAGCCTGCTCAACCGCGTGGCCGGCCACGGCGCCGGCTTCCAGCGCGCCGACGACGAACGCCTGCGTCAGTTCCTCGGCTTCATGAACGGCATCGTCCAGCAGTTGGTGGAAGCCCAGCTGCTGACCGGCCTGCAGTTCCAGCAAGCCCTTGGCTTGATCGATCAGCACATCCGCGAGCAGGCCAGCCGCCATGGCGAGCGCAGCGCTTCGGCCCTGGCCGCGCTGGAGCGCGAAGGCCAGCGCGTGGAATGGCTGGAGCTGTTGCAGGGCCAGCTGAAGGAGCAGCTCTCCGACACCGCCCTGAGCCCCACCCTGCGCAAGTTCCTGCTCAAGCCCTGGGTCGAGGTGATCGTGCAGAACATGGTGCTGCATGGCCGCGAGGCGCCCGAGGCAGAGGCCAGCATCGAGCTGGTGGACGAGCTGCTGGACAGCCTCCAGCAGCGCCAAAGCGAGCTCGCCCGAACCCAGCTGCGCAGCCGCCTGCCCGGCCTGATCAAGCGGATCGAGGCCGGCATGGACCTCATCGCCTTCCCCGCGGACAAGCGCCAGGTCGTGCTGCAGGACCTGATGAACCAACATGGCCGCGTGCTCAGCGGCCTGCCGGCGCACCACCATGCGGCACCGCAGGAGCGCGCGCCCATGCCGCGCCGCGACCTCAGCCCCGAGGAACTGCTGCAGCAGCTGCTCAACGAGCGCGAGTCGCAGATGCCCTCGCGCTGGGCCCATGACCAGGTCAACCGAGGCGAGCTGCCCACGGTGCCGGTGGGTCTCTATTCCGAGTCGAGCTCGCCGGATTCACGCGCCGCCCTGCAGGCCTGGATGGGCAATCTGCAGGTGGGCAACTGGTATCACATGTTCGTGCAGAGCCAGTGGATCACCGCCCAGATCGCCTGGATCAGCGAGAGCCGCCAGTTCTTCCTCTTCGTAGGCCAGGATGCCGACGAGCGCCACTCGCTGACGCGCGGCGCCATCGAGCAGCTGCTGGCCAACGGCCTGATCACGGCGCTGGAGGAAGACACCCTGGTGCAGCGGGCCGTCTCCTCGCTCATGCAGGACCTGGACGACGCCCCTTGAGCCGGTGAAGCCCCGCATGCAGCCCCGCCGCCCCGGCCGCGCCGCCCCTTCGGAGCCCAGGCGGGCCGCAGGCTGCGCCTCGCGCGCGCGCTCCGCGGTTCTCACTCTGGGGCGCCCCCTGCTGCTGCTGGCCGTGGCCCTGCCCCTGCTGCAGGTCCAGGCCGAGTCCCTGCCCCCGCCCCGCCCGGCCGAGCAGGCCGTCACCGGCTTGCTGCAGCCCCAGGCCGCCCGGCCGCGCCTGGGCCTGGTGCTGTCCGGCGGTGGAGCCCGCGGCCTGGCCCATGTGGGCATTCTGAAGGTGCTGGAACGCGAACACATCCCTGTGGACGTGATCGCCGGCACCTCTATGGGCGCCATCATCGGCGGCCTCTATGCCAGCGGCATGAACGCCCGCGAGCTGGAGCGCGAGATGCAGCAGATCGCCTGGGACCGCATGTTTGCCAGCCGCGTCGAGCGCCAGCAGCTTTCGCAGCGGCGCAAGGAGGAGGACTTCGAGTTCTCCGCCGTACTGGAACTGGGCCTGCGCGATGGCGAGGTGCGAGTGCCGCAAAGCACCCTGTCCAGCCGGGGCCTGGATGCCCTGCTGCGCCGCCTGACCCTGCCCGTGCGCGGCGTGGACCATTTCGATCAGCTGCCCACGCCCTTCCGCGCTGTCGCGACCGACATGGAAAGCGGCGCCCAGGTGGTGGCCGAGTCCGGCGACCTGGCCCAGGCCTTGCGCTCCAGCATGAGCGTGCCCGGTGTCTTCGCCCCGGTGGAGAGCGACGACGGCCGCATCCTCGGCGACGGCGGCCTGGTCAACAACCTGCCGGTGGACGTGGCCAGGCGCATGGGCGCGGAGCGCGTCATCGCCATCAACGTGGGCACGCCGCTATCCGGTCGCGACTCGCTGAATTCGCTGGTGGGCGTCACGGCCCAGATGATCAACATCCTCACCGAACAGAACGTGCAGCGCTCCATTGCCAGCCTCTGGCAGGAGGACCTGCTGATCACGCCGCAGCTCAAGGGCATGGGTTCGGGCAGCTTCGAGCGCAGCAAGGACTTCATCGCCCTGGGCGAGGCCGCCGCCGAGCAGGCCCTGCCGCAGCTGCGTGCCTTCGCGGTGAGCCCCGAGGTCTACGCCGACTGGCTGCTAGCCCGCACGCAGACCCAGCCTGCGGCCCCGGTGCTGGCGGGCATCAGCTTCGTGGGCAGCGATGTGGCCAATCCGGAACGCTTCAAGGACCAGTTGGAGGCCCGACCCGGCCAAATCTTCGACGCGGAGCGTGCCGAGCGCGACGCCCGCTTCCTGGCCTCCTCCGGCGACTTCGTGCGCGTTGACTACCACGTCGAGGAACACAGCGAAGGCAACCAGCTGGTCTTCATGATGGAAGACAAGCCCTGGGGCCCCAACTACTTCCGCGCCGGCATCGACCTCAGCACCGACTTCAACGGCGAGAGCGCCTTCAACCTGCGCATCAGCCACAACAGGCACTGGCTGACTCCGCACGGCACCGAGTGGCGCAACCAGCTGACCATTGGCCAGAGCCCACGCCTCTTCACCGAGCTGTATCACCCGTTGATCCAGAAGCTCGGCACCAGCAATGACTGGTTCGTCTCCAGCTGGGGAGAGGTCGAGAGGCACAACCTGACCCTCTACAACGCGGAGACCGGCCAGGGCCTGGCGCGGCTGGGTCGCAAGAGCCTGCGCTACGGCCTGGACTTCGGCCAGCCCTGGGGCCGTCTGGGCGAGGTGCGGCTGGGCCTGGTGCGCGAGCACTGGCGCGTGCACCCGGACCTCATCACGGTGGACCCCAGCCAGCTGGGCGCCAGCGACCAGCAGCGCCTCAACAAGACTTGGACAGAGACCGGCCTGCGACTCAAGCTGGGGGTGGACCAGCTGGACTTCGCCAATTTCCCGCAGCGCGGCTACCGCACGACCTTCGAGCACACGGCCGGCAGGCAGACCCAGCCGGGTGGCCGAAGCGACGCCTTCAGCCGCACCGAGCTTCAGGGCACCCTGGTGGGCAGCTGGGGCCGCCATACCCTGAACCTGCACCTGCGCGGCCTCAATGCCCATCAGCCCGAGGATTCGGCCCAGGGCCCCTACAGCCTGGGCGGGTTCCAGCAGCTGTCGGGCTACCAACCCGGGCAGCTGACCGGCAACACCCTGCTCTTCGGCCGCATGAGCTACTACCAGCGCCTGGCGCAGACGCCGGTGCTGACCCGGGGCTTCTTCATCGGTGGTTCGCTGGAGGCCGGCAATGCCTGGGACACGCGCCAGAGTGTGAGCCTGCGCGGCCTCAAGCTGGCCGGCAGTCTCTTCATCGGCGCGGACACCGGCCTGGGCCCGCTCTACCTGGGCCTGGGCAAGGGCCGGACCACGGACACCGCGGTCTATCTCTTCATCGGCCGCCCCTAAGCCGACGGGCGATGCAGAATCGGGGCATGCGGCCCCGCGTCCACCTTCTGAGTCGAATGCTGCTACCGGCACTGCTGACACTGGCCCTGGCATGGACGCCCCAACGAGCATCGGCATCGGGCGCCCCCGCAAGCAGCACCGCGCGGGTCGGGCAGGGCGCGCCTTCCGCCCCACCCTCCATGCCGGCCTCCGTGCCCACCTCCACACCGGCCGAGCGCGTGGCAGCCCAGGAAGCCACGCTGACCCTGGCCACCGGCACCGACGGGCAGAGCAGTGACGGCCGCTGGCTACGCCGCGTCTTCAGCGAGGCCCTGCGCCGCCTGGGCTGGCGCCTGGCAGTGCAGGAGATGCCTGCCCGGCGCGCCGAGCTGGCCCTGCAGCGCGGCGAGGTGGATGGCGAGATGGTGCGCACCGCGGACTATGGCGAGATGCACCCCGAGCTGCTGCGGGTGGACGCTCCACTGATGCACGCCTCCTTCGGCATCTACGGCGCAAGCACATCGAGCCCCCCACAGACGCTGGACGAGCTGCGGCGCTCCGAAGGCGTGGTGATCTACCGGCGCGGCGTGGTGGTCTGCGAACAGCGCCTGCGAGAGCTGCTGCCGCCGCAACGCCTGGTCGAGATCTCGGCGGCCTACAACGCCGTGCGCATGCTGGCCCGCGGCCGGGCCCGCTTCGTCTGCGACATGGACAGCACCGTCAGCCTGAGCCTGGCCCATCTGGGCGAGACCGGATCACCGCCGCTGCACAGGCTCTTCGAGCTGGGTGCGCCGATGCCGCTGTATCCCTACCTCCATGCCCGCCATGCAGCGCTTGCGCCCCGCTTGGCTGCCACGCTGCAGGCCATGCGCGCCGAGGGCGGGCTGACGCCGACCCCGAACCTGGGCCCAGGGAGGCGTTGACCACGCGATCCAGACGCGAACCGGACCCCGCCTGCGCGCAGGCCCAGCTCAGCGAGATTCGTCATCGCCCGGTTCGCCCAGAGCAGCGGACGGGTCCTCGGGCAGGTCGTCCAGATCAGGCATGGCCGGCACCACCGGGGCCTGGCGCACCCAGTCGTAGAGGATGTGGGCCACGTCAGCCACGCCCTGCTTCTTCAGTGCCGAGAACAGGGAGATGGAGACGTCTGACTCCTCGGTGGCCATGGCGCCCAACACCTCCTGGGTGGCCGCCAGCGCGGCCTGCGCCTCCTTGCGGTTGAGCTTGTCTGACTTGGTCAGCAGCACCAGCAGCTTGACCTCGCCATTGGCCACGCGCGTGGCGACGAAGTCCAGCAGCTGGCGGTCGAGGTCGGTGAGGCCCAGGCGCGAGTCCACCATCAGCACCACGCCCGACAGCGAGCGACGCACCTCGAGATAGTCGGCCATGACCTTCTGCCAACGCAGCTTGGCGTCGCGCGCCACGGCGGCATAGCCATAGCCGGGGAGATCGGCGAAGAGCGCGTCAGGTGCGTCCTTGGGTCCCAGGTGGAAGAGGTTGATGTGCTGGGTGCGGCCCGGCGTCTTGGACGCGAAGGCCAGGCGCTTCTGCTGCGCCAGTGTGTTGATGGCCGTGCTCTTGCCGGCATTGGAGCGGCCGACGAAGGCAATCTCGGGCAACTCGCTGGCCGGCAGGTGATGAAGCTGGCTCGCCGTCGTGAGGAAGCGGGCAGTGTGGGTCCAAGCCAACACAGTCTTGTCCGAAGGGGCGGTCTCGGCCGCTTGCGGCGCTTGGCTGGGGTTATTGCTGCTCATGTTGATCCAGTGGGCTGAGATTGCCATTGTAAAATCCGCCGGTTGCGCTTACAGACCCCCTTACTCATGAAGAATGCTGCTTTCCTGTTGATGGGCCTCGTCTTCACCGCTGCCGCCAGTGCATCGGAAGCTCCGGCGCCGGCCAAGCCCGATCTCAACAAGGGCCAGGCCACAGCCCAGGTCTGCTCGGCCTGCCACACCGCCGATGGTTCGCGCGGCAGCCCCGCCAACCCCATCCTGCAGGGCCAGCACGGTGACTACCTGGTCAAGCAGCTGACCGAATTCAAGTCCGGCAAGCGCGACAACCCGGTGATGAAGGGCATGGCCTCCACGCTGTCTGAAGAAGACATGAAGAACGTGGCCGCCTTCTACGCCTCCAAGCAGGCCAAGCCCGGCTTCTCCAAGGACAAGACCCTGGTGACCCTGGGCGAGAAGATCTACCGCGGCGGCATCGCCGAGCGCCAGATCCCCGCCTGCGCCGGCTGCCACAGCCCCAACGGTGCCGGCATCCCCGCCCAGTACCCGCGCCTGTCCGGCCAGCACAGCGATTACACCGAACTGCAGCTGAACGGCTTCCGTGCCGGTACGCGCGGCAACAGCCCGCAAATGGTGGCCATCGCCGCCAAGATGAACGACCGCGAGATCAAGGCCGTGGCCGACTACATCGCCGGCCTGCGCTGATCGCAGCCGGCCCGGGCGCTAGCGTCCGAATTGATCCATGGCAAGAGGCCGGCGCTTTGGCGCCGGCCTTTTTTCTGGCCCCACGTCTTTGCCAAGCGCTGCGACGACAATCCGGCTCATGAGCGACTCCAACAGCGACTCCTTCAGCCCGACCACCCCCGAGGCACCGCCACCCGCGCGTCCACAAGGCCCCGGCGCCGGCCGTGAATTCATCGAGCTGCTGTCCTCGATGCGCTTCGCCATCGCCCTGTTGACGGTGATTTGCATCGCCTCGGTGATCGGCACCGTGGTGCGCCAGCGCGAGCCGCTGAACAACTACGTCAACCAGTTCGGCCCCTTCTGGTCCGAGGTGTTCGGCAAGGTGGACCTCTACACGGTCTACAGCGCCTGGTGGTTCCTGCTGATCCTGGGCTTCCTGGTGGTCTCGACCACCCTGTGCATCGCCCGCAACACGCCCAAGATCCTGGCGGACCTCAAGAGCTACAAGGAGCAGGTCCGCGAGCAGTCCCTGCAGGCGCACAAGCACAAGGCCCTGGGCCAGTTGCCGCTGTCGCTGGAGGCCTCGCTGCAGCAGGTCTCGCAATGGCTGGACGGTGGTGGCTGGAAGGCCCGGGCCCAGGTGCGCACCAACGGCATCATGGTCGCGGCCCGCAAGGGCGCGGCCAACAAGATCGGCTACCTGGCCGCGCACTCGGCCATCGTGCTGATCTGCCTGGGCGGCCTCTTCGACGGAGACCTGCTGGTCAAGGCCCTCATGTGGGCCCAGGGCAAGAGCGTCTACCAAGGCGGCGGCTTCATCAGCGAGGTGCCGGCCCAGCACCGCCTGTCGGACCGCAACCCCAGCTTCCGAGGCACGCTGACCGTCACCGAAGGCTCGCGAAACGGCACGGCCGTGCTGAGCATGACCGACGGCGTGCTGCTGCAGCCCCTGCCCTTCGACGTCGAGCTCAAAAAGTTCAAGGTCGAGTACTACAGCACCGGCATGCCCAAGCTCTTCGCGAGCGACGTGCTGATCCACGACCGCGACGGCAAGACCACCGCCGCCACCATCAAGGTCAACGAGCCCCTGATCCACGAGGGCGTCGCCATCTACCAAAGCGACTTCAGCGACGGCGGCTCTCTGCTAAAGCTGCGCGCCATCCCGCTCAACGGCGCCGAGCCTTTCACGCTGCAGGGCCGCGTGGGCAGCAGCACCGAGCTTCAGCAGGGCGAGCAGCGCCTGGGGATCGAGTTCAGCGGCCTGCGGGTGATCAACGTCGAGAACATGGGCGGCAATGCCGGCGCCCCGAATGCCGAGGGCGGCGCCGACGTGCGCAAGGTCGATTTGGTCGACTCGCTGCAGGGCCACCTGGGCAGCGGCGCCAAGACCAGGACCGAGAAGTCGTTGCAGAACATCGGCCCCTCCTTCAACTACAAGCTGGTGGACGCCAGCGGCCAGCGCCGCGAGTTCAACAACTACATGGCCCCGGTGCTGCTGGACGGCCAGCGCGTCTTCCTGTTGGGCATGCGCGAGTCGCTCAACGAGGGCTTCCGCTACCTGCGCGCCCCGGCCGACGAGAACGGCTCGCTGGACGGCTGGCTGCGCCTGCGCCAGGCCCTGCAGAAGCCCGAGCTGCGCGAACGCGCTGCCAAGCTCTACGCCGAGGCGGCCACGCCCACGGACAAGCCCCAAATGCTGCCCCAGCTGACCGCCACCGCGCTCCGCGCCCTGGGTCTGTTCGCCGGCGCTGACACCGTGCGCCCCGAGGACAAGAAGCCCGCCAGCGGCTGGGGCGGCCTGATGGCTCTCTCGCAGTTCGTGGACCGCGAAGTGCCCGAGGCCGAGCGCTCCCGAGTCTCGGAGGTGCTGTTGCGCATCCTGAACGGCAGCCTCTTTGAGCTGCACAAGCTCAGCCGCGAGCAGGCCAAACTGCCTCCGCCCGTGAATGACGCCGCCACCCAGGCCTTCATGACCCAGGCCGTGCTGTCGCTGTCGGATGCCGTCTTCTACCCGGCCCCGGTGCTGCTGCAGCTGGAGGACTTCGAACTGGTCCAGGCCAGCGGTTTCCAGGTCGCCCGCGCGCCGGGCAAGACCCTGGTCTACCTGGGTGCGATCCTGCTGATCATCGGCGTCTTTGCCATGCTCTACGTCAAGGAGCGCCGGCTGTGGATCTGGCTCGAGGCCGCTCCCGGCCAGGGCGAGGAGACGCGGGTTCGCATGGCGCTCTCGTCCACCCGCGAGTCGCCCGACACCGCCACCGAATTCGACCGCCTCAAGTCCGAGCTGCTGAAGGACACCGCATGAACACGACCACCGCCACCCTCATCGTCGGCCGCCGCAGCTGGCTGGCGCAGCGCTCGCCCCTGGACTGGGCCTTCGCCGCCTTGATCCTCCTGGGCGGTGGCTTTGCCTTCAGCCGCTATGGCGCATCGATGGACGGCTACGAGAAGGGCATCCTGGCCTTCGCCGTGCCTTCCCTGGTACTGCTGGGCTGGTTCTGGCGCCCTCTGCGTCTGCTGAGCGTGCTGGTGGGCGGCTTCAGCCTGCTGGCCATCAACCTCTACCTGCGCAAGCTCGACGATTTCGGCGCGGACCTCGGCGTCGTGGACCAGGTCTTCCTGCTCAAGTACATGCTGGCCAGCCAGAGCGCCATCCTGTGGATGAGCCTGCTCTTCTTCCTCAGCACCCTGTTCTACTGGCTGGGCTTCTTCCGCCGCGGCAGCGGCACGGCCGAGCTGATCGGCTCCAAGCTGGCCTGGGGCGGCGTCTTCATGGCCCTGCTGGGCACCATGGTGCGTTGGTTCGAAAGCCACCAGATCGGGCCCGACATCGGCCACATTCCGGTCAGCAACCTCTATGAGGTCTTCGTCCTCTTCTCCTGGATGACGGCCGTGTTCTACCTCTACTACGAGGACCGTTACCGCACCCGCGCCCTGGGCGCCTATGTAATGCTGGTGGTGAGCCTGGCGGTCAGTTTCCTGCTCTGGTACACGGTGGCCCGCGAGGCGCACGAGATCCAGCCCCTGGTGCCGGCCCTGCAGAGCTGGTGGATGAAAATCCACGTGCCCGCCAATTTCGTCGGCTACGGCACCTTCGCGCTGGCGGCCATGGTGGCCTTGGCCTATCTGCTCAAGACGGCCACGCCACGGGCCCTGCAGATCGGCCTGATCGCCATGCCGGCCGCGCTGGTGGGCCTGCTGGTGATGGCCCGCGTCGGCATGGAGCTGCAGCCCGAGACCCTGGCGGGCCTGGACGGCTGGATTCGCAAGATGGGTGGCGTGCTGGCCTTCTTCGTGGTCTGCGTGCTGCTGCGTGAGCCGCTCACAGCCCGCCTGCCGCCGCTGCAGACCCTGGATGACCTGATGTACAAGGCCATCGCCCTGGGCTTCGCCTTCTTCACCATCGCCACCATCCTGGGCGCCTTCTGGGCGGCCGAGGCCTGGGGCGGCTACTGGAGCTGGGACCCCAAGGAGACCTGGGCCCTGATCGTGTGGCTCAACTACGCCGCCTGGCTGCACATGCGCCTGATGAAGGGCCTGCGCGGCGCGGTGTCGGCCTGGTGGGCCCTGGGCGGGCTGCTGGTCACGACCTTCGCTTTCCTGGGGGTCAATATGTTCCTGAGCGGCCTCCACTCCTACGGCACCCTGTGAGCCCACACGGCAGGCAGCTGTCCAGCCTCGCGGGCCTGGCCTTGGCCCTGGCGGCCTCCGCGGCGCCAGCGGCCGTCGTGCGCATCGCCACCGGTGAGCTGCCGCCCTATGCCACGGCGGAGGCAAATGACTCGGGCACGGCGCTGCAGATCGTGCGTCGCGCCTTCGCACTGGCCGGGCACGAGGTGCGCTACCAGTTCATGCCCTGGCAGCGCGCCCAAAACGAGACCCGCGTCGGGCTCTGGGACGCCTCGGCCTACTGGGGCGCCAACGAGGAACGGCGCCGCGACTTCCTGCTCAGCAGCAATGTGATGAGCGAGCAGTGGGTCATCGTCCATCGCCGCGACAGGCCCCTCACCTGGCGCTCGCTGGCAGACCTGAAGCCCTACATGCTGGGCGTGATCAAGGGCTACACCTACACCCCGGAGTTCTGGCGCATGGCCCGCAAGGGCGAGCTCAGGACCGACGGTACGCCCGACGACCTCGCGGGCCTGCGCAAGTTGCTGCTGGGCCGTCTGGATGCCATGCCCATGGAGCGCGGTACAGCCTGCTACCTGCTGCTGAGCCAGTTCAGCACGGAGGACGCCCGGCAGATCGACTACCACCCGCGACTGCTCACAGACAGTTTCACGACCCACGTCATTTTCCCCAAGGACAAGCCCGGCAGCCCGCAGCTGCTCGAGGACTTCAACCGCGGCCTCAAGCAACTGCAGGCCAGCGGCGAATACCAGCGCCTGCTGCGCGGCGTCGCCTGCCCGCAGCACTGGCAGGAGAGCGCCGGCCGGCACTGAGGGCGCAGCGCAAAGCCGAGCCCGCACGCGGGCATTGGAGCCGGCGTAAGCTTTTCGTCCCTGGGACGACGAATGCTCGTCTCCGATTCAGAAGGACGCGCTGCCATGCATTTCCACCCCGACCGCGGCCACGGCCGCTCCCTGGCTTCCGAAGTCACGCCCCAAGCCCTTTACGAAGGTCGGCGCGAGTGGCTGCGCCTGATGGCCTCCGGCGTGGCCGGTGCGGCCCTGGCCAGTTGGGCCTCGCGCGAAGCTCTGGCACAGTCCGCCGACAAGTCCCGGCTGGCCGCCGCGAAGAGCCGGCTGCCCGGCGCTCAGGTGATGGACAAGCCCACCCGCTACGAGGACGCCACCCGCTACAACAACTTCTACGAGTTCGGCACCGACAAGGCCGAGCCCGCACAGCTGGCCCGCACCCTGCAGACCCGCCCCTGGACTGTCAGCATCGAGGGCGAAGTGGCGCGGCCGGGCGTCCATGACATCGACTCGCTGCTCAAGCTGGCCCCCCTGGAAGAACGGCTGTACCGCCTGCGCTGCGTCGAGGGCTGGAGCATGGTGATCCCCTGGATCGGCTATTCCCTGGCCGAGTTGATCCGCAAGGTCGAGCCCACGTCCAAGGCCCGCTACGTCGAGTTCGTGAGCCTGGCCGACAAGGCCCAGATGCCGGGCCTGCGCTCCGGCGTGCTGGACTGGCCCTATGTCGAGGGCCTGCGCCTGGACGAGGCCATGCACCCGCTGACGCTGCTGAGCTTCGGCATGTATGGCGAGGTGCTCCCGAAGCAGAACGGCGCCCCCGTGCGCCTGGTCGTGCCCTGGAAGTACGGCTTCAAGTCCGCCAAGTCCCTGGTGCGCATCCGCTTCGTCGAGAAGCAGCCCGTCAGCTCATGGACGCGCGCCGCGCAGCAGGAATACGGCTTCTTCTCCAACGTCAATCCGCAAGTCGATCATCCCCGCTGGAGCCAGGCCAGCGAGCGGCGCATCGGCGAGGACGGCTGGTTCAGCAAGAAGCGGCCCACCCTCATGTTCAATGGCTACGGCGAGCAGGTGGCCACGCTGTACAGCGGCATGGATCTGCGCAAGTTCTTCTGAGCGATGACCGTGGGACGACAACACCCCCTGCTGCACCCCGCCGCCAAGCCCCTGCTCTTCCTGGCCGGCCTGGGGCCGCTGGCCTGGTTGCTGCTGGCCGCCATCCAGGACCGGCTGGGCGCCAACCCGGCCGAGGCCATGATTCGCGGCCTGGGCGACTGGAGTCTGCGCCTGCTATGGCTCACGCTGGCCGTGACACCCCTGCGCGAGGCCCTGGGCCTGCCGGCCCTGGCCCGCTTCCGGCGCATGCTGGGCCTCTTCACCGCCTTCTATGCCAGCCTGCACCTGCTGGCCTACGGCTGGCTGGACATGGGGCTGGACCTGGGCGAGATCGCCCGAGACATCGCCAAGAGGCCCTTCATCCTGGTGGGCTTCCTGTGCTGGCTGGGCCTGCTGCCCCTGGCCGCCACCAGTTTCAACCGCGCCATCAAGGCCCTGGGCGCCGCCCGCTGGCAACGCCTGCACCGGCTGGTCTACGGCCTGGCTCTGCTGGCCCTGCTGCACTTCGTCTGGATGCGAGCGGGCAAGCACAACTTCGCCGAACCAGCGGTCTACGGCCTGTTGCTGGCGGCCCTGCTGGCTTGGCGCCTGGGCCGCCGCTGGCGTCGCCAGGCGGCGCTTGCGTGAGGTTCTAGACCCCCGTCAACAAAGGCCACTGCTCAAAAAATGGGCGGGGCGGCGATAATCGCGGGTTCGGCCTAAGCCCCGGCCCGCGCCCGGGCCGCCCCGGCCGCCCTCCATGAGCCCCAACGTGAGTGCAGACGTCACCCCCTCCACAGATCGCCATCTGGCAGCCGACATCGCCATCCTGGGCGGCGGCCCGGCCGGCTGCTCGGCCGCGTCCTGGCTGGCGCAACTGGGCCTGCGCGTGGCCGTGGTCGAGCGCGAGGCCCGTCTCTGCGCCTCTCTGCAGGCCCTGCAGTTCCCGCAGGACTGGGTGCTGGGCCATGCGGGCCAGGACCTCGCCGCCCTCGGGCAGCAGTACGCACGGCAGCTGCAAGCGCAAGCGGGCGTCCAGATCCTGCTGGAGCGCAACCTGCAGCATGCCGACTGGCAAGCGGGCGAAGGCTGGCGCCTGCAGCTCGGCGACGGCAGCTGCCTGGCCGCCCGCGCCCTGATCCTGGCGACCGGCCTGCGGCCGCTGCGCCCCGAGCCCTTCTTCCCGCCCGGCCGCCCTCACTTGCGCGTGCTCGACGCCATGGACCTCACCGCCCGGCGCGAGACCTTGCCCCCCGGCCGCATCCTGCTGCTGGGCGGCGGCGACAACGCGGCCGAGAACGCACTGTTCCTGCAGGCCCGCGGCCACCAGGTGACGCTGTGGTCGCGTTCGGACTGGCGGGCCCAGCAGATGCTGGTGGACCGCATCCAGGCCCAGCCCTCCATCGTGCAGCGCCCGCGCTGCCCCATGCCCAGCGCGCTGCTGGCAGACGCCGAAGGCGTCACCGTGCGCTCACGCGAGCACGGCGAGGAACGTTTCGACCACGTGGCCGCCCTGCTGGGCTACGAGGCCGAGCCCTCGGCCTGGCTGCTCGTGGGCGACGCCCTGCAACGTGCCGGCATCACCGCGCCTTCGCACCCTTTCCGCGATGAGCCCCGCTTCGCCCCCTTGGGCCTCTTCGTGGCCGGTGACGCCAGCGGACGCCAGCATCCCTGCGTGCAGACTGCCCTGGGCGACGGTGTCGTGGCCGCCAAGGCCGCCGAGGCCTTCCTGCGCCCGCTGAAGGAGGGTCAGCCCACCCTGGCCCTGCGCCGCAACAACCGCCAGATCATCCATCTGCAGGGCCTGCGCTTCGGTGCCAACCTGGGCGTGCTGGACTTCGAGCGCGAAGGGCCGCAGCCCATACAGGTCGATGCAGAGGTGAACCTGGGGGCACAGACGATCGTCTCCCGGGATGCCGATATCGGCCACGTGCTGGACTACCGCCGCGTGCGCCAGATCATCATCGACGAATGCACGGCCGAGCACACGGACCTGCTGGAGGCCCTGCTGGGCAAGCTCTGCACGCGGCTAATGAAGCTGGCCGGCGTGGTGGGTGTTCGCATCAAGGTGACCAAGCTTGAGATTTTTGAGGATTGCCAGGTGGCGATCAGCGCCGAATGCGGGCAGTGGTGAACCCACGGCCCGGAGTTGACGAGGTGGAAATGACGAACGAAACGATGGAACTCGAGAGCGCAGCCGGCGCAGAGGCCGCCCCCTTGGCCCCAGACCTGGCTGCCGATAAGAAGCACGCCCACGAGATGAACAAGCTCTCCAAGCGCCTGCACCGGCTGGTCGGCCAGGCCATCGGCGACTTCAACATGATCGAGGACGGCGACAAGGTCATGGTCTGCCTCTCCGGCGGCAAGGACAGCTATGCCCTGCTGGACATCCTGATCAACCTGAAGCAGCGCGCGCCCATCCAGTTCGACATCGTGGCCGTCAATCTGGACCAAAAGCAACCCGGCTTCCCGGCCGAGGTGCTGCCCACCTACCTCCGCGGCATCGGCGTGGACTTCCACATCGAGACGCAGGACACCTACTCCATCGTCAAGAAGCTGGTGCCCGAGGGCAAGACGACCTGCTCGCTGTGCTCGCGCCTGCGCCGCGGCATCCTCTACCGCGTGGCCAAGGAACTGGGCGCCACCAAGATCGCCCTGGGCCATCACCGCGACGACATCGTCACCACGCTGATGCTCAACATGTTCTTCGGCAGCCGCATGAAGGGCATGCCGCCCAAGCTGGTCAGCGACGACGGCCAGAACGTGGTGATCCGCCCCCTCGCCTACGTGCGCGAGAGCGATCTCGTCACCTGGGCCGAGCATCGCCAGTTCCCCATCATTCCGTGCAACCTCTGCGGCAGCCAGGAGAACCTGCAGCGTGCCTCGGTGAAGGCCATGCTGCAAGACTGGGACCGGAAGTTCCCGGGACGGGTCGACAATATGTTCACCGCCATGGGCAATATCGTGACCTCGCACATGATGGACCGGAACCTTTACCCCTTCCAGACCATCAAGGCCACCGGCGTGCCCGACGCCAACGGCGACATCGCCTTCGACGAGGATGAGAGCTGCGCCGAACCCAAGCCGGCCACCATCAGCATCCTGCGATGAGCCGCTGGCTGACAGCGCTGCTGGCTTTGGCCGTCCATGGCAGTGCGAGCGCTGCCCGGCCGCAAGTGCCCCTCCAGCAGCGCTATGGTGACTGGACGGTCGCCTGCGACAACGTCCGCGCCTGCGCCGCCCAGGGCTACCACGTGCAGGACGCGGGCGGTGCGCAGGCGGGCCTGTGGCTGTCCCGCGATGCCGGACCGCAGGGCGCCGTGCATGTCCAACTGCATCTCAGCGGCCCGGATGGCCAGGACCTGCCGGACGGCAGCCGCCTCAAGGCCAGCATCGACGGGCGCGAGTTCAGGCAGCTGCCCCTGGACGCCGACCTGCCGCCCGCGATCGTCCGCCCCCTGCTGGCGGCGCTGATCGAAGGCGAGTCTCTGGAGCTCTCTGGCCCGGTCAGCATGGCGACGGTGTCCCTGCAGGGCCTCAAGGCCGCCCTGCTGAAGATGGACGATGTGCAGGGCCGCGTGGGCACCATGACCGCGTGGGTGGCCAAGGGCCAGGGCGCCGCGTCGCAGGTGCCTTCCGCCGTCCTCGCCCCCGTGCTGGTGCCCACCACGCCGCCCCGCATCGTGGACGCCGACGCCGCGCTTCCCCTGGTCAGGCAACTGGTGCGCCATCCGGCGGTCATCCAGGATTGCTACCTGCTGCAGGATGAAGCCGGCGAGGCGGACCGCCTGCCCGCCACCAGCCTCTACCAGGTCCGTGCGCAGGAGTACCTGGTGCTGATGGAATGCGAGCGCGCGCCCTACCAGACCGGCCACCGGCTCTGGCGATTGAAGCAGCGCCAGGGCGCGCTGGAGATCGCGCCCGAGGTCCTACCGGATGTCCGGGGGCCGGCGCTGGACCTGATGAATGCCGACCTGCAAGCCGGCGAGCTCAGCACCTGGCACAAGGGACGCGGCCTGGGCGACTGCGGCGGCGGCAGACGCTGGGTCTGGACCGCCACCGGCTTCGCGCTGCGCCTCGCACATGAGGCCCCGGACTGCAATGGCATGTTCGGAGGAGGCCCCGGACTCGTGCTGTGGCAGGCCGACGTCAAGGCAGCGAAGCCCTAGTCCGCCGGGCGCGACGGCCCGTGCATCGTCCTGCATGAAAAACGGGCCCCGCGGGGCCCGTTTGTCTTGCATGCCCACCCGCTTGCGGGCAGCCGGGGCTCACTCGCTCAGGGGCGAGGTCCAGGCGATGTCGTAGTGGTTCAGCGCCAGGATCTTGGTCTCGACTTCCAGGAAGCGGTTGGCCTCTTCCTGGCCAATGGCCTTGACCATCTTGGGGTGGTACTTGCGCAGCAGCTTCAGCTCGGCCTCAGCCAGGGCCAGGGAGTCCTTGGACGCCTGCTTGGCCTGGGCGCCGGTGAGCCTGTCGCCCTGGTTCACGGATTCCACGACCATGCGGGTGCGCTGGCGGGCCAGCTCGCCGGCTTCCTTGGAGTAGGCCTCGTAAACGGCGTTGAACTTGGCGGTCTGGGCAGCATCCAGCTTCAGGTTGTGCAGCACCACGGCCTTGCGGTCCGTGCGCAGCTTCTCGCGGACGGCCTGAACACGCGCGGCATCCGGGCCGGGCGTCGATTCGGCCGCCAGGGTGGGCAGGCTCAGGCACAGGGCCAGGCCCAGCAGGGGCAGCGTACGCAGCAGGGGCTTGCGGACCAACATCAGAACTCTCCTCAACTCAAAACAGAAAAAGCCGAGCGAGTGTTTCAGTGGAAACGCTGATCGTCAACATGGTTTTCCTCAGCGCGGTCTCGGGGTGGCGGGCCTGCGACGCCGGCGCGGTCCGGAGCTCGCCCGCGGCCTTCACCAAGCTTTGCACTGGGGGCGGACCAGGACTTGCCCTGCTCCCTAGAATGAGGCCATTCGGCCTGAGCCGAGAGAGGAGCCCCCATGGACCGTCGCCACTGGATGTTGGGATTTGCCGCCAGCGCCCTGCTGAGCCTCAGCGCGTGCAGCACCACGTACGTCGTCAACGCGGACGTCAGCAGCTTCGGCAGCTGGCCCGAGGGCCGCAAGCCGGCGAGTTATGCCTTCGACCGCCTGCCCTCGCAGCAGCAAGAAGGCGAGCGCCAGGCCGCGCTGGAGAGCGCCGCAGCGGCCGCCCTGGCCAAGGCGGGCTTCAAGCCGGC
This sequence comes from Mitsuaria sp. WAJ17, assembly GCF_014174515.1. Taxonomy (GTDB): domain Bacteria; phylum Pseudomonadota; class Gammaproteobacteria; order Burkholderiales; family Burkholderiaceae_C; genus Roseateles_B. The sequence continues at coordinate 145,262 of NZ_JACJUG010000007.1, forward strand.
CGCCGACGCCAAGAGCGCCGATGTGCTGGTCTCCATCGGCATGAGCGTCAACGCCAACGACCGCGCGCCCTGGGACGATCCCCTGTGGTGGCGCTGGCATGGCAGCTACGGCGGCTGGCGCTACGGCCATTACTGGCGTGGCGGCCTGGGCCCCATGTGGATGGAGCCCCGCTACGAGCGCGGCGTGGCCCTGCTGCTGCGCGACCGTGCCAGCGGCGAGCCGCTCTATGAGGCACGCGCAAGCAACGAGGGCATGACCCAGGGCGACTCGCGCCTGCCCGGGGCCTTGTTCGACGCAGCGATGAGCGACTTCCCCCGGACGGAGCCCAAGCCGCACCGCACCAGCGTGCAGGTCAGCCGCGAGGCCCCCTGAACCCGGGCCGGGACCGGGGGCGCCGGCGGCCATAATCGCGGCTTCTTTCCAAGACGCGTCGCGAATCCGACATGGCACTGAACATCGTCATCATGGCTGCCGGCAAGGGCACCCGCATGAAGTCGGCCCTGCCCAAGGTCCTGCACAAGCTGGCCGGCCGCTCCCTGCTCCAGCACGTGCTGGACTGCACCGAGCCCCTGGCGGCAGCCCGGCGCATCGTCATCACCGGCCACGGGGCCGCCCAGGTGGAATCGGCGGTCGCGGCCAGTGGCGCCGCCTTTGTGCGCCAGGAGCCCCAGCTGGGCACCGGCCATGCCATCCAGCAGACGGTGCCCGTGCTGCCGGAAAGCGGCACCACCCTGATCCTCAATGGTGACGTCCCCCTGATCCGCACCGAGACAGCCCGCCGCCTGGCCGAGGCCTGTGACGGCCGCGCCCTGGTCCTGCTGACCATCGATCTGGCCGACCCCACCGGCTACGGCCGCATCATGCGTACAGGCGGCCATCCCGACGGCGCCGTGCAAGCCATCGTCGAGCACAAGGACGCCAGCCCCGAGCAGCGCCTCATCCGCGAGGGCTACACCGGCATGATGGCGGCACCCACGGCCCTGCTGAAGCGCTGGGTCATGGCCCTGTCCAACAACAACGCCCAGGGCGAGTACTACCTGACCGACATCGTTGCCATGGCCGTCGCAGAGGGCGTGCCGGTGCTGGGCGTCAAGGCGCCCAACGAGACCGAGGTCCTGGGCGTCAACAGCCCGCTGCAGTTGGCCGACCTGGAGCGTCGCTACCAGCGCCAGCAGGCTGAAAGCCTGATGGAAGCCGGCGTGCGCCTGGCCGATCCGGCCCGCTTCGACGTACGCGGCACGCTGCAGTGCGGGCAGGACGTCGAGATCGATGTCAACTGCATCTTCGAGGGGCAGGTCAGCCTGGGCGACGGGGTGCGCATCGGTGCCAACTGCGTGATCCGCAACGCCAGCATCGCGGCTGGCGCGCGCATCCATGAGTTCACCCATATCGACGGCGAGGCCGCCGGCGCTAGCGTGGGCGAAGGCGCGCTGATCGGCCCCTTCGCCCGCCTGCGCCCCGGCGCGCAGTTGGGCGCCGAGGTCCATATCGGCAACTTCGTCGAGGTCAAGAACTCCACCCTGGCCCGTGGCGCCAAGGCCAACCATCTGGCCTACCTGGGCGATGCGACGGTGGGTGAGCGCGTCAACTACGGCGCCGGCTCCATCACCGCCAACTACGACGGCGCCAACAAGCACCGCACCGAGATCGGCAACGATGTTCACGTAGGCTCCAACTGCGTGCTCGTGGCGCCGGTCAAGCTCGGGGCCGGCGCCACCATCGGCGGCGGATCCACCATCACCAAGGACGTGGCCGAAGGCGAGCTGAGCGTGGCGCGCGGCAAACAGGTGGGCATCAGCGGCTGGCAGCGCCCCGTCAAAAAGCGCTGATCCGGCAACACTTTGCGTGACAAACTTCATCCCTCTGCCTAGGATGGCGTCATGGCCCCCTCTTCTGGGGGCGCCAAACGCGCCAAGCCTGCCTAGGATTGCCAGCAGGTGGAAGAAAGCAGTACCCCATGGCACACACGCATCATGAGCCTTTGATGACCGATCCGCAGCAGGCCGAGCCCGACAGCCTGGCCGAGGCGGAACGCAGCCAGTTGCTCGCTGGCCTGGACCCCATGCTGGACGCCCAGGCGCAGGCCCTGGCCGACGAGCAGGCGAGGGCCGAGGCACTGGAGCGCATGGCGCTCTACCACGCCCGCTGCGATGACGCCGCGAAGGCCTGCTGGTACCTCTGCCGCAGCCTGGGCCTGGCCCGCCAGGAACCTGGCGAACCCAATCTGGACCTGCTCTTTGACCTGCTGGGCGCCCTGGCCGACCTGCCGGCCGAGGTTGCAGCAGCCCCCCAGCCCGAAGCCGTAGGCGATGCCGACGGCCTGGGTGTGTTCGAACTGTGCAACCAACTGGCCGCCGCCCGTGAACTGACCCAGGAAGCCTGGGAAGAAGCGGAGGCCCAGGCCTTTATCAGCGCCCCCTGCCCGACCGGCGCTGCGCACGCCATGCACTGAGCGCGCGTCGCTCTCCTGGCAAAAGGCACCGCCAAGCGGTGCCTTTTTTTTCATCAATCCAGGGAATGGCCTTGCCGTTCAAACACTTGCCGACGCTACCGCCAGCTTGTGCACGGACTTGTCCACAGCTGACGGGGACAGCGCAGCGCCCGCGGCCCGGATCTCAGTGCTGGTGCCGCTGGCGCTCATGCCCGGCGATCAGGCGGCTGACCCGCGACACCGACAGACCCAGCTCCTTGGCCAGGCCAGTCATGGACAGGCCGCCCTCGGTATGGGCCCGGTACAGTGCCTCTTCGCGGCTGCCAGCTTCATGCAGCCAGTCTCGCCAGGGCCTGGCCTTGAGCGATGCCCCCGAGGCGCCGGAACGGCCGGCCTTGCGCGCCGTGCCCGCACCGCCCTTGAGCTGGCCCTTCAGTCCCTCGACAAAGCCGGCATCGCCCAGGTAGATCTGCTGGCGCAGGTGCTGCCACAGGTCCAGGCCGCTGGCCTCCGCCACCAGCTTCTCGTAACGCTGGGCCGCCTTGCGACGATCGGCAGCCCCCTGCAGTGGCCGACCCATCACGTAGGCATGCAGGCCTTGCACATCCAGCCACTCCGGAGCCTCGACCAGGCCCGCATGGGCGGCGTAGCTGGACCAGGGCCATTGCGCCGGCGAAGCGGCCAGGCCGCGGCGCACGCCACCCAGCTCGACATAGCGGCAGGCGTCCAGCAGCAGCTTCTGGCGGTCCACCAGCACGGCCTTGAAGCGGCCCTGGAACAGATGGCCCACGGTCCCATGCCGCCGGTTGCTGCCCTGCGTGTAGACACCGTTGATATGCCGCATCAGGCGGGAGAGATTGGCCTGGCGGGTGAAGAGCAGGAGCTCGTAGGAGTCGGGCTCCAGGCAGTAGGCCAGGACCTGGGCGTCAAAGCGCTCCATGGCCTGCGCAATCACCGCGAGCAGGGCTCGACGGTCCGCGTCATCGTGGAACACCACCGCGCCCGCCTCGGCCTTGGAGCTGAGGTGGTAGACGGCGCCCGCAAACTCGATCCGCAGTGGTCTGGCCATGCTGCAACTTAGGCCAGCGGCCCGCAAAACGCAAGTGCCTGGCAAGGCCTGACCCCCACACAAAGGGGACACCCCAGGCACGGCCTCTGTCATTGATGGGGCCAGGTGTTGCGTCCCCGCCAAGGGTCGGGGGGAGCCAGGGCAGAGAAAGCTCAGTGCCTGAGCCCGTCCAGCACCTTGAGCACGGCCTCGTCGCCCATGTTGCGGGCATCGGCCAGCTCACCGCCGCTGGTGGCGCTGAGCACCTGGCCATCGCGGCCCAGCACGGCCACCGCGGGGATGCCCTTCTTCAGCGGCACGCCCATCTGCGCGGCGAGGTCGGTGTTCTTGTCGAAGCGGCCGACGTTGACCTTGAGCACCACAAAGCGCTTGGCCACCGGTCCGGCCAGGGTGCCGCCGGAGAACTTGCGGTCCAGGGCCATGCAGTCTCCGCACCAGTTGGCACCGAAGACCACCAGCACATTGCGCTGCTGGGCATTGGCCTGGGCCAGGGCCTGGTTGAGATCGGCACGGGCGTCGGCCTGCTCGTTGTAGACCTGCGGCTTGGGCGCGTCCTCGGCCAGGGCCGGGACCATGGCGGCTGCCAGGCCCAGGGCCAGCGCCGTGCTGCGGAAGAAGGTGGCGAGGGTGTTCATGGGGCGCAGTGTGCCGCAAGTCATTCCCCCTGCCGGAATGCATGTGCATGCGGCCCTGACGGGATCCTGATGCCAGATCGGGTACAAAGCGGGGTTTCAACTCCGCGCCCATCATGGCCTCGACCCTTCTCGCCCTGCTTGACGACATCGCCACCCTGCTGGACGACGTCGCCCTCCTCTCCAAGGCAGCCGCCCAAAAGACCACGGGGGTGCTGGGAGACGACCTCGCGCTCAATGCCCAGCAGGTCAGCGGCATCCGCGCCGAGCGCGAGCTGCCGGTGGTGTGGGCGGTGGCCAAGGGTTCGCTGCGCAACAAGGCCATCCTCGTGCCCGCAGCGCTGGCCATCAGCGCCTTCGCGCCCTGGGCTGTCACGCCCCTGCTGATGCTTGGCGGCGCCTACCTGTGCTTCGAGGGCGTCGAGAAGCTGGCGCACAAGTTCCTGCATGGGGACGAGGACGCGGCCGAGCATGCCCAGCAGGTCCAGGCCCTCTGCGACCCGGCCGTGGACCTGGTCGCCTTCGAGCGCGACAAGATCAAGGGCGCCATCCGCACCGACTTCATTCTCTCGGCCGAGATCATCGTCATCACCCTGGGCCTGGTCTCCAGCTCGCCGCTGGCCACCCAGTTGATGGTGCTCAGCGGCATCGCGGTGCTGATGACGATGGGCGTCTACGGCCTCGTGGGAGCCATCGTGAAGCTCGACGACCTGGGCCTCTACCTCAGCCGCAAGGCCGAGTCGTGGAAGCAGTCGCTGGGCGGACTGCTGCTGGTGGCCGCGCCGCGCCTGATGAAGATGCTGGCCGTGGTCGGCACCGCCGCCATGTTCATGGTGGGCGGCGGCATCCTGGTGCACGGCATGGAGCCGGTGCACCATGCCATCGATCACCTGGCGCAATCCCTGCCTGGCGCACCGGTCCTGCCCTGGCTGGTGGCCACCCTGGGCGACGTGCTGGTGGGCATCGCCTGCGGCGCGCTGGTCCTGGCCGTGGTGGAGGGCACGGCCAAGCTGCGCCGCCGCTGATCAGATCGCGTCGCGCTGGTAGGGCGGCAGGGGCGCGCCGCAGTCGCGGCAGTAGCGCGCCTCGGCCAGATGGCCTTCGCTGAGGCATTGCGGGCAGCTGCGGGTGGTGGGCGTGCCGCTGCGACGCTGGGCCGTCATCTCGGCCGTCACGATGCCCGTGGGCACGGCCAGCACGCCCCAGCCCAGCAGCATCATGGCCGAGGCGATCAGGCGGCCCAGGTCCGTCTTGGGCGTGATGTCGCCGAAGCCCACCGTGGTCATGGTGGTCACGGCCCAGTACATGGCGGTGGGGATGTTGACGAAGCCATGGGCCGGCCCCTCGACCACATACATCACCGTCCCCATGATCAGAACGGCCATGATCACCACCGACAGGAAGACCAGGATCTTGCGCGCACTGGCCTGCAGCGCGCTGCCCAGACTGCGGAACTCGTGCAGGTAGGCGCTGAGCTTGAAGATGCGGAAGATGCGCAGCAGGCGCAGCACGCGAACATCCACCAGGGCATAGGCCTCTGGCAGGAACAGCGCCAGGTAGGTGGGCAGCACCGCCAGCAGATCGACGACTCCATAGAAGCTGCGCACATAGCGCCAGGGCTGCGGCACGCAGGCCACGCGCAGCAGGTACTCGACGGTGAACAGCGCGGTGAAGAAATACTCGGCGACGTCGAAGGCACGGCCATGGCGCAGGCGCCAGTCTGCGACGCTCTCGGCGATCACCAGGGCCACGCTCAGCAGCACGGCCACGACCAGGGCCACGTCAAAGGCCTTGCCGGCGCGCGTGTCCGCCTCGAAGATGATGGTGTAGCAGCGGTCCCGCCAGCCACTCAGGGCGGCGGTGCCATCGGCAGGGGCAGGATGCATCATCCGGCCAGTCTAGGGCCTGCTGCAGCCCCGCGACGAGGGACAATCAGCCCATGAAGACACACACCATCGAAGTCCAGAAGTTCAAGGCCGCCGGCAACGCGCACGGCCTGATCATGCTCAAGGTGGACGCCTTGGTCGCTCCCAAGTCCAATGTCGAGGGTATCGAGCCCAGCTCCATCCTGAGCCTGACCGAGGCGAACGCCCGCGTGCTGATGTCGCTGCTGAAGGCGCAGATCGCCGAGCTGGACACCAAGAAACCCAAGAGCCGGCACGGCCGCCACGGCTGAGCACTGAACAAAGACACCCCATGGAATATCCCAGCTACAACCCCGCCTCCGACTACCTGCCGCTCAGCGACGAGGAACTGTCGATGCTCGACGACATGCTGAGCAAGCTGCCCAGCGACGCCGCGATGAACATCGAGGCCCTGGACGGCTACCTGACCGCCCTGCTGCTGAGCCCGCAGCCCCTGGCCGCGCAGCCCGGCGCCGCCTGGCTGCCCGAGATATGGGGTGGCGACGGCGCCGACGGCATCGCCCCCTTCGTCAGCGGCAAGCAAAAGAAGCGCGTGATGATGCTGGTGCTGCGCCACCTGCACAGCATCGCCGTACAGCTCAAGAATCGGCCCGACGCCTGGGAGCCGATCTTCAGCATCGCCGTCGATGAGGAAGGCGCGGAGATGACCGACGCCGAGGACTGGTGCATCGGCTTCATGCTGGGCGTGGACCTGGCCGCTGATGAATGGGCCGCGCGCTTCGAGGACGAAACCCAGGGCGCCCTGCTCTCCCCCATCGCCCTGCTGGGTGGCGACGAGAGCCAGCAGGACCCGCAAGACCTGGCACAGCTGGCCAACGCCCAGCTCAAGGACGCCCTCAGCCGTGAGATCCCCGACGCCGTGCTGGCCCTAGCCGGGCACGGCTGAAGCAAGCCTCGACTCCACGAAAAAAAAGGCGACCCGCGGGTCGCCTTTCTTCTTGTGGCACGCGCTTACTGCGCCTGCTGCACACGGCCCAGGTGCTGCAGCCAGAAGGCCTCGTACTTGCGATGCCAGCCGGCAGTCTTCACCACGCCGCCCATGCCGTGCTCACCGTCCGGATCCAGGAAGAGCTCGACCAGCGATTCCTTGCCCGAATCCAGCAGGGCGCGGTAGACGTTGACCGTGTCCTGGTACAGCACGTTCGGATCCATCATGCCGTGCACCAGCATCAGCGGCTTGCGAAGGCCCTTCGCCATTGGCAGCAGGGAGTACTTGCGCAGCACGGGCTTGCTGCGGTCCACCTTGCCGATGGTGCGGCCGCTGTACCAGCTGTTGTAGTTCTCCCATTCGGTGGGGCCGGCACCGGCGATGCCGGCGGCGAACACATCGGGCTGGGTGTACATCGTGTACTGCGTCTGGAAGCCGCCGAAGCTCCAGCCGTTGAGGCCGATGCGCTGGGCGTCCACGCCGAAGTTGGCCTTCATGTGGGCCACGAGGTCCAGCAGGTCCTCGGTCTGGGGCAGACCCACCTGCTCCCAGTTGGCGTCGGCAAAGCGGCGGCCGTAGTTGGAATGGCCGCGGGTGTCGATGGACACGGTCACGTAGCCATGCTTGGCCGCCATGTACATGCCGAACATATAGCCGGTGGGCTGGAAGCTGTCGGTCTCGATGGTGTGGCGGTCGTTCAGCGGGCCGCCGTAGACGTAGACCACGGCCGGGCGGCGGTCGCTGGCCTGCCAGCCCTTGGGTTTGAAGACGTAGGCGCTGAGCACATCGCCATGGCGGTTCTTGAAGCTGAAGCGCTCAGGGCGCAGCACATGCACGGCGTCGAGGGCCGGGTCATAGCTCTGCGTCAGCGCCTTGGGGGCCTTGACCTCCCCCTGGCCCGCGATCAGCTTGAGCTCGGGGCGCTGCGACCAGTGGCCGGCATTGGCCGCCAGCCAGCGGCCGTCCTCGGAGACCACGGCATTGCGGTGGTAGTCGGGCGACTGCCCCAGGGCCTGCATGCGGCCGCTGGCCATGTCCACGCGCCAGAGGTTCATGGCGGCAAGGTCGTCCTTGTTGCTGACCACGAACATCTGCCTGGAGTCCGGCGTGAAGCCCAGCACGCGGTGGGCCTCGAACTCGCCGGTCACCAAGCGCTTGAGCTGCTTGCTGGCGAGGTCGTAGGCATAGGGCTGGCGCCAGTCGTGGTCGGCCAGGACCAGGACCAGGGTCTTGCCGTCTGGCGTGAAGTCCGGGGCCATGACGTTGACCAGCTCATGGTGAAGGTCGCCTCGGCGCTCCAGGATCATCTCGGGCTTGGCGGTCTCGTCGGCCTTGCCCAGGTAGACGCGCAGCAGCTCCTTCTCGCGCTCGAAGGTCACGAAGGCGTAGTGGCTGCCATCGCGGGCCCAGGCCACGGGGCTCATCTCGAACCAGACGTCGCCGCCCTTGTTCGTGAACACCGGCTGGGGCTGGGCCGTGGGCGCCGCGCCCTCGGCCGCCACCTTGCGGATGTACAGCGCCAGCGGCTGCTCCATGCGCTTGTCGTCCGAGACCTCGCGGTCCACCTTCTTGGCGGTGGCAAAGCGGGTGTTGTAGTCCATGATCTCGACCATGCGGCCAGGCTTGGGCGCCGGCCCCTTGCCGTCGGCGGCGCTCAGCGGCGCCTGGGCCAGCAGGGACATCCAGCGGCCGTTCTCGCTGAGGCGGGTGTCGCTGATGCGGTACTTCTTCTCCGCATCATCGTCATGGATCAGCTCGCGGTTGAGCACCTGCACGCCCGCAGTGTTGAAGCGGCTGCGCAGCACGCGGGTCTCGTCCTGGTAGATGAAGCCCTGGTCATCGGGCGTGTAGGCCACCATGCGCAGCGATCGCTGCGTGCCCAGCAGGGGCTGGACCTTGCCGTCCGCGACCTGCCAGCGGAACAGGCTGCCGCGGTACTGGAAGACCAGTTCCTCGCGATGGTTGGCCCAGACCACCTGGCTCACGCCGGGGTAGAGGTCGCCGGGCTTGAGCTTGTGTTTGGCTTCCTTCTTCTTCAGCTCGTCGCGCAGCTCCCAGAGTTCCTTTTCCTTGTCCTTTTCTGCGGACTTGGTGGCGACGCTCGCAGCGGAGGCCGCCGACGCAGCAGGGGCCGCAGCCTCGGCCACAGGCTTGCCGCTGCGCTTGGCGGCCAGTGCCTCGGCAGCCTTCTTCTCGGCCTCGGCCTCGGCCTTTTCGGCGGTCTTCTCGGCTTCGTCTCTCGCCTTCTTCTCTGCCAGCTCCTTCTTCAGCTGCTCCAGGGCGCGGGCTTCGAACTGGCCCAGGTCCACGTTCTCGCCGCGCAGATAGGCCTGCTGCAGCTCCTCGCGCTGCTGGCGCTCGTTCCATTCGGTCTGGCGCTGCAGGGCCTTGCGGGCGAAGCGGGCCAGGTCCTCCGGCGCCTCGAAGGCGGCCATGACGGCCGGAGAGGTCACGCGCACGGTCTTGCCAGTCTGGGTGTCATGGATATAGAGATCGGTGCCCGGTTCGCCAAAGGGATTCCACAGATAGGCCAGGTAGCGGCCGCTGTGGCTGAACTGGAGCTCACGCGCCGATTCACCGCGGTAGGGCTGGGCGCGGAACAGGCTTTCCAGGCTTAGCGAGGGGGCGGCCACGGACGGGGTGGCGGGGGCGGCCTGCGTCTGCAGGCTGGTCGCGGCGGCACTGAGGGCCAGCGCAAGGGCGCAGGCGACAGAGGCGGGTTTCCAGGCTTTCAAGGGGATCTCCTCAACGCCTCCGGGTACTGGAGGCGGCGGGATTCTAGGGAGGCAGGCCGGGCTTGCGTCAGCGCCGATGCCGCCGATGCGCTGGACGGCGGAATCCGGCCCTCCAAGCGCGGTGCGGCACGCGGTCAAAAGCACAGGAATGCGCGGAAATTCGGGTTTTGTTCGAAACCGCAATGACGGGGCCTGCGCTACCATCAGACTACCGGTGCGCCAGGGTCAAGCCTTGCGCAAGGCAACCAGGGGCCCATCGTGGCTGTCACGCTCCAGAAGATCATCGCTGCGTTCGGACTGCTCTGCGTGCTGTGGATGGCAGCGCACATGATGCTCGGCGCCCGCCAGCGACAGGCCCTGGAACGCTGGCCCCGCGCCAGCTGGCGCTGGCTGCAGCGCTATCTGCTGTGGCGCTTCAACACCCGCGAACGCCGACGCCTGGCCCGCGAGGAAGCCCTGGGCGCCATCCAGCGCGCCAAGCGGGCCGCCAATGACGATGGCCTCTGGGAAGGCAACGTCTACCGGCCCAAGAAATTCGAGAAACCCAAAAAATGACCCCCCCTACCGGCTTCGCCGGCCTTGCAGGCCGCGCCAGGCCATAGGCCTGGCCCTTCGGTAGGCACAAACGGCTCGCTGTTGGTGTCCGACCTCAGCCCCCCAGGGGGGCGGAGCCGGATCAGCGGCCCCTGCGGGGGCGCAACGCGCTGACGCCCGGTTGCGGTTGCTGGGGGCGCCGAAGCGCAGCGCCTCGCTGCCGGCAGTTCAGCAAAGCTGATCGATTCGATCCTGCCGCTCTCCCGTGACGAGGGAGTCGATGGCTCGCAGGCCTTCCAGCGCGCCGCAGGCCAGGCCCACATCCAGCCGGCCCGGCACCTGCCATTCCCGCGGGTTGATGCGCAAGAGCCGTCCTTTCAGCCGCTGCAGCACGTGCTGGCTGAACATCCGCACCGAGGGCACCGCCGTGCCGGCGCCCAGCTCGATCACCAGGGGCCGGCGCGCGGCGGCCAGGTGGGGGGCCACGCGATTCGCCTGCACGCGCTCGCGGGTGTCCATCCAGGCGTCGTCGCCGAACATCAGCACATTGGGCCGTGCCAGCGCGCCGCAGTGCGGGCACAGGGGCCAGGTGTTGCGCAGCTCGCAGCGGGCTTCGTCGATGTCGGGCAGAAAGTCGTCCGCGGACCAGACCGCATCACTGCACGGCCGGCTGCACTGCAGGTGGCGCAGCGAGCCATGGCATTCCCACACCAGGGCCTCATCGACGCCGGACTGCTGGAACTGCCCGTCCACATTGCTGGTGTAGACCACGCCGCCCAGATCGGTCCGCGCCATCCAGCGCTGCAGCAGGGCGAAGCCCTCGTGCGGGACCGTGCGCCGGTACAGCGCCAGGCGATGGCCATAAAAGCCCCAGGCCTGGCGCGGCGCTTCGCTGAAGCGCGCCGGGTTGGCGGCTTCGTAGAAATCGATGCCGCTGCGCGCCAGGGCCGGGTAGGCCTGCCAAAAGCCCTCGCGGCCGCGAAAGTCCGGCAGGCCGGAGTCAACGCCCATGCCGGCCCCAGCGGCAACCACGATCAGGTCCGCCTGCTCGACCAGCTCAGCCGCATGCTGCAGCAGGGCGGCCGGCAGCGAGGCCTCAAGCACGGTGGAGCACCGGCGCCAGCGCCCGGCCCGTGTGGCTGCCCGAAGCCACCACCGCCTCCGGCGTGCCCGCCACCACGACACGGCCGCCGCCGGTGCCGCCCTCGGGGCCCAGGTCCAGGATCCAGTCGGCCTCGGCGATCACGTCGAGGTCATGTTCGATCACCACCACCGAATGCCCGCCCGCCACCAGCCGGTGCAGCACGCGGATCAGCTTCTCCACATCGGCCATGTGCAGGCCCACGGTGGGCTCGTCCAGCACATAGAGCGTGTGCGGCGCCTTCTGGCCTCGCCGCGTGACATCGTCCCGCACCTTGACCAGCTCGCTGACCAGCTTGATGCGCTGCGCCTCGCCACCCGACAGCGTGGGGCTGGGCTGCCCCAGCGTGAGGTAGCCCAGGCCGACGTCCTGAAGCAGCTTCAGCGGGTGGGCAATGGAGGGCATGGCCGCGAAGAACTCGACGGCTTCATCCACCTCCATGGCCAGCACATCGCCGATGCTCTTGCCGCGCCAGCTCACACCCAGGGTTTCCGGGTTGAAGCGCTGGCCGTGGCACTGGTCGCACAGCACCTTCACATCGGGCAGGAAGCTCATCTCGATGGTCTTCATGCCCTGGCCCTCGCAGCCGGGGCAGCGGCCCTCGCCGGTGTTGAAGCTGAAGCGGCCGGCGGCGTAGCCGCGCGCCTTGGCTTCCAGCGTCTCGGCGAAGAGCTTGCGAATGGCGTCCCAGAAGCCGATGTAGGTGGCCGGGCAGGAACGCGGGGTCTTGCCGATGGGGGTCTGGTCAACCTCCAGCACGCGGTCCACCTGCTCATGGCCCTTCACTGACTCGCAACCGATCCAGCGCGAGGGCGACTTGCGCAGAGGCACGGCCATGGCCATATTGGCCAGCAGCACGTCGCGCGCCAGCGTGGACTTGCCCGAGCCCGAGACGCCCGTCACCGCGACCAAGCGCTGCAACGGCACGTCCACCGTCACGCCCTGCAGGTTGTGCAGCGTGGCCCCGTGCACGCTCAGCCTGGGGCCATCGCCCGTCCAGGGCCGGCGCTCCTGCAACGGATGGCGCAGGGGGTGGGCGAGGAAGCGGCCCGTCAGCGAGTCGGCATGCAGCGCCAGCTCGGCCGCCGTGCCCTGGGCGATCACGCGACCGCCGCGCTTGCCGGCGCCCGGGCCGATGTCGATGATGTGGTCGGCGCGGCGGATGGTGTCCTCGTCATGCTCGACCACCACCAGAGTATTGCCCTTGTCGCCCAGCGTGGCCAGGGCATCGAGCAGGATCTGGTTGTCCCGCGGGTGCAGGCCGATGGTGGGCTCGTCCAGCACATAGCAGACGCCCTGCAGATGGCTGCCCAGTTGGGCCGCCAGCCGGATGCGCTGAGCCTCTCCACCCGAGAGCGTGGGCGCCGCGCGCTCCAGGGTGAGGTAGCCCAGGCCCACCTGCTCCAGGAACTCCAGGCGGCCGCGGATCTCGCTGACCACGTCGCGGGCGATCTCGGCATCTCGCCCGCTCAGGGCAAGACCTGACACCCATTCCCGCGCCTGGCTGACGCTCCAGCTCGCCACCGCCGCAATACCCTCGCCCTCGAAGGTGACCGCGCGTGCCGTGGGGTTCAGGCGCGCGCCGTGGCAGTCGGGGCAGGCCTCGTCGGCCAGCCCCTCGACCTCCACCTCGGCGTTGAAACTCTGCTCGCGGCCGCGGTTGTCCTTGTCCTGCTGGGAATCGTCCAGCAGCTTGCGCTGCTCCTTGCTGAGCGCCAGGCCCGTGCCCACGCAGCTGCTGCACCAGCCGTGCTTGGAGTTGTAGCTGAACAGGCGCGGGTCCAGCTCGGGGTAGCTCTCGCCGCAGGTGGGGCAGGCACGCTTGGTGGAGAAGACCCGCACCGCGCCCAGGCCGGCCGTGGACGCGCCGCTCTTCAATGCGCGCTCCAGCCCGTCCAGCGGGCTCAGCACGTGCAGCACGCCCTTGCCATGGTCCAGGGCCTTGAGCAGCAGCTCGCGCAGCGTCGCCTCGTTCTCCGGCGCGACGACGAGGTCGCCCACCGGCAGCTCCAGCGTGTGCTCCTTGAAGCGGTCCAGCTTGGGCCAGGGCGCCGTGGGCAGGAACTCGCCATCGACGCGCAAATGGCTGTGGCCGCGGCCCTTGGCCCATTTGGCGAGGTCGGTGTAAAGGCCCTTGCGATTCATCACCAGGGGCGCGAGCAGCCCGATGTGCCGGCCGCGGTAGTCGCGCATCAGCTGGGCGAGGATGGACTCCAGGCTCTGCGGCTTGACCGGCGTGCCATCGTGCCGGCAGTGCTGCACGCCCAGCTTCACGTAGAGCAGGCGCAGGAAGTGCCAGACCTCGGTGGTCGTGGCCACCGTGCTCTTGCGGCCGCCGCGCGAGAGGCGCTGCTCGATGGCCACGGTGGGCGGGATGCCCCACACCGCATCGACCTCCGGCCGCCCCGCCGGCTGCACGATGGAGCGGGCATAGGCGTTGAGCGATTCGAGATAGCGGCGCTGGCCCTCGTTGAAGAGGATGTCGAAGGCCAGGGTGGACTTGCCCGAGCCCGAGACGCCGGTGATGACGTTGAACTTGCCGCGCGGGATGGCCACATCGACCGACTTCAGGTTGTGCTCGCGTGCATTGACGATGCGGATGGCTTCCTCCGCCTGCGCGCGGCGGGCACGCACCACGCTTTGCAGCGGGCGGCCCTCCTCCACCTTGGCCGCCGGGCGGTCCATGTGAAGGGCGTACTCGCGCAGGGCCTCGGCCGTGTGGGAGGTGGGATGCTCGCGCACGTCCTCCGGCGTGCCCTGGCAGACGAGCAGGCCGCCGTCCTCGCCTCCCTCGGGGCCGAGGTCGATCAGCCAGTCGGCCGCGCGGATCACGTCGAGGTTGTGCTCGATCAGGATCAGCGAATGCCCCGCGCTCAGCAGCTTGCGCATGGCGCGCATGAGCTTGGCGATGTCGTCGAAGTGCAAACCGGTGGTGGGCTCGTCGAAGAGGAAGAGCGTGCCCTTCTTGGCGAGCGCCTGGCGGCTCTTGCTGGCGCTGGTGGCCGCCTCGGCCAGGAAGCCGGCCAGCTTCAGGCGCTGGGCCTCGCCGCCGGACAGCGTAGGCACGGGCTGGCCCAGGCGCACGTACTCGAGGCCCACGTCGAGGATGGGCTGCAGCTTGAGCAGCACCTCGCGGTCGTAGCGGAAGAGATGCACGGCTTCGCTGACGGTCAGCTCCAGCACCTCGGAGACCGAGAGCTCGCGCTCGTCCCGGATGATCTTCACGTCGAGGATCTCGGCGCGGAAGCGTCGGCCGTCGCAGTCCGGGCAGCGCAGATAGACGTCGGAGAGGAACTGCATCTCCACATGCTCGAAGCCCGAGCCGCCGCAGGTGGGGCAGCGGCCGTCGCCCGCGTTGAAGCTGAACATGCCCGGGCCGTAGCTGCGTTCCTGCGCCATGGGCGTGGCGGCGAAGAGCTTGCGGATCTCGTCGAAGGCGCCCACATAGCTGGCCGGATTGGAGCGCGCGGTCTTGCCAATGGGAGACTGGTCCACGAAGACCGCGCCGGACAGCCAGTCCGCGCCCAGCAGGCGGTCGTGCGCGCCGGGAGCCTCGGTGGCCTGGCCGAAGTGGCGCGCCAGGGCCGGGTAGAGCACGTCCTGCATCAACGTGCTCTTGCCCGATCCCGAGACGCCGGTGACCACCACCATGCGCTGCAGCGGGAACTCCACGCTGACGTTCCTGAGGTTGTGCTCGCGCGCGCCTTCGAGGATGAGCCGCGGCGTCGAGGCATCGACCAGGCGCTTCAGCCCCATGCCCACCTGCTTGCGCGCGCCCAGGTAGGCGCCGGTGAGCGTGTCCGCCGTGCGGATGGCCTCGGGCGTGCCATCAAAGACGATGCTGCCGCCCTTCTCGCCGGGGCCGGGGCCCATGTCGATGAGGCGGTCGGCGGCCAGCATGACGGCTGGGTCGTGCTCAACCACCACCAGCGTGTTGCCCGCGTCGCGCAGGCGGTGCATGGCCTGCACGATGCGGTTCATGTCCCGCGGGTGCAGGCCGATGCTGGGCTCGTCCAGCACGAACAGCGTGTTGACCAGGGAGGTGCCCAGGGCCGTGGTGAGGTTGATGCGCTGCACCTCGCCGCCGGAGAGCGTGCGGCTCTGGCGGTCCAGGGTGAGGTAGCCCAGGCCCACGTCGCAGAGGTACTTGAGCCGATTGCGGATCTCCTCCAGCAGCAGCTTCAGCGCCTCGTCCAGCATCGTGGAGGGCAGCTGCAGCTCGTCCATGAAGCGGCGCAGGCGGTGCATGGGCAGCTGCATCAGGTCATGCAGGTGCAGGCCCGGCAGGGACTCCAGCTGCGCGCGGCTCCAGGCCGTGCCGCTGGGCAGGAAGCGCTGCTCGCGCGGCAGGGCGGCGTCGGCCAGGACGGCCGAGCCCACGCGCCACAGCAGGGCCTCGGTCTTGAGGCGCGCGCCGCGGCAGTCCGGGCATTCGGTGTAGCTGCGGTACTTGGACAAGAGCACGCGGATGTGCATCTTGTAGGCCTTGCTCTCCAGGTACTCGAAGAAGCGGTGCACGCCGTACCACTGCTGGTTCCACTTGCCCTTCCAGTTGGGCGAGCCGTTGATGACCCAGTCCTTCTGCGCAGGCGTCAGCTGGCTCCAGGCGGTGTCGCGCGGGATGCCGGCATCGCCCGCATGGCGCATGAGGTCGTCCTGGCACTCGGCCCAGGCCGGCGTCTGCAAGGGCTTGATGGCGCCAGCGCGCAGGGTTTTCTTGTCGTCGGGGATCACGAGGCCCAGGTCCACGCCGATCACGCGACCGAAGCCGCGGCAAGTCTCGCAGGCCCCCATGGCCGAGTTGAAGGAGAACAGCGCCGGCTGCGGGTCCTGGTAGCGCAGGTCGCTGTCAGGGCAGTGCAGGCCGGTGGAGTAGCGCCAGATCTCCGGCGCCTGTTCCTCGCTGCCGCCCGCGTAGACATTGAGGCGGCCGCTGCCGCGCTTGAGGGCCAGCTCGATGGCCTCCATGGCGCGCTGGGTGTCCACCCTCTGCATGCGGAAGCGGTCGGCGACCACATCCAGAACCTTTCGCTCACCGGCCTCCCGCTCCGCCTGGATCCGCGTGAAGCCGCTGGCCGCCAGCCACTGCTGCACCTGCTCGGCACTCGTGTTGGCGGGCAGCTCGACCGGGAAGGTCAGCACCAGCCGCGGATCATCGGCCAGGGTGCGCGCCTTGAGCTCCGCGAAGATGGTCTGCGCCGTGTCATGGCGCACCGGCTGCGCGGTCTGGCGGTCGTAGAGCTGCGAGGCACGGGCGAACAGCAGCTTGAGGTGGTCGTTCAGCTCCGTCATCGTGCCAACCGTGGAACGCGAGGTGCGCACCGGGTTGGTCTGGTCGATGGCGATGGCCGGCGGCACACCCTCCACCTTGTCCACCGCCGGCCGGTCCATGCGGTCCAGGAACTGGCGCGCATAGGCTGAGAACGTTTCCACGTAACGGCGCTGGCCCTCGGCATACAGGGTGTCGAAGACCAGGCTGGACTTGCCCGAGCCGCTGGGGCCCGTGACCACCGTCAACTCATGGGTGGCGATGTCCAGATCGAGGTTCTTGAGGTTGTGCTGGCGGGCACCGCGAATCTTGATATGACCGTCGGACATCTTGGCGGGTCTCTGGCTGAAGGAGGCGGTCATTCTAGGGAGCGCGATGACAAGAATCTGTCAGCAGGCGCCGAAGGCCCTGATGGGGCATCCGGCAGCGGGCCGCGGGAGCAATGGATTGCGATGCATCAAGACCTGGCACCACCCCGGAGGGCTCAAAGTCGCAAATGACACCGCCAACCATTGCGCCGCCGCGAATCCGGGTGCAACATCACGCCCCGAACGAGCCGCAAATCAAGAATGCGGGTTGACCCGAGGGTCGTTCACCTGCTGGCGCGGGGATGTCCATCCTGCCCTCAGGGAGGTGCCGACGCGCTGGACGGCACACGGAAGTCAGGCTCCAGAGGCAGGGCATCCGCCGAGCACAGCGCGAGGCAAGTGAGTCTAGGCCAACAGCAGGTGGGCACTTCATCATGATGACAACGGGCACGAACAGTCTTTCCAGAGGCGCCATCGGTGCAGAGTCCTCGCACGTGCAGGTACTGCTAGTCGAGGACAACCCCATCAACCAGGTCGTGGCCCTGGAATTCCTGTCCCTCATGGGCCTGCGCAGCCGCCTGGCCAGCAACGGCCTGGAGGCCGTGGACGCCTGCATGCAGGCCGCCCCCGACCTGGTGCTGATGGACATCCAGATGCCCGGCATGGACGGCCTGGAATGCGCCCGCCGCCTGCGCGAGCTGCAGGCCCGTGCCGAGCTGCCGCACTTCCCCATCCTGGCCCTGACCGCCCATGCGCTGGAGAGCGACGTGAAGGCCAGCCTGGCCGCAGGCATGGACGAGCACCTCACCAAGCCCCTGGACTTCACCGCCCTGCGCGGCCGCCTGGACCACTGGCTGGGCCGCCTGCCCGCGCAATAGGCGTTTCGTCGCGATCGCGCGCCAGCCCTCCATCGGCTCGCCATAATCGCGGCCAAGGAGAGAGGCCGTGATCGAGATTCCCAAGCTGAGCAAGCCCGCGGGCGAGGACAAGGCGCCGCGCTGGTTCCATGTGGCCGTAGCCCTGAGCATGCTGCTGAGCGCCGGCGCCGCGCTGGTGTCGGCGCTCAAGACCAGCGCCACCATGCAGGCCCTGGTCGAGCAGAACGCGCGCCTGGTGAAGGCGGGCTCCACGCCCATCCTCCAGTACTACGCCGCCAACATCAACGCGAGCGACAAGTCCGAACTCCAGCTCGCCGTGGAGAACGTCGGCACCGGCCCGGCCCGCGTGGTCTGGCTGGAGATGCGCTATGACGGCAAGCTGCTCAGGAGCAGCCATGCCCTGCCTGCCGAGGTGGCGCGCACCCAGCAGCTGAGCGTGCCCAAGGACGCGCACGTCTACACCCGCAGCGGCTCCATTGCCGGCGATGTGCTGACGCCAGGCCGACGCCAGATGCTGTTCAGCTGGCGCGGAGAGGACGTGCAGGACAAGCAGGTGGAAGCCCTGTACAAGGCGGTGGATCGTGAGCGCGGCAGGATGAGCGTTGCAGGCTGCTACTGCTCGGTCTTCGACGAATGCTGGGAAACCGACTTCGGGCCCGACCTCCCCAAGCCCGTGCAGCGCTGCGAGCGCGAGGGCCATGTGAGCGTCAACGGCGGCTGAGCCTCAGCTGCCCTCCAGGAATCGCCGCACCAGCTCCATCTGCGCCGGCACGTTGAGCGCGGGCGCATGGCCGCAGCCCGGGATGCTGGCCACCGCCGCGCAGGGGCCGCGCACCCGCATGGCCTCGGCGGTCTCCGCCAGCAGCAGGTCGGAGTCCTCGCCGCGCAGGCACAGCACGGGCAGGCTGAGGCTGTCCCATTCGCTCCAGCGCTCGTAGTCATCGGGCCGGGTGACGAACTGGCGCACCATGGCCGGGTCGTAGTGCGGCGTCACGCGGCCGTCGGGCAGGCGGCGCATGGAGGTCTCGGTCAGCAGTCGCCATTGAGCGTCGCTGAGCCAGCCGTAGGGCTTGTAGATCTGGCGGAAGTACTGCTCCAGTTCGCTGATGGTGTCGAAGGCCTGCGGGTTGCCGGCATAGGCGCGGATGCGCGCGATGGCCGGCGCGGCCAGCGAGGGACCGATGTCGTTGAGCACCAGGCGCACGATGCGGCCGCGCAGCGTGGTCGCCGCGGCCAGCGTCCCGATGGCGCCGCCCATGGAGGTGCCCACCCAGTGGAAGCGCGGCAGCTGCAACTGGTCCACGAGCGCGGTGGCCAGCTGCACGTAGAAGTCCAGGCAGTACTCGCGGTCGGGGTCGGGGCTCCACTGGGAGAGGCCGCGGCCGATGGTGTCGGGGCAGATCACGCGGTAGCTGCCGCTGAGAAAGTCCGCCAGCGCATCCATGTCCCGCCCTGTGCGGGCCAGGCCGTGCCAGGCGATCACCACCGGCGCGTCGGCCGGGCCCCAGTCGGTGTAGTGGATCTCGCGGCCGGCGCAGCGCAGGTAGTGGGAGGCGAATCCCTGGAAGGTGAAGCTCATGCCTGTTCCTTGCTCAGGGCCGCCAGCGCGCGGCGCGCGGCGCGCAGCCGCAGGCCACCGACGATGCCGGCCGGAAAGTGATAGACCGCCAGCACGAAGAGCAGGCCCAGCCACAGCAGCCAGCGGTCCGGCGAGATCAGCGCGGCCAGCAGGGGCACGCCCTCCACCGCCGAGGCGCCCAGGCGCATCAGGTCCTGCAGATAGGCCTGCGCACCCATGAAGAGCACGCTGCCCACCACCGCGCCGTAGAGGCTGCCCATGCCGCCGATCACGCAGATCAGCAGCACGTCCAGCATCAGCTCCATCGACAGCGACGTGTCCGGCCCGTTGTAGCGCAGCCAGACGGCCAGCATGGCGCCGGCCAAGGTCGCGAAGAGGGCTGCCAGCACATTGGCGCAGACGCGGTAGACCACGGTCCGGTAGCCGATGGCCTCGGCGCGGAAATCGTTCTCTCGGATGGCCTGCAGCACGCGGCCGAAGGGCGAGTTGACGATGCGCAGCATCAGCAGGGTCAGCGCCATCGTGCACATGCACAGCAGGTAGTAGGCCGCGAAACGCCCGTCGATGCTGGCCCCCAGGAAGGGCTCCTCCAGGAACTCCGTGCCCGGCTGCAGCAGCTCTGGCACCTGGAAGCTGAGCCCGTCCTCGCCGCCGGTGAACTCGGACAGCTGCGAGGCCAGGCCCAGGAAGGCCGAGGCCACGGCCATGGTGATCATGGCAAAGAAGAGCGCCTTCACCCGCAGCGAGAACAGCCCGATCAGCAGAGACAGCACGAGGCTCAGGCCCAGGGCCGTGCCCACGCCCGCGGCCAACGCCGGCCAGCCCGGCCCCATCTGGTTGCTGGCGATGGCCACGCCATAGGCCCCAATGCCGAAGAACATGGTGTGGGCGAAGCTCACGATGCCCGTATAGCCCAGCAGCAGGTCGTAGCTGGCCACCAGCACGATGAACACGAGGATCTTGGCCGCCACGTTCAGCGCCTTGATGCCGGGGAAGAGGAAGGGCGTCAGCAGCAGGCCCAGCACGCAGGCCGCCAGCAGCACGGCCAGCAGGCGGCTGCGCGGCAGGTCATGGGAAAGCAGCGCGTGAATGAGGCTCATGCCTGTACTCCGAGTCGATCATCTGCACGGCGCCAACGCAACCATGCGGAGTCCGTGGATCCGGCTTTGCCGGGCCATCGGGCTCGCCCCCTTGAGGGGGCGCGCGAAGCGCGTAGGGGGTGGGTCATCGTGCCCCCACGGGATAGAGACCCTGGGGCCGCCACATCAGGACGGCCACCATGAGCCCGATGTTGGAGAACAGCGCCGCCTTCGGGAACAGGAAGCCGCAGTAGTTGGCCATCAGCCCCACCGCCAGCGCGCCCACGAAGCAGCCCAGGGTGGAGCCCAGGCCGCCGATGATGATGACGATGAAGATGAGCGTGTTGACCTGCGCCCCGATCTGAGGCGTGACGCCCTGCTGGTACAGCCCCCACATCACCCCGCCCAGACCGGCGAGGGCCGATCCCGCGACGAAGACCGCCACGAAGAGCCGGCGGATGCGGTAGCCCAGGCTCTCCACCATCTCGCGGTCCTGCACGCCGGCTCGGATCAGCAGGCCGAGCTTGGTCCGGTTGAGCACCCACAGTAGGCTCGCGAAGACCACCAGGCCCAGCACCACGGCCAGCAGGCGGAACTTCTCGATGGCCACGTCACCCATCAGCAGCGAGCCGCGCAGGCCCTCGGGCACGGGCAGGGGCACCAGCTGCGCGCCCCACAGCAGCTTGATGCATTCCTCGCCGATGATCATGCCGCCCATGGTGATGAGGATCTGCTTGAGGTGCATGCCGTACACCGGCCGCACCAGCACCCGCTCGAAGACCAGGCCCACCGCGCCGGCCACCGCCATGCCGGCCAGGCAGGCCAGGCCCACGGCCACGAGGTTGGCGGCCAGGCTGCTGCCCTCGCCCGTCCAGGCGCTCATGCCGCCCATCACCGTGGTGGCCATGAAGGCGCCCAGGGCGATGAACACGCCGTGGCCGAAGTTCAGCACGTCCATCAGGCCGAAGACCAGGGTCAGGCCCGAGGCGATGATGAAGATGATCAGGCCCATGGCCAGGCCGGCCAGGGTCAGGGTGGCCCAGCTGGAGGCGCTGCCCATCAGCGGCAGGGCCAGGGCCATCAGGCCCAGCAGCAGCGCCAGCGGCTGCCAGTCCAGGCTCAGACGCAGGCCGGCCGCGCGGGCGGGCACGCCGGAAGTCGTCATGGGGATGCTCATGAGCCCCTCCTCATTGATGCGCCGCCAGCGACAGCCCCAGCAGCCGCTGCTGCAGGGCCTCGTCGGCGGCCAGGTCGGCCATGCGGCCGGCGTGCACCACGCGGCCGTCGTCCATCACCGCCACGCTGTCGCCCAGCTGGCGGGCCATGTGGAAGTTCTGCTCCACCAGCAGCACGGTGGTGCGACTGCGCTTGAGCTCCTTCAGGGACTCGATCAGGTTCTGCACGATGGCCGGGGCCAGGCCCTTGGAGGGCTCGTCGATCAGCAGCAGGCGGCGCGGCTCGATCAGGGCACGGGCGATGGCCAGCATCTGCTTCTGCCCGCCCGAGAGCTTGCCCGCCGGGTAGTGCCAGAACTTCTTCAGCGCCGGGAAAAGGCCGAAGAGCCAGTCCAGGCGCTCGGCGTCCAGCTGCTCGATGCGGCGGGCCTCGCGGGCCGCCAGCAGCAGGTTCTCCGCCACGCTGAGTGCGCCGAAGATGCCCATGTTCTCGGGCACGTAGGCGATGCTGTGGCGGGCAATCTCCGGCGTGGCCAACTGTGCGCCGGGGCCGCCTATGGCCTGCCCGTCCAGCAAGACCTGACCCTGGCTCGCCTGCCACAGGCCCATGATGCTGCGCAGCGTGGTGGTCTTGCCGGCGCCGTTGCGGCCCAGCAGCAGGGTCAGCTCGCCCTCGGGCACGACCAGGTCCACGCCATGCAGGATGTGGTACGCGCCGATGTGGGTCTGCACCCCGCGCAGTTCGAGCAGGGGTTTCATGCCACGACCTCCTCGGGGCCATCCGTCACCACATCCGCAGCCACCCCCAGGTAGGCCTCCTGCACCACCGGCAGGGCCATGACCTCCGCCGGCTTTCCGTCAGCCACCAGGGCGCCCTGGTGCAGCACGATCACCCGGTCTGCCAGCTCGCGCACCACGTCCATCTTGTGCTCCACCAGCAGGATGGTGTGCCGCCCTTCCCGCTTGAGCTCGCGGATCAGGTCCAGCACCACCGGCACCTCGTCCACGCTCATGCCGGCCGTTGGCTCATCGAACATGTAGACCTTGGGCTGCAGCGCCATCAGCACCGCCACCTCCAGCTTGCGCTGGTCCCCGTGCGGCAGGCTGGCGGCCAGGGCACCCGACTTGGACGAGAGCCGCACCCGCTCCAGCAGCGCCATCGACTCCTCGATCAGCGCCTTGTGATTCACCCACACCGAGAGCATCTTCAGCCCCAGGCCCTGGCGCGCCTGCACCGCCAGCCGCACGTTCTCCAGCACCGGCAGGTGCGGGAAAAGCTGCGTCAGCTGAAAGGCCCTCCCCAGCCCCTCGCGCGTGCGCAGCGGCGCCGACAGCGCGCTCAGGTCCTCGCCATCGAGCAAGACCTGACCCTCACTTGCCGGCAGCTGCCCAGAGATCAGGTTGAAGTAGGTCGTCTTGCCCGCCCCGTTCGGCCCCACGATGGCCGTCAGCGAGCCCGGCGCGAACGCGCAGGAGACGTGATCGACGGCCACATGCCCGCCGAACCGTATCGTCAAATTCCGAGTTTCAAGCACAGCAGTTCCAGAAAGAAACGAAGTAGCACCATCCCAGCTTCCAGAGCCCGAGGCGTAGCGAGCGGACGCTGGACTAGGCGCGGGGGGTCCCAAAGACCGGAGCGACCTTGGGGGTCGTGAGGATCTTTGGGAGGACCCGCAACGACGGCCAGCGTTCGCGCAGTAGCCGAGCGATTAGCGGTGGTTGCGGATGGGGACGGCCATCTCTTCCGGCTTGATCTCCCGCACCAGCTCCGGCACGCCCCACTCGAACGCCTTGTCCACCTTGATCCTGAAGTGGTACATGGACTGCATCGCCTGGTGGTCTTCCGGCCGGAAGGTCATGCGCCCCTTGGCCGTCTCGAAGCTCATGCCTTCCATGGCCTTGATCAGCTTGTTCGTGCCGGTGTCACCGCCCGTCTTCTTGAGGGCCTCGACGAGGGCGATGCCCGCCGTCATGCCGCCCGCGGTGAAGAAGTCCGGCGGCGACTTGAACTGCTTGTAGTGGTTGGACACCAGCCATTCGTTGACCGGGTTCTTGGGCATGCCGAAGTAGTAGTAGCTGGCGCCCTCCATGCCCGGGAACTGCTTGTAGGCCACCATGGCGGGCAGGATGTTGCCGCCGGTGGCGATCTCGATGCCGTAGCGCTTGAGGTCCAGGTCCGCGATCTTGAACGGGTTGCCGCCGCCGGCCCAGATGATGAAGATCACCTTGCGGCCGGGCTGGTCCTTGAGCTTGTCGATCAGGCGCTGGGCGCCGGCGGTGAAGTCCGTGGTGTTGGTGGGCAGGTATTCCTCGTGCACCAGCTTGGCCTTCTTGATCGCATCCTTGAAGGCCTTCACGCCGTCGCGACCGAAGGCGTAGTCCTGGGCCAGGGTGGCGATCACGGTGCCGGGCTTGTCCAGGGCGACGGCATTGGCGATGGCGTCCTGCGAGCTGTTGCGGCCGGTGCGGAAGATGTACTTGTTCCACTTCTCGCCGGTGATGGCATCGGCCACGGCCGGCTCCACCAGCAGGATCTTCTTGTACTCCTCAGCCACCGGCAGCAGGGCCAGGGCCACGCCGCTGGACGAGGGACCCACGGCGATGTCGGCCTTGTCGTCGCCATAGGCGGCGGCCAGCAGGCTCTTGCCCACGTCGGGCTTGCCCTGGTCGTCCTTCTCGATGACCACCAGCTTCTTCCCGTTGACCGTCATGGTGCCGCCGGTGGCGTAGTCCAGGCCCATCATCAGGCCGGTCTGCGTCTGCTTGCCGTAGGCCTCCAGCGGGCCGGTCTTGGAGTAGACGTGGGCGATGCGGATCTCGTTGCCGGCGGCCTGCGCAGGCAGGGCCAGCAGGGCACAGGCGCCGACGAGGGCCAGGCCCGCCGAGCGGCGGTGAATGAGGGACATGACAGGTCTCCTGTTGTGATGCGGGCCGGGGTCTGCGCCCGGACCTGGCGATCATGGTGCAAGGGTCGTGCCTGCGGCAGCCCTGTCGGCGCCGCAGGCCGCCCAAACTGGCGTAAACCCCGAGCGAAGCCCGCCTGCCCGGCAAGACCCTGCCCCGTACGATCGCGCGGCCAGCCCCGGCTGAGCCCCCGCAAGGCGGGCCCGGAGCGCCAGGCCACCCCCGGCCATGCCCGGATCCTGGACAGGGCTGTTCAAATTTCAAACACGACGTCAGCCCTGTCTGCCCTGCAGACAGCCGGCGCCGGACCGGGAGGATGGATGATGAGCATGGCACTGCAACGACGCCAGTTCCTGCGCCGGAGCCTGGCTGCGAGCCTGGGCTGCGGCCTGACGCTGGGCTGCGCCCGCGCCGGTGCGACGGTGCGCGGCGAGGCGGCCCCGGCCCGGGTGGACCGCTACGCCCGTCAATACCTGCAGGACCAGCAGATGCCCGGCCTGGCCCTGGCCCTGTTGCAGGACGGCGAGCCCCTCTACGCCCGCGGCCTGGGCCGGACCAGCGTCGCGCAGCAGCATCCCGTCACACAGGACACCCGCTTCGACATCTGCTCCCTCTCCAAGCCCCTGCTGTGCTGCGCCGCGCAGCTGATGGTGGAGGATGGGCAGCTGCGCTTGAACCAACGCCTGGCCGATCTCATCGAGGACCTGCCTGAGAGCTGGCAGGCCATCACCCTTCAGCAGCTGATGCAGCACACCGCCGGCCTGCCCAAGAACGTCGATTTCAGCGATCCCGAGGTGCAGGCCCTGTTTCCCCGCACCTATGGTGAGGCCGCGTGGCTGCCCATCGTCAGGCGTCAGCCCTTGCTGAGCCCGCCAGGCCAGCGCTGCCATTACAGCAACACAGGCTACAACCTGCTGGCCTGCGCCATCGGCCGACTGGCCGGCCGCCCCTACGAGCAGGTGCTCGCGCAAAGGCTGTTCGAGCCGCTGGGCATGAAGAGCGCCCGCTTGATGCCGCCCACCCCCGGCTATGCGGGCATGGCAGCTCCCCACCAGCGCCGCCCGGGCGGCGTCATCGATATCAGTGCAGAGCAGCCACCGGGTGTGCGCAGCTGGATGGCGGCCGGCTGCGGCGGCATCGAGATGAGCCTGCGGGACATGATCCAGTGGGAGCGTGCCTTGCACGGCCGGGGTGCGTTCAAGGCCTACCGGCGGGTGTTCGAGAAGCTCTGGGCCCAGGGCGTGCCCACCGAGCAAGGCCACGCCTACGGCCTGGGCTGGAACTTCCAGCGCGACCCGGCCGGCCGGCTGCAGGTCTGGCACGAGGGCCAGAGCGAAGGCTTCTCGGCCCGCTTCGAGCGCTTCCCCGAGCAGGGCCGGGCCCTCATCGTCATGGGCAATCTGGGCGACTTCAAGCCCGACGAACTGGCCCGCGCCGTCCGGGACATGGCGTGGAAGCCCGACGCATGATCAGCCCCATGCCCTTTGGCCTCGCCGTCTGGCTTCACTAGAGTCGCCCCATGAGCATCCTCGACACCCCACGACTTCGCCTGGAACCCATGGTCCCCGCCCACCGTCTGGGCCTGAACCGCCTTAACAGCGACCCAGTGGTGCAGCGCTACCTCAATGGCCGCCCCGAGACCCAGGAGGAGACCGACGCCGTCATCGAGCGCGTGCAGGCCCGCTGGGCCGAGCACGGCTTCTCCTGGTGGAGCTTCATCGAGCAAGAGAGCGGCGAGCTCGTCGGCGCCGGCTGCATCCAGCACCTGGGCCGCATCGTGGGCGAGCCGCTGGAGATCGGCTGGCGGCTGCGCCAGGACCGCTGGGGACGCGGCCTGGCCAGCGAGGCCGCCCACGCCATGGGCGACTTCGCCTTCCGCACCCAGCCCATCGAGCTGCTCGTGTCCGTCTGCCACCCGGACAACGAGAACTCCTGGCGCGTGATGGAGCGGCTGGGCATGCGGGACGTGGGGCTGAGCCGCGCCTACGACATGGACATGCGCCGCTACGAGATCAGCCGCGTCGAGTGGGAAGCGCGCGCCACCGCACGGCCGGCGCGCTGAGGCTCCTCAAGCATCCCCGAGCATCGGCAGCTTGTCGTACAGCGACGCACGGGACATGCGCAGCAGCTTGGCGGCCGCCAGCTTGTTCCCGCCGGTCGCGCGAAGGGCGGCGCGCAGGGCCGCGCGCTCCAGTTCGGCGATCTGCTCGGCCAGGGGGCGCAGCAGGCGCGGATCGTCGGGGCGGGACTCGGCCAGCAGCGCAGCCACCGGGCGATCGCCTGCCGGGGCGGCCATGCCGTGGGTCGCAGCCCCGGCCACATGCTTGAGATAGGGCGCCAGCTGCGCGGACTGCAGCAGCATCTCGTCGCCCATCAGGCAGGCCTGCTCCAGCACATTGCGCAGCTCTCGAATGTTGCCGGGCCAGTCCTGCCGCATCAGCAGCTCCAGGGCATCGGGTGCCAGGCTGCGCGAGGCCATGCCGGCGCGCCGGACGATGTCCTCCAGCAGGGCCTCGGCCAGGGCCTCGATGTCGTCCAGGCGCTCGCGCAGGGGCGGCACGCGCAGGGGCAGTACGTTGAGACGGTAGAAGAGGTCCGCACGGAACTCGCCACGCGCCACCATGGCCGGCAGGTCGCGGCTGGTGGCGGCGATCACGCGCACATCGACGCGAATCACGGTATTGCTGCCCAGAGGCTCCAGTTCCTGCTCCTGCAGCACGCGCAGCAGCTTGCTCTGCAGTGGGAGGGGCATGTCGCCGATCTCGTCCAGGAACAGGGTGCCGCCGTCGGCCAGCTTGAACTTGCCCTCGCGGCCCTTGCGATCGGCACCGGTGTAGGCGCCCGGCGCCACGCCGAAGAACTCGGCCTCCAGCAGGGTCTCGGGCACGGCGGCGATGTTGAGGCTCACCAGCGGCCTGGCGGCGCGCGGCGAGGCCGTGTGGATGGCGTGGGCCAGCAGCTCCTTGCCGGTGCCGGTCTCGCCCAGCAGCAGCACGGTGGCGTCTGACAAGGCCGCGCGGCGCGCCTGGCGCTTGATCTCCAGGGCGGGCGCGCTGCTGCCCACGAAGCTGGCGATGCTGTACTTGGGCCGGCGGTTCTTCACCTGCTCGGCGGCCAGCTGGCGGCGGGTGTCGTCCAGCTCCTGCTGCAGGCGGCTGAACTTGGCGATCAGCGGCTGCATGGTGGTCTCGGGATGGTCAAGCAGGACCATGCCCACCGCGCCGATCACCTCGCCGGCCTCGTTCCGCAGTGGCAGACGGCTGACCAGGAAGGTACCGGCCTTGTTGGTCAGCAGATCCACCAGCATGGGCTGCCCCTGGTCCACCACCTGGGCCATGAGGGTGTTGGGGACCACCTCCTCGACGCGGCGGCCCACGAACTCGGCCTCGTCGCCGAAGCCCAGAGCCGGCAGGAAGCGCTTGTAGCCGTCGGAGATCCAGACGATGCGGTGCTGGCGGTCCACCACCATCATGCCCTCCACCGCCTGGGCAAAGACCTCGAACATGGACTGCGCCGCAAGGCGCAGCACGCCGTCGGCGTCTTGGGGCAGGAGGGGCAGGTTCATCGGGCGCGGTACTGCTGCAGCGGGAACAGCGAGGGACTGTAGCGCCGGGGCCGGCGCTTGCACGGCCCGGCGTGCACGGGGTTTACCCGGCAGGGCGGGGGTCGCCGGAGCCGGCTCAAGGCGGGTGTCGGGCCTGCATTGCACAATGCCGCCCCATGAGCACCGCCACCGCCGCCCCCTCGGACAACGCCAACCTCTTCTGCGCCCTGCGCGCCGCCTTCCCCGCGGACCTCGACGCCTGCGCCATCGAATGCGCCGACGGCGAGGCCCTGCGCTACAGCTGGCGGGACCTGGAGCGCGGCACGGCCATGATGGCCAATCTGCTGGACTCGCTGGACCTGCCGCCGGCCAGCCGCATCGCCGTGCAGACCGAGAAAAGCGTCGAGGCCCTGATGCTCTACCTGGCCGTGCTGCGCGCCGGCCACGTCTACCTGCCGCTGAACACCGCCTACCAGGCCGCCGAACTCGAGTACTTCATCGGCAACGCAGAACCGGCCGTGGTGGTGTGCGCAGGGCGGCATTTCGGCTGGGTGTCCAAGCTGGCCTTCCTGGCCGGCACGCAGCGGGTTTTCACGCTCAACGAGGACCGCACGGGCACGCTGCTGGACCGCGCCTCGCAGATGAGCGATGTGCACACGCCCGCTCTGAAGCAGCCCGGCGAGCTGGCCGCCATCCTCTACACCAGCGGCACCACGGGACGCAGCAAGGGTGCCATGCTGAGCCATGGCAACCTGCTCTCCAATGCCCGCGTGCTGCAGCTCGCCTGGGGCTGGCGCTCGGGGGACGTGCTGATCCACGCCCTGCCCATCTTCCATGTGCACGGCCTCTTCGTGGCCTCGCACGGCGCCCTGCTCAACGGCAGCAAGATGATCTGGTTCAGCCGCTTCGAGCCCCGCGCGGTGATCCAGCGCCTGCCGGACGCCACCGTCTTCATGGGCGTTCCCACGCTGTACGTGCGCATGCTGGACGAGGCCATGCTCACGCGCGAGGCCTGTGCGCACATGCGGCTCTTCATCAGCGGTTCGGCCCCCCTGCTGATCGAGACTTTCCGCGACTGGCAGGCCCGCACCGGCCACACCATCCTGGAGCGCTACGGCATGAGCGAGACCGTCATGCTGACCTCCAACCCCTACGAAGGCGGCGAGCGCATCGGCGGCACCGTGGGGCCGGCCCTGCCCGGCGTGGGCCTGCGCATCGTGGACGACGCTGGCCAGCCATGCCCGGCGGACCAGATCGGCCACATCCAGGTGCGCGGCCCCAACGTCTTCGCCGGCTACTGGCGCATGCCCGAAAAAACGGCCGAGGAGTTCACCGCCGATGGCTGGTTCAAGACCGGCGACGTAGGCCAGCAGGACGAAGCCGGCTATGTGCGCATCGTGGGTCGCAGCAAGGACCTCATCATCACCGGCGGCTTCAACGTCTACCCGGCCGAAGTGGAGGGCTTTCTCAACGAGCTGCCCGGCGTGTTGGAGTCGGCGGTGGTGGGCGTTCCGCACCCCGATTTCGGCGAGGGCGTGATCGCGGTCGTGGTGCCGCGCCCCGGCCAGGCGCCCGAGCCGCAGGCCCTGATCGCAGCGCTGAAGGCCCGCATCGCCAACTTCAAGGTGCCCAAGGCGGTCTTCGTGCAGGCCGGGCTGCCGCGCAATGCCATGGGCAAGGTGCAGAAGAACCTGCTGCGCGCGCAGCACCAGGGCCTGTTCGGCAAGACCTGACCCCGCTGCGTCTGCCGGCGCTCAGCGCTTCTTGAAAAGATTGCCCAGGGCCTCGCCGGCCTGGCGGGCGGTCTCGCCGGTGGACTGCAGGGCGCGGTCAAAGAAGAAGGAAGCCTTGAGCCGCTGCTGCAGGGCACGGGCCACCTGGGCGCCCAGCTCGCCGCCGCTGAGCCCGCCCTCGGCACGGCCGAGGTCGCGCAGGTCCATCTCCGGGAGCTTGAGGCTCACCGTGCGGCCCTGCATAAAGGCCGCGCTGGCCTGGGCCTGGGGCTGCAGCAGCTGGAAACGCTCCACGATGAATTTCTTCGGCGCCGTTCCCGAGCCCGAAGGCGCCGGCTCCCCACTCTGCAGCTGGCGCGCCAGATGGGTCTGCAGCGCCTCGATATTGGTCTGGGTGGCGCCCTTCTCGTAGATCACGTCCGGTGCCTCGATCTCTACCGTGTTGATCACCACAACCGGCTGCGTGAGCGTGCTGATGTCCACCTGCACGCGCACCCGCTGGACCTTCAGCAGGTGCGGCGTCTTGAAGCCGGGCGGATTGCCGATGAGCAGGCCACGCAGCTCGCCCGCACCGCTGCGGGGATCGATGTGAACGCCCTGCAGCTGGATGGGCGCGCCGATCAGGGCGCTGCCCTGTTCCACGATGGCCCGGTGCACCAAGCGGTCCAGATTGCCGTGCAGCCACCAAAGCCCCGCCGCGATCGCCAGGGCCAGCAGCACCAGCAAGGCGAAGCCGCCCAAGACCCATTTCTTCAAGCTCGTACCTCGCGCGTCACAGTCGGTCTCATCACCGACGCTCATGCTACCGGGTCATCGACCTCACTGCGGGAAGTCAGCGCCTGCAGCGCCAGCCAGGGCGACTCGATCTGCCAGTTGAGCAGCCAGGCTGCCAGCGCCTGCGCCGGCATAGGCCGCCCGATGCCATAGCCCTGCATCAGCCGGCAACCCTGCTGCAGCAGGATGCGACCGTGCTCCAGGGTTTCCACGCCCTCGGCCACCACGTCCATGCGGAAGGCCCGGGCCATGCGGATCACACCCTCCACGATGCCCATGTCATCGGCATTGCCCAGCATGCCGCGCACAAAGCTCTGGTCGATCTTGAGGGTCTGCACCGGCAGCTTGCGCAGGTAGGTGAGTGAGGAATAGCCCGTGCCGAAATCGTCCAGCGCGAAGCGAACGCCCAGCTCGCCGCAGCGCTTCAGGATGGCAACGGCCGCGTCCATGTCCTCGATCTGCGCGGTCTCCAGCACCTCCAACTCGAACTGCCGAGGTACTTGTCCCGGATGGCGGCGCAGGGCTTGCTCCAGTTTGTCGTGGAAGTCGGGTTGCTGCAGATGGGCGGGGCTGATGTTGACGCTCACCCGCAGGTCCAGGCCCTGCTCGCGCCAGCGCTGGGCCTGGCTGAGGGCCTCCTCAATCACCCACTCGCCCAGCGCCAGCTCCAGGCGGCTGGATTGCAGCTGGGGCAGGAACTCGCCCGGCTGCACGAGGCCGCGGCCCGGGCAGTTCCAGCGGATCAGGGCCTCGACGCCCTGCAGGCGGCCGTCCACCAGGTCCACCTTGGGCTGGTAGTGCAGCACGAACTCCCGGGCCTCCAGGGCCTTCTGCAGGCGCTGCAGGAACTCGCGGTGCGACTGCGCGCGGCGGTCGCTGACCGGATCGAAGAGCTGGTAGCGGTTCTTGCCGGCCTCCTTGGCCAGGTACATGGCCTGGTCGGCATGGCGCATGAGGGTGTCAGCATCGGCGTTGTCATGCGGGTAGAGACTCACACCAATGCTCACCGTCACCCGCAGCTCCAGGCCCTCGATGCATATGGGTTGCTGCACCACCTGCAGCAGGCGTTCCAGGACCAGGGTGCAGCCCCGCTCGCTGCTGATGTCGGTGAGCAGCACCACGAACTCGTCGCCCCCCAGCCGGGCCAGGGTGTCCTCGGCGCGCAGCACCTCGTTCATGCGCTGCGTCACCTCGATCAGCAGCCGGTCGCCCACCGCATGGCCATGGGCGTCATTGACGAACTTGAAGCCATCCAGGTCCAGGAAGCAGACGGCCAGGCTGCTCTCGCTGCGCGCAGCGCGGGCCAGGGCCTGGTGCAGGCGATCGACCAGCAGGCGCCGATTGGGCACGCCGGTGAGCGGGTCGTAGTGGGCGATGCGGTGCAGCTCGGCCTCGTGGCTCTTGATCTGGCTGATGTCGGAGAACACGCCGATGTAGTGCTGCACCACGCCCTTGGCGTCGCGCACGCAGGAGAGGGTCAGCAGCTCGGCATAGATCTCGCCATTGCGGCGCCGGTTCCAGATCTCGCCGCGCCAGACGTCGTGCGCGGAGAGGGTGCGCCACATCTCGCGGTAGAACTCGGGCCCCTGGCGCCCGGAGGACAGCACCTTGGGGCTCTTCCCCAAAACCTCCTGCGCCGCGTAGCCGGTGATGTGGCAGAAGGCGGCGTTGACCTTGGTGATGCGCATCTGGGGGTCCACCATCATGATGCCCTCCAGGCTGCTGTCGAAGACCATGGCGGCCTCGCGCAGCGCCAGCTCCAGCCGCTTGCGCTCGGTGATGTCGGTGTGCGTGCCGGACATCATCAGCGGACGGCCCTCCGCGTCGCGGCTGACCACGCGGCCCGAGGTGCGGATCCAGCGCCACTCGCCCTCCTTGGTTCGGCAGCGCATCTCCATCTCGTGGGCAGGCGTCTCGCCGGCCAGGTGCTGCTGCACGGAGGCCATCACCTGCGGGAAGTCGTCCGGATGCACTATCGCCGGCCATTGGTCCACGGTGACCGTCATCTCGCCCGGCTCATAGCCCAGCATGGTTTCCCAGCGCGCGCTGACCTGGAATTCGTTGGTCTGCACGTTCCAGTCCCAATAGCCCAGGTCCGAGCCCTCCAGCACGCGGCTGAGCTGGGCCTCGCGCAGGGCCAGGGCCAGCTCGGCGCGCTTGCGTTCACCGATGTCCTGGGCCGTGCCCACCAGGCGATGGACCCGACCATCCGGGCCGCGCTGGGCACGCCCGCGCGCGGTGATCCAGGTGCGGCTGCCGTCCTCGCGCAGGACCTCGGCATCGACCTCGTAGGGCACGCCTCTCTTCAGGGCCAGCTTCACGGCGGACTCGATGGCGGCCCAGCCCGCGGGCGTGTAGTAGCGGGACAGCTCGGGGACCCGCGCGGGACCGAGAGCGGGATCGCGGCCATGCAGGCGGTAGATCTCGGCCGACCAGTGGAGCTCGTTCGTGAGCAGCTCCCAGGACCAGTCGCCCACGCGCGCCAGGGACTGGGCCTCCCGCATCGCGGCCACCGCCTCGCTGAGGGCCAGCTCGCGCCGGGTCTCGCGGCTCACGTCGCGCGAGATGCCGAACAGGCCGCGGATCTCGCCGTTCTCGTCGCGCCAGGGGCCCTTGGTCACATGGAAGACCAGGGCCTGGCCCGCCTGCGTGTGCAGGGACTCCTCGTGGCTGCTGGTCACGCCCTCGGCCATGACCGCCTCGTCCCGGGCTCGGATCACGCCGGCGGACTCGGCGGGGAAGATGTCGGCATCCGTGCGCCCCAGGATAGCGTCGCGGGGCAGGCCCACGAAGCCCGCCGCGGCCTCGTTGACCATCAGGTAGCGGCCCTGGGCGTCCTTCACGAAGACGGCGTCGGTAGTGCCGTCCACCACCGCGGCCAGCAGCTGGCGGTTGGCCGCCATGCCCTGCAGACTGGCCCGCAGGCGGCCGGCCAGGAGGCTCACCGCCAGGCTGTTGCCCAGCAGGAACATCAGCTGCAGCCCATCCAGCGCCTCCAGCTGGGCCCAGCCACCGCGCAGCTTCCACAGGGCCAGCAGCGCTGCCAGCAGGGAAATGAGGGTCCCGAAGAGCCCCGGTCCCAGGCCGCCCAGCATGGCGCTGAGCATCACCGGCAGCATGAAGAGGCCCACCAGCAGCCGCCCCTCCAGCACCGAACCCAGGGCCAGGTACACGGCCATGGCAGAGAGGCTCAGCACCAGGGCGAGCAGATACCACAGCGCCGTGGACTGCGCGACGGCCAGGGTCGCCCAGGAGGTCTTCTGCTCCTGCGCGGAAATCATCGGTACGGTGCGCAGGCCCAGGTACAGCAGGGCCGCCGTCACGAGGACGAAGAAGAAGCCCTTGGCCGTGGCGGCGGCGAGACGTTGCGGCGCATCGACCAGCAGCTCCAGCGCACGGTCCGAGAAGAAGATCCACAGCAGGGCAAAGGCCAGGTAGGCCAGGCAGACCAGCCCTGCATGGCGTGCCTGCACCGGCGATGCCCCGAGCGCACGCCTGAACCATCCCGTCATTGCCTGAAGCCTCCCACCGGTCGGGTCATGACTCGACGGGCATGGTCTCATGAAGTGGCGCAAAGCACCCAAATGCCAGCACCCGGACTGGGCAAGACAGCACGGCGTCAGGCATTTGCGCCTTCAGGCGCCCGCGGCTTCAGCTCCGCAGCCGGCAGAGCTGGGCCGCCACCATCTCCGACATGGTGGCGGCGACGGCCTCAGCGTCCAGGCTCGGGTCGTCGAACAGCAGCTCCTGGGCGGCGTACAGGGCATCGATAGCCAGGCGTATGGTCAGCTTGGCCCGTGCCGCATCGGCGCCGGGATGGGCGCTCATGAAGGGCAGCAGCAGCAGGTCCGTCACCTGGTCGTGCGAGAGGTTGCGAACCGACTGCAGCGAGGGCACGGCCCGCAGCGCCCGAGTCACCCAGACACCGGCCGGCATGCGCTCGGTCAGGGCCAGGGTCTTGAGGAAGAGCTCCGCCACACTGGCCGCGAAGTCCGGCTCCGGCAGCTGGAAGGTGGCCGGCACCGCCCAGGGCATCAGCAGCTCGTTCTGCACCTGCATCAGCCGCGTGCCCAGCTCGTGGAGGATGGCGTACTTGTTCGGGAAGTACTGGTACAGCGCCGGCGGCGAGATGCCCGCCCGCTGGCAGACCAGGTTGGTCGACAGCCGCTCGATGCCCACCTCGCCCAGCAGCTCCGCACAGGCCGCAAGGATGCGCTCGTAGGTCTCCACCGCCCGGGCCTGGGTGGGGGCCTTCTTCACTTCGAGGTCGGGCGGGGCGGGGCGGGAAGCGGGCATATGGAGGGAGTCTATGCGAGCGAGCACGGGCGCCAGCGCCAAAAAAATGGGAATGGCCCGCGAGGGGCCATTTCAAACCGGCTGCGGCCGGGACGTACTGCAAGCCCGGCCGCCGGGCAGCGGCCGGGTCAAGGACATCACGCCATGGACGGGACCCCCAGCTGCGGCAGCTGATGCAACGCAGGCCTATCCCCCTCGAAGTGCATGGCCGGTCCACTGGAGAAGCCTGCCATGGCCGTCACCAGCGCCTGGACCTGGGTGTGGGTCAGCACGTCGCCGTTGGCAAAGCGGAACTCCTCGACCTGGTTGGCCGCGTTGAGGTACCAGTCCTGCAGGGTCAGGCTGTCTGCCGTGCCATTGACCGAAGCCACGAGGTGGTTGCCATTGCGGGTGAAGCTCAGGTCGGCGGCCGACAGGCCTGCGCCCAGCTGGACCACGTCCTTGACCCCGGCCGTGGCATCGTTCTCCACGATGCGGTCGCTGCCATAACCCCTGTCGAAGACATAGGTGTCAGCGCCGGCACCGCCGGTCAGCAGGTCGTTGCCCAGGCCGCCGTTCAGCGTGTCCTGGCCGCTGTCGCCTGTGAGCGAGTCATTGCCCGCGTCGCCGAGCATGCGGTTGGCATAGCCGGCCAGGGCCTTGAGCGTGTCGTCACCGGAGCCGCCCGCGACCAGCGCCACCGTCTTGGCACGGATCGCGGTCTGGTCCCAGTTCACGCCGTCGGCAAACTGGATCTGGTTGATCCGAGCCTGCCACCACGTATCGCTGTTGTAGTAGTTGCTCAGACTGAGGCTGTCACCCGACTTGAAGGTGATCACGAGATGGGCCCCGACGCGCTCGAAACTCTTCAGGTCCGTGCTGGCCAGGTCGGTGAACTTCACCACGTCCCAGCGGCCGCCACTGCCATCGTTTTCGTTCAGCACGTCTTGACCGAAGCCGGAGGCGAACACGAAGGTGTCGCTGCCAAAACCACCGTCCAGCGTGTCGTTGCCAGCGCCACCGGTCAGGACGTCATTGGCGTCGTCTCCGTACAGCGCATCGGCACCATCGCCACCGGTCAGTGTGTCGCCACCGAAACCGCCGCCCAGGATGTCGTTGCCCGAGCCGCCGTCCAGCACATCGGCCCAGTCGCCACCAAACAGGGTGTCATTGCCTTCCTTGCCGTAGGTGGTGTTCTGACCGCCGGCATAGCCCTGGATGCTGTCGTTGCCCGAGGTGCCTTGCGTCACCGTCTTGGCCTTGATCGCCGCCTGGTCCCAGTTCACGCCATCCGAGAACTGGATCTGGTTGATCTTGGCCTGCCACCACGCATCGCTGTAGTAGAAGTTGCTCAGGCTCAGGCTGTCGCCCGTCTTGAACGTGATCACCAGGTTGACGCCAACGCGCTCGACGCTCTGCAGATCCGTGCTGGCCAAATCGGTGAACTTCACCACGTCCCAGCGGCCGGCGCTGGCATCGTTCTCGTTGAGCACGTCCTGACCGAAGCCGGAGGCGAAGACGAAGGTGTCCTTGCCATTGCCGCCATCGAGGGTGTCGTTGCCGGCGCCGCCGGTCAGGACGTCATCGCCATCCTCACCATACAGCGCGTCCATCCCGTCCCCGCCGTGGAGCGTGTCGTGACCATAGCTGCCGGTTAGCGTGTCCTTGCCGACACCACCGTCCAGCACGTCGTTCTGGTCGCCGCCCTGCACCTTGTCGTCGCCGGCCTGTGCATAGATCGTGTTGGCCCCGCCGTTGTAGCCCACCAGGCTGTCATTGCCGGCGGTGCCCATGGTGCTGGTCTTGGCCTTGATGGAGCCATCTTCTCTTGGAATCAGTGTCTCGGAGAAGTCGGGCAGGTCATGCGGCCGAAGCAGCCTGATTCAGTTTTGGCGCCAGCTCAGAAACAAACTTATTGTACTTCTCCGCCGCACTAATGCTTGCAAAGTCGGCCTGCCCCCTCACCCACTCCAAATAGTTTTTTGAAGCTTCGGAAAGAGCACTAGCGTATGTTGCAGCGCCCTTCTCTAGACCATCCCATTCTTCTTTGGAAATACCAAACATAGCTGGAGAGATGCTCCATTGGGCCGAACCCGAGTTACCAACGTTGCCACCCATATAGTTTGAACTCATCATTTCCTCCTCGCAAAAATCCACTTATTCAACATTGCCACCACCGCAAGCCAATTCATAATGCAAGCTGCAGCCAACAAGACAATCAACGGAGCCAGCACAACGAATACATACTCATTTATGTAAATCATTTGCACAAGCCAACCCTTACCCACGAGTCCCAGACGCTCCCGGACCCCGAGACCAAACCACAAGGCCCATCCCAAAAATACACTTACAGGAAAAACAAAAAACAAATGCTTGAGTAAGTAGTCAAACTTTCCAACCACACCACCTCTGTAGTTTGATTCAATCAAGTCACCCAAGACAACTCCTCTTGTCAGATACCACAGCAATCCACACACAAATAACGGGGCAAGCATGAAATACGCGTAAACTGCGTCCAGGACCTGGGGCAGGCTCCCTATTTTTTCAAGAAGAGGATAATAGCTTTCGATCCATGCACCCCAAGTGAGATAGCGCTTGTCAGCGCACAACGAGACCAGCGCCAGGATTTGCAGAACAATCCAACAATTGCGCCATCTACCGCCAGTATTTTTAACCTTTACATCCATTCATCACCCCATCAATATCAAATACCTACAACACCGAAGACAGCATTTGTCATCCCAGCAATGTAGGCTGCCCTTTGAAATACTCCATTTTTATTATCAATCGATGCTGCATTGAAAAATTCGCAACTTGAACCGCCTTCGCCCAAGCTCAGCGCAAGCAAAACTCCGCCCCCAACCGCCTTTGACTGCAGTGTTTCGACTTTTACGCTACGCTGCCCCTCAACCAGCACCTCCCTCACCGGCGCCGTATCCGAGCCCACCACAAAGCACCCCGTCGCCATAGCCTCCAAGCACGACCAGCTCAGCACAAACGGGTACGTCAAATACACATGCGCTGCAGACACCTGCAGCACCCGCTTGTAGTCCGCATAAGGCACTTTCCCGACGAAGTGCGTGCGCGTCGGGTCCAGCTGGCTCCCCACCTCGGCGAGCATCTTTTCGCGCCAGTTCTTGGCGTCCTTGGGCCTCGCGCCATAGCTGACCTCATCCCCACCCACGATCACCACATGCGCGTTCTTGTGCTCCCGCTGCACCGCCGGCAGCGCCCGCATGAAGGTGTGGAAGCCTCGGTAGGGCTCCAGGTTGCGGGCGACGTAGGTGATGACGGGCTTGTCGGGGTCGTTGGCCCGGAGGATCTCGCCGCTGGGGGTCTTGATGACGGCGTTGGGGTCCGGGCCCAGGTTCTCGGTATCGATACCCTCGTGCGCCACCGTGATCTTGTCCAGATAGGCCGCGGGATGCTGGGCCTTCTGCCAGTGGGTGGGGCTGATGCCGGCATCGCAGTTCTGCAGGTTCAGCAGGTGCAGGGCGTTCCAGCTGCGGATGCGGGCGAGGTCATCGAAGGTGACGGGGAACTCGGGGTCGTAGCCCACGTCGGCATAGGGCCAGGTGGCGCGGTCGAGCTGGTCCAGGCCGTCCAGCGGCGGGGTGTTGTAGAACCACTCGCAGTAGTGCACGAGGCGGGTGTGGGGGAAGACGTCCTTGGCGTAGAGCGTCTCGCCCCAGCCGGGGTGGGCCAGGATCACGTCGGGCGTGAAGCCCTCCTTCTTGAGCTGCAGCAGCACGCGGGCCACGGCCTGGCCGTGCAGCACGGCGTCTTCCATGCGGCGCAGGTAATGGTGCTGCTCGCGGTGCACGCCGCGATGGGGCTTGTAGCGGATCAGGCGCAGGCCCGGCACGCCCGGCAGGCCCGGCGCGGTGTCCCGCCCGATGCCGATGACCTGCCAGCCGGGCCGGCGGGCCCACTCCGCCGCCACGTGGCGGAACTGGCCGGGGAAGTTCTGGTGGATGAGCAGGATGCGCATGCGTCCAGCAATTGAGAGGGCCAGACTGGCTGGCCAGGTGAGGGGTGATGGCGAAGGCAGGCGGGTTCGCGCTCAGCGCTCCCCCAGGCTCTCCTGCACATGCTGCTGCAGCGGGCTGAGCAGGTAGTCGATCACCCGCCGCTTCCCCGTCTTGATCTCGGCCGTCAGGTTCATGCCCGGAGCCAGCTTGATGGTCTTGCCGTCCACGTCCAACTGATGGCGCTTCAGGACCAGCGTGGCGGGGAAGATGGCGCCGCGCTTCTCGTCGTTGACCGCATCGGCGCTGATGTGCCGCACCTGCGCCTCCACCGTGCCGTAGCGGGTGTAGGGGAAGGTCTCGAGCTTGATCTCGGCCACCTGGCCTTCGCGCACAAAGCCCACGTCCTTGTTCTCCAGCACGACTTCGGCGGTCACTTCCGAGTCGTCCGGCACCAGCACCAGCAGCACCTGCGCAGGCGTCACCACGCCACCGGGCGTGTGCACGGCCAGCTGCTGCACGGTGCCCGCCACGGGCGCAGTGAGCCGCGTCAAGGCATCGCGCTTCTGGGCCTTGACGGCTTCCTCGCCCAGCTCGCGGGTCTTGAGGTCAGCCTGCGCCAGGCGGTCGCGCCAGCTGCGCTCGGTCTCGGCCGTGAAGCTCAGCCGGCCGTGCTCGCTCTCCTTCAGCGCGGCTTGCGCCTCCTGCAGCCGGGCCTGCGCGGTGGCCAGGTCCCGCTCCAGCTCGATGCGCTCGCGCGTGCGGTCCTGCCCCGCGTGGCTGGACATGAAGCCCTGGGTGGAGAGCTGCTGGTAGTCCTTCTCCCGGGCCTGGGCCAGGGGCAGCGTGGTCTGCAGCTTGGCCACGGTCTGCTCGGCGGTGCGGATCTCGGCCTGGCGGCGCGCGAGCTCGGCCTGCAGCCGCGCCTGCTTGGCGGCGATGTCCGACCAGTCGCTGCGCAGCTGGGTGCGCGCGGCGGCGATCTCGTCGGCACTCAGCTCGGGGACGGCGTTCAGGGCTGGCAGCGGCCCGCCGCCCAGCGCCTGCAGCACGGCCTGCGCCCGCAGCTTCTCGGACCAGGCCGCCGCACGCTCCTGGGCCACGCGGCTGGCATCGGCCGCGGTGAGCGTGGCGTCCAGCTCGATCAGCAGCTGCCCGGCCTGCACCTTGGCGCCGTCCTGCACATGGATGGCCTTGACCACGCTGGTCTCCAGGGGCTGCAGGGTCTTGCTGCGCTGGCTGACGATGATGCGGCCCTGGGCCACGGCCACGATGTCCAGCTGGCCCAGGCAGGCCCACAGCAGGGCGATGAGGAAGAGCCCGCACAGCACCCAGGCCGCACGGCGCGGCGCGGGGTGCGGGGGCGTCTCCTGCAGGGCCATCGCGGCGGGCAGGAAGGCGCGCTCGTCAGCCAGGCGTTTGGGGCCGGCCAGCTCCTCACGCATGGCCCAGGCGGCGCGGAAGATGGCGGCGTAGCGGGCGAGCAGTTCGCGTACGGGGTGGCGTGGGGTGTTGTTGGCCTGGGCGGGCGCTGCAGCGTTCACGGTGGTCTCCGGTGTCGTGCTCATGCCATCCTCCCTGCCGTTTGCAAGGGATGCGGCTGCTCCACGACGGGCGCCTCCTCGGCATCCACGCCGCCCTGCGCCTGCATGCGCCACAGATGCGCATAGAGCCCTTGGGGGCGCTGCAGCAGCTGCTCATGCGAGCCCATCTCCACGATGCGGCCGCGCTCCATCGCGATGATGCGGTCGGCGTGGCGCACCGCGCTCAGGCGGTGGGCGATGATGAAGACCGTGCGCCCCTGGCAGATCTGGCGCATGTTGTGCTGGATGATGGCCTCGCTCTCGTAGTCCAGCGCGCTGGTGGCCTCGTCAAAGATCAGGATGCGAGGCTGCGCAAAGAGCGCCCGCGCGATGGCGATGCGCTGGCGCTGCCCGCCCGAGAGCCCCGCGCCCTGCTCGCCCACCACCGTGTCATAGCCCTCGGGCAGCTCGCTGATGAACTCGTGCGCCCCGGCCAGCTGGGTCGCGCGCATCACCAGTTCCAGCGGCGCGGCGGGGTCGGCAATGGCGAT
Source organism: Mitsuaria sp. WAJ17 (assembly GCF_014174515.1). GTDB lineage: Bacteria > Pseudomonadota > Gammaproteobacteria > Burkholderiales > Burkholderiaceae_C > Roseateles_B. Next base: position 186,218 of record NZ_JACJUG010000007.1, read on the forward strand.
GTTCTCGCGCACGCTGCGGTTGAAGAGCATGTTGTCCTGCAGCACCACGCCCACCTGGCGGCGCAGCTGCGCGGCGTCGATCAGGGCGATGTCCTGCCCGTCCACCAGCACGCGGCCGGCCTCGGGCACGTACAGGCGCTGGATCAGCTTGGTCAGCGTGCTCTTGCCCGAGCCGCTGCGACCCACGATGCCGATCACCTCGCCCGGCTTCACCTCCAGGCTCAGCTCCTGTAGCACCGGCGGCGCGTCGGGCCGGTAGCGGAACGTGACGCGCTCCAGCGCCACGCGCCCCTGCAGGCGCGGCAGCGGGCTCGCGCTGTGCGCCGGGAGTTCGGTGCGGGTGTTGAGGATGTCGCCCAGGCGGGCCATGGAGAGGCCGGTCTGCTGGAACTCCGTCCACATATTGGCCAGGCGCATGATGGGTTGCGCCACGCGGCCGGCGAACATATTGAAGGCGATGAACATGCCCAGGGTCAGCTGCCCGTCCATCACCAGGTGCGCGCCCCACCACAGCGTGGCGGCGTTGACCAGCTTGCCGATGAGGTTCACGGCCTCGTTGGCGTACTGGGCGAGCGTCTGCGTGCGGAAGCTCGCCGCCACGTAGGCCGCCAGCTGCTCGTCCCAGCGCCGCGCCATCTGCGGCTCCAGGGCGCTGGCCTTGACCGTCTGGATGCCCGTGATGGTCTCCACCAGCAGGCTCTGGTTCTCCGCGCTGCGGGCGAACTTCTCGTTGAGCCGCGCGCGCAGCACCGGCACCACCACCAGGCTCACCGCGGCATACAGCGGCAGCGAGAGCAGCACGATCAAGGTCAGCGTGCCGCTGTAGGCCAGCATCATCGCGATGAAGATCACCGAGAACAGCACGTCCAGCAGCAGGGTCAGCGCATTGCCGGTGAGGAACTGGCGGATGTTCTCCAGCTCGCGCACCCGCGCCACCGAGTCCCCCACGCGGCGGGCCTGGAAGTAAGCAAGTGGCAGGTGCATCAGGTGGCGGAACAGCCGCGCACCCAGCTCCACGTCGATGCGGCTCGTGGTGTGGCTGAACACATAGCTGCGCAGCACGGTGAGCGTGCTCTCGAACAGCATGATCACCACCAGGCCGATCACCAGCACGTCCAGCGTCGAGAGGCCCTTGTGCACCAGCACCTTGTCCATCACCACCTGGAAGAACAGCGGGCTCACCAGCGCGAAGAGCTGCAGGAAGAGCGACACCAGCAGCACCTCGCCCAGCAGCCGCCGGTGCTTGACGATGCTGGGGATGAACCAGGAGAAGTCGAACTTGGCCAGCGCCCCGGCGAGGCTCGCGCGGCTGCTGATGAGGATGAGCTCGCCGGACCAGGCGGCGGCGAAGTCGGCCAGCGGCTCGATGGTGGGGCGGGCGCCGGCTTCAACGCCCGCACCAGCGGCGCCTTGCGCCGGGTCCATGAACAGCACCCGTTGGCCGTCCGTCTGGGCCAGCACCACCACGCGGCCGTCCTTCATCAGAGCCAGAGCCGGCAGCGGCACCAGGCCCAGGCGCTCGGGGCTGCTGCGGCTCAGCTTGGCGCTCAGGCCCAGGTGCTTGGCGGCCAGGAGCATGTCCTGCGTGGAGACCGCCTGGTGCTCGCCCAGGCCTAGCTGATGGCGCAGGGCCTGGGGCTCCGCAGGCACCTGGTGCAGGCGGGCGATGATGGCCAACGCTTGAAGGCGGGCATGCGGCGGCGGAACTTCCCCCCCTGTGGAACTCATATCCAGCATTTCCTCGTTTTGACGGCAGCTCTTATGTCAGTTGGCACCGTCTTTGAATTCGATAGGGACGCGCCGCCCTTCAGGGCTGCGTCGCAAAGCGGCAAATTCTTCCAGCCGCTGTTCGCACGCGCCTCCCACTTTTGGGGGTATCCAGCAATACAACTCAACAAATCGGTCGAAAGCTACCGCCGGTTTGATCCAAATCGAGACAGCGCGCAGCCCTGCCGCTGCGCATCCATGCGCATTTGCCCCAGAACGGAAGATCCTCTCATTAAATATAGTGATCGCTACATTCAAGAGCCATCCCGGCCACCAGGAGACCGCCCATGCCCCCCCGCCACCAGCGCCTTCAGCGGCGCCAGACCCTGCTTCCCCACGCCCTGAGCCTGGCCATCGTCGCCTTGGCTGCCGAGCACGCAGGCGCGCAGGCCGCCGAGCCGGCCGAGAGCGCGGAGAAGGCCAAGCTGGAGGCGGTGGTGGTCTCCGGCCAGGGGCGGGTGCAGCAGCTGCAGAGCGTGCCCATCCCCATCCAGGTGCTGGGGGCCGAGCAGCTGAAGAAGAGCGGCGCGGCAAACCTGGGTGATCTTGCCGCCACGGTGCCAGGTCTTGCCATGGATGCCACCCAGGCCACCCAGCCCAGCCTCAGCCTGCGCGGCATCGGCACGCTGGACTTCGGCATCGGCACCGATTCGCCGGTGGGGATGTACGTGGACGGCGTCTATGCCGGCAAGACCGGCGGTGCCCTGCTCAACTTCAACGACGTCAAGCGCATCGAGGTGCTCAAGGGGCCGCAGGGCACGCTCTTCGGCCGCAACAGCGCGGGCGGGGCCATCAGCATCGTCACGAACGAGCCCGAGTTCGAGCGCAAGGGCAGCGCCCTGCTGCGCCTGGGCGAGCGCGGCCAGCGCGATGTGCAGCTGCTGGTGAACGAGCCGCTCAACGCCGACCTCGCGCTGCGCGCCACCCTGGTCAGCCAGCGCAGCGACGGCTTCACGCAGGACGCCGGCACGGGCCAGCGCTTTGGTGGCGACCACAGCTGGGGCCTGCGCGCCAGCCTGCTGTGGCAGGGCGAGTCGGCCCGCGCGGTGCTGAGCCTGGAGCAGGAGACGCTGAAGCAGAACGCGCGTCCGGCCATCGGCCTGGTCCCGCTGCAATCGGGCGTGCCGCCCTTTCCTGCCGACCCGGCGAGCTATGCCAACCCGCTCACCACGCCCTGGCGCAACGACGTCGCCGACCAGGGCGAATCCCGCGACTACCAGGGCGCCACCCTGCGCCTGAGCTGGCCCCTGGGCGGCTGGCTGGCGGGCGCGGAGCTGCAGTCGCTCACCGCCTGGCGCCACTTCAACAGCCGCAACCGCCAGGACAACGACGGCACCGCCAACCCCGCCCTCTACCTGGCCACCACCAACCGCGAGGGCAACACCAGCTGGCAGCAGGAGTTCCGCCTCAGCGGCAAGAACAGCCTCGTGGACTGGATGGCCGGCCTGAGCTTCCACCGCGAGCAGGCCCGCCAGGGCGCGGACGTGGACAGCAGCACCACCGCCCTGGACACCCTCTCCGGCAATGTGCTGGGCCTGCCGCTGTTCAGCACGGTCAACGGCCTGATCGACGCCGTGGGCATCCCCGGCCTGAACCTGCGCGAGCAGGCCTGGCACGAGCAGATGGACAACCGCGGCGCCTTCCGCGCCGTGGCCGTCTATGGCGACCTGATCTGGACGCTCAGCCCCGCCACCCGCCTCACCACGGGTCTGCGCCTGACGCAGGACCGCAAGACCTTCAGCTGGTCCAACCCGCTGCGCAGCGCCCCGGGGCTGGATGCACAGCTGGCGGCGCTGGACGCCGCCGGCTTCTTCCCCGGCCTGGTCGCGGCCGGCGCCCTGAGCGAGGAACAGGCCGCGCAGCTGCAGGGCGCCATGGCGGGCAATGTGCTGATCGCCACCAGCGGCGCCAGCACCGCCCCGGTGGAGCGCCGCCAGCGCTGGCATGACGCCAGCCCGCGCCTGGTGCTGGATCACCGCCTGAGCCAGGACCTGATGGTCTACGGATCCTGGAGCAAGGGCTACCAGGCCGGCGGCTTCAACAGCCTGCAAGTCAATTCGGTCTACGAGCCCGAGCATGTGCGCAACATCGAGCTGGGCGCCAAGGGCCGGTGGGCGGACGCGGGCCTGAGCTATGCGGCCTCGCTGTTCCAGTACCGCTTCGACAACCTCCAGACCCTGCAGCTGGTGCCCAACGCCGGCGGCGGCATTCCCGCCTACCAGGTCACGATCAGCGACCAGCAGGCCCACGGCGCCGACCTGGACCTGCGCTGGCAGCCCGCCCGCAGCTGGCAGCTCTTCGCCAATGTGCAGTGGCTGGATCAGACCTACCGCCACGGCCGGAGCAGCCTGGGCCATGCGCTGGACGGCCAGCCCGCCGGGGCGCCCAAGCTGCAGGCCAGCGCCGGCTTCGAGCACGGCTGGAGCGCGGCCGGAGGCCTGGCCAGCCTGCGCCTGCAGTGGAGCCATCAGAGTGCTACGCGCTGCAGCGAGGAGTCCTATGTGCAGGGCCTGTGCCTGCAGGGCCAGGGCTGGCGCGTGGGCGGCAGCCGGCAGCGCCTGGACGGCCGCCTGGCCTGGGAATCGGCCGACGCCCGCTGGGGTCTGGCCCTGGTCGGCCGCAACCTGCTGGACCGGCGCGAGATCCAGCGCGTCTGGTACGAGGCCGCGCCCCTGGGCGCCGCCTACGCCACCCTCGCCCGGCCCCGCAGCCTGGCCCTGGAAGCGCGGGTGAGCTACTGATGGGCAAGACCTGGCCCCACGGCCTGGCGCTGCTGGCCCCGGCCCTGCTGACCGCCTGCGGGCAGGCGCCCCAGCCGCCTGGCCCCGCCGATGTCGAGCGCGCCGAACGGGCCCGCCCCGCCGACGCCCGCCTGGCCCAGCGCTACGAGCAGGCCTGCGTGCTGTGCCATGCGCGACCCGACAGCGGCGCCCCGCTGAGCCACCATGCGCTCAGCTGGGCTTCCCGCCTGGAGCGCGGCCTGCCCGCACTGGTACAAAGCGTGCAGTCCGGCAAGGGCGGCATGCCTGCCGGCGGACTCTGCGCCGACTGCAGCCCGCAGGACCTCGAATCCCTGACCCGTTTCATGAGTGGCCCCACGCCATGACTTCACGACGCGATTGCCTCAAGACCGCGGCCGCCCTGGGCGGCGGCCTGGCCCTGCCCGCGCTGGCACAGACGGAGGTGGCTTCCGCGCCGCCCGCAGCCAGCGCCGCTGCTGCGCCACGCCCGCG
>NZ_JACJUG010000080.1 GCF_014174515.1 Mitsuaria sp. WAJ17
CCGGCGAGGTGCAGAGCCGGCTGCAGGAACACCCGGCGGTGGCGCAGGCCGCCGTCGTGGTGGACCAGGTCGATGCGGGGCACAAGCGCCTGGTGGCCTACTACACCCTGGGTGAGGGCGCACAGCCCTTGTCGCCGCAGCAGCTGCGCGAGCATCTATCCGCAGAACTGCCTGATTACATGGTGCCCAGTGCTTTCGTCTGGCTGCCACAACTTCCGATCACACTGAACGGGAAGCTGGACCGGAAGGCATTGCCGCCGCCGGACGACGACGCATTCCACGCCGAACGCTATGCCGCCCCGGAGGGCCCCATTGAGGCCGAGCTTGCGGCCATCTGGTCGGAGCTCCTGGGTCGGCCGCTGGTGGGGCGGCATGACAACTTCTTCGAACTGGGCGGGCACTCGCTCTTGACGCTTCGCATGCTTGAACGCATGCGCCAGGCATCGCTGAGCGCCGACGCCTCGACCTTGTTCCAGTCACCGACGCTGGCGCGCTTTGCAGCCAGCACCAAACGAATTAGGGAAATCGTTCTATGAGCACTGCCGAGCTTCTGCGCAGTTTGAATGCCCGGGGCGTTGCCCTGTCTTTGAAGGGCGATGAACTTTCGGTCAAGGCGGAAGAGGGCGTCCTCGATGATCAGGAGCTGCTGACACTGCTGCGCCAGAACAAGGCCGCGCTGATCGCCGCGCTGAAGGGCGGCGCGATCAGCATGCAGGGAGACGGCCAGGTGATTGCGCCGCCGGCGGCCATCCCCGAGGGGGCCACGACGATCAGGCCGGAGATGCTGCCCTTGGTCCATCTGACGCAGGCGCAGATCGATGAATTGATCGGGCGGATTCCTGGCGGTGCCCCCAACATTCAGGACATCTACCCGCTGGCTCCGCTTCAAGAGGGCATGCTCTTCCACCACCTGATGGAGGAACGGGGGGATGTCTATCTGCTGCGCAGCGTGATGCGCTTCAGGCGGCGTGATCAGCTGGACAGCTACCTGTCGGCGCTGCAGCGGGTCATCGATCGCCATGACGTCCTGCGCAGCTCGGTGCATTGGGAGTCGCTGCCGGAGCCCATCCAGCTCGTGCAGCGTTCCGCGGCGCTTGCGGTGCTGGAGCTGCCGGCCATGAGCCGCGCAGAGCTGGTCAGTCAATCCGACCCGCGACACCTTCGCCTGGATGTGCGTCAAGCGCCCATGCTGCAGGCGCGAATTGCCCGTGAGCTCGACGCCACTTCCGATGGGGAGCCGTGGCTGCTGGCCTTGCTGGTGCAGCACCTGGCCATCGATCACACCGCCCTGGACACGGTGCAGCAGGAGATCGAGGCCGTCATGATGGGGCGCGAAGACCTGCTGGCTGCCCCGCAGCCTTACCGCAACTACGTGGCCCAGACAAGGCTTGCGATGCCTCGCGAGGCGCATGAGCACTTCTTCCGTCAGATGCTGGCGGGCATTGATGAGCCAACGACGCCCTACGGACTTGATGACGTGATGGGAAGCGGCCTGGGCATCGAGCAGGCCCAGCGGAAAATCGACGGGTCATTGGTCTCAAGCCTGCGGGGGCTGGCCCGCGCCCATGGCCAGAGCATGGCCAGTGTGTGCCATCTGGCCTATGCGATGGTGCTGGGCGCACTTTCGGGTCGAGAGGATGTGGTGTTCGGCACGGTGATGTTCGGGCGCATGCAGGCCGGGCCGGGTGCGGATCGTGCGCTGGGGCTCTACATCAACACCTTGCCCTTGCGGATTCGCCTGACCGGAAAGGACGCTGCCGGTGCCCTGCAGCAGGCCCATATCGATCTCGCCCGGCTGCTGCAGCATGAGCATGCAGCCCTGTCCCTGGCCAAGCGTTGCAGCGAACTCCCTGGCGACAAGGTGCTGTTCAGCGCACTCCTGAACTACCGGCACAGCCAGGATATCGAGACACTTCCTCAACGGTGGTCAGAAGAACTCGGCCTGGAGCTGGTGCACTCGGAGGAAAGCAGCAACTACCCGTTCAACATGGACGTGGACGACAGCGGCGCCAGTCTGATCCTGACCGCGCAGGTGGCCGGGCGGGGTCGCGCGCAGGACGTCTGCGCGCTGATGGCACAGGCCCTG
>NZ_JACJUG010000081.1 GCF_014174515.1 Mitsuaria sp. WAJ17
CGCCCAGGGCCTGCGTCTGCGCCAGCAGTTGCGCGTAGCTCAGCTGCTGGTCCCCTTGCTCCAGCGCGATCGCCGAAGGCGTCTCCTGCGCTCGGGCCTGCACCCGGGCCAGCACGTCCTCTGGACCGACCAGGGGCTGCTGCGCCTCCTGGCGCCACTGCTGCAGCTGGGCCTGCTCTTGCGGGCTCAGCAGGGGCAGGGCCGCGACGGCGGTGGCGTCCTGCGCCGGCGCCACCCAGGCGCGCAACAGCTGCTCCAGGTTGCGCACGCGTCGCTCGATGGTGCGCTGATCAAACAGAGCCGAGGCGTACTCCAGATGCCCCACGATGCAGCCCTGCGCTTCCATCAGCTCCAGGGTCAGATCGAACTTGGCGATCGCATGCGGCGTGCCCAGCCCTTGCAGGCGCAGCCCCGGCAGCTGCCAGCTCTCCGCCACCGTGCCTTGCCAGGCGAACATCACCTGGAACAGCGGCGTGAAGGCCAGGCTGCGCTCGGGCTTGAGCAACTCGACCACTTGCTCGAAGGGAAGATCCTGATGGCGCTGGGCCTGCAAGACGTGCTCGCGCAGCTGCTGCAGCCAGCGATGTGCGGGGAGCTCGCCGACCTGCGGCAGGCGCAGGGCCAGGGTGTTGACGAACAGGCCGATCAGCCCTTCGAGCTCGCGGCGCGAGCGGTTGGCCACCGGCGTGCCGATGACCACCTCCGCCTGGCCCGACCAGCGCGACAGCAGCACGCCCCAGGCGCCCAGCAGCAGCATGAACAGCGTCACGCCGTGGCGCTGGCTGTAGGCCTTGAGCTGCGCGCTCAGGGCCTCGTCCAGGTGCAGCGCCACCCGGGCGCCCTGCAGGGACTGCTCGGCCGGCCGGGGCCGATCGGTGGGCAGCTCCAGGCGCTGTGGGGCATCGCCCAGGGTTTGCAGCCAGTACTGGGCCTGCGCGCTCAGCGCCTCGCCCTGCATCCAGCGGCGTTGCCACACCGCGTAGTCGCCGTACTGCAGCGGCAGCGGGGCGAGTTCGGCGCGGCGCGGCGGCTGTGCCACCGCGGCGCTGTACTGGGCCTGCAGCTCTTGCCACAGCACGTCGATGGACCAGCCGTCTGCCACCAGGTGGTGCAGCGTCAGCACCAGCACCTGGCTTGCGTCATCGCCGGGCTGCTGCGGCTCGTGCAGCAGCGCTGCGCGCAGCAGCGGCGGTTGCTGGAGGTCGAAGGGCTGCTGCACCTCGGCCTGCACGGCCTCGATCAGCGCGTCCGCAGCGATCTCGGCTTCCCGCCAGGGCAGCACGGCCCGCGCGGCGATGCGCTGCAGGGGCTGCCCTTCTTCCTGGATGAAGCCGGTGCGCAGGGCTTCGTGGCGGTCGATGAGCTGCTGCAGCGCGCTGCGCAGGGCCTCGACGTTCAGCGCACCTTGCAACTTCAGCGCCAGATGGATGTGGTAGGCCTGGCTGACGCCGGGCAGCCGGGTGAGGAACCACAGCCGTTGCTGGGCATGGGTCAGGGGCGCACTCGCGCCGCGCGAGGGCTCGGCCTGCAGCGCAGGCAGCACCAGGCGGGCCTCTTCCCTCTGTCGCTCCTGCGCCTCCAGCAGGGCCTGCGCGAACTGCGCCACCGTGGGGGCGTCGAAGAGCTGCGTCAGCTCCAGGCTCGCGCCGTCGTGCTGGCTCAGCCGCGACAGGACGCGCACCGCCAGCAGCGAATGCCCGCCCAGCTCGAAGAAGTTGTCATGCCGGCCTACGCGCGGCAGTTGCAGGACCTCGGCCCACAGCGCGGCCAGCTGTTCTTCCAGCTCGCCTTGCGGGGCTTCGTAGCCGCGGGCGGCCAGGGCCTGCAGGTCTGGCGCCGGCAGGGCGCGGCGGTCCAGCTTGCCGTTGGGCGTCA
>NZ_JACJUG010000082.1 GCF_014174515.1 Mitsuaria sp. WAJ17
AGGCCCTGCCGCTGACGGCCAACGGCAAGCTGGATCGCAAGTCTCTGCCCGTACCGGACGAGGCCGCTCACATTCACCAAGGCTATGAGGCTCCGCAAGGCGAGCTGGAAGAGCAGCTGGCCGCGCTATGGGCCGAAGTGCTGCAGCTGCCGCGCGTGGGCCGCCATGACAACTTCTTCGAGCTGGGCGGTCACTCGCTGCTGGCCATCAGCCTGATCGAGCGCATGCGCCAGATGGGCCTGTCCAGCGATGTCAGAACGCTGTTCAGTGCATCCAGTCTGGGGGAATTCGCCCGCGAGCTGCTCGTGCAGGACGAGACGTCATCAGCGCCTTCGGTCCCTGCCAACGCAATCCCGCCGGGATCGCAGGCCATCACCCCCGAGATGCTGCCGCTGGTGACGCTGAGCCAGGAGCAGATCGACACGCTGGTGGCCACGGTGCCCGGCGGCGCCGCCAATGTGCAGGACATCTACCCGCTGACGCCGCTGCAGGAAGGGATGTTCTTTCACCTGCTGATGAACCGCGAGGATGACGCCTACCTGGTGCCCTCGGCCTACCGCTTTGAACGCCGGGAGGACTTGGACGGCTTCATCCAGGCGCTGCAGCAGGTGCTGGATCGCCACGACATCCTGCGCAGCGCCGTTCACTGGGAGCGCCTGGAGCATCCGGTGCAGCTGGTCTGGCGCCAGGCCCCGATGCCGCTGCAAAGGCTGGCGCGCGATGCGCGCTTTGCCAGCGCCAGCGCGCAGCTGCAGGCGCGCCAGGACCCTCGGCTGCGTCGCATCGACGTGCGCCAGGCCCCGCTGCTGCGGGCCTTCGAGCTGCAGGAGGACGACGGCAGCTGGCTGCTGATGCTGCTGATCCACCACCTGGTGATGGACCAACAGACCATTCTGCTGATGCAGCAGGAGGTGCAGGCCTGCCTGCAGGGGCAGCAGCACCTGCTGCCCCCTTCGCTGCCGTTCCGCAACTTCGTGGCCCTGTCGAGAAGAGAGGAGTCGCGCCGCGGCCAGGAGGCCTTCTTCAAGCGCTTGCTGGATGGCGTGGACGAGCCCACCTTGCCCTACGGGCTGAGCGAGGTGCATGGGCGCCAGCAGCAAGGCCGCACGGCCATGAGCCGCCTGGAGGCAGGGCTGAGTCAATCGCTGCAGCAGCAGGCGCAGGCGCTGGGGATCAACAGCGCGAGCCTGTTCCATCTGGCGTTTGCCCTGGTGATGGGGCGGCTGGCCAATCGCGACGACCCGGTGTTCGGCACCGTGGTGATGGGACGCCTGCAGGCGGGGCAGGATGCGCAGCAGGTGCTGGGGCCCTTCATCAACACGCTGGCCGTGCGCTGGAACCTCGCTGCAGGCTCGGTGCGCGATGCCGCCAAGGGCATGCACGCGCTGCTGCTGGAGCTGATGCGCTACGAGCAGACCCCGCTGTCCACGGCGCAGCGCTGCAGCGGCGTCGTGCCGCCACTGCCGCTGTTCGGGGGGCTGCTGAACTGCCGCCGCCTGAACCAGACGGCCGATGCCGGGGAGGAGGCATCCTCCCAGGGCGTGCAGGCGCTGGCCGTCGACAGCATCAGCGAATATCCGCTGACCGTGGATGTGGCGGAGCAGGGAGGGGCGCTGACGCTGGCCGTCACGGTGGATGAGCCGCACGATCCAGAGGACGTCTGCGCGCTGATGGCACAGGCCCTGTCGAGCCTGGAACAGGCGCTGCGCGAAGGCGGGCAGGGCGAGCTGAGCGCGCTGGCGGTGCTGCCGCCGGCGCAGGAGGAACGGCTGCACGGCTT
>NZ_JACJUG010000083.1 GCF_014174515.1 Mitsuaria sp. WAJ17
GTGATGGTCTCGTTCTGCCCCACGTCCTCGGTGCGGTTGTCCCCGATGCTGATCGTCTCGTTGTGGTCCACCCGCTCCTTGCGGTCGTTGTGCACCGTGATCGTCTCGTCGTGGTCCACGGTTTCGGTGCGGTCGTGCTTCACGTGCACCGTCTCGTCGTGGTCGATGGTCTTGCTGCGGTCGTGGCCCACCCAGTGGCTCTCGTCGTGCTCGACCTCGATGCGCTGGTCCTTCTCGGCGTGCAGCCAGACTTCCTCCTGGCCCTTCTTGTCCTCGAAGCGGATCGCGTTGGCGTTCTCGTAGCCGCCGCCCTTGCTGGAGCGGCTCAGGATGCCCGTCTGCGTCTTGTTGGCCGGCAGCTCCCAGGGCGGCATGTTGTCCTGGTTGTAGACGCGGCCCGTGATCAGCGGGCGGTCCGGGTTGCCGTCCAGGAACTGCACCAGCACCTCCTGCCCGATGCGCGGGATCGCCACGAAGCCGAAGTTGCTGCCCGCCCAGGTCGAGGCCACGCGCACCCAGGCGCTGCTCTTGTCGTCGAAGGTGCCCTCGCGGTCCCAGTGGAACTGCACGCGCACGCGGCCGTACTCGTCGGTGTGGATCTCCTCGCCCGCGGGGCCCACCACGATCGCCGTCTGCAGGCCGTAGATCTTGGGCTCGATGGAGTTGTGGCTGCGCCCGGGGCGCCAGGGCACCTTTTTGCGCAGGCAGCTCAGCTGGGCCTGGTAGTGCGAGACCTGACCCTGCTGGGTCTCGAAGTTGTTGCTCGCGCTGTGGCGCACCTCCAGCACGAGGAAGCTGGTGTCGTCGCCGTCGTCCACCAGGCCGAAGCTCTCGCTCATCACGTGGCCGGTGAGCTGGAAGTAGCGGCCGGGCTGCATGCCGCGGAAATCACTCACCGCCACGAAGTGCTTGGCCGCGGCTTCGATCTCCTCCATGCGGCGGCGCACGTAGTCGCGGCCCGCGCCGGCGTCGGCGTAGCCGTAGGCGCCGGCGTACTCGTAGACCTCCAGCGGGGGGATGTCCCCCTGCTGGTTCAGCGTGGGCGTGTCCGCCATCTGCGGGCGCGGGCGCTTGAAGTCGAAGCTCGACGCACTGAAGCTGGTGCTGGCCACATTGCGCACGGGGGTCAGGCCTTGCACGCCGGGCTCGCGCACGCCGGCGTCACCCTTCCAGGGCACGGCGGCGCCGCCGTCCAGGGGCTCGCAGGCGGTGGAGTCACCGCTGATCACCAGGGTGTGGCCGCTCTTGCTGTGCTCGTACCAGTAGTGCCAGCCCAGGGCCTCCCAGCGGCGGTGCAGGTAGTTGTAGTTGCTCTCGTCGAACTGGCAGGCGTCCGTCATCACCGGGTCGCTGCCCAGCTGCTGGCTGCGCCAGTCCGCATGCGGGCATTCGCCCAGCAGCTGCGCGGTCTGCTGCTCCACCGTCTTGAAGTGGAAGAGGCGGTTGTTGCGCGTCAGGCGCAGGAAGGCGAGCCAGGGCAGCAGCACCATGTCGTAGTACGCGAAGCCGCCCTCGTTCTTGACGAAGCGGAACTCGAAGACATGGCCGTTGAAGAAGCGCGAGCTGCCGTCGTCGCGCAGCAGCTCGATGCT
>NZ_JACJUG010000084.1 GCF_014174515.1 Mitsuaria sp. WAJ17
GCCCCGGCTCGTCTTCGCGGGCCAGCACCACCGCCTCGCGCACGCCGGGCTGTGCCAGCAAGCGGGCCTCGATCTCGCCCAGCTCGATGCGGTAGCCGCGCAGCTTCACCTGCGCGTCGTTGCGGCCCACATACTCCAGCACCCCGTCCTCGCGCCAGCGCACCAGGTCGCCGGTGCGATACATCCGCCCTGCCCCGTCCTTCACGAAGGGATCGGCCAGGAAGCGCTCCTGCGTCAGGTCCGGCCTGCCCAGGTAGCCTCGCGCCACCCCGGCGCCCCCGATGTACAGCTCCCCCACCACGCCCGGCGGCACCAGGCGTCGGTGGGTGTCCAGCACGTACAGCCACGTGTTGCCCACGCCGCGACCGATGTCGCTCTTGAACCCTTCCGCGCGGGCCATCGCCACCCAGGTGGAATAGGTGGTCGTCTCCGTCGGACCGTACAGATTGCACACGCGCTCCGCCTGGGTCTGAGCGAACGCACGCTCGGCCAAGGCCTTCTTCAGCGGCTCCCCCGCCAGGTTGATGGTCCGCACACTCGCAGGTACTCCCTGCACATCCAGCAGCGAGGCCAGCGCCGAGGGCACCGTGTTGATCAGCGTCGGCTCCAAGCCAGAGCCCGCCAAGGCCAGGGCGTTCTCCACCACCAGGCACGCGCCCCCGCAGTTCAGCGGCGCAAAGCACTCAAACACCGAGAGGTCAAAGTTCAGCGAGGTCGCCCACAACGTGGACTGCAGCTCCCCGGCACTGAAGGACTCGCCAGCCCAGCTGATGAAGTTCACCGCCTGGCGGTGCTCGATCGCCACGCCCTTGGGCACCCCGGTCGAGCCCGAGGTGTACAACACATAGGCCAGGTGTGTCGGTTGCAGCTCGACCTCCGCGGCCTGCAGGTCCTGTGTCGATTCAATCGACCACTTCGCGGCATCGCCTTGCAGGTCCAGCCGCGGCACTTGGGTGCTTGCCAGCAGCGATTCCAGCGCCTCCCCCAGCGTCCCGTCGCTGAGAATCACGAGCGGCTGCGCGTCCTGCAAGATCAAGGCCAGGCGATCGACCGGGTAGTTGGGGTCCAGCGGCACATAGGCCCCTCCGGCCTTGAGCACCGCCAGCACCGCCACCACCATGCGTTCGCTGCGGCGCAGGCACAGGCCCACCCGCTGGTCGGGGCCCACGCCCAGGGATCGCAAGGTCCGGGCCAGTTGATTGGCCCGCGCGTTCAGCGTGGCGTAATCCAGATCCTCGCCACCGGGGTGGCGCACGGCCAGCGCTGTCGGGCTGCGCCGCACCTGTGCCTGCACCAACTCATGCAGGCATAGCGCAGGGGCGCCAGTGATCTTCGTGTCGTTCCAGGACGCCAGCAGCGCACGCTCGCCCGGGGTGCTCAAGTCCAGCGCCGTCAGGGCGGTCTGCGGCGAGGTCGACAGCGCTTCGTGCAGCTGACTCAGCGCTTGCTCCATCGCCTCGCACAATGCCTGGGCGCTGTGAGGCTCGCGCAGCTGCACGGTCAGGGCCAGACCGCCTTGCTCGTAGTCGTCGATGTTCAGCAGCAGCGGGTAGTTGGTGCGCTCCTCG
>NZ_JACJUG010000085.1 GCF_014174515.1 Mitsuaria sp. WAJ17
GGCTGTGCGCCCTCACCCAGGGTGTAGTAGGCCACCAGGCGCTTGTGCCCCGCATCGACCTGGTCCACCACGACGGCGGCCTGCGCCACCGCCGGGTGTTCCTGCAGCCGGCTCTGCACCTCGCCGGGCTCCACGCGGAAGCCCCGCAGCTTGACCTGCTGGTCGCGTCGGCCCATGAACTCCAGGCTGCCGTCTTCTCGCCAGCGACCCAGGTCGCCGCTGCGGTACAGCCGCTGGCCGGGCTTGAACGGATGCTCGATGAAGGCCTGCGCCGTCAGCTCGGGCTGGTTCAGATAGCCCAGGGCCAGGCCCTGCCCGCCGATGCAGATCTCGCCGATGGCTCCGCGCGCCACCAGGCGCTGGTGCTCGTCCAGCAGGTGGACCTCCGTGTTGCCGATGGGCCGTCCGATGGGGATGCTGCGTTGGCGCGCGTCGGCCAGGCTCACCTCGTGAGTGAGCGCGAAGACGGTGGTTTCCGTCGGTCCATAGCCGTTGATGAGCCGCTGTGGCGGCGTGCGCGTCAACACCTCGGCCACCGTGACCGGGTCCAGTGCGTCGCCACCGACCAGCAGTTGGCGCAGTCGCGGCAGCACCGGCCCCAGGGCGGTCGCCAGTTGATTGAACAGACCCACGGTCAGCCACAGGCTGTCCACCCGCTGCTGCAGCAGCGTGCGGCACAGGCGCTCGCCGTCCAGCAGCTCGTCGCGCCCGATCACGACCAGGCAGCCGCCGTGCAGCAGGGGCGCCCAGACCTCCAGGGTGCTGGCGTCGAAGGCCGGGTTGGCGGCGAAGGCCATGCGAAGCTGGGCATCGAAGACGCCGTAGCCGCTGTTGAGCACCACGCGCGAGACGGCGCGATGGGGCACCAGCACGCCCTTGGGCCGGCCGGTGGAGCCGGAGGTGTACATGACATAGGCAGCGGCCTGGGCATCGTGCGGCAGAGGCTGGGCGGGGCCGTCCGGCTGGGCCAGCAAGGCGTCGATGGACACCGCCAGCGAGGCCAGATCGTCCAGGGGTGCGGCCTCGGGCGCTTGCAGCAGCAGCCGCGCGGCGCAGTCCTGGACGATCAGGCGCTGGCGGGCCTCGGGCATCTGGGGGTCCAGCGGGACGTAGACGGCGCCGGCCTGGAGGATGGCCAGTTGGGCCACCACCAGTTCCAGCGAGCGCTCCAGCCGCGTGGCCACGGTGTCGCCGGGGGCGACGCCCCGCTCGATCAGAGCCTGGGCCAGGTGGCGGCTGCAGGCGTCCAGCTGGGCATAGCTGAGCTGGCGTTCGCCCTGCACGACGGCGATGGCGTCGGCGTGGGACTGCCGCACGGCGTCAAAGAGCTGAGGCAGGGTCTGGGTGTGCGGGTAGGGGCGCACATGCTCGGCCAGGGCTTGCAGCTGGGCCTGCTCAGAGGCGGGCAGCAGGGGCAGCTCGGCCAGGGTCTGGTCCGGCGCGGACTGCAGAGCCAGGACGAGGCCTTGCAGCGCCTGCTGCATGAGTGCGCACACGCGCGGGGCCT
>NZ_JACJUG010000086.1 GCF_014174515.1 Mitsuaria sp. WAJ17
GTAAGCAATGGGATGGACGCCCCCACCCGTAGACGGCATCGAAGTGCCACAGTGGATGTGTCAGCAACCACTCGATCGGAAGGAGCGTCCACCATGGAGATTACGACGATCGGCCTCGATCTGGCCAAGAACGTGTTCCAGGTTCACGGGGTCAACGAGCGCGGCAAGGCCGTGCTGCGCAAGCAGCTGAAGCGCGACCAGGTTGCTCCCTTCTTCGCGAACCTGCCGCCCTGCCTAATCGGCATCGAGGCCTGTGCCAGCGCTCACCACTGGGCCCGCAAGCTGCAGGCGCTGGGCCACACAGTCCGACTGATGGCGCCCCAGTTCGTCAAACCGTACGTGAAGAGCAACAAGAACGATGCCGCAGACGCAGAGGCGATCTGCGAGGCGGTCAGCCGGCCGTCAATGCGCTTCGTGCCGATCAAGAACGTCGAGCAGCAGTCGGTGCTCTCGCTGCACCGCGTCCGTCAGGGCTTCGTGAAGGCGCGTACGGCGCAGGCCAACCAGATTCGCGGCCTCCTCGGCGAGTACGGCCTGGTGGTGCCGCAGGGCATCGCCTACATCGCCCAGCGCGTGCCACCGCTCATCGAAGATGCCGAGAACGAGTTGCCGGGCACCTTCCGCCTGCTGATCCAGCGCCTGCTCGACCACCTCAAGGCGCTGCAGGAGCAGGTCGACGAAATCGAAGTGCAGATCAAAGCATGGCACCGTGCTAGCGAGGCTAGCCAGCGTCTTGAGAAGGTGCCCGGCATCGGGCCACTGACCGCGAGCGCCCTGGTCGCCAGCATCGGCGACGCGAAGAACTTCGATAACGGCCGGCAGTTCGCGGCCTGGCTGGGCGTGGTTCCGCGACAGCACTCCAGCGGTGGCAAGCCGACGCTGCTGGGCATGAGCAAGCGCGGCGATGCGTACCTACGGACGATGCTGATCCACGGCGCACGCTCGGTCATCTACCGGGCCACCCAGCGCGCCGACACTGACAGTTGGCTGGTCAAGCTCACGACGCGTCGGAACAAGAACATCGCTGCGGTCGCGATGGCGAACAAGACTGCGCGGACCGTCTGGGCGCTGCTGGCGCACGGGCGCGAGTTCAAGGCTGGCTACGCCGCTGCGTAGCCCGACATCGACGACATCTGCAGCAACAGGAGAATCTCACCGCCGATTGCTCAGGCAACCAGCAAGTTGATGGCACGACAGGTCAGACCGTGGTCAGCACAGCCCGCCCCGGACGAGGCACTCCGAGTGCGCGTAAGCGATAGAGGCGCCGACCAGCAGAACCCATCAGGGACAGCGAGCTCGTCTCGCATCTGAAGTCCGAATGTACGGGTGCAATCTTTTCTTCGTGCGGCAGTGAACTGGAAGCTTGGCAAACGGGGGCGTCCATGTACG
>NZ_JACJUG010000087.1 GCF_014174515.1 Mitsuaria sp. WAJ17
TGTATTGACCCAGTGAAAACCTGCTCAGGTGTTACCTTAGAGAGGAAGACACCATGAGTACGTTGATGGACGAAGAGATCAAGCGCTGGACCGCGAAGCGCAAGACGGCATTGGTCCTGGAGATCATCCAGGGCAAGACCAGCGTGTCGGAGGCCAGCAGGACCTATGACCTACCGCCCTCGGAGATCGAAAGCTGGATGGAGGACGGCCGCCGGGGCATGGAGAACGCGCTGAAGGCCAACCCGCAGGACGTGCGCGAGCAGTACGAGCGCCAGCTCAAGGAGCTCCAGGAGGCCTACGGCGAAGCGATGCTGGAGCTGCGCGCAAGAAAAAAATTGCAGTCCCTGTTGGGCGAGGACGAGAAGTGATCGAGACGATCCGTCAGGGACTGCAAGCCGACGGCATCACCGTCTCGATCAGCAAACTCTGCCGTTGGTTCGATGTCCCCAGGCGCAGCGTGTACTACCGGCCAGTGAAGTCCACGCCGACGCTGCAGGAACGCTTCGTGGCCCCCATCAAGGCCATGATCGAGGAGAACCCGTCCTTCGGGTATCGGACGGTGGCGCACCTGCTGGGCTTCAACAAGAACACGGTGCAGCGCATCTTCCAGCTCCGGGGCTGGCAGGTGCGCAAGCGCCCGGTGGGGTTCAGGCCTCGGATTCAGTCGCTGCCCTCGGTGGCCAAGGCGCCCAACGAGCGCTGGGCCACGGACATGTGCCGGGTCTGGGCGGGACGCGACGGTTGGACGACGATGGCGCTGGTCATCGACTGCCACAGCCGCGAACTGCTGGGCTGGCACCTGTCGCGCAGTGGGAAGTCCAAGACCGCCGAATCGGCGCTGGAGCAAGCACTGATCGCGCGCTTCGGCACGCTGGGCCGCGTGCCAGAGCCGTTCCTGCTGCGCTCGGACAATGGCTTGGTCTTCACCAGCCGCAGCTTCACGGCGCTGGTCCGAAGCTACGGGCTGCGCCAGGAGTTCATCACGCCGCACAGCCCGGAGCAGAACGGCCTGGTCGAGCGGGTGATCCGCACGCTCAAGGAGCAATGCGTGCACCGGCACCGCTTCGAGTCGCTGCAGCATGCCAGTCGCCTCATCGGGGACTGGATCCACTTCTACAACCACCGGCGCCCGCATCAGGCGCTGAACATGAGGACTCCCGCTGAGGCGTTTGCATTAGCGGCATGACCTGAGCAGGTTCTGCTGGGTCAATACA
>NZ_JACJUG010000088.1 GCF_014174515.1 Mitsuaria sp. WAJ17
CGACGCTGCTGGGCACCGCGCCGGTCATCGAAGGCATGGCCACCTTGAGTGTGAGCTTCGGCACGCCGGGCGCGCATGCGGTGCGGGCGGAGTACAGCGGGGATGCGAACAACATCGGGCTGGGCAGTGCGGGGACAGTGGACTTCAGCGTCAGCACGCCGCCGGCGCCGGGGGGCAGCAGTACCACGACCACGTACCAGTACGACCGCGTGGGCAACACGGTGGTGCGCACGGACCCGCGGGGCTACAGCCAGCACACGGTCTATGACGCAGCCAATCGACCGCTGATGGACGTCAACGCCGTGGGTGGTGTGCGCCAGCAGCGCTACGACGGGCTGGGCATGCCGGTGCGGGTGTCTGATGCGGACGGTGTGGGGCAGCAGACTACGTATGACAATTTCGGTCGTGTCGCCAAGACGGTGGATGGCTTGGGCAATGCCCAGGAGTATGGCTATGACCTGGCCGATGGCCGCCCCGGCAGCCAGGGATCGCCGACCGAGGTCAAGACGACCAGCCTGACGCAGAAGTACCGCTTCGATGCGGGCGAGCGGTTGAGCAGCCAGCAGCTGCAGGACACCACGGCGTTCGCCGGCGCGGCGCGGGGACAGACGCAGAGCTATGACCTCGCGGGTCGCACGACAAGCCGCGTGGACGCCTACGGCAAGGCTGAGAAGTACGGCTACAACGCCTTCGGTCAACAAGCCGAGATCACGGACCGCCTCGGCGGCAAGACGCTGATCCGCTATGACGCCCGGGGCAACGTCATCGACGTGGAGAACGCCAAGGGCGCGCACTACCGCTTCGAATACGACAAGGCGGATCGCCTGATCAAGGAAGTGAAGCCGCTGGGCCAGGTCACGCGGTATGAATACGACGCCCAGGGCAATCTGCTGAGAAAGACAGATCCGCTGGGCCGAGTGCAGAAGTACAGCTATGACGCCCAGGACCGGTTGACCGAGGTCCAGCACCTGCGTGCCGACAGCAGCCTCTGGCAGAAGACCACCTTCCAGTGGCAGAACACCTTGCTGGTGGCCTGGGACAGCTGGGACTACTCTCGCCCGGACGGGCAGCAGCAGTCCAGCGCCACGCTGAACTATGACGAGGAAGGGCGCAAGACCGAGGAGACCGTGAGCCTGCCCAACCCGGCCGGTGCTCGCTACAGCATGAGCTACCGGTACGGCTACAGCGCGG
>NZ_JACJUG010000089.1 GCF_014174515.1 Mitsuaria sp. WAJ17
AGCGCACGACCGCGATCTGCTCGCGGGCACCGCCCTTGTAGGTATAGAGGGTCAGGGCGCCGTTCTTGATGTCACCCTTGCCATCGAAGCTGATGGTGCCCGTCACGCCCTTGTAGCCTTCGGTCTTGGCCAGCACCGGCAGGTACTTCGCGGGCTCAGCCGAACCGGCCTTCACCATGGCAGCAACCATCACGTTCAGCGCGTCGTACACGTACGGAGCGTAGATCTGCACTTCGACCTTGTACTTGTCCTTGAAGCGGGTCTTGAAGTCGTCCATGGACTTCTTGGACTCGCCTTCCACGCCACCAGCCTCGGCGCACACGACCTGGCCGTCACCCATGGTGCCGCCCGACAGCTTGGGCAGCTCGCCCGAGCAGATGCCGTCGCCGCCCATGAACTTGGCTTCGATGCCCAGTTGCTTCATCTGGCGCAGCATCGGGCCGGCCACGGCGTCCATGCCGCCGAAGAAAATCACATCGGGCTTCTTGCCCTTCAGGGAGGTCAGGATGGAGCTGAAGTCCGTGGCCTTGTCGTTGGTGAACTCGCGGCCCACCACCTTGCCGCCGGAGGCCTTCACGCCCTTCTCGAACTCATCCGCCACGCCCTGGCCGTAGGCCGTACGGTCATCGATCACGGCGATGGACTTGCCCTTGAGCTGGTTCACGGCGTACTTGCCCAGGGTGCCACCCAGGTGCACGTCATCGGCCACCACGCGGAAGGCGGTCTTGTAGCCGTTGCGGGTGAACTTGGGGTTGGTCGCCGAGGGGCTGATCTGCGGCACGCCAGAGTCAGCGTAAACCTTGGACGCGGGAATGGACGTGCCCGAGTTCAGGTGGCCGATCACGCCGTTGACCTTGGAGTCCATCAGCTTCTGGGCTGCGGCCGTGCCTTGCTTGGGATCGCCGGCGTCGTCTTCGGCCAGCAGCTCAAACTTGGCCTTCTTGCCGCCGATCATCACGCCCTTGGCGTTGAGTTCGTCGATGGCCATGCGGGCGCCCAACTCATTGTCCTTGCCCAGGTGGGCAATGCCGCCGCTGGTGGGTCCGACGTGACCGATCTTGACGACCAGGTCTTGAGCCA
>NZ_JACJUG010000008.1 GCF_014174515.1 Mitsuaria sp. WAJ17
TCGACGATGTCCGCCACGGTCGGTGCCGGCACGCGGGCAAGCGGCTGGCCCGCCCAGGCGCAGCGGACCTCGCCGCCGCCCTGGGTGAGCACCAGGCCTTGCAGGCCGCGGGCCTGCAGCTGGGACCAGGCCTGGTCCAGCGCGGGCTCGCCGTCCAGGACCCGGCCGGTGCAGGCGGCGAGCTCGTCCCGGTTCAGCAGCAGCAGAGTCAGGCCGCGCAGGTCCTGCGGCAGTCGGTCCATCTTGGGCACCGAGGCGGCCACGGCGGCGAGCCGGCGTTGGCCGGCTGCGGCCTCGGCCAGCAGGTTAGCGACGGATGCGGCCGGCAGGTTCAGGTCCAGCACGGTCCAGCTGGCGCTTCGGCGAAGGGCCAGGGTGGCCTGCAGGAAGCTGGCATCCAGGGCGTCGCAGGCCTGCATCTGGGCCAGGCCGATGATGAGCTCGCCCTGCTCGTCCAGCACGGCGGTGTAGCTGCCCGTGGGCAGCTCGGCCAGCTGCAGACTGCCTTGTGTGCGTATGCCCAGCGCAGCGGCCTCGGCCAGCAGGGCCTGGCCAGCGGGGTCCTGGCCCACGGCTGTCAGCAACTGTACGGGCAAGCCCAG
The DNA here is from genome assembly GCF_014174515.1 of Mitsuaria sp. WAJ17. Lineage (GTDB taxonomy): Bacteria > Pseudomonadota > Gammaproteobacteria > Burkholderiales > Burkholderiaceae_C > Roseateles_B. The sequence continues at coordinate 603 of NZ_JACJUG010000008.1, forward strand.
GCGAGCGAGGTTCTCGGCGATATTGCGCGCCACCCCGCCTGCGCTCTCCAGCTGCGAAGCCGGATTGGAGCTGGCCAGACGTGCCGGCCCCTGCGTGCGCAGCTTGCGGTCGCGGTTGGCGGCACCTATGCACAGCAACTGGCGCGGCTCGGCCAGCACATAGGCACGGCCCAGGATCAGGCCTTCACGGGTCAGCTGGGCGAGCTGGTGCGTGAGGGTCGAGCGCGCCAGGCCCAACTGGGCGGCGAGGGCGTCCTGGGTGATGAAGGGCTGCTCGCGCAGAAGGGCGAGCAGCCGCTGCTTGGGGCTGTCCATGTGAACATTCTAGACAAATGTCCTGGCAATTGGACAAACGTTTGGAGACGGCTCAGGTGGCGCTGGCAGGCTCGGCCGCCGGCCCGGCGCGGCGCTGGGCCACCTTGGCGGCCAGGGCGAAGACCACCAGCGCGGCGCCGCCAATGGCGGCCTCGGCCTGCAGCATGCCGTTGTTGCCCCAGTGCGTCTGCGAATAGCCGGCCACCAGGGTCATCCAGCTGAGCGGCATATTGGCCAGGGAGGCCAGCAGGCTGTATTTGGTGGCGGCCGCACCCTTGCCGATGGCTTCCAGCACGACGGCGGCGTAGCCGGTGTAGCAAAGGCCGGTGCTCAGGGCGTAGAGGGTGGTGAAGACGACGAAGCTGGACTCGCTGTGCGGCGCCGCCGCCATGGCCAGGGCGCACAGAGCCTGCAGGCCGCCGAAGAGGCAGTAGGCCCACTTGCGGTCCATGCGGTCGCAGATGAAACCGCCCAGCAGGCTGCCGCCGGCCGACACGATGCCGCTGACCACGCCGGTCACCAGGGCGACGGTGGCCGCACTGGCATGCCAGTCCGGCGCCACCACGGACCACAGGTTCCCGGCGCCGCCGCTGCCGATGGGCAGGAAGCACACCAGGATGGCCAGCAGGCCAAGGCGGGAGCGTGCGACCTCCCAGAGGTCCTTGCCGGCGGCACGGGCGTTTGCCAGCAGGCTGAAGCCTTCGCTGCGGCCTTCCTGCGCTGGCTCGCGGACCAGGGGCAGGGCGGCGGCGCAGGCCAGAGTCAGCAGGGCCATCAGGCTGCTGGTGAGCATGGCGGACACATGCAGGTCCTCCATCATCCACAGCGCCAGGCCGCCGCCAAGGCTAGAGCCGGCCATGTTGCCGGCCTGCATCCAGCCGGCGGCGCGGCCTTTCTCCTCGTCCGGCGTGGTATGGGCCATGAGGCTTTCCACCGACATGCCCAGCAGGCTGGCCGCAATGCCTGCCGTCACGGCCACGACTGTCAGGAAGGGAATCGACTCGAGCTTGTAGGGCGTCATGCCGGTGATGAACATGCCAGCGGCCGATCCGACGCAGCCGATCAGGTACCAGGTCTTGCGCGTCAGCGTGAGGTCCACGACGGGCGCCCAGAGGAACTTGGCCGCGTGGGGCATGAAGGTCACCGCCAGCAGCCCCGCGATGGCCTCGGCAGGGACCTTGGCCTGGGCCAGCGCATAGGCGGCGGCGATGGCCAGGTAGCCGCTGAGGGCGCTGAAGGGGGCGAAGAGGACGAAGTAGACGGCTGGGTGCGAGGCCCGGTGCGGGGAGAAGGCGGACATGCGGTGATGCTCTGGGCGCCCCGGGGATGTGGGGCGATGCGGCATTGTCCCTGGCCTGCGTGTGGTCGCTGCTCCGCATCTACCCAGGGGCGCATGTCGCCCACGCCCGATCGGCTCGCCTGCGATGGGAGGCTCCTCAGGCCCGGCCGGGCTCGCGGGGGTCATGGCTTGTCCCTTCGGGGTGGCGCCACATGGCCCAGCCGAGCATCGGGGCGGGCTCTTGAAGGCGGTCATGTCCTGGCTGGTGCCGCGTGCTCCCCGGCTCCATGGCTCGGCAGCTTCTTGCAATATAGGACTTCTGGATCGGTGCAACTGCAAACTTTGACAGGGCGCAGAGCGTTTGATAACGCCTAGAAGTGATGCACGCCTGCCGTATAGTGCGCAGCTTCTTCGTGAATCGTCCCGGTACAGCGGCCAGCGGTGAACGGCTGGTGACTGCCTCGCGCCGGCACTGGGGCGCGTGCCCTCAATCTCCCGACAGGTGACACAACGATGAAATTTCCGGTGCCTGGTTTCATCCGTAGGCAAGCCCTGGGGACCTCGCATGTCCATGGTCTCGCCGGGCCAGATGCCTTGTATGACAGCTACGACGTGGTCGTCGTGGGCAGCGGTGCCAGCGGCGCGATCGCGGCCTCCGAGTTCGTACGCGCTGGACTGAGGACCCTGGTCCTTGAGGAAGGTGGCTGGTTGCGTCCCGATGCGGCGAACGCCCTGGTCGATGCCGACGCAGAGCGAGCGCTGGCCGGCAATGGCGAGCTTGGGTGGTCGACCCGGGGCTGGCCTTGGAGCACCCGCAATCTCGGCGGCGGCACGGTGTTCTATGGGGGAGCTTCGTTCCGCTACACCGACTTCGATTTCGACCCTCGCGCCAGGATCACGGCTGAGGGCCTGCATGTGCATTGGCCCATCACTGGAGCGGACCTCGCCGCCAGTTATGACGAGATCGAGGCGCTACTGCACGTTAACAAGCCTTCACCTGCTGGCGCCAAGGACAGGCCGGCCTCGCTTGGCCTCCCGGCTGAGCACCTGTGGCAGGCCGCGCAGCGACTGGGCCATCATCCGCTGGCAACGCCCTTGGCGATCGACCGCCAGCGCTGCGACCATTGCTCGCTATGCATCTCGGCGCAGTGCGACCGTGGGGCCAAGCGCGATGTGGTCCAGGCGGTGCTCAAGCCTTTGGCCGAGTCGCCGCATCTGACCCTCCTGACCGGGGTCAAGGCACTCTCGCTGCAGCAGGAGTCGGCGCGGAAAGTCAGCGCTGTGCAATGCCTGGACCTGAGCAGCGGCACCACACGGGTGATCCGCGGGCGTCTCTTCGTCCTGGCCTGCAACGCCATCCAGACGGCGGCCCTGCTCCTGCGCTCCCAGACCAGCCATGCGCCCCGGGGCATCGGCAACGAACATGACATGGTGGGGCGCGGCCTGTGCATGAAGCTGAGCGAGTACACCCAGGGCGTGGTCGCCATGGACCCGGAGGCCGTGCAGCGCCACCCCATCGGCTATCGCGGCCCCTTCTCCGGCGTCAGCGTGCTGGATCACTACCTTGACGAACGCTGTCCCACCGGGGTTGGCGGGCTCATCTACGAGACCAAGCACGACGAATGGCAGCCCATGGAGGTGCCTGGCTTGCTGCTGCGGGTCGAGACCATCCTTGCGGACCATCCTTCGGCGGCAAACCGGGTCAGGCTGTCCAGCGAGCGGGATCGGTGGGGACTGCCGCGCTTGATGATCGATTACCGAACCGATGCCCGCGATGCCGCCCGGCTGGAGTACATGTGCGATCGTTCCGCAGAGTGGCTGCGGGCGGCCGGGGCGGATGCCATCCAGCGAGAACCCTCGCAGTACGTCATGGGCAGCACGCATCTGCATGGCACCTGCCGCGCAGGCACCGATCCCACAAGCTCGGTGGTCGATCGCGATGGTCGCGTTCACTCGGTCGAGAATGTCCACGTGGTGGACGGCAGCTACATGCCCTATCCCGGTGGACTCAACCCGACGCTCACCATCCAGGCCAACGCTCTGCGCATCGCACGTGGCCTGGCCCGCGCCCCCGCCACGGCGCATAGCGCCAATGCCCTCCAGACCGCTGCCGCCGCGCAAGGGACTGCCTCATGCAGCTGAGCCGCCAATTCATACGCCAGCTCATCGTCCAAACCCTCTGCACCGTCACCGGTGAGGAGATGCAGGACATCCTCGCGATGGACGAGGTGGAGGTGGATACCCGCGACTGGGAGCAAATCATCAGCCGCCTGGAAGCCTTTCTGGACGTGAGTACCGGCCTGCTGAGCTCGGGGCAGCGTGTCGTCCGGATTGACGCTCTGGCGCAAGACCTGTTCCAGCGCGTGCATGGTGCAGGCGGCGATGCCACGGACTGAGCCTGCCCATGCAAGCCCCTGCCATGGATGAGCCTGTCATCGCCATGCTCAAACCGGATGCCCAGGAGCGCGGTCTGGCTAACGAAGTCCTGGCGGCCGTCCGAGATGCGGGCTTCCAGGAGTCGCTGCGGCGCGTGGTGCAACTGGACGAAGCCCGTGTCCGCAGGCTTTTCCTCCATCCATTGCCGGCCTATGTGCAGCATCTGTGTTCACGACCCGTCTCCCTGCACCTGCTGCAAGGTGGCGGGGGGGCGGAAGCCTTCTACGACTGCAAATGTGCCATCCGTCGCCACTTCGGCGTGCCGAGCAAGGTACGCAACCTGATCCATGGCACCGACGAAGGCACGGAGTACCACCTCTTCCTTGACGCATTCTTCCCTGAGCTGGCGCCCAGGCAGTACAGCGCCGGAGCGGATCTGGATTTGCGCTGGCCGGCAGAGACCACCCTGCAGCAGGCGCTCGATTGCCTGCGGCAGCTGGACGAGGACTCGCAGTTCCGCCATGTCTCGGTGAGCCTGACGCCGGCGCAGGCCGATCTCTGTGCCTTGCAGAGGCGGGATTGGAAGCGGCTGCGCCTGGGCTTTGCGGCGCTCCATGCCCTGCCTGCCTCGGCGGGTGGCGTGGGCCGCCTGCTGCTGCATGCCCGGGCGCAAGAGGATGTGCGGCCCTTGCTGGCGCTGTCAGACCCGAAGGCCTTGCTTGCCGACATGGCGGATCCGGGCCGGGCGGTGACCTTGACCGACATCGACATCCCTGCCTCCGAACTGGCAGCCTATGCGAACGAGCTCAGGAAGCCTGCCCCCGAGGTGGATCGGGTCCTTTGGGCCTACCCCTGTCTGCGGTGGGTGGCCCAGCTTCAGCTTCAGGGCGTAAGCCGGCTGGGCGTGTTCCAGCCGCGCCAGCCGCTCATGGCCGCGGAATTCCTGTCCGACATCGCACGGCTGTTGGGTTTGCAGGCCTGCGGCGGCAGCGCGGGCCGTTGCGCGGTCGGGGCATTCAGCATTTCCGGCCGTCGTGCACAAGGCCTGCATGGCCAGGATGGGTCATCGATCACGACGCCGCCCATGACGCCCCCCGCGGTCCCTGCCCGGCATTCAGAGGCGTCGGCATGAGGGTGCTCAAGCTCACGCCGTTTTTCCATCACCCGGATGTCAAGGCCTGGCCGGCCTCCTTCGATGCCGTGGGTGGCATGCAGATCCAGACCTGGCGGCAGGCGGCGCAGTTGGCCGAGCGCGGCGTGCACCAGGATGTGATGACCATCGGCTTTCCAGGCTTGCCGAGGCGGCGCTGCCTCCAGACCAATCTGTGGGTGGAGCGCCAGTTGGCGCCAATTCCGCATATCCGATCGGAGTTCAGCGGCCTGGTGGGACTCACCGAAGCCTGGGCCGTGGCCACCCTGCTCCGCCTGTGGCGGCAAAGACGGCAGCACACTTGGGATCTGATCCATGCCCACTTCGATGGGCAGATTCCCGCCCTTCTGGTGGCCTGGCTGGCGCCGCGCCTGCTGCGGCGGCCCCTGCTGGTCACCGTGCACTGCTCGCGATTGGCGGTGTACGCGCCTCATGGCTGGTTGGATCGCATCCAGCACGGCGTGGCCCGCTGGCTGGAACGCCGGGTGGTGGCGCAGGCAGAGCGGGTGATGGCACTTACCCAGACCACCGCCGCAGTGCTGTCGCAATGGAGTGAGCGTGTGGAGGTGATGCCCGACGTGGTGGATACCCAGCAGTTCGCGCCGCCGCCGGAAGCCGCCGTCAGGGACTTCAGGCAACGCCATCGGCTGCCGGAGCGGGTGGTGGGCTTTGTGGGACGCCTGGCCAAGGAAAAGGGCTGGACGCACCTGGCACCCCTGGCCGCGGCCTTGCAGGCGCAGGGCTACCACCTCCTGGTGGTCGGCGACGGTCCGCAGCGCGACCGCCTGCAGCAGGCATTGGTAGACGCCGGCGTGGCTGACAACGTCACTATCACCGGCTTTATCCCCAACGACGAGGTGCCGCAGGCCATGGCGGCCTGCCGCCTGCTGGTGATGCCTTCGGTGTACGAGGAATTTGGCGGCGCCAGCATCGAGGCCTTGGCCACTGGCGTGCCCGTGGTGGCATTTGCAGTGGGGGGCTTGCGGGAGATCCTCGGTGCCGTCACGCCAGGCCTTCTGGTGCCTCCGCAGGATACCCAGGCCTTGATACAGCGCGTTCAGGAGGTGCTTGCCGGCCGGCACCGCGAGGATCTGCAGGCCGATCGCCTGAGATCCCATGTGCTGGGGCGCTTCTCGCCTGATGTCCTGGCCGAGCGAACCCTGCAGCTGTACCGCCGGGCCTGCAGGCCCGAGCCTGCCCATGCCGCTTGAGCGCTTGGACTCCGCCGTCATCGTTCACTTCAGCAGACCCTTGTCGCCATGTCCTTGATCCACCTACCCAGTGATGTCCGGCCGGAAGAAGTCCTGGCCTGCTTGCAGGAACACGGCTATGCCATCATCGACCGCCTGGTGTCTCCGGACCATATGGACGGGATTGCCGGCGAGCTGGCGCCTTTCATGGACCGAACGCCCTTCGGCCCGGACGGCATCCTGGGCCGGCGCACCAAGCGCACAGGAGGCCTGGTGGCGCGTTCACAGGGCGTCCGCGATCTGGTGATGCATCCAACCATCCTGGAGACCAGCCGACGATTCCTGGCCCACGCGACGACTATCCAGTTGCATTGCACGCAGGTCGTGGCAGTACACCCAGGGGCGCGCGCCCAGACCCTGCACCAGGACGAAGTGGCCTGGGACATGTACCCTTGGCCACAGGACTATCACGTGCAGTGCAACACCCTTTGGGCGATGACCGAATACACGGAGGCGATGGGCGCGACCCGGGTGGTCCCCGGTAGTCATCGCCTGGGCCGGAGCCTGGAGCTCGAGATCGCCGACAGCCTGCCAGCCGAAATGGAGAAGGGTTCGGTGCTTGTCTACGACGGCAAGGTCTACCACGGGGGAGGGGAGAATCGGTCGGACCAAGTCCGCAGCGCGATCAACCTGACCTACGCGGTGGGCTGGGTGCGTCAGGAAGAGAACCAGTTCCTGTCCTGCCCATTGGAAGTTGCCCGCACCCTGCCCGAGGACTTGCTGCGGCTGATGGGCTACCAGTGCGGCGCCTTTGCTCTGGGCTATGTGAATGGTTTCGAGGATCCGATGACGGTCCTGGGGCGAGCGGAGCCGGGTCGCATCTTGGGCGCGGAGCTCATGCGCAATGCCGATCAAACCGATGACCGGCGCTCCTTTCTTCGCGAGGCCGAACTCGGCTGAGAACCGGCCCACCGTGCGGCAGGCCGGGGCGCACCATCAGGCCTCGGCGGCCATGGCGGAGGCTTCGGCGAAGTCGGACAGGCCATAGACGCGTCCGTTGTCCAGGCGCTGGGGTGCCGCCAGCAGGGACAGCAAGCCTCTGGCCACCTCGACAGGATCGTCGGGCGCTTCATCCCCCCCCATGTCCGTCTTCATCCAGCCTGGATCCAGTCCGATGACCTTGGCGCCCCGCGCCTCTAGCGCAGTGGCACTGTTCACGGTCAGCGCCCACAGGAAGGCCTTGGTCGCACAGTAGAGCGGGTAGCTGCCATTCCAGGTCTGGGGGAAAGCCATGTCGGACAGAACGTTCACCAGCACGCCGCCTGGCTGCAGCTTGTCCTGGACCAGGGCGCTGATCACGGCGGGCGCCGTGGCATTCACGCTGGTCATGTCGATGATGTCCCCGATGGCCAGGCCGGACAGGCCCAGTTCCTCCTGCTGCGAGAACACGCCAGCATTGTTGATGGCGCAGTGCAGTGGCCGCGCTTCCAGCAGCGGGCGCAGGCCCGCGGCCAGTGCCTGCGGATCCCGGAGATCACAGGCCAGCTCGACGACCGCCTGGCCTCCACCCTGCAGGGCGGCGCGTTGATCGGGGCTCAGGGGGCGGCGGCACACCAGCAGCAGGTCCGAACCTGCCGCGGCCAGCAATCGGGCCAGATGATGGCCCAGGCCGCGATTGGCTCCGGTGATGAGGGTGAGGGGGCGCGCTGTGGTCTGGACCATCATGCCTCCACCCTCACGGCGGGCATGCGACTCGCAGGAGCGTCCTTGGCCCAGGCCTCCATGCGCTCCAGCAGGGCCCCGATCTCGGCGGCGTCAACCTGGGCGTCCAGTCTGGCGCGCAGCGTCTCGCCCAGGTCCACGGCCGTTGCAATCTCGTCCAGGCTCAAGGTATCGGTTCGCGAATTGGCTTGGTAGCCGGTCATGCGGCTGGGCTTGAATTCGAACCAGCCACGATCCAGGGCATCCTGGTAAAAGGGGGTGCCAGGGTAGGGCGTGATGGTCGAGAGGTTGAACTCGCTGGTGCCCAGTCCGCAGTCGATGATGAAGCGGTAGGTGTTGATGATGTTCTGGCGCGTGTCGCCGGGCAGGCCGACGATGAAGAGGAACTGCATCTTGATGCCCAGCGCATTGGCGAAGGCGCGGATGTCCACCAGGCGCTGGAGGTCTAGCTTCTTGCGGGTGTTCGCTGCCTGGCTTTGCGGGTCGCCGCTTTCCACGCCGATCTCGATGCCCCGGCAGCCGGCCTCTGCCATCTTGGTCAAAAGTTCCTGGTCCAGCCGGTCCAGCCGAGTCTCGCACCACCAGGCGAGGCGGATGCCCTCTGCGACCATGCGATCACAGAGCTCGGCGGTTCTTGCCATGTCCAGGGAGAAGGTCGGGTCACGGAAGACCACGCCCCCAATGCCGAGTGCGGCAATGGACTTCAACTCGTCCAGCAGTGTCTCCAGCGGCACCGGTCGGAACTTGGTGCCTTCGGCGGCGGGGTAGGGGCAGTAGTAGCCACAGGGGTAGGGACAGCCGTAGCTGGCATTGGCTGCCGTGACCAGACCCAGTCCGGGGTCCATGTCGGTCATGGGGCTGAAGCTGTAGCAGGTGTTGTCGATCAGCGAGCGATCAGGAGCAATGTAGGCGGCGGGTGCCGGCATCTCCGTGCCGCTGCAGAGGCTCGCGGCCTGCTCGATCTGACGAGGCCCGAAGACCGTGTCGGCACCCGACCGGGCCTGGATTTCATCCAGGACGGCCTGGTCGGCGATGGAGGTGAGCACGAGCAGCCGGGTGGCGCCCAGCCGGCTCTTGAAGGCAGCGGCGCTGGCGCAGTCCTCGTCCAGAGTGGGCATCGACAGTGTGCTCACCACCACATCGCTGCGATCGGGCAGGGCCTGGTCAGGCTTGACCTGGAGGTCCAGCAGGGCAATCTCAAAGCCCTGGGCGCGCAGCACGGTCGCCATGCGCAGCAGTTCCAGCGGGGGGAAAACGATCTGGTCGGTGTCCGTCTCCTCGACCAGATCACCGTAACCACCCGAGTAGGAGCGCATCAGCCGTGCGCCGGAAGCGACGCCGGGATTGATCAGGGTGACATGCATGCGGGGGCCTTTCTGTGGGCTTGGGTCAGTGGTGGCGCTGCCTGCGTCCAATGGACGCAGGCAGCGCCGTGGCGTCGAACGGGCCGATCATGGGCCGCTCGGAACGAAACAGGGCTCCTCCAGCGCTTGGCAAGACGGACGCGAGGGGGCGACGCGCCCCCCCCCCGTGCTCAGCGCCACAGGTCCTGGGCATACTTCAGAAACCATTCGGTCTGCCGGGTGCCTGCACTGGGACTGCGGGTGTTCGTGAAGCCGAGAGCCAGCAGGCTGCCCTGGGCGGTCCGCCGCTGGTAGACCAGCGAGTGCACGGTGCTGCTGCGCAGCGAGGCTGCGGGGCCGTCCGCTTCTTCGGCCCGGACGGCGCGGTAGCGCTGCGCGATCCATTTCAGGCTGTCCTCGGCCGAGAGTTGCAGCACGGTCAGGGAACGCAGGGCCTGCTCGTCCAGCGAACGGCCGCCGGCCGGGTGCTGCAGCTGGGTCCATTTCAGCAAGGGGCTCCATTCCAGGGACCAGGCGCCCGCCCGGATGTAGCGGAACTGGGCCTCGATACGGCCATTGATGCCCGGCACGACGCGCTCGGCGTCGACATCCAGCATGCGGCCCAAGTCGAACTCCATCTTGAGGCTGCTGAAGCGGGCGCCTGGCGTAATGCCGAAGCCCAGGTTGAAGTTGTGCTCGGCATGAGATCGGCCACCGCCCTGTGTGCGCAGGTGGCGGGTGTTGTAGTGCACCCAGGCGTCCAGGTTGCGCGGGCCGCTGAACCACACGCCAGGCGCCACGGTGCGATCGACCACCTCGCCGCCAGGAATTCCGTGGTGCTCGTCGCGCAGGGCGTGCGTTTCCTGGAGCAGCAGCTGCCACTCGAACTCGTCGGCCTCGAACAGGCCCAGGGGCTTGGGGCCATCACGTTGATTCAGCTCGTACGACAGGCGCCGTATGCCGCTCTGGTTGATGAAGCCGTTGTCATTGGCAAAGCGTGGGCTGATCTCTTCCAGGTGCAGGCGCGAGGCCCAGGCTTCGCTGCGATGGCGGAGGTCCAGCCAGACGTAGTGCCCGTGTTGCGCTTTCTCCTGGACCAGGCGGCCCCCATCGTCCAACGCAGCGGTGGTGGAAGAAAGCAGGCCCAGTACGCGCCACTGCCAGCCGTTCTCGGCCTCACGCTCGATGCTGGCGCCGCCCACGACGTTGTGACGTCCCTGCCCATAGTCGCGGGCAGACGCGAGTCCGGCCAGGCCCAGGCTGTTCAGCTGTGTCCGGCCGCGGATGAAGTAGGCCTCTGAGGCCGTCAGTACTTGTGCCTCATCGGTGCCGTAGGCGTTGGCCCGCAGCACCAGGCCGCCTCCCTTGTCACGCAAGCCGAAGGCGGTGGCCTCGCTGCTGGGGCCGCGCCAGGTCGCGCGCAGCCCCCAGCGCGGGTTGGCGATGGCGCGCGAGTAGAAGCCCGCGAGACCGCGGGCTGCGCCGTCGTCATTGCCCAGCCCTTGGCCCGTGACGTCCATGCTCTCGAGGAAGAAAGGGCGCTTCTCCGCCTGGTACAGCGCATAGCGCACATTGCTGGACAGCTGGGGTTGATCCAGTTCCACCTGGGAGAAGTCGGGATTGAGGGTGGCATCGACCACCCAGTCGGCGCGGGGCCGCCATTTCACGGAAAGGCCCAGGTCGGCGGCCCGCTCCGAGCGGCTGGTGCCATCCTGCTGGGTCCGCGTGCTGCGCAGCGTCAGCTCGGGCCGGACGCGCAGAAAGCTCTGGTCGCCGATGCGTTCCATGCGTTCGGACAGCCCTTCGATGGGGGCCAGCTCGGTCAGCAGATTCAAGTCGTCCAGCGTGGCGGGGACGCTGGTCCACAGAGCGCTTTCGCTGCGTGGCACGCTGCGCACCACCATGACGCGCCAAGGCAGGGCGGAGCTCCTCGGATAGCGCAGTTCAGCCAGGGGCACGCGCAGCTCGACGCTGTAGCCGTCCTCGGTGATCCGCGACGCTGCCTGGACGTCGAAGTCGGGTGCGTAGTTCTCGGTATTGTCCTGGGCGTTGTAGATGCCGTCGGCAATGACGCCACTGGCACTGACGCGGACGTACTGCGCGGATTGCCGGCGGCCGACGGCGTCGATGTAGACGGCGACATGATCCTGACTGCGACCTACCAGATCGCGGCGGACCAGCGGGGCGCGGATGTCCTTTGGCATCGGGTCGAAGGCGCGGATGCCAAAGATCAGCGCGTCTTCGTCCACCAGGATCTGTACTGTGGTGCGCCAGCGCGCTGGCACGCGATCACGCGGCTGCAACTGCTGGAAACTGTCATGGATGGGCGCATCCCGCCACACCGGATCCGAGAGATCCCCGTCGATGCGAGGGGCTTGGGTCTTGCTGATACTGAGCGCGCGATGTGCAAGACCGGGGGATGGAGCCGTTTGAGGCTCGGTGCTCCGGGCTGCTGAGGCTGGGTCGCACAGGCTCAGCAGGGCAGGGAGGACGAGGGTGGCGAAGAGGCGACTCATGCAAGTGATATGGGCATGGGAACGGCGAGGCGGCAGCCGGCGGCTGGGTCCTCAGCTGGAGGCGGATCGGTAGCGGGCCAGTGAGCGCTGCCAGGCCCAGCGCGCCAGGCTCAGGAAGCCCGAGGCGACGGCCAGGCTGGTCAGCGCCTGCTGCGCCGTCAACTGTCCCAGCAGGGCCATGGCCGGGTAGGTGCTGATCACGGCGACAGGCAGGACGAAGGTGAACACCAGTCGCCAGAGCCCCTCGAAGACCTGCGCAGGCCAGCGTGCGAAATCCAGCAAAGAGGCCAGCACGTTCATGATGTTCTGGATCCTGACCACGACGAAGGAGCCCGCCACGCAAAGAATGAACAGGGCATAGACGGTAAGCAGGGCAGCCACGGACATCAGCACGGCCGCCAGCATGGCGCCTGCCGTGGGTATCTGGTCCAGCACCAGCAAGCCGCGGCCGGCGATGCCCAGGCCCGCCAGCGTGTGCAGGATCTGCCAGGGGCGGATGTGGCTGACGGAGCTCAGCACCATGGGATCAACGGGCTTGAGCAGCACATAGTCGAAGTTGCCGGTGCGGATGCCGGCGATGGTCTGGGCGAGGCTGGGGGTGATGATGCCGTCCAGGATGCTTCGCATCACCATGTACCAGCCGAGCAGGACCAGCATGCTGCCGTGGGACCAGCCCGCGATCTCCTGCCGCTGTCCGAAGAGCACTTCAACAGGAATCAGTTGGAGGCTGAGCACCAGCAAGGTGGCGGCTCCCTCCAGGAGGAAGTCCGTGCGGTACTGAACGGCACGCCTGAGCCCGAGCGAGGTGACGGCCTTGAGGAGGTGGAGAGGGTGTGTCATCAGCCAAACGCGGTGTAGCGGCGCACGCCCAGGGCCCAGACCTTCATGGCCATCAAGTTCAGCACGACCAGCATGGCCGCCTGCACCAGCAGCAGGCGCAGGGCCGTCGTGCCGTCATGCTGGCCTAGCAGCAGCTCCACGGGCAGTGAAATGACGAAGCGATAGGGCAGCCAGTCGGCGACGCCTCGCACGCCGGCGGGTAGGAAGGCCAACGGGATCATGTAGCCGGACAGCAGGCTGCCGACGTGCTCGTAGAGCTTGAACAGGGTGATGGACCGGTCCATCCAGAAGCCCAGGCTGCCGACCATGATCTGCACGGCCTGGTTGATGCCCAGGGCCATTGGCAAGGACAGCAGGAACAGCAGCAGGCGACCGCCGACCGGCTCGGCAGCCCCTCCGGCATGCAGGGCCAGCCCGATCACCGGCAGGGCCACCAGAACTCGCGCCGGGAGTTCCGCCAGGGTGATGGAGAGATAGGTGCTCAGGGGGTGTGCCGGCTTGATGAGCCAGAAGGACAGGCCGCCGGTGCGCAGGTCCTCATTGAGGTTCCAGACCAGATTGCATTCGGTGAGCAGGGCGACGGCCAGCACGGCCAGGAAGTAGGCTGTGATGTCCTGGCTGGTGTAGCCAGCGAAGGCGCCGTCCCTCGTCACGGCCCGCCAGAACACCAGCATGATCAAGGGCATGGTCAGCGTCATCAGCCAGAGCAGGAACTCGGCCCGCCAGGCAATGACCTCGGCGAAGCGTATGCGGGCCAGGGTGAGCATCATGCGGCCGCCCGATCCTGGCCCTGGCCATAGGCTTCTCGCAGCACATCGTCCAGCGATGGATCCTCGACCTTGAGGTCCGCGGCCTCATGCATGGACAACATGCGGCGCACCGTGTCCGGCACCCGTTCACTGGGGATACGGCCGCTCACCGTGCCGTCCTCGGACCAGGTCAGGCCCAAGGACTGCAGCAAGCCGTTGGCCGGAGGCGGGCCAAACCAGCGCAGGCTGACGACCTTCTCAGGCTTGATCGAGGTGACGAAGTCGCGGAGGTCCCCGTCATAGACGGCCGCGCCCTGGTTGATCAGCAGCACCCGCGGGCAGATGGCGGCAACGTCCTGCATGTAGTGCGAAGTCAGCAGCACGGTGGCTTCGTGCTTGCGGTTGTAGGCCAGGACGAAGTCCCTGACGGCGGCTTGCATCGCCGCGTCCAGGCCGATGGTGGGTTCGTCCAGGAACAGCACCCGTGGGCGGTGCAGCAGTGCTGCGGCGAACTCGCAGCGCATGCGCTCGCCCAGCGACAGCTGCCGGGTGGGCTTGTGGAGCAGCGGCGCGAGGTGCAGCAGTTCCACCAACTCGTCGCGGGAAGCGCGGAAAGCCTGTCCCGGCATCCGGTAGAGGGCCTGGACCATCTCGAAACTGTCCGCCGGTGGCAGGTCCCAGATCAGCTGGCTCTTGCCACCCATCAGCATGGTGATGCGCTGGAGGTATTGCGGGTGGCGCTCATAGGGCGTGAAGCCATCCACGCGGGCGCTGCCGGCCGACGGATGCAGCAGGCCGCAGAGGATTTTCATGAGCGTGGTCTTGCCCGCGCCGTTGGGGCCCAGAAAGCCCACGCGCTCGCCGGCCTCGATGCGGAAGGAGATGTCGCGCAGGGCGTGCACCTCCTCGGTGGGCCGGTGAAAGAGCGAGCGAAGAACGGAGCGCAGGTCCTGCCCACGCTGATGTACCAGGTAGCGCTTTTGCAGCCCAAGCACTTCAATCATTTGTGACTCCGAGCCGGGTCCTAGACCAGGCGATTCAAATGGGCCAGAGAGTTCACCAGCATCAGGCGAGGCGCGCTGCCATCGGTCTGGCACTCGATCATGTGAACACCGGTGTTGCTCAGGCGGAATCGGAAGCGCTGCAGGTCCTCGAGCGCCAGGCCCAGCAGGCTCAGGATCAGCAGCTCCAGTGTCTGAGCGTGCGAGACGATCATGTGGTGGCCACCGCCAGCGGCCAGCCGTTCCTTCAGAAAGCCCTGGGCGCGCAGGAACTGGGCACGCAGGGACTCCACGCCACTCAGGGGGGACTCGTCTGGCTGGCGGATGCGCTGTTCGAGGATGTCATCCCAATCTTGCTGCCACAGCGGTCGCGTGACGTCGCCCTGCAGAGTGACCTCGGCCAGCCGTTCGTCCAGGACCAGGGGCATCCCGCCCTGCCGGGCGAGTGGTGCTGCGGTTTCCCGGGCTCTGCGCATGGGGCTGACATACAGCTTCGGCGCGTAGAGCTCGGTGGGCCAATGCGCAGCCAGGCTGTTGGCCTGCTGCTGACCCAGTGGCGTGAGCGCGCAGTCATCCAGCGCTGGAGTCCAGGGCGAATCAGGCGCAAGTACGTTGCAGGCGGCCTGGGCATGGCGGATGAGGGTGAAGCGATGCACTGACATGTCGGCTCTGTTCAATCACACAGGTGGTGGGCGTTCGCCGCCACCTTCTCGAAGGCCGCGGCCACCTGTTCAATGGCCTGCGCATCCGCCAGCAGCATGCGGTGCGGGAGCGCCAGCGTGGCGGCGGAGAAGGCCTCGGCGGCTGGCAGGGCGTAGCGCTCGGGGCGGACGGCGTCGGCGAACTCCCGGCCCAGATCGAAGCGGGGTCTGGATGCGGGCTGGTACAGGCGGTTCCTGTTCAGTGAGGCATACATGGTCTTGCAGGGCAGACCGAGTTCGGCTCCGAGGGCCGCGCCAAGGCGGGCGATGGGTGCACGCTCCAGAAGGTACTCGGGCAGCCTGACGACGTAGGTGTAGTGCGCCCGCGCCGTGGTGCCGGCCGAGGTTTCCTGCGGGAAGAAGCCCAGCGACCGCAGCAAGCCGTCCAGGCGATGCGCGTTGGTCCGCCGCACTGCCAGTTGCTGGTCCAGCAACTCCAGCTGAGCCATCAGGATGGCGGCGTGGAACTCGGAGAGGCAGTAGTTGCTGCCCATGAGTTCGGCGGTTTCCACCAACTCCATTTCATCGATTGACGGAGCGGTCTCGGCCAGGATCCGGCCGTCGGCGCGGAGATGGGCCAGTCGACGTGCCAGGCTCGCGTTGTCGGTGATCACGGCGCCGCCTTCGCCGCTGGTCAGCAGCTTGCTGTGCTGCATGGAGAAGGTGCCGGCGGCACCGAAGGTCCCGACGTGGCGGCCGGCATAGCGCGCACCATGGGCCTGGGCGCAGTCCTCGATCAGCGGGATGCCCCGGGCGCTCGCGATCCGGCACAGCTGCTCCAGCTCTGCCACGGCCGACCCCAGATGCACGACGGTGATGGCGCGGGTTCTTGGCGAGAGGGCCTGCTCGACCCGGGCCGGGTCCAGGCATCCGGTATGGGGGTCGACATCGACCAGAACGGGGATGGCATTGATGCCGAGAACGGCAGATGCAGAGGCCACCCAGCTGACGCCGGGGACGATGACCTCGTCATGGGCTCCCACGCCGCAGGCCTCCAGGGCCATGGTCAGGCTGGCCGTGCCCGTGGACGCGGGCACGCAGTGCCCAGCCCCGGTGTACTGAGCAAAGGCCTTGCCGAAGCGCTCCTCCCAGGAGGGCTCGCCGCGGTACTGGCCGCTGATGGACCAGCGATGGCTGTCCAGCACCGCGTCCAGATGGCGGCGCGTGGTGGCTGAGGATTGCGGCCACTGAGGCCAGGACTGCTGGCACAAGGGCGTTCCGCCCAGCAAGGCCAAAGGCTTGTTCATCGATGCTTCCTTCATCAGCAGGAGTTCAGTCCGGCCGCTTCGGCCGGGGCAGGGGCCTGGCGCGCATGTGCCGCGACTTCGCGGACCAGGCCGGTGTAGGCCTGGGCCACATCGGCCCAGCCCCAGGGGGGCAGCTTCCGCGGCGGCAGCGCCTGCAGCGAGTCCGAGCGCAGCCAGTCTGCGAGCTGCTGCGGCCCAGGAACGATGGCGGACGCAAAGACCCGCGTGGCGCCCGAGGCTGCGTAGGCCACCACGGGCACACCAAAATGGACGCATTCAGCGGCCAGAAAGTTGAAGGTCTCGTGGAACTGCGTCAGGACCAGCGCGGCGCGAACGCCGCCGAAGACGCGTGGGTGGTCGTGGAGCAGCTCATAGTCGGTGATGACTTCGCAGCCCGCCTGGTTCCTGGCCTGGGCGAAGTGGGCCAGCGCCTGCTGTCCCATGCGGGTCCAGCGGCAGAAGATCAAGCGGACCGGGAGGTGGAGCTCGCGGCAGGCCTGTACGACCTGCAGTGTGTGGCTCAAGGGGCTCTTGCCTGCCAGCAGAAGCACAGGGCCGTGCGGGTCCCGGTAGTCGATGCGGGGAAGGTGGTCCATGGCCCAGGGAATGTGGCGACGCCGCGGGAAGCACCAGGTCAGAGGTTCGTCGCGGAAGAAGACGTCAGCGGCGAAGTGGTCCGGGCGCGTGGGCGCATGCATGCAGCGGCCCGAGCGCCCGGCGGCGGCGTGCAGGGGACAGGGGGCAGGGGATGCCTCATCGCGCCGCAGTGTGCTGTAGTCGTGCCACACCCGGATCAGGCGTTGACGCAGCCAAGGGTCAACCGGCCAGCCCAAGCGCAGCATGGGTGTGTCGATCAGCGGGATGACGGCGTCCGCGTCCACGCTGCGGGCAAAGGCCAGCAGTTCCTGCGGCCGCAGATGCTCGGACTGGCTGTACCAGTGCAGCCGGACCTCCTGCGGATCCAGGGCGCACGATAGCTGATACATCGCTCGCTCGACACCCCCGCCGTGGCGCAGGTCAAAGTCCGTGCCATAGCGTTGCATCACCAGATTCAGCGCCTGCCCCCTGCTCATGCGAAGGGCTCCGATGCCGCACGGCGCTGCCACAGCCGTTCCGCGCGCTGTGTCCCGTGGGGCCGCACCCGCTCGGCATGCAGCAGCATCTCCGCCACCGTGGGTGCGCTGGTCTGGGTGCGGTAAAGCCACATGTCTTCGCACTTCAGTTGCACGGTTTCGTCGATGGGTACAGTCACCCACGGCTCCAGTCCCTGGGCGCAAAGCTGGGTCTCGACGTCGAGCAGGGATCGTGTGCTGGCGTAGGGAATGTCCTCGTAGTAGTAGAGATGTTGCGGTGAATGTGCCTCGGCAGCCCGGCGCACCAGCTGGTGATCAATGTGGTCACCCAGGGCGCAGGGAGCCAGCACAGCCCAGGGGCGGTGGCGTGCAATGCAGGCGCCGACGGCGGCGACGACGGCTGACAGTCGCGGGTCCGTCTCCACGTCCATCGACAGCTCCTGCCGTGCGTCCAGACCCAGCAGCGCGGCATCCTGGAAGTCCAACTGCTCATGCCGGATGCCGTGCCGGCGGCAATAGACCTGGTCCTCGGCCCGTCGCAGCGCCGAGATCTCCGGGTGCGGCCGCGTGCGCAGCCGGGCCGGCAGGGCCCAGGCGCTCTGGCTGAAGACCGTGACCATGCCATAGCGTGTCTGCGCCGCCGTGGCGGCGATAAGGCCGCCCAGCGAGTAGGCGATGTCGTCAGCGTGGGGGGAGAGCAGCAGCACGTCCCTTCCTGCCAGGCTGGACAGCGCAGAATGACTCACCGCTCCTCCTCCAGCCAGTGCAGCGCGGCGTCCGAGGGCACCTGATCCGTGGCGCCGTCCATCATGCAGAAAGCGGCCTGGAAACGGCGACGGTCGCTGATGGGCTGCGGACCGATCGGCCCCAGCTGCTGAGCAGCTGAGGCCAGGGCACTGTCGAATCGCTCGAGCAGCTCGTCCAGCACCTCGGCGGTGGCGAGCGAGGGGGTCTGGTTGTCGCCTTCATACAGCAGCAGGCCGGCCGCTGCGCAGTGGGTGTAGACCACCTGGTCCATGGCTTCGGTGGCAGCCACGATCTGCAGCATCGGGCCCTCGCCATAGATGGCGATGGGCAGTTCGCGACGGCGCACAATCTCGCGCATGCCCTCTGCAATCTGGGCGCCGCAGCGCGACAGAGCCTGGTAGCCGTTGACGCGACGCATCTCGGCCAGCGTCGCCAGGGAAGCCACGATGGGTAGGGTGTCGAAATAGGCGGTGTAGGTGAACTCCTTGGCTGCGCGCATCAGGGGTTGCAGGCCAACCAGGCAGGACAGGCGCTGGCCGTTGGCCAGGCCCTTGGCGAAGGTGTAGAGGTCGGCATGCTGGCCCGTTGCCTTGGGAAAGGCGGACGCCGCTGTCGAGCGATAGCCTTGCTTGACGTCATCGCAGCACAGCAGCACGCCATGCGCCCGCGTGATGCTGGCCAGCCGGGCCAGTCCCTCCGGGCTCATGTGGACATAGTCCGGTGACATCATCACCAGCGCCACCTGGCCGCGGTACTGCGTCAGCGCACGCTCCAGCAGTTCCGGAATGAAGTAGAAGTCGATGACGCCGGCGGCATTGGGACTCAGCAGCTCGGTGGCGCTGTCCCAATCCTGTCCCCAGCCGTGATAGCCCGCGCTCAGGACCAGCCGCCTCCCGGTGGCCTTTCTGGCGACCTGCATGGCAGCGCGGCAGGCTTCGGTCCCCGTGCTGAAGAAGGCCAGGCTTGACTGGGGCAGGCTCAGGTCCTGGATGATCTGGTCGGCCAGCTGCTCGTGGGCATCGCTCCAGCAGGTCGCCGAGGCCAGCTTGCCCTGCAGATGGCGGATGATGGCCTCGTCGATGGCCGGATGATGATGGCCCAAGGTGACACAGCCCTTGCCGTTCATCAGGTCGATGTACTGGCGGCCATCGGTCAGCGTGACCTTGGCGCCTTCCGAATGTGTGGCGCGCAGGCGTGGCTTGGCGGTGTAGATGCCAGTGACGACGTGGGTGGGTTGGTCCATCAGTGCTCCATCAGGTGTTGGGTGGTGTTGTCCAGGGACTGCAGCTCCTGCTGCATGGCGAGCGTGCCGGCGGGGCTGCCCCGTCTGACGCCGCGCAGCAGGGAGCGCAGCAGGCGATGCAGCGCCTGCGGCAGGGAGGCGCGAAGGTGGTCGAAATCGAGTCCGCACAGTTGGGCCAGCTGTTGGGCATCCGCCGCGCTCAGCTGCTGGCTCAGCGCGAAGCTTGCAAGCTCGAGTGCCATCCAGCTGGGGCCTCCCCAGTTGGCCTCCAGCTGAAAGCGCCGGACCCGGCCGGCACGGTCGCATTGCCAGTGCCAGTGCGCGCCGGCATAGGGCAGGGCCGAGCGATAGAGTTGCAGGGGCCCGGGCAGGGGCCGGTGCATGCGAGACAGCGCCTGCCGAAGCGCGGGCGCCAGGACGAGGGTCGGACCGAACTGCTTCTGCAGCTGAGCCTGCAGCGCGTCGGCGGCTTCATGGACCAGCCCGCCGGGAGGTGGCAGCCGAGACAGCGTGACCGGCGCCGGCTCGGCCTGTGCCTTGAACTGCCGTGCACAGTCCTGCAGCAGCAGGGCCTTGCGAGGCCCGCTGGCTTCGCGCAGTACATCGCGCAGGGCTTGCAGCCCCTCATGGTGCCGGCTCACACGGTAGCCGTCCAGAAAGCAGGACTGCGGGTCCGGTGCCAGCTGCTGCGCCCGCTGGAACTCGGATTTGCCGAACAGCCCTTCGCCGATGAAGCGCAGATGGGCCCAGGCCTGTCCCCCGGGCAGGGTCAGCGTCAGTCCCGTCTTGCGGGGATTGATCAGGCGTCGCTCGACCGAGTCCAATGCCGGATGATCCCAGGGCAGCCAGGCCTGGCCGTGCCCATAGTGCTGCTCGGCCTGGGAGCAGCGAACGGCCAGGCTCAGCTGGGGCGGGAGCGGCCCGAGCCCGCCATGGGCCTGCAGGCGTTCAAGAAACCGCGGATGGGCCGATGGCAGCAGGCATTCCCACAGGCGTCCTGCGCGGCGAGGGTTCAAGGCAGATCGCCGGTGGACCGGGGGACTCGCGGGCGGTGGGGCCCGCCAGATCTTGCCGGGACTGGCAGACCAGAGCGAGCCAAGGGGAGCTTGCAGGGCCTTCGCGACGCGAGTCAGTGTCCGGCCGGTGTCGGGCTGGTCGTCCAGCATCACCACGTGGGCCTGGGGATGTCGCCGCAGCCAATCCAGGCAGGGACCGAGCCCCAGGCAGGCGACACCCTCCGCCTGGGGGCGCACGGTATGCCAGGTCATGGGCCTCGCGCAAGCCCGTTTCAGTGCGGCATGCCAGAGAGGCGCCAGGTACAGGCCGCCGGTACGCACGCCAAGCAGGAGCACGGGACTGTCATCGGGCCGCTGCGCCAGCCAGGCCAGGGCGTCCTCCGGGATCCGGTCCAGATCGGCCAGGTCGTAGCCCAAGCACTCGGGCATGGGCAGATGCACCAGCTTGTCCAGCAAGGCCGGCGGGAACAGGTTCGCGGCCAGGCGCAGGCTCAGGGGGCGGGGCTCGGCAAGGTCGGACACCTTCACAGCTTCAGACGTGTCCTCCATGAGGGCAGCTGCGGCAGCCTCCGCAGCCCTCATGGCCGCAGACTGCGAGGCCTTGATCGAAGCCATGGAGAGGAGCTGCCCGTCTATGAGAGCGTCACTGGAAAGACAGAGATCCAGCAGATCCGACCACAGTTGCAAGCCGAGGCAGGTCTGCTGGTACCGGTCCAGCGGGTCCGCGGCGCAGCGCGCGGCTGCCCAGGGTGCCATGAGCAGGTCCGTCCTGAGCTCCAGCTGGGTGCTGGCCATCGCGGTCGATCGGGTGGGCGTAAGCAAGGGGCAGGCCTTCACAGGCCCATGGCGGGCCGGCGGTTGTTGAACTCTTGGTGCGACAGGCAGGTTCCGCAGGGAAATTCCTCGAACTCGACCTCGTCGCCAAGCCCCTGGATGGTGAAGGCGGGCGGCGGTGCGTAGCAGTCGCACTTCACCATCTCGATGCGATCGTCGGCGACGTAGTAGTTGTAGCCATTGACGAGCTGGTCGCAGACAAAGTCGCCGCGGTTGCCTTGCTTGCGGATGTGCTCCCAGCGATCGAAGTAGGCCTTCTTTTCAAGGAAGGGCGCCTTGTGCAGCGACTCGTAGTCCAGGGCCACCTGAATGGGCTTGCCGCCGAGGGCCAGCAACGGCAGCAGATGCAGGCGGCCTGCAAAGCCGCGGCGGCTGAGCTCATCGATGAAGGCGTTCATCTCCTCCAGGGACTGGTCATGAAAGACGCACTGCAGGTCGGCAGACAGGCGCACGGCGTAGTCCATGATGATGTCGATCTGTGCCTGCTTGAGTCCACGCTTGCTGTTCATGGCTTGGGTGTGACCGTCCAGGGAGATGACCCAAAGCAGGCCCTCTCGGAGGCATTCCGGAAGCCGCGTCCCATTGGTCAGGACCTCGATGCGGTAGCCGTCGCTGGCCACCCGCTGAGCCAGGTAGTCCAGGATGGGCGGATACAGCGCGATCTCACCATCGGCCTCGACGCGGAACAGCGTGGTCTTGGGGTCGAAGCGATCCAGGATCTGTCCCACCGAATGAATGGTCTTTGGCACGTCGACGCGGGCCTTCTTGACCTCGCAATAGGTGCAGCGCAGATTGCAAGGCGCCTTGATCACGATGTTTCGATAGCGGCGGATGGCGCGCGGGCGCGGCGACCACACGGGAATGACTACTGAAGACACAGGTCCCCCTCTCTTTGCAGGGCCTGGCCCGCTGGGGCCAGGCAGTCGGTGATGCAGCGCTCGACCAAGTCGATGTCCACCAGGGTCAAGGGCCGTTCAGCAGGGCCCGCTGGCTGGCCGATGTCCTGGAGCAGGATCATGGCCAGTTGGTTCTCGCCTGCCGCCATGTAGCCGCGCTTGTTGTCGGTCAGCAGCAGGGCACGAACCTGGGCCAGAGTGACGCCCTGCGGCAGTTGAAGGGCAATGCCGTTGCGAGCCAGCAGGCGTCGATGCAAGGCCACCTTCTCCTGGCTGAGCAGGCCCAGCCGACAGGCGACCTCGGCCGCTACGACCATGCCCAGCCCGACGGCTTCACCGTGCGGCAGGCGACCCTGCGCGGCCAACTCGATGGCATGGCCCACGGTGTGACCGTACTCAAAGACCACGGCCTGCTGGCGCTCGCGCTGGTCGTTCCGCATGATGCGCTGCTTCGCCTGGAGGCCCGCCTCGACAACGTCCAGCAGATCCGCGTTGGAATAGCGGGCTTCAGGGTTGAGCAGCTGCTCCAGCAGAGGGATGTTGCCGGAGGCGACTGTCAGGGCATTCTTGATGATCTCACACATGCCGGAGCGCACATGCGCAGCCGGCAGCGTCTGCAGCCAGGCGATGTCCATGAGGACGGCCGTGGGCGTGTGGAAGCAGCCGATGAGATTCTTCCCCATGGGGAGATTGACCGCTTGCTTGAGGGAGGCGACCGAATCCCCAGCAGCGATCAGCGTGGTCGGCACATGGATCAGGCGAATGCCGCGAAAAAGCAGGGCCGCCAGCAGGCCGGCCATATTGCCTACCACCCCGCCTCCTACGGCCACGATCACGCTGGAGCGATCGATGCCGGCGCGCACCATGTCCTGAGCGAGTCGATCGAGGGTGCTCAGGGATTTGACGGACTCGCCTTCACTCATGACCCACATGCGCGTGTGCGCCTGCGCCGCCATGTGAGCATGCAGCTTGCTGGCATGCAGCGCGCTGACCGTGACGTCGGTGACCAGGTGGTAGCTGGAGGCGGGATATGACAGCAGGCGAGACGACAGCTCGGCAATGCAGTCAGAGCCAAGCCAGACGGGATAGTGCGCAGATTCAAACTCAAGTTGCAGATGTCGCATGGGCGATCCTCCCCACTCTGAACGGTGAATCCATCCAGCCTGTGCACGATGCTGCGCCAGGGCAGCTGTCTGAGCACGTCCCACTGGATGCCTAGTGTTGCCTGGCCGGCATTCGGCCCAGGTGCATCAGACGGCCTGCACCTCCTCGTGCCGGGCCGGCTCATTGGCGGGCCCGTCGGCCCAATGGTCCAGGGCTGTCCAGTCCACGCCACTGGAAAGAGCGAAGCGATAGCGGGGGCCGGTCTTGGCCAAACACTCCGCAATGCGGTGCTCAGCCGCCGCTTGCTCGCCCCAGGGCACGGTGTCCATGTCAGTCAGCAGTTGCCGCACAAGGGCGATGGGCAGCTCTCCGGCATGGCGTGCGACGAGCAGTTGCCTGGCTCGCCGATAGCGGGCGCCTTGGCCCTTCAGCAGCTCCGCCGTGGCATGCGCTCCCCATGCCTGGACGAGCAACTCAGGCGCGTACTTCACGCTGCACTGCGCCAGAGGTGTCTGCAGCGACGGACTCGCGCCCAGCAAGGGCAGCAGAGCCTGCCGGCAGTCGCGGCGCTGCAGCACCACACTGGCCAGCAGTTCGTGGCCCACATGCAGAGCCGGCGCGCTGCGCAGGGTTTCAAGTGCCTCGACAGGCCAGTGGCTGCCCATGAGCACACACAGCTGGCGCAGGTATTCGTGGCGATGGCGCCAGCGCTCGGGCGACTCCACGAGGTTCAGCCAGGCGGCGTAGCGATCCAGCAAGGTCACGCAGGCTCGGAATCCGGCGCGTTGCCCTCGCAGCATCAGGCTGCGCACCACGGCGCTCTGAGCCAGTGCGCTGACCGTCGACGACAGCGGCAGCGTGTGCAAGGCGACATACTGGGCGGCATCCTCCAGTTGCGAGCGATGCGCGACGAGCTGCTGCATCAGTCCGCCCCAGCCGGGTCTTTGCAGGCTGGCCATCAGGCCATCGGCGGCTTCGACAGGCACATAGGAGAAGTCGTAGGCCGCGTCAAACAGAAGGCGGTTGGCGGCGATGAACTGATGCAGGTCTTCGAAGCGCCAGCTTCCGCCCGGCTGCAAGTTGGCGTGGATGAGCAAGGTCCAGGTGCCCAGCGTGCGTTCCCGTCGGAAGCTCAGACTGGGAATCTGGGTGTCACGCAGCAGGCCCAGGAGCTGCTCGAAGGCCACGATGCGGGCGATCTCCTCCGTGGGGCAGTTGGGGGGTTCAGACCACTCCACCGCCATTCGTTCTGGCCCGAAGACGAAGCTGGCCTTGTGCGTGCCCATGGGGATCTGGACTTCAAGCAGACCCTGCTCGAAACGGAGCACCTTGGTGGCACGGCTGCTGAAGGTGGAGCACAGCAGCTCCAGGGCCTGCACCCGAGCCGGCAGCAGCCCACTCTCAATATGCAGGGTCGCCAGCGACCACTGGTGCAGAAGGTTATGAATGACATGGGCATTCTCGTAGCGCTCCGGCTCGGCGCCCTCTGCGGCCAGGGCGTCGAACTCAACGCGCCAGTTCCTGTCATCGATCTCGAAGGAATCCGGCATCGGCCCCTGCTGCCACTCCTTGATCCAATGGCGGAACAGGGCGAGCACCTGCTCCTCCTGTGGCGTCAGATGCTGCTGCGCGATGGATGCCAGCCAGCACAGCATCATGCGCAGGTAGCGGCAGTAGCTGCCGGTATCGCCGTCTATCACGGCCTGGGTTAGCAGGGACTTCAGTGTGGCGTCATAAGCCTCGATCAGCGTGCTGCGCAGCTGCTCGCTGACGCCGCCAAGGCCGGCTTCCAGCAGCAGCTGTCTCGCGCGCTGGAAATCGGTGTTCAGCAGTTCGGCAAGCTCGGGCGCCAGAGGATCCAGGACGGCACCCCTGAACTGGACAAAGCGCTGCTGCAGCGCAGACAGCGCAGCGACGACCTGGGGATGGGCCGCATGCGACTGCGCCAAGCGCGCGGTGGTGGGCGCGGCCAGGCCGAAGCTGCGTACAGCGGCCAGCGCGAAGGGAGACATGCCATCGGCCAGGGCCTGGACGCAGCTTGCAAAGCACTGGGCAAGCTCGGCGGGCTCATAAAGGGGCAGTCGCTTGGTCTCGTCAGCCAGCTGCTGCGGGAGCAGGAGGGCCAGCCGGGCGGCGTCCGGCTGGCCCTCTTGCACCAGGGTCGCCGCGAAACGGAAGAGCTTCGCCATTTCAGGCGCGCCGAGCAGCGGCACCTGCTGTTGTGCGCCCAGCAAGGCCATGCGCAGTCGCAGGTCCTCGCTGAGGGCGAGGCTCCGCAGTGAGGCGGCCTCGCAGGCCAGGGAGGCCGCCAGTCGTTGCAGGTCCTGTGCATCCAGGCGGAGTGCGCGGGTGTAGTCCTTCCAAAGGCCGAATGGGTCGCCGTCGCCGCTCAATGGCGCCTCGCAGGCTGATCCTGGCTCGGCTTCGATCTGGCAGGCCCGCAAGGCAGGGGACCTGAGGAAGCCCGGGCGTTGTTCCAGCCAGCGATCGGCGCTGGGCCAGAGACTCACTTGCCGAAGTTCCCGGGCCACGCGTTCGTCGACGGGCAGGTCGGCCAAGCGTTGCAGCTGAGCTTCGGCATCCTGGTCGGCGAACGAGCCCGGGCTTGCCGCCTGGGTCGGGCTGAAGACCAGGCCGCATTCGTCCGGCAGCACCAACTCGTGGCGTTCCTCCGTTTCGACGCACTGAAGCAGCGAGCCGTCGCCAAAATAACTGCGCCCTTCGTCCAGGCAAGCCCATTGCCAGCCCGGTGCGCAGAGCCCCGTGTTGCCGCGCACGCAGGTCATCTGCTGCTGGCGGAACATGATGCCGGCATGCTCCTCGGCGTTGCCCTCGTCAACCAGCACCAGGTCAATTTCCAGGCGTACGGCGGGGTCCATGGCGATGAAGCGTCGCCATGCGGTAGCCAGATCCGGCGCTGTCAGGCAGCGGCCAAAGGCCCGCCGGCCCAGAAGCAGCAGGGTGACGGGGAGCGACGCGTACTGCGCGGCCAATCGAGCACGCGCCTGGCTCGTCAACACCTGACGCTGACGGTAGGCTTCGTCCAGGGGCGTAGGGCGGGCCTGCAGCAGATGGACCTGGCGGACCTGCACCTGACGCAGATGCCTGCCGCGCCACAGGCGCAGCGGCGTCCCGGCGGGGCGCAGGGCTAGGGAGGTGGCGCCTTGGCCCGAGGTCTGGGCGCTGGCAAAGCCGAATCCGAAGGTATGGGCCGTGTGCATGCGGCTGTGGTCGGCCGGGAGCATGGTGGTCGCCGACACAAAACCGGCATCCGTTTCCAGTCCCCATTCGCAATCGATGGCCTGCATGCCGAACTGCGCGATCAGCTGCGTGGCCACGGCCTCCATGCGCTCCAAGGTGGGCTTCGACAGATAGGGCACCTGCGAGCTACCCGGTGTGGACGTTTCGACGGTAAGCAGGGGCTGGATGAAGCAGTCGATCGCTCGTGGTGGCGGCGATGCGCTTGACAGGGCCTGTTGCTGCTGCGTCTGAGGGCGCCAGGCGCTGGTGGCCACCGCTGCGACAGTCAGAAACAGTGCCTGGGCATCGGCACAGGGGCGGCTTTCGTAGGCGCCTGCGTTGCTGTTGAGCTCACTGTCCTCGTCGCCGGCGCTGCGCACGATCCACGGCGCCGAGCCGCAGACCTGCTGGACCTGGGCCAGGAGCTCGGGATTCTGGCGGTGCAGCAACTCGGCGTACTGCTCGCAGCATTCGGCATGCGAGCGGCTTGCAGGCGCGCTGAAGCCAGCCAGGGCGGCAATGGGAAGCAGGGGGGGCACCAGGGGCCGCAGCGCATCCACGGCTTGGATGTCGAGCAGGCGCTGCAACTTCGGGCCGTACTGCGTGCTGCGCGAGACTGGCGACGCGTGTGCCCCGGGTCCAGCATGCTGCTGCTCTGTGGAAGTGCCTTGGCGATGTGGCTCTTGAGACATGGGCGTCACGCGAGGAGTGCTTGCGGCGAATAGGGCCGTAGATCTTGGGGCAGGCCTTCGACCAGACCCAGGGCGCGGGTGACGCGGCATCCGAAATCGATGCACGAAGACCCTCTGCGTACATGCAGGGCATCCATCACCCAGTTCGGGACCTCGGCCACGCCCAGCTGCGTCAGCAAGCGCAAGGCATAGAAAAGCGCCGGTCGCAAATCGGCCGAGGCCACTGTCTGCACGAGCAGGTTCCAGTCGATACCGGGCTCGTTCAGCAAGGCAACCAGATAGGCAAGGTCCCGATGCTTGGGATCTTGATGGATGGTGCTGCTTTCGAGGTAGAAGCGCAAGGCGGTGGTCCAGACGTGGTCCGTGAGGGAGAGCGTCACGGCGCCTGCGTAGTGACTGGGCACCGCACGTTGGAACAGCGAATCCACCTCCATGCGTATGAACAGACTCTTGTGGAGGTCAATGATCTCCATCAGCAAGGCCTGCCCTTGATAGACAAACAAGGGCATCATCCGACGGGCGCTGGCGTACTGGATTTCATCGCTGCTCAGGGCGAGAGGACTCAGCCGGCAAAGCGGGTACAGCTCGCGGTGGGTGGCCTCATGGGCCAGCACCTTTTCCATGGCAATCGGCACCAGGCGGCCTGTACTGGGATCATAGGCCGAGTGCGAAAAGCCGATCTCCTGCAGGGTGCTTCGGGCGCGTTCAATGTCTCCAGGCGCGACCAGGACATCCACATCGGAGCTGCTGGAGATCGCCCGCCCGCCCATGACGCGATGACGGAGTTCCGCGCCCTTGACAACCATTGGCACCAGGCCGCGATCATGCAGCGCTTGTGTCACGGCCGCCGCCGCTCGCGACTGGCCTTCGGCCATGCGCTGATAGACCCGCTGTTCCACGGCATCTCCCTTGCCGCTGGCAAGGTAATGCAGGCTGTCCACGCTGACCTCGGTCAACTGATCGCGGATCCAGGCCGACATGCGCTTCAGGGGACCGAGCTCCTCGTGTTTGCGGATCGCGGGGACCAAGGCCAGCAGGGCAAGGTGAACGTGCGCCAGCTTGGCCGCTGCGAGTCGCGCGTCGCCGGGATGGGGCTCCGACGCCATTTCGGAAAGGTCAGCGTGCCAGCGTGCCCATCGCGCTTGCGACGCAAGGGCGGAGCCGGAAGGGATGTCGATTGCCACGGTCATGCCGGACGCTCCAACGAACAAGGGCCAGGAGCAGGGTTGGCGCATCCTCGGAAGTCATGCGCGCAATAGCCTGCAAGGTCAAAGACCGGATGCAACCCCGAAGGCTTTGGGGCCCGGAGGGTTACACCCGGTGAACTCAAGGGATGCTCAGATCAATCAGGCGCGAACCATCGGAAAGTCGCCGTAGACGCGGCCAAACAGCGAGGCCATGCGATCCAGGGATGCGTTCTCGAAGCTGGCCAGATCGTGGAAGGGGCCGGCGTTCGGGGTTTGCGTCGGATTCGCGGTCGGCGCCTCGTTGATGAGGCCGGCAGCAGCGGCCGTCAGGGTGGGATTGGCCGTGCGGGCCTCTTCAGGCTCCTGGGAGGCGGACTGGTTCTGGGTCGGATCCGAGGTGGGCGCCTCGACCAGCTCCACATAGGCGGCGGCGACCAGCGTGGGATTGGCCGTCGGTGCTTCTTCGGCCGCTGCGGCCTGGGTGGGGTCGGCCGTCGGGGCCTCCACCACTTCCAGGTAGGAATGGGCGACCAGGGTCGGATCGGCCGTGGGGGCCTCATCGACCGACTGGAAGCTGGATGCACTCACCGTTGGATCCGCCGTGGGGGCTTCGAAAAGTTCATGGTAGGCGCTGACCTGTTGAGTTGGGTCAGCGGTCGGCGCTTCCACGAACGAAGTCATCCCGAATGTGTATTCGGGCGCTTGGTCCAGAAGTGCTGAGGTGGACGAGTAGCCACGATCAGTCATTTGCATTTCTCCTAGCAAATCAGTTGTGAAAGCCGATCTGTTGCTGAATCGGCGTCGAGTGATAACGTTCAAGATGAACGGTCCAATCGCCTTTCGATTCATCAATCGATCTATCGACTGACGCGCCAATCGGCGATGAACACGGGTCGGCGTCGATTCAGAGGCTGCTCACGCAGCGGTGCCTCTTGGTCGTGGCCATCGATGCACGTGCGGCAATTCCCAGAGGGCATTGGCTTTCCGCGAATCCAGGCAGACGGCATGTTGGGCGCATGGGCAGGACACTGGCTGGCACGCATGGGTGGCGTGACACTGGCTGGTCTTGAAGCCCCCAAACGGGATGACCGCTGTATGGTGGGCGCGATACTAATATCAATACTGTTGAGGCGCGTCAAAGTCTTGTGTTGTATGTAAGGCTTTACAGGTTGCGGTGGGCGCTGTTCGTTTATCGCCCTTGGCATAACCTGGTTAGCCCATGCCCCGCGGCGATATGCGTTTCGGACGGGCGAAAAGCGCATCATTGCGCTCGGCCGGTCCGGTGGTGCTGGCCTGTGTTGAAATGGAAGACCTTCCATTCCTTGAGCGCAGGACCCTGCCTTGAACGCGCGTTTCACGCCTTCCTTGCCTCCGCAGGCCTTTCTCATCGACCTCGACGGCACCCTGGTGGATACCGTTGGCGATTTCGTCGCTGTGCTGACCCGGACCCTGGCGGACCTCGGCCTGCCCGCGGTCTCACGCGACTGGGTGCTGCAGGCCGTGGGCCGCGGCAGCGAGCAGCTGATCCGCGCGGCCCTGCGCGAGGTGGGAGGAGATGCCGGTCTCTACGAGACCGCCTGGGCGCGCTACCAAGCACACTACCTGCAGCTCAACGGGCAGGCCTCGGACCTGTTCCCGGGTACGGTGGAGGGTCTAGACCTGCTCAAGGCGCAGGGTCTGCCCATGGCCTGCCTGACCAACAAGCCGGCGCGCTTCGCCCGTGACCTGCTGGCGGCCAAGGGCCTGTCGGGCTACTTCGACCGGGTCTTCGGCGGGGACGATTTCGAGCGCAAGAAGCCCGATCCGCTGCCCCTGCTCAAGACCTGCGAAGCCCTGGGCGTTGCGCCTCGGGACGCCTGGATGATCGGGGACTCCAGCAACGACGCGCAGGCCGCGCATGCGGCCGGCTGCCCGGTCGTGCTGCTGCGCCATGGCTACAACCACGGCGAACCCGTCGATGCGGTGCCGGCCCTGGCGCACCTGGACCGGCTCGATCTGATCGGGCGCCTTCTGGCGCCCTGATCCAAGGCCTTCCCAGGCCCGCGCCGCTCAGCGGCTGCGGCCCTGCGGCTGGATGCCCAGCAGGGCGTCCTTCAGCTGGCTGTCGGCCGGGTTCTTGCCCAGCCAGATGCGCATCAACGTGGTGAAGAACTCCGGCTCCCTGATGGGCTCGCCCTGCACCTTGCCATTGACCGAGATCACCGTGCCGGTGCCTGGGACGAAGTCCACGGCAAAGCCCTCGCCCGAGCTCATCTTCTTCTTGGCCGCGAAGACCTCGGCGATGCGCATCACGCCCGGGATGGACTTGGAGAAGTCCTCGGGGCTGGCGTTGTCCTGCATGCCCTTGGTGAAGAGCTTGCCCAGCTCGTTGGCATCGATCTCGCGCAGCATGTGGATGGACAGGCGCTTGGGGCCGCTCATGGTGAACACGCCATCGGGCGTGCCGGCCTTGTCCTTGAGGTAGAGCCCGGCGGTGTAGACCTTGAAGATGGCCTTGTAGCGGATGCCCGCGCCATTGAGGACCAGCTTCTGCCCGCCCAACTCGGCCTGAGGCTCGTATTTCACCCCCGCCAACTCCACGGCCTGGGCCTGGGCGCCCAGGGGCAATGCCAGCGCCACCAGCGCTGCAAGAATCAAACGACGCATGTCTCGCTCCAAGGATGTCTGCATGACGGCTGCAGAACTTGTAAAAAGGAGTATGTCTGAACGACGAAGGCTTGAGCTAGGGGCAGGTCTCAGTTTTCGTGTAGCACTGCTACACTTCGCCGCACTATGTTCATCACGCGCAAGCAGATCAAGGGGTCGAACGACCGGGGAGCCTGGCCCTGGCGATGCCCGTCCGCCTTCACCCACTGAAGCGCCTGGCCTGCTTGCCGGCCCCGGTCCCCGGGGTCCACACTTCCGCGTCATTTCCTCGTAGTTCCCGCGAAAGCTGTTGCGAATCCGTGCGCCGGTGCTGCTCCTGGCAGCGCCGCGGCATGTCAGCCACGCTGATCTGTACGATCGGGCACCGCCGCCCCTGGGCCGGCGCCCTTGCCATCGCGAGAAGAGACCGTGATCACCGAACTCGAATTCCAGAGCTTGGCCGCAGAAGGCTACAACCGCATCCCTCTGATCAGCGAGGCCTTTGCGGATCTTGAAACCCCCCTGTCCCTCTACCTGAAGCTTTGCGCCGGTGCCGGACAGGGCCGCTACAGCTTCCTGCTGGAGTCCGTGGTGGGGGGCGAGCGCTTCGGGCGCTACTCCTTCATCGGCCTGCCGGCGCGCACCGTGCTGTGCAGCCATGGCCAGCGCACCGAGGTGCGCCGCGATGGCGAGGTGCTCGAGACCCATGAGGGCAACCCCCTGGCCTTCATCGAGGCCTACCAGCAGCGCTTCAAGGTGGCCCTGCGCCCGGGCATGCCGCGCTTCTGCGGTGGCCTGGCCGGCTACTTCGGCTATGACGCCGTGCGCTACATCGAGCCCCGCCTCGCGAAGACCGAGAGGCCCGGCGGACTCGACACCCCCGACGTCATGCTGCTGCAGTGTGAGGAGCTGGCCGTCATCGACAACCTCTCGGGTCGCCTCTACCTGATCGTCTATGCCGACCCGGCCCAGCCCGAGTCCTATTTCAAGGCCAAGAAGCGCCTGGCCGAGTTGCGCGACAAGCTCAGCTACAGCGTCTCGGCGCCGCAGGTGAAGCGCGGGCAGTCGCATCCGGTGCAGCGCGAGTTCGCCAAAGCCGACTACTTGGACGCGGTGCTGCGGGCCAAGGAGTACATCGCCGCCGGGGACATGATGCAGGTCCAGGTGGGCCAGCGCCTGTCCAAGCGCTATACCGAATCGCCGCTGAGCCTCTACCGCGCGCTGCGCTCGCTCAATCCCAGCCCCTACATGTACTTCTATGACATGGGGGACTTCCAGATCGTCGGCGCCTCGCCCGAGATCCTGGTGCGCCAGGAGCGCACGGCGGAGGGCCAGAAGGTCACGATCCGCCCGCTGGCCGGCACCCGTCCGCGCGGGGCCACGCGCGAGCAAGACCTGGCCCTGGAGGCCGAACTCAAGGCCGATCCCAAGGAGCGCGCCGAGCACCTGATGCTGATCGACCTGGCCCGCAATGACATCGGCCGGATCGCCAGCATCGGCAGCGTCAAGGTGACCGATGCCTTCGTCATCGAGCGCTACTCGCATGTGATGCACATCGTCAGCAACGTCGAGGGGCAGCTGCAACCCGGCGTCAGCAATATGGACGTGTTCCGCGCGACCTTCCCGGCCGGCACCCTCACCGGTGCGCCCAAGGTGAGGGCCATGGAGATCATCGACGAGCTGGAGCCCGTCCAGCGCGGCATCTACGGCGGCGCTTGCGGCTACCTCAGCTACGCGGGCGACATGGACCTCGCCATCGCCATACGCACAGGCATCGTGCAGGACCAGATGCTCTACGTGCAGGCCGCGGCCGGCGTGGTGGCGGACTCCGTGCCTGAGCTGGAGTGGAAGGAAACCGAGGCCAAGGCGCGTGCCCTGCTGCGTGCGGCCGAGTTGGTCGAGGAAGGCTTCTGATGCGGCCCGCCCACGCCATCGAGCTGGTGCTGGTGGGGGACCGCGACGAGGCCATTACCGCTCACCGGGCCATCCCCCTGGCGCTGGACCTCGCCAGCCAGGCCCTGCACCTGCCCCTGCAGGCGCGCTGGGTCGCCACTGACGAAGTGGGTGACGGCCGCGCGCTGCAAGCGGCCCACGGCGTGTGGTGCGTGCCCGGCAGCCCCTACCGCAGCATGGACGGCGCCTTGCGCGCCATCCGCCAGGCGCGCGAGACCGGCCAGCCCTTCCTCGGCACCTGCGGCGGCTTCCAGCATGCCGCGATCGAGTACGCCCGCCACGTGCTGGGTTGGGTCGATGCCGAGCACGAGGAGACCGCGGGCCCCGGCGAGCGACGGGTGATCCATCAGCTGGCCTGCGAGCTGGTGGAGCAGAACGAGCGGCTGGCCCCCCTGCCGGGCACGCGCCTGCATGCCGCCTACGAGGGGCAGCCCTTCAGCGAGGGCTACCGCTGCCGTTTCGGGCTGAACCCGGACTTCGTGGCGGCCCTCACCGCCGGCCCCCTGAAGGCTGCGGCCCTGGGCCCGGACGAGCAGGTGCGGGCAGTTGAGCTGAAGGACCATCCCTTTTTCGTGGCAGCGCTGTTCCAGCTGGAACGCCAGGCGCTGCAAGGCAAACTGCCGACCCTGGTGAAGGCCTGGGTCGAAGCCGCGGCCGTGCGCGCCGCTGGACAGGAGGCGCGCTCATGCTGCTGATGATTGACAACTACGACAGCTTCACCTTCAACCTGGTGCAGTATTTCGGCGAGCTCGGGACCGAGGTGAAGGTGGTGCGCAATGACGAGATCACCGTCAACGAGATTGCGGCCCTCAAGCCCGACCACCTGGTCTTCTCGCCCGGGCCCTGCTCGCCCGCCGAGGCGGGCATCTGCGTGGAGGCCATCCGGCACTTCGCGGGGAGGCTGCCCCTGCTGGGTGTCTGCCTGGGCCACCAGAGCATGGGGGCGGCCTTCGGCGCCAACATTGTGCGCGCCAAGACCCAGATGCATGGCAAGACCAGCGTGATCACGACGGACCAGCAGGGCGT
Organism: Mitsuaria sp. WAJ17; assembly: GCF_014174515.1. Lineage (GTDB taxonomy): Bacteria > Pseudomonadota > Gammaproteobacteria > Burkholderiales > Burkholderiaceae_C > Roseateles_B. The sequence goes on from NZ_JACJUG010000008.1 coordinate 34,668, forward strand.
CTTCAGCGAGCTGCCCAAGGACTTCACCGTGGTGCGCTACCACTCGCTGGTGGTTGAAGAGGCGACGTTCCCCAAGGAGTTCGTCGTCACCGCCCGCAGCGAGGACGGCGAGATCATGGGCCTTCGCCACCGCGAGCTCGCCGGCACGGCCACGCCGCTGGAGGGGGTGCAGTTCCATCCGGAGTCCATCCTGTCCGAGCACGGCCATGCCATGCTGAGGAATTTCCTGCAGCTGAAGCGCTGAGCGGCATCCGCCGCAGCGGGCCAGCGCATGTTTGCCAAGGAGTAGCCAGGCCATGATTGACTTGCGTAGCGACACAGTGACCCGGCCCACGCCGGCCATGCGCGAGGCCATGTGGGCTGCGCCGCTGGGTGACGACGTCTTCGGCGACGACCCCAGCGTCAACGCCCTGCAGGAGGACCTGGCCGCGCGCCTGGGCTTCGAGGCGGCGCTCTTCATGCCCACGGGCACGCAGAGCAACCTCTGCGCGCTGATGAGCCACTGCCAGCGCGGAGACGAATACATCGTCGGCCAGATGGCCCACACCTTCCGCTGGGAAGGTGGCGGTGCGGCGGTGCTGGGCTCTATCCAGCCGCAGCCTCTGGCGCAGCAGCCGGATGGCAGCCTGCTCTTGGCCGACATCGAGGCCAACATCAAGCCCGACGACGCCCACTTCGCCCGAACCCGGTTGCTGACGCTGGAGAACACCATCGGCGGCAAGGTCCTGCCCATGGACTACCTGGCCGCGGCCTCGGAGCTCGCGCAGCGTCGCGGCCTCGTCCGCCACCTTGATGGCGCGCGGCTCTTCAACGCGGCCGTGGCTGTGGATGCAGCGGATCCGTACGCCGCGGCGCGCCGCATCTGCAGTCACTTCGACAGCGTCTCCGTGTGCTTCTCCAAGGGCCTGGGTGCCCCGGTGGGCTCGGTGCTGTGCGGCTCGCGCGACTTCATCAAGAGCGCCCATCGCTGGCGCAAGATGGCCGGCGGCGGCTTGCGCCAGGCGGGCCTGCTGGCCGCTGCGGCCCATCATGCGCTGGACCACCACGTGCGCCGCCTGGCCGAGGACCACGCCCTGGCCCGCCGCCTGGCCGAGGGCCTGGCCGGGGTGCCAGGTCTTGCCATCGAGGCACCGCAGACCAACATTGTCTTCGCCGACGTCAGCGATGCTGATCGCGCAGCCGGCCTGCTGCCCTTCCTGAAGGAGCGCGGCGTGCTGGCCACCGGCCTGTACCGCCTGCGCTTCGTGACCCATCTGGACGTCGATGCGGCGGGCGTGGACCGCGCCATCGCCGCCGTCCGCGACTACTTCAAAGCCTGAACGGGAACCGCCATGCCCATCACCGATAACGAAGCCCTGACGCGGACCATCGAGCACCGCGAGATCTTCCACGACGAGATGCTGACCCTGATGCGCCGCATCATGAGCGGCGAGATGTCGCCCGTGATGGCCGCGGCTCTGCTGATCGGCCTGCGCGTCAAGAAGGAGACCATCGGCGAGATCACCGCCGCCGCGCAGGTGATGCGCGAGTTCTCCGTCAAGGTGCCGCTGGGCCCCAAACCGCATCTGGTCGATGTGGTGGGCACCGGTGGCGACGGTGCCCACACCTTCAACATCAGCACCTGCTCGATGTTCGTCGCGGCTGCGGCCGGCGCGCAGGTGGCCAAGCACGGCAATCGCAGCGTCTCCAGCAAGACTGGCAGCGCCGACGTGCTGGAGGCCCTGGGGGCCAACATCATGCTGAACCCCGAGCAGGTGGCGGCCAGCGTGGCCCAGTGCGGCATCGGCTTCATGTTCGCCCCCAACCACCACCCGGCCATGAAGAACATCGCCCCGGTGCGCAAGGAGCTGGGCGTGCGCACGATCTTCAACATCCTGGGACCGCTGACCAACCCGGCCGGCGCGCCCAACATCCTGATGGGCGTGTTCCACCCGGACCTGGTCGGCATCCAGGTGCGCGTGATGCAGCGCCTGGGCGCCGAGCATGCCGTGGTCGTCTATGGCAAGGACGGCATGGACGAGATCTCGCTGGGCGCGGGCACGCAGGTGGGCGAGCTAAAAAACGGTGAGATCCGCGAGTACGAGATCCACCCCGAGGACTTCGGCCTGGCTATGGCCTCCAACCGCAGCCTGAAGGTGGCTGGTCCCGAGGACAGCCGCCAGATGCTGCTCGGCGCTCTGGCTGACGAAGCCGGTCCTGCGCGCGACATCGTGCTGCTCAACGCCGGCGCCACGCTCTACGCCGCCAATGTGGCGGATAGCATCGGCAACGGCATCGAACGCGCCCGCGAGGCTATCCGCAGCGGCGCGGCGCGGGCCAAGCTTGATCAGTTCGTGGCCACGACGCGCTCGCTCGCGGCATGAGATCCAGCGCCGCACTGTTCCGGCGCCTGCGGGACGAGATCCCGCAGGCGGACCAGGTGCTGCTGCCGCGCGTGGAGGTGCATCCGCTGTCCTGGGGCCTGGGCCTCGCGGGCACGGCGCTGGGCCTGTGGGGCGTGCCCCTGCTGCCCGAGGCCTGGCGCACGGGCGCCGGCTGGCTGGCCCTGGGCCTGGTGGTGGCCGGCATGGCTGCCTGGGGCCTGCTGAGGCGCGAGCACCTGGGCTGGCGCCTGGACTTCGCCTCACGCCAGCTTGGTCCCGTGGGCATCGACGGCGAGCCGCGCCGCGTGGACGGCCCCGGCTGGGGCCTGTACTGCGTGGGCGGCTCCAAGCGCCGTTCGCTTGCGCTGGAGTTCCGTCACGAGGACGGCGGCAAGGCTCTTCGCGTGCTGGAGACCCGCGGCGGCGCCAGCCGCGAGGAGCACCAACTGGTGAGCCAGATCGCCGACGCGCTGGCAGCGCGGCTGCAGATGCGCCGGGAGGGGCTCAGCTTGTGAGCCAGCAAGGCCCTGGGCACCCGAATTCCTGAATCAAGGCAAAGACATGTCCGACATCCTGAACAAGATCAACGCCGTCAAGCACGAGGAAGTGGCGGCTGCACGCGCGTTGCGCTCCCTCGCCAGTCTGCGCGAAGCGGCCGCGGCGCAAGGCCCCACACGGGGCTTCGTGGCCGGGCTGCGCAGCGCCATCGCGGCCGGCCGCAGCGGCGTCATCGCCGAGATCAAGAAGGCCAGCCCCAGCAAGGGCGTGCTGCGCGAGGACTTCCGCCCCGCCGAGATCGCGCAGAGCTACGCCCGCCATGGCGCGGCCTGCCTGAGCGTGCTGACCGACCGCCCCTTCTTCCAGGGCGCGACTGAGTACCTGCAGGCCGCCCGCGCCGCCTGCACGCTGCCGGTGCTGCGCAAGGACTTCATGGTGGACGAGTACCAGATCGTCGAGGCCCGGGCCATGGGCGCGGACTGCGTGCTGCTGATCGCCGCCAGCCTCGACGACGCGCTGATGGCGGACCTCGAAGCCTGCGCGTTGGACTTGGGGCTGGACGTGCTGGTCGAGGTCCACGACGGCGCAGAGCTGGACCGCGCCCTGCGCCTGAAGACGCCGCTGGTGGGCATCAACAACCGCAACCTGCGCACGTTCGAGGTCACGCTGGACACCACCCTGGGCCTGCTGGACCGCGTGCCGGCGGATCGCCTGCTGGTGACCGAGTCCGGCATCCTGCAGCGTGCCGACGTGCAGCGCATGCGCGACCACGGCGTGCACGCCTTCCTGGTGGGCGAGGCCTTCATGCGCGCCCCCGAACCCGGCGAGGCCCTGGCGGCCTTGTTCGCCTGATGCAGGCCTCGCTGCTGGACGAGGACGGCGCCGCCCTGGCGCCCAATGCCCTCGCGCGCCCGCTGGGCGAAGTGCTGGATGCCGCGACGCTGTCGCCCGGCTGGCAGACCGTGGTGCAAGGGTGGCGCCAAAGCGCCGAAGGCCAGTCCCTGGTCGCCTACGTCGAGCGGCGCCAGCGCGAGGGCGCCACGGTGTTCCCGGCCCAGCCCTTGCGGGCGCTGAGCCTGACGCCGCTGGAGCAGGTGCGCGTGGTCATCCTGGGCCAGGATCCGTACCATGGCGCCGGGCAGGCCGAGGGCCTGGCGTTCTCCGTGCCGCCGGGCCAGAAGCTGCCGCCCTCGCTGCGCAACATCTACAAGGAGCTGCAGCGCGACCTGGGCCAGCCGCCGGCGCGCGACGGCCACCTGATCGCCTGGACACATCAGGGCGTGCTTCTGCTCAACACCTCGCTGACCGTGGAGGAGGGCGCGGCGGGCAGCCATGCCAAGAAAGGCTGGGAAGCTCTCACCGATGCGCTGATCGCGGCCACGGCCGCACACGCCGCACCCAAGGTCTACCTGCTGTGGGGCGCTCATGCCCAGGCCAAGGGCCCGCTGATCGCCGCGGCCGGTCCGCAGCATCGGGTGCTGCAGGCCAACCATCCCTCGCCGCTCTCCGCCACCCGGCCGCCCCTGCCCTTCATCGGCTGCGGCCATTTCTCCGCCGCACGGGACTGGCTGGAACAGCGCGGACAGAGTCTGGACTGGCGCCCCTGAGGCGCTCCGCAGCGGCGCTGCCGAAGGGGTGGGCTTGGGTTCGCACAAGATGCGCTGCTCTGCATAACTTCCCTGATGTGTGCCCAAGAGAATTCCGGTGCAATCGGCGGAGCCCGGCTGCGCGCGTGACCCCGAGGATCGCGGCCCATGACCCGGGCAGACCAGGGGAGGCTTTTGATGATGGCGAGTGTGCGGGCTGCGGCCTGGGGCGTGGTTATTCTTGTTGCCGGGCTGCTGGCCGGCTGTGGCGGAGGATCGGCGGGGGGCGGGCCTGCATCGGGCGCTGCGCAGCCCGCGGACTCGGTGAACCTGGACTACCAGGTCAGCATGCCTGTGGGCAAAGTCCATTGGCCACATCACGGCCCTTCGATGGACGCTGCGGCCCATGAGCGTCTGATGTCGACACTGTGGGTCAGCAACAACTTCGGCCTTTACCAGGGGAACGGCACACCCGAGAGCATGTATCTGCACGACGGGCTGGACATCGTTCTGCCCAATGGCACGCCGCTGTATGCCATGGCGGATGGTCGGGTCGTCTACCGCGGCAGCGCCGGCAACGGCGAGATGCTGGTCGTTGAAGACACCCAGGGCGAGGGCTGGTGCTGGATGTACGTGCACGTTGGGCAGGTCCGCGTGAAGCTGGGAGACCCGGTGCGCAATGGGCAGCAACTGGCCGTGGTGGACTTCCGCGACGGCCTGCAGCACCTCCATCTGAACCGGGCCAGGGCGGTGCCCGGACAGGGCTGGGGGGAGAACTATCTGGCGCGCGATCCGACGCCGCTCTTGGTGCTGAAGGATGCCGAGCCGCCGGAGATCCAGTCCCCCTTGCTGTATCTGCGATCGGGCAGCGAGGAACTGTTGGGCAGGGGCAGCGGCAGCACTGTTTCCGGACGTGTGGACATCGTGGCAGCCTTGCGGGATCGCGGCAGCTACGCCAATCCCGTGCCAGGGGCCGTGCCTGTCCAGCGCCTGGCGCCATCGCTCATCGCCTGGGAGATCAGCGATGGCAGCGGCCGGGTGCTCAAGTCGGGGCGCTTCGATTTCACACGCTTCGGCATCCAGGGCTTTTTGCAGTCGCCGCAGCGCAAGGCGCGGCAGGCCCAATTCCTTTTCAAGGTGCCGGAGGCCTTGGGTGGGGATGTCCAGTGGCGCACGGGGTTCAGCTACTACCTTCTCAACCATCTGCATCAGGGCCTGACGGAGGTCGGTGACGCCCGGCCTCAGGACCAGGACTGGGACACCACGGAGCTGCTGGCCGATGGCCGCCGCCTGTGGCCCGACGGGGCCTACACCGTGCAGATCACGGTCACCGACGCGACGGGCCTGAGTGCCCGCGCCACGGAAACCATCCAGGTGAGGAACTGAGATGAGGATGCGAAGGCTGAGTTTGCTGCTGCTTCTGTGGATGGCGGGCTGTGGCGGGGGCTCGGGTGGGTCGGCGGGCGGTGGCGTTGCCACGCCGCCACCGGCCGCCCCGTCCTCGCCGGGCGCGGGCGAGTGGGCCTTGAATGATCCGGCGCTGTTCGGCAGTTCGCTGCGCCAGCAAGCTCGAGTGGCGGCGGAATCCGTGGGCCGCTGGTTCGCCGCCCATGCCCAGCAACAGGATGCTGGGCTGGCATGGCCGGCCTCGGACAGGCAACCGGCGCCGGCCACCGGGCTCGAAAACGGGGCGGCCGGTGTTGGCATGTTCCTCCTGGCGCTGGCCGAGAAGACTGGTGAGCCGGCCCACCAGGCGCTGGCGATCCAGGCGGGCGACTTCATCCTGTCCCGTTATGCGGCAGGGGAGTTCAACGGGCCGGACTGGCTCGCGGGAGCGGCGGGGACGGGCGAGTACATGCTGGCGTTGCATCGCGCCACAGGTCAGGCGCGCTTTCTCCTCGGCGCCCGCAGGGCCGGGCAGTACCTGGCGGGCCAGGCACACCACGAGGGGGCAGGGGTGTACTGGAAGCACGCTCCAGATCATCCCAAGCGCTACACGGGCAAGGCGCACGGCGCCGCGGGCATCGGCGAGTTTCTCCTGGCCCTGCACGAGGCGACTGGAGAGTTGCAATACCTGGATCTGGCCGAGGCCGCTTTCGTCTGGTTGGAGAGTCAAAAGCTGCCGCTGGAGCCGGGTGGTGTCGGCTACAGGCGACTGGCCAGCGACCAGTTCGTCTATCACGCCTGGTGTGGCGGAAGTGCCGGCGTGATGCCCTTTCTGAAGCGACTGCACCAGGTGACGGGCAAGGCGCTCTATCGCCAGCGCTATCTGCAGGTGGCCACGGGGCTGGTCAACCGGGCGGAGCCGCGGCCGCAGGGCGAAAGCTGGCGGCGAGAGGATCTGGCGGACAGCCCACAGTTTCCTGCCTACTGCTTTGGCGCAGGCGGGGTGGTGGAGCAGCTGTTCAATGCCTATGAAGCCAGCGGCGAGCCTCTCTATCTGCAGCATGCGCTGGCCGGTGCGAGCTGGCTGGCCGCACAGGCACGGACGCTTCCGAAGGGACGGGGGCATTACTGGCCGATGTCAGCTGACAGCGCTGAATTCGAGCTGGGTTGGCACACGGGTGTCGGCTCCGTGGGGCGCGTGCTGCTGAGAGCCTCGGCCTATGAGCCTCGGTACCGTGCCGAAGCGGAGGCGGCCGCCATCCTGCTGTTGGAAACGGCTGTGCGCTCGCAGCCGCAGGCCTTGCAGTGGTGGGACCGCTGGCGCGTGGCTTCTCCAGCCGCGGCGCCTGAGCAGTTCGTCGGTTGGCACTATGGCTCCGCCGGCATCGGCATGTTCCTGCTGCAGATCGACACGCCCTGATTTCCGGCCCGTGAAGGCCGCGCTGACCCCGGGTTGACCCTGGGGCCAGCCCCATGCCGCGCTTGGTTCTAAACTGGTATTGTTCCATTTGGTGCGATACCCGTGCGCACCTGTCTGCTACCCCGTGAAATCGTCATCAAAGCCAGGCATCGCCGGGTGGTCGGCTTGATGGGGGGATTTGAATGTAAGCCAGTGCAATACCAATTGACGCTTGGCTAATTCTGGTACTAAACTGGTATTACTATGAACAAGCCCCTGCCTTTGCATCACACCCTGGCGCGCGCTGAAGCGCTGGCCGCGGTGCGCTACCACGTGGGGGTGGATGGCGGCGGTACCGGCACGCGGGTCAAGCTGGCGGACGCCGCCGGCCGTGTGCTGGGTCAGGGCGAGGCCGGCCCTTCGGCGCTGGGGCAGGGCGTGGCCCAGGCCTGGCGCCACATCCAGGACGCCCTGCAGCAGGCGGCCGCCCAGGCTGGCCTGCCGTCGTTGCCGCTGGCCGAATGCGCGCTGGGCGCCGGCCTGTCAGGGGCCAATGTGCTGGCGGACGCGCAGGACTTCATCCGCACGCAGCCCGGCTTCGCGGCCGTGCTGCTGGAGAACGACGGCTTCACCACCGTGCTGGGGGCCCATGGCGGCCACCCGGGCGCCGTGGTGGCGGCCGGCACCGGCACCGTGGGCGAGGTGCTGCGGGCCGATGGCTCACGGGCCATCGCCTCGGGCTGGGGCTGGATCACCGGAGATGAGGGCAGTGGCGCCTGGCTGGGCCTGCGCGCCATGGGTCATGCCCAGCAGGCCCTGGACGGGCGGGTGCCGGTCAGCGAGCTGGCCCGCCGCGTGTGGGCCGTGGCGGGCAATGACCGCGAGTCCATCCTTGCCTGGTGCGTGGCCGCCGGCCAGCATGGCTTTGCGACGCTGGCGCCGCTGGTGCTGGATGCGGCCGACGCCGGCGACGCCGCCGCCCAGGCCCTGCGCGAGCAGGCCGTGAGGGCCCTGGAGCAGTTGGCGCTGTGCCTGGATCCGCAGGAGGAATTGCCCCTCGCCCTGGCCGGCAGCATCGCCAGGCGTCTTTTGGCCCATTTCTCAGGCAACATTCGTGCCCGTTGCGTCGAGTCCCAAGGAGATTCGGCCGACGGCGCACTGCTCTTGGTCGGCAGTGCACTCAACGACAAGACGGGTACACGATGACAAAGCTGCCGTTCCAATTCAAGCCTGACCCCGAAGCCGCCTCGCCGCTGTACATGCAGCTGGCGCACAAGCTGGCGCAGGCGATCCGCGAAGGCCACTACCAGGCCGATGAAGCCCTGCCCTCCGAGCGGGTGCTGTCCGAGTCCCTGGATCTCTCGCGCGTGACCGCGCGCAAGGCCATCGACCGCCTGGTCGAGCAGGGCCTGATCATCCGCAAGCGTGGGTCCGGCAACTACATCGCCCCCAAGCTGGAGCAGCCGCTGTCGCGCCTGACCAGCTTCTCCGAGGAGCTGCACCAGCGCGGCTTCAAGCCCAGCTCGCGCTGGCTGACGCGCGGCTTCTCCCTGGCGGCGCCGGACGAACAACTCTCCCTGGGCCTGACCACCGGCCAGCGCGTGGCGCGCCTGGAGCGCCTGCGCCTGGCCGATGCCGTGGTCATGGCCTACGAAGTGAGCGTGCTGCCCGAGGCGGTGCTGCCGGACCCCGAGTCCGTCAGCGCCTCGCTCTACGAGCACCTGGGCCGGCTGGGTGGCGCCCCGGTGCGCGCGCTCCAGCACATTCGAGCCATCAATGCCGACTCCCGCCTCGCCAGCCTTCTGGAAGTGCCCGTGGGTCAGGCCGTGCTGTTCATCACACGGGTGGGCTATCTGGAATCGGGTCAGGCCGTGGAGCTGACCCATTCGTACTGCCGCAGCGACTACTACGACTTCGTTGCGGAGATGAGGCGGGATGGATGACCGACGCACAGCGCACTGACGGATTCGTACTGACACCTGCGGGATTCATCCGCGGTGTGCTGGAGCATCAAGGAGGCCGCATCACCCGGATCGAGGGCGAGGCGGTCACCGAGTACGAGGTCCGCCACGGATCTCAGGATCTGCCCCTGATCCTCCCCGGCTTCATCGACGTGCATGTGCACGGCGGCGGCGGCCGGGACACCATGGAAGGCGGGGACGCCGCCCGGCAGATCGCCCGCCTCCACGTGCGTCATGGCACGACCTCGCTGCTGGCCACCACCATGACCGCGCCCATGGACGAGATCCGCGCGGCCCTGGCTGCCCTGGGCCCGGTGTGCAGCGAGCGCGAGCCCCAGGCCGCCCGCGTGCTGGGCGTGCACCTCGAAGGGCCCTACATCAACCCCGGCAAGCTGGGCGCCCAGCCCGACTTCGCCCGCGCCGCGCAACTGGCGGAGGTGCAGGCACTGCATGGCCTGGCCCCTATCCGCCTGATCACGCTGGCGCCCGAGCTGCCGGGCAATCTGGATCTCACCGAGCAGCTGCGCGCGGCCGGCTTCCAGGTGCAGATCGGCCACACCCTGGGCACTTATGAGGACGGCGTCGAGGCCCTGGAGCGCGGCGCCGGCGGCTTCACCCACCTTTTCAACGCCATGACGGGCTTGCACCACCGCGAGCCCGGCATGGTGGGCGCGGCGCTGGCCCATGCGCGCTATGCCGAGATCATTCCCGATCTGCTGCATGTGCACGAGGGGGCCGTGCGCGTGGCGCTGCGCTCCATTCCCTGCCTCTTCTGCGTGACCGACTCGACGGCTGCCGCCGGCATGCCCGATGGCGAATACAGCCTGGGCCGCCACCGCGTCACCAAGTGCATGGGCGGCGTGCGCCTGCCCGATGGCACGCTGGCCGGCAGCACGCTGACCATGGACCAGGCCCTGCGCAACCTGGTCGGGCTGGGGCTGGAGATGGCGGACGCCTCGCGTCGCGTCTCGACCTACGCAGCGGATTACCTGGGACTCAGCGATCGCGGCCGCCTGGCCGTGGGCGCGTGGGCGGATTTTGTGGTGCTGGACCGTGATTTGCAGGTGCAAGGCGTGGTCGTTGAAGGAGATGGAATTGACCTCGCTTGATATCAAGACCCGCATGCTGGAAGAGTGCCTGGCGGCGCCCGCGGCCGTCGCGCGCCAGCTGGCCGCTGATCAGAACGCCTATGCGGCCCTGGGTGAATCGCTGCGCGACGCGCCGCCCAGCAGCCTGCTGACCGTCGCGCGTGGCAGTTCGGACCACGCCGCCCACTACATGGCCTACCTCGTGATGGCGCGCTTGGGCCGCCTGGTCACCTCGCTGCCCATGTCCCTGATCACGCTGTACCAGAGCAAGATTGCTTGCGAGGGCCTGGTGTCCCTGGCCTTCTCGCAATCGGGCCAGAGCCCGGACCTGGTCGCGCCCACGCGCTTCTTCCGCGACGGCGGTGCACGCACCGTGGCCTTCGTGAATGCCGCCGGCTCGCCGCTGGCCGAGGCGGCCGAGCATGTGTTCTCCCTGCACGCTGGCCCCGAGAACAGCGTGGCCGCGACCAAGAGCTACATCGCCCAGCTGGTGGCTGGCGCCCGCGTCGTCGCCGCATGGCAGGGGGACGAGGACCTCGCCGCCGCCCTGCAGCAGCTGCCCGACGATCTCGTGAAGGCCGCCGGCCTGCGCTGGGACAGCGCCGTGGACGCGCTGCGCGGCGCCGACAAGCTCTTCGTGATCGGCCGCGGCACCAGCCTGCCCATCGCGTTGGAGGCGGCCTTGAAGTTCAAGGAAACTTGCGGTATCCAGGCCGAGGCCTTCTCGGGCGCCGAGGTCAAGCACGGCCCCATGGCCCTGGTCGAAGAGGGCTATCCGCTGCTGGTCTTCGCGCCCCGCGGCCCGGCCCAGGCCGGCCTCGTGGCCCTGGCTGAGGAGATGCGCGGCCGTGGCGCCCGCGTCCTGCTGGCCGCCCCGGCCGGCACGCCCGGCGCCGAGCTGGAACTGGCCTGCACGGGCAATGAGGATCTCGACCCCATCGCCGCCATTCAGAGCTTCTATCCCATGGTCGAGGCCCTGGCCCGCGCCCGCGGTCTGAACCCCGACCAACCGCGCCACCTGGCCAAGGTCACCAAGACCCACTGAGCGAGGCGCCCTCATGACCCAAGCCCAAGCATTCACGCCCGAGGACGCCGGCCAGCTGGTGATGGTCGATATCCAGGGCAAGACCCTGGACCCGGCCACCGCGGCTTTCCTGCGTGAGCACCGCATCCGCGCCGTCTGTCTGTTCCGCAAGAACCTGGGCACGGAGGAAGAAGTCCGCCAACTGACCCGCCAGCTGCGCGAGGTCATGGGCCCGAACGCCCTGATCGGCCTCGATCAGGAAGGCGGCTCCGTGGTGCGCGCCACCTTCCTGCCGCAGGCGCCCTCGGCCATGGCCCTCGGCGCGGCGGGCGACAGCGAGTTGTGCGAGCGCGTGGGCGCCGCCGTGGCCCGCGGCCTGCGCAGCATCGGCGTGAACTGGAACTTCGCCCCGGTCCTGGACATCAACAACAACCCCGCCAACCCGGTGATCGCCGAGCGCAGCTTTTCCGAGCGCGCCGACGAGGTCACCCGCCTGGCCGGCGCCTGGATGTGGGGCTCGCTGCGCGAGGGCGTGGCCTGCTGCGTCAAGCATTTCCCCGGCCATGGCGACACGCATGTGGACTCGCACCTGGCCCTGCCCACGGTGGACAAGAGCCGTGCCGAGCTCGACGCCCTGGAGCTGCGCCCCTTTCACGCCCTGCGCGAGATCGCGCCGGCGGTGATGACGGCGCACATCGTCTACCCGCAGATCGACCCCGAGTACCCGGCCACGCTGTCCGCCACCATCCTGGGCGGCATCCTGCGCAAGGAGTGGGGCTACGAGGGCGTGGTGATCACCGATGCGCTGATGATGAAGGCCATCTGCGAACGCTATGGCTACGATCGCGCCGCCGTGCTGGCCCTGCAGGCTGGTGCCGACATGATCCTGGCCCAGGGCTCGCTGGAAGAGCAGGGGCAGTCCTTGCGCGCCCTGCGCGAGGCCTTCGCCCGCGGCGAGCTGACGGCGGAGCAGGGCGCGCGTGCGCGCGATCGCCTGGACCGCCTGGCAAAGGCTTACCCGGTGGTCCACGATGCGTACGGCGGCGCCGTGCGCGAGGCCGATGGCGCGCTGATGGCCGAGGCCTGGGCGCGCGGCCTCACGGCCCTGCGAGCGGCCCAGGCCCCGGCGCTGGATGCCCCGATTCGCGTCTACGTGCAGACCGATGTTCCGACCGACATGGTCAGCGAGGCCGGCCCGACCGGCGCGCAGATCGCCGGTCTCTTCAGCGGCTTCTCGGACGCCGAGATCGTGATGCTGGACGACCTGCTGGGCCTGGACTGGGCCGACGTGCCGCGCGATGGCCGCAAGACCATCGTCGCCTCCACGCACCGCCTGCGCTACGGCGCCAACGCTGGCCAGTGGCAGCCCGACCTGCACCTGGTGCTGTGGAACCCCTTCCAGGCCCTCGATGTGCAGGGGGCCACCGTCATCAGCTGGGGCTATGCCGACGGCGCGCTGGCGGCCTTGAAGAGCTGGCTGCAGGGTGAGCTGGTGGCCTCGGCGACCTCGCCGGTGAGCCTGGGCTGAGGCCCGCCTCGAACAACAACAAGGACAAGCCATGAGCGCGATCCAGGACTCTTCTACGACCAGCCCCCTGCGCTGGGTGCCCAGCCTGTACTTCGTGCAGGGCCTGCAGTTCTTCGTGGTCATGCTGATCGCCAGCATGATGTACAAGAAGCTGGGCGTGGAAAACGACCAGATCGCGCGCTGGACCAGCCTCATCGGCCTGGCCTGGGCCTTCAAGCCGCTGTGGAGCCCCTTCCTGGAGTTGATCCCCAGCAAGAAACGCATCGTGGTGAGCATGCAGTTCCTGGGCGCAGCCGGCCTGCTGGCGGTGGCGCTGACCCTGCAGCTGCCCAGCTGGTTCGCAGCCTCGCTGGCGGTGTTCTTCGTGCTGGCCTATGCCTCTGCCACGCATGACATCGCCTGCGACGGGCTCTACATGGCCTCGCTGTCGGACAAGGAGCAAGCGGCCTATGCGGGCTGGCAGGGCGCCTTCTTCAACGCCTCCAAGTTCCTCACGCAGGGCGGCCTGCTGATCCTGGCGGGCCTGCTGGCCGAGCGCTTCGGCCTGAGCAATGCCTGGACGACGATCTTCGTGATGCTGGGCGTGCTGCTGGCGCTGCTGGCCAGCTACAACGCCTTTGCGCTGCCCAACCCACTGCCGGCGCAGGCACCCAAGGGTGGAGCGTCGGCCGTCTGGCAGACGCTGGTCGAGGTGGTCGCCGACCTGTTGCGCAAGCCCGGTATCTGGGTCTTCATGCTCTTCATCGTGTTGTTCCGACTGGCGGAAGGACAGGTCCAGACCATCGGTCCGCTGTTCCTGCTGGAGGCGCGCGAGAAGGGCGGCCTGGGCCTGACGCAGGAGCAGACGGGCGGCGTCTATGGCACCGTGGGCACGGCGGCCTTCCTGGTGGGCAGCATCCTCGGCGGCTACTTCACCTCGAGGCTGAGCCTGCGCCGAGCCATGCCGGTGCTGCTGCTGGCCATGGCCGTGCCCAGCGTCACCTTCTACTACCTGGCGGCGGCGCACCCGACCGACATCGTGCACATCGGCGCGGCCATCGCGCTGGAGATGTTCGGCTACGGCTTCGGCTTCGTCGGCATGATCCTCTTCATCATGCAGGTCGTGGCCCCCGGCCGCTTCCAGACCGCGCACTACGCGCTGGGCTCGGGCGTGATGCAGCTGGGCTTCATCCTGGCGAGATCCTTCAGCGGCGACGTGCAGCTGGCCCTGGGCTACGAGCGCTTCTTCCTCTGGACCATCGCCTGCGGTGTGCCGGCCCTGCTGCTGTTCTTCTTCGTCCGCTTCCCGCAAGGCGAGGCGGCGGCCGACCCGCAGGCCGCGGCCGGATCGGATGCCTTGCCGGCGAGCCGCTGAGCTGCTTGCCATGCGCTCCCTGAGTCTTCATGTGGTAGGCCTTGTGCTTGCCTTGTCTCTTGGGCCGGCCACCGCACAGGGCGGGGCCGGCCGCTTTTTTGACGACTTCAGCGATGCCGAGCTGGCCGGCCTGCGTGCCGCCGGCTGGACGGCCCGAACGGCACCTGGCCATCCCGGCGTTCCAGGCGCGCAGTGGGGTGAGTCCCAGCTGCGCCTGCTCGACGACCCCGCGCAGAAGGGCAATCGCCTGCTGCGCCTGGTGGCCGAGACCGATGGCACCGGCCCCGGCACCCGCCAGGCCCAGCTGTGCCAGCAGCGCAAGTTCCTGGAAGGCACTTACGCGGCGCGTGTCCGTTTCAGTGATACGCCGGTGCAGGGCGCGGACGGCGATCCCGTCGTCCAGACCTTTTATGCCGTGGCACCCCTGCGCCACGACTTCGACCCCGAGTTCAGCGAGATCGACTGGGAGTACCTGCCCAACGGCGGCTGGGGCAGCGAGAAGACGCGGCTCTACGGCATCAGCTGGCAGACCGTGCGCATCGAGCCCTGGCTGGCCTACAACGGCTCGCATGAGGAGATGGGCGCACTGGGGGCGGGCGACGCGGCCTGGCATGTGCTGCTGATGCAGGTGGGCGGCGGCCGCGTGCGCCTGTTCCTGGACGGCCGCCAGGTCGCCGAGCATGGCGGGCGCAACTATCCCGTGGTGCCCCTGTCCATCAACTTCAACCAGTGGTTCTCGCCCGGCGGGCTGCTGCCTGCGGGCGGCCCGGCGCGCCGCTACGAGCAGGACGTGGACTGGGTCTTCCACGCCCGCAACGAGCTGCTGAGCCCGCGGCAGGTCGAATCGGCCGTGGCCGCCTACCGTCGCCAGGGCCGGGCTCGCGAGGACACCGTGCCTGCCGCCCTGCCCGCGCTGGAAAGCCGCTGCGACTTCTGAGCCCCGAGCCTTTGTGACCTCCCCGATGACTGCGACCTCCCGTCTGGCCTCTGTCGATGCCCTGCGCGGCCTCACCGTGGCCGCCATGCTGATGGTCAACAACCCCGGCGACTGGGACCATGTGTTCTGGCCCCTGGAGCACGCCGCCTGGAATGGCTGCACACCCACCGACCTCATCTTCCCCTTCTTCCTGCTGATCGCCGGCGCCAGCCTGAGCCTGGCCACGGGCGGGCGCTGGAGCCGCGGCGAGCCGGCTGGCCTCCTGCTGCCGCCCTTGCTGAAGCGGGCGCTCAAGGTCTTCGTGCTGGGACTGGTGCTGCACCTGCTGGCATGGTGGCTGATGGGCAAGCCCAGCTACCGGTTGATGGGCGTGATGCAGCGCATCGGCCTGTGCCTGGCCTTGGCCGCCCTGCTGGGCACGGCCTGGCGCAGCGAGCGCGCGCGCTGGGGCCTTCTGGCCGTGCTGCTGCTGGGCTATGGCGGCCTGATGGCCTGCGGCGGCGGCTGGGAGCCGTCGAGCAATCTCGCCTCGCGCCTGGACACGCGGATCCTGGGGCCCTGGAACTACCAATGGGACGCGGCCACCGGCCGGGGCCATGACCCGGAGGGCCTGCTGAGCACCCTGGGGGCCCTGGCCAGTACGGTGCTGGGGCTGATCGCTGGCGAACGCCTGCGCCAGGGGCGCGGCCGCAGTCTCTGGCTGCCCGCCGCCCTGCTGCTCCTGCTGGGGGCGCTGAGCGCACAGTGGGTTCCCTGGAACAAGCAGCTGTGGACCCCCAGCTTCGTGCTCTGGACCGGCGGCTGGGCCTTCGCGGCCCTGGCCCTGGCTTACGAGCTGGTGGACCGCCAAGGCCTGCCGCCGCTGGGGCGGGCCTTCGGCGTCAATGCCCTGGCGGCCTATGCGGGGGCCTGGATGTGCACGGTCTTCCTCGAGGGCTTCGGCTGGATGGCGCCGCTGTACCGCGGGTTGTTCTCACCCATCGGCACGGCCTTCGGCCCCGAGGTCCAGTCCCTGAGCTTCGCCCTGGCCTTCGTGGCGGTGTGGAGCGTCATTGCATGGGCGCTGGACCGGCGGGGCTGGTACTGGAAGCTCTGAGGCAAGCTTGGCAGGGGCGCCTGGAGCGGCACGGGATGAGCGGCACGAGAAAAAGGGCCGGCCCTTGCGAGCCGGCCCTGCTGACGACGCGGAGGTCGATCAGGGGATGGGGCAGGACTTGGTCGGGTCGCGCAGGCTGCATTTCCACTGCCACATCACATTCAGCTTCTCGGTGAGGTTCACCGTGAAGTTCATGCCTGGCGCGCTCAGATTCAGGGTGATGACGTTGCCGCTGATGATGTCGGCCGTAGGTTCGCCAGTCCCATAGACGCCCTGCACCACCGCGCCCTTGCCCAGCTGCACGCTGACCTGGCTGTTGGCGATCAGGTAGGCCAGGTTGTTGTTGACGTACTGGCCGATGGGGAACGTCTGGCCATTGGGCAGCGTCACGACCTTGTCGGCCGGGATCAGCTTGTTCAGGCCCGTCAGGTAGTTCTGGTCGCGGCCGAAGAAGAGGTTGTCCTTGACCATGCCCAGGGAGCCCTTGACGCCGTCCAGTACGCCCTGGTCGATCTTGCCCTCGGCCTTGTTGATGATGATGTTGCCCAGGATGGGCAGTATCCAGCTGAGGTTGGAATCGCAGTCGGTCGAGGATCCCACATTGGCGGTGACGCCGATCTTGTCCGAAGGCAGCTCGCCGGTCGCCGCACCGTACTGGGCCGTGACCTGGAGATTGGCCAGGGAGGCATGGTTGACGCAGCTGTACGAGATGACGCCCCAGCGCTTGCCGCTGAACTGCGTGTAGGCGTCATAGCGGACGCCCCCCAGCGTCATCAGCACCGTGCCGTTGGCTTGGGGCTGGATCTGCACGTTGACATCGCCGGAGAGCGTGCCGCTCTGGAAGTTGACGCCCTGGCTGGCGGCCGACTTTCGCATGAATTCGTTCAGGCCGTTCTGCATGCTGTAGGGCACGGCCTTCATCTGCCCGGCGATGGTGCCCAAGGGGCCGCCGCTGCGCCAGTCCTCCGTGTAGCTCAAGCTGCCGCCGCCATAGGAGACGGTTGCCACATACTGGCCGGATTGGATGCGCGGAGACCAATCGGCCTGAGCCGCACCCGTGAAAGCCAGGGCCAGAGCCCCCAGAAGCAGGTGTTGTCGCTGCATAGTTCCTCATTCCCGCCTCTGACGTGGCCGTGTGCCCTTGCCTGGGCGCCGCTGCCTTCCCCGATCATGGTCAAGCGCACCGCCCCGTCTTTGGCGGGCATGGGGTAGGGCGGGTGCCTGATGGCCCCGGCCCCTCAGGGTCCGGCGCGGCGGAAGGATGGCAAAGAACCGAGCACGGCAACACTGCAAGAGTTGCGAGGTTCTGATGGAGTGGGCGATCTGCAGGCTGGCGGTAGACGGCGCCAGTTCCTCCCTGCTAGGCAGGGGGCTTCGAGCTCATGGTAGATGGCAATTGACTACCACTTAAATACCAATCAGCATCCCAGCTCATGAAGATCAAGACGATTGCCATCATCGGCGGCGGCACCGCGGGCTGGCTGGCGGCCAACCACCTCGGGCGCGAGCTGCTGGCCGACCCGGAGTTGAGCATCACGGTCATCGAGTCGGACGAGGTGCCCATCATCGGCGTGGGCGAAGGTACGGTGCCCTTCATCAAGCAGTCGCTGCAAAAGTTCGGCATTGGCGAGGCCGAGCTGATGCTGTCCTGCGAGACGACCTTCAAGACGGGCATTCGCTTTCAGGGCTGGCTGGATGCGGCCCGCCATGGCGCCGCTCACCACTACCTCCACGCCTTTGCGTCGCCTTTCCCCGGCGGCATGGACGTGACGCCCAGTTGGCTGGAGGAGGGCAGCGAGCGGGCTTTCGATGGCGTGTCCGTCGCGGCCCGCCTCTCCGAGGCCGGCCGCAGCCCCAAGCAGGTGTCGTCGGGCCCCTATGTGGGTGAGGTGGACTACGCCTATCACGTCAACGCGCAGCAGTTTGCGCAGCTCCTCTCGCGCAATGCGCAGCAGCGTTTCGGAGTCAGGCACCGGGTCGCCACCATCGTCGGTGCCGAGCGCGCGGCCGACGGCGGCATCGAGGCCCTGCGCACCCGCAGCGGCGAGCGCCTGGCCTTCGATTTCTACATCGACTGCAGCGGCTTTGCCTCGCTGCTGACGCAGGGCGTGCTCAAGGTGCCCTTCGTGGACAAGTCCCACCAGGTGCTGACAGACACCGCCCTGGTCCAGCAAGTGCCCTTTGGCCCCGACGAGCCCATTGCGCCCTACACGTTGGCGACGGCACACCGCGCCGGCTGGATCTGGGACATCCCCGTGACCCAGCGCCGCGGCACGGGTTTCGTCTACGCCAGCGCCTACATGGGCGAGGACGAGGCGGTGGCCGCCTTCGCGCGCTACCTGGGCCGCTCCGAGGCCGGCTTCGCGCCGCGCAAGATCGCCATGAAGATCGGCTACCGCCAGCAGCTGTGGAGCCACAACTGCGTGGCGCTCGGGCTGGCTCAAGGCTTTGTCGAGCCGCTGGAGGCCACCTCCATCCTGCTGACGGATTTTTCGGCGCAACTGCTGTCCCGGAATTTTCCCCGCCAGCAGGGCGACGAGCCCGCGCTGCGCCGCCACTTCAACGAGGCCACCGGCCAGGCCTGGGAACGGATCATCGATTTCGTCCAGCTGCACTACCACCTGTCGGACCGCAGCGACTCCGCCTTCTGGCTGGACAACCGCCAGCCCGGCCATCTCTCCGAGGTGCTGCGGGAACGCCTGGCGAAATGGCGCGTTGCCCCGCCCCAGGCCACGGACTTCGGCAGCCGATTCGAGCTCTTCAGCGTCGAGAACTACCTGTACGTGCTCTACGGCATGAAGTTCGCGACCCGCGGCTTCCCCATCGGTGAGGCGGAGCGCCGCGAGGCCCGTCAGCAGCTGGCGCAGGTGGATGCGCGCGCGCGGCGCCTGGTGGAGAGCCTGCCCTCCCACCGCGAGTGGCTCGACGGCCTGCGGGCCGCCGCTCAACAGCGCGCCTGATCCCGGCGCCGGCTGGCTTGGCGCCGCCCCCAGGCGTCCTGCCGGATTTCGTCCTGTTTCACCTGTGCCCGTGCCATGCGTTGCCCCATTCTCCTGTGGGCGCCCTCGCTCCCGCCCTGTTCGCGGCCTGAAACCCGGCCACTCCCTTGACCTGTAAGAACTGACAGGTGCGGCCGCGCAGCGCTCGCCGTCCTGGAATCCATGCTTGCGCTGGATTTGCGCAGGTATTAAATTGGTATTCGACTATTAAATCTGGACTCTGATTGGTTTCTTGCCCGCTGAGGGTGAGCACCGGCGGGAAGGACGCGCGGCAGGCGGTATTGACACGAGGGGTGCTGACCTAATCGGTTGGATGGTGCCCTTGGTGTTGCGGCTGTTTGGCTGTGCGGGGTCTGGTAGCGAGCGCTGGAGACACGGCGCCAGAACATCTTGCAAGACGGAGATCCGCAGCCAAAGCCTGGCTTGCGTGTGGTGGTTTGGTCTCCGGCATTACGAGTTTCGTCTCGGAGGGAGACCATGAAAGAGCTGATCGCGCCGGCGGGCTTTGCCTTGCTGCGCCACCCGCTGCTGCCCCTGCGGCATTTCCAGGACTGGCAGCAGAGCCAGGATGCTGAGTCCTTCATCCTGGCCCTGTATGCCCAGCCCTGGCTGGAGGAAGGGCTGTATGTGTCCAGCCCCAGCCTGCACGCGCGCCTGCTGGAGCTGAGGCAGGGCACAGGCGAGGTCAGCCGCCTGCCGACGGAGCGCAGGAAGCTGGTGGCCAGCCTGGCGCGCTTCCTCAGCCGGGCGGCCTACCGTTGCACGCCCTTCGGCCTCTTTGCCCAGGTCCAACTGGCGACGATTGGGTCTGGCGAAGCGGCCGCCGGGGCGCCGGCCACGCATGCGCTGCAGCGCGGCATCCACCTGGACAGCGGCGTGGAGGCCTGCCTGCTGGAGCGGGCCCTGCAGGACCACGGCTGGCGCGAGCGGCTGAGCTGGCAGATCAGCAACACGGCAGTCCGCTGCGGCGAGCACCTCAGCTACGTCGATTGGATCTACCAGGCCAACCGGCAGCGCAGCTACCGTGCCGTTGAACTGGTTCATGGCGAGGCCCTGCAGCTGCTGTTGGATGCCGCCCAGGCCCCGCGCGACTTCGGTGCGCTGAACGGATTGCTGTGCCGGCAGCTGGAGGTCGAGCCGGCCGAAGCCGCGGCCTTCTTGCATGAGCTGATCGATCGCCGCCTGCTCCTGCCGCTGCTGGCGCCCACGGCCAGCCCAGGCTGCAGCCTGGACCAGGCCCTTTCCCGGACGGCGCCCCATCCGGCCCTGGAGGCGCTGCTGGACATCCAGCGCCAACTGCAGGGCCTGCGGTCCCGGGCGGACAGCGCCGAGTCGCTGGTGCCGGCCTATCAGGCCTTGCGTACCCGCATCGAAGCCGAGATCGGCAGCGAGGACCTCAGCCGGGGCGTGCTGCAGATTGACACCCTGGATCCGCGCCCGGCGCAGCTGGATCCGGCCCTGGTGGCCGGCCTGGTGGCGCGGCTGCAGGAGGTCATGGTCCACACGGCGCGGCGCACGGCCCAGCGGCAGGATTACAAGCGCCTGTTCCGCGAGCGCTTTGAGGAGCGCGAGGTCAACCTGGCCTATGCACTGCACCCGGAACTGGGTCTGCCCTATCCGAACCGGGGCAGCCTGGCCTCGCCTCTGCTGGAGGGCTTGAAGCTGGGCGGGGCAGGAGGCGGTGAGGGCGGCGGCGCCCTGCCCATGCTGCCACTGGAGCGCCTGGTGCTGAGCCGGCTCTTCGCGCAGGGCGGGCAGGCGGCGCCCATCGAGCTGAGCGCCGCGGACCTCAAGAGCCTGGGCCAGCCGGCCGAACCGTCCCTGCCCGAGGGGCTGTACGCCCAGGTCGCGCGCCTCCCAGCGTCGCTTGGGCAGCCGCCGCAGTTCGAGCTGCGCGGCCTGGGCGGACGCAACGGCCTGGAGCTGGTCGCCCGCTTCTGCCATCTGAGCCCCCAGCTTGGCGAGGCCGCGGCCCGCTATGCCCGCGAGGGCCGTGACGAACAGCCGGACTGCCTCTACGCCGAGCTGATCCACCATCCCCAGGACCGCCTGCTCAATATCCTGCGACGCCCGGCACTGGCCAGCCACGAGCTGGTCTATGCCGGGAGCAGCGACAGGCCGCGCGAGCAGCAACTGTGGCTCAGCGACCTCAGCATCCAGCTCGTCGGCGATCGCTTCGTGCTGCGCGAGCTGCGCAGCGGTCGCCGTGTCATCCCGCGCCTGAGCAGCGCGCACAACTACAGCGCCCGCCAACTGGGAACCTATGAATTCCTGGCCGGCCTGCAGGACGAGGATGGCCCCTGGATGGGCTTTGCCTGGCCGCAGGCCGTGCAGCACCTCCCATTCCTGCCGCGGGTGGCCTACGAGGGCCTGATCCTGGTGCGTGCCCGCTGGTCGCTGGACGCCGCCGGCATCGAGGCGCTCAACAAGGCTTCAGCCCAGGGCAGCCTGGCGGCCTGGCGGGCCGAGCGCGGCCTGCCCCGCTTCGCTACTTGGGACCAGCACGACAACCACCTGCCGGTGGACCTGGACAACCCCGGATCGGTCGGCCTTCTTCTGGACGAGATCATCAAGCTGCCGCAGGCCCTGCTGCACGAATGCCTGGCTCTCAACGCGGCCGAGCAGCACCAGGCCTTCGACCAGCACAGCCAGGAGTGGCTGCTGCCACTGCAACGTCCGCGCAGCGCACCCGGGCCGGCACAGGCGGCAGCCTGGCATCCGCAGCGCCAAACGCTGGTGGCGGAAGGCGAGCGCCACCCTTGCCTGGAGGACTGGATCTATCTGCGCCTCTACACCGGGGCTGGCTATGCCGACCGGCTGCTGCGCGAGCACATCGCACCACTGATACGTGAGGCCCAGGCCCAGGGCCAGCTCAAGGCCTGGTTCGTCGTGCGCTACCAGGACAGCTTCGAGCATCTGCGCCTGCGCTGTCGCGCCGTCGATCGAGACACCTTGGTGCAGCTGCACCAGCGACTGCAGGCCAGCCTGGCGCAGGCTCAGCGGCGCGGCCTGCTGTGGCGGGTGCAGGCCGACGACTACCTGCCGGAGATTGAGCGCTATGGCGGTGCCCAGGGCATGGCCCTGGCCGAACAGCTCTTCGCCTTGGATTCGGATGAGCTCCTCGCCCTGCTGGACATCGAGGCCGCAGCCGGCGAGGCCGGCGCGGAGGCTCCGCCGCGCTGGCTCCATGCTCTGGCCTCCCTCGATTCCTATGCCGGCCTGCTTTGCCCTGATCCGGCGCGGCGCGAGGCGCTGCTGGACAAGCTGGCCCGGCAGTTCCTGGAGGAGCAGACCGGCAGCGCGGGCCGCTCGGCGGCACTGGTGGCCATCGGGGCCCGCTTCCGGGAGTTCAGGCGCGAGCTGGAAGGGCTGCACAAGGGCGAGGGCAGCCTGGGGCGCTGGCAGGCTGTGCATGCCGCCCACGCGCCGGCCCGCCTGCAGCTCCTGCAGGCGCTGCAGGCTCATCTGGAGACCTTGCCGGAGCTGCAGCGCGAGTCCGTCCTGGAAAGCCTGCTGCACATGCACTGCAACCGTCTCGCGCCCAGCGAGCCTCGCCGCCACGAGACCCTGCTCTATGACTTCGCCCGGCGTCTGCTGCGTGGCCGTCAGGCGCGGCGCGCCCCCGTGGCCGCCGTGGAGCCCGCGGCATGAACCCGGCGGAGCTTCGCCTGATCGAGGCCGTGCGCGGGCGGCTGCGCCTGGCGCTGGACCAGGATTGGCGCGATGCCACCTACGCGCGCGGCGCCGCCGGGCAGCTGCTGGCGCTGGGTGCGCTCGACGAGCTGGCCGTGGCGCGCGGCGCGGCGCCCAGCTTTGACGCCGGCTGGCTGGTCGAGCGGCTGATGCGCCTGCTCTCCCAGCTGCCGCGCTACCCGCATGGCTTGTTCCAGGGCATGCAGGGCCTGCTGCTGGCTGCCCTGGAGCTGGATCGCGTCCACCAGCTGGACGTGGTCGAGGAGATGGCCCGGGACGCGGACGAGCACCTGCTGCACAGCCTGCACAGCGGCGACGGGCTGCCCGAGCACTTCGACCTGATCGGCGGACTCAGCGGCCTTCTGGTCTATGCAGCCTATCGCGAAGGGCAGGGCTGCGAACTGCCCCTGGCCGAATCCTGCCTCCAACGCCTGGCCGGCATGGCGCGAGCGGACGGCGCGGGAGGCCTCTCCTGGTTCACCCCCGCCGGCTGGATACGCGGCTTTCCAATGGGCGATGTGCACCCCACGGGCTGCACGGATCTCGGCGTTGCACATGGGCAGGCGGGCGTGCTCGCGGCCCTGGCCTATGCGCGGGCCTCGGGCGCCAGCGGGGCTGCGCAGGGGCGCGAGCTCCTGCTGGGCTGCCTGCAGGCGTTCAGGCGCTATGAGCAGCAGGGGGGGGCGGCGCATTTCGGTGTGGCGGCGGAAGAGCCGGGCGGATCGCGCTGCGCCTGGTGCTATGGCGACCTTGGAACGGCCGCGGCGCTGCAGCTGTCCGCGCAGGCCCTGGCGGATCCGGGCCTGGAGGCCTG
The DNA here is from genome assembly GCF_014174515.1 of Mitsuaria sp. WAJ17. Lineage (GTDB taxonomy): Bacteria > Pseudomonadota > Gammaproteobacteria > Burkholderiales > Burkholderiaceae_C > Roseateles_B. Next base: position 58,394 of record NZ_JACJUG010000008.1, read on the forward strand.
GGCGGAGCGCCTGCTGGCGTCCCTGTCCCATCGTCCTGTGCCGAACCTGGGCTTCTCTGACGCATGGCTGTGCCACGGCAGCATCGGCTCGGCCTGGCTGACGCGCCAACTGGCCCCGCAGCGGGTCGCGATGGTCGCCCGCTTCCAGCGCCAGCATGCCCTGGACGGCGAAGACGGCCTCCTGGCGTCGCTGGAAACCGAGGCTGACCCGGATCTGAGCCTGCTGGAAGGTCATGCCGGCCTGGCCCTGGTCCTGGCCGAGCTGGGGCAGGGCCAGTCACCGGCGCTGCACTGGAGCCTGCCCTTCCTGGCCGGGCGCCGTGCCCTGCAGACCGTGACGCCCTTGCCGGCCTGACGAACGACGCAGTGCCTGATTTCGAGCCGCGCAGGCAGCAGTTCAAGGCGGCTCATCACCCAAGGAAGAACCATGAGCAAGAACAGCAAGCTGGGCCTGAGCACGACCTCAGTCCGGCATCTCAACGAAGGCGAGCAGCAGGGCGTGGCCGGAGGCTACACGCCGCCGATCTCGTATACCGGACCGGCCCAGCCGGGCTGTGCTGGTTGGTCCGTAGGCTGCCCTGTCAGCAACACCTGCCCCCCCGCGACCGCCGACTGCCCGCCCGCCACCGCGGGCTGCCCGCCGGCCAGTCTACCGACCTGCGTGTCGCCCACGCATGACCGCGGCTGCGCGCCCACGGGCGCCGTCTGCGTTCCCTGGGCCTGAGTCGCCCGGCGCTCGCATCCCCCGAATCCGGCGCCATGCAGGAGGGCTCGGCCGGGCCTGAATGCAAGGCGTCGATCGCGGTGCCCCGGCGCCCCCGAGCTGCACGGAGCTCCAGGGGGCGGTAGGCGCCGCCGCCCACGGGTCGCCGTGAACGACCCAGGCATTGCGCTGCTGCAGCGTCACCGCTGCTTCCCTCTCACACAAGGATCATCCATGAGCAAATCACCCAGACTGCAGCTGAGCACGACCTCGGTCCGCAGCCTTTCCTCCTCCGAAGTCGGCCAGGTGGCCGGCGCCGACGGCGGCCCGACCGGCAACACCTCGCTGTCCAACGCCTACTGCGGCCCCTGCCCGTCCAACAACCCCTGCCAGACGAATTACTGCCCGCCGCCGGCCACGGCCACCTGCCCGCCGGCCACCACCAACTGCCCTGCGCCCACGACCAACGTCACCAAGGGCTGGTGCATCTGAGCGCCGCGGCGCTTTCCACAACATCCATCAAGGAGACTGACCATGAGCAAGAAGCTGAAGCTGTCCACCACCTCGGTGCGCCAACTGGGCGCCAACGAGCTGACCGACGTGGCCGGTGGCTACACCTCGATCGCCGCCTGCGGCGACGACCCCACCAACCGCCCCTGCATGACCATCAATGCGGCCTCGGGCTGCCCGACGGGCGTGCCTGAGACGCAGACCTGCCCGCCCGCCACCGGTGCCTGCGCCACCAGCGCCTGCCCGCCGGTGTCGCGCACGCCGCGTTGCGGCGGCGGTGCCAGCTACCTGTGCTGATGCAGGCGGCCTGCCATCGGCCCGGGACCGCCTCGGTGGGCCCCGTCGCCGTCCGACAGCAGCGCTTGAGCGGCTGATGGCGGCTTGATCGCGAGTGGATGCCATCGGGCATCCACTCGCCTCCCGATTCCCCTTTCCCGCGGACGCGCGCCGGCCCCAGCGCCGGGCGTGCGGACGCCGATTCCGTCACCGACCCGAGCGAGTCCCCCACATGCTGTTTCGTCAAGCCGCCCTCGATCACCTGCGGCGCGGTCATGCGCAGGGTCAGGTCTTGCTGCGCAGCCCGCGCAGCTTCTGGTGGATGTCTTCGGCCGCGCTGGCACTGGGCCTGGGCGTGCTGGTGCTGCTGTTCCTGGGCAGCTACACGCAGCGCGCCCGCGTGAGCGGCCATCTGGTGCCGGACAAGGGCCTGGTGCCGCTGAGTGCCCTTCAGCCCGGCCTGCTGGCCGAGGTGAGGGCCAGCGAAGGTGATGCCGTGCGGCAGGGTCAGGTCTTGTTCCGCCTGCGGTCCGAGCGGCAATCGCTCAAGGGCGAGCTGAGCCAGCAGGCCGTGCGCAGCCTCCAGGAGCAGCGCAGCGGTCTTGAACGCGAGCTGAGGCTGCTGGACGCACTGGCCCAGACCCAGGCCCAGGCGCTGCGGCAGAAGCAGCGCGAGCTCGAGCAGGCGCTGCCACGCGCCCAGGCCGAGCAGGCCCTGCAGCGAAGGCGCCTGCAGTCCGCGCAGGCCACGCTGCAGCGCTACGAGGAGCTGCAGCGCACCGGCTTTGCCAGCCCCCTGCAGCTGCAGCAGCGTGCTGACGAGGTCCTGGACCAGCAGGCCCGGCTCGCGGTGCTGGAACGCAGCGAGCACGAACTCAAGGCCCAGCTGCAGGCGCTCCAGCTGGACCTGCAGGCCCAGGCCCTGCGCGACGACGGCCCCCGCGCCCAGGCCCGGCGCCAGCTGGCCGCACTCGACCAGGAACTGGCCGAGGCGCAAGGGCGGCGCGAATGGGTGCTGACCGCGCCGGTGGATGGCGTGCTGACCTCGCTGCGCGCACACCCGGGCCAGCTGGTGCAGCCCGGTCAGGAACTGGGTCTGGTGCTGCCGCAGGGCTCGCAGCTGCTGGCAGAGCTGCAGCTGCCCTCCAGCGCAGCGGCCTTCGTGCGGACGGGCCAGCGCGTGAACCTGCGCTACGCCGCCTTCCCGTATCAGAAGTTCGGCCAGCAGCAGGGCGTGGTGAAGGAGCTCGCCCGGGCGGCCGGGCAGGGCGCGGCCGCGGGCGGCGGGGAGCGCAGCTACCGGGTGCTGGTGAGCCTGCCTCGCCAGCAGGTGATGGCCTACGGTGAGCCGGTGCCGCTGCAGCCCGACATGCAAGTGGAGGCCGATGTGATGCTGAGCCAGCGGCGCCTGATCGAGTGGATCTTCGAGCCCATGCTGGCCTTGAAGGGGCGGCTGTGAACCTGATGCAGGGATTGCGATTCGGATTCGGCGCCCGGCTGCCCATGCTGCAGCAGGCCGAGACCGCCGAGTGCGGGCTGGCCTGCCTGGCCATGATCAGCTGCTTCCACGGCCGCTGGGTCGAGGTGCAGACGCTGCGCCAGCAGCTCCAGGCCTCGGCCAAGGGCATGAACCTCAAGCAGCTGATGGAGCACGCCACGGCGCAGGGCTTCTCCACGCGCGCCGTCCGCCTGGAACTGGAGGACCTGCCGCAGTTGCAGCTGCCCTGCATCCTGCACTGGGACATGAACCATTTCGTGGTGCTGCGCCGGGTCAGCGGCCGGGAACTGCTCATCCACGACCCGGCTCAGGGCGTGCGCCGGCTGGGCCTGGCCGAGGCATCGCGGCATTTCACCGGCGTGGCGCTGGAGCTGGCGCCCATGCCGGACTTCCAGCGCAGCGAACCCAAGCCGGCTGTGAGCCTCGGGCAGCTGGTGGGCCAGGTGCGCGGCCTCAGGCGCTCGGTGCTGCAGGTGCTGATGCTGTCGCTGGCGCTGGAGATCCTCGCGGTGGTCTCGCCCTTCTTCCAGCAATGGGTGCTGGACGGCGTGATCGTCCAGCATGACACCGACCTGCTCCAGGTGCTGGCGATCGGCTTCGGCATGCTGATGCTGCTGCAGCTGGCCATCAGCACACTGCGCAGCTGGATGGTGATCTACTTCTCCACCCAGCTGAACCTCCAGTGGGCGGCGGGCGTGCTGAGCAAGCTGCTGCGCCTGCCCATGGACTACTTCATGCGGCGCCATCTTGGTGACGTGATCTCGCGCTTCGGCGCCATCCAGAACATCCGGCAGACGCTGACCTCGGCAGCCCTGAATGCGGTGCTGGACGGGCTGATGGCCGGCGTGGCGCTGGTGATGATGCTGGTCTACAGCCTCAAGCTGGCCGCGGTGACCCTGCTGGCGCTGGCGGCCTATGTGCTGATTCGCGTGCTGTCCTATGAGCCCTTCAGGCAGGCCAACGAGGAGCAGATCGTCCATGCCGCGCGGCAGGACGGGCATCTGCTGGAATCCGTGCGCGGCGTGCAGTCGCTCAAGCTCTTCAACCGCGAGGACGAGCGCCTGGCGCACTGGCTCAATCTGCTGGTGAACACCAGCAACCGTGAGCTGGCCACGCAGCGGTTGTCGACGCTCTACCAGAGCGCCAACACCCTGGTCTTCGGCGCCGAGAACATCGCGGTGGTGTACCTGGGCGCCCTGCTGGTGATCCAGGGCGAGCTGTCCATCGGCATGAGCTTCGCCTACGCCGCCTACAAGACCCAGTTCAGCGGGCGCATCAGCGCCCTGGTCGACCTCGGTTTCCAGGTGCGCATGCTGCGCATCCAGCGCGAGCGGCTGGCAGACATCGTACTCAGCGAGCCCGAGCCTGCGGGGGGCACCGGCCTGCCGAGCGATGCGGTGCCCGACATCGAGCTGCGACAGGTGCGTTTCCGCTATGCCGCGAACGAGCCCTGGGTGCTGGACGGCGTGAGTCTGCGCGTGGAGGCCGGGGAGTCGGTGGCCATCGTGGGGCCGTCGGGCTGCGGCAAGACGACCCTGCTCAAGCTCATGCTGGGCCTGCTGCAGCCGACCGAGGGCGAGATCCTGGTGATGGGTCGCCCGCTGGGCGCCGTCGGCCTCAGGGCCTGGCGCGAGTGCCTGGGCGCGGTGATGCAGGAGGACCAGCTCTTTGCCGGCACCATCGCCGAGAACATCGCCTTTGGCGACCCCGAGCTGGACCTGGCCCGTGTGCAGCTCTGCGCCCGCCAGGCCGCCGTCGAGGAGGAGGTGCTGGCCATGCCCATGGGCTGGCAGACCTTGATCGGCGACATGGGGGCGGCCATCTCGGGCGGGCAGAAGCAGCGGCTGCTGCTCGCCCGGGCCCTGTACAAGCAGCCGCGCGTGCTGTTTCTGGATGAGGCCACCAGCCATCTCGACGCCCAGCGCGAGCTGCAGGTCAACGAGGCCATCCAGACCCTGCGCCTCACCCGCGTGGTGATCGCCCACCGCCAGGAGACCATCGAGCGCGCGGGCCGGGTGATCCGGCTCGCGGCGGTGGCGGCGCCGGCGCTGCGCTGAAGACCGCACCGGCGCACTGTCCGCCGGCCTGCATCGCCGCCGTGAAGGTGCCACGCTCTGCTCCGGCGTCTGCGGGTGCGTGCGGGTGCTCGTCCGCCAATAGCCCCTTGCCTGCACGCCTGCACGCCCTGAGTGGGCCGGCGTGAGCCCGTCCGAGGATGCGCTCTCGCCGGCAGCAATGTCCGGTGGCTAACGTCTGAAGTGAGGTTCCCTCTTGATGCCGGCGGGCGTACTCGACCCAAGCGCCAGGCGCTCGCCCGCACAAGCCCGGACCGGCAGCGGGCGGGGGGCTGGTCGCCCCTGATGTGCAAGGCCGGCTCGGCGCATGCAGCCAGGGCAGCTGCCGCGCCGTTCCTGTGACGGGCAGGCGGCGTCGCGGCCAGGGCTGAGGCCCTGCATCGGGCACGACATAGCGCTTGGTCAGCCGCGCAGAACGTCAGGACGAAAAAAAGCCCGGCTGAGCCGGGCTTTGAGGGGCCTACAGGCGAGGGATCGCTTAGAACTTGGCGCTCAGGCCGAGGCGGTAGGTCGTCTCGCCCATGAAGGACCAGGCCGGGTAGCCCACCTTCATGCTGCCCTTGACGTCAGGGTTGCTGGCGTCGGCGGCACCGTACTGAACGTCGTCCTTCTTCAGCAGATTGACGGCTTCGAAGGTCAGGCGCAGGTTCTTGTTGATGTTCCAGCCAGCGCTGAAGTCCAGCGAACCGTACGGATCGTGCATGCGGTAGCTGTAGTAGCCCGTCTCACGGATCATGTACTTGGAACGCCAGTTGTAGGCCAGGCGAGCGGTGTAGTTCTCCGTTTCGTAGAAGCCCACCAGGTTGACGGTGTGCTTGGACGATTGGGTGAACAGGGCCAGGCCGTCCGGGTAGCTGGAAGCGGGCGCTTTCGCGTCAGCGTAGGTGTAGCTGCCGGCGAAGCCGAAGCCGCTGTCCAGGCTGTGGTTGATCTGGGCTTCGAAGCCGTTGATCTTGCCGCCGCCGGCGTTGATGTACTGGTTGACGGTCCAGTTGTCGACCTTGCTCAGCGGATCCACCACGCCCAGCTTCTGGTTGGTCTTGACAAGGGCCGTGACGAAGTTGTCGATCGACTTGTGGAAGATCGCGGCGGACACCATATTGCCCTTGCCGTAGTAGTACTCGATGCCCAGGTCGAACTGCTTGGAGGACTGGGGCTTCAGGCCCACGGAGCCGAAGGTCATGGACTCGTTGCCGACGCGGTCATCGTTGTAGCCGGCCTGCTTGGTCAGGAACATGTACTCGAAGTTGGGGCGCGTGATGGCCTTGGAGGCGGCCAGGCGCAGCACCGTGTTCTTGTCAATGTTGTAGGCCGCGTTCAGGCTGGGCAGCCAGTCGCTGTAGCTGGCCTTTTCCTCACGGATCGTGTTGCCCCAGCCGTCGTTGTTGGGCACGTCATTGGCGGCCAGCGGCGTGCCGTCGAACTTGTAGCCGCGGCCGGTCACGTTGGTGTGGACGTAGCGCAGGCCGAAGTTGCCGCGCCAGCCGGCCTTCTCGAACTCGAACATGCCGTAGGCGGCACGGTTGTCCTCATCGATCTCGGCAAAGCTGGAACGCTGCGGCGTCCAGGAAGCGGTGTTCTTGCCATACAGGGCGGCCATGGCGTCCAGGTTGGCCTTGGGGAAGTCCCAGCCATTGGGGCCCATCTTGATGGAGCCGCTGTACAGGTCGCTGGTGTTGCCCGAGACCACGGTGGGGCTGAACTTGGCACGCAGGGCGCTCTGCTCGTACTTGTGGCTCGTGGCGCGGACGCCTGCCTTGAACGAGGTCAGGCCGTTCCAGTCGAGGTCGTAGGTGGCGTCCGCCTGGGCGAAGTTCTCCTTGTCGGCATTGGGCTGCTGCTGGTCGGTGGCCCAGCCGGTCGGCACCAGCTTGGAGGGCAGGTTGGACACCTTCACGTCCATGGGGACGGCCGGGGAAATCACGATCTGCTTGCCGGTGGCGTCGATGGTGCCCTTGAACTTGGGCAGGCTCTGGCCCTCATCCCACCAGCCCACACCGTAGTTCATGGTGTGCGAGGTGCCGCCCTTGGCCTTGGTCTGGCCGGCTACGGCATCGACCTTGAACCCGTCGGCGCGGAAGGAGCCGTTCAGCACCAGGCTGTCCGAGCTCATCTTGCCCTGGCGTGCCCAGGTCTGCATGAAGGTATTGACCGGGTCGGCATCGCCGGCAACGGCCTTCACGCACAGCCCTGCAGCATTCTTCTGCTTGCAGTTGCTGTCGTTCTGGCCCATGAACAGGTAGAGGTTGCTGTTCGTGTTGTCGCCCGTCAGGTCCAGGCTCAGGTAGTTCAGGCCCAGATCGATGTTGTCTGCGGGCTTGCCTTGCAGCGTCAGGTTCAGAGCCGTGCGCTTGCGGTCCTGCACGAACGTGGCGGGTGCCACGTCACCGGCCCAGCCGGCGTCGGACTCGATACCGCGGCGGATGTACTCGCTCTTTTCGACGGCGCCTGCGACCAGCACGCCGAAGGAGCGTGCCTCATTGCGCCAGCTGTAGAGGCCGGCGACGTCCTTGGACAGATCAGTGCTGACCGTGCCCTTGCCCAGCTTGAGGCTTGCGAAGGCGGTGCCCGCCTTGAGGTCCAGCGGCTTGCGGGTCTTGACGATCACGGTGCCACCGATGCCGCCTTCGGTCAGGTCGGCCTGGGAGGACTTGTACACCTCCATGCCGCCGATCAGTTCGGAGGGCAGCAGGGAGTAGTTGAAGGAGCGGTCCACCGTGGCCTGGTCGTACCAGCCAGTGGAGGCCACGGTCTGTCCGTTCAGGGTGGTGTAGGTCATCTGCGGATCGGAACCGCGCACCGACACCGTGGCGCCCTGGCCGAAGGCGCGACCGACCGTGATGCCGGGCAGGCGGCCCAGCGATTCGCCGACGTCCGAGTCGGGCAGCTTGCCCACATCCTCAGCGGTCACCGCGTCAACCACGGCGCTGGCATTTCGCTTGATGTTGGCTGCCGATTGCAGCGAAGCGCGGATGCCGGTGATGACCACCTGGTCCAGCTGATTGCCTTCCTTCTTGGCCGGCTCAGCCTGCTGCGCTTGCGCTGCCATGGCAACGCCCAGCAGGGCGATGGTCACCGCCGCGGCGATGGGGGTCTTTGAGACCTTCATGAACTGCTCCTCATAGTGGCCAGTGAAATCGGTCTGGCCTGTTGAAAGACTTGGCATCAGAGGACGGGGCGAGAACTCATCCCCACTGCGACACCACCAATACACACCTCAATTGCAACCAATGCCATGCCACTATAACGATCAATAGATCCACTTTGCTACCACTTTTGGGGGCGTGTTTTCCCTGCTGTGGCATTGCTGCGACCGCTGTCTGGTGGCCGGCTGGGGCGCCTTGAATGCCGGCTTTTGCGGGGGGTGCGGCAGTCTGTCTTGGTAGTTGATTGGTATTGTTGATAGACGGGTTGCGCGGGCGGCGATTCGAGTGCTGGCTTGACTCGCCGTTGGGAGGGGCTTGTGCATCCGGGCGCGAGTCCGGCGGCGCTATCTTGATGTGTCTTTGTAGAAGCTGCTATAGTCTCTGGCTCCGCTGATGCGGGTCTGGTTTGAGGTGATGTTTTGTGGCGCAAGCCGCGAGAGCTCGCCAAAAAGTGGATCGGCAGCTAGGGTGCAGTGAGTCAGTCGCTGGCGCTTGAAGGATGCTCGAAAGAGTTTTTCAAAAGTTGCTTGAGAACTTGAAAAGCTGTGCTACAGTAGCGGGCTTGCCTCGGAGGGGTGGCCGAGTGGTTAAAGGCAGCAGACTGTAAATCTGCCCGCTTATGCGTACGCTGGTTCGAATCCAGCCTCCTCCACCAAGGCAAAGCAAGCTCGATGGGCCAGTGGTTCTGGTTCAAAGAGAAAACTCCCGGGCGGGAGTAGTTCAATGGTAGAACCTTAGCCTTCCAAGCTAATGACACGGGTTCGATTCCCGTTTCCCGCTCCAGCGGCAGCTTGAAAGTCGTGTCGGCACCGGTTTGATGAAAGCGTCTTTCGTCGTCGCCAAACCCGTGTCGATGCCCATGTGGCTCAGTGGTAGAGCACTCCCTTGGTAAGGGAGAGGTCACGCGTTCGATCCGCGTCATGGGCACCACCTCCTTTCTCCCCTTCTCTTTTCTGATCTGATCGCCAGGAGCGCAAGATGGCAAAAGGCAAGTTTGAACGTACCAAGCCGCACGTGAACGTGGGCACGATTGGTCACGTTGACCATGGCAAGACCACGCTGACGGCTGCTATCGCAACGGTGCTGTCGAAGAAGTTCGGTGGCGAGGCCAAGGCCTATGACCAGATCGACGCTGCGCCCGAAGAAAAGGCTCGCGGCATCACGATCAACACCGCGCACGTTGAGTACGAGACCGCCAATCGCCACTATGCTCACGTGGACTGCCCGGGCCACGCTGACTATGTGAAGAACATGATCACCGGTGCCGCCCAGATGGACGGTGCGATCCTGGTGTGCTCGGCCGCTGACGGCCCGATGCCCCAGACCCGCGAGCACATCCTGCTGGCGCGTCAGGTCGGTGTGAAGTACATCATCGTCTTCCTGAACAAGTGCGACATGGTGGACGACGCCGAGCTGCTGGAGCTGGTGGAAATGGAAGTCCGCGAGCTGCTGAGCAAGTACGACTTCCCCGGCGACGACACCCCGATCGTGAAGGGTTCGGCCAAGCTGGCGCTGGAAGGCGACACGGGCGATCTGGGCGAGCAGGCCATCATGCGCCTGGCTGACGCTCTGGACAGCTACATCCCCCAGCCTGAGCGTGCCGTGGACGGCGCCTTCCTGCTGCCGGTGGAAGACGTGTTCTCGATTTCTGGCCGTGGCACCGTGGTGACCGGTCGCGTCGAGCGCGGCATCATCAAGGTCGGCGAGGAAATCGAAATCGTCGGTATCCGTGATCTGCAAAAGACCACCGTGACCGGCGTGGAAATGTTCCGCAAGCTGCTGGACCAAGGTCAGGCTGGCGACAACGTCGGTATCCTGCTGCGCGGCACCAAGCGTGAAGACGTCGAGCGCGGCCAAGTGCTGGCCAAGCCCGGCACCATCAAGCCGCACACCCACTTCACTGCTGAGATCTATGTTCTGAGCAAGGAAGAGGGCGGCCGTCACACCCCGTTCTTCAACAACTACCGTCCCCAGTTCTACTTCCGTACCACGGACGTGACCGGTGCCGTGGAGCTGCCGAAGGACAAGGAAATGGTCATGCCCGGCGACAACGTCGGCATCACCGTGAAGCTGATCGCTCCGATCGCCATGGAAGAAGGTCTGCGTTTCGCTATCCGCGAAGGCGGCCGTACCGTCGGCTCGGGCGTGGTTGCCACCATCATCGAGTAATCTTTGAAAGGCCACAGGGGCATAGCTCAATTGGCAGAGCGTCGGTCTCCAAAACCGAAGGTTGGGGGTTCGAGACCCTCTGCCCCTGCCAACAGTCTCTGATCAGGATTGTTGGTCTTTGTGGTCAAGCCAAGCCCGCGGGAGTTCATCTCGGCGGGCTTTGCTGCTGATGGGTCAGGATTGACCCTTGCCCGATCCGGGCGCTGAAAGCGAATCGAATGTCCAATCCTCAAGTCGAAACCGTCACCTCCGGCGCCGACAAGGTCAAGCTGGCTGGTGCCGTGCTGCTGTTGATCGGCGCGCTGGTGGCCTTCTACGCCTTGTCCAAGCAAGGCGCCCTGGCCCAGTGGGGCGCGTTGCTCGTGCTGCTGGCTGCGGCGGCGGGTGCCTTCTTTACCTCCGAGTCCGGCAAGTCGCTGATCGCCTATGGTCAGGACTCGCTGCGTGAGGTTCGCAAGGTGGTGTGGCCCACCCGCAAGGAAGCGACGCAGATGACGGGCTACGTCTTTGCCTTCGTTGTCGTGATGGCGCTGTTCCTGTTCCTCACGGACAAGACCCTGGAATGGCTGTTGTATGACCTGATCCTCGGTTGGAAGCGCTAAAGGACTGATATGAGCGAAGAGCAACAAGTTGCCTCGACCGAGGCCGTGCCGGCCGGTCTTCCCAAGCGCTGGTACGTGGTCCATGCCTATTCCGGCATGGAGAAGGCCGTCGAGCGCAATCTGCGCGAGCGCATCGACCGCGCCGGCATGCAGGACAAGTTCGGCCGCATCCTGGTCCCCACGGAAGAAGTGGTGGAGCTGAAGAACGGCAAGAAATCCGTGACCGAGCGTCGTTTCTTCCCCGGCTATGTGCTGGTGGAGATGCTCATGGACGACGACACCTGGCACCTGGTCAAGAACACCTCCAAGGTGACGGGCTTTGTGGGCGGCGCCAAGAATCGCCCCGCCCCGATCTCCGAGCATGAGGTGATGAAGATCGTCAACCAGATGCAGGAAGGCGTCGAGAAGCCCCGGCCCAAGGTCGAGTGGACCGTCGGCGAAATCGTTCGTGTCAAGGAAGGCCCATTCACCGATTTCAATGGCGCCATCGAGGAAGTCAATTACGACAAATCCAAGGTGCGCGTTTCGGTCACGATCTTCGGTCGTGCCACGCCGGTGGAGCTGGACTTCTCCCAGGTCGAGAAGGTCTGACGCCAAGAACAGGGGCCCGATGCGGCCCTTCAGGTGCTTTCAGGCATCTGGACAACGCATCCGTAGCCAGCCTGCGACGAGACGCAGGCAAGAGGAGCCAGGGTAAAGGCGCAAGCCCCAGTCCCTGGCGCTAGCACTCAGGCGCAGCGGCGAGGCCGCCGCGGCGCTTCTAGGAGAAAACATGGCCAAGAAGATTGTCGGCTTCATCAAGCTGCAAATTCCGGCTGGCAAGGCAAATCCTTCGCCTCCGGTCGGTCCCGCGCTGGGTCAGCGCGGCCTGAACATCATGGAATTCTGCAAGGCGTTCAACGCCCAGACGCAGAGCTATGAGCCGGGCCTGAAGCTGCCGGTGGTGATCACCGCCTTCGCAGACAAGAGCTTCACCTTCATCATCAAGTCGCCGCCCGCGACCGTGCTGCTGAAGAAGGCTGCCAAGATCGAGAAGGGTTCTCAGCGTCCCCATCTGGACAAGGTCGGCAAGCTGACCCGTGCCCAGCTGGAAGAAATCGCCAAGACCAAGCAGAAGGACCTGACGGCCGCCGACATGGATGCCGCCGTCCGCACCATCGCTGGCTCGGCCCGCTCGATGGGCATCATCGTGGAGGGTGTGTGACATGGCTAAGCTGACCAAGAAGCAAAAAGCTTTGCAAGGCAAGGTCGAGACCACCAAGCTGTACCCCCTGGGTGACGCTCTGAACCTGGTCAAGGAACTGGCCACCGCCAAGTTCGATGAATCCATCGACGTGGCTGTGCAGCTGGGCATCGATGCCAAGAAGTCGGACCAAGTGGTGCGCGGCGCTGTCGTGCTGCCCCATGGCACCGGCAAGACCAAGCGCGTGGCGGTCTTCGCCCAAGGTGCCAAGGCTGAAGAAGCCAAGGCTGCCGGCGCTGACGTCGTCGGCATGGAAGACCTGGCTGAGCGCGTGAAGGCTGGTGACATGCCCTTCGACGTGGTCATCGCCTCGCCGGACACCATGCGTATCGTCGGTACCCTGGGTCAGATCCTGGGTCCCCGTGGCCTGATGCCGAACCCCAAGGTCGGCACCGTGACCCCGGATGTTGCCACCGCTGTCAAGAACGCCAAGGCTGGCCAGGTCCAGTTCCGCGTCGATAAGGCCGGCATCATCCACGGCACCATCGGCCGTCGTTCCTTCGACACCGACAAGCTGCAAGACAACCTGCGTGCGCTGATCGAGGCTCTGAACAAGTCCAAGCCGGCCACCAGCAAGGGCGTCTACCTGCGCAAGGTGGCTGTGTCTTCGACCATGGGCGTCGGTGCCCGTGTCGAAATCGCCAGCATCAATGCCGCAGCCGCAGCTTAAAACACGCTGATGCGCTGCAGCCCGGCGTGAGCCAGGCTGCGAAGAATCTGCGCGGTGCGAGTCTGGCACCGCGCGACAAGATTGGTGGGGCGCCTCTGGCTTAGGTCGGAGGCGCGTCATCCAAGACCGCTGGTGTGAAGCCCTGCAGTACCGGGGCGACGCTTAATGGCCACCGCGTGTGGCAGCCAGCGCAGATGGCGAACCCGCTGAAGGGAAAGTTTTGTACCAGGCCTGTCCTGGTGTGAGTTCCTGACAGAAGGTCGCTGAATTCCGGTGTGCCGGAGGTCGCAAGACCGAAGGCATTTTTGTGAGGAGTAGACCTTGAGTCTCAATCGCAACGAGAAAGCAGCCGTCGTGTCGGACGTGGCAGCCCAGGCTGCCAAGGCCCAGACGCTGGCGCTGGCCGAGTACCGTGGCCTCACCGTTGAAGCCTTGAACAAGCTGCGCGTCACCGCGCGTGCGCAAGGTGTGTATCTTCACGTGCTGAAGAACACCCTGGCACGTCGCGCTGTGGCCGGCACCTCGTTCGAGGTCGCTTCGGAGAGCATGGTCGGCCCGCTGATCTACGGCTTTTCGGAAGATGCTGTCGCGGCTGCCAAAGTCATCGCTGACTTTGCCAAGACCAATGACAAGCTGGTGATCAAGGGCGGCGCCTATGGCGGCAAGGCCCTGGACGTCAACGGTGTGAAGGCCCTGGCCGCCGTGCCGAGCAAGGAAGTGCTGCTGTCGCAAGTGGCCGGCCTGCTCAAGTCGCCCGTGCAGCGTACCGCTGCCGTGCTGGCTGCACTGGCTCAGCAACGTGGTGGCGGCGCAGAAGCCGAAGCCCCGGCTGCCGCCTGATCGACGACGATCACCGCATCAACTGCAACTTATCTGTATTTAGGAAACATCATGGCATTCGATAAAGACGCATTCCTGGCTGCTCTGGACAGCATGACCGTTCTGGAACTGAACGACCTGGTCAAGGCCATCGAAGAGAAGTTCGGCGTGTCCGCCGCTTCCATGGCTGCTCCCGCCGCTGGCGGCGCTGCTGGCGCTGGCGCTGCTGCTGCTGAAGAAAAGACCGAGTTCACCGTGGTGCTGGCTGAAGCCGGTTCCAACAAGGTGGGCGTGATCAAGGCCGTGCGTGAAATCACCGGCCTGGGTCTGAAGGAAGCTAAGGACCTGGTCGATGGCGCTCCGAAGCCCGTCAAGGAAGGCGTTGCCAAGGCTGACGCCGAAGCCGCCAAGAAGAAGCTGGAAGAAGCCGGCGCCAAGGTCGAACTCAAGTAATTCGTACGGCGTTCGGCTACTGCGCCGGGCGATCTCGGGCTTTCGATGCTCGCCGTACCCAAGTACGGCTGCGCGTCTCAAGCCCGACCTCGACCAGCTCGCTACGCCGCCCGCCGCACGAATTCAGGTTCACCTGGATTCGAGAAGGGGTTGCCTTTGGGCTTCCCCTTTTTCGTCATTGCGGGTTTATCTTGATTGAGAACAGCTGAAAGTGCTTCGCGAGGTATCATTCGCGGTTCTTTCAAGTGTTCTCTGATCCGACTGCAGAGAGCAGGTTTGGTCGGACTCTGGTGACGCATGAGCATGCGGCCGGGGTTGTCCGCCAGCGGTTGGTAGTGGCCAACCACCAAGCTTCGGGTGCAATGCCTGAATAGCCAGTCGCCGACGCAGCCCCTGCCATGGCCAGGTGGGGGCTAGCCACGGAGTGTTTATGGCGCAAACAACCCCCTACAGCTATACCGAGCGCAAGCGTATCCGCAAGAGCTTCGGCAAGCGCGAGAACGTCCAGAACGTTCCCTATTTGCTGACCATGCAGAAGGACTCTTACGTCGCCTTCCTGCAAAAAGACCTTCCCCCCGCCAAGCGCAAGCCAGAAGGCTTGCAGGCAGCCTTCCTCTCCGCCTTCCCGATCGTGTCGCACAACGGGTTCGTGGAGATGAAGTTCCTCGAGTACAACATCGCCAAGCCGCCGTTTGACACCCGCGAGTGCCAACAGCGTGGCCTGACCTATGCAGCGGCCGTCCGCGCCCGCCTGCAGATGATCATCTACGACCGCGAGAGCCCCCAGGCCAAGACGGTCAAGGAAATCAAGGAACAAGAGGTCTACATGGGCGAAGTGCCCCTGATGACCGATTACGGTTCCTTCATCGTCAACGGCACCGAGCGTGTCATCGTCTCGCAGCTGCACCGCTCGCCCGGCGTGTTCTTCGAACACGACAAGGGCAAGACCCACTCGTCCGGCAAGCTGCTGTTCTCTGCCCGCATCATTCCCTACCGCGGCTCCTGGCTGGACTTCGAGTTCGACCCGAAGGACATCCTGTACTTCCGCGTCGACCGCCGCCGCAAGATGCCGGTCACCATCCTGCTCAAGGCTATCGGCCTGAATCCCGAGCAGATCCTGGCCCACTTCTTCGTGTTCGACAACTTCCGTCTGATGGACTCCGGTGCCCAGATGGAATTCGTGGCCGACCGCCTGAAGGGTGAGGTCGCCCGCTTCGACATCACCGACAAGAACGGCAATGTCCTCGTCGAGAAGGACAAGCGCATTACCGCCCGCCATGTGCGCCAGCTGGAGCAGTCCGGCACGCAGCACGTCACGGTGCCCGAAGACTTCCTGGTCGGCCGCGTGCTGGCCAAGAACATGGTCGACGGCGACACCGGCGAGATCATCGCCAAGGCCAATGACGAGCTGACCGACTCGCTGCTGAAGAAGCTGCGCAGCGCCGGCATCAAGGACATCCAGTGCCTGTACACCAACGAGCTGGATGAAGGCGCCTACATCAGCCAGACTCTGGCTCTGGATGAAACGACCGAGCAATTGGCTGCCCGCGTCGCCATCTATCGCATGATGCGCCCCGGCGAGCCGCCGACGGAAGACGCCGTCGAGGCCCTGTTCAACCGCCTGTTCTACAGCGAAGACACCTACGATCTGTCGCGCGTCGGCCGGATGAAGTTCAACGCCCGCGTGGGCCGCGACACGCCGGAAGGCAACATGACCCTCTCGAACGAGGACATCCTCGATGTGGTCAAGATCCTGGTCGAGCTGCGCAACGGCCGCGGTGAAGTCGATGACATCGACCACCTGGGCAACCGTCGCGTGCGCTGCGTGGGTGAACTGGCCGAGAACCAGTACCGCTCGGGCCTGGCCCGCATCGAGAAGGCCGTGAAGGAGCGTCTGGGCCAGGCCGAGACCGAAGCCCTGATGCCGCACGACCTGATCAACTCCAAGCCGATCTCTGCGGCTCTGAAGGAGTTCTTCGGTGCGTCGCAGCTGTCGCAGTTCATGGACCAGACCAATCCGCTGTCCGAAATCACGCACAAGCGGCGTGTCTCGGCACTGGGCCCGGGCGGTCTGACCCGTGAGCGCGCCGGCTTCGAAGTCCGCGACGTGCACCCCACCCACTACGGCCGTGTCTGCCCGATCGAAACGCCGGAAGGCCCGAACATCGGTCTGATCAACTCGCTGGCTCTGTACGCCCAACTGAACGAGTACGGCTTCCTGGAGACGCCCTACCGTCGCGTGGTCGATGGCAAGGTGACCGACCAGATCGATTACCTGTCAGCCATCGAGGAAGGCAAGTACGTCATCGCCCAGGCCAATGCCACGCTGAACCAGGAAGGCCAGCTGGTCGATGAACTGGTGTCTGCCCGTGAGAACGGCGAATCGGTGCTGACCTCGCCGGAGCGCATCCAGTACATGGACGTGGCGCCGACGCAGATCGTGTCCGTTGCTGCCTCGCTCGTGCCCTTCCTCGAGCACGACGATGCGAACCGCGCACTGATGGGCGCCAACATGCAGCGTCAGGCTGTGCCAACCCTGCGCCCCGAAAAGGCCTTCGTCGGTACCGGCGTGGAGCGCGTGGCGGCCAAGGACTCGGGCACTGTCGTGGCAGCCCGCCGCGGCGGCATCGTGGACTACGTCGATACCAACCGCATCGTGATCCGCGTCAATGACGAGGAAACGGTGGCCGGTGAAGTCGGCGTCGATATCTACAACCTGATCAAGTACCAGCGTTCCAACCAGAACACCAACATCCACCAGCGCCCCATCGTGCGCCGGGGTGACAAGGTGGCTGCCGAGGACATCATTGCCGACGGCGCCTCGACCGACATCGGTGAACTGGCCCTGGGCCAGAACATGCTGGTCGCCTTCATGCCCTGGAACGGCTACAACTTCGAAGATTCGATCCTGATCTCCGAACGCGTGGTGGCCGAAGACCGCTACACCTCGATCCACATCGAGGAGCTGGTGGTCATGGCCCGCGACACCAAGCTGGGTTCCGAGGAAATCACCCGCGACATCCCGAACCTGTCCGAGCAGCAGCTGGCTCGTCTGGACGAGTCCGGCATTGTCTACATCGGCGCTGAAGTCGGCCCCGGCGACGTGCTGGTCGGCAAGGTGACTCCGAAGGGCGAAACCACACTGACCCCGGAAGAGAAGCTGCTGCGCGCCATCTTCGGCGAGAAGGCGTCCGACGTGAAGGACACCTCGCTGCGCGTGGACCAGGGCACCTCCGGCACCGTCATCGACGTGCAGGTCTTCACCCGTGAAGGCATCCAGCGTGACAAGCGCGCCCAGCAGATCATCGACGACGAGCTGAAGCGCTTCCGGCTGGACCTGAACGACCAGCTGCGCATCGTGGAGGCCGACGCCTTTGACCGTATCGAGAAACTGCTGAACGGCAAGGTCGCCAATGGCGGCCCGAAGAAGATCGCCAAGGGCACGGTCATCACCAAGGAGTATCTGGCCGAGGTCGAGAAGTTCCACTGGTTCGACATTCGTCCCGCCGAGGACGATGTCGCCAACCAATTGGAATCGATCAAGAACTCGCTGGAGCAGACCCGTCACAGCTTCGACTTGGCTTTCGAAGAGAAGCGCAAGAAGCTGACGCAAGGCGACGAGCTGCCCGCCGGCGTGCTGAAGATGGTCAAGGTCTACCTGGCCGTCAAGCGCCGCCTGCAGCCTGGTGACAAGATGGCCGGCCGTCACGGCAACAAGGGCGTCGTGTCCAAGATCACCCCGATCGAAGACATGCCTTACATGGCCGACGGCACGCCCGCCGACATCGTTCTGAACCCGCTGGGCGTGCCCTCGCGGATGAACGTGGGTCAGGTCCTGGAAGTGCACCTGGGTTGGGCCGGCAAGGGCATCGGCCAGCGCATTGGGGACATGCTCCAGCAGCACGCTGCCGTCAGCGAGCTGCGCAAGTTCCTGGACGAGCTCTACAACAAGAGCGGTGGCAAGCCCGAGAACCTGGAAGAGCTCAGCGACAAGGAAGTCGTCGAGATGGCCCAGAACCTCTCCAAGGGTGTTCCTTTCGCGACCCCGGTCTTCGACGGTGCCAAGGAAGAGGAAATCCGCGGCATGCTGAAGCTGGCGTACCCGGACGATATCGCCGCCCGCAAGGGCCTGACCGAGACCCGCACGCAGGCCTACCTGTATGACGGCCGCACCGGCGAGCAGTTCGAGCGTCCGACGACCATCGGCTACATGCACGTGCTGAAGCTGCACCACTTGGTGGACGACAAGATGCACGCCCGTTCGACCGGCCCGTACTCGCTCGTCACGCAGCAGCCGCTGGGTGGTAAGGCGCAATTCGGTGGCCAGCGCTTCGGTGAAATGGAAGTGTGGGCCCTGGAAGCCTATGGCGCGTCCTACGTGCTGCAGGAAATGCTGACCGTGAAGTCCGATGACGTGAATGGCCGTACCAAGGTCTACGAGAACATCGTCAAGGGCGAGCACGCCATCGACGCCGGCATGCCGGAGTCGTTCAACGTGCTGGTGAAGGAAATCCGTTCGCTCGGTATCGACATCGAGCTCGAGCGCAACTAAGAGACGGAACAGGAGAAACACATGAAAGGTTTGCTGGACCTGTTCAAGCAGTTCACGCCCGACGAGCACTTCGACGCGATCAAGATCGGGCTGGCCTCGCCCGAGAAGATCCGTTCGTGGTCCTTCGGCGAGGTGAAGAAGCCCGAGACCATCAACTACCGGACCTTCAAGCCGGAGCGTGATGGCCTGTTCTGCGCCAAGATCTTCGGCCCGATCAAGGACTACGAGTGCCTGTGCGGCAAGTACAAGCGCCTGAAGCACCGCGGCGTGATCTGCGAGAAGTGCGGCGTCGAAGTGACCCAGACCAAGGTGCGCCGCGAGCGCATGGGCCACATCGACCTGGCGGCTCCCTGCGCCCATATCTGGTTCCTGAAGTCACTGCCTTCGCGCCTGGGCCTGGTGCTGGACATGACGCTGCGCGACATCGAGCGCGTGCTGTACTTCGAAGCCTATGTGGTTGTCGATCCCGGCATGACCCCGCTGAAGAAGTTCTCGATCATGAGCGAGGACGACTACGACGCGAAGCGTGCCGAGTACGGTGACGAGTTCATCGCGCTGATGGGCGCCGAGGGCATCAAGAAGCTGCTGGAGGAGATGGATCTCGACATCGAGATCGATCGCCTGCGCAACGACATGACCGGCTCGGAGCTCAAGGTCAAGAAGAACTCCAAGCGCCTCAAGGTCATGGAGGCCTTCAAGAAGTCGGGCATCAAGCCGAACTGGATGGTCATGGACGTGCTGCCCGTGCTGCCGCCGGACCTGCGTCCGCTGGTGCCGCTGGACGGTGGCCGCTTCGCGACCTCTGACCTGAACGACCTCTACCGTCGCGTCATCAACCGCAACAACCGTCTGGCTCGTCTGCTGGAGTTGAAGGCCCCTGAGATCATCGTGCGCAACGAAAAGCGCATGCTGCAGGAAGCCGTTGACTCCCTGCTGGACAACGGTCGCCGCGGCAAGGCCATGACGGGCGCCAACAAGCGCGCCCTGAAGTCCTTGGCCGACATGATCAAGGGCAAGAGCGGTCGCTTCCGTCAGAACCTGCTGGGCAAGCGCGTGGACTACTCCGGTCGTTCCGTGATTACCGTCGGCCCAACCCTGAAGCTGCACCAGTGCGGCCTGCCGAAGCTGATGGCGCTTGAGCTGTTCAAGCCTTTCATCTTCTCGCGCCTGGAGGCCATGGGCATCGCCACGACCATCAAGGCGGCCAAGAAGGAAGTGGAATCCGGCACCCCTGTGGTGTGGGACATCCTAGAAGAGGTGATCAAGGAGCACCCGGTGCTGCTGAACCGCGCACCGACCCTGCACCGCCTCGGCATCCAGGCCTTTGAGCCCGTGCTGATCGAAGGCAAGGCCATTCAACTGCACCCCCTGGTCTGCGCGGCCTTCAACGCCGACTTCGACGGTGACCAGATGGCCGTCCACGTGCCCCTGTCCATCGAAGCGCAGATGGAAGCCCGCACCCTGATGCTGGCCTCCAACAACGTGCTGTTCCCGGCCTCCGGCGAGCCCTCCATCGTCCCGTCTCAAGACGTGGTGCTGGGCCTGTACTACGCCACCCGCGATCGCATCAACGGGAAGGGCGAAGGCATGGTCTTCTCCGACGTGTCGGAGATGCTACGTGCGCTGGAAAACGGCGTGGTGGAAATCACCGCCAAGATCAGCGTGCGCCTGACCGAGTACACCAAGGACAAGGACACGGGCGAGTGGATCCCCGAGACCAAGCTGGTGGACACGACCGTCGGCCGCGCCCTGCTGTCCGAGATCCTGCCCAAGGGCCTGCCATTCTCGAACATCAACAAGGCGCTGAAGAAGAAGGAAATCTCGCGCCTGATCAACACCTCCTTCCGCAAGTGCGGCCTGAAGGAAACCGTGGTGCTGGCTGACAAGCTGCTGCAGTCCGGCTTCCGTCTGGCCACGCGCGCCGGCATCTCGATCGCCATCGACGACATGCTGGTCCCCAAGCAGAAGTACGAGCTGATCGAGCGCGCCGAGAAGGAAGTCAAGGAAATCGAGCAGCAGTACGTCTCGGGCTTGGTGACCGCTGGTGAGCGCTACAACAAGGTGGTGGACATCTGGGGCAAGACCGGTGACGAAGTCGGTAAGGTCATGATGTCGCAGCTGTCCAAGCAGAAGACCATCGACCGCAACGGCAAGGAAGTGGATCAGGAGTCCTTCAACTCCATCTACATGATGGCTGACTCCGGTGCCCGCGGTAGCGCGGCCCAGATCCGCCAGCTCGCCGGCATGCGGGGGCTGATGGCCAAGCCGGACGGCTCCATCATCGAGACGCCCATCACCGCGAACTTCCGCGAAGGCCTGAACGTTCTGCAGTACTTCATTTCCACCCACGGCGCCCGTAAGGGTCTGGCGGATACGGCACTGAAGACCGCGAACTCGGGCTACCTGACTCGTCGTCTGGTCGACGTGACCCAGGATCTGGTGGTGGTCGAGGACGATTGCGGCACCGACAACGGCATCAACATGCGTGCGCTGGTCGAGGGTGGTGAAGTCATCGAGTCCCTGCGCGACCGCGTGCTGGGCCGCGTGGCTGCCATCGATGTCGTGCATCCGGAGACGCAGGGCGTGCTGTTGACCGCCGGCAACATGCTGGACGAAGACACGCTGGACGTGCTGGAACAAGCCGGCGTGGACGAGATCAAGGTTCGCACTCCGCTGACCTGCGGCACCCGTTTCGGTCTGTGCGCCAAGTGCTATGGCCGCGACCTCGGCCGTGGCGGCCTGGTCAACACCGGCGAGGCCGTGGGCGTGATCGCAGCGCAGTCCATCGGTGAGCCGGGTACCCAGCTGACCATGCGTACCTTCCACATCGGTGGTGCTGCATCGCGTGCTGCCGTCGCTTCGAGCGTGGAAGCCAAGTCGGACGGCATCATCGGCTTCAATGCCACGATGCGCTACGTCACGAATGGCAAGGGCGAACTGGTGGTGATTTCCCGTTCCGGTGAAATCATCATCGCCGACCAGCACGGCCGCGAGCGCGAGCGTCACAAGGTGCCTTACGGCGCGACCCTGAACGTCAAGGCCGACCAGACCCTCAAAGCAGGCACGGTGCTGGCGAACTGGGACCCGCTGACCCGCCCGATCATCACGGAATTTGCCGGTCAGGCGAAGTTCGAGAACGTCGAGGAAGGCGTCACCGTGGCCAAGCAGGTCGACGAAGTGACCGGTCTGTCCACCCTGGTGGTGATCGATCCGAAGCGCCGTGGCGCCGCCAAGGTGGTGCGTCCGCAGGTCAAGCTGCTGGATGCCAATGGCCAGGAAGTGAAGATCCCCGGCACCGACCACTCGGTGACGATCGGCTTCCAGGTCGGCGCGCTGATCCAGATCCGCGATGGTCAGGATCTGGCTCCCGGTGAAGTGCTGGCCCGTATCCCGGTCGAAGGTCAGAAGACCCGAGACATTACCGGCGGTCTGCCTCGTGTGGCAGAACTGTTCGAAGCTCGCTCGCCCAAGGACAAGGGCGTGCTGGCCGAGCAGACCGGTACCGTCTCCTTCGGCAAGGAAACCAAGGGCAAGGTTCGTCTGCAGATCACCGATCCGGACGGCAAGGTCTGGGAAGAACTCGTGCCCAAGGAAAAGAACATCCTGGTGCACGAAGGCCAGGTGGTCAACAAGGGTGAAGGCATCGTCGATGGCCCGGCCGATCCGCAGGACATCCTGCGCCTGCTGGGCATCGAGGAACTGGCTCGCTACATCGTCGATGAAGTGCAGGACGTCTACCGCCTGCAGGGCGTGAAGATCAACGACAAGCACATCGAGGTGATCGTTCGCCAGATGCTGCGCCGCGTGCAGATCGTCAACCCGGGTGACTCGACCTACATCATCGGCGAGCAGGTCGAGCGCTCTGAGCTGCTGGACACCAACGACCGCCTGCGCGGCGAGGGCAAGCTGATCGCCACGCACGCCGACGTGCTGCTGGGCATCACGAAGGCCTCGCTGTCGACCGACTCCTTCATCTCGGCTGCTTCCTTCCAGGAAACGACCCGCGTGCTGACCGAGGCTGCCATCATGGGCAAGCGCGACGAGCTGCGTGGTCTGAAGGAGAACGTGATCGTGGGTCGCCTGATCCCCGCCGGTACCGGCATGGCCTTCCACCAGGCCCGCCGAGCCAAGGAGGAAATGGACGACGCCGAGCGCCGTGCCATCGCCATGCAAGAAGCCGAGGAAATGGCTGCCGTGCAACTGGCTGCTCTGGACGAGCCGGCTGGCGAAGGTTCCGCCGAGTAAGGCTGAACGCGAGGGCCGGTGCAAGCCGGCCTGCGCCCCGACAAGCCGCCGCACCCGCAAGGGGCGGCGGCTTTTTTGTGGTTCTTCACAGAACTCCGGGGTGCCGGAAGGTATGCCCCAAATGGAAGAGCGGTGACTTCTCAGAGATGATGTTTGTGCGACCAATCATCAAATCCGAGCGCATCGCCCCATGGGCAAGGATGCTGCCTGGAGTCCGTTCTGGGAGGGCGTCAGCGTTGCTGACGCCCTAGTCGGCGAGGATCACGTTCGTTTCGAGTTGATTCCGTCAGCAGGCGTCGTGCCTCGATGTGGTCGTTGCTGCGAGCCGGTGAGTGCCGTTCACGAGCGAGTGGGCCGCTGCATTCGCGACCTGCCGATGCTGGGACTCAAGTTCCTGCTGGCGGTGGAATTACTGCGCCTGGCGTGCCCGCGCTGCGGGCAGTGCCTTCGGCATGCGAGATGGCTGGATCGACATTGCAGGAAGAGCCGGCGCATGGCTCAGACGGTGGCAGATTGCTGCAGCCACATGCCGCTGAAGTGCGTGGTCGAGATGTTCGGCTTGCACTGGTCCACCGTAAGGGAGCTGGATCACCGGCGCCTGCAGGCTATCGTGCAGGCGTTGCCGCCCGCGCAGCCCACGCAGTTGATCATGGACGAGTTCGCGCTGTTCAAGGGCCACCGCTATGCCAGCGTCATCTTGGATGCCGAACAGCGGGCGCGTTCTGCATGCGGCCCAGGGGCGCAGCCGAGCGGCGGTGAGGCCGTTCTTCCAGACGCTGGGGCGGCAGGGCTGCGCACGCATCCAGACCGTGGCCACCGGCATGAACAGCGCCTTCGATTTGGAGGTGCGTCACTTCTGCACGCGCGCCCGTATCGTCTATGACCTGTTCCACGTCGTGGCCACGTGAGGCCGAGAGGTGGTCTCGCGCGTGCGCGTCGATGCGGCCAATGAGCTTCGCCACGACAAGCCGGCCCGACGCGTCGTCAAGCAGGCCCACAGGCGCTTGCTCCGCAACCGAGGCGATCTCGATCCGGGCAGTGCTTCTCGGAATCCGTGAAGAACCTATTTTGTCCGGAAGGGGCGTTGGCGGGCGGCTTACGAAGCTGCGCCGGGGGTGGGGGCGCGCCGATTCAGCTCCAGCCACTGTTCAGGCCTCAAGATGGCCAGCCCCTGCTTGCGGGCACGCTTGGCCAGGGCCAGCACATCGCTGTCCCGGCTGATCAGGGCATCGACCTTCTGGGCCAGCGCCAGGTCGATGAACTTCTGATCATCCTTATCCCGGCATCTGAGAAGGGGCAGGGGGGCCTCCTCCGCATGAGGCTCGGGCATTTGGCACAGGCGCGCGAACACGGCCGCGATGCCGGCTGGATCCGGACTCCAGCGCGCGGCCACGCCCCGCGACAGCACATGCAGCAGTTCATCCCGCATGGCCACGCTGCCGATCCAGACCCAGTGGCCGGCCTCGATGGGTTCGACCAGCGCGCGGATGCCGGCGTCCCGGAACACCAGCCACTCCATGACCACCTGGGTGTCAAGCACCAGGCGTGGCACCTGGGCGGCAAGCACGCCTTGAGTGGCTTCGGCGCGGCCCTGGCCGGCGATCGTAGAGTCTGTGGAGGGAGTCAAGGGCAAGATGGGCATCACGGTTGAGCGAAGGGCGTCGGGGCAGAGTGACTGCAGTCGGTACGGGCCCTGGCTGGCGAATCGGCCGACTCCTGTCCTGAACAGGCCCAGGTTTCCGTCCCAAGGCGAGCCAGCGGATGACCTAGGGCGGCTCATTTTCCCAGCAAAGCCCCTGCCCATCGGCTTTGCGGGCGGGGCCGCTTGTGCAAAAGACGGCCGCTGGCATACAATCGAGGGCTCTCTAGTTGGTCTAGCTGCGCCCATAGAGGTGCAGGCAGCTTGAATTCAGCGTGCGGCGCTTAGGCGTTGCGCGCTTTTGTGCTTCCTTCAGAAGCATATCTGACAGGGTTTCGAGCGGTGTTTTGCCAGGTGGTAAAGCGCGCCGGGCCGCTAGAGGTCTGTGACTTCAAACGGGAACAAGTTACTTATGCCAACCATCAACCAGCTCGTGCGCCAAGGTCGTGAGACCGAGGTCACGAAGTCCAAGTCGCCTGCCATGCAGGCATGCCCTCAGCGTCGTGGCGTGTGCACCCGCGTGTACACCACGACCCCCAAGAAGCCGAACTCCGCTCTGCGTAAGGTCGCCAAGGTGCGTCTGACCAACGGCTTCGAGGTGATTTCCTACATCGGCGGTGAAGGCCACAACCTTCAAGAGCACAGCGTCGTGCTGGTGCGCGGCGGCCGTGTGAAGGATCTGCCGGGTGTTCGTTACCACATCGTCCGCGGTTCGCTGGACCTGCAAGGCGTCAAGGATCGCAAGCAGTCCCGCTCCAAGTACGGTGCCAAGCGCCCGAAGAAGGCCTAATTGAGTTGTCACGACCGGCCTTCAGGCTCTGGTCGGATGTTTTTGCGGAGCGCATGACCCCGTCGAGGGCACAGCGGCCGAGTAAGTGGATGTCCCGAATGCGTGGTCATCCCCGGTTGCGGCAAATGGCAGCAAGCCATTGCCAGACCAACTGAAGCGAAGAAGGAAATACCCATGCCACGTCGTCGCGAAGTACCCAAGCGCGAGATCCTGCCTGATCCCAAGTTCGGTAGCGTTGATCTGTCCAAGTTCATGAACGTCATCATGGAATCGGGCAAGAAGGCTGTCGCCGAGCGCATCATCTACGGCGCCCTCGAGCAAGTCGAGAAGAAGGCCGGCAAGGATCCGCTGGAAGTGTTCATGATCGCCTTGAACAACGTGAAGCCCATGGTCGAAGTGAAGTCCCGCCGTGTTGGCGGTGCGAACTACCAAGTTCCCGTGGAAGTTCGTCCCGTCCGCCGGATGGCTCTGGCCATGCGCTGGCTGAAGGAATCGGCCCGCAAGCGTGGCGAGAAGTCCATGGCTCAACGCCTGGCCAACGAACTGCTGGAGGCCTCGGAAGGCCGCGGCGGCGCCATGAAGAAGCGTGACGAAGTCCACCGTATGGCTGATGCCAACAAGGCGTTCTCGCACTTCCGCTTCTAAACACGACTTTTCTGGCCGCCTCGGGTTTCTACTGACCCGCTGGCGGCTCACTGCATCTGGAGCAAGATCATGGCCCGCAAGACCCCCATCGAGCGCTACCGCAATATCGGTATTTCGGCGCACATCGATGCCGGCAAGACCACGACGACCGAGCGCATCCTGTACTACACCGGTGTGAACCACAAGATCGGTGAAGTGCATGATGGCGCCGCCACCATGGACTGGATGGAGCAGGAGCAGGAGCGTGGCATCACGATCACTTCCGCTGCAACCACCTGCTTCTGGAAGGGCATGGACATGTCCTACCCGGAGCACCGCTTCAACATCATCGACACCCCGGGGCACGTGGACTTCACCATTGAGGTGGAGCGTTCCATGCGCGTGCTGGACGGTGCCTGCATGGTCTATTGCGCCGTGGGCGGCGTGCAGCCCCAGTCGGAAACCGTCTGGCGCCAGGCCAACAAGTACAAGGTGCCGCGTCTGGCCTTCGTGAACAAGATGGACCGTACCGGTGCCAACTTCTTCAAGGTCGTCGACCAGATGAAGACGCGCCTTAAGGCCAACCCTGTGCCCATCGTGATCCCCATCGGCGCTGAAGACAACTTCAAGGGCGTCGTGGACCTGCTGAAGATGAAGGCCATCATTTGGGACGAAGCTTCCCAAGGCATGAAGTTCAGCTACGAAGAGATCCCGGCTGATCTGGTCTCCGTTGCTCAAGAGTGGCGCGAGAAGATGGTCGAGGCTGCCGCCGAGGCCACCGAAGAGCTGATGAACAAGTACCTCGAGACGGGTGACCTGTCCGAGGAGGAGATCAAGCTCGCCCTGCGCACCCGCACGATTTCCACCGAAATCCAGCCGATGCTCTGCGGCACCGCCTTCAAGAACAAGGGTGTGCAGCGCATGCTGGATGCCGTGATCGACTTCCTGCCCTCCCCGGTGGATATCCCCCCGGTGACCGGCACCGACGAAGACGAGCAGCCGGCCACCCGCAAGGCTGACGACAGCGAGAAGTTCGCGGCCCTGGCCTTCAAGCTGATGACCGACCCGTACGTCGGTCAGCTGACCTTCGTTCGCGTGTACTCGGGTGTGCTGCAATCCGGCGCTACCGTGTACAACCCGATCCGTGGCAAGAAGGAGCGTATCGGCCGTATCCTGCAGATGCACGCCAACCAGCGTGAAGAAATCAAGGAAATTCTGGCCGGTGACATCGCTGCCTGCGTGGGTCTGAAGGACGTCACCACCGGCGAAACGCTGTGCGACCCGGAATCCGTGATCACTCTGGAAAAGATGGTCTTCCCTGAGCCTGTGATCTCGCAGGCCGTGGAACCCAAGACCAAGGCTGACCAGGAGAAGATGGGCCTGGCTCTGGGCCGTCTGGCAGCGGAAGATCCCTCGTTCCGTCTGCGTACCGACGAAGAGTCCGGTCAGACCATCATTTCCGGCATGGGCGAGCTCCACCTGGAAATCATTGTCGACCGCATGAAGCGCGAGTTCGGCGTGGAAGCCAACGTGGGCAAGCCGCAAGTGGCCTACCGCGAAACCATCCGCAAGACCGCCACCGACGTCGAAGGCAAGTTCGTTCGCCAGTCGGGTGGTAAGGGTCAGTACGGTCACGTCGTGCTGACGGTCGAGCCGCAAGAAGCCGGCAAGGGCTTCGAGTTCGTCGACGCCATCAAGGGCGGCGTGGTGCCTCGCGAGTACATCCCCGCGGTGGAAAAGGGCATCATCGACACCCTGCCGAACGGCGTGCTGGCCGGCTACCCCGTGGTGGACGTCAAGGTCACCCTGACCTTCGGTTCCTACCACGATGTGGACTCGAACGAAAACGCCTTCAAGATGGCTGCTTCGATGGGCTTCAAGGATGCTTGCCGCAAGGCCAGCCCTGTGATCCTCGAGCCCATGATGGCCGTGGAAGTGGAAACGCCGGAAGACTACGCAGGCTCGGTGATGGGCGATCTTTCCAGCCGTCGCGGCATGGTTCAGGGCATGGACGACATGGTTGGTGGCGGCAAGATCATCAAGGCAGAGGTTCCTCTGTCTGAAATGTTCGGCTACTCGACCACCCTGCGTTCGATGTCGCAAGGCCGCGCCACGTACACCATGGAGTTCAAGCACTACAGCGAAGCTCCGAAGAACGTGGCTGACGCGATCATTACCGCTCGCGCCAAGTAAAGACCATCCCCTACCGCCTGCGGCGGCCCCCTCAAGGGGGCGAGCTCGTAGGACCGGCGAAGCCGGATCCTCGGGCTCCATGCGGAGGACGGCCCTTCGGGCGTCCGTCTCGTGGCCAGGTGGTTGGGGCATGAATCGTCTTCGTCGAGAGTCTCCTGCTTGCCAGCCGGCAGGGATCAAGGCCTCGGCGGAAACGCTAAACCATCAGACTGGATGAATGCTCTTTTTGGAGAATTGAAATGGCAAAAGGTAAGTTTGAACGTACCAAGCCGCACGTAAACGTGGGCACGATTGGTCACGTTGACCATGGCAAGACCACGCTGACGGCTGCTATCGCAACGGTGCTGTCGAAGAAGTTCGGTGGCGAGGCCAAGGCCTATGACCAGATCGACGCTGCGCCCGAAGAAAAGGCTCGCGGCATCACGATCAACACCGCGCACGTTGAGTACGAGACCGCCAATCGCCACTATGCTCACGTGGACTGCCCGGGCCACGCTGACTATGTGAAGAACATGATCACCGGTGCCGCCCAGATGGACGGTGCGATCCTGGTGTGCTCGGCCGCTGACGGCCCGATGCCCCAGACCCGCGAGCACATCCTGCTGGCGCGTCAGGTCGGTGTGAAGTACATCATCGTCTTCCTGAACAAGTGCGACATGGTGGACGACGCCGAGCTGCTGGAGCTGGTGGAAATGGAAGTCCGCGAGCTGCTGAGCAAGTACGACTTCCCCGGCGACGACACCCCGATCGTGAAGGGTTCGGCCAAGCTGGCGCTGGAAGGCGACACGGGCGATCTGGGCGAGCAGGCCATCATGCGCCTGGCTGACGCTCTGGACAGCTACATCCCCCAGCCTGAGCGTGCCGTGGACGGCGCCTTCCTGCTGCCGGTGGAAGACGTGTTCTCGATTTCTGGCCGTGGCACCGTGGTGACCGGTCGCGTCGAGCGCGGCATCATCAAGGTCGGCGAGGAAATCGAAATCGTCGGTATCCGTGATCTGCAAAAGACCACCGTGACCGGCGTGGAAATGTTCCGCAAGCTGCTGGACCAAGGTCAGGCTGGCGACAACGTCGGTATCCTGCTGCGCGGCACCAAGCGTGAAGACGTCGAGCGCGGCCAAGTGCTGGCCAAGCCCGGCACCATCAAGCCGCACACCCACTTCACTGCTGAGATCTATGTTCTGAGCAAGGAAGAGGGCGGCCGTCACACCCCGTTCTTCAACAACTACCGTCCCCAGTTCTACTTCCGTACCACGGACGTGACCGGTGCCGTGGAGCTGCCGAAGGACAAGGAAATGGTCATGCCCGGCGACAACGTCGGCATCACCGTGAAGCTGATCGCTCCGATCGCCATGGAAGAAGGTCTGCGTTTCGCTATCCGCGAAGGTGGCCGTACCGTCGGCTCGGGCGTGGTTGCCACCATCATCGAGTAATTCCTGCGTGACTCTCGGGCGGCCCTATGGGCCGCCTGTCATCACCATTTACGCGGCGTCACCGCCGCATGCTCTTTGAAGGAACAGTCATGCAAAAGCAAAAGATCCGCATCCGCCTGAAGGCCTTCGATTACAAGCTGATCGATCAGTCGGCTCTGGAAATCGTGGACACCGCCAAGCGTACCGGTGCCATCGTCAAGGGTCCTGTGCCCCTGCCGACCCGCCTGGAGCGTTTCGACATCCTGCGTTCGCCGCACGTCAACAAGACCTCGCGCGACCAGTTCGAAATCCGCACCCACCAGCGTCTGATGGACATCGTCGACCCGACCGACAAGACGGTTGACGCCCTGATGAAGCTGGATCTGCCGGCTGGCGTGGACGTGGAAATCAAGCTGCAGTAATGCGGCCTGGTGTGAGTGGTCCTTGAGGCCATTCCGCCTCCCAAGCGTGAGAAGGGCAACCTCCAGGTTGCCCTTTTTTCTTGACCCTGATGTGACGCCGCTTGCGGCCCGCTCAGGGTTGACGCTATACTCGCAGACTTTTCCGCGCTGGTTTACGCCAGTGCGGCTTTAGTGCATCGCCTGGATGCGTGCCTTGGGGCGCCTTTACCGGCCCGAGGGATGAGTTCCAAGCGGTGTTTGGTCAGCCCGACCAATCGTTGTCGGGTGTGTGTAAATGGCTCTTGGAGCTGCGGGGCTTTGGCCTGGCGGCAAAAGGGGCTGGAGAAAAAACATGAGTCTTAGCAATCGTCTCGGATTGCTGGGCCGCAAGGTGGGCATGATGCGCATCTTCACGGACGATGGCGACGCCATTCCCGTGACCGTGCTGGACGTGTCCAACAACCGCGTGACCCAGGTCAAGACCGAAGAGACTGACGGCTACAGCGCCATCCAAGTGGCGTTCGGTGCACGCAAGGCCTCTCGCGTGACCAAGCCGGAAGCCGGCCACCTCGCCAAGGCGGGTGTGGAAGCCGGTGAAATCCTCAAGGAATTTCGCGTCGCAGCTGACGTCGCCGCCGAATACAAGGCTGGCGCTCAGGTGCCCGTGACCCTGTTTGCCGCCGGCCAGAAGGTCGATGTGCAGGGCACTTCGATTGGTAAGGGCTTCGCCGGCACCATCAAGCGCCACAACTTCGGTTCGCAGCGCGCTTCCCACGGTAACAGCCGTTCGCACAATGTCCCGGGCTCCATCTCGATGGCGCAGGATCCGGGTCGCGTGTTCCCGGGCAAGAAGATGTCCGGCCACATGGGCGACGAGACCGTGACCACCCAGAACCTCGACATCGTGCGCGTTGACGAAGCTCGTCAGCTGCTGCTGGTCAAGGGTGCCGTGCCGGGCGCCAAGAACGGCCACGTGGTCGTGCGTCCCGCTGTCAAGGTCAAGGTCAAGAAGGAGGCCAACTGATGCAGCTCGAGCTTCTGAACGAGCAGGGTCAGGCCACCTCCAAGGTGGACGCGCCTGACACCGTCTTCGCTCGCGAATACAACGAAGCCCTGGTGCACCAGGTGGTCGTGGCCTTCCAGGCCAATGCCCGCCAAGGCACCCGCGCTCAAAAGGACCGCGAACAGGTCAAGCACTCGACCAAGAAGCCTTTCCGCCAGAAGGGCACCGGCCGCGCTCGCGCCGGTATGACTTCCTCGCCTCTGTGGCGTGGGGGTGGTCGCATCTTCCCGAACCTGCCGGAAGAAAACTTCTCGCACAAGCTGAACAAGAAGATGTATCGCGCCGGTATGGCCGCCATCCTCTCTCAGCTGGCCCGCGAAGGCCGTCTGGCCGTGGTGGACTCGATCTCTGTCGAAGCCCCCAAGACCAAGCTGCTGGCTGCCAAGTTCAAGGCCATGGGTCTGGAATCCGTGATGCTGATCGCTGATCAGGTGGATGACAATCTGGCGCTGGCTTCGCGCAACCTGGCCAACGTGCTGGTCGTCGAGCCCCGTTACGCCGATCCCCTGTCGCTGGTCTTCTACAAGAAGGTGCTGGTGACCAAGGCCGCAATGGAGCAACTCAAGGAGATGCTGGCATGAGCGCCCCGAAGTTTGCAGAAGGCCGTCTGGCCCAGGTGCTGCTGGCTCCCATCGTGTCCGAAAAGGCCACCCTGGTTGCCGAGAAGCACAACCAAGTGTTGTTCAAGGTCCTGCGTGACGCCACCAAGCCCGAGATCAAGGCTGCCGTTGAACTGATGTTCAAGGTTGAAGTCGAATCGGTGAGCGTGGTGAACACCAAGGGCAAGGTCAAGCGCTTTGGCGGCCGTGTCGGCCGTCGCGACCACGTCAAGAAGGCGTATGTGTCCCTGAAGGCTGGCCAAGAGCTCAACTTCTCCGGGGAGGCTGCGTAATGGCCGTCGTTAAAGTCAAGCCGACCTCGCCTGGCCGCCGTGCCGTGGTGAAGGTGGTGCATAAGCACCTGCACAAGGGCGCTCCCGAAGCTTCGCTGCTGGAGCCGCAAAAGCAAAAGTCTGGCCGTAACAACAACGGTCACATCACGATGCGCCACAAGGGCGGTGGTCACAAGCACCACTACCGTGTGGTGGACTTCCGCCGCAATAAGGACGCGATCCCGGCCAAGGTTGAGCGCATCGAGTACGACCCCAACCGTACGGCCCACATCGCTCTGGTGTGCTATGCCGACGGCGAGCGTCGCTACATCATCGCTCCGCGTGGCCTGGAAGTCGGTTCGACCATCCTGAGCGGCGCTGAAGCTCCGATCAAGGCTGGCAACACCCTGCCCATCCGCAACATCCCCGTGGGTTCGACGATCCACTGCGTGGAAATGCTGCCGGGCAAGGGCGCCCAGATCGCACGTTCCGCCGGTGCTTCCGCCGTGCTGATGGCTCGTGACGGTGTCTACGCCCAGATCCGCCTGCGTTCGGGTGAAGTCCGTCGTGTCCACATCGACTGCCGCGCCACCATCGGTGAAGTGAGCAACGAAGAGCACAGCCTGCGTCAATACGGCAAGGCCGGCGCCATCCGCTGGAAGGGCATCCGCCCGACCGTCCGTGGTACCGCCATGAACCCGGTTGATCACCCGCACGGTGGTGGTGAAGGCCGTACCGGTGAAGGCCAGGCGCCTGTGTCGCCGTGGAACACCCTCACCAAGGGCTACCGCACTCGTAACAACAAGCGCACGCAGACGTTCATCGTTTCGCGTCGCAAGAAGTAAGGGGTAGACCAACATGGCTCGTTCCCTCAAGAAGGGTCCGTTCGTGGACCATCACCTGCTGGCCAAAGTCGACAAGGCTGTGGCCAACAAGGACAAGAAGCCCATCAAGACCTGGTCGCGCCGCTCGACGATCCTGCCCGAATTCATCGGTCTGACGATCGCGGTGCACAACGGCAAGCAGCACGTGCCGGTCTATGTGTCGGACCAGATGGTCGGTCACAAGCTGGGTGAGTTCGCGCTGACCCGCACCTTCAAGGGTCACCCTGGTGACAAGAAGGCCAAGAAATAAGGATTGAGACGATGGAAACCCGTGCAATCGTTCGCGGTGTCCGCCTGTCGGCCGACAAGGGCCGTCTGGTGGCGGACCTGATCCGCGGCAAGAAGGTGGACCAGGCGCTCAACATCCTGGAATTCACCCAGAAGAAGGCGGCACTCATCATCAAGAAGGCGCTGGAAAGTGCCATCGCCAACGCCGAGCACAATGACGGCGCTGACATTGATGAGCTGAAGGTCACCTCGATCTATGTGGAGCAAGGCACCACGCTGAAGCGCTTCTCGGCTCGCGCCAAGGGCCGCGGCAACCGCATCAGCAAGCCCACCTGCCACATCTTCGTGTCGGTCGGTAACTGAGGCCAAGAGGAAGACTATGGGACAGAAAATCCATCCGACCGGCTTCCGCCTGCCTGTCACCCGTAACTGGGCTTCGCGCTGGTATGCGAACAACCAGAACTTCGCCACGATGCTGGCCGAAGATCTGCAAGTTCGTGAATACCTGAAGCAGCGCCTGAAGAATGCCGCCGTGTCGCGCATCCTGATCGAGCGTCCCGCGAAGAACGCCCGCATCACCATTTTCTCGGCTCGTCCGGGCGTGGTGATCGGCAAGAAGGGCGAGGACATCGAAAACCTGAAGGCCGAACTGACCAAGCGTCTGGGCGTGCCGGTGGCCGTGAACATCGAAGAAGTGCGCAAGCCCGAAATCGATGCTCAGCTGATCGCCGACTCGATCACCCAGCAGCTGGAAAAGCGCATCATGTTCCGTCGCGCCATGAAGCGTGCGATGCAGAACGCAATGCGTCTGGGCGCCCAGGGCATCAAGATCATGTCCGCCGGCCGTCTGAACGGCATCGAAATCGCTCGTACCGAGTGGTATCGCGAAGGCCGCGTGCCTCTGCATACCCTGAAGGCCGACATCGACTATGGCTTCTCCGAGGCCAAGACGACCTATGGCGTCATCGGTGTGAAGGTGTGGGTGTACCGCGGTGACCGCCTGGCCAATGGCGAGGCTCCCGTGATCAACACGCCCCCTGGCGCTGAAGATGATCGTCGTCCGCGTCGCAACGCCCGTCCGGGCGCTCCGGGTGGCCGTGGCCGTCCCGGCGCTGACAAGCCCGCCGACGGTGGCGACAAGCCCGGCGCTAAGCGCGTGGTCCGCAAGGCCCCCGCAGCTGGCGAGGCCAAAGGAGAATAAACATGCTGCAACCCGCTCGTCGCAAATTCCGCAAAGAGCAGAAGGGTCGTAACACTGGCGTGGCCACTCGCGGCGCCAATGTGTCGTTCGGTGACTTCGGCCTGAAGGCCACTGAGCGCGGCCGTCTGACGGCTCGCCAGATCGAAGCGGCTCGTCGTGCAATCTCGCGCCATATCAAGCGCGGTGGTCGTATCTTCATCCGCATCTTCCCGGACAAGCCCATCTCCCAGAAGCCCGCCGAAGTCCGTATGGGTAACGGTAAGGGCAATCCGGAGTACTACGTCGCTGAAATCCAGCCCGGCAAGGTGCTCTACGAGATCAACGGTGTGCCGGAAGCCCTGGCTCGCGAAGCGTTCACGCTGGCTGCTGCAAAGCTGCCCCTGCGTTGCACCTTCGTGGCGCGCCAGGTCGGCCTCTGATTGGAGAGATCACCATGAAAGCATCTGAACTGCGTGGCAAGGATGTCGCTGCCCTGGAAAAGGAAGTGACCGATCTGCTCAAGGCCCACTTCGGCCTGCGCATGCAAAAGGCCACCCAACAGCTGAGCAACACCACTCAGCTGGGCAAGATCCGTCGCGACATCGCTCGCGTCAAGACCGTGCTGGCCGAAAAGAAGAAGGGGGCCTGATATGACGCAAGCTCAAGAAAAGAACACCCGCACCCTGGTGGGTCGCGTGGTGAGCGACAAGCGCGCCAAGACCGTCACGGTCCTGGTTGAGCGTCGCACCAAGCACGAGCTCTACGGCAAGATCGTGGCCCGTTCCCGCAAGTACCACGCCCACGATGAAAAGGGCGAGTACAAGATGGGTGATGTGGTCGAGATCGCCGAAGGCCGTCCTCTGTCCAAGACCAAGAGCTGGGTCGTGACCCGCCTGGTCGAAAAGGCAGAAGCCGTCTAAGGCCTCTTTGGTCAAAGGCGCAGGATCCCTGGGGTCTTGCGCCGCAGGCCCTGCAAACGGTCGGATCGCTGGTGATACTGGCGACCGACCGTTTTTTACTTTCTGCCCGGCCGCGCCTGCGCCGGGCTTTGCTTTTGAGGAGACTCTCATGCTGAAGATCGGCGACAAGCTGCCCAGTGCCACCGTGCAGGAATACGTGGAAGTGGAGGGCAATGGCTGCTCCATCGGTCCGAACGGTTTTGATTCCGCCGCTGCCGCTGCGGGCAAGACCATAGCCGTCTTCGCGCTGCCGGGGGCCTTCACGCCGACCTGCTCGGCCCAGCATGCGCCTGGCTATATCCAGCAGGCGGACGCACTCAAGGCTGCTGGCGCCGATGAGATCTGGTGTGTCTCCGTCAATGACGCCTTCGTCATGGGTGCCTGGGCTCGCGAGCTCGGCGCGGCTGGCAAGGTGCGCTTCATTGCTGATGGCAGCGCTGACTTCACGCGCGCAACCGGACTGACTCTGGATCTGCAGGCGCGTGGCATGGGCCTGCGTTCGCAGCGCTACAGCATGCTCGTGGTCGATGGTGTCGTGAAGACGATCAATGTCGAGGCGCCAGGCAAGTTCGAAGTCAGCGGCGCTGACACCATGCTCTCGCAGCTCAAGGCCTGATCTCCCACGGTAGCGCAAGGCTGCCATGGCAGATCAAAACCGGGCGCCCTACTGTTTAGAGGGGGCGTCCAAGTTTCAGTGCGGTGGGTGCTTGACATTGCTTCTGCTTCACTGGCACAATCTAATGCTTCGCCGAACGTTGGGCGCATCATGCGGTGCGTCTCGGCCTCGGATCCGCCCTCAACCGCTGAAGGCGCTGGCTGGCACACAAGCTGTGTTGGTGAGTGCTAAAGGCTTACGGGCCCAAGACTGACCGGTTTGATTTGTTGCGATGGTCGCAGCAGGTCGAGGCGGGAAAAGTTGGGGACAGACATGATTCAAATGCAATCGCGACTGGATGTCGCGGACAACACTGGCGCCAAGTCCGTTCAGTGCATCAAGGTGCTTGGTGGTTCCAAGCGTCGGTATGCCGGCATTGGCGACATCATCAAGGTCAGCATCAAGGAAGCTGCTCCGCGAGGCCGCGTCAAGAAGGGCGAGGTCTATAGCGCTGTGGTCGTGCGCACCGCCAAGGGCGTGCGTCGCCAAGACGGTTCGCTGGTGAAGTTCGACGGCAATGCCGCCGTGCTGCTGAACGCCAAGCTGGAGCCGATCGGCACCCGTATCTTTGGCCCGGTCACGCGTGAGCTGCGTACCGAGCGCTTCATGAAGATCGTGTCGCTGGCGCCCGAGGTGCTGTAAGCCTCGTCAAGTCAAAGGTACTGCCATGAACAAGATTCGTAAGGGCGACGAGGTCATCGTGCTGACCGGCCGCGACAAGGGCAAGCGGGGCGTCGTCGCTTCGCGTGTCGATGCTGACCACCTGATCGTGGAAGGCGTGAACGTCGTGAAGAAGCACGCCAAGCCCAACCCCATGAAGGGCACCACCGGCGGCGTGGTCGATAAGACGATGCCGATCCATCAATCCAACGTGGCGATTTTCAACGCCGCTGCCGGCAAGGCCGATCGCGTGGGCATCAAGCAGCTCGACGACGGCAAGAAGGTGCGCGTCTACAAGTCGACCGGCGAAGAGATCAAGGCTTAAGAGGTTCGACATGGCTCGTTTGCAAGCGTTTTATCGCGAAAAAGTCGTTCCCGGCCTGACCGAGAAGTTCGGCTACAAGTCCGTGATGGAAGTGCCGCGCATCACCAAGATCACCCTGAACATGGGTGTGAGTGAAGCCGTGGCGGACAAGAAGGTCATGGACCACGCCGTGGGCGACCTGACCAAGATCGCCGGTCAGAAGCCTGTGGTCACCAAGTCCAAGAAGGCCATTGCTGGCTTCAAGATTCGTGACGGCGTGCCCATTGGCTGCATGGTGACCCTGCGTGGCGTCCAGATGTACGAATTCCTGGATCGCTTCGTGACCATCGCCCTGCCGCGTGTGCGCGACTTCCGTGGTATCTCCGGTCGTTCCTTCGACGGCCGTGGTAACTACAACATCGGCGTCAAAGAACAGATCATCTTCCCCGAAATCGAGTACGACAAGGTGGATGCTCTGCGTGGTCTGAACATCAGCATCACGACGACTGCCA
Source organism: Mitsuaria sp. WAJ17 (assembly GCF_014174515.1). Classification (GTDB taxonomy): domain Bacteria; phylum Pseudomonadota; class Gammaproteobacteria; order Burkholderiales; family Burkholderiaceae_C; genus Roseateles_B. The sequence goes on from NZ_JACJUG010000008.1 coordinate 95,727, forward strand.
AGACGGACGACGAAGCGAAGGCCCTGCTGGCCGCGTTCAAGTTCCCGTTCAAGAACTGAGGTGACCCGTGGCAAAACTCTCGATTAAGCAACGTGAGCTGAAGCGCGAACAACTGGTCGCCAAGTTCGCCAAGAAGTATGCAGAACTGAAGGCCATCATCGACGACTCCAAGAAGTCCGATGAAGAGCGCTATGCCGCTCGCCTGGAGCTGCAGAAGCTGCCCCGCAATGCCAACCCCACTCGTCTGCGCAATCGCTGCGAGCTGACTGGCCGTCCCCGTGGCACCTTCCGCAAGTTCGGTCTGGCCCGTAACAAGATTCGTGAACTGGCTTTCAAGGGCGACATCCCCGGTGTCGTCAAGGCAAGCTGGTAATCGGCAGGTTTAGGAGATTTCGTATGAGCATGAGTGATCCTATCGCCGATATGCTGACTCGCATTCGCAACGCCCAAAGCGTTGAGAAGGCCAGCGTCGTGATGCCTTCCAGCAAGCTGAAGGTTGCGATCGCCAAGGTCCTCAAGGACGAGGGCTATATCGACGGTTTCGCGGTGCGTGGCGATGCAGCCCGTCCCGAGCTCGAGATCGCGCTGAAGTACTACGCCGGTCGTCCGGTGATCGAGCGCATCGAACGCGTGAGCCGTCCCGGCCTGCGCATCTACAAGGGCCGCCACGACATTCCGCAGGTCATGAATGGCCTGGGTGTGGCGATCGTCACCACCCCCAAGGGTGTGATGACCGACCGCAAGGCACGTCAAGCCGGTATCGGCGGCGAAGTGCTCTGCTACGTCGCCTAAGCGCAAGGAGAGACAGACAATGTCCCGCGTTGGAAAAATGCCGGTCGCACTCCCGCAAGGCGTGGATGTGACGATCTCCGCTGAGCAGATCAGCGTGAAGGGCGCCCTGGGTACGCTGGTTCGTGCAGCCAACCCCCTGGTCGCGATCAAGAACGAAGGCGGCAAGCTGAGCTTCAGCCCGGCTGACGCTTCTGCTGAAGCTGACGCCATGAGCGGCACCTTCCGCGCCCTGGTGGCCAATATGGTCAACGGCGTGAGCAAGGGCTTCGAGAAGAAGCTGAACCTGGTTGGCGTGGGTTACCGCGCCCAGGCTCAAGGCCAGAAGCTCAACCTGCAGATCGGTTTCTCTCACCCCGTGGTGAAGGACATGCCGGCTGGGATCAAGGTGGAATGCCCGACCCAGACCGAAATCCTGATCAAGGGTGCCGATCGCCAAGTGGTGGGTCAGATTGCCGCCGAAGTGCGCGCCATCCGTCCTCCCGAGCCCTACAAGGGCAAGGGCATCCGCTACGCCGATGAAAAGGTCTCCCTCAAAGAGACCAAGAAGAAGTAAGGAGCCGCGCAATGTTGACCAAGAAAGAACAGCGCATCCGTCGTTCGCGCCAGACCCGTGCCCGCATCGCAGTGCAGCGCGTCGCCCGCCTGACGGTTTTCCGCTCCAACCTGCACATCTACGCCAGCGTCATCTCCGAAGATGGTACTCGCGTCCTGGCCAGCGCCTCGACGGCCGAGAAGGACGTTCGCGCCCAGCTGGGTGGCGAAGGCAAGGGTGGCAATGTGGCCGCTGCCACGCTGATCGGCAAGCGCATCGCCGAGAAGGCCAAGGCTGCTGGCGTCGAGAAGGTGGCGTTCGATCGCGCCGGTTTCGCCTACCACGGCCGTATCAAGGCCCTGGCCGAAGCTGCCCGCGAAGCCGGCCTGCAGTTCTAAGCGCATAAAGGATTGATGAACATGGCAAAGTTTCAACCCCGCGTGCAGGACGAAGGTCGTGACGACGGTTTGCGCGAGAAGATGATCGCGGTGAACCGCGTGACCAAGGTGGTGAAGGGCGGCCGTACGCTGTCGTTCGCAGCGCTGACCGTGGTCGGCGACGGTGATGGCCGTATCGGCATGGGCAAGGGCAAGGCGAAGGAAGTTCCGGTTGCCGTGCAGAAGGCCATGGAATCGGCTCGCCGCAACATGGTCAAAGTGAACCTGCGTAACGGCACCATCCACCACAACGTGGTGGGTGAGCACGGTGCTTCGCGCGTCATGATGGCTCCGGCTCCCGCCGGTACCGGTGTGATCGCCGGCGGCCCGATGCGCGCCGTCTTCGAAGTGATGGGTGTGACCGACATCGTGACCAAGAGCCACGGTTCGACCAACCCCTACAACATGGTTCGTGCCACCCTGGACGCCCTGAAGCGCTCGACGACGGCCGCTGAAGTCGCTGCCAAGCGCGGCAAGACCGTTGAAGATATCTTCAACTGAGTCGCCAGGATTGGAGAGACAGATGTCTGACAAGAAAACTCTGACGGTCAAGCTCGTGCGCAGCCCGATCGGCTGCCGTGCCTCGCACCGCGCCACCGTGACCGGTCTGGGCCTGCGCAAGATGAACAGCACCCGCGTCCTTGAGGACACGCCTGCTGTGCGCGGCATGATCAACAAGATCGCCTACCTCGTGCAGGTGCTGTAAGCACGGCGCGAACTGAGGACTAGAAATGCAACTCAACACCATCAAGCCTGCCGCTGGTGCCAAGCACGCCAAGCGTCGCGTGGGCCGTGGCATTGGTTCCGGTCTGGGCAAGACTTGCGGCCGTGGCCACAAGGGCCAGAAGTCGCGTGCTGGCGGCTTCCACAAGGTCGGCTTCGAAGGCGGCCAGATGCCTCTGCATCGTCGCCTGCCCAAGCGTGGCTTCAAGTCGCTGACGCTGCCGTTCAATGCCGAGATCACCCTGAGCGATCTGCAAGGCCTGGCCGGCGACGAAATCGACCTGCTGACGCTGAAGGCGGTCGGTCTGGTGCCCGAGCTGACGAAGGCCGTCAAGGTCATTCTGTCGGGTGAGATCAGCCGCAAGGTCACGCTGAAGGGCGTGGGTGCTACGGCTGGCGCCAAGGCCGCGATCGAAGCCGCCGGCGGCTCCGTCGCAGCTGAGTAAAGCTCAAGGATCAGGCAACAGTGGCTACCAACCCGAATCAACTGGCTAAGAGCGGCAAGTTCGGTGACCTGCGTCGCCGCCTTGTGTTCCTGTTGCTGGCTCTGGTCGTCTACCGTATCGGGGCGCACATCCCCGTGCCCGGCATCGACCCGGTCCAGTTGCAGCAGTTCTTCAAGGGCCAGCAGGGTGGCATCCTGAGCCTGTTCAACATGTTCTCTGGCGGTGCGCTGTCGCGCTTTACCGTTTTCGCGCTGGGCATCACGCCCTACATCTCGGCCTCCATCGTGATCCAACTGATGGGTTATGTGGTTCCGAGTCTAGAAGCGCTGAAGAAGGAAGGCGAAGCCGGTCGTCGCAAGATCACGCAGTACACGCGCTATGGCACGCTGGGCCTCGCGATCTTCCAGAGCCTCAGCATCGCGCTGGCGCTGGAAAGTTCACCTGGTCTGGTGCTGGCTCCCGGTTTTGGCTTCCGCCTGACCGCTGTCAGCAGCTTGGTGGCTGGCACCATGTTCCTGATGTGGCTGGGTGAGCAGATCACCGAGCGTGGCCTGGGCAATGGCATCTCGATCCTGATCTTCGGCGGTATCGCTGCAGGTTTGCCGGGTGCCATCGGTGGCCTGCTGGAACTGGTGCGTACCGGCGCCATGTCGATCTTCTCCTGCCTTGTGGTGGTGGCGATCGTCATCGGTGTGACTTGGCTGGTGGTCTTCGTCGAACGTGGTCAGCGCAAGATCTTGGTGAACTATGCCAAGCGCCAGGTGGGCAACAAGGTGTACGGTGGTCAATCGTCGCACCTGCCGCTCAAGTTGAACATGTCGGGTGTGATTCCGCCGATCTTCGCATCGTCCATCATCCTGCTGCCGACCACGCTTGTGAGCTGGTTCGCAACGGGTGACAGCATGCGTTGGTTGAAGGACATCGCGGACATGCTGCGTCCGGGTCAGCCGATCTACGTGCTGCTCTACGCATCTGCGATTGTCTTCTTCTGCTTCTTCTATACGGCGCTGGTTTTTAACAGCCGTGAGACAGCAGACAACCTGAAGAAGAGCGGCGCCTTCATCCCTGGGATTCGTCCTGGTGAGCAGACCGCGAAGCACATCGACAAGATCCTCTCGCGTTTGACCATGGCTGGCGCCATCTACATCACGGGTGTGTGCTTGCTGCCTGAGTTCCTGACACTGAAGTACAACGTTCCCTTCTATTTCGGTGGCACGTCGCTGCTGATTATTGTGGTGGTGACGATGGACTTCTGGGCCCAGGTGCAGTCTTACGTGATGAGTCAGCAGTACGAGTCGCTGCTGAAGAAGGCAAATTTCAAGGCCAACTGAGTCGCAACTCGGTGGAGCCAATCCATTAACAACCGTACCAACTGAAGCGGCAACGAGGCATGGCGAAAGACGACGTCATTCAAATGCAGGGTGAGATTCTCGAGAACCTGCCCAATGCCACGTTTCGAGTGAAGCTGGAGAACGGTCACGTCGTTCTCGGTCACATCTCCGGCAAGATGCGTATGCACTACATCCGCATCCTGCCTGGCGACAAAGTGACCGTGGAACTGACGCCGTACGATTTGAGTCGTGCTCGCATCGTGTTCCGGGCGAAGTGAGCGAATTTGTCCCCCGGACGCGCTGTTTGAGCGAATAGATTAGGTCAAGGAGCAGACCATGAAAGTTTCGGCATCCGTCAAGAAGATGTGCCGCAATTGCAAGATCATCCGTCGCAAGGGCGTGGTGCGTGTGATCTGTACCGATCCGCGCCACAAGCAGCGCCAAGGCTGATTGCTGCACGACACGAGCGAATTAGAGGACGCAAATGGCACGTATTGCTGGTATCAACATTCCGCCGCAAAAGCACACGGAGATCGGTCTGACCTCGATCTACGGCATTGGCCGTACGACCGCGCAGAAGATCTGCACCGCTTGCGGTATTCCGTTCGACAAGAAGGTCAAGGACCTCAATGACTCCGATCTGGAAAAGATCCGTGAGGAAGTGGGCAAGCTGACCATCGAAGGCGACCTGCGCCGTGAGATGTCGATCAACATCAAGCGTCTGATGGACCTGGGTTGCTACCGTGGTTTCCGTCACCGCCGTGGCCTGCCCATGCGCGGCCAGCGCACGCGCACCAATGCCCGCACCCGCAAGGGTCCGCGCAAGGCCGCGCCGACCGGCAAGAAGTGATCCTGCGGCAACCCTGAAGAGAGCTCACCATGGCAAAAGCACCTAACAACTCGGCTGCCCAGCGCGTTCGCAAGAAGGTTCGCAAGAACGTGGCTGACGGCATCGCCCACGTTCACGCTTCTTTCAACAACACCATCATCACCATCACCGACCGTCAAGGCGGCGCCCTGTCCTGGGCTTCGTCGGGTGGTCAGGGCTTCAAGGGCTCGCGCAAGTCGACCCCCTTCGCTGCCCAGGTGGCGGCTGAAGTGGCTGGTCGCGCTGCTCAAGAGCAGGGCATCAAGAACCTGGACGTCAAGATCAAGGGCCCCGGCCCGGGTCGAGAGTCTTCCGTTCGCGCTCTGGCAGCGCTGGGCATCCGCATCAATTCCATCTCGGATGTGACGCCTGTCCCGCACAATGGCTGCCGTCCGCAAAAGCGTCGTCGCATCTAAGGCGATTTTGCTGCGATAATCGCGGACTCATTTCCCGCGCCGGCGGGCACGAAAGTGCCGCGCCGGCTGTTTTGCTGAGTGCAACTTCGGTTTGCGCTCATGAAGCCCACCGTTCGAGCCTAAAAAAACACGGGCCGGACTCGCGCAGGCACCGCTTGGAGCTTGCGTCAGATTGAACAAGGACACGCAAAGTGGCACGTTATCTCGGCCCCAAGGCCAAACTTTCCCGCCGTGAAGGTACTGACCTGTTCCTGAAGAGCGCACGCCGCGCCATCAGCGACAAGGCCAAGTTCGACACCAAGCCCGGCCAGCATGGTCGCACTTCCGGTCAGCGCACCTCCGACTTCGGCCTGCAACTGCGTGAAAAGCAGAAGGTCAAGCGCATGTATGGTGTGTTGGAGCGTCAGTTCCGTCGCTACTTCGCTGAAGCTGAGCGCCGCAAGGGCTCCACCGGCGTGAATCTGCTGACCCTGCTGGAATCGCGCCTGGACAACGTCGTGTACCGCATGGGCTTCGGCTCGACCCGCGCTGAGGCACGTCAGCTGGTTTCGCACAAGAGCATTACCGTCAACGGTGAGGTGGTGAATATCGCTTCCTACCTGGTGAAGGCCGGTGACGTTGTGGCAGTGCGCGAAAAGGCCAAGAAGCAGCTGCGTATCGTGGACAGCCTGAAGCTGGCCGAGTCCATCGGCATGCCGGCTTGGGTGCAGGTCGATGCCTCCAAGATGGAAGGTGTCTTCAAGAAGACCCCGGATCGCGATGAATTCGGCGCTGAAATCAACGAATCGCTGATCGTTGAGTTGTACTCGCGTTAATTCTTTCGTGCTTGCCGAGCGGCCCTTCCTGGGCCTGCTCGGCTTTTCCTCGTCCGGGTCTTGTGTTGTCGCAGGATCCGGTTGGTCCCTCAGCCTTATCGGTGTAACGAACCGAGGGTATTGAAAGAAAGACCTCATGCAAACCAATCTGCTCAAACCCAAATCCATCAATGTGGAGCCCCTGGGCGGTCATCGCGCCAAGGTCACCCTGGAACCGTTCGAACGCGGTTATGGCCACACCCTGGGCAACGCCCTGCGCCGTGTGTTGCTGTCCTCGATGGTGGGTTATGCGCCGACGGAAGTGACGATCGCTGGGGTGCTGCACGAGTACTCGGCCATCGACGGCGTGCAGGAAGACGTGGTTCACATCATGCTGAACCTCAAGGGCGTGGTGTTCCGTCTGCACAACCGTGAGGAAGTGACTTTGGTGCTGCGCAAGGAGGGCGAAGGCCCCGTTACCGCTGCAGATATCCAGACTCCGCACGACGTCGAGATCATCAACCCCGAGCATGTCATCGCCCACTTGTCGCAAGGCGGCAAGCTGGACATGCAGATCAAGGTCGAGAAGGGCCGCGGCTATGTGCCCGGCACGATGCGCCGCTACGGCGACGAGCCGACCAAGTCCATCGGTCGCATCGTTCTGGACGCCTCGTTCTCGCCGGTCAAGCGTGTCAGCTACGCTGTTGAGAATGCTCGCGTGGAGCAGCGTACCGACCTGGACAAGCTGGTGATGGAGATCGAAACCAACGGCGCCATCTCGCCTGAGGAAGCGATCCGCGCATCGGCCAAGATCCTGGTTGAACAGCTGGCGGTTTTCGCCCAGTTGCAGGGTACCGACCTGGTCGATGCCTTCGATCAGCCCGCCCAGCGTTCCAGCACCTTCGATCCGATCCTGCTGCGTCCTGTGGACGAGTTGGAGCTGACGGTGCGTTCGGCCAACTGCTTGAAGGCCGAGAACATCTATTACATCGGCGATCTGATCCAGCGCACCGAGACGGAGCTGCTCAAGACCCCCAATCTGGGTCGCAAGTCGCTCAACGAAATCAAGGAAGTGCTGGCCTCGCGCGGTCTGACCCTGGGCGCTCGCCTGGAAAACTGGCCGCCGCAAGGTCTCGACAAGCGCTGAACAGGTTCTCCGCCCTGCGCAGTAACGTGCATCCCCTTCGGGGCAAGCTTCCAAGGCCGACAAAGCCGGACCCTGAAGCCTTGCAGAGGGAGAGTGGCGAAGAGTTTTTGAAGAAAGGGTGGGGTGTTGACAAGCCCCGCCCGGTGCCCCGGCAGTACCTGATACGGCTGCTGGTATTACATAGTAGGAAAGGAAAGCACCATGCGTCATCGTAACGGCCTCCGCAAGCTGAACCGCACCAGCGAGCACCGCAAGGCAATGCTGCGCAACATGGCAGTCTCGCTGCTGCAGCACGAAGCCATCAAGACCACCGTCCCCAAGGCCAAGGAACTGCGCCGCGTCGTCGAGCCGCTGATCACCTTGGCCAAGGAGCCCACGCTGGCCAATCGTCGCCTGGCGTTCGACCGCCTGCGTGATCGCGACATCGTCAGCAAGCTCTTCAATGAGCTGGGCCCCCGGTTCGCCACCCGTCCGGGCGGCTACACCCGTATTCTGAAGATGGGTTTCCGCGTGGGCGACAACGCTCCGATGGCCTACGTCGAGCTGGTGGACCGCGCCGATGAGGCTGCCGAGGCTACTGCCCAGGCTGAATAAGCCCTGGCTGCAGCAGTAGTGCTGCATGCGTTCAATAAGGCCGGCTTATGCCGGCCTTTTTTGTGCCCGCCCGCCTTGCGGGCGCAAGGCGGCCCTGCAATTCCGTGGCCTATCGCATCCCTGCTGGCGGGGTGCAGGCGCAACCGCTAAGCTGCGCGCTTCCCAATCGGCGCCGTCATCGCTGCCTACCTGACAGGGCGCGCACGACGCAACGAGAACTGACCATGAACATGATCAAGCAGGCGGTCCCGGGCTGGCTCAGGCCTTGGCTCGCGTCGTTATTCCTGATGCTGAGCCTGCTGGGTACCACTCAAGCGCTGGCCGATGATTTTCTCGAGCCCGAGCAGGCTTTCAAGCTGGCGGTCCGGGTTCTGGACGACAGGAGTGTCGAGCTGCGCGTGAGCATCGCACCGGGTTATTACATGTACCGCGAGCAATTCCAGTTTGTCGCGGACGGCGTGCAGTTGCAGGCCCGGGTGCCCGACGGCAAGAAGAAGTTCGACGAGACCTTCCAGAAGGAAGTGGAAGTCTACCGCGATGGCCTGAGCATCCGGCTGGACATAACCCACGCGCCCCCTGCCTTCGAGCTGAAGGTCACTGGGCAGGGCTGTGCCGACAAGGGACTGTGCTATCCACCAATGACGCGCCCTGTCCAGGTCCAACTGAAGGGCTTCGGCGGTGCGGGGCTGGCGACGCTGCTGCCTCCAGGTGAGGGGCTGGGCAGCTTCGGCGACGGGGAGGCGATTTCAGTGTCGTCTTCCGAGGCCAAATCGTCCGTGTTCCCCGCCGCTCCTGGCAAGGAGGCGATCCAGTCTGATGCAGGTCCTGCTGGCAAGGATTCGGGGGGGGGGCTGGAGGCAGCCCTGCAGTCTGGGCGTTTCTGGCTCGTCGTGGGCCTGTTCTTCATTGGCGGGGTGGGGCTCTCGTTGACCCCCTGCGTTCTGCCCATGGTGCCGATCCTGGCCTCCATCATTGTCGGGGGCGGGCAGCAGGTGTCGCGTGGTCGTGGCTTCGCCCTGGCGCTGGCCTATTCGCAGGGGATGGCCCTCGTCTATACCTCCCTGGGAATTGCAGCCGGTCTGGCGGGGGAGGGCCTGGCGGCCTACTTCCAGTCGCCCTGGGTGCTGGGCTCCTTCGGCCTGGCGCTGTGCCTCTTCGCCCTGTCAATGTTCGGTGCCTATGAGCTGCAACTACCTAGCCGCTTTGCCAACCGACTGAACGATGCGTCGCAGCGGCTCCAGGGCGGGCGTCTGTTCGGTGTATTTATGATGGGCGCCCTGTCAGCCCTGCTGGTGAGCCCTTGTGTGACTGGGGTTTTGGCCAGTGCCTTGCTGTATCTCAGCAAGACGCATGATGTCGTGCTGGGGGGCTCGGCGCTTTATGCCATGGCCAACGGCATGAGCGTGCCGCTGTTGCTTCTGGGACTCTCTGCAGGCTCCCTGCTGCCTCGCGCCGGCGCCTGGATGGACGGTGTGAAGCACTTCTTCGGCATGCTGCTGCTGGGCGTGGCCTTATGGACGGTCCAGCCGCTGCTGCCGGATGCTGCGACTCAGCTGATGATGGGTGCGCTGGCGGTGGCTACGGCCCTTGCGCTGGGGCTTTTCAAGAGCTGGCATCCGCATGCGGGGCCGCGTGCCTGGCTTGGGAAGACGGCGGCCCTGGCGGCCCTGGTCTTCGGCCTCTTGCAGTGGGTAGGGGCGGCTGCGGGCGGCACGGATCCGCTCAAGCCGTTGCGAGGTGTCTTCGGTATGCCGAGCGGGCAGGTCGCAGCTACGCTGGGCGGGAGCCCGGTAGGACAGGGCCTGGTCTTCCGGAAGATCCATAGCGTGGCTGAGCTCGACGCTGCGCTGAAGAGCGCCGGCCGGCCTGTCATGCTCGATTTCTATGCCGACTGGTGCAAGTCCTGCAAGGAGATGGACCGCTTTACCTTCAGCGATGCGCAGGTCCAGCAACGGCTTGGCAAGGCTCTGCTGCTGAAGGCCGATGTCACGGCAAACAGCGCCGACGATCGTGAGCTTCTCAAGCGCTTCAAGCTCTTCGGTCCGCCGGGCACCATCTTCTTTGATGAGCGCGGGGAGGAGCTGCTGGACAAGCGGGTCATCGGTTTTCAGGATGCAGCCACCTTCATCCAGTCACTCGAGGCTGCTGGCATTTGAGCAGAGTGGCAAAAACGTGCTATACTCTCAGCTTCAGTCGCGGGGTGGAGCAGTCTGGTAGCTCGTTGGGCTCATAACCCAAAGGTCGTAGGTTCAAATCCTGCCCCCGCAACCAGCTTTAGTAAGCCATGAGGCTTGCAAGCCAGCCGCTGGCAGCCCGGGTCCTTTTAACAGCCTTGGCGACAGGCGGCTTGTTTTTCCCTGGAGTCCAGCCGGGGCGATGCCTGCCAGTGCAGGAACTGCAGTTTCGGCGCAGCAGACATCGGCGACAGATCAGTCGCGGGGTGGAGCAGTCTGGTAGCTCGTTGGGCTCATAACCCAAAGGTCGTAGGTTCAAATCCTGCCCCCGCAACCAAGTTTGGAAGTGAAGGCCTGTGAGTCGTGCGCTCATGGGCCTTTTTCTTTTGCCCCGGCGCTCCTCGAGGTTCTCGGTGGAGCTTTGTGCCCTCTTGCATCATGTGCCATGCGGCATTGCGGCCGAGACTTGGCACAATCCACCTTTTGCACCTTTGAATCGAACCCATGTCTGAACCGACCTCTCAGCCGGGCGCTGAACAACAAGCCCTGCAGGCGGCCTGTGCCGAGCAACTCAAGGCGCTGTTTCCCGCCCTGTTCGCTGGTGCACCAAAGCCGGTTAAGTTGCGCATTCAGGCCGACATCCAGGAGCGTGCACCGGGTCAGTTCAGCAAGCAGCAGCTCTCAAGCTTTCTGCGTCGCCATACCGGTAGTACGGCGTATCTCAATGCCGTCATCAAGTCCACGCATCGCTTCGACCTGGATGGTAAGGAGGCGGGCGAGATCACGGCCGAGCACAAGCAGGTCGCGCGAGACGAGCTGACCCGCCGTCGCGCCAAGCATCAGGAGCGGCAAGCGCAGGAGGATGCCGCCCAGCGCCAGCGCTTCGAGCTGCTGCGCGCCTTCGAGACGACAACGCTGACGCGGGCCAATTTCTGTGCGCTGAAGGGCCTCGCAGAAGAACAGCTCGACGGCTTGTTGGCCCAGGCTCGGGAAGAGGCAAAGGCCTGGGCGGCGCGGCCGCGGCCGTCGGAAGGGGGGCGAGGAGGCGCGCCAGGCGATCGTCGCGGCGGGCCGGGCCCGGACCGTCGGGGACCTCGCCAAGGTCGGCCGGATGATCGGCGGCCTGGGCGCGGTGCCGCCGGCAAGGGCGCTGTCCAGGGGCGTCCGCAAAGTGGCCGTCCTGCGTCAGCGCGACCGGCATCGGCCGAGTCCCGGCCTTCGGGGGACGCCGCGATGGCGGCCGCTCCGGTTGAGGCTGGCATGCCGCCTTCCGGCACGGACGGGGCTCAAGGCGAGGCCTGATCGCAAAGCCTGACATTCGCGGCGCTGCCGTGCGGCGAGTGTGATGCGGGGGAGGGGGCCTCCACCGCTGCAGCCGTGGGCGGCCCAACCGCGGGCGCTGTAGCTGGGCCTCGCCGAGTTCCGCGGCCTTAGTCGGGCTGATGGGAGTCGTCGGCAGGCCTGTTGGTCTCCCGGCCTGATGAGTGGCGGCGCCCCGCCGGCGAGCCTGTCAGCTGCCGGTTTGACGGGGATTCAAGACGGCCGCTGGGGGCAATAGCCGCTCAAAGCGAGGATTTGACGCCCGTTCGGGTGTCCGCAGCGCATCCGGGTTTGCAGACCACCTCATTGCGCCCGAGGATGCGCTTGGACTGCAGAGCGCTTGGTGGCCGATGCTTGCCGCACTTGAAGCATGACCGGGTGTGGCCGCTGCCGAGGAAGGGCGAGCCGCCCAGCTTGGACTCGTAGCGCAGGCCGTCTTCGCTGACGGCCGTGTATGTATCTTTGCTCATTCTTGTCCTTGTCCTGGCCCACCTCTTGCCATGCTCAGCGAGGGTGAAGGGCGAACCGAGAATGTCGAAATCCCTCAACACTCATTTAGGCACAGGCCGGGCGCTGCCGCTACCTCGCAAACCCACGCTCTTGTCACAAAGCGCATCGTTGAGCGGCAATGCGCCCCCGTGAACACGGGGCGATGGCACAGGGCCGCTTGCTCAGGTGGGCCTGACTCCCGTCGGCAGTCGCCTTTTGATGCATCATGGAGGCTCCTGATTCCCCTGTCCTCCCATCCCGTCCATGCAAGACCTGCCGCCTGAAGCGCTCCAGCAGATCGCCGCTTACTTCCAGGTGCTCGCTGAGCCCACGCGGCTCAAGCTGCTCAACGCCCTGCGGGATGGCGAGCGCAATGTCGGTGAGCTGGCTGCCTTGTGCGCCTCCACCCCTGCCAATGTCTCCCGCCATCTCTCTCAACTGGCAAAGCAGGGGCTGGTGGAGCGGGAGGGGCGCGGCAACAGCGTCTACTACCGCATGGCCGATGACTCGGTCTATGCCCTGTGCGATCTGGTCTGTGGCAATATCGCTCGTCGCTTCGAGCGCGAGGTCCAGTCCAGGGAGTTGTTTCGCGCCACTGGCGTGAGCGAGCGCGCCAAGACAGACTGAGGCGGGGAGTTGCGTGAGCGCCCGGGCCGGGCAGTCGGCGTGACGCAAAATCCCGGCTTTCTCTGCGCCCGATCTCGCTATGGCCAAACTGTTCTTCCGCTACGCCGCGATGAATGCCGGCAAGTCCACCGCCTTGCTGCAAGTGGCTCACAACTACGAGGAGCGGGGACACCGGGTGCGCATCTTCACGGCGCAGCTGGACGATCGCTACGGGCGCGGCTATGTAACCTCGCGCCTCGGACCGCAGCGGGCAGCCGAAGTCTTTACCCCAGACACCGACTTCCTGGTCCTGATGGCAGCGGATCCTGGCATCGCCTGCATCCTGGTCGATGAGGCCCAGTTCCTCAGCAAGGCCCAGGTTCACGCGCTGCATGAGATTGCGCATTTGCACAATCTGCCGGCCATCTGCTACGGCCTGCGAACCGACTTCAAGGGCGAACTCTTTCCGGGGTCAGCCAGTCTGCTGGCTCTGGCGGACGAGATGGATGAGATGAAGACCATCTGCGACTGTGGCCGCAAGGCGACCATGAACATGCGCGTCGATGAGGGCAACCGCAAGGTCACCGAGGGAGCGCAGGTCGAAATCGGCGGCAATGCTCGTTACCGGGCCGTGTGCGGCCGTTGCTTTCGCCAGCCGGCCTGAGCCGCGGAGCCCGCCGCGGATAAAAAAAACGGCCTGGGCGACGCCTCAGGCCGTGGCTGGCTCCAGCACGGGGAGCCTTGCGGCTCCGCCCGCTCAGCTCTTGCTGCTGAGCTGCTCCTCCAGCTCCTTGCAGGAGGGCGCGCAGACGGGCTGGGACTTGCCCAGCAGCTTCTTGGACTTCAGCATGGCCCGGGGGCGATGCTTACCGCAAAGAAAGCACGACATGGTGGCCGCGCCGAAGGAAGAGGTGGCCGCGAAAGGCGAGCCGGGAGCTTTTGATCGGTAGCGCAAACCATCGGCGTCGATGGTCGTCTTGGTACTGTCCTTGGCCACGCTGGTCCTGACTGGTAAGTGAACGACGGGGATCCGGTTCTCAGGCTTCCTCTGCCCGAGAAACCGGCCTTTCTACACCCCGTATTTTCCATCATCAGGCGCTGTTCGGCACGGCCCGGGGGCGAGAATTTCGCCGCAGTCCCTTGCTCATGGGGCCCGATCGGGCCGCGGCCCAGGGCTTGCGGGATCGCATACCAGTCTGTTCATGGTGAATTCGCGGTGAACAGGTTCAATGGCCCGTGAAGCGCGGCGGCCGACGCTCCTGCCAGGCGCGGACGCCCTCGGCCAGGTCTTGCGAGCCCGCCGCGCGGGCGATGTCGGCCGCCAGAAGCGCGCTGTCCAGTTCATGCCGGGCCAGCGCATTGAGGTGCCGCTTCATGCCCGCCAGGGCCAGGGGGGCCAGCTCGCACAGGGACTGTGCCAGGGTCAGGGCCTGGGCTCGCAGCTGCGTCTCGTCCTCGTACAGGTGGTCAAGGAAGCCGCAGTTCTGCATGGCCCGGGCATCCAGGGTTTCGCAGGCGAGCAGGATGCGCTTGGCCATGCCCAGTCCCAGGCGGTTCACATAGCGAGTCATGCCGCCGCGGTAGAAATGCAGGCCCAGCCGGGCGGCTGGCACGAACATTTCGCAGGCGCTCGTGCCCAGGCGGAAATCACAGGCCAGGGCCAGATCCGTGGCTCCGCCGTACACGCCCCCCTGGATGGCGGCAATGGTGATGGGGCGGGCGTTCTCCCAGGCGTCGGTCAGGCGTTCAAAGAGTGCGCCAGCGTCCACGCCGGGCACCGCGCCGATATTGAATCCGCTGCAGAAGTATCGACCTTCCGCCTCCAGCAGCAGAACGCGCACCTCGGTCTGCGCATTCACCACGTCCAACTGCTGCTCCAGGATCTGCAGGTCCTCGACTTCCAGGCGGTTGGCCACCTTCGGCCGGCGCAGGGTGATGCGGGCGAGGTGTTGCTCGATCTGCAGGCGAGGGGCGAGGGTGGGCATGACGTGGCGCGCTGGCGGAGGGCGTTGCCAGTGTAGGGGTGACTTCCAGAGCGAGATTCCCAGAGTGCCCCACTGGGATATTGGGCAGTTGGCAGGCCGCGTGAGCACAGGCGAATGTCCACGCGGCGTCAAAGTCGATGCTAAGTAGAGCGAATTCGGTGCGGGAATTTATCTACCGACCGGTCGGACTATTTCTTGAGCCTTGTCAATGCGCGTTGCCACGAAGCGTCGTGTCAGGCGCTTTGTTTAGAGTGGGCCGCAACAAGAGGCGGTGTCCATGGATTTCACGATTGCAGGCATTCTCGCGCTGGACGGGCTCACGAACGGCGCCATCTACGCGCTGCTGGCCCTGGCCACGGTCCTGGTCTTCGCGGTGACCAGGGTGATCTTCATCCCGCAAGGCGAGTTTGTGGCCTTCGGTGCCCTGACCCTGGCCGCGCTGCAGCAGGGCCAGACGCCGGTCACGGTGCACTTTCTGCTGGTGATGACTGCCCTGGTGGCCTTGCTGGATGGCTGGGCGGCCTGGCGCGGCGGCCAAGGGGGGCGAGGATTGCGCCGGGTCATGATGCAGGCCCTGCCGGGTCTGTTGATCGGCCTGGTGGCCTTGTGGGCGGCGCCTTTGCAGTGGCCATTGCCCATGCAGGCCGCGCTGAGCCTTGCCATCGTGACGCCTATGGGAGCACAGATCTACCGCCTGGCCTACCAGTCGCTGGCAGACGCCTCGGTGCTGGTGCTGCTGATCGTTTCCGTGGGCGTTCATTTCGCGCTGACCGGCCTGGGCCTGGTGTTTTTCGGCGCGGAAGGCTCGCGCAACCCGGCCTTCTGGGACGCGAGCTTCTCGGCCGGGGCGCTGAGTCTCTCCGGCCAGACGGTGATCATCATGGCGGCCGCCCTGGCGCTGATCAGCGCCCTGTGGCTGTTCTTTGAGCACAGCCTGCGCGGCAAGGCTTTGCGCGCCACGGCGGTGAACCGGCTTGGCGCGCGCTTGATGGGCATTTCCAGCACGGGGGCGGGCCGGCAGGCCTTCACGCTGGCGGCCTTCATCGGGGCACTGTCGGGGCTGCTGATCAGCCCCACGACCACCATCTTCTACGACAGCGGCTTCCTCATCGGCCTCAAGGGCTTCGTGGCGGCCGTATTTGCCGGGCTGGCGAGCTACCCGGGCGCGGCCCTGGGCGCCGTGCTGGTTGGGCTGCTGGAATCCTTCAGCTCCTTCTGGGCCAGTGCCTACAAGGAAGTCATCGTCTTCACCTTCATCCTGCCTGTGCTGCTGTGGCGCTCCCTGCGCGACCCGCATGGCGAAGAGCACTGAGCAGGAGGCCTTCATGTCGCAAAGCAAAGTACTGCCCGCCCTCGCGCTGCTGATCTTCTTCCTGCTGCCGGCCCTGCCGGTGCCGGAGTTCTGGATCACGCAGCTCAACTACATCGGCATGTTCGCTCTCGTGGCGCTGGGCCTGGTGCTGCTGACAGGTGTCGGCGGCCTGACCTCCTTCGGCCAGGCCGCCTTCGTGGGCCTGGGGGCCTACACCACGGCCCTGCTGTCCACGCGCTATGGCCTGTCCCCCTGGCTGGGCCTCTTTGCGGGCCTGGCCATTACGGCGGCGGTGGCCATGCTCCTGGGCCTGCTGACCCTGCGCATGTCCGGGCACTACCTGCCGCTGGCCACCATCGCCTGGGCGCTCAGCCTCAACTACCTGATCGCCAATACCGAGTTCCTGGGCAAGTACGATGGCCTGCTGGGCCTGCCGGCCCTGGAACTGGGCGCGGTCTCCCTGGCCAGCGGGCGGGCGATGTATGTGCTGATCTGGCTTTGTGCGCTGGTGGCGGCGCTGGGCGTGAAGCACCTGCTGGATTCACGCCCCGGCCGTGCCATCCGTGCCCTCAATGGGGCCACCACCATGGCCGAGGCCATGGGCGTGTCCACCTTTCGCTACAAGCTGAGCGTTTTCGTGTTGGCGGCTCTGCTGGCGTCGCTGTCGGGCTGGCTGTTCGCCCATTTCCAGCGCACGGTGAATCCCAGTCCTTTTGCGCTGAAGATGGGCATCGAGTACCTCTTCATGGCCGTGGTTGGCGGCATCGCCACCGTGCCGGGCGCCTTCGTGGGCGCTGGCGTGGTCAAGCTGCTGGAGGATCAGCTCAAGGAGCTGCTGCCGCGCCTGCTAGGCAGCAACGGGAACTTCGAGATCATCGTGCTGGGCGTGATCCTGGTGCTGATGCTCAAGTACGCGCCCAAGGGCCTGTGGCCCTTTGTACAGGCGGCCTGGCAGCGCCGCTACCCTGCGCGAGCCCGGCCCCGGGACTGGAACGGTGCAGCGGCTCTGCCGGCACGGGAAAAGCCGCAGCGCGGCGAGCTGCTGCTGGATGTGGATCGCGTCCGCAAGCAGTTCGGTGGCTTGGTGGCAGTCAATGACATCAGCTTCCAGATCCGGGCGGGCGAGATCATCGGCCTGATCGGCCCCAACGGCGCGGGCAAGTCCACCACTTTCAACCTGATCAGCGGTGTGCTGTCGGCCACCAGCGGGCGCGTGCAGTTTCGCGGGCATTCGGTGGCGGGCCTGGGGGCACGCCAGATCGCCGAGAGGGGCATGTCCCGCACCTTCCAGCACGTCAAGATGATCGCGGACATGACGGTGCTGGAGAACGTTGCCCTGGGCGGCTACCTGCGCAGCCGGGCCGGCTTGTTGCGCAGTATGCTGAGGCTCAACGCGGCCGAGGAGCGCCAGCTGTTCGCCGAGGCCGAGGCTCAGCTGCGCCGCATCGGCATGGCGGAGCAGATGCACGAGCTCGCGGGCAACCTGGCCCTGGGGCCGCAGCGCCTGATGGAGATCGCCCGCGCGCTGTGCAGCGACCCATCCCTGCTGCTTCTTGACGAGCCCGCCGCCGGCCTGCGTCACAAGGAGAAGCAGGCCCTGGCCGCCGTGCTGCGCCAGCTGCAGGACGAGGGGCTGAGCATCCTGCTGGTGGAGCACGACATGGAGTTCGTGATGGGCCTGACCGACCGCCTGGTGGTGATGGAGTTCGGTACCAAGCTGACCGAGGGCACGCCGCAGGAGGTGCAGGACAGCCCCATCGTTCGCGCCGCCTATCTGGGCACCGAGCACTGACCCCGCGCAGGAGAAAGACGATGACGCAATTGCTGCAAGTGCGCGGACTGCATGCCGGCTACGGTCGTGCCGAGGTCCTCAGCGGACTGGACCTGGATCTGGCGCAGGGTCAGGTGGTCACGGTGATCGGCCCCAACGGCGCGGGCAAGAGCACCACGCTCAACGCGCTGATGGGCGTGCTGCCCTCGCGCGGCCAGGTGGTCTTCGATGGCGATGATCTGGTGGCCAGCGGCCTGGAGGAGCGGGTGATGAAGGGCCTGGCCCTGGTCCCCGAGAAGCGGGAGCTCTTCACCACCATGAGCGTGCAGGACAACCTGGTGCTGGGCGGCTTCCGACCCATGCGCCTGGGCCAGCGCGACTGGCGCGAGGAGCTGGAGCGGGTCTACCAGATCTTTCCGCGCCTTAAGGAGCGTCGCGAACAACTGGCCGGCACGCTCTCCGGCGGCGAGCGCCAGATGCTGGCCGTGGGCCGTGCTTTGATGTCCCGCCCCAAGCTGTTGATGCTGGACGAGCCCAGCCTGGGCCTGGCGCCGCTGATCGTGAAGGAGATCTTCCGCATCGTGGCCCAGCTGCGCGACGCGGGCGTGAGCATCCTGCTGATCGAGCAGAACGCGCGCGCAGCGCTTGAGGTGGCGGACTTCGGCTATGTGCTGGAAACCGGCGAGATCGCCCTGCAGGGGCCGGCCGCCGAGCTGGCCCGCGATGCCCGCGTGATCGAGACCTATCTGGGCTCGGCGAAGAAGCCGGCCTGAGGCCATCGCCCGCTTTTCATCTGCACATCGTTCCGCTGGGGACCGCGCTCATGCAGCCTGTCGCCAGCCCCTGGCAGGCGCGTGGGGCGGCTGGCTATCCTGGACGCAAGTTTCATCATCTGTCCAGGAGATGCCCCATGAACACGCGCTTCTCGCCTTCTCTTGTCGCCGCGCTGCTGCTGTCCCTGCCTCTGCTGGTGATTGCGTCTGCCGCGCAAGCACAGACCGACAAGGCTGCGCGCACGGCCAGCTCCAACGGTTTCAGCGCCGGCATCGAGTTCAAGCAGCAGGCCTCACCCGCCGACGTGGGCCTGCCGGCTTATCCAGGCGCCCAGCCGCAGTACGACAAAAAGGATGACCTGGCCTCACTGACCATGGGCCTCTGGGGCGGCACCTTCGGTTTCAAGCTGGTGGTGACCAAGTTCTCGAGCGAGGACAGCCTGGAGACCGTCAGTCGCTTCTACAAGGACGCGCTCGCCAAGTACGGCCCGGTGCTGGACTGCAGCCAGAACACCGGCGGTGCGAGGAAGGACGACAAGGTCCTGGGCTGCGATGACGACAAACCCGAGAAGGGCGGCCTGTTGTTCAAGGCAGGCAAGCCCGAGGCCTACCGCATCGTCTCACTGCAGCAGCGCGGCAAGCAGGTGCATTTCCAGCTGGTGCGTATCGAGGCGCCCAAGCGCTGAGCGCCACGGTCAGCGTTCGTCCAGCAGGCTGCCGATCGGCAGCGGCTGAAGCGGGAAGCGCACGCCGCGCTGCGGATGCGCCTCGGGCCAGCCCAGCAACTGCTGGCTGATGGGGCCACAGATCCGGCCCTGGCAGGCGCCCATGCCGCACCGGGTCTGCAGCTTGGCCTCGCGCCAGCCGGGGTGGGCCTGGAGCTCGCGCAGGCGCACGCCCTCGCAGCGGCACACACGGACCTCGGGCGTGCAGCGTGCCCACTGGGCCGTCGTCGGACCGAAGTGCCGCGCCAGGCGCATCGAGAAGCCCAGGACTTGCGCATGCGCCCGCGCCAGGGCCCCTGGGATATCCTGGCCTAGCATGGTCCGCGCGGCCAGTTGGCCTTCGATCCAGGCCTTGCGCATGCCGCCAATGCCCGTGCACTCGCCTGCTGCGTAGACGCCCGGCCGGCTGCTGAGCAGCGTGGCATCGACCATGATTCGACCGTCCTCGCCTGTGGCACAGCCCAGCATGGCGGCGAGTTCGCTGTTGGGGATGAGGCCGAAGCCCAGGCCCAGGGCCTCGCAGGGCTCTTCCCATTCGCGGATCCCGTCACTGAGCCGCACCCCCTCGACCCGGGACTGGCCCAGCACGCGCACGACCTGTACTCCGATTCGGTAGGGCACCCGGCGCAGCTGCCAGCGCAGGGCCACGGCCTGCTGCCATTGCGACGGGTTCAGGCGGCTGGCGAAGAGGGCCAGGTCTTGCCAGGCGCGCAGCTCCATGATGCCGCGCAGTCTGGCGCCGGCCTCCTGCAGAGTCTTGGCCGTGGCCAGGAGCAGGGGGCCGCTGCCGGCGAGCATCACGCATCGGCCCTCTATCGGCCAGCCGCCCTTGACCAGGGCCTGCAGGCCGCCGGCGCCGGTGACGCCGGGCAGGTCCCAGCCTGGCACCGGCACATGCAGTTCGCGGGCACCCAGGGCCAGCAGGGTCTTGCCGCCACGCAACTGCTTGAGGCCGCCGCCGGCCATGTCCTGGGCGAGGATTTCGCCCTCTGCCGTGGCACCGACGGCCATGTGCCCGGGCAGGAAGCGAAGGCGGGGATTCGCCAGCAGCTGCGGAAGATCGATCGCCACGCGCCGCGCCTGGGCATCCTGCGCGGCCGGGCCTCCACGCCAGATCTGGCCGCCGGCCTGGGGCTGGTTGTCCAGCCACAGCACCTCGGCATCGGCCTTCAGCAGGGTCTGCACCGCAGCCAGGCCCGCGGGGCCGCTGCCGATCACGAGATGGGGCGCCTGCAGCGCGCTCATACCTGGGTCTCCACGCGCATGCCCTCGGTCACCAGGCGCATGCAGGCCAGGGCTTCGTCCTGGCCGTCGATGCGTACCCGGCAGGCCTGGCATTGGCCCATGCCGCAGAACACGTCGCGCGCGGTGCCGTAGACAGTCTGGCCGAAAAGGGTGGCATCACAGCGCCGCAGCGCGGCGGCCACGGTGATGCCGGCTGGCACGGCGCGGGCGCTGCCATTGATGTGCAGGGTGATGGTCTTCATGCTGGATGGGCGTTGCCGAATCGCGCCGGGTCGTAGGGGCGGGCATCCAGGCTGGGGGGCTGGGCCAGGCTGAGCTCAGCCAGCAGCTCTGCACTGGCCAGCGATGTCGTGATGCCCAGGCCCTCGTGCCCGCAGGCCACCCAGGTGTTGCGCAAGGAGGGATGGGCGCCGATCAGCGGCTGGCCGTCGGCGCTGGCCGGGCGGATGCCGCTCCAGCAGCGCAGCAGGCTCTGCTGAGGCAGGGCGGGCAAATAGTCCGCCGCGCAGGCCAGCATGCGGCGCAGCATGGGGAGGTCGATCTCGCGCTCCTCTCGGCCGATCTGGCGCGAGGAGCCGATCAGCCATTGGCCGGCCGGGCGGGGTTGGACATTGAAGGACACGGTGTCCTCGTCTACCAGATGCGCCTTCTTGATATAGCCCAACTCGACCAGCTGGTGGCGCAGTGTCTGCTCGCGGGCCTGCGTGATGGCCAGTTGGCCCTTCTTGGGGAGCAGGCATCCTGCGGGCAGGAAACGCCGGCTGGCCAGGCCGCCGCAGAGCACCACCATGGCAGCGCTGAAGAGGCGGCCGTCCTGCAGGCGTACGCGACCAGGGCGCAGGTCGCGAACTTCGCCGCGGATCAGCGTGGCGCGCGATTCGTCCAGCCAGCGCTGCACGACCTTGGGCGGGTAGACGCGCCCGTCTGCCGGCACGCGCAGCGCGCCGACCAGGCGGGGATGCAGCAGAGGCTCGAGCCGGCGCAGGGCCTGGGCATCCAGCAGCTCGGCGCCCATGCCCTGGGACTGCAGCCAGCGCGCCTTGCGTTGGGCAAGCAGCCATTCCTCGTCATCCGCCGCCAGCCACAGCGTGCCGCAGCGCTGGAACTCAGACGCATGCTCGTGCTCGCCCGACTCCGCCAACCACTGGCCCCACAGCTGCATGGAGCGGCGCGAGAGCTGGTACTCGTGGTCGTCGCTGGCGCCCTCGGCATCGACCACCAGCAGATGGCCCATGGATGCCGCCGTGGCACCGCCGCCCGGGGCTGACTGCTCGACCACGGCAACGGACAGCCCGCGCCGCGCGAACTCGCGTGCGCAGGCAGCGCCGACTATGCCGGCGCCGATGATCAGCACATCGGCCTTCAGCATGGCGGGCGGCTCAGCGGGGGATGCCCCAGGCGAAGGGATCGCCGGGCTGGATGATCAGTTGAGCGTCCAGGTTGACATATGCCCGCCCGGTGATGGTGGGCAGGATTCGCGCGCCAGCGCCATCGGGCGCGGGCTGGTAGCGGCCCTCGAAGACGCTGCCGATCACGCTTTCCTGGCGCCACAGCGCGCCGGGCGCCAGCTTGCCTTCAGCGGCCAGGCAGGCCAGCTTGGCGCTGGTCCCGGTGCCGCAGGGCGAGCGGTCATAGGCGCTGCCCGGGCACAGCACGAAGTTGCGGCTGTTGTTGCCGGGATCGGCCGCCGGACCGATCAGCTCGATGTGGTCGATCTCGGCGCCGTCGGCTCCGGTGATGCCCTGGGCCTGCAGGGCCAGGCGGATTTGCTCGGAGAAGGCCGTGAGCATCAGGGCCCGGCCTGGGGTCAGGTCTTGCCCGTGGTCGTCGCAAAGGAAGAACCAGTTGCCGCCCCAGGCGACGTCGCCATGCAGGCGCTGGCTGCCGACCAGTACCGGCACCTGCCTGGCCAGACGATAGGCCGGCACGTTGGCGATGCTCACGCGGCCGTCCTCGTGCAGGGTGGCGGTGATCTGGCCCACAGGGGTCTCAATGCGGTGAGCGCCCGGCTGGATGCGGCCCAGATAGGCCAGGGTGGCGATCAGGCCGATGCTGCCGTGGCCGCACATGCCCAGATAGCCCACGTTGTTGAAGAAGATCACGCCGGCGGTGCAGGCCGGGTCCACGGGCTCGCAGAGCAGGGCACCGACCAGCACGTCCGAGCCGCGCGGCTCGTTCATCAGGGCACGGCGCCAGCCGTCGTGTTCGTCGCGCAGGCGCTGCAGGCGCTCGGCCATGGAGCCGCGGCCGAGGTCCGGGCCGCCGCTGACGATGGTGCGGGTGGGCTCTCCGCCGGTGTGGGAGTCGATGATGCGGGTCGGCGTGATCGGGTTCATGTAGGGGGAGGGAGGCTCAGGCGATCACCTGCTGCGCGAACTGCCGCAGGTAATCCATCAATTGGTCCGCCGCAGCCGCTGCCGCCTCGCTCTGCCCCTGGGCGATGGCCTCGGCCAGCAGTTGGTGGCAGCGCGCGCCTTCGCTCATGTCGCCCTGGTGCTGGTAGGCGGTCCAGAAGCGCCGGCACTGGATCACCATGGGGATCACCGCAGCGACGGCAGCCTGGTTGCGGCAGGCGGCGTGGTTGACATGGTCCAGGGCCTGGTCTGCCTGCAGATAGGCGCTCAGGTCCCCGGCGGCGGCGGCAGTGGTCATTTCGACGGCACAGGCGAGCAGGGCCTCGCGCTGCGGGGGCGTTGCGCGCCGGGCGCTGGTGCTGGCGATCAGCCGCTCCAGCGCCCGGCGCGCCTCCAGCAGGTCCAGGTGCTGGGCCAGCTGAATGTCGCTGACCAGCAGGCCACGGCGCGGCAACTGCACGATCAGGCCGTTGGCGACCAGGCGCATCAGGGCCTCGCGGGTGGGCGTGCGGCCCAGGCCGATGCGTTCGATCAGCTCGGCCTCGACAATGGGCGCCCCGGGCTTCAGGGCCAGCGTGGCGATGAGGTTCTCGATAGCGTCGTAGGCCTGGTCGGCCACGCGGCGCTTATCGACGGCATCGTCGCCCGCCTCGTGCGGGATGGGGGAGGACGTTGTTGCGTTCATGCCCGCATCTTCGCAGCAGATGCCCGTCTGGCTATGCCTGATTACGCGAAATGGTCACAGCTACGGGGCTCAGAAGAATTGGCGCAGGTCCGGGCGGGTGTCCAGGCCCTTCTGGATGATGGCCTGCACGCGCTCGCGCTCGGCGCCCACCAGGGGCAGGCGGGGGCGGCGCACGTGCTCGGTGCCCACGCCCACCATGGCTTCCACCAGCTTGATGTTCTGGACTAGCTTGGTCGAGACGTCCAGGTGCAGCAGGGGGGTGAACCACTGGTAGAGTTTCAGGGCTTCGTCATAGCGCTTGGCCTGCATCAGGCGGTACAGCGCCACGGTCTCGGCCGGGAAGGCCACGCACAGACCGGCCAGCAGGCCGTCGCAGCCCAGGGCCAGGCCCTCGAAGCTGAGGTCGTCCACACCGATGAAGAGCTGGTAGCGCGTGCCCAGGGCATTGCGCAGGTCGGTCAGTCGGCGGATGTTGTCGGTCGATTCCTTGATGGCGACCAGCCATTCGCAGTCAGCCAGCTCGACGAAATTGTCGGGCGTCAGGTCCACGCGGTAGGCCACCGGGTTGTTGTAGACCATGGTGGGCAGCTGGGCGGCGTTGGCGATGGTGCGCACATTGGCCATGGCTTCGCCGGCATCGGCCACGTAGATCACTGCGGGCATGAGCATCAGGCCCTGCACGCCGATCTTGTTGGCGCCGTCCACGTAGCGCAGCGCCTCGCGGGTGCTGGTCTCCGAGACATTGGCCAGCACCGGCACACGGCCGGCGGACACCTTCACGGCGATCTCGGCCACCTGCAGCTTCTCCTCCAGCGTCAGCGTGCTGGCCTCGCCCAGGGAGCCGCCGGTCACGAGCCCGTCAATGCCATTGGCGATGAGGTACTCGAAGTGGCGCTCCATGGCGGGAACGTCCAGATTCTCGTTGGCGTCGAACTTGGTCGTCACGGCGGGGAAGATGCCGCGCCATTGAGGCAGGGTGCGGGAACTCATCGAGCAATCTCCTGTTGAAATATATTTGCAGAATATTCGTTGAGAATCGCCCTGTCAACCCCAGATGGGTGGCGGGGCTGTCCTGGTGGTGGCTCCAGCACCCGATGGGCCTGGGGGGCCCCGCCCGGCTTTTGCCGCCGCAGCGGCAGGGAGGGGCTGGCCCCGAGGCTGGCAGCGCAGGCTGCCGCATACAATCCGCGATCCGTCCATGATGGCGCTGCTGCGCCCATGGGCCATTCCTAGAGGGTTCAGACCGTGTTCATTTCTACTGCTTTTGCCCAGACTGCCGCTCCGGCAAGCCAAGGTCCCGAGTCCAGCCTCATGGGCATGTTGCCCTTGGTGCTGATGTTCGTCGTGCTGTATTTCGTGATGATTCGTCCCCAGATGAAGCGTCAGAAGGAGCACAAGGCCATGATCGAGGCGCTGGCCAAGGGCGATGACGTGGTCACCAGCGGCGGCCTGCTGGGCAAGGTAGCCAAGCTGGACGAGAACTTTGTGAACCTGGAAGTCGCCAGCGGCGTCGAGATCAAGGTGCAGCGCTCGGCCGTGGTCCAGGTCCTGCCCAAGGGCTCGGTCAAGTAAGGTCAAGTAAGACAAGCTCGGCCGCCCTGAAGTCCAGGGGCTGCCCATCACTCATCGAGCCCGGGCCGCAGCCCTGCGGTGCCGGGCCTCATTTCAGGGCAAGAGCCCAGGTCTGGTCCAGACCTCCTGAGGATGCCTCCATGAACCGTTATCCCTTGTGGAAGTACGCGCTGCTGATCGTGGCGCTGCTGATCGGTCTGATCTACACCCTGCCCAATTTCTTCGGCGAAGCGCCCGCGGTGCAGGTCTCCAGTGGCAAGGCCACGGTCAAGCTGGACGCCGCCATGGTGGCCCGCGTCGAGGCGGCCATCCAGGCAGCCGGCGTCAAGGCGAGCACGGTGGCCTTCGAGGGCAATTCCGTCCGTGCCCGCTTCAACGACACCGACACCCAGCTCAAGGCCAAGGACGCCATCAACAAGGCGATCAATGCCGATCTGGCCGACCCATCCTACATCGTGGCGCTGAACCTGGTCTCGCGCTCGCCGGAGTGGCTCAAGAGCCTGCATGCCTTCCCCATGTACCTGGGCCTGGACCTGCGCGGCGGCGTGCACTTCCTAATGCAGGTGGATATGAAGGCGGCCATCGCCAAGAAGGTCGAGTCCCTGGTCGGTGACGCCCGCAGCATGCTGCGCGAGAAGAGCCTGCGCCATGCCGGCATCAGCAAGGATGGCAACGACCTCGTCATCGCCTTCCGCGACGCCGAGACCCGCACGGCCGCACTGGCCCTGCTGTCCGACAAGCTGCCCGACATTCAGTGGCTGGCCCAGGGTGAGGGCAGCGAACTGAGCTTGCGCGGCAGCTTCAAGCCGCAATCCCTGGTCGCGGTGCAGGAAGCCGCGCTCAAGCAGAACATCACCACCCTGCAGAACCGGGTTAACGAGCTGGGCGTGGCCGAGCCCGTGATTCAGCAGCAGGGCCTGGACCGCGTCATCGTGCAGTTGCCTGGTGTGCAGGACACGGCCAAGGCCAAGGACATCATTGGCCGCACGGCCAACCTGGAGTTCCGTTTGGCCGACATGTCGGCCGAGGCCCAGGCCGCGCTGGCAGGCACCGGCCCTGTGCCCTTCGGTCGCGAGCGCTTCGGCGTGGGCCGTGGCGCCCCGGTGATCGTGTACAAGGAGGCCATCGTCACCGGCGACATGCTGACCGATGCCCAGCCCCGCCAGGACGAAAACCACCAGCCCGCCGTGTCCGTCCGACTGGATGCCAAGGGCGGCCGCCAGATGAAGGAGATGTCGCGCGCCAACGTGGGCAACTACATGGCCGCCATCCTGTTCGAGAAGGGCAAGGGCGAGGTGCTCACCGTGGCCCGTATCAACAGTGAGCTGAGCGCCGACTTCCAGATCACTGGCATGGGCTCCACTGAGAACGCCACCGACCTGGCCCTGCTGCTGCGCGCCGGCGGCCTGGCCGCGCCGATGGAAGTCATCGAGGAGCGCACCATCGGCCCGACGCTGGGTGCCGAGAATATCGCCAAGGGCATGCACAGCGTGGCCTGGGGCTTTGCAGCGGTGGCGCTGTTCATGTGCCTCTACTACATGCTCTTCGGCGTGTTCTCCACGCTGGCGCTGGGCTTCAACCTGTTGATGCTGGTGGCCGTGCTGTCCATGCTGCAGGCCACGCTTTCGCTGCCGGGCATGGCCGCCATCGCCCTGGTCTTGGGCATGGCCATCGACTCCAACGTGCTCATCAACGAGCGCGTCCGCGAGGAGCTGCGCAGCGGCGCCTCGCCACAGGCGGCCATTTTCGCGGGCTATGAGCGCGCCTGGGCCACCATTCTGGACTCCAACGTCACCACCCTGATCGCCGGCCTGGCCCTGCTGGCCTTCGGCTCGGGCGCCGTGCGCGGCTTTGCCGTGGTGCACTGCCTGGGCATCATGACCTCCATGTTCTCCTCGGTGATGTTCTCTCGCGCCCTGGTCAACCTCTGGTATGGCCGTCAGAAGAAGCTGAAGTCCCTCTCCGTGGGCCAGGTGTGGAAGCCGGCTGCCGAACCCGGCAGCGTCTCCGCCGATGGTGCCGAAGTGACCGAAGGCAAGGCCTGACCCCCTGACAGGAATCCGACATGGAACTCTTCCGAATCAAGCGGGACATCCCGTTCATGAAGCACGCGTTGGTCTTCAACGCGATCTCCTTTCTCACCTTCGCAGCCGCCGTCTTCTTCCTGATCACACGGGGCCTGCATTACTCCATCGAGTTCACCGGCGGCACCGTCGTCGAGGTCGCGTACGCCCAGAGCGCCGACATCGAGAAAACCCGGACCACGGTCGAGCACATGGGCTTCGGCGAGGTGACGGTGCAGAAGTTCGGCACCTCGCATGACGTGATGATCAAGATGCCGCCCCACAAGGCGATCAAGCAGGACAAGGTCGTCGAGAAGGTCTTCGCCGAGCTCTGCGCCGCAGAACAGGGTCAGGTCTCCAAGCGCCAGACGGTCTCCGACAAGGGGGAGGCCATCGAGAAGGACGTCTGCACCACAGCCGCCAATGCAGAGCCGGTCAAGCTCTCGCGCAGTGAGGTCGTGGGCCCCTCGGTGGGTGCCGAGTTGGCCGCGGATGCGGGCAAGGCCCTGGCCATGACCGTCGTCGGCATCATGGTCTACCTGGCCTTCCGCTTCGAGTGGAAGTTTGCCGTGGCCGGCATCATCGCCAACCTGCACGACGTGGTCATCATCCTGGGCTTCTTCGCCTTCTTCCAGTGGGAGTTCTCGCTCTCCGTGCTGGCCGCCGTGCTGGCAGTGCTGGGCTATTCGGTGAACGAGTCGGTGGTGATCTTCGACCGGGTGCGCGAGGCCTTCCGCAAGTACCGCAAGCTGACGACGCACGAGGTGATCGACCACGCCATCACCTCCACCATGAGCCGCACCTTCATCACCCACGGCTGCACGCAGCTGATGGTGCTGTCTATGCTGCTGTTCGGCGGCCCCACGCTGAAGTACTTTGCGGTGGCGCTGACCATCGGCATCTGCTTCGGTATCTATTCCTCCGTGTTCGTGGCCGCGGCCATCGCCATGTGGCTGGGCGTGAAGCGCGAGGATCTTGTCAAGGTCGGTTCCTCGACCAAGGAAGACCCGGACGATCCGAACGCCGGAGCGGTGGTGTAGAGTCGTCCGCATGGTCGACTCCCTGTTCCCTGGCCCATGAGCGGCACTGATCCGCGCCGGCAAGCCCAGGCGGCCCAGGCACGGCGCGTCTTCAGCGAGGCCGTGGTGCGCGGCATTGCCGCGGCCGGGGCCGCGCTCCATGAGGCGGGCGCTCAGTTGCTGCTGCTGCCGGCGGAACATGCGGTGAGCGTGTCCCGCCGCGACTGCGTGGGCCTCTGGCAGCGCCGCGGCGTGGTCTGGCTGAGCATGCTGCGCGACGCCGTGCGATCGGCCTCGACACAGGGGGTCCCGGATCACGTAACGGTCAGCGGCAGTGCCAGCCTGAGCCTGGTCGATGACGACACCATCGAGCGCCAGATCACCGCCTCCCGCCTGGCCCTGGCCATGATGGACAAGGCCACCTGGGAATTCAACGACCTGCGCACCCGCATGCTCCTGCTCGAGGGGCATGAGGATCTCGCGACGAATGATTTGCTGCGCGCACAGGCACTGGCCCGGCTTGTCCTTGATTGTTGGTACGCCAGTGGCCTCACGCGAACGGAATGGCAGCTATTCCTCTCCAACTTGCACGAGGAGATGTCGCACCTGCTGCTGGAGGCCTACCACGAGACCAATGACTGGCTGATGCAGCAGGGCGTCCTGCCGGAAGTCGATCTGCGGCCTTACATCCGCCGCACGCCTGGCAGCCGCAGCGCGGTTCCCCCTGTGGACGCCTCACAGGATCCCGCCTTTGCCCCGACCACCCTGTATGCCCGAGGCATGGGCGCCATGCCCGAGGGCCTGCCTCTCCCTGGGGGGGGCGCTGCACTGCGCGATGCCCAGGCACCGCCGGCCGGTGGTGCTGGCGCAGGCATGGTGAAGTCTGCCGTGCGCAACTCGGCCGAGCAGGTGATGGCCCAGCTGCAGCGGGTGCTCAATCGCCAGGTGCCGGGCATGGCGTCAGCGGGTGCGGGACCGCAAGGGGGGCAGGGCGCATCACCGCCCCAGCCGCTTGATCCGCGCGGCGAGCGCGCCGGCCCTGTCACCCTGACCGGCCGCCTGCATGCGGCCATCAACCACGCCCAGGAGATGCTGCGCCATCGCGCGCAGCCCCAGGGGGGGGCCGCCGGCATGGGCAGTGCGGGTGGCACGGCCAGCGTGTCGCCCAGCATGGGGGCCTCGGTGCGCGAGGTGCCGCCGCCCCAGCAACTGGAAGAGCTCAAGGCCCGCAACCTGGCCGTCAAGCAGGTGCTCAAGCAGGCCGCGGACACGCCGGCCGAGCGCGCCACCATTGAGGTCGTGGCCCTGCTGTTCCAGTCCATTCTCACCGAGGAGCGCATCCCTGCGACGGTGCGCGTGTGGTTTGCCCGGCTGCAGATGCCGGTGCTGCGCGTGGCCATCAGCGAACCCGACTTCTTTGCCACGACCG
Organism: Mitsuaria sp. WAJ17; assembly: GCF_014174515.1. GTDB lineage: Bacteria > Pseudomonadota > Gammaproteobacteria > Burkholderiales > Burkholderiaceae_C > Roseateles_B. The sequence continues at coordinate 125,329 of NZ_JACJUG010000008.1, forward strand.
ACCATCCCGCGCGGCGCTTGATCGATCGCATGGGGGCGTGCGTGATGGGCTTCAACACCTCGTCCGGCGGCGATGTCAGCGAGGCGGTGGAGCGAGAGATCAAGCGCGTGGTGCAGGTGGTGGAGGCCTATCCCGACACCGGTCGCCGCGTTTTCCAGACGGTGCTGACCGAGTTTGAGAAGTTCCTGGCGCACTACTTCGAGCAGGAGAACAGCGCCAGCATCAAGGGCGTTTCCCTGGCTCAGCAGGTGGAGCAGCGGGAGACCCTGGCCATCCAATACACCATCGAGCTTCGCAAGATGCTCAACCAGGTGCCCGTTCAGGACGGCGTTCGGGACTTCCTGTTCCAGACCTGGGCCGATGTACTGGCGGTGACTGCGGTGCGGGCCGGCGCGCAGGCCGAGGTGACCAGGCAGATGAAGCGTGCCGCAGCCGACCTCATCTGGTCCGCTACGGCCAAGGTGTCCCGCGAGGAGCGCGCCGAAGTCATCCGCCGTCTTCCGCCGCTGCTGAAGGTGTTGCGAGAGGGTATGGGCCATGCCGGGCTGTCCACCATGAAGCAGGACGAACAGATCCGGGCCCTCAACAACTCCCTGGCCGCGGCTTTCACCGCCAAGACGGCCACCATCCCGCCGGACAGGCTGGAAGAGCTGATGAGCCAGCTGGAGACGCTGGAGGCCATGCTGCCCGACACCGCGAGCGGGGAGCTGGACGAGACGCTGATGCGCGATCTTTCCTCCCACGAATCCGAAGATCTGGAAGTGGTGGCCGAAGGTGGTACGCCGCCCTCGGCGGCCATGCTGGCGTGGGCGAAGGAGCTACAGGTGGGGTCCTGGTACATGCTGGACTACCGTGGCCGCAACGAGCCAGTGCAACTGGCCTGGCGCGGCCTGCGGCACCACCTGATCCTCTTTGTCACGTCCAAGGGGCGTGGGGTGCTGTTCCAGCAGAGCCGTCTGGCGGCCTTCTTGCAGGCCGGCCTGCTGCTGCCGGCCCAGGACGAGGCGCTGACCGTCAAGGCAACCCGCAATGCGCTGGCCAAGCTGGACGCCGATCCCGAGCGCTTGCTGAGCTAAGCCCTCCGACGCGGCGAATGCTGCCGGTGCCGCTTGCGGCCGCCTGCCGCCATGATGGGCGCGCCGGCCTCGGGCCGCTTCAGTGGATCAGGCGATCCTCGGGGGCGACGAAAAGTTCGTCCAGGATCAGGGCATCAGGCTCTTCGCCCAGGCTCCAGAACACCATCAGCACGATGATCTTGAGGTCTTCCAGGTCCAGCGGCGCACCGGGGATGGCCATGGCGCGGTCCACCACCATCTCGCGCATGGGGGGCGGCAGCACGCCGGCCGACTCGAGGAAGCTGATGAAGCCGACGGACGCCTCGCCCAGGTGCTCCAGTTCGTCCTTGGAGTAGATGCGCAGGCTGAGCGCACCTTGCTCGCCATGGTGGGACTGCGCAGCCACCGCCAAGCCGTCCAGCCAGGACAGGGCTTCCTGGATTTCGTCAGTCTCGAACCCTACGGCCGACAGCTTGCGTGTCAGCTGGGCGTGATCCGGACAGGCATCCGGCCGCCAGTAGGTCTCATAGAGATAGACGAGGACGTCAAACATGGACTGACTATACCCCAGCCGTCCGACGCACCGATGTGCGGAAACGGCGGTGCCTGGCAGGGCTTTTACCGGGCTGCCGGGTGGGGGACTCGGGCCTCAGCCGCGCATTCGGCGTTGTAGCAGGCCGCCCGGGAGGCGGGCGACGAGGCCGTCCAGTTCCAGATCGAGCAGCAGGGCCTGGAGCTGCTCCGTGGGCCAGCCGCCCCGGGCCTGCAGCGCATCCAGGCTGACGGGCTCCTGCGCCATGACAGCGAGCAGACGCTGATGCTCGCTGGCGCCGGCGAGATCCGGCAGGGCGGTGTCTGCGGCGGGCTCGTCGCGAGGCATGCTGCTGTGGCGGGGCAGCTCCTCGATCACGTCGCTGGGAGACTCGACCAGCTTGGCGCCCTGGCGGATGAGCGCGTGGCAGCCCCGACTCAGGGGGGAGTGGATGGAGCCAGGGATGGCAAACACCTCGCGCCCGGCCTCGCCGGCCAGGCGGGCAGTGATCAGCGAGCCGCTCTGCAGCGCGGCCTCGACCACGAGGCAGCCCTCCGAGAGCCCGGCGATGATGCGGTTGCGCACGGGGAAATGCGGCGCCAGGGCGGGGGTGTCCAGGGCGTACTCGCTCATCAGGAGGCCGTGCTCGACGATGCGCATGGCCAGGCCGGCATTGCGCCGGGGATAGAGTTGGTTGAGCCCGGTGCCAAGCACCGCGAGGGTGCCGCCCGCCGCTGAGAGCGCTCCCTCATGGGCGGCCGCATCGATGCCCAGGGCCAGGCCCGAGACCACGCAGTAAGCGCTTTCGCTGAAGCTGCGCGAAAAGGTGAGGGCATTGTCCAGGCCCTGGGGCGAGGCGTTGCGGCTGCCAACGATGGCCAGCATGGGGCGGCGCAGCAGCTCGCGCTGACCCCAGAGATACATCAGCAGCGGTGGGTCGGCAGTCTCGAGGAGGGCGGGTGGGTAATCGGGGTCGCCCAACAGCAGCAGGCTGCGGCGGCGATCTTCCTTGAGCCACAGCCGGGTGCGCTCCAGCAGGGCCTCCAGGTGCTCGGGTGGGCGCCCGAGGGCCAGGGCACCCTGCGTGCCCACCACCTGGGACCAGTCAGCCGGCGAGCGTTGGAAGATGGCCCGGGGCTCGCCGAAAGCGGTCAGCAGACGTCGCAGCGAGGAGCGGCCCAGCCCGGGCGTTTCGACCAGGCGCAACCAGGCCGACAGCTCACCGGGGTCGCGAGGAGGCGCTGGCATGCCGGAAGGCCCGGGCCCTGGACGGACGGCCTCAGGGCTGGCTGAAGCGATCGCCGGCGCTGACAGGTTGCTGCACAGAAAGGATCAGCGCGTAGGACACGCGGCGATAGGCCTGGAACACCAGCAGGCGGCCATGACGCTCATCCGGCAGGCGGATGGTTTCCGGGCGGCCCTGCATGGTGGTGTCGCGGGCTTCCTGGCCGGTGCGCCACAGCGCCAGCACATGGCCGCGCTCCACGCCGTCCTGCGTGCCTTTGTTGATGGAGACGATCTGGTTCTGGCCCGCGTTCAGCGCCTCGCCGTAAATCGCGATCACCCGACCATCGAGCGGCTGCTTCGGGGCATGTGGCACGAAGCTGTCGAAGTTGCGCGGTGGGACCGGTGCCAGGCGGTCGCCGGCGTTGACTTCCTGGCGCGCCTGCTTGACCTGGAAGGTGGCGGGCACCTCCAGGGTCTTGCCATCCGAAGGGGTGCCGGGACGCAGGAACTCGACGGTGCCCACATAGGCGGCCTCGTAGCCCAGCACTTCCTTGGTGATCGGATCACGCAGTGGCTTGGCGCTACGGAACACCCGGTAGTCACCCCGGTTGGGCAGCGCGCCGCGCACATAGGCCAGGTCACCGCGGCTCAGCAGCACGCGCCCTTCCTGTGCGGCTGCCACGCGTGGCGCGCTCGCCAGGCTGTCCTGGTCCAGCACAACGGCCTCGTTGAGGAACGGCTCAATCAGGCTCATGGAGATGGCAGGGATGCCGTCATCACCGGCGGGCTGGATGCGAGCGCGCGGGCTGAGCTTGGCGGTGCCGTCCGGCCCGACGACACGCTGCGCCAGCTCCAGGCGGGCGCGGCCATCGACCTTGACCAGCACCAGATGCTGGCCCGGGTAGATCAGGTGGGGATTGCTGATCTGATCCTGATTCATGCCCCAGAGCTCGGGCCAGCGCCAGGGGCTCTTGAGGAATAGGGTGGAAATGGCCCAGAGCGTGTCGCCCTTCTTGACGGTGTAGCTGTCAGGGGCGTCCGGCGCCAGCTCGGACAGGGGTACGCCACCCTGTGCGACCTTCTGCGCGGTGTCCCGCTGGGACTGGGTGACCGGAAAATCGGTGGCCAGAGCTGGTGTTGCGCCGATGAGGGCGGCCGCAGCCCACAGGGCGGTGGCGAGAGGGGCGGGGCGCAGCATGGGCCATGAAGTCATCGGTCGTTCTCCTGCGGAGTGCCGGGCCGTCTTGCGAGGCGCCGGAGCCGCCATTTATTTGCCTGTCAGTGGTACCTGAGAGAGTGCCTGGGAAGGGCGCCAGCTCGAAGGGCGATCGGCCTGGACGCTGAAGTCCTGCAGCAGATCGGCGAAAATCCCCTCAGCTTGCGATGATTCTGCCCCTAAAGAGGGTGGGTGTTGCAATGATTCCCGCTGGAGCGTCCTCGCTCTTGCAGGCACTTACAAAGCCGCGTTGTGCATTGTCCACAGCACGGCATTGGAATCCCGAGATGGCCAAACTGAATATCCTGCGTTACCCCGACCCGCGACTGCATACTGTGGCCCAGCCCGTGGCCCTTGTGGACGATCGTATCCGCCAGCTGGTGGACGATATGCTCGAGACCATGTACGCCGCCGAAGGCGTGGGCCTGGCGGCGACCCAGGTGGACGTGCACGAGCGCGTGGTGGTGATCGACACCTCGGAGGAGCGCAACGAGCCCCGGGTGCTGATCAACCCCGAGATCATCGAGACCAGTGGCGCCCTGCGCGACGGCGAGGAAGGCTGCCTCAGCGTCCCGACCATCTATGACAAGGTCCCCCGCCACGAGCGCGTGAAGGTCCGAGCCCTGGGGCGTGACGGCCAGCCTTATGAATTCGAGGCCGAGGGCCTGCTCTCGGTGTGCGTGCAGCACGAGCTGGACCACCTGAAGGGCAAGGTCTTCGTCGAGTACCTTAGCTCGCTCAAGCGCGACCGAATCAAGACCAAGCTGGCCAAGAAGGCCCGCGAAGACCAGCAGCGCCGATGATGGGACTGCGCGTCGCCTTCGCCGGTACGCCGGAATTCGCCGCCGTCGCGCTGCAGGCCCTGCTTCAGGCCGGCTTCGAGGTGCCCCTGGTGCTGACCCAGCCGGATCGCCCTGCCGGGCGTGGCATGAAGCTGCAGGCCTCGGCAGTCAAGCAGCTGGCCCAGCAGCACGGCATCGCGCTGAGCCAGCCGATGAGCCTGCGACTGGACGGTCGCTACCCCGACGAGGCTGCCGCGGCGCGCGAGGCCCTGCTGGCCGCCAGGCCCGACCTCATGGTGGTGGCAGCCTATGGACTGATCCTGCCCCAGTGGGTGCTGGACCTGCCGCGCCTGGGCTGCCTCAACATCCACGCCTCCTTGCTGCCGCGCTGGCGTGGCGCGGCCCCCATTCATCGCGCCATCGAGGCCGGCGACGCCGAGACTGGCGTCACCATCATGCAGATGGACGCGGGCCTGGACACCGGCGACATGCTGCTGATCGAGCGCTTGCCGATCGCGGCCGATGACACCACCGCCACCTTGCATGACAAACTGGCCAAGCTGGGCGGGCGGCTGATCGTCGAGGCCCTGGAACTGGCCGCCTGCGGGGGCTTCCATCCCGAGCGCCAGCCCGAGGCAGGCATCTGCTATGCCCACAAGATCGAGAAGTCCGAGAGCGAGATCGACTGGACCCTGCCGGCTGCCACCCTCGAGCGGCGCCTGCGGGCTTTCGACCCCTTTCCTGGCGGTCTCAGTCAGCTGGACGGCGAACCGCTCAAGATCTGGAAATCCCGGCTTGCCGAGGGGCAGGGGCGGCCCGGCGAGGTGCTGGCTGCCAATGCCGACGGCTTGCTCGTGGCCTGTGGCGAGGGGGCCCTGCGCCTGACCGAGCTGCAGCGTGCCGGCGGCAAGCGCCTGCCGGCCGCAGCCTTTCTGCAGTCGTGGCCCGTGGCGACGGGCACGGTCTTGAAACCCGCCGCAACCAACCCCAACTGAGCGGGAGCGGCCCTGTCGAGCCGCGCCCTGCGTGTCTGCCCTTTTCCACCAAGGAGTGAGCGATGTTCAACATGATGAAGACAGCCATCCTGATGGCCGCCATCACCGCGCTGTTCATGGCGATCGGCTCGGTACTGGGTGGGCGCCAGGGCATGATGCTGGCCCTGGTGATCGCGCTGGGCATGAACTTCTTCAGCTACTGGTTCTCGGACAAGATGGTCCTGCGCATGTACAACGCGCAGGAGGTTGACGAGAGCAGTGCGCCACAGTTCTACCGCATGGTGCGCGAGCTGGCTCAGCGGGCGAGCCTGCCCATGCCGCGCGTCTACCTGATCGACGAAGACGCCCCCAACGCCTTCGCCACCGGGCGCAATCCCGAGCATGCAGCTGTGGCTGCGACCACGGGCATCCTGCGCGTGCTCTCCGAACGCGAGCTGCGCGGCGTGATGGCGCACGAGTTGGCACATGTGCAGCACCGGGACATCCTCATCTCCACCATCAGCGCCACCATGGCCGGCGCGATCGGCATGCTGGGCAACTTCGCCATGCTTTTCGGCGGCCGTGACAGCGAGGGCCGCCAGACCAATCCGCTGGTCGGCCTGATCGTGATGATCCTGGCGCCCATCGCGGCCAGCCTGATCCAGATGGCCATCAGCCGCGCACGCGAGTTTGAGGCCGACCGCGGCGGTGCAGAGATCTCCGGCGACCCGGCCGCGCTGGCGTCCGCGCTGGACAAAATCCATCGCTACGCCCAAGGCATGCCCCTTGAGGCCGCGGAGCGCCACCCCGAGACGGCTCAGATGATGATCATGAACCCGCTGTCCGGAGGCGGCATCAAGAGCCTGTTCTCCACCCATCCGCCCACTGAGGAACGCATCGCGCGCCTGATGGAGCTGGCGCGCCAGCGTTGACTCAAGACCGCCGCCGATTGGCCGATATGCCAGGCATGACGCGCATATCTTCTACCCTGCGCTGGCGCCTGGCTGTCGGTCTGCTGCTCCTGCCGCTGGCCGGCTGCGAGTGGCTGGGCATCGACGACCCGGCCAAGCTGGCGGCCGCCAAGGAGGCCGAAGGCAAGGCCGTGGGCAGTGCCTGCCGCCATGCGCAGCGCGCCATCGAGGACTGCTACACGCTCAACCCCAAGGCTCAGAAGGCGGCTGTCTTCGCGGGCTGGAAGGAGATGGACGAGTACATGCGCGAGAACAAGCTGGAAGGCATCGCGCCGGTGGTGCCGCGGCCAGGAACGGCCAAGCCTGCCGAGGAAGAGGCTGCTGTAGACGCCAAGCCCGCCGAGAAGGGGGCGGACAAGTCGGCCGACAAGAGCACCAAGTCCGACAAGCCAGCGGACAAGGCCGCCGACAAGGCGGGCGGCAAAGCCAGCCACTGAGTTCCGCTCCGGGCCTCGGGGCGTGGCGCCCGCTGGCTTGCATCTGGTGCCGCCTTTCCTGCATTTCGTCATCGCCTGCTCGCCAGGGCGCGGCCGGCTTTGCATCATGCATCCATCGTCAACGCATGAGACAAGGATTCCCGCCATGAACAGCAACACGCGCCGCTTCTTCGCCGCCTCTGTCCTCGGAGTCGCCGCCCTGCTCGGCACAGGGGCCGCCCAGGCCTGGTCCTGGCACTGGGGCAGCGGCGAACGCGTCAACGGTGAGGGTGAGGTGACCAGCGAGCGCCGCGATGTCGGTGGTTACGATGCCGTGGCCCTGGAAAACGGCTTCAAGGTGCTGATCCGCCAGGGCAGCGGCCACAAAATGGAAGTGCGCGCCGAGCGCAACCTGTTGCCCTATATCGAGACCCGCGTGGTCGAGGGCAGCAAGGGGCGCACCCTGGACATCCAGACCAAGCGCGGCTACTACCTCAGCACCAAGCAGACGCCAGTCATCGAGATCGAGATGCCGACCCTGCGCGGCGTGTCCATCGCCGGCTCGGGCAGCATCAAGGTGGACTCGATGAGCACGCAGGAGCTCAAGGCCAGCATCAGCGGCTCCGGCGAGATCACGCTGAACGGCGTGAAGAGCGAGCGCATGGCCATGAGCATCTCGGGCAGCGGTGACATCATCGCCAGTGGCAGCGCGAGCACCCTGAGCGTGTCGGTGGCAGGCTCGGGAGACATCAAGGCCCGCGAACTGCAGACCGAGGAAGCCAAGGTCAGCATCGCCGGCAGCGGCGATGTGATGCTGGCGGCCAGCAAGCAGCTCAAGGTCTCCATTGCCGGCTCGGGCGACGTGGCCTACGTGGGCAACCCGGAACTGAGTCTCTCCACCGCCGGCAGCGGCAAGGTGCGCAAGCTCAACAACTAAGCCAGCCCCGTCGCCTTCCTCCGAGCAGAGGGCCGGACCCCAGGGTGCCGGCCCTCTGTGCTGTCCGCGCCTCCCTCGGGATCGACACGCCCGTCGCTCCTTAGAATCACGCCCAGTCCCGGGGCCTGAACGCAGGCTGCCGGCAGCAACAGTCACACGGGGAACGGCTTGGGCCAGGTCAGCCAGGGGAAGGCAGCAAGGAGCGAGGCACGCGGCCTGGGACGCCTGGTGGGCCTGCCGCCCTGGGCCAAGACTGCGCTGCTGGTGGCGGGCGATGCACTCTTCCTGCCGCTGTGCATGTTCACCTCGGTGGTGCTGCGACTGGGCACCCTCGACGAAGCGCTGCAGACCGCCCTGCCGGCCCAGATCCTCTTTGCCTGGCTGGCCATCCCGGTGCTGGCGGCTGCGGGGCTGTACCGCTCCGTCGTCCGCTATCTGGACCTGCGCGTGCTGGCCCGCTGCAGCGCGGCGCTGGCCGTCGAGGTCCTGCTCGTCTACAGCCTGGCCCAACTGGCCGACCTGCGCATGCTGCCGCGCTCGTCCATGCTGATCTTCTGGTTCATCACCTTCGCCTACGTGCTGATCTCGCGCTTCCTGGCGCGGGCCCTGCTGTGGGGGGCCCTGCAGCGGCACGGGCGGCCTCTGGTGCGCACCCTGATCTACGGCGCGGGCGCCGCCGGCGCGCAGTTGGCGCAGAGCATGCAGTTCAGCCCTGAGTACCGCGCCGTCGGCTTTGTCGATGACGACGACTCCCTGCATGGCAAGAAGGTGGCGGGCCTGGACGTACTGCCCGCCGCACGCCTGCGCAGCGTGGCCGACAAACTGGCCGTTGACCTCATCGTGGTGGCCGTGCCGTCCGCGAGTCCGACGGTGCGCCGTCGCATCATCGAGCTCTCCGAGGGAACGGGCCGGCCGGTCAAGACCCTGCCCGGCCTGGTGAATTTGGTGCAGGGGGATGTGCGCGTCTCCGACATCCGCGAGGTCGCGCTGCCGGACCTGCTGGGCCGCGAGGTCGTGCCGCCCGATGCCAGCCTGTTCAGCCGCAACATTCGTGGCAAGGCCGTGCTGGTGACGGGCGCCGGCGGCTCCATCGGCAGCGAGCTGTGCCGCCAGATCATCAGCCAGCGACCCGCCGCGCTGGTGCTGCTGGACCACTCCGAGTTCGCGCTCTACAGCATCGAGCAGGAGCTCCGGCCGCAGGCGCAAGACCTGACCCTCGAGGCCGTGCTGGGCAGCGTGCTGGACGAGGACCTGCTGCTGCAGCTGATGCGTCAGCACCGGGTCGATACCGTCTACCACGCCGCCGCCTACAAGCACGTGCCCCTGGTGGAAGCCAATGTGCTGCGCGGCATCAGCAACAACGTCTTCGGGTCCTTGGCCGTGGCGCGCTGCGCGGCCCGGGCCGGCGTGGCCACCTGCGTGCTGGTGTCCACCGACAAGGCCGTGCGCCCCACCAACATCATGGGCAGCACCAAGCGGGCTGCGGAGCTGATCTTCCAGGCTGCCGCGCAGGAGACCTCCCATCGCACCACTTTTGCGATGGTGCGCTTTGGCAATGTGCTGGGCTCCTCGGGATCCGTGGTGCCGCTGTTCAAGCGGCAGATCCAGGATGGCGGCCCCATCACCATCACCCATCCTGACATCATCCGCTACTTCATGCTGATTCCCGAGGCAGCCCAACTGGTGATCCAGGCCGGCGCCATGGCGAAGGGCGGCGAAGTCTTTGTGCTGGACATGGGTGAGCCCGTGCGCATCGTGGACCTGGCGCGCACACTGATCCGGCTGTCGGGCCTTACCGAGCGCACCGAGCGCCAGCCCGACGGCGACATCGCCATCGAGTTCGTGGGCCTGCGCCCGGGCGAGAAGCTCTACGAGGAGCTGCTGATCGGCGATGGCGTCACCCCCAGCGTCCACCCACGCATCATGTGCGCCCATGAGCGATTGCTCGAGCCGGCGGTGCTGGAGGCGCTGCTGGCCCAGCTGCGCGAGGCCTGCCAGGCCGGCGACCCCGAGGGCGCCGTCACCCGACTGCGCCTGCTGGTGCCGGAATACCAGCCCGCCGCACAGCAGCCTTGAGCTGCCGAGAAGGGCGCGCTGCGGGCTTGCGTGGCCCGAGTGCCAGCGCTGTGAAAGCCGGCTGGCGACATTGCGCGCATGAGCAGTACCTTGCCGGCGTTGCGGCGCCATCCTGATTTCCGCCAGGGCGCCCGCGACATGCTGGGCATCACCCTGGGCATCTCGGCCTGGGACCAGGTCACCGGCGTGGCCATGATCCAGAGCGGCCTGCCGCTCCCCCTGGTCCTGATGACGAACCTCACCGTCTTTGCCGGCAGCTCGCGGCTGGCAGCGCTGCCCCTGCTGGCCGCAGACGCGCCGCTGTGGGTGCTGTGGCTGCTGTGGGCCACGGCTTTCTGCCTGAACCTGCGCTTCGTGATCTTCATCTGGGGCGGCGTGGCACTCAACTGGCGCGCCCGGCAACTCCCGTCCATCGCCGGCATCCTGCTGGCTGCCCGCGTGCTGACCGAATGGGGGCTGCGCGATGCGCCCCTGGCCGCGCGGGTTGTCGTCGTGCTGCCGCTGATCGTGATGACGCCTGATGGCCAGTTGCTGCGCAGCAGGCTGGACGCGCGCCTCTACGCGGCAGCCGTGGGCACCATCCTGAGCGGCACGGCGGTGATGCTCGCGCTGCGCATCGGCCTCGGTTGGTAAGCCCTCTGTCCTCGGGTACGTGCCCGGTACGAAAGGGCCCGCGGAAGGCGGCTTGGTAAGCTAGAGGGCTTGCGCTGCGCTTGGGCAGCCCCGAATTCCAATCAAACTCCGAGAGACTCATGAACGTCCTGCGTTTTTCCGACCTCGTGGCCGCCGGCAAGGTGGCTGGCCAGCGTGTCTTCATCCGTGCCGACCTGAACGTCCCGCAGGATGATGCCGGCAACATCACGGAAGACACCCGCATCCGCGCCTCCATCCCCGCCATCGAGATGGCATTGAAGGCCGGCGCCGCCGTGATGGTGACCTCCCACCTGGGGCGCCCCACCGAGGGCGAGTTCAAGCCCGAGGACTCGCTCGCTCCCATCGCCCGCCGCATGGGCGAGCTCATGGGGCGTGAAGTGGCCGTGGTGGCCAACTGGGTGGATGGCGTGAGCGTCGCCCCGGGCCAGCTGGTGCTGCTGGAGAACTGCCGCGTCAACAAGGGCGAGAAGAAGAATAACGAAGAGCTGGCGCGGAAGATGGCCGCCCTGTGCGACATCTACGTCAACGACGCCTTCGGCACCGCCCACCGCGCTGAGGGCACAACCTACGGCATCGCTCAGTTCGCCAAGATCGCCTGCGCCGGCCCGCTGCTGGCCGCCGAGATCGACGCCATCACGAAGGCTCTGGCCAGCCCGAAGCGCCCGCTGGTGGCCATCGTGGCGGGCTCCAAGGTCTCGACCAAGCTGACCATCCTGCAGTCGCTGTCAAAGAACGTGGACGGGCTGGTGGTGGGGGGCGGCATTGCCAACACCTTCATGCTGGCCGCCGGCCTGAAGATCGGCAAGTCCCTGGCCGAACCCGATCTGGTGGGTGAAGCCACCGCGGTGATCGAGTCCATGAAGGCCCGCGGCGCCGCCGTGCCCATCCCCGTGGACGTGGTAACGGCCAAGACCTTCGCCGCCGACGCCCCGGCCACCGTGAAGGCCGCCACCGATGTGGCGGATGATGATCTGATCCTGGACATCGGCCCCAAGACCGCTGCGATGCTGGCCCAGCAGCTCAAGGCCGCCGGCACCGTCGTCTGGAACGGCCCGGTGGGCGTGTTCGAGTTCGACGCCTTTGCGCACGGCACCGAGACCATCGCCCGCGCCATCGCCGACAGCAGCGCCTTCAGCATTGCCGGCGGTGGCGACACCCTGGCCGCGATCGCCAAGTACGGCATCGAGAAGGACGTGGGCTACATCTCCACCGGCGGCGGCGCCTTCCTGGAGGTGCTGGAAGGCAAGACCCTGCCGGCCTTCGAGATCCTGGCCAAGCGCGCCAACGGCTGATCGCCGGCCTCGCTGCTGAGAAAGCCCGGCTTGTCCGGGCTTTTTCTTTCCCTGCGCCGCACGTCCACGGAAGCTGGCTTGCCGCGTCACGAAGCCCGTCAGCCCAGTGTTTGCGATTTGTGCATGAGGGGCAAAGGACTCGGCATCAGCGGCGCATGAAACCGTCATGTACCCGGGAGTAAGCTGGCCGGCCCTGCAGTCCATACAGCTACAAGAGGAGACCCGGATGGCTGAGAAAGAGCACTTGTCGCCCGCCGAGCGCGCCCTGCGCGACGCCGCGCTGGAATACCACCGCGCGCCGACCCGCGGCAAGATCGCCGTCACGCCTACCAAGGCCCTGTCCAACCAGCGCGACCTCTCGCTGGCCTACTCGCCCGGTGTCGCCTATGCCTGCCTGGCCATCGAGGAGGATCCTAGCCTGGCTGCCGAGTACACCTCGCGTGCCAACCTCGTCGGCGTGATCACCAATGGCACGGCCGTGCTGGGTCTCGGGGACATCGGTCCCCTGGCCGGCAAGCCGGTGATGGAGGGCAAGGGCTGCCTGTTCAAGAAGTTCGCAGGCGTCGATGTCTTCGATATCGAACTGGCCGAGCGCGACCCCGACAAGCTGGTGGACATCATCGCCGCGATGGAACCCACGCTGGGCGGCGTGAACCTCGAGGACATCAAGGCGCCCGAGTGCTTCTACATCGAGAAGAAGCTGTCGGAGCGCATGAACATTCCCGTCTTCCACGATGACCAGCACGGCACGGCCATCATCAGCAGCGCCGCGCTGCTCAATGGCCTGGAGCTGGTGGGCAAGGACATCGGGCAGGTGAAGCTGGCCGTCTCCGGTGCGGGGGCCGCGGCCATCGCCTGCCTGGATGTCATGGTGGGCCTGGGCGTGAAGCGCGAGAACGTCTTCGTCTGCGATTCCAAGGGCCTGATCCAGAGCGAGCGCGCCGATGCGCAGGCTGGCAAGCTGGACGAGTCCAAGCAGCGCTACTGCCAGCTCACGAAGGCCCGCACCCTGGCCGACGTGGTGGCCGGTGCTGACGTGTTCCTCGGTTGCTCGGCCGCCGGCGTGCTGACGCAGGAGATGGTGGCCTCCATGGCTGACAAGCCCATCATCCTGGCCCTGGCCAACCCTGAGCCCGAAATCCGTCCGGAGCTGGCCAAGGCCGTGCGCCCGGACTGCATCATCGCCACCGGCCGCTCGGACTATGCGAACCAGGTCAACAACGTCCTGTGCTTCCCCTATATCTTCCGCGGCGCCCTGGATTGCGGTGCGACTAAGATCACCGAGGCCATGAAGCTGGCCTGCGTGCGCGAGATCGCCGCCCTGGCCAAGGCCGAAATGAGCGACGAGGTTGCGGCGGCCTATGCCGGCCAGGAGCTGGCCTTCGGCCCGGACTACCTGATCCCCAAGCCCTTCGACGCCCGCCTGATCCTGCGCATCGCACCGGCCGTGGCTGAAGCCGCGGCGGCGTCGGGCGTGGCCACGCGCCCCATCGGCGACCTGGCGGCCTACCGCGAGCAGCTCTCGCGTTTTGTCTACCAGACCGGCATGTTCATGCGCCCGGTCTTTGCCGCCGCCAAGGCCGAGTACCTGGAAGGCCGGGCCCGCGTGATCTACGCCGAGGGCGAGGATGAGCGCGTGCTGCGCGCCGTGCAGGTGGCCCTCGACGAGAAGCTCACCCGCCCCACGCTGATCGGCCGCCCCGAGGTCATCGGTATGCGCATCCAGCGTGCCGGCCTGCGCATGAAGCTGGGCGAGGACGTGCAGGTCATCGATCCGGACAACGACGCCCGCTTCCGCCACTACTGGGAGCGCTACCACCAGGTCATGGGCCGCCGTGGCGTGACGCCGGAGATGGCCAAGGCTGCGGTCCGCCGCTCGGCCACCACCATCGGCGCCCTGGCCATCGAGCTGGGCGACGCGGACGCCATGATCTGCGGCATGGTGGGGCGTTTCGACTCGCACCTGGAGCATGTGTCCGACCTCATCGGGCTCAAGGCCGGCGTGCAGAACTTTGCAACGCTCAACGCGCTGATGCTGGAGCAGCACACGCTCTTCATCACGGACACCTTCGTCAACGAGGATCCTAGCGCCGAGCAACTGGCTGAGATCGCCGCCATGGCCTCGGAGGAAATGCGCCGCTTCGGCTTGCCGCCCAAGGTGGCCTTCCTCTCGCACTCGATGTTCGGCTCCAGCAAGCGCGCTTCGGCCCAGAAGATGCGCCGCGCGCGCGAGCTCTTCGTCCAGCACGCACCGGACGTGGAATGCGATGGCGAGATGCATGGCGACGCTGCATTGAGCGAATCCGTGCGCGCCACTTTTCTCCCGGACAGCACGCTCAGGGGCGCGGCCAACTTGCTGGTGCTGCCCAGCCTGGATTCGGCCAACATCCTCTTCAACGTGCTGAAGATCACCAGCGGGCAGGGCGTCACTGTCGGGCCCATGCTGCTGGGCGCAGCCAAGCCCGTGCACATCCTGACGCCTTCGGCGACGGTGCGTCGCATCGTCAACATGACCGCGCTCGCCGTGGCCGAGGTCAGGGCCGGAAAGGCTTGACCACCCCCTGCCGGCTTCGCGCTGGCGCTCGGGGCGAAGCCCGCCGGGGTGTCCCGGCGGGTTTCTTCTTTTTGGGACGAGCTTCGCCGCTGCCGGAGTCAGGATGCTGGAAGCTCCTCGCGGTCGATGCCTTCGTCCCACGCTGCTTGGTAACCTCATGAAATCGACTTCCCGCTCTAAATGCGGCACATAATCGATTCCTGTAACTTAATTTCAGCGAGCTGCCCATGACCCGCGCCACCAAGATCGTTGCCACCCTCGGTCCCGCTTCCTCCACCCCTGAGGTGCTGGAGCGCATGATCCGGGCCGGGGTGGACGTGGTGCGGCTGAATTTCTCCCATGGCAAGGCACAGGACCACATCGACCGCGCCCGCATGGTGCGCGAGGTCGCCGCGTCGGTGGGCAAGGAGGTCGCCATCATGGCCGACCTCCAGGGCCCCAAGATTCGCGTGGGCAAGTTCGAGAACGGCAAGATCGAGCTGGTCAATGGCACCCGCTTCATCCTCGATGCCAACCGCACCGAACTGGGCAATGAAGAGATCGTGGGGCTGGACTACAAGGAGCTGCCGCGCGACGTGAAGCCTGGTGACACCCTCTTGCTCAACGACGGCCTGCTGGTGCTGACGGTCGAGGCGGTGCGAGGCGCGCAGGTGCACACCATCGTCAAGCTGGGCGGTGAGCTGTCCAACAACAAGGGCATCAACAAGCAAGGCGGTGGCCTTACCGCCCCGGCCCTGACGGCCAAGGACATGGAGGACATCAAGACCGCCATGGCCTTCCAGTGTGAGTACCTGGCCGTGAGCTTCCCCAAGAACGCCACCGACATGGAGATGGCGCGCCAACTGGCCAACGTCGCTGGCGAGCCCTGGCGCCACAAGCCCGGCATGATCGCCAAGATCGAGCGCAGCGAGGCCATCCCCCAATTGGAAGCCATCCTGAAGGCCTCCGACGGCATCATGGTCGCCCGCGGTGACCTCGCCGTGGAGGTGGGCAATGCCGCCGTGCCCGCCCTGCAAAAGCGCATGATCCGCATGGCCCGCGAGATGGACAAGGTGGCCATCACCGCGACCCAGATGATGGAGTCCATGATCGTCAACCCGGTGCCCACCCGCGCCGAGGTATCGGATGTGGCCAACGCCGTGCTGGACGGCACCGACGCCGTGATGCTCTCTGCCGAGACCGCCGCCGGCAAGTTCCCCGTCGAGACCATCGAGCAGATGGCCGCCATCGCCCTGGAGGCCGAGGCCGCCGAGTTCGTCACCATCGACACCGACTTCGCCAACCGCCAGTTCGGCCGCATCGACCAGTCCATCGCCATGGGCGCGCTGTTCACCGCCCACCACCTGGGCTGCAAGGCCATTCTCGCGCTGACCGAGTCCGGCTCGACCGCACTGTGGATGAGCCGCCACCGCATCCACGTGCCCATCTTCGGCCTGACCACCACGCCGCAGTCGCAGCGCAAGATGGCGCTGTACCGCAATGTGCGCCCCCTGCTGATGCCTGTGTACGAGGACCGCGACGTGGCCCTCAAGGCCGCCGAGCAACTGCTCGTCGAGCGCGGTGTGCTGATGCCCGGCGACACCTACGCCATCACCTGCGGCGAGCCCATGGGCTACCCCGGCGGCACCAATATGCTGAAGGTCTGCCGCGTCGAATAAAGCCCACGGATGAGGCCCACGGCACCCGGTAGGGCCAGAGCCCGGGCTGTCCACGACTGCACTATGCTTGGACGCAGGAGGCCGGTGTCCCGGCCGCTCGAGGCGCTGCCGGCATGAACCAAACTCAGGAGGCCCCGCTTCCCGATCCGCAGCGCCGCCGCCTGCTGGGCGTCTGCGCGGGCATGGGTCTGGATGGCGCCCCCGCGGTGAGCGATGCCGCTGCGCTGCACATCCCCCTGGCCGTGGGCGAGCACGTGAACCGCGCCTTCGTGGTGCCCCTGCTGCAGGTGCTGGAGCAGGGGGGCGGCTGGACCTGGGACCTGCAGTTCGCGCCCATGGGCCGTGTGCTGGCGCTCGCCGAGCGTGGGCAGAGCCTTGCCTTCGGACTCGGGCGCACGGCGGCCCGCGAGGCGGTGATGGGTTTCAGCGATCCGCTGTTCAGCTCCCGCATCTGGCCGGTCATGCGGCGCGACCGGGGCCTGCGCCTGAGCAGCGTCGAGGACCTCCGCGGGCTGACCGTCTGCCTGGCTCGCTCCATGAGCTACGGGGCTGCCTTGGATGCGGCGAAGGGCCGGGACTTCCAGGTCGAGTATGCCGATGGTGATCCCATGATCCGGCTGCGCATGCTTGCCGCCCAGCGCTGCGACGTGGCGCTGATGAGCCATCGCAGCGCCGACCCCTGGCTGCTGGAGCGACGGCTGCGAACCGCGGCCGGCTATACGTCTCTGATCGAGGTGGGCGCCGTGCCCTTGATCACCGAACCCGTGCACGTGGCCGGCGCCCTGGGCAGCCCGCTGCTGCGGTACCTGCCCCAGATCAACGCGGCGTTGCGGCGCCAGCACCTGGCCATCCAGGCGCTGGTCGATAGCGAGCTGTGAGCCGGCAAACGGCTCAGGACTTCTGCGCGCTGCGTACCAGCGCCTCGATGCGGGGTGTCATGTGGGTGGGCACCAGCTCCACCTCCTGGTGGGCCCGGGCGAAGACGCGGAAGAGTTCGTCCGTAAAGCCATGCCCGACGTCCTCCACGCCCTCGAAGCTCACTTCTGCGCGCTTGAACTGCGGTAGCCGTGCGGCCACGCGCCGGGCCTGGGCGCGCGAGTCTAGGGCCTGGCCCGGCCCGGCCACCAGGCGCAGGTAGATCTTGGTCTGGTCGAACTCGATGCCCGTGCCGTCCGTACTCCAGGCCTCAAGGACCTGGTCCAGGGTGCGGGTGCTGTCCAGCGCGATGGACATGTAAATGGAGCTGCCCTGGCGCGGCAGCGGCCTGCCGGGCTGCCAGCCGGTGGACTCCCAAGCGCGGCGCTGGAAGGCCGTGCCATTGGCATGGATGTCGAACACGTCGGCCAGCTGCGAGCTGAAGAACAGCCCGCGGCCGGTGTGCATCTGCGGCTGGCTGGTCAGGCGGCCCTTGGACAGTTCCAGCATCGCATGTTGCGGATCGGCGATGTCGAATGACTCGCAGATCCGGTTGAAGACGCCGCAGCCGTCGTCCGAGACCAGCAGCTGCACATGGCTGGGCGTCTGGCGCAGCGAGACCGTGACACTGCTGCCGCCGCTGTGGTCTACGGCGTTGTTGACCAGCTCGGTGAACCCGTGCTGGACCATGCGCGCCACGTGCCTGGGCAGGCTGAAGTTGGGCGCGAAGTCGCGCTGCCAGGGCAGGTCTTCCTGAAGGCCGTGCAGGCTGTAGGTACGCACGACCTGACGCAGCACGCCGGGGCCATACACCGGCCGGCGCATGCTGCCCTCGCGCGTGAGCCACTGGGCATCGACCAGGCGGCGCAGGGCCGACAGCACGGCGCGGTGGCTGGCGCCTGTGCGCTCCTCCACGTGCGCGGGCAGGTCCAGCGAATGCTCCCGGGCGGCAGCGGTGATCCACAGCGTCAGGTGGTCGATGGACAGTCGGGTCATGAACGCTCCATGAGGGGGCTGCCAGTGTCGCCGCAAGCGCCCGCCGGGCAGCGGCGCAACAGCGCGGGGAAGGCGGTCCAGCCCGACGCATGGGGTGGGTGCAACACACCAATGGCGGACCAGTTGCGAGCCTAGCCGCAGCCCGGCCCCCCTGCAAGCGACCCAACCCGGGCCTGCTGCACCCGAATCGCGGGGGCGGGTGCCCAGCTTGCCGGAGCGGCTTGCCGGTTTTCGGCCCCCCCACCGCTAGAATCCCGGGCAGTTACGGCGCGGTTACGGAGGTGGACTCGGGGGGCAAGCCCGCGAGGCTGGCTGTCCGCCGCGCCCTCAGGATTCTTCACTTCCTCGGAGCTTCATCATGGCCCTCGTTTCCATGCGCCAGCTGCTGGACCATGCCGCCGAGCACGGCTACGGCATCCCGGCCTTCAACGTCAACAACCTGGAGCAGGTGCAGGCCGTCATGGCCGCGGCTGACGAGGTCGGCGCGCCCGTGATCCTGCAGGCCAGCGCAGGTGCCCGCAAGTACGCTGGCGAGAGCTTCATCAAGCACCTGATCCAGGCCGCCGTCGAAGCCTACCCTCACATTCCCCTTGTGATGCACCAGGACCACGGCACCAGCCCCAAGGTCTGCGCCGGCGCCATCGATCTGGGCTTTGGCTCCGTGATGATGGACGGCTCGCTGATGGAGGACGGCAAGACGCCCTCGTCCTTCGACTACAACGTGGACGTCACCCGCAAGGTCGTCGAGATGGCCCACAAGGTCGGCGTAACCGTGGAAGGCGAGCTGGGCTGCCTGGGTAATCTGGAGACCGGCGATGCCGGTGAGGAGGACGGCATCGGTGCCGCCGGCAAGCTGGACCACAGCCAGATGCTGACCGATCCTGAAGAGGCCGCCACCTTCGTGAAGGCCACGCAGCTGGATGCCCTGGCCATTGCCATTGGCACCAGCCACGGCGCCTACAAGTTCTCGCGCAAGCCCACGGGCGACATCCTGGCCATCAGCCGCGTCAAGGAAATTCACAAGCGCATCCCCAACACCCACCTCGTGATGCACGGCTCCTCCTCGGTGCCTGCCGAGCTGCTGGCCATCATCAACCAGTACGGCGGCAAGATGAAGGAAACCTACGGCGTGCCCGTCGAGGAGATCCAGGAAGCCATCAAGCATGGCGTGCGCAAGATCAACATCGACACCGACATTCGCCTGGCCATGACCGGCGCGGTGCGCAAGTTCCTGTTCGAGAACCCGGACAAGTTCGATGCCCGCGAATGGCTCAAGCCCGCCCGCGAAGCTGCCAAGCTGGTCTGCAAGGCCCGCTACCTGGAGTTCGGCTGCGAAGGCCAGGCCGGCAAGATCAAGCCCCTGAGCCTGGTCCAGGTGGCCGAGGCCTATGCCCGCGGCGAGCTGGCGCAAGTCGTGCAGTGACGAAGGGGTGACGCCGGGCCGAATCAGCAGCTGCGCCCGGTACTCCCGCCACAGACCCGCAGGTCCTCTGGCCCGCGGGTCTTTTTTTGCCTTGGGCAACCGTAAAATCGGCGCCTCTTCGACGGATGCCCATCATGACCGCTGCCCTGCTGAATTCTTCTCTTACCTCGCTCCCCCTCCTGGCCCGTGGCAAGGTGCGCGAGAACTATGCAGTCGGTGAAGACCGCATCCTGATGATCGCCAGCGACCGCATCTCGGCCTATGACGTGATCATGGGCGAGCCCATCCCGGGCAAGGGCGCGCTGCTGACGAAGATGGCGCTGTTCTGGTTCGACAAGCTGCAGGGCATCGTGCCCAACCACCTGACGGGCGAGGACCCGCTGTCGGTCGTCACCGAGGCCGAGCGCGAGCAGGTGCGGGACCGCGCCATGCTGGTCAAGCGCCTGAAGCCTCTGCCCATCGAGGCCGTGGTGCGCGGCTACCTGGCAGGCAGCGGCTGGGCCGAGTACAAGGACAGCGGCAAGGTCTGTGGCGTCGAGCTGCCGGCGGGCTTGCAGAACGCCTCCAAGCTGCCCCAGCCCATTTTCACGCCCGCCACCAAGGCCGAGATGGGCGACCACGACGAGAACATCGACTTCGAGCGCTGCGCCGCCATCATCGGTCGCGAGATGGCCGAGAAGGTGCGTGACATCGCCATCCAGCTCTACCAGCGCGCCGCCGACTATGCCCTTACCAAGGGCATCATCATTGCCGACACCAAGTTCGAGTTCGGTCTGGACGCAGACGGCACCCTGACCCTCATGGACGAGGTGCTGACTCCCGACTCCTCCCGCTACTGGCCCGCCGAAAGCTATGCCGTGGGCAGCAACCCGCCCAGCTACGACAAGCAGTTCCTGCGCGACTGGCTGGAGCAGGCCCTGGTGGACGGCAAGCCCTGGGGCAAGGTTGCCCCCGCGCCTCGGCTGCCTGCCGAGGTGATCGAAAAGACCGCCGCCAAGTACCAGGAAGCCCTGGAACGCCTGACGCGCTGAGTTTGATCCAGGCTGGGCCCTGGCCGGCCCATCGTCTGGCAAGCTGTACCCTGATGGAATCAACCGGCGGACCCAGGGGTGCGCCAGGCGCCCTGATGGCGCGCCGAAGCGAGGGAGTCTTGCATGGAGATCAAGTCGCGCCTGCTCAAGCAGCTTGACAAGGACATCGCGGCGGCGAAGAGCCCGGTATCGGCGGCCTGCCTCAGGGCCCGGCGCGCCATCCTGCTGGCCCGCCACGGGGCCCTCAACGAGGCCCGCGAGCAGCTGACCGTGCTTCACCAACTGGCCTTCCAGCATCCGCACCCTGAGGTGGGGGCCTGGCTGCATCTGGCCGAAGGGCTGATGAGCTACTACACCGACTTCGGCAGCAGCGCCCAGGAGAAAATCCAGCGCGCGCTGAGCATCTCCCGCAGCATCGGGCAGACCGAGGTCGAGGCCCTGGCCCATGCCTGGCTCACGCAGCTGGCCTATGTGCGGCACGACCTGCCGGCGGTGCTCAGTCATGCGGCCGAATGCCTGCGCGTGGCCGCACCGGAGCATCGCGTGGCCCGCGGTCGCGTGCACATGGTCATGGGCGTGTGCTGGCAGTACGCCGGCCAACTGGAGCAGGCGCTGCCCTGGTTCCAGCGCGCGCGTGCCTATGCGGCGGCCGACGGCGATGACGCCACCATCTCGGCCCTCATGTACAACATGGCGGTGATGCGCACGGCCCAGGTGCGCTGGAAGGCGTTGTCCAGCACAGCCGCCCAGGCGCCCGAGCTGCTGCTTGGGGTGGACTCGGTCAAGCACTACGACACCGCCGTCGGTGCCGCGGTGCTGGCCGAGCTGACGCCGTTGCTGCGGGCGCAGATCCTCGCCATCCAGGGCGAGTTCCAGCAGGCCAAGGCGCTTTACGAGGAGCACCTGCCCTTGGCCATCTCGCGCGGCCTGGCCCGTCTGGGCAGCAGCCTGCTGTCCGACCTGGCCTGGTGTCGCCTGAACTGCGATGAAACCGAGGCGGCGATCCAGCAGGCCCGCGAGGCCGCCGTCGAGCTGGACCCCTTGTGCGATGTCGATGATCGTGCCGCTACTCACACCCGCCTGGCGCAGATCTTTGCCGCCGTGGGCGAAACGGCCACGGCGGCCCATCACCAGGAATGCGCGACCGCCGAATGGGCGGAGTTTGCGCGCCAGCAAGGCCAATGGGGCGCGGCGCTTGCCGCCTCGGGGCTCACGGCGGATCCACTGCGGCGCTGAGCCTCGGCGGCGGGGCTCACGCCCGTGCCGTGCGGTAGGGTTCGTCGTCCGCAATGAAGTCGTGTTCGGCCAGGGCGTCGGCGATCCATTCGCGCACGCCGGGTGCCGCTGCCAGCCGGTCGATGTAGGCGCCCACCGCCTGCGGCACCGGTAGCCCGTAGCTGCGGATGCGCATGGCCACCGGGGCATAGAAGGCGTCGGCGGCGCAGAAGCTCCCGAAGAGGAAGGGGCCGCCGCTCTCGGCCAGCGCGTTTTCCAGCAGCTCGCAGACGCGGGCGAGGTCCTTGCGCAGACCGGCCTCACCGGCCAGCAGCTCGGCGCCCTTGGTCTGAAGGTCGGCCTCGATGTTCATGGGGCAGTGCGAACGCAGCTGGCCGAAGCCGGAGTGCATCTCGGCGCAGAGGCTGCGGGCCCGCGCGCGCTGGCGGGCGTCACGGGGCCATACACCGGCCTCAGGGTGCCGCTCAGCCAGGTACTCCGCGATGGCCAGGGTGTCCCAAACGGCGAAGCCATCGTCCTCCACCACCACGGGCACCTTGCCGGCGGGCGTGTGCCTGGCCAGGGCCTGGTAGAAAGGCGAGCCGGCGCTGAAGTCGAAGCGCAGCTTGACCTCCTCGAAGGGAATGCCCAGGCCCTTGGCCAGCACCCACGGCCGCATGGACCAGGACGAGTAGTTCTTGTTGCCGATGACCAGCTTCATGGGAGGGCTCCTCAGTGTTCAGGGGTTCAGGGAATCAGGACGCCGAAGCTTAGCGGCATGCCCTGCGCGGCACTGCTGAGAAATCGGCATGGGATTGATGCGCGCAGCGTATGGGCGGGGCCGGTCGGCGGCTGGCGCGAGCAGGCAGGATCAGCCCCGCACGCGCCGGCGCCAGTCGTCCAGGCGCAGTGCCCGCGGCTGGACGTCCAGCACGCCGGCCACACTGCGCGGCTGGATGCCCAGCGCCTTCAACCCCGGCAGCCGGCCGCCGGCGATGTTGGGCACCTGCATCGAGGCCAGGTTGTCGCGAGACATCAATGGCTCGCCCGGCAGGCATTCCATGAACAGGGCCTGCAGCCAGGCCAGCGCCGCCGGCAGCGGCACGACGGGGCGCTCACGGCTCAGCAGCCGCCCGGAAAGCTGCACCAGCTCGCGCAGGCTCAGCACCTGCGGGCCGGTCGCCTCGAAGACCTGGCCCGCCGCGCCTGGCGCCTCGATCAGGCGGCACAGGGCCGTGGCCACGTCCTCCACCCAGACGGGCTGGAACTGCGCCTTCGCTCCGGCCAGGGGCAGGACCGGAAAACTCTGCTGCAGTTCGGCGAAGAGGTTCAGGAAGCGGTCCTCGGCGCCGAAGATCACCGAGGGTCGCAGCAGCCGCCAGTCCAGGCCGCTGGCGCGGATCACCGCTTCCCCGCGAGCCTTGGAACGCAGGTAGCGCGAGGGCGCATCCTCGGCCACGCCCAGTGCGCTGACATGGACCAGGCGTCGCCCGCCCGCGGCCTCGCAGGCCTGCACCAGGCGCCGAGGCCAGTGCACATGGGCGGCCTCGAAGGCGGTCTCGCTGCCCTGGAGGATGGCGATCAGGTTCAGCACGACATCGGCCTGCGACACGAGCGTCCGCAGGCCGGCGTCGTCCTGGATGGAGGCTTCCAGCACCGTGACGCCGGGCAGCACGTTCAGGGCTCGGGCGTGGGCGCGGCGGCGCGTGGGAACGATGATGCGATCAAAGCCCGCGGCCACCAGCTGGCGGCACAGGGCGCGGCCGACGAAGCCGCTGCCTCCGAAGATGAGCAGGCGGGTGTCCGGGTCTGGCGTGGTCTTCATGGCGGGGCAGGTATCGGTTGTGGGTCGATGGGCCTTCGCGCGATCGTCAGGGCAGCTCCTGGTTGGCCTGCGGGGCCGTGGCATCGCGCGGGCCAATGGTGGCGCCCAGGCGCTCGCGCAGCGTGCTGCGGGGCGAGCCCATCAACCGCGCATAGACGGTGGCATTGGCCAGCACCTTCTTGACGTAGTCACGGGTCTCGTTGAAGGGGACGTTCTCAGTCCACAGCGATGCATCCAGCACCTGGCCCTCGCGCCAGCGGCGCGGGCGGTTGGGGCCGGCGTTGTAGGCCGCGGCCGCCAGGGGCATGGCACCGCCGAAGTCGTCCAGCACCAGCTTGAGGTAGCCGGTGCCGATGCGCAGGTTGAAGTCGCGGTCCGTCAGGAATTCGGGGCGGTAGTCCACCCCGAGCTTCTTCGCCGTCCACTTGGCCGTGGCGGGCATCACCTGCATCAGGCCGCTGGCGCCCACATGCGAGCGCGCGTCCTGGATGAAGCGGGATTCCTGCCGGATGAGACCGTAGACATAGGGCAGGTCCAGGCCGGCCTCGGCCGCCTTGGTGCCGAGCTCCTTGAAGAGGGGCTGGGGGAAGCGCTGGGTGAGGTCGATCTCGGTGCGGGTGCGCTCGCTGCTGTTGATGCAGCGGTCCCAGACCTCGCGATCGCAGGCCAGTTGGGCCGCGGCCAGCAGCTCGCGATCGCCCATGCCGCGCAGGCTGAAGTTCCATTCCCTGACGCCTTCGTTGCGCAACCCCAGGCCGATGAGGGCCAAGGCGCGGTTCAGACCGCCGTGGGCGAAGGCGATGCCGCGCTCATGCGGGCTGAGCGGCGCCGGAGCCGGTGGCAGTGGGAGTGTCAGGCCCAGGTCTTCGGCGGCCAACTGGCCGTAGAAATGCAGGGGATTGGCGATGGCCTGCAGGGCTGCGCGCGCCTGCTGGCGCTGCGCCTCGCCGGCGGGGCCGGCGGGGGCCTGGCTCAGCTGCAGGCGGGCACGCCAGTAGGCCCAGACGGGCTCCTTGGCCTCGAAGGCCTGCAGGGCCTCATGAGCCGGGTTGAAGAGGGCAGGGCGGCCACGGCCCTGGTCGGCGCGCAGGGCGGCACGGGCGATCCAGGCCCAGCAGTCCTCGCTCCAGTCGCGGGCCGGGTTGCGCCCCTGCAGCTTGAGCGCCTGCTCGGCGTGGTCGGCCGCCTCCGGCTGGAGGCGAAAGGCCGATTGCTTGGCGACCTGCGCCCAGGCCCAGGCGGCCAGCTCGGGCGGCAGGGCCTGGGCCCAGCGCTGCTGCAGGGCCTCGGCGGCTTGGGCCGGGTCGTTGCCAGCCAGCTTGATCAGGCCCAGCGTGGCCAGCTCGGCCTGCGGCCGGCCCAGACCGGACACCTTGCGGGCCATGAAGCGGGCATTGTTCTCCAGCGCGTCCTGGATGCCTTGCTGGACGGGCTTGGGCAGCAGCTCCGTGGCCTGGCGGATGGCGCGCGGGCGGGCGTACTCGACCGACAGGCGCAGCTTGGTCCAGACATCGGCCACGCTGAACTTGCGGGCTTCGAACAGGGCGCCGGCCAGGGCCGCGCAGCCATCGTCGCCATCCTTCTGCGCGAGCCAGGCTGCACGGGCGCGCTCGCGGACGTCGCGGCCCTGGGCATGCTCGGCCAGCAGGCCATAGCAGACCACCTCGCGGTCGTCCGCCATCTTGAAGCGGGGCTGCTCGCGCTGGAAGTTGGGCCAGTCGCGGCGGCGCCCCAGCTCCAGCAGCCAGTCGTTGCGCAGCCGGTCCTCCACGTAGGTGCCGGGGAAGCGGGCGTAGAAGTCCTCGAGATCGGCCTGGTTGAGTTCGCCCAGGCGCAGGCCGTAGTCCCAGTAGGCCATCCAGGAGGCCAGGGGATGCTGGCTGGCATAGGCCTGCTGCGCGGCAGCCTGCAGGCGCTTTCTGTCCCGGGCCTTGAGGGCTTCGCGGGCTTCGCTGAGCAGCTCGGCCTGCGGCCCGCCCAGGGGCAGGGGGATGGCTTGCGTGCGTGCCTCTGCGCCGGCCAGGGCCAGCAGGCCGGCAAGCATCCATGAAACCAGGCGGCCGGTGCCCTTGCCTTGGCCCCTGCGCGCCGGCGCGGTGCCGGGCGCTCCATATACTGCGTTCAACGTGTGTCCTTGATGGGGTGTCCTGTGACGACCAGTTCCGCGCCCGATCGGGCAAGCCTGCGCAAAGAGCTGCTGCGGCAGCGCCGCGAATTCGTCGCCTCGCCGGCTCATGCCGGCGCCCAGGCTCAGCTGGGCCGGAGCCTGCTGCGCCTGCTGGCGCAGCTGGAGCCGCAGTGCCTGGGGCTTTACTGGCCTCTCGAAGGCGAATTTAACGCAGCCGCGCTGCTCGGGGCGGCAGATGGCCTTGGGGACTGCTCCCTGGCCCTGCCTTTTGCGCGCAAGGCGAACCGCCAGATGGACTTCCGCCACTGGGACGGTCAGGCGCCGGCCGTCAAGGACGAATGCGGCATCCCCAGCAGCGACGGCCCCGTCGTGCTGCCGGATGTGCTGCTGGTGCCCTGCGTGGGCTTCAGCCCGGCCGGCTACCGCCTGGGCTATGGCGGCGGCTACTACGACCGCTGGCTGGCCGCGCATCCGGGCGTGACCACCGTGGGTCTGGCCTGGCAGCTGGGCGAGATCGAGCTGGACGTTCAGCCTCATGACCAGGCGCTGACCGTCATCCTGACTGAGTCGGCGCTGCTGGCGCCCTGAGCCTCAGTCGCCGCCCAGGCCTTCCTCTGTCTCGTCCACCGGAACGTCGCCGATGGCCTGGCGGGTGAGGGCGGCCTGCTCCTGGATCCATCGCGCAAACTCCAGCGCTTCGGGCCGCTGCCGGCCCTGGCGGGACATCACCAGCCAATAGGCCGAGGGGGCGTCGATCCGGGCCGTGGGGCCGAAGGGCTCCACCAGCTCCTTGCGTTGCAGGGACTCGCTCACCAGGGCCAGCCGCGCCAGCGCCACGGCCTGGCCGGACAGCGCCGCCTGCACCTGCTGGTAGGTGAAGTTGAGGTACATCCAGCGTCTCGGCTGGAGGTCCTTCTGCCCTTGCTGCGCCAGCCAGCGGCGCCAGCTGACGTAGACGCCGGAGGGGCGCTGGTCGTCCTCCTCGGCCAGGGTGTGCAGGGCCAGGTCGCTGGCCTGGCGCAGGGGCGGCAGTTGCCCTTGCTGTGCCTGCTGCAGCAGCCAGGGGCTGACCACGGGGGTCAGGATCTCGCCAAAGAGGCGCTGGGCATCGACGGGCATCTCGCTGGTGGTGTCGTAGCGCAGCGCCAGGTCCATCTCGCTGTCGTCGAGCTCGATGATCTGGTCATGGGCCGAGACCCGGATGTCCATGTCCGGATGCAGCCGGTGGAAGGCCTCCAGGCGCGGCAGCAGCCACAGCGAGGCGAAAGAGGCGAAGGTGGTGACGTTGACCACCTTGCGGCCCTGGCTCTGGCGGATCTGCCGCACCGTCGTGTCCAGCCGGTCCAGCACCCCACGCACCGTGCCCAGCAGCAGCGAGCCGTGGCTGCTCAGCTCCACATGCCGGGTGCCGCGCAGCAGCAGCTGGCAGCCGACCTCCTCTTCCAGCGAGCGGATCTGCCGGCTGATGGCGGATTGCGTCAGGTGCAGCTCCTCGGCCGCAGCGCGGAAGCTCAGATGGCGCGCAACCGCCTCGAAGGCTCGAAGCGGGCCGATGGCAAGGGGGCGTTGGCGACTTGGATTCATGACTGAAACGCATCAATATGGCGCAATGATCTCATTGGACGCTGATCGGTGGAGACCCTAGTATCCCTCCACGTTCCCGATTTTTAAGGCCCTCAAGCAAGCGACGGGCCTGCGGGAGCAAAGGGAAGAAACATGTTCAGCCGTATCACTGCCGCAGAATCCGCATCAATCCATCGCGCCGCCGACCACGGCGCGGACTGGCGCCTGGTCCAGGGCGAAGCCCTGACGTTGCCCATCGGTCCGGGCCCGCGCGAGCTGCAGGTGTTGGAAGGCCGGGTCTGGCTGACCCGAGACGGCCGCCTGAACCGCCCGGCCCTGGACGTTTGGCTGGAAGCCGGGGACAGCCTGACCGTGCCCTCGGGCGCCGAGCTGGTTCTGGAGGCCTGGCCGCAGGCCCGCTTCCAGCTGCTGGTGCCGCCCCTGGCCTGCCCGGAAGTGCAGCGGCGCCCGGTGGCAGTCAGCCAGCGCAGCCACGGCCTGGTGATTGCGTGAGCATGAAAGGGCCACGCGCACTGCTGAGCCGCGCGGCCATCGAGGCCCTGCCGGTGCAGGACAAGGCGCACCTGTTGGATCCCAATGCCGTGCGCCAGGCCCGATTCCTGTCTGAGGTCACCGGCATGCAGCAGCTGGGCTGCCAGCTGATGAGCCTGGCACCCGGCCGCGCCTCGGCCGAGTACCACCGCCATCTCTACGAGGAGCAGTGCTTCTACGTGCTCAGCGGCGAGGGCCGCGTGCTGATCGAGGACCGCTGGCACCCGCTGCGCGCCGGCGACTTCCTGGGCTTCTCGGCCCGGGGTGAGGCGCACAGCATCTACAACAGCGGCAGCGAGCCGCTGCTGATGTTCGCCGCCCGCGTCAACCTGGAGCAGGATGTCTGCGACTACCCACACCAGGGCAAGCGCCTCTACATGAATGGCGAGGAAGAGGTGCTGGTGGATCTGGCCGAGGTACGGCGCGCCTAGGGGCGGCGCCGTTGACCGCCATCGCCACGCAGCTCATCGTTTGCGGCTGGCCGTGGAGGTCTTGGCGGGCGCAGCCGTGCCGCCCTTGGGCTTCGCCTGGGCGGGCTTCACCTTGGCGGATGTTGGTGCCTTGCGGGACGCAGGCTTGAGCCGCGCCCGCAGCGCCGCCTCCAATGCCAACTGCGCCCAGGGCCGCATGAGGGCCGGTGACTCCATGGCATCCTCGGGCGGGCTGAAATAGCGCAGGCCTGCCATCTTGCCCTCACGCTCGTACTCGAACCGCCGGCAGCCGGCTGCCTCGAAACGTGGGAGGGTCAGGTCGTCAGCCTTCAGGAAGAGCTGGTCGAAGGCGATGATGGCGATGAAGAGATCGTCCGCATAGATACCGAAGCCGCCGAACATGCGCCGGCTGCGCAGGGCTCCCACCGGGGCCAGAAGCTCCAGGGCATGGTCAAGCAGTTCCTTGGACATCGGCCCATGATAGGCGCAAGTGCAGCAGCCCTGACGCAGAGGCTGGCAGCAAGGCCTGACCCCGGCTAGGATGCAGGCTTCCCGCTATGCAAGGGTCTTGCCTGTGGATTTGTACGACAAGGTCGCGCTGCGCCGCAAGCTCATCCAGGACCGCCTGGACCTGCCCCAACGCCTCGAGCTCGCCGCGGATCTGCAGGAGGTTCTGCGGGTCTGGCTGGTGACGCGTCGTGAGCAGACCATCGGCGCCTATTGGCCCATCAAGGGAGAGTTCGATCCCTTGCCGGCGCTCTACCGCTGGAGCGAGGCCCACGACGACCGCCGCATCGGCCTGCCGGTGGTGGACAAGGAACATGGCACCCTGCGCTTCCATGTCTGGTACCCGGGCTGTCCCATGGAAGAGGACGCCTACGGCATCCCCAAGCCCAAGGACACCGAGGTCTTCGAGCCCCAGTTGCTGGTGGTGCCCTGCGTGGGTTTCGGACCCTGCGGCCTGCGCCTGGGCTATGGCGGCGGCTTCATGGACCGCACGCTCGCGGCCCTGCAGCCGCGCCCTGCCACGGTGGGCGTGGGCTATGCCCATGGCTTCTTGCCCCTGCTGAAGGCCGAACCGCACGACGTGCCCTTGCAGGCCATGATCACCGAGGAAGGTGTGGTCTGGGACGAGCGAGGCTGAAGCGCTCGCGCCCTCGGGCATGACCGGGGTCAAGCGGGCGCCTCCTGACCGAGAATGGGGGCTTCACACGATCGCCACCGCGCCTCTTCCTGTCGCCATGAGCCACGCCGCCCAAGACCCCCGCATCGCCTCGCTCTACGCCGAGCACATCCAGACCTGCCAGGCCCGCGCCGAGCGTGCGCTGAGCCTCAGCGGCCACGAGGCCCTGCTGATCGCTTCGGGCGTCGAGAAGTACGCCTTCCTGGACGACCGCCCCTACCTCTTCCAGCCCAATCCGCACTTCAAGGCCTGGCTGCCCCTGGTCGCCCATCCCTACAGCTGGCTGCTGGTGCGCCCCGGCGCGAAACCTTTGCTGGTGTACTACCAGCCGGACGACTACTGGCACGTGCCACCCGCGCCGCCTGCCGGCCACTGGGTGGACCAGGTCGAGCTGCGCGTGATCAGTGAGCCTGAGCAGGCGCTGCAGCACCTCCCGACGGACCTCAGCCGCCTGGCCATCGTTGGCGAGCCTGATGCCGCCCTGCAGCACCTGGTGCCCAACAATCCCGAGGCCCTCGTCCACAGCTTGCACTGGGCCCGCGCCTGCAAGACGCCTTATGAGCTGCAGTGCCTTCGCGAGGCCTCGCGCCATGGCGCCCGCGCACATCTGGCTGCGCGCGACGCCTTCCTAGCGGGCGGCTCCGAGGCCGAGATCCACCGCGCCTATCTGATCGCCGCAGGCCACACCGACCGCGACCTGCCCTACAGCAATATCGTGGCCCTCAATGAGCATGCCGCCGTGCTGCACTACCAGTATCAGGACACCGCTCGCCCCGCGAAGCATCGCTCTCTGCTGGTGGATGCGGGCGCGCAGGTGGCGGGTTATGCCTCGGACATCACTCGAACCTGGACCCTCGGCGATGCCGACAGCGCCGAGTTCGACGCCCTGCTGGCGGCCATGGAGTCGGCACAGCTGGCCCTGGTCGATGGGGTCCGACAGGGCGTGGACTACCGCGACATCCACCTCAGCACCCACCGCCACATCGCCCGCATCCTGCGCGAGCAGCAGCTGGTGTCCATGAGCGAGGAAGCGATGCTGGCCGAGCGCGTGACCAGCATCTTCTTCCCGCATGGCATCGGCCACTTCCTGGGACTGCAGGTGCATGACGTGGGCGGCTTCATGGCGAGCGAGGCGGGTGGTACGCGCAGCAAGCCCGAGGGGCATCCCTATCTGCGACTGACCCGCGACCTGGCCGCCGGCATGTGCGTGACCATCGAGCCGGGCCTCTACTTCATCCCCACGCTGCTGAACCAGCTGCGAGGCGCGCCGGCCGCCCAGGCCGTGGATTGGGCGAAGGTGGAGCGTCTGGCCCGCTTCGGCGGCATCCGCATCGAGGACGACGTGGTGTGCCGCGCCGACGGTGCGCCGGAGAACCTCACGCGCGACGCCTTCGCCGCGCTGGCCTGAATCCGGTCGTCAGGGAATGCCGCGAACGATGTGCGGCCCCAGCAGGCTGCTGAACCACACGGGCAGCTTCTGCCAGGCCCGCACCAGCAGGGCGAACTTGCCGTTGCTGGGGCGGGCGTCGCCCACGGAGCCCTTGAAGGAGTGGTACTGCCAGAAGGCCGGATGGGCCACGGCGCCCCATTGCTGCTTGAACTTGTAGGTGCCGCTGTCCACGGTGCTGCGGCCGAAGTCGAACAGGGGCTGGCCGCGCTGGATGCTGCGTTCCAGCACGCGCCAGTACATCAGCACATTGACACTGAGGTGGTTGTACTCGCGTAGCGCGCTGGCACTGGGGATCAGGGTGCAGCCCGGTGCATGCAGCAGGAAGCCCGCCGCCACCGCGCGACCCTCGTGGCGCAGTACAGCGACCTCGGCCTCTGCGGGGAACTGGGCCAGCATGTGCGCGAAGAGGGCGCGGCCGTAGGGCGGCGTGCCCAGGTCGCGCATATTGCGCGCGAAGACCCGGTAGAACTCGTCCAGCAGATCCTCGCGGCCGAAGGCCACGCTGAAGCGTGCATCGGACAGTGGCTTGCGGATCTGGCTGCGCAGCTTGGACTTGATGCCCTTCTCCCACAGTAGCTCCGGCGTGGCAGGCAGGGGCAGGCGCATGTGGACCTTCTCGGTCACCAGGGCATTGAAGGCCGGGTGCTGGAGCTGGCGCTCATGGCGCAGCTCCAGGTGCTTGACGTCCAGGCGCTTCGCCAGCTCGACGGCCGCCTCGACCAGCCTTGCCTCGTCTT
This sequence comes from Mitsuaria sp. WAJ17, assembly GCF_014174515.1. Classification (GTDB taxonomy): domain Bacteria; phylum Pseudomonadota; class Gammaproteobacteria; order Burkholderiales; family Burkholderiaceae_C; genus Roseateles_B. The sequence continues at coordinate 157,122 of NZ_JACJUG010000008.1, forward strand.
GCGGGCGGTCGGCCAGCACGCCTCCCGTGTTGAGGTAGGGTTGACTCACCAGGTAGCGGCCGAAGATGGGGCCGCTGACCAGCTGCAGGGGCAAGGCACCGACGATGGCCTCGCCGCGGGTCAGCCACAGGAAGTGCGGCTCGTGGCGCAGTGCGCGCTGCAGGACTGTCGACCACTCTTGGCGCAGGTGGAAACCGTCATAGCCGAAACGCTGCAGGTATGCGTTCCAGCCGGCGGGCGGCTGCTGGGCCTGGTGCAGGGTCGTGTCGGGCATGCGTGTGGGGGCGGCGGGTGCGGTGAATGGCCCCGCATCCTATGCGATCGCCCCCCTGCGCTGCACCGCCCGACTCAGTGTCTGCGGTGTGCAGACGTAAAAAGGCCGCCGGGCCCAGCCGGGCACGGCGGCACAAAACAAAGAGGATTGCTCAGAACAAGGCGGGGGACTCGCTCAGAAGCGGAAGCCCAGGCCCACGCCCACCAGCAGCGGATCAACCTTGAACTTGCCGACTTCGGTACCCTTGGCGTAGACCTTGGTGCCGATCTGCACCTTCTTGACGTCCACGTTCAGGTACAGGTTCTTGCTGATCTCGTAGTCGAAACCGAGCTGGAAGGACAGGCCCAGGCTGGTGTGCTTGACGCTGGGCGACAGGGCGGTGTCCACGGCCGGGGCGAATTCCACGTTCGAGAAGATCGTGTAGTTCAGGCCGGCGCCCACGTAGGGGCGGAAAGTGGCGTTGGGGGCGAAGTGGTACTGCAGGCTCAGGGTGGGCGGCAGGTGCTTCAGGGTGCCGATCTCCTTGCCGCCGGCTGACAGGGTGTGCTTCTGCGGATAGGTCAGGATCAGCTCAGCGGCCAGGTTGGGGCTGAAGAAGTAGCTGAAGTCGACTTCGGGGATGACCTTGTTGTTGACACTCAGGTCCAGGCCGGTCGTGTCCTTGTTGGCCGAGTCGAGGTTCACGGCACGCACGCGCATCATCCACGGGCTTTCAGCGCCCGGGGCGGCCTGGGCGGCAAAGGCGCCAGCGGCCAGGGTGGTGGCGATCAGGGTGCGTGCAACAAGCTTGCTCATCTCAATAGCTCCTTCAATGAATGGGAACGTTTCCCGATGAAGCTATTGGAGAGGTGGCGCCAGGGTTATCCCTTGATGTGACACAAATGCGAGGGCGCCATGCCCCCGCGATTCATGTGGACTCTAGGGCGACTTGATCCGCCGCAAGGTCATGCGCCCAGACCGAGGCGTTTGCACAACTCCAGCACCAGGGCGCTCTGGTTGAGCGTATAGAAGTGGATGCCCGGTGCGCCGCCGGCGATCAGGCGTTCGCACACACGGGTGACCACGTCCAGGCCGAAGGCGCGGATGGAGGCCGTATCGTCCATGAAGCCTTCCATCTTCAGCGCGACCCAGCGGGGGATCTCGATGCCGTCGCGAGCCGCGAACTGCGCGATGCGGCCGTAGTTGTGGAAGGGCATGATGCCCGGCACGATGGGCGCCGTGACGCCCAGCTTGCGGGCCTCGTCCACGAAGTGGAAGTAGGCGTCCGGATTGAAGAAGAACTGTGTGATGGCTCCGCTGGCGCCGGCCTTCATCTTGTCGGCGAAGTGCTGCAGGTCGCGGGCGGCATACCGCTGCTGTGGGTGGTATTCGGGGTAGGCGGCGACCTCGATCTGCCAGTCGGCGCCCTGCGTCTCGCGGATGAACTGCACCAATTCCGCGGCATAGCGGAATTCACCGGCGGTGGCCGTGCCGCTGGGCAGGTCGCCGCGCAGGGCGACGACACGGCGGATGTCCTGCGCCCGGTACGTGGCCAGGATCTCGGCGATGTTCTCGCGGGTCGAGCCTACGCAGGAGAGGTGTGGCGCGGCCTCGTGGCCGGCGGCGGCGATCTCGCTCACGGTGGCCAGGGTCTTCTCGCGCGTGGAGCCGCCGGCGCCGTAGGTGACGCTGAAGTAGTGCGGACGCACGGCACTCAGTTCCTGCACGACGGTGCGCAGCTTTTCGGTGCCCACGGGCGTGTTGGGGGGGAAGAACTCGAAGCTGACCGGCGGCCTGGCCGCGGGGATGTTTGCTTGGCTCATGGCGATGCCTTTCCTGTGGCTGCGGGGGGGGCCGCTGGTCTTGCGGGCCCACAGAAAGAATTCCGTGTTGCCATCACCGCCGGTGATGGCGCTGCTGAAGTAGCCCTGCACGTGCCAGCCCAATCCTTGAGCGGTCGTGCGGACCTGTTGTTCCAGTTGAGGGAATAGGGCCGGGTCCTTGACCAGGCCGCCCCTGGAGAGGGCCTTGGGGCCCAACTCGAACTGCGGCTTGATCAGGAGCAAGACCTGACCCTCCGGGGCCAGCCAGGGGTCTAGCTGGGCGAAGGCGCCGATCATGGAGATGAAGCTCAGGTCCCCCACGATCAGCGGGAAGCCGCCCGGCGGCGCGTGGGCAGGCAGGGCGGATCCGGCCAGCTCGCGCACATGCAGGCCTTCGAGCGCGGTGACGCGCACATCGGCCTGCAAGGCGGCATGCAGCTGCCCATGCCCCACGTCCACGCCCACGATGCGGGCGGCGCCGTGCTTGAGGAGGCAGTCGGTGAAGCCGCCGGTGCTCTGGCCCATGTCCAGCACCGTGAGGCCTTGCACCGCGATGCCGCTGGCCTGCAGCGCGCCTTCCAGCTTCAAGCCCCCGCGCGAGACATAGCGCAGCTCCGCGTCGTCCGTCACTGCCAGCACCTCGTGCTCGCCCACGTCCTCGCCCGCTTTCCTCACCTTCGCTCCGGATGCCCGCAGCACAGCGCCCCGCTCGATCAGCCGCTGGGCGGCCGAGCGCGTGGGCGCGAGTTGCAGGGTCATGAGGCGTTGATCGGCGCGCATCGAGAAAGTGCGGGGCTTGGGGTGTCGTCAGAGGGCTCGGTGGTGCCGGGCGTAGCGAGCGGACTTCAGACTAGGCGCGGGAGGACCCGCAACGACGCATGAAGTTCGCGCAGTAGCCCGCAGAGATCAGTAGCGGTAGGTGTCGGGTTTATAGGGGCCCTGCTTGGGCACGCCGATGTACGCCGCCTGCTCCTCGGTCAGCTCGGTCAGCTGCGCATTCAGCGTGGTCAGCTGCAGGCGCGCGACCTTCTCGTCCAGGTGCTTGGGCAGCACATAGACCTTGCCGATGTCGTAGGCGTCGCGGTGGGCGAAGAGCTCGATCTGGGCAATGGTCTGGTTGGCGAAGGAGGAGCTCATCACATAGCTCGGGTGGCCCGTGCCGCAGCCCAGGTTCACCAGGCGGCCCTTGGCCAGCAGGATGATGCGCTTGCCGTCCGGGAAGATCACGTGGTCCACCTGCGGCTTGATCTCCTCCCACTGGTATTGCTCCAGCGAGGCAACGTCGATCTCGTTGTCGAAGTGGCCGATGTTGCAGACGATGGCGTTGTTCTTCATCGCTGCCATGTGCTCATGGCGGATCACGCTCTTGTTGCCGGTGGTGGTCACGAAGATGTCGGCCTTGTCGGCGGCGTACTCCATGGTCACCACGCGGTAGCCTTCCATCGCGGCCTGCAGGGCGCAGATGGGGTCGATTTCGGTCACCCAGACCTGCGCCGACAGCGCGCGCAGTGCCTGGGCCGAACCCTTGCCCACGTCGCCATAGCCGGCCACCACGGCGATCTTGCCGGCTACCATCACGTCAGTCGCGCGCTTGATGCCATCCACCAGGGACTCGCGGCAGCCGTAGAGGTTGTCGAACTTGCTCTTGGTGACGGAGTCGTTGACGTTGATGGCGCGGAACAGCAACGTGCCCTTGGCGCTCATTTCCTTCAGGCGGTGCACGCCGGTGGTCGTCTCCTCGGTCACGCCGATGATCTCGGCGCTCTTGCGGGTGTACCAGGTGGGGTCCTGGGCGACCTTGGCCCTGATGGCGGCGAAGAGGATGCGCTCTTCCTCGCTGCCCGGGTTGGCCAGCACGGAGAGGTCCTTCTCGGCCTTCTGGCCCAGGTGCATCAGCAGGGTGGCGTCGCCGCCATCGTCCAGGATCATGTTGGGGCCTTCGCCCGCTTCACCCTTGGCACCGAATTCGAAGATGCGGTGCGTGTAGTCCCAGTAGTCCTCCAGGGTCTCGCCCTTGTAGGCGAAGACGGGCGTGCCGCGGGCCGCCAGTGCGGCGGCGGCGTGGTCCTGCGTGGAGAAGATGTTGCAGGATGCCCAGCGCACTTCGGCGCCCAGGGCTTGCAGGGTCTCGACCAGCACGCCGGTCTGGATGGTCATGTGCAGCGAGCCGGCGATGCGTGCGCCCTTGAGGGGCTGGCTGGCGGCGTATTCCTTGCGGATGGCCATCAGCGCGGGCATCTCGTGCTCGGCGATATTGAGTTCCTTGCGACCCCAGTCAGCGAGGGACAGGTCAGCAATCTTGTAGTTGTCAGTGGCAGCGGCGTTCATGGGCAGGCTCCTTCATGGTCTGAAGCCGCGGACGCCAGGGGAGGGGAGTCGACGAGGACACGATCACCCCAGGCCTGACGGCAGCGGGTGAGCGCGGTTGCAAGGGGTCAGCTCCAGGGTGTGGAGCTTCGACCGGTTCCGAGCCTGGCCTTCTGCCGCCCATTGCAGGCGATGAAGGTTGCAACGCTCCTCGGATCAGCGCGGATTGTAGAGGCTGCGCGCGGTGAGGTGCGTGAATTTGGGCCAGGACGATGCGGTAATTCAGCCTTCGCCCGCGCCGTCTTCCAGGCCCAGGAAGCGCGACAGATGCGTCAGGGCCTCGCCCAACGCCTCCTCGAAGCGCGCATCGCGCGGGCGTTCGCCGATGAAGCCGGTCTCGCACTGCAGCCGGCCATCAAGCACCTTGAGGTTGGCCCAGCCGGGGATCTCCTCGCCCCAGAGAAGGGGCAGGGCGTAGTGCCCCATCTTGCGCCGGGCGGCCGGCGTGTACGCCTCGAAGCGGTAGGGCCAGCCCCAGAACAGCTCGAAGCGGTGGCGGTCCCACACGACCGGGTCGAAGGGGGCCAGCAGTCGCAGCGACGCATGGGGCCGGTGGCGGCGCGAACGGGGGTCTTCGTCGGCCGGCCAGAACCAGATCTGCCCCTGGACCTCGGCATGCGGAAAGCGCTGCCGGGCCATCTTGAGCAGGTGGCGGATCTCGGGCTGCAGCTGTGGGGCTCCGTAGCGCAGCAGGGTGCCCAGGTAGCCGAAGCTGCGCGCGGGCAGCGGGGCGTAGAGCTTCAGCACCATGTCCAGCAGCGTATCGGCACGGGCGAGGCGGGCGCTGGGGCTGTCGTCTTGGGGCGGGTGCTGCACGGCCTCGTAGACACGCGTGCCGCTGTCGCGCCGGTGCACGCGCAGCATGCCGCGGTAGTGCATGCCGTCCAGCAGGTGGGTCACGGCATTGGACTGGCCGCCCCAGTAGCCGCGCACCTGGCCGTGGTCGAACACCGCCTGGACCTGGGCCGGATGCTGCGGCCCGGCCTCGGCGATATGGGCCAGCAGCTCCCCGGCGCGCGCCTGCGTCGGGCGGTCCCAGGGCTTGCGAGCCGTGCGGGGGTGCATCAGCGCCAGGTGCTCGCGGGGCAGGAAACCATAGTTGACGAAGCAGTCCTCCTCGATGCCCAGACGGCGGTAGCGGGCCTCGAGTTCGCCGGCACGGTAGTCCTTGACCCGCCAGGCGAGGATCAGGTCCTGGGCCCGCGCAGGCGCTCGCATGGGGTCAGCCTGCACAAAGCCCAGGCGGCGAATGGCCTGGGGCAGCGTGGTGGGCGTGAAGAGGCTGCGCGCGATGGCGTAACGGCGGAGCTGCTCAAGGCTGGGCGGTCGGGTACGGCTCACGATGGGCGTCGGTCAGGATGCCGCGCAGCTTGCCTGGCGGCTGTGGTTTTGTACAGTGCTATTTCCCCGGCTTGCCCGATCCGCGGCGGCCCGGACTCAGCGGCCGCCGCGCAGGGTCTGGCGCTGCTCGTCGGTGTCCATCTGCATCTCGTAGCTGAAGAAGCGGTTCCTGCCGTAGGCCTTGGCGTTGTACAGCGCGTCGTCGGCGCGCATCAGCAGGCCTTCGGCCGTGGTGGTCTCGTCGGGGATGCAGGTGGTGATGCCGCCAGAGAGCGTGATGTGGCTGGCAATCGGCGAGTCCGGATGCGGCAGATGGCCCTGCGCCAGGGTGCGCAGCAGGGCGCGGGCGTAGGTCATGGCGCCGGAGCGCGGGGTGTTGGGCAGCAGCAGGGCGAACTCCTCGCCGCCATAGCGGGCCGCGCAGTCGGCAGGGCGGCGGCAGAGGTCCTTCAGCAGCCGGGCCACATGGCGCAGGCACTGGTCGCCCTCGACATGGCCGAGGGCATCGTTGTAGCGCTTGAAATGATCGACATCGCACAGCATGAGCGTGAGCGGTTGGCCACTGCGCCGGGCGGCTGCAAGCTCCTGCTGCAGCCGGGCGTCGAGGCCGCGGCGGTTCATCAGGCCCGTCAGCGAATCGACCTGGCTGAGCTCGTGCAGCTGGGCATTGGCCTGGCGCAGCTCCTCGGAGACCGACACCAGGCGCTGGCGCATGTGCGAAAGCCGCTGCATTGCCCGCAGCTTGGCGTGCAGGATCATGGGCGTGACGGGCTTGACGAGGTAGTCGTCCCCGCCGGCCTCGATGCCCTTCCAGACGTCGGCGTCCTGGCTGCGCTGCGAGAGGAAGATGATGGGCGTCCAGCCGCCGGGTTCGGCGCCACGCATGGCGCGGGCGGCCCAGTAGCCGTCCTTATCGGGCATCTCCACGTCCAGCAGGACCAGGTCCGGCCGGTAGCGCTCGAAGAGCTGCAAGCCCCAGTCGGCACTGTCGGCTTCCAGGACACGGTGCCCGGCACGGTCCAGCTCCGCGGCCAGGGCGACCCGGGTGGCGTTCTGGTCATCGACGATCAGGACGGTCAGAGGGGCGGCTTGGAAGTGCGTGCTCATGGGGCAAGTGCCGGCGAAAGGCAGGCGTGTAGGGTAGCGTCAGTGTGACCCAGCATCCATGGGGTGCCGGCAAGGCAGTTGCAGTCGCCGCGAAGGGCGGACCAAAGCCGTGAATCCTGCACGAGGCAGCCCCTGTTCATTCGCCGCTGCAGGCGTAGCATGGGCCGAGGTCCGTGGGGCGCCTGCCGGCGCCGCTCGGGCCCCGGGCATGCCCCTGGCTGCACCAGGCCGGCATGCCCGCCGTACAAGCCCGATCGCCCCGGCGGTCTTTGCGGACAGGGCCCGACCCTGCTGAGCCCATGACGGAAACAACGCAACTGGAAGCCAAGGTGCTGCTGCTGGAGCATGAGCCTGAGCAGTACCGGCGGCTGTCCGACTTCTGTGCCCAGGTGGGTCTGGTCGCCCTGCCTCGCTCCGCAGGGGATGCGTTGCCGACGCTGTCCCAGCACAAGGACCTCGGCGGCGTGCTGCTGGCCGAGAACCTGCCCTGCGAGGGACCTGACGGACTGACCCTGGCCCGCGCCATCCACAAGCTGCGGCCCGAGCTGCCCATCTTCCTGCGCCGCACCAGCGAGCGCCCGCTGAGCCCTGAGGAGCAGGCCACGCTGCGCCACGAATGGCGCTCCGGCGAGATGGAGCCGCTGCGCGAGGCCGTGGAACGCGCCATCTTCAGCCTGCGCTACCCGACCAGCCTGGTCAACGGCATCGTGCAGCTGACCTGCTCGGCGCTGGGCTCCATGTTTCCCAATGCGCTGGTGATGGCGGAATCGCCCTACGTGGTGCATGACCGCATCATCCATGGCGAGGTGTCCACGCTGATCGCCATCGAGAGCACCTGGTGCCGCGGCTACATGATGCTGCAGACCGAGGAGAGCGCCCTTCGCCAGGGCCTGATCCAGGGCTTCGGCTACGAGGGCGTGGGCGGTGACCTGAACTTCCGCGAGCTCAACAACATGCTGGGCGAGACCACCAACCTGATCTGGGGCGCTTTCAAGAACCGCTACATCCCGCCCAAGGCCTTTGCCAACCAGCAGACGCAGGTGCCTATCGTGATCAACCACGAGCACAAGTACATCTCGTTTGGCTCGCAGGATCCGCAGCTGTGCATCCGCTACCAGCTCTCCGACCCCAAGCGGCCGGGCCTGCCGCCCCTGATGATCGTGCAGCGCTTCATCTTCAACCTGCACTGGTCTCCCGAGGAGTTTGCCGAGTTCGACAGCGCGCCGCCCGATGTGGCGCCGACAGGCGAGCTGGAACTCTTCTGAAGACCCTTCCCAACACGCGACTGAACGAAGTTCCCGAGGAGATCCGCGATATGGCCCATATTCTCGTGGTGGACGATTCCAGCACCATGCGAGAGATCGTCGCCAGCTTCCTGAGCAAGAACGGCTTCGAGGTGGCTGTGGCTACGGACGGCCGCGATGGCCTGCACCAGCTGCAGAAGGACCCCGGCATCAAGCTGGTGGTCAGCGACGTCAACATGCCCAATATGGATGGCCTGACCATGGCCGAGAAGATACGCACCGAGCTGGGCAACAAGCAGGTCCGCATCGTGATGCTGACCACGGAAGACAACCAGAACATGCGCGAACGCGGCAAGGCCATCGGCGTGACCGGCTGGATCGTCAAGCCCTTCAAGGGCGAGGCGGTGCTGGGGCCGTTCAGGAAGCTGTGCGGGATGGCGTGAGGGCGCTTCCCGCCCACGAAAAAAGCCGCCAGAGGGCGGCTTTGTCTTTGGTCGATGCCTCGCTGAATCGGGGCGGGCTTACAGCCCGGCTGCAGCGCGAAGTGCTGCGGCCTTATCGGTCCGCTCCCAGGTGAACTCGGGTTCCTCGCGGCCGAAGTGGCCGTAGGCCGCGGTCTTGGAGTAGATCGGGCGCAGCAGGTCCAGCATCTGGATGATGCCCTTGGGGCGCAGGTCGAAGTGGTCCTGCACCAGCTTGGCGATCTGCTCGTCGGGGATGACGCCGGTGCCTTCGGTGTAGACCGTCACGTTCATCGGGCGGGCCACGCCGATGGCATAGGCGACCTGGATCTGGCATTGGCGGGCCAGGCCGGCGGCCACGATGTTTTTGGCCACGTAGCGGGCGGCGTAAGCGGCCGAGCGGTCCACCTTCGTCGGATCCTTGCCCGAGAAGGCGCCACCGCCGTGCGGGCAGGCGCCGCCGTAGGTATCGACGATGATCTTGCGGCCGGTGAGGCCGCAGTCACCCTGCGGGCCACCGATGACGAAGCGGCCGGTCGGGTTGACCAGGTACTTGGTGTCCTGCAGCCACTCCTTGGGCAGCACGGGCTTGATGATCTCCTCGATGACGGCCTCGTAGAACTCGGGCTTCATCTTGTCGCCCAGGCTCATCTCGGGGGCATGTTGTGTGGAGAGCACCACGGTGTCGATGCTGTGGGGCTTGCCGTCCACGTAGCGCATGGTGACCTGGCTCTTGGCGTCCGGGCGCAGGAAGGGCAGGCGGCCGTCCTTGCGCAGCTGGGCCTGACGCTCCACGAGGCGGTGGGCGTAGTAGATGGGCGCGGGCATCAGCTCGGGCGTCTCGTCGCAGGCGTAGCCGAACATGAGGCCCTGGTCACCTGCACCGGTGTTCAGGTGATCGTCGCTGGCGTGGTCCACGCCCTGGGCGATGTCGTTGGACTGCTTGTCGTAGGCGACCAGCACGGCGCAACCCTTGTAGTCGATGCCGTACTCGGTGTTGTCGTAGCCGATGCGCTTGATGGTGTCGCGCGCGACCTGGATGTAATCGACGTGAGCGTTCGTGGTGATCTCACCGGCCAGCACCACGAGGCCGGTGTTGCAGAGGGTCTCTGCGGCAACGCGGGAGCGGGGATCCTGGGTGAAGATGGCGTCGAGGATCGCGTCGGAGATCTGGTCCGCGACCTTGTCGGGGTGGCCTTCCGAGACCGACTCGGAAGTGAAGAGAAAATCGCTGTTCGCCACGTTTTTAAACTCCAGTGTGTTAGTCCATCGGCGTTGCCGTGCTGGTGGAGTCAGGCGGCGAACGCTTTAGCGGCATTTGTGGAGCTTCTCAGCCCGGCGGTTCAGGCGATCTCTCGATCTGCACCGCATCGCCCCGCAAGTTGTCCAAGTTAACTCGGCGATCCTTTCATTATAGAAACATGCTTCTGCTGCGCCTGCTGTCTCGCTGTCCCCTGTGGTTTTTGCACGGCCTGGGCACCTGCGTGGGCTGGCTCAGCTGGCTGGCCAGCCCGTCGTACCGCCGCCGCGTCCGCGAACACAGGGCCCTGGCGGGTCTGCGCGGCTGGCAGGGCATGGGTGCCGTGGCACAGGCAGGCCGCATGATCGTCGAGCTGCCCTGGCTGTGGCTGCGGCCCGCCGGCCGCCCCCTGGGGACCCGGGTGCGCTGGGAGGGCGAGGAGCACATCCGCGCGCTGCCGCCGGGCCGCGGCCTCGTCTTCCTCACGCCGCACATGGGCTGCTTCGAGGTCACGGCCCAGGCCTATGCCGAGCGGTTTGCCGCGAGCCATGGCGCCATCACCGTGCTTTACCGGCCCGCGCGCAAGGCCTGGATGCGCAGCATCGTCGCGGTCTCGCGCCAACGGCCAGGGCTGGAGACGGCGCCCGCCACGCTGTCCGGCGTACGCCAGATGCTGCGCGCCCTGCGCCAGGGCCAGGCCGTGGGCCTGCTGCCTGACCAGGTGCCGCCGCTGGGGCAAGGCGTCTGGGCGCCCTTCTTCGGCAAGCCGGCCTACACGATGACCCTGGCCCAGCGCCTGGCCCAGCAGACCGGTGCCAGCGTGTTGCTGGTCTGGGGTGAGCGACTCTCCTGGGGCCGCGGCTATGTGGTGCATGTGCGACCCGGTCCGCAAATCCCGGGCGATTCCAGTCCAGAATGCGCGGCCGAGCTCATCAACCAGTCCATGCAAGCCTTGATCCTGGAAGCGCCCGACCAGTACCTCTGGGGCTACAACCGCTACAAATCGCCCCGTGAGGGCGGGCTCGAATGAGCGCGCGCCTGCTGATCGGCCTGCTGTGGCTGCTGCATTTCCTGCCGCTGGGCCTGCTGGCGGCGCTGGGCCGAGGCCTGGGGCGCTTGCTGTGGTGGCTGGCCGGCAGCCGCCGCCGCATCGCACGCAAGAACCTGGAGCTGTGCTTTCCCGAGCTACCAGCGGGCGAGCGCGAGGCGCTGGCCCGGGAACACTTCGCGATGGTGGGGCGCAGCCTGCTGGAGCGCGGCCTGCTGTGGTTCGCCTCGCCCGAGCGCCTGCAGCGCATGATCCGCATCAAGGGCAATATCCGCCTGGCCGAGCAGACGCCTGGCGCCATGATGTGGCTGCTGCCGCATTTCGTGGGCCTGGAGTGGGTGGGCCCGGCGCTGATGCTCAACCAGAAGCGGCCTGGCGTGGACGTCTACCAGCCGCAGAGCAATGCGGTGCTGGATGCCCAGGTCCTGGCCGGCCGCTCGCGCTTTGGCACGACCGCTTTCGTGGACCGCCATGACGGCATCCGCCCTGTGCTGCGCCTGATCAAGCAAGGCTATGCCTTCCTCAATGCACCCGATCTGGACCATGGCGAGAAGGACTCCGCCTTCGTGCCCTTCTTCGGCGTGCCGGCCTGCACCCTGCTGGCACCGGCCCGCATGGCGGCCAGCCAGGGCATGGTGGTGCAGCCGCTGGTGGTGACCATGCTGCCGGGCGGCCAGGGCTATGAGGTCGAAGCCTGCGACGCCATCCCGGGCTATCCCAGCGATGACCCGCTGGCGGATGCCCGCACTGTCAACCGCTGGCTGGAGGCTCGGGTGCGGCGACACCCTGCTCAGTATTTCTGGGTCCACAAGCGCTTCAAGACCCGCCCGCCTGGCGAGCCGTCCGTCTATTGACGCCTGATAATGACCGCATGAAGCTGCGATTCACCAAGATGCAGGGCGCCGGCAATGACTTCGTGGTCATCGACGCCACCCGCGAACCGCTGGGCCTGAGTGCCGAGCAAATCCGCCATTTGGGCGACCGCCGCTTCGGCGTCGGCTGCGACCAGATCCTGGTGATCCAGGCCAGCGATGAGCCCGGTGTGGACTTTCGCTACCGCATCTTCAACAACACGGGCGACGAGGTCGAGCACTGTGGCAATGGCGCACGCTGCTTCGTGCGCTATGTGTCCGAGAAGGGCCTGTCCGACAAGCGCAGCGTCAAGGTGCGCACGGTCAACCGGCTGCTGGAGTTGCATCTGCGCGATGATGGCCGTGTCAGCGTTGACATGGGCGCGCCGGCCTTCGACCACCCTTCGCTGCCCTTCGACCCCACGGGCCTTGCGGCGCGCCAGGAAGGGCAGGGCGAGCTGTGGACGCTGCCCCTGGCCGATGGCGATGCCTGCGAGGTGGCCGTCCTGTCCATGGGCAATCCGCATGCGGTGCAGCGTGTCGCCGATGTCGATCACGCCCCGGTGGCCCAGCGAGGTCCGCAGGTCGAGAGCCATGCGGCCTTCCCGAGGCGCGTCAACGCCGGCTTTCTGCAGGTCATCGACCGCGGCCATGTGAAGCTGCGCGTGTACGAACGCGACGCGGGCGAGACCCTCACCTGCGGCACGGGCGCCTGCGCCGCCGTGGTGGCCGGCATCCGCCTGGGCTGGCTGGACGAGGCCGTTGAAGTGCAAACGCGCGGCGGCCAACTGCGCATCGAATGGGCCGGCCTGAGCCAGGGCCTGCAGGCGCCGGTCTGGATGACCGGGCCCGCCCAGACCGTGTTTGAAGGAGAGATCTCGCTGTGAGCACCCATGACGACGCCCCGCAGGGCCTGACCGAGCAGGACCTGGCCCAGTACCTGCTGCGCAATCCCGGCTTCTTCCAGCGGCATGCCGAGCTGCTGGCCAGTGTGCAGCTGAGTCATCCGCATGGCCAGCGGGCGGTCAGCCTGCAGGAGCGCCAGGCAGAGATGCTGCGCGAGAAGATCAAGGGCCTGGAGCACAAGCTGATTGAGATGATCCGCAACGGGCAGGAGAACGTCGCCATTGCCGATCGCCTGCATGCGTGGACCCTCAGCCTGATGCTCACGGCCGACGCGGCCGCACTGCCCGAGGTGCTGCTGCGCGATCTGCGCCACCACTTCCTGATTCCCGCCGCCGGCCTGCGCCTGTGGGGGCTGGATGGCGCCTATGCCGGCGCCGAGTACGCGCAGACCGTCACCGAGGATCTGCGCAGCTTCGCCGCCAGCCTGGCTCAGCCCTACTGTGGCGTGAATAGCGGCTTCGAGGCCGTGCGCTGGCTGGGGGACGAGGTGGCCATCGCCTCGCTGGCCCTGATTCCCCTGCGCCGCGGCCCCGTGGCCGAGCCCTTCGGCCTGCTGCTGTTGGGCTCTCCGGACCCCACACGCTACACGGCCGAGATGGGCACCGAGTTCCTGCAGCGCATCGGCGAGCTCGCCGGCGCCGCACTGGCGCGGCTGCTGCCGGATGGACAAGCTGGCGCCTGAGTCGCCCGCGTCGGCGGCCTTGCCGGAGCAGCAGCGTCGCTATCTGGAGCACCTGCGCGTGGAGCGTCGCCTGGCGCTGCGCACCCTGACGCTTTACGAGCAGGCCTTGCGCCGCCTTTGCCTGCTGGCCGATGAGGCCGGCGTGGCATTGGAGCGTGTCAGCGTCCAGCAGGTACGGCGCTGGATCGCGCGCCTGCATGGGCAAGACCTGTCCCCGCGCAGCCTGGCGCTGATGATGTCGGGCTGGCGCAGCTGGTATCGCTGGATGGGTCGGCAGGGCCTGGTCGAGCTCAACCCGGTGGATGGTCTGCGTGCGCCCAAGGGCAGCAAGCTCCTGCCCAAGGCCCTGGGGGTGGACGATGCCGTGCAGCTGGCCGCCTACCGTGATGAGTCCGCGGACCCGGTGCGCGAGGCCTGCGACGCGGCCCTGGTCGAGTTGCTCTACAGCTGTGGGCTGCGCGTCAGCGAGCTGGTGGGCCTGGACGTGGTGCCGGGTGCGGCCGCTCGCGGCTGGCTGGATCTGGACGGCGCCGAGGCCCATGTGCTGGGCAAGGGCAGCAAGCAGCGCATCGTGCCCGTCGGCCGCGCCGCGCTCGAGGCCGTGCGTGCCTGGCTGCTGTGCCGGGGGGAATGGCTGGCTGCGGGCAGCACCGAGACCGCCCTCTTTATCGGCCCGCGCGGCGGGCGCATGGGGGCCACGCAGGTGCGCCAGCGCCTGCGCCTGCGTGCGATGGCGGCCGGCTCGCCCAGCCACGTGCATCCGCACATGTTGCGGCATTCCTTTGCTTCGCATGTGCTGCAGTCCAGCGGCGACCTGCGTGCCGTGCAGGACCTGCTGGGCCACGCCAACATCAGTACCACGCAGGTCTATACCAAGCTGGACTTCCAGCACCTGGCCAAGGTCTATGATGCCGCCCACCCGCGGGCGCGCAAGCGCTGAGCCGGCGGCGCGAGCGTTGCGCCCGCGCCGCCGCGGGAACACCCCTCCTGTGATTCAGCTTCTGCACGACCATGTTCAAACCGCGTCCGCTTCTTTGCGCCCTGACTGCTGCCGGCCTGATCGGGGCCTTGCCTGTGGCGCTTCCGGGGGCGCACGCCGCGCAGGACCGGACCGAGGGGCCTGTGCAGCGCCAGGCCTTGTCAAGGCCGGTGGCTTGGGAGTTCAACTGGACCTCGCTGAAGGCCTCCGACGGATCGCCGATCAGCCTGCTGGGTGGCTCGGCCATGCTGGCCGTCAATGAAGACTGGGGGCTGGGGCCGACGGTCTACGGTGCGGCCAAAGGCGATTTCGGCGGGCTCTTCGTCTTCGGCGTGACCGGGCAGCGCCGGTGGCGCCTGGGATCGAACACCCATCTGGCGGCCAGCCTGTTCGCGGGCGGTGGCGGCGGGCGCTCCTCGGACATCGTCCGATTTGGCGGCGGTCTCATGCTGCGCCCGGAGTTGTCGGTGCGAACCGAATTCGGTCGGTGGTATGCCGGCGCGGGGGTGTCGCACCTGCGCTTTACCAGCGGCAACCTGCGGGGCAGCCAGCTGAGCCTGTCCTTCGGCCGCATGGGCCTGTTCGATGGCTTCGATGCCACCGGCGACGGCGGCACGGGTGCCATGGGCATGCGCTCGGGCCTGGGTTTTGACGAGGTGTCGCTCAGCAGCACGGTCTACAGCCCGTCCGCCAGCCAGACGAGCCGGTCGGGGCGAGCCCTGGACCGTCGGCTGGGCCTTGTGGGGGCGGATCTGCGCCAGTACTTCACCCCCGGCTCCTGGTTGGGGCTGGAAGCCAGCGGCGCGGCCAAGGGTGGCATCGACGGCTATATGGAAGTGCTGGGCACGGCTGGGCAGGACTGGGCGCTGGGGAACACCGGTTTGCGAGTGGGAGGCCATGTGGCGCTGGGGCTGGCCGGGGGCGGCGATATGGCCACCGGCAGCGGCTGGATCTGGCGGGCGGGGCCCAATCTGCGCTGGCAGAGCCCCTGGGGACCAGCCCTGAGGATCGAGGCAGGCAAGGTGTGGTCCCGCGGCACCTTCTCGGCGCCCTTCGTGCGTGCGAGCCTGGCCATGCCCTTGGAGCCCATGGCCCGGCGCGCCGAGCCCGACGCGATGCTGGAAGCCTCCGTGCATGAGCAGACGCTCTTTGCCTCGGTGCAGCGCATCCGGGACGTCCAGTTCAAGGATGGCAGCCGTGAAGGCATGACGCAGCAGGGGCTGCTGGTGACCAGGACGCTGGGGCGCCATGTCTACGCTGCCGCAGCGGCGGGTGCCGCGGTTCAGGGCAAGGCGGGCGCCTATGCCTACGGCCTGTTCGGCGCGGGGCTGCGCAGTGACCTGCTGATGAACACCGGCTGGCGCGTCGGCGGCGAACTGCTGATCGGCGCCGGCGGTGGTGGTGGCGTGGGCCTGGGAGGCGGGGCCTTGCGTCAATCCGAGGCCTGGGTGCAATGGCAGGGCCAGGACGCCTACAAGCCCCTGCGGCTGCGGATCGGCCTGGGCCGGTGGCAGGACCTGCGCGGGCGCGGCGAAGCCGTCCCTCAGCTGAATCTTGCCCTTGGCTACGCCTGGGGGACTCTGTAAGGCGGGTGACCGACAGGCGCGACAATACCCGCCATGAAAGTCATTCGTCTGAGAGCCGGCAAGGAGCGTTCGCTGCTTCGCCGTCATCCCTGGGTCTTCCAGGGTTCCGTGGATAAAGGCAAGGCTGACGCCGGCGAGACCGTGCGGGTGGAGTCCGACAGCGGCCAGTTCCTTTGCTGGGCCTCCTTCAGCCCCAGCTCCATGATCCGCGTGCGAGCCTGGAGCTTCGACGAGGCCGAGCGGATCGATGCCGAGTTCTTCGATCGCCGCGTCCGCCGCGCCATCGCCGTGCGCGAGCGCATGCCCATCGTTTCCAATGCCCGGCGCCTGATCCACGGCGAGGCCGACGGCCTGCCCGGACTGATCGTCGATCGCTACGACGACACCCTCGTCGCCCAGTTCCTCTCGGCCGGCACCGAACGCTGGAAGCAGACCATCGCCGACAGTCTGATGGCCGCGACCGGCCTGGGCCGCCTCTACGAGCGCTCGGATTCCGGCGTGCGGCAGCTGGAGGGCCTGCCGCCCGTGACCGGCTGGCTGCGAGGCGAAGGCCACACCGAGCTGACCATCGAGGAGCATGAGTGGAAGCTCACCCTGGACGTGCAGGAAGGCCACAAGACCGGCTACTACCTGGACCAGCGCGACAACCGCAAGAAGTTCGCCGAGACCGTGCGCCAGTACGGTCTGCAGCGCGTGCTCAACTGCTATTGCTACACCGGCGGCTTCTCGGTGGCGGCGCTGGCCGGCGGCGCCGCCGAGGTGACCAGCGTGGACTCCTCCGGCCCAGCCCTGGCCCGCGCCAACGCCCATGTGGCGCTCAATGGCTTCGATCCCACCCGCCACACGGCCCTGGACGCTGACGTCAACCAGACCCTGCGCGATTTCATCAAGCAAGGCAGGACCTTCGATGCCATCGTGCTGGACCCACCCAAGTTTGCGCCCACGGCCGCTCATGCCGAGCGTGCCGCGCGCGCCTACAAGGACATCAACCGCCTGGCCTTCAAGCTGCTGGAGCCCGGTGGCGTGCTCTTCACCTTCTCCTGCTCCGGCGGCGTGGGCCCCGAGCTTTTCCACAAGATCGTGGCGGGTGCGGGCATGGACGCGGGGGTGGACGGCTTCATCCTCGACCGCGTTGGGGCCACGCCGGACCACCCGCAGACCATCTGCTTCCCGGAAGGGGAGTACCTGAAGGGCCTGCTGCTGCTCAAGCGCTGAAGCAACGCTTCTCAGGGTGAGCCCTATACGAGGGACAAGCCAGTTCGCGGTATACCTCCGACCTCGCGTCCAAAGATGGCGTTTTCGTGAACTTCGTCACGAGGCAGAAACCATCAGGCAGTGCCGGACGCGCAGTTCAACGAGGGAAATTCAATGAAAGTCTTGTCTTCTCTGGCGCTGGCGCTGATCAGCGCCGGTGCTCTGTCTTCGGCCCAGGCCAGCACCGCCATCACCAGCTTCGGCAAGGACCTGGTGCCCTTCACCGGCAACACCAGCGCGCCCGCTGACTGGCGCTTCCTGCCGGGCCAGAGCTTCAATGGCGTTGCCGGCGCCCTGGACGGCGTGGCCATGCTGAGCTTCGAGACCAAGAGCGGGGGCTCCTACGCCTGCTCCGGCTCCCTGCTGGCCGGTGGCCAGTACGTGCTGACGGCCGCCCATTGCGCCGACGACTTCGTCAAGATGAACGTCAACTTCGGCTGGGCTGGCGGCGCTTCCACGGTGTCGCGTACCGTGGCCGCCGGCAATGCCATCGTGCACTCCGGCTGGACCGGTGATCTGGACACGGGGGCCGACATCGCTCTGCTGCGCCTGGATGAGGCCGTCACCACGATCAAGGGCTACAAGCTCAGCAATACGCTGGACGTCGGCAAGGACATCCTGGTGGCCGGCTACGGCACCACCCAGGTCGCCAACGTCAACTCGCCGACCAACTGGAACGACTGGATGTACGGGCACTATGCCTGGAACAAGATCGATGTCGACAGCAAGACCTTCAACAAGGTCATTGGCGACGTCAAGCCTGGCTGGTACGACCCCGACTACTACAAGTTCGGCGTGACCTATATGTCGGACTTCGACAGCGGCAGCGAAGGCAACAACACCCTGCAGATCCTGGCAGACGCAGTCGGGACCTCGGCGTGGAGCAGCGACACCGGTCACGGCAAGGACGAAGGCCTGATCGCTGGCGGCGACTCCGGTGGTGGCGACTTCGTCTGGGACGGCACGCAGTTCCTGCTGACCGGCGTGCACAGCTGGGGCTGGCAGGCCTGCCAGAGCTTCGGCCTCAGTTGCGATGCCGCCAAGAAGAACGGCTCCAGCTACGGTGACCTGTCCGGCTCCACCGCCGTGTATTCGCACCTTGCCTGGATCAATGCCCAGATGGGCGTCCCCGAGCCCGGCAGCGCGGCCCTGGCGCTGATGGCCCTGTTCGGCCTGGGCGCCGTGCGCCGCCGCTCGCGCGTCTGAGCCTTCTGCTCGGCTCGCGTTGAAACGGCCCTGCGGGGCCGTTTTTCATTGCACGCGGATGCCGTCGCTGAAGCCTCGTCGCAACGCTGCAGTGCCTCAGCTGGCCGGCAGATGCAGCCGGGGCGAGAACTTCGCCCGGTGCACGCTGAAGAAGGCCTTCACATTGCGCACATTGCTGTCAGCGCCATAGAAAGTCTGGACCAACTGGTGATAGGCCGCCATGTCCGGCACCTGGATGACCAGCACGAAGTCCGGACCGGGAGAGACCTGGTAGCACTGTTGCACCTCCGGTCGCGCCACCGCTAGGGCCTGGAAGGCCGCAAGGGCCTCGGCGGCCTGCCGCTCCAGCGTGATCTCGACGATGGCGATGAGGCCCGCGCCTAGGAGTGTCGGGTTGAGGATGGCCACCTGCTGCTCGATCACCCCCAGCTCGCGCAGGCGCTTCACCCGGCGCAGGCAGGTGGCCGCGGACACTGCGGCCCGGCGGGCCAGGTCCAGGTTGGACAGCGAGGCGTCGTCCTGGAGCACCCCCAGGATGCGGTGATCGGTGGCATCAAGTTGAATCAAAATTTCAAATTAATAGATGCTTTGAATGATTTCATCTTATCTTTTGGGTGATGAAATTTATAGCCAAATTTGACAAAATTTTGAGCACACATGTCGATGGCCCCCTCCTAGGATTCGCTCCCATCGCAGCCCCAGCGCTGTTCCAGAGGAGCATTCATCCATGTGTGGCATCGTCGGCGCCGTCTCGCAGCGCAATATCGTCCCCATCCTGATCGAGGGCCTGAAGCGCCTGGAATACCGCGGCTATGACTCCTGCGGCGTGGCCGTGCATCAGGACGGCGAACTGCGCCGCGCCCGCAGCACCTCGCGCGTGGCCGAGCTGCACAGCCAGACGGCAGAGGACGGCATTGCCTCCGGCACCGGCATCGCCCACACCCGCTGGGCCACCCACGGCGTGCCGGCGGTGCACAACGCCCACCCGCACTTTTCCCATGGCGCCCATGCCGCGGACGGCGCGGCCGGCCGCATCGCACTGGTGCACAACGGCATCATCGAGAACCATGATGAGCTGCGCGCCGAGCTCAAGGCCCGCGGCTACACCTTCCACAGCCAGACGGACACCGAGGTCATCGCCCACCTGATCGACCATCTCTATCAGGGCGACCTGCTGGCCGCTGTACAACTCGCCGTGCAGCGTCTGAAGGGCGCCTACGCCATCGCCGTGTTCAGCCGTGAGGAGCCGCACCGCGTGGTCGGCGCCCGCGAGGGCTCGCCCCTGGTGCTGGGTGTGGGGACGCAAGCCGGGCAAGGCGAGTTCTTCCTGGCCTCCGATGCCATGGCGCTGGCCGGCGTCACCGACCAGATCGTCTACCTGGAGGAGGGGGATGTGGTGGACATGCAGCTGGGCCGTTACTGGATCACCCAGCGCCAGGTCGGCAGCGATCGCTTCGAGACCGTGCAGCGTGAAGTCCGCACCGTGCATGCGCACAGCGGCGCGGCCGAACTGGGCCCCTACCGCCACTACATGCAGAAGGAGATTTTCGAGCAGCCCGTGGCCATCGCGAACACCCTGGATGCCGTGACCGGCATCAGCCCCGAGATCTTCGGTGACGGCGCCTACCGCGCCTTCAAGGAGATCGACTCCGTGCTGATCCTGGCCTGCGGCACCAGTTTCTATGCGGGATCCACTGCCAAATACTGGCTGGAGAGCATCGCCAAGATCCCGACCAGCGTGGAGATTGCCAGCGAGTACCGCTACCGTGACAGCGTGCCCAATCCGCGCACCCTGGTCGTCACCATCAGCCAGAGCGGCGAGACGGCCGATACCCTGGCCGCACTGAAGCATGCGCGTGCCCAGGGCATGACGCACACGCTGACCGTTTGCAACGTTTCCACCAGCGCCATGGTGCGCGAGTGCGAACTGGCCTTCATCACCCGCGCGGGTGCTGAGATTGGCGTGGCCTCTACCAAGGCCTTCACCACCCAGCTGGTGGGCCTGTTCCTGCTGACCCTGGCCCTGGCCCAGACCCGTGGCCACCTGAGCGAGGCGCAGGAAACCGAACACCTGAAGGCCCTGCGCCATCTGCCCGTGGCCGTGCAAGCCGTTGTGGCCCTGGAGCCGCAGGTCATTGCCTGGAGCGAGGAGTTCGCCCGCAAGGAGAACGCCCTGTTCCTGGGCCGTGGCCTGCACTATCCCATCGCCCTGGAAGGCGCGCTGAAGCTCAAGGAGATCAGCTATATCCACGCCGAGGCCTACCCGGCCGGCGAGCTCAAACACGGCCCCCTGGCTCTGGTGACGGCAGAGATGCCGGTGGTCACCGTGGCGCCGAACGACGCGCTGCTGGAAAAGCTCAAGAGCAATATGCAGGAAGTGCGCGCCCGCGGTGGCGAGCTCTTCGTCTTTGCCGACAGCGACACCAAGATCGAGAGCGAGCAAGGCCTGCACGTGATCCGCATGCCCGAGCACTACGGCGCCCTGAGCCCCATCCTGCACGTCATCCCGCTGCAACTGCTGGCCTATCACACCGCCTGCGCCCGCGGCACGGACGTGGACAAGCCGCGCAATCTGGCGAAGAGTGTGACGGTGGAGTGATGGGGAGTTCGCGCCTGACTCTGACTCCAACAAATAATGTCCGTCGGGCTCAAATAAAGTCCGTCGGACGTTTTCCGCACTGCGGGATTTCGAGTCCTGGGACGGCTCCCCCAGGCCGCAGCCCTCGCGCGCGTCGCTGCCTGGATCCCATTCGTAGGTGATGGAGGGGGCGCCGGAAGCAAGCGACGTTCGGCGGAGCGACGTGGTGCGTTCAGCAGATCGGACACCAAAGTCTTCTATTCAGTTGTCGCGACTTGACTGGCGAGCGCGCCGTTCGCCGGCGACCCATTGGCAGCGCCAGTGAAAAAAGTGGCTATGCGTTCTTCCGCTTGACGCCGTTATCCCGCGTGGAAGCGGCGGCGGACTGACCATCTCCCTCGGATCTGGCTGAGTTCGAAGTCGTCCCGGTATGCCGAAGCCGTAACGAGCACCGATTGATCAGACTGCGCGAGCTCGAAGCCGGCTGGATCGAGCCAAAGAACTGACTCTTGGTGCTGAACGGGCAGCACGTTGTATCGCTCGAGCGTACCGCGGGCCCCGGTCAATTTCACATCGATGCGCCTGGGCGACGCACTGTCTTCCTCGAGCGAAGTTTCTCGACTGCGCACCCACTGCAAGAAGCGCTGGGGGTCGATCCAGTCTTCGGAGTCCTTGTCTGCAAGGCCTCGGATCCAAACGGCAAACTCAGCCTTCAATGCATCGGCCTCGCCCCGCGTTCCAGCAAGGCCCTGCGCCATAGTGAATGCCACGAACGGGTCCAGCGTTCCCCAGCGCAGAAGTTCGCGAGCCCAGAATCCAAACCATGGGAGCCCGGTGGTTTCGCGCCACTTCTCGAGCGACGGGACTTCGAGCGCGCTGCCTGCTCCGTCCGACCATGCTTGAGCCACGACAGCTCCAGCCGCGACACCGAGCCGGAACTCGAAGTTGTCCGAGACAAATCGTTGCCAGCCGCGAAGTTCGGCAGGCTTCGGTCTCACCGTGCCGGCCAGACCCATCCACCACTTCAAGGCTCCTTGCCAGTCCGCCAGCAGCGCGCTATCCGCGACAGTGCCGCGTCCTCGAAAGCCGAATCCTCTGTCGTTGGCAAGGAGCGCGCCCATCTGCTCAAAGAACTCGAATCGGTCCTGGGATGTCGCGGTTCCATACTGTGTCGCGTCCTCCAGAATGAGCCGAAGCTTTGGGGCTATCTCTTCAAATCTTCTGCCGACGTGCGGCGAAAACCCGTACTGGTACAGCCGGCGACGCTCCGTAGCATCGCTGTAAACAGCTTCGGTAAGGCCGCGGCCACGACGCACAAAGGCCTGTTCGAGAATCTTTTCCTGAACAGCAGCAACGCTGCTGAAGCTGCGCTGCCAAAGGCGTGAGAGTAAGGCCTCCGTCTCAGCGCGACTGAGCTCGCTGTTCTTGTCTGCTGCAATCTCTTCGATGGCGCTGAGGATGACACCATCTAGCTCGTCCAAGCAATCTGCGAGTACGGCGCAAGCAACAGCAGCTCGCTGATTTGCTGAAGGTGAGCCGCAGCGCTGTCGGCATGATAGAAACGGACCAGTCATCGCTGGGCGCCGAACGCCTGCTCGAATTGGGGTCCCATGGATTCGATGTGCTCAAGGTGCTCACCGGCGAACCGGGTGTCATGGCTGCTGGCCGGCTGCTTAACTGGGAGCTGTCCCTGGCCATCTCGGACCGAGTGGACGCCTGGGCCCGATCCCGCGAAATCACGCTGGCGCCAGAGAAGAAGGCCATCATCGTGAAGCACCTGTACCTCAAGTTTGCGGCGCAAGAGCGAATCGATGAGGTCGCGCTCAGCGAGACCCTTTTCATGGCGGCCTAATCGATGCCGCCTATGGATAGGGAAACACTGGGTTCAATCGATACGCTTCTGGACGAAGCGCTGTACGACGTGGTGACGGGAACGGCAGACACGCGCACAGAGCAAGCGGCCCGCCGACGGCGCATCGTGGGTACCTCGCTGATGGCGATCGCCAGCGCCTGCATCGGCGCCGTGGGGCTGCTGGCAGGGCGAATCGGACAGGCCGCCATGCTTCTGACGTGTGCGGCGGCCATCGCGCTGCTGGCCACTGGCGCCTCGCTGATCGACCGGGCAGGAAAAGATGAGCTGCGGCGCAATGTCGACAACCTGGCGGACGCTGATCGAAGTTCGTTAGGCGCAGCGCTGGATGTCATGACGCTGGCCTTAGCGCGCCGTCGCCGGCATTTCGGCATCAGCATGCTGGTGTTGGCGTGCTTCTGCATCTGCGTTTTCAGCGCTGGGCTGACCAGTGGAGGATCGTTCTTCACCCTCATGTGGGGCGGCTTCTCCATCCTCTTGGTCGGTGTGGGCGCCTGGCAGATCGAGAGATCTGCGAACGAAGCTATGCGGGCTCAGGCCATGCGCGACGCCGCACTGCACCGCAAAGCTGCAAAGACCGGGACGCACATCCGGCGCGTTCGATAGCTCGATCGTCTAGAGGCTGCGGTGGTGACGCTAGACTCCTTTCAGCCCGGCCTGCCGCAACGCTGGCTACCTGACGAGACCCTGTTCAGTCTATGCAGCCGCTATCACGTCGCCAGCGGCAACAAACTGCCTGCGACTACGTGCAGCCAGCTGTTCGGGCATCCGAGGCATGGCTGCGCGCACGACTTTCCCGCCCGGCTCGACCACTTCCTTGGTGTCGCGGGGGGCGCGTTGGGCACGGCGGCGAGCATCGTGGAGGAGCACACCTTACTTCCTCTGTACCTGCGTTTCGCCAGTGTGGAGATGGTCGACGCGACCTGCAACGCCGCGGCGCAGAGCTCATCCGGTCGGCTGAAATTCCAGCTCGGCTTGCTCACCAGTCGGTTCAGGGCCAACCACCCGCTGAAGGCCTGCCGCGCATGCATGCAGGAGGACACCCTGCAGCACATCACCCCCTACTGGCATCGCGAACACCAGCTGCCAGGCGTCTGGATCTGCCTTCGCCACGGATGCTGGTTGCAGTCTTCAGACCTCAAGGCGACAGGGGTCAGCAGGTTCGGCTGGCTCTTGCCGGCACCGCCGCAGTTCCTCCCTTCGCCGACAACGTCGCCACGGGCCAGCGTCGTGCAACTCGCACGCATGGTTGCAAGCCTGGTAGCCAAGCCAGGTCTGCGGCTCTCCGCCCTCCTGATGCGCCAGGCTGTTCGTGTTGCGCTGGCGGACCGGGGCCTGCTGGCGGGCACCGCGCAGCGGCTACGGCGCGTCGCCGCTGGCGAGGCATGCGCGGAGTTCCTAAGACCGTTGCTCGACTTGGAGCAGATGGGGCAATTGCCAGCGTCGAGTGATGAGGGCTATGCCGAGATTGCACGGCAACTCTCAGCCCGATCGGCCGGCGTTCATCCGCTGAGGCGGTTGGCGCTCGCAGCCTGGTTGTTCGATGACCTCGAGGACCTATTGGCCCGCATGGAGGCGATAAGCAGCTCGACCGACACTACTGCATCGGCGCCGGCATCCTCGGCGCAGTTGCAAGATGACCCGCGCCGCGCGCGCCTGGTGGCTCTCATAGCTTCCGGGGTCTCGACATCGGCGGCCGCGAAGGAAGTGGGCATCGACACGACCACTGGCATGGTATGGGCTGCAGCCGCCGGCCTGGCCACCCCGCGGCGGCCGAAGGCGCTCAAGGGCGACTTGAGGGGCCGGCTCATCGCGCTGCTGCGCAAGGGTGTCACCAAGGAAGAGGCCGCGGCGTACGGCGAGGTCTCACTGCAAACGGTGACGACCCTTCTCAGGACCGAGGTGGGCCTGCATGAGGCCTGGCGACAGGCCGGCTTCGAGAATGCCAGGTGCCACAACCGCAGGGTCTGGGCGCGGATCACGGCAGCGAACCCTTTGTCTGGCGTGAAGGCCGCTCGCATGGCTGAGCCCGCAGCGTACGCCTGGCTCTATCGCAACGACCGCGACTGGTTGGCCGAGAACACCGCCAAGATGGTGCGGGCGGTTCGCTTGTCGCAGGCACGCGTGGACTGGGATGCGCGGGACCGGCAGCTCGCCGGCCAGGTTCGCCAGACCGCGCTACAGATGTTAGAGATGCAAGGCATTCGTCACGTCAGGCTGTCCCAGCTCTTTCAGCGGATTCCAGAGCTGAAAGCCAAGATCCTCAGGCTTGATCGCATGCCGCTCACGCGTGCGGCCGTCTTCGCCGTGGTTAACAGAGCCAGCACCGGCGCATCAAGCACCTGTGACCCAAGGCTGCTCGCCGCCCCCGACAAGTTTTCAGTCGCACGCCACGGGATGACACCGTTCAAGAACGGCGGCGAAGGCTCAGACGCTACATGAAGGTCAAGAAAGAACGAGCGAGGGAGAATTTCCAGGCACTGCTTGAAGCGGCCGGTAAGTTGTTTCGCCTGCACGGCATCGATGCCGTCAGCGTGACGCGTATTTGTCAAACCGCAGGTCTGTCCTCCAGCGCGCTGCACAGCAAGTACGCCTCGAAAGAGGATCTGGCCGCGGATGCGGTCTCGTACACCATCCACACCGTGAATCGATTCATCGCAGACGGTGCGGGAGCAGCGGCTCCGAGCCTGTCGGGGCAGCTCGACTACTTCCTATCGGTGGAACATCGCGACGACCTGGCTTCAGGGTGTGCCATGACCGCGCTAGTGAGCGAGATCGGGCGCATGGGGCCAGACACGAGCGAGCGCTTTGCCCAAGGTTTCTCGGAGCTCGTCGACATCTTCCAAGAGAGCCTGTTGGCGGGCTCACGCGATACGGAAGACCGTGCGACGGCCATGACGCTCGTCGGCTCGGTGAGCGGAGCAAGAGCCGTCGCCAAGGGCGATCCCAAGCTTTCTGACGAGTTGCTGCGTCACGCGCGCCGAATGCTCGGGGGCCTAGCCAGGGAGCATCTTATGGCGGGCGATCGCGGCGACTGTGCCTGAGGCTTCTCGTTTCAATTGAGGTCCATGCAAGCGCTGCTGCCGGCCCTTCCGCAGCAACCATTGCGATCGAGCCTTCCGACGGCTTTCACCGACCAACTCTAGTGACCAGACGATGAAGAAGATTGATTACAGCAACCTGCAGCCGGGCGACATCCTGCTGACTACGAGCCGGGCGCCCGAGAGCTGGTCCGTCCGGTGCGGCACCAAGAGCGACATCTCCCATGCGATGCTTTACGCGGGGTCGAGCTCGGCCATCGACTCAACCTCGGATGGGGTCCACGCACGCAACCTGCAGAAGATGTTTTACGAGGACGACTGCGCGGTGTACGCCCTGAGGCCGATCACGCCGCTGTCACCTGTAGCCCTAGACGCAGTGATTGAGTATGCGCGCCAGGTGACGGGCACGCCCTACGCGCTGCGGGAAGCCGTGCGGTCCGCAGGCAAGGCGAAGGGCACGGGCAGTGACAAGCAGTTCTGCTCGCGGCTGGTGGCCCGCGCATATGCCGCCGCCGGCATCCAATTAGTCGACAACCCTGACTTCTGCACCCCGGAAGAACTGAAGACGTCGCCCCTGCTGCAGCATCTCCCGAACCCCGCTATTGAAGTCAGCGCCGACGAGGTCGCTGAGATCAAGAGCCGTCCGGACCGTGTCGCGGGGATGATCGAGGTCACCAACAATTTTCTGGAGCAGGTACGCAGCTTCGACCCAAAGATTCTGAGAATCGAGGACGCTTTCGAGTTCCTGATCGCCAATCGGCGCCTTGACGATCAGCTTTGGGCCGCGTTGAAGACCTCGGGCTACTTGGACTACTGGCGCGGGGAGCGGCAGGAGTTCTGCTGGCGCTATGACTTCGAAGCCATGCTGCGCTTCGCGGACGAGCTGAACGCGCATGCCGACGTGACGAGCTACTGCCACGTCACCTTGCGGGACCATGCTGCCGGCGCGTTCGAGCATTGGGAGAAGAGCCTTTCTGCCGCCCGCGTGAACGCCCGCGCTGTTCCGCTGCGGAGCTTCGAGGCGATGGTCACGCTGTATGAGAACCTTGTCGAAGGCGCCAGGCTGCGTGTCACCGTCGCGGAGCAGTGGCTTGCGCTCCAAAATGCTCAGCAATGATCGATCCGCGCCGCACTCAGGCACTGGCGCGTGGCAGCGAGGTGCTTCGCGCTAGGTTGCGAAGCGTCAACGCGTAAGCGCAGAAGTTCGATCAATGCTTGTCTCCGGCACGTTGGCCGAACAGCACCTGGGCTTCGTCGGTCTGCAAATGTCCGGCGCTGTACCCCTTCCGGAGGGGAGCGTCTTTCGCTAGGCTCATTGCGCATTGATTCGTGAGGGCTCATCTGGTGAGCCATCAGCGGCGGATATTGGCTTGCAAGCCCCAGAGGTCGGGGGGCAAGGTGCCATCGATGCGCAGCCGGGAACTCTAGAAGATGCTGGCCCAAGCGGCCAAGCTGACATGGCCGCCAAGGCAGGCGCTGCTACGGGCTTTGAGCGGGGGCGACGATGCGGCGCAGGTGGCGCATACGCTGCGGTCCCACCCTGTGAGTCGCCCGCACTGCCAGGGCGAACGCGTGGTTCGCAACGGACACGCCAGCGGGCTGCAGCGCTACAAGTGCCGAACCTGCGTCAGGACCTTCAACGCGCTGACGGCCACGCCGCTGGCCCGGCTGCGGCACAAGGACAAATGGGAGCGCCAGGCCGAGGTGCAGCGCCAGGGCTTGAGCGTGCATCGGGCGGCCGGCATCCTAGCCGTGGCGCCCAGCGCGGCCTTCCGCTGGCGCCACCGCTTCTTGCGACTGGCCCAGGATGTGAAGGCCCGAGTGCTGCAAGGCGTCGTCGAAGCGGACGAGGCCCTACTTCCTGTGCTCCTGCAAAGGCCAGTCCGTGCGTTCGCGCAAATCCCGGCATCGCCGCGGCAGCGCTGCCAAGCGCGGCCTCTCCGACGAGCAAGAGCCGGTGCTGGTGGTGCGGGACCGCTCGAGCGCCACGGCCGACCTCATCCTGGAGCGGGCCGACAAAGCCCACACCCTCCAGCCGGGACTAGCACTCGGGGTGGCTCGAAGAATCCAAGCGGATCACTACGTCGGCTTGCTGCCCTTCTGCTCAGAGGCCCGACGGAGTGCAGCCAGGCGATTCATTTCCTGATCGGCAATGGCGCGCGTCCTGTCCCTCTCAGCTGCATTAGCCTCGGATCGGATATGCGCAAGGCGACCCGCCGCCGCAGACGCCTTCATGCGCTCATCTTGCCTTGCGAGCCAGGCAGAAATGCGCTTGTCGTAGATCGAAAAAATGAGGCCCAGCAAAGCAACGCCCGATAGTGCCGCCACAAGGAAGTGCCTCCAGCGCAAGGCCTGCTCGGCGCGGGCTCGGTAGTCGCGGGGCAGCTCAAGGCGTTCCAGCGCCCAGATGCCCTGGCGCGCTTGCTGTGCGGCGGCTACGGCCGCCTGGTATTTGTCCCTTTCGAGTTTGGGCTCGGACTCAAAGTAGTCATGCCAGGCCAGTCCACGCTTCACAAGTTCAAGGTTCACCAGATGCCCATTCGGTTCGATTACCTCAGCCTGAGCGAACCCATCATCACTTTGGCCGAGCAGTCGCGCTGTCACTGGTCGACCGAGCACCATGGCCGCAAGCGCTGATTGCGCTTCATCCCCAAAGGGTTGTCCAGGTTCCGGTGCGTCAATGAATGCCAGCCTCAATCTGTGCTCGAGACCGTGCGCGTCGACCAACTCGAGCACATCGCCACCGGACACGCTGACGACTTGGCCGCGAACAATCCCGTCTGCCCAGGTCGGTGAGACAAGGCTGAGCACGATCAGGCATGCCCACAGAAGTTGCTCGGTGAGGTGAGGCATGACTACTCCCCTGAGCGGTGGGCTGCATCAGCGCCATAGGGCGGACTGACGCTCAGCTCGTTGGAAGCCTGACCAAGCTCTTGGCTCGATAGCGGGGCCATGACGCCTATACCGAGCAGATTGCAGAGGATGCGTTTGGCAAGTTCATGCTCGCCGTTGTGGGCCAATTCGATGGCCCTGTCGATCGACGCCTGAGCAACGTCCAGGTCGTTCTGCATGCGGGCGAACATTGCCAACTTTGAGTCTTTGTTGGCCCTCCCCTCGAAGTCTTGAATTACATCCCCAGGCAGTTCTCCATCAAAGCCTGGGGGGACCTCGAACCTTCCTTTGAGGAATCCAACAGACCTGCGCGTCCGCGCCTCATGAACTTTGGCCTCTAGTTTGGCAATGTCCAGATCTGCCGGAATCCAAGCGCCAGCGGTCTCCGAGCGTTCGAGGGGCTCGCGGCCGTGGCGCCCTTGCAGTGAGGCATCGGCCACCGCCGGGAACTCCCCGCCATGCCTGTCCCTATCGAACTGAGACAGCCAATCCTCAAGTTGTCGCTGCCTGTCGTCTGCGTCGCCGATCCTCAGCCACGGACCCAATGAGGCCTTCAAGCAGTGCTGGCACAGGTCGAGTTGGACGTCGCAGTCGTCTCCAAAAATCGAGGCATAGCCGGCTTTCAGGTCGATGCTGATGAACTCTTGGAACTCGGCTTCGCCAACCTCTGCGAGACGGTCGCAGCGGTCACATCGGATCTGCTTGACGAAGGTTTGGGGACGCACATCCTTGATCTGCATAAGGGCTCCGCTGACATCGGGGCTCGGCAACGAGCAGACGGCTCGGCGTGACGCCGGTCGCTTTTCGAACAGTCCGTAGCGCTCCATCTTTTGCCGAGAAGAACCATAATACTCATATAAATCAATAACTTAAATCACATCGACGCGTACGCGGCCAGTATGGATTCGATACTGGATTTGACCGTCGGGCGACCTGTCGTCCCACCGTTTGGCCAGTCACAACGCCCTCATGAGTACCCATGCCTAACCAGTTGGTGCTACCGCCGACCAAAGGATCCCGATCCCAACGTCAGCGGAAGAAGCTGTGCATCGGCGAGTGCCACATACTGGGCTTCTACCTCTCACGGACCTGGCGTGCAGCACCGTCGACCGAGGTACAGGAACGGTTCAATTGGCCAGTTGCACATGGACTGGATCGAGGCTCAAGCTCTGAGCCCTGCCGACGGAATCAACCTCGGCTTCGCGGCCGCACGCAGCGGGAGCGCCACGATTGCCGATCACTCCGCTTTTGTGAGTTGGCTCGGGCAATGTCCGGCCCTCGCCGGAAACAGGTTGAGGTCCCTCCGGAATGCTTGGTACGACGCAGTGCCTCGATCGCTCCCTCCTCAACCATGAACTTCAGGAGACTTCCATGAGTGATCAGACCGACGACTGGCACATCGGGCGCAAAGGTCGTAGATGGACCGGGCCAGAAGGCTTGGCCAAGCTCGAGCGACTACCCGGGCGTCTTGAGCTCGTGCATGGCAAGCTCTGCTTCAGCGATGAAGAGCGGTGGACGCTGTTGGCCGGGCTGTTGGAGAACGTGGGGCTCGACGAGGTGGTGCAGCTCGGCAATGTTGAGGACTGGCAGCAAGCTATTGCGGCACGAGCGACGTCCAAGGGCAAATCACCAGCGCCCTCTGCCATTCGTACGCCAGCCAGCCACTGGAACTGTCGCGTGATCGAGTTCCCGTCTGACGAGGAAACTTGGTATGCGATTCACGAGGTCTACTATGAACACGGAATTCCCGTCGCCTACAGTGGCTCACCCGCCGCTCCCGGATGGACGAAGGACGATGGGCTGGACGCAGGCATTGATCGGCTGGAGAAGTTCAGGGAGGCGTTGTGGAAGCCCGTCTTGAAGGTGTCAACCTTCGAACATATCGATGCCAAGGCGGCGCTGCTGGACAAGTTGGGCCGGATGATTGAAGAGAGCGGCGGCAATATGGACCGAGTCGAGCTCTCGGCTTGGCTGGAGGCCTGGCTTGCTGAGCCCCTGCCGGAGCTCAATGGCGCTGCGCCGTCCCAGATGCTGGGGAGCGAGAAGGGGCGCCGCCAACTGGAGTCCCTACTCGAGCGAATGCGCGGAGAGTTGCCTGGCTGAGCTGCAGGTCCGGGCGTCGAGTTAAGCCATCCAGTTCCGAACCTTATGCCGTGAACTACAGCGGGAGTAACTTCAGCAGGAACCGCTGCGCGATGCGACCGGTGGCTTCAGGAGTGGCCGCATCAACGAGCAGAAGCCGGCCCGAAGCGGAACTGTCTATGGGGGCAATGACTTTGTAAGGCTGGGTGCTGACGCTGAGTTGTGGCGGCCCAGCGACCGCTGCCACAACCGGCCATTGGACCTTTCGAGCGCTAGGTGACAGCTGTACCCCAAGGAGCCACCTGCTCAGGAGACAGATACCTTTCGCGCAGCGCTGTTCTCAAGGAGTCGCTCGCGCGCAGGCTCGAGTCCGTAGCGAGCAATCACCGCTTCAAGTGCGTCAGCGCACCCAAGCAGGTCGAGCGAACAAAGGATCCGTTCAAATACTCTTATCTTGGACAGCTTGTTCCTGACAGACTGGCGGTATTCCTCGGAATGAATTCGATACTGTGCGGCCTCTTGCTGGTAAGTACTCAGCACGAGCTCAAAGGCCTCGGAGACCGGCGCCTCGCTGGCGAAATAGAAGAGCGCCTTGATTGCGGCGAAATCCTCTGGCTCGAGCTCATTGGCCAGTTCATTTCCAAGCTCCTGGCGATGAAACTCGTCCTGAATCGCATCATTGATGTCTATCGCGGAGACGATCCGAGCTGGAGGCGGATCAATCACCAAGTGAAGGTCGTTGGCCTTGCACCACTGGTCAAAGAAACGCTCTAAAGCGCCCAAAGAGAATCCCGGAATCGGCACTTCAATTCCAATGCGAGCGGCCATCTCATGCCGCGCTTTGATGATGTCGATCGCTTTGCTCAGCTCTGCAGATCCAATGCTGTACTTGGCCTTAACGTAGGCCTTGACCTCGTCGAAGGACGATTCTGTCCAGCTACCGTACTCGGGAAGCTCTGCGGCAATCCGGTGCAACTGCAGGCGCGAGAGGTGTTTGGTACAGGCTCCCCAGGCGTACTCCTCAGCCAACTGGGTGATGGTCCGGTTCAAAAGCTTGAGCAACAGCTCTGCCTCGTTGAATCGACGCTTCAGCACCATGAAGTTGATAACCCCGATGTTTCTGAGGTGCTTCTGGTTCGCCAGGTCGAACGGGTATCTGAAAACCTGACCAGTTGCATCCATGTAAGCAACGTCGGCGACGTACTCCTCTAGCTTGCTTACCGGCTCCCCCAGTCGCTCATCGGTCATCAGAGCGTGCGTCTTGACGAACGACCAGAGAAGTCCGAGGTCATGCGAGTCCACCAGCTTGAACTCGGGCAACGGCACGCCTCGTTTGTCTCCGATTTCAGCGAGGTGCTCGGTTGCCTCCTTCAGGTACAGCTCCATGGCGTGACGCATGGTGAAGCACACTGGGTAGACAAGGGTGTCGACAGGCAGGCGAGTGTCGCGATCAGCAATCGCCGCATCCAGCAGCGCGTTGGCGGCCGTGGCAAAACCTTCGGCGTAATCGACCCTGCCGGGTTGCCGTTGTCGCCGACGCACGCGTTCGCCCAAGTCGGATCTTCGCCTCTGAAGGTCTTGTTAGCAAAGGACATGTTCATGTTTTTCCTCCGTGCCTCCGGCCGGGAACGTAGTGCGAACTAGAAAGACTATGCTGAGCGCTTGCGCCTTCGAATGGCTTTACGGCCGTCCGGTGCAACGGGTTCATTCTTCGGGACTCTGCCAAGGTCGTCTTCAAAGAACTCCGCCTGCCCCCAATAGTGGCCGAGGAGGGCAAGTTGACCAGCTTCCGCCAAGGCTTTCAGGCTCTCGCGAGTCGACGCGCCAGCAGCAATCTGAGCGGTGCTGAACCGGTAGGTGACGCGCGGCGGCAGCCACCCTCCGACCCTGTAAACAACATAGCCGTCGTCGTCCATCTCGATGGACGTCACGCTGCACGGGTTCATGGAGTCTCTGTCGATCTTGGAGACATGCGCCTTCACGCGCAGCACCAGGTGCCGAAGGCGCGTGAATTCCGCTTTGCTCCAGATGACAGAAGCCCGTTCCGTTTGAAGCTCGATTGCGGTGTTCTGCGCGTCGGGCTTCACCGGGTAGCGCGCGTCGTATAAAACCATCTCGCGCAGAGTGTTCAGATCCTGCTTGTCTTGAACAGTGGCTTCGAAAGCCACTGCCTTGGCCAGCTCCTTGAAGTTATGGCTGTATCGCCGCAGGTCTCGGTCGAATAGCGTTTCAGGGCAACCCGCGTAGGCCTTGGACAGTCCAGCTTTCAGGAACATCTCCATCGCATAGCCAAGCAGCAGCACCGAAGCCTTCGGCAGGCCTTCGAGCTCTGCCCAAGCCCTTACGCTGGGCGCTTTGCGAGAGATGTTTCTGCTTAGCTTCCTGCGCCTTACCGTCCAACTCGCCCGAACAACTTTGGCCGAAGCAAAGAGATGCTCTCCTTCCTTCATCCACGCTGCAGGGTCGAACTGGCCCTCGCTACGGTGGGTCAGGACGCGAATTCTGGCCTGAGGTGTCGCGGTGTTGGTTTCTTGGTGTGCCATAGGCGAATTTTTCCGCCCGCCCCGCGCTACGTCTGCAGCGCAAAAGAGTCACTAGCAGTTTCTGAGCGAAGTTGGCAGTTGATTCACCTTCGCGCAGCCAAAATATGCTGCGGAGCACGCAGGTTCAGCGAGTTTCCGCTTCGGGCACATTGCTGCTATACGGACGCTGGCCGCGACTGTCGGCGACCGCTGCAGAGGTGCCTATCGAACTGGACCGTCAGCAATAGTTTAGGTTTGTCCGACACCTGCCCGTCGCGCAGCCCAGGGCCGTGCATCACGCCGACCTGAGGGCAGGTGTCGGATAAACCTCGGGGGAGGAAACCGCGGCGCGTGCGGCGGCGGTTGTCGAAGG
>NZ_JACJUG010000090.1 GCF_014174515.1 Mitsuaria sp. WAJ17
GGTGCGCACGGACCCGCGGGGCTACAGCCAGCACACGGTCTATGACGCAGCCAATCGACCGCTGATGGACGTCAACGCCGTGGGTGGTGTGCGCCAGCAGCGCTACGACGGGCTGGGCATGCCGGTGATGGTGTCGGATGCAGACGGCGTTGGGCTGCAGACCAGCTACGACAACTTTGGTCGCGTCGCAAAGACGATGGATGGCTTGGGCAACGCCCAGGAATACGGCTACGACTTGGCTGATGGTCGGCCCGGCAGCCAGGGGGCGCCGACTGAGATCAAGACGGCTAGCCTGACGCAAAAGTACCGCTTCGATGCCGGCGAACGACTGAGCAGCCAGCAATTGCAGGACACCACGGAATTCGCCGGCGCGGCGCGCGGCCAGACGCAAAGCTATGACCAGTCGGGCCGCACCATCAGTCGCGTTGATGCCTATGGCAAGGCCGAGAAGTACGGCTACAACGCCTTTGGGCAGCAAACCGAGGCCACGGACCGCCTGGGCAACAAGACGCTGATCCGCTATGACGCTCGGGGCAACGTCATCGACGTGGAGAACGCCAAGGGCGCGCACTACCGCTTCGAATACGACAAGGCGGACCGACTGGTCAAGGAAGTGAAGCCGCTGGGTCAGACCACGCGCTATGAGTACGACGCCCAGGGCAATCTGCTGAGAAAGACAGATCCGCTGGGCCGGGTGCAGAAGTACAGCTATGACGCCCAGGATCGACTGGCCGAGGTCCAGCACCTGCGTGCCGACAGCAGCCTCTGGCAGAAGACCACCTTCCAGTGGCAGAACACCTTGCTGGTGGCCTGGGACAGCTGGGACTACTCTCGCCCGGAAGGGCAGCAGCAGTCCAGCGCCACGCTGAACTATGACGAGGAAGGGCGCAAGACCGAGGAGACCGTGAGCCTGCCCAACCCGGCCGGTGCTCGCTACAGCATGAGCTACCGGTACGGCTACAGCGCGG
>NZ_JACJUG010000091.1 GCF_014174515.1 Mitsuaria sp. WAJ17
TGGGCGGCTGGCTGGCGCAGCAGGGCGTGGGCGAAGAGGACCGCGTGGCGGTGTGCGTGCCGCGCTCCATCGCCTGGGTGCAGGCACTGCTGGGGAGCTGGCTGGCGGGAGCGGGCTATGTGCCGCTGGACCCGCAGTGGCCGGATGCGCGACTGGCACAGACGCTGCAGGACTGCGCGCCCAAGGCGATCCTGACGCTGGGAGCGGCCCAGCAGGAGCGCCTGCGCAGGCTCAGCGACACGGCGGAAGCGCCCGTGCTGGACCTGGAGCAGCCGCTGCCGGCCAGCGAGGCACAGGAGCCACCGCAGCAGCGCCAGGCCTCCCGCCTGGCCTATGTGATCTACACCTCGGGCTCCACCGGGGTCCCCAAGGGGGTGATGGTGGAGCAGCGCCAGTTGGCGCAGCTGGTGCAGTGGCATGTGGGCCGCTTCGGGCTGGGCACGGGGCACCGCAGCGCGCTGACCGCTGGCGTGGCCTTTGACGCCAGCAGCTGGGAGCTGTGGGTGGCGCTGGCCAGCGGGAGCACGCTGGTGATCCCGCCCTTGACCGAACAGGGCGAGGGGCTGGACGCGGGGTCGCTGCTGACGTGGTGGCGCGACCAGCGGCTGGACAGCAGCTTCCTGGTGACGCCGCTGGCGGAGCTGGCACTGGCCGAAGGGCCGTTGCCGCAGGGGCTGCGCACGCTGCTGACCGGCGGCGAGCGGCTGCGCCGGGTGCCGGCCACGCTGCCCCAGGGGTTGAGGCTGGTGAACAACTACGGCCCGACGGAGACCACGGTGGTGGCCAGCTCCGGTGCGTTGCAGGCGGGGCAGGAGTCGCCGGACATCGGTGCGGCGATCAGCAACACGCGGCTGTATGTGCTGGATGCGCAGCAGCGCGAGGTGCCGCTGGGCGCGGTGGGGGAGCTGTACATCGGCGGCGCCAGCGTGGCGCGAGGCTACCTGGGGCAGCC
>NZ_JACJUG010000092.1 GCF_014174515.1 Mitsuaria sp. WAJ17
CCCCCAGCCGCCGCTTTGGCGGCGTGGTGCGCCGCGAGGACGAACCGGCCCCGCCCGATCAGCCCGGCGCCGCCCGCGAAGGCGAGTGGGCGCCGCAGCCCAGCAGCGTCAGGCAGCTGCAGGACAGCCCCAGCACCCAGGGCAGCCGGGCCGAGCCCATCCAGCCGCTCACCCAGGCCCGCGCCGAGGCCCTGCGCAGTGAATTGCCCGCCCCGCCCAGCGAGGTCGATCCCCGCATCACCCGGCAGTTGGACAGCGCCCCCCCGACGCCGGCTCAGGTGCAGGCGGCCCGGGTCGAGCCGCTGGCCCGCCAGCAGGATCACTTGCAGCCGGTGGCGCGCCCCACGCTGCCGGCCCAGGCCGCGCAGCGCCTGGACAGCCAGGTGAGCCCGGTGCGCATCGAGGCCCCGCAGCGCCTTGAGCGGCTCTCGACCCCGCGGCCCACCGAGCTCAGCGCGGTGCCGCCCCTGGAGGCGCCCGCACCGCGCGTGAGCACGCTGCCAAGCCCCAGCCAGCCCAGCCCCGTGACGCAGGCCGTCCGGCCCCAGGCCCTGGGTGCGCTCAGCAGCACGCCTGCCACCATCAGCGCCAGTCCCACCTTGAGCCTGCCCGAACGCTCGACCGGCCGCCTCAGCGCTGACAGCGTGCGCCCCGCAGACAAGATCCAGGCACCCGCCCTGGCGCCGCTGGCCGCAGAGCAGGGCGCTCGCGCCCAGGACTTGCCCGTCAGCCCTGGCCTGGCGCCTTCCGAACATGCCGTGGCCCAGCTGCCCGCCGAGGCAGCCAGCAGCGCGGCCCGCATCAGCGCCCCTCAGCCACTCAGCCGGCTGGCGCCCAGCGCTGCCGCACAGTCCAGCCTGCAGGGACTCAAGCCCCTGAGCGCGCCGGCCGAGCCGGTGAGCGGCGGGGCCACGGGGGGCGCC
>NZ_JACJUG010000093.1 GCF_014174515.1 Mitsuaria sp. WAJ17
CCTTCGACAACCGCCGCCGCACGCGCCGCGGTTTCCTCCCCCGAGGTTTATCCGACACCTGCCCTCAGGTCGGCGTGATGCACGGCCCTGGGCTGCGCGACGGGCAGGTGTCGGACAAACCTAAACTGAAGCCGACATTGCGCGCTGAACGACAGCACCCCGGCACGTGCCCCCGCAGACCAGGGGGGTCTGGCTCACTGCCGTTACGTTTCCCATCGATTCGAACATTTGGTTTCTGCGGGATTCATCTTCTTGCGGACGCTTGCCGCGTCGCTTGAAAGAATCCGCGGGTTTCCGAGGAGATTGTCCTGGCATCGCCCCAGGCCAGCCCTACGGAAACCCACGAAACGCAGCGGCTCCCCGAGCGCGCTGCCCCTCCGCCCCGGCCGGCTAGCCAGCAGAGTGCGGACCAGGGAGGAATCAAGACATGTCATCACAAGCGCTGAGCGAAGCCAGCGGCGCGCTGCTGCAATTCATCCGGGGCCAACGCCAGAACGCGCGGCTGCTGCAGCTGCACTTCCCGCGGGAGGACGGCCCCTCCGCGCTGATGGTGGCCAACCGGCTGGACGCGACGGAAGGCCTCTCGCGCGACTTCCACTTCGTGGTGGAGGTGCTGTCGGACCAGCCGGACATCGCGCTGAAGGACGTGCTGGGCAAGATGGTGAGCATCGAGCTGCTGCGCGACGACGGCAGCTCGCGCTTCTTCAACGGCCATGTCTTCGAGTTCCGCTTCGTCAAGAACGAGGGCGGCTTCGCGTACTACGACATGGTGCTGCTGCCCTGGCTCGCCT
>NZ_JACJUG010000094.1 GCF_014174515.1 Mitsuaria sp. WAJ17
GTCTGGTGGCCTACGTGGTGCAGGACGAGCCGGAAGACGGAGAGCGCGACGACACCCTGGCAATGGACACGCTTCGCCAGGCCCTGACACAAGAGCTGCCCGGCTACATGGTGCCCAGCGCCTTCGTTGCCATGCCCGCGCTGCCCCTGACGCCCAACGGCAAGCTGGACCGCCGAGCCCTGCCAGCACCAGACCTGCAGGCCCTGGCCGCCCGCGGCTACGAAGCCCCGCAAGGCGAGCTGGAAGAACAGCTGGCCGCGCTGTGGGCCGAGGTCCTGCAACTGCCGCGCGTGGGCCGGCATGACAACTTCTTCGAGCTGGGCGGGCATTCGCTGCTGGCCATCAACCTGGTCGAGCGCATGCGCCAGGCCGGGCTGGACAGCGACGTGAGAACCCTGTTTACACAACCAAGACTGAGCGACTTTGTCGCAGCTGTTGCGACCGTGGAGATCGTATTGTGATGATTGAGGATCTGCTGATTGAACTGAACGAACTCGGCATCCAGCTCGAGATTCGAAACCAGGACCTGGTCATCCAAGGACAGCGCCAGGCATTGACCCCGGATCTGGTGACGCGGCTGCGCCAGTGCAAGCCCGAATTGATCCACTACTTGCAGACCACGCCTTCGCCGGCGCGTCCCAACGCCGTATTCACGGTCCCTGCCAACGCAATCCCGCCGGGATCGCAGGCCATCACCCCCGAGATGCTGCCGCTGGTGACGCTGAGCCAGGAGCAGATCGACACGCTGGTGGCCACGGTGCCCGGCGGCGCCGCCAATGT
>NZ_JACJUG010000095.1 GCF_014174515.1 Mitsuaria sp. WAJ17
CTTTTCAAGCTTCTCTCCCTGGCGCGATGGCGCTGCAGGGGGGACTGGCTGGGTGCCGCCGCCTTGAGCCTGGGGCTGTTGTGTGCCGCACCGGCCCAGGCCCAAGCCCCCAAGATCAGCCTGAGCGTGGCCAGGACCACGGCTTACGTCGGCGAAGATCTGGTGTTCACCCTGCGCTTCGCCGGCCGCGAGCGCCGCGACCAGGACTACCACGTCAGCTTCGTGCCAGGCGCGCGCTGCGTGTCCGGCGGGGCCGCACAGTACGTGGCCGGTGACGTGATCCACACCCTGGCCTGCAGCTTCAGCAAGCCGGGCTCGCGCTCGGTGCAGGGCATCGGCGGCTTCCTCAACACGGAAGCCGGCGGCAGCGTGGACGCCTTGGGCAATATCCGCTTCGGCGACTGGGTGCCGGGCTCGTTGAGCGATCCGCTGGACATCGTCATCCTGCCGCAGATCCGGCCTGCCTTGACGCTGGAGCGGCTGGACGCCAAGACCCTGGCCGGCCAGCCGCTGCGCCTGCGCGCGCGCCTGAGCGGCACGGACCCGGCGGTGCCCGTGGAGGGCAAGATCAACTTCGGCGGCTCCACGGACTATGCGCTGGACGCCACTGGTGAAGCCCTGGGCGAGCTGCGGGGCCTGAGCCCCGGGCCCACCGAGCTCGTGGCGCGCCTGACCGTGGCCAGCCCGGCCTACGAGAAGGTGCAGTCCCTGCCGCTGAGCGTGGTGGTGGAGAAGGGCGGCAGCGTGGTGCTGCTCAATG
>NZ_JACJUG010000096.1 GCF_014174515.1 Mitsuaria sp. WAJ17
GGGCAGCAGCAGTCCAGCGCCACGCTGAACTATGACGAGGAAGGGCGCAAGACCGAGGAGACCGTGAGCCTGCCCAACCCGGCCGGTGCTCGCTACAGCATGAGCTACCGGTACGGCTACAGCGCGGCAGGCCGCAAGACCAAGATCGTCTGGCCGGATGGCACCGAGCTGCAGTATGGCTACGCAGCGCACGGTGGGCTGGCGAGCGTGAGCATTCCCGGTGCCGGCAGCCTCAGCGTGGGCGAGTTCAAGGACGGCATGCCGGTGCTGTGGCAACTGCCAGGCGGCGGCAGCCGGGCGTTGCAGGTGGATGGTCTGAAGCAGCTCCGTGGCCAGACGGTCAAGAGCCCCACACAGCAGGCCACGCTGCAATTGCAGAACAGCTTTGGCCTGGAGTCGGAGCTGCAGCAGCGCCAGCGGACGGACACCTTGGACGGTGCCAGTAGCACGGACGATCTGACCGCTGTCCACGACGACGATCAGCGCCTGACCGAAGCCGCACGCAAGGGCAGCTTCAGCAGCGACACGGAGCGCTTCACGCTGGATGCGGTGGGCAACCGGAAGGCGCATAGCCGCACGAGCGGGGAGTGGACTTACGACGCCAATGACCGGCTGCAGCAGCAAGGTGCGGGGCCGAGCGCCATTCGCTATACCTATGACGATGCGGGCAATACGGTTCGGCGGGAGAGCCCCGGTAGGACGCTGGATTTTGGTTATGACGCGGAGAACCGGCTGATCTGGGTGCGCCAAG
>NZ_JACJUG010000097.1 GCF_014174515.1 Mitsuaria sp. WAJ17
CGCCACGGCCTTCGACAGCTTCGAGCGGGTCACCAGCCAGCAGCGCAGCGGCCCGGGCGGCAGCCTCAGCGAGACGCTGAGCTACGAGGACAAGCTCGGCCAGTGGGTGCTGGGCCAGCTCAAGACCTTGAAGGCCGCGGGCCTGACGCCGCTGGAGAACCGCTATGACAGCCAGGCCCGGCTGGTCGAGGTCCTCAAGTACGGCATCTCCCAGGGCAGCTCCGGCTATAACAGCGACGGCACCCTGGCCTGGCGCGCCGACGGCGCCGGCCGTCGCACCAACTTCAGCAGCTACCGGCGCGGCCTGCCGCAGGGCATCAGCTATCCCGATGGCGGCAGCGAATCGGCCGCCGTCAACAACCTGGGCCTGATCACCAGCCTGACGGACGCGGCCGGCTACACCACCGGCTACGGCTATGACTCGGCCGGCCGCCTGGCCAGCATCACCCCGCCCGGGGGCTGGACGCCCACCACCCTCGCCTTCGAACGCGTCAGCAGTGCCGAGTACGGCATCCCCGCCGGCCATTGGCGCCAGACCATCAGCCAGGGCAATGCCCGCACCATTGCCTACTACGACGGCTTCTGGCGCCCGCTGATGACCCGCGCCTTCGACACCACCCAGGAGGCCAGCAGCCGCAAGGTCGTGGTCAAGGGCTATGACAGCGCCGGCCAGCTGGCCTTCGAGAGCTACCCCCAGCGTGACGCATCGACGGTCGGCATCACCAGCCCCGGCCGCCGCATGACGTA
>NZ_JACJUG010000098.1 GCF_014174515.1 Mitsuaria sp. WAJ17
GGCAGCTCGGGCCACAGGTGCTCCGTGGCCGCGCCAGCCGGCGCCAGCACCAGGCCCGCATCGCAAGCCTGCAGCAGCGCGGGCAGCAGCTCGGGCGCCAGCGTGCCCAGGCCCCGGCAGCTGTCGGGCCAGGGCTCGTCGGCCGTCCCCAGGTCGCCCAGGACCAGGAATCGCCAGTCGGGGCGCAGGCGGGAGAGGGTCGCGAGCCAGTGCCGGTCCAGGGCCTGCCCGGCCCGGGCGATCAGCAGCAGGCGGGGGCCCGGCTCCGACCCCAGCAGCTCGCGCACCTCGCGGGCCTCGTAGCTGGCGGCATGCGGCGGACGCAGGGCGCAGGCCGGCAGCTCCAGGGGCAGGTGCAGCACCGGCGCGGGGCCTGCGGACCAGCGCAGCGCCTGCCGCGGGGCCTCGCACAGCAGCAGCGCCGCTTGCAGGGGCTGCCCGGGGCGCCCTTCCGGCAGGGCCTGGGCATCCGGCTGAAACACCAGGGCCTCGCCAGGCAGGGCCCAGCGGTGCGGGCGCCAGGCCAGGGGCCAGCGCATCAGCCAGGTCAGCGTGCCGCCCTCGGGGCCGGGTCCCAGGGCCTCGCGCAGCAGGGTCGGGTCTTGCCCTGGCGTGGCCCAGCCCTGAGTGGCGCCGGGCGCGTGCGGCACCAGCAGCTCCAGGGCGGGGCCCATGCGGTACCGGCGCAGCTGC
>NZ_JACJUG010000099.1 GCF_014174515.1 Mitsuaria sp. WAJ17
AGGTCGTGAACGACATCCACGGGCAGGGCGTGACCATCCTGCTGGTCGAGCAGAACGCGAGCCGCGCACTGGCCGCAGCCAACCGCGGCTACGTGATGGAGAGCGGCCTGATCACCATGACCGGCGCCGGCAAGGACCTGCTCAGCGATCCCAAGGTCCGCGCCGCCTATTTGGGTGAATAAGCACACCACCCCCTCCGTTCAAGGATGGCCAGCGGCGCAGCCGCTCGGCCCTCGCGCGAAGCCCGAGGAATTGGCTTTGCCGGGCCTGCGGGCTGCCTTGCAGGCCGCGTCGGGTCTTGCGCCCCGACTCTTCGCCAGGCTAGGGAGGTTCACTGAACCTCCGCAGTCCGGGCTCAGCCCCTTGAGGGGCCCGCGAAGCGGGTAGGGGTGGAACTGTTTCCAGAGCGGGATTACAGACAAGTCGCGAGCAGGAGCCTCAACCCGCAGGCTCAGCGGCCCACAAGGTCGCAGGCGCTCGTTACACAGGAGATGAGACGATGAAATCGCAGATGAAGCTGGTGGCCGCAGCGGCCCTGGCACTGATGGGCGGTAGCGCCCTGGCTCAAGACCTGGTCGTCAAGATCGGTCACGTCGGACCCACCAGCGGCGGCATTGCCCACCTGGGCAAGGACAATGAGTTGGGCGCCCGCATGGCCATCGACGAACTCAACGCCAAGGGCGTGAT
>NZ_JACJUG010000009.1 GCF_014174515.1 Mitsuaria sp. WAJ17
CCAGGCCAGGCCCAGCACCAGGCCCAGGGCGGGCGCCGCGCACAGCAGCGCCGCGACCGGCCGGCTG
Organism: Mitsuaria sp. WAJ17; assembly: GCF_014174515.1. Classification (GTDB taxonomy): domain Bacteria; phylum Pseudomonadota; class Gammaproteobacteria; order Burkholderiales; family Burkholderiaceae_C; genus Roseateles_B. The sequence continues at coordinate 68 of NZ_JACJUG010000009.1, forward strand.
CCCAGGCCCAGGCCCAGGGCGATCAGGCTCAGCAGCACGATCAGGTAGTAGTCCCAGGGCGGCCGGCGGCGCACCCGGACCCGGTACAGGCGCGGATGCTTGCGGTACAGCAGGGCGTCAAAGAACACATTGCGCTGCTGGCGCAGGGCCACACCCCAGCGCTCGGGCCGCACCGGATGCCAGACGAGGGCGGCATCGCAGCGGCCCACAGGCCCCAGGGCCTCGAGGCGGAACTGCAGATCGGCGTCCTCGCGCCAGGGGCGTTGGAAGCGCTCGTCAAAGCCACCCACGAGGATCAGCGCGGCCCGCCACACAAAGGCATTGGCGGTGACGAACTCCGCGTGCTCCAGGCCCTGAGTCATCAGCTCATGGTCGGTCGGGCGCCGGCCCGGCTCGTACAGGGCCGGCACCCGCACCTGCCCGGCCAGCGCCAGCCACTGGCTGCGCATGCCCAGCAGGCCCTGCTGCAGCCAATGGGGATCGGCCACGATGTCATCGTCCGTGAAGGCCACCAGCGCCGCCCGTGCGGCGCGCCAGCCGCAGTTGCGCGCCACCGCCGGGCCCCGCCCCTGCACCGGTCGGATGTAGCGCAGTGTGGGCGCTCCCGGCTGCGCGGCCAATTGCTCAACAAGGCGCTGGACGGCCTCCTCCCGGCCGTCGTCCACCACGAGGATCTCGTAGCAGGCCGCGGCCAGGCTCTGGCGCATCAAGGCCTGCAGGCAGCGGTAGAGCAGGGCCAAACGGCGGTGGGTCGGCAGGACCACGGACACCAGCAGCGGCAGCTGGCGCTGCTGAGGCACGCCCCTCATGACGCGGCCTCCGCCAGCAGCTCCCACGCAGCCCGAGTCACGGCCTCCGGCGGCACGCCGGTGAGGCAGCGCTGGTGCCCCTGGGGACAGACACTCTTCAGGCAGTCACGGCACGGCACTTCATGGCTGAGTACCCGCGAGGGCACACGCCAAGGCGTGTGCTGGGGATTGGTCAGGGCATACAGCGTGACCACGGGCGTGCCCAGTGCGGCGGCCAGGTGCACCGGACCGCTGTTGTTGGCGATCAGCAGACAGGCCCCACCGATCAGCGCCCCCAGCTCGCCCAGGCTGGGCGGTCCCGGCAGCTGCAGCGGCGGGCGTGGCAGGGCCGCGCCGAGACGCTGCAGCAGACCGGCCTCACCCGGGCCCGCGCACACCGCGAGCGCCGGACCGCCCTCGCCGGACAGGACTGCCACCGCTGCAGCAAAGGCCTCGGGGGGATAGCGCCGAGAGGGCGCGCTGGCGCCCGGATGCAGCAGCAGGTATGGCCGCCCAGGCGGCAGCCCGGCCTCGGCCAGCAGCGCGGCCACCCGCTGCACATCAGCCGCCCTCAGTGCGAAGCGCAGCCCGGGGTTCACCGTATGCAGCCCCACGCTGGCCACCAGATCCAGCTGGCGCTGCACCTCGTGGCGCATGGCCGGACCCAGCGCATCGGGCTCCGGCAGACGGTGGCTCAACAGGCCGTAGCAGCTCTCGCGGGCATGGGCCAGACGCAAGGGGATGCGCGCCAGGCGGCACATCAGCGCTGCCGGCAGGGCACTCTGGGTGCAGGTGCTGAAGATGATGGCGGCGTCGAAGCGCTCGCGGCGCAGCTGCAGGAGCAGGGCCTCGTCGGCCCCGCCCTCCCCGGCGGGACCGCCCTGGCTTGCCTCGCCCGGCCTCACCCAGGGCGCCTCGTAGCTCAGCACCTGATCCAGCCAGGGCAGATGCGGCGCCAGCGCCGCGCCGGCCGGCGAGCTCAGCAGGCTCAATGTGGCCTGCGGCAGGCACTCCCGCACGGCCGCCATGGCGGGCGTGCTCATCAGCACATCACCCATGCCGTCCAGGCGCAGCAGCAGCACGCGGCGCACCTGCGCCCAGGCCGGGGGGATGGCGGTGGCGCTCATGCCTGCGCCGGCAGGGGCTGACCGGCAGCCAGGTGGCCGTCGCAGCGCAGGACGTAGGCCACCGCGTCCAACAGCTTCATGGGCACATGCCCGCGCAGCAGAGGCCAGCGACGGCGCGTTGTGCGGCCCGGTTCCAGCAGGCGCACGCTGCGGCAGCCGACGCGACGGCTGGCCGTGCCCAGGGACTCGTCCCAGCTGAAGTACCAGGCCCGCTGCAGGTCCAGCCCCTGCGCGGCCGCAGCCTGCCGCAGCAGGTCCGGCAGGGCGTCGGCCTCCACGGCGGCCAACAGGCCCTCGGCCTGGATCTCGAACTGCGCCTCCTGTGCCAGCCGCTGTCGCAGCTCCTCCAGGTGCAAGCGGGCCGAGCGGCTGGCCTGAGCGACCGCATCTGCCGGCATCGCATGGATCAGCACCCGGTAGCCATGCCGCTGAAAGGCCTGCAGGGCCGCCAGCCCGCCGGTCCTCCATCGCAGGGCCTCGGCGGGCGCGTCCGGGGCCATCAGAGGGGCCCGCAGGGCCTCCAAAGGCAGGAAGACGGCTGCGGGAGCCGGCCCCGGGAGGCGGCGCGAACGCTTGCCGAACTGGTCGATGCGCGGATCAAGAAGCTCTGCCATGCCGCTCATGCCTTGTACCCCCAGCCCGCGGCGGGCCGCTGCACCGGCGCCGCGGGCGCGAACACGGTCACCGGTCTCACCTGGGGGCTCAGCAGGCCCAGGCCGCTCGGCGGACCGGCCTCGGGCCGGCGCCGCTCGACGAGGACACGCCGGTAGACCGCCTCCAGCCGTGCCGCCACCTGCTCCCAGGTGAACATGCGCCTCACGCGCAGCAGCCCGGCCCGGCCCATGGCCTCGGCCTGCTGCGGATGGGCGCGCAGCCTGTCCAGGTGCTTGGCCAGGGCAAGAGCATCCTTGGGCGGAACCAGGTAGCCGGTGACCCCATCGACCACCGTGTGCTGGATGCCGCCGACGGCGCTGCCAATCACCGGCCTGGCGCAGGCCATGCTCTCAAGCAGGGTGATGCCAAAGGGCTCGTACCAGGGCGTGCTCACGAAGACATCGGCCGCCTGGTAGTAGCGCGCCAGCTCCGAACGGCCGCGACGGCCGATGAACTGCACGGCTTCCTCGACGCCCAACTGCCGTGCGAGTTCGCGCAGCCGGCAGATCTCCGGCGTCTGCCCGTCGTCGGGCTGCTCCGATTCGCCGCCCACGACCAGCAGCCGGGCCCGGCGCCGCGTGGCCCCCACTGGCAGCAGGGCCAGCGCGCGGATGACGTTGTCCACGCCCTTGCGCGGCACCATGCGGCCCAGCTGCAGGACGATGAAGTCCTGCGCATCCAGACCCAGCAGCTCGCGCGCGGCGCACTGCTCGCCGGGCTTGAACTCCTGCAGGTCCACGCCGCAGGGCACCTCGGCGATCTGACACGAGGGCAGCTCGTAGTGCTGCTGCAGGTCCTGGCGGTCCTGCGGGCTTTCGGCGATGACGCGGTCCGCCGCATGCGCGACGCAACGCTCGATGGCCTGGCGCTCGGGCGGGAAGCCATCGGCCGCCGCCTGGTGCAGGCGACGCACTGCACCCAGGGCATGGAAGGTGACGACCAGGGGCAGCTGCAGGCGCCGTTGCAGCCGCAGGCCCACGAGGCCGGACATGAAGAAGTTGGCGTGCACCACATCGCAGGGCGCGCGGCTTCGCAGCAGCTTGCGGGCCTGGGCCTCGAAGGCCGGCATCCAGGGCAGCAACTGCTCCTTGGGCACGAATGCAGGCGGTCCCGCATCCAGATGGAAAACCTGCACACCCGGACCCAGGGCCTGCGCCGGCGGCAGGTCGGGGCTGTCGCGGCGGGTCAGCACGAGCACCTCGTGGCCGCGCCCCGCCAGCGCAGTCGCCACCTTGGCGACGTAGACGTTCTGCCCGCCCGAATCCACGCTGCCGGCCAGGGCCAGGGGTGAAGCGTGTTCACTGATCAGAGCGATGCGGAGGGACGGGGTTGCCATGGCATCTCCATGAAATGGAATGTCCGGACGCGGCAATCGGAATGCCCGGACCGCTCGCCCGGCCCTGCGTCTTCCCCACCTGGAGACGGCGCTGCACGGCCCTCCTGCCAGGGCCGCTGCCGCAAATCTTGCCGTCGCCTTCGCGGTACGCACGGGAGTCCTGGCTGGCGTTCTGGCAGGAGGCATGGCATGGCACTTGCCGACACCCCTCAGGCGACGCGCGAACTGGCTCCTGGGCCAGCACCGGGCGTGCGCTCCCTTCCTGGCGCGCCGCTCTGGCGTGCTTCCAAGCCTCAGGGCGTTCATCTTCCAACCACCATGACCACCGAGAAGGACCTCAAGATGCATGTACGACACCACGGCCACCCCTGCGCCGCGCCCGCACGCCCCGCCACCGGGCGCACCGGTCTCTGTCTGATCCTCGGCACCTGCGTGCTCGCGGCGACCGCCCATGCTCAGGCCGGCGCGAGCAGCACGAGCGGCAGCAGCGCCACCGAACCGAGCCTGGCCGCCCAGGACCAGCACGGCACGGGTGGCAGCTACGCCAGCGCTGGCGGCAGCTATGCGGGCAGCGACTACTCCTGGATCCCCTACACCCGCCGCGGCTACATGGGCATCAGCCTGGGTAAGTCGGACTACGCCACGCCCTGCGGCCAGGCGCCGCTCAGCTGTGAAAACCGCGACCGCGCCTTCGCCCTCTACACCGGCGGCATGTTCAACGACTTCCTCGGCCTGGAGCTGGGCCTACGGCATTACGGCAAGGTCGACCGTGCCGGTGGCGAAGCCCGGGCCTACGGCGCCAACCTCAGCCTGGTGGGCATGGTGGACATGGAGAACATCAACGTCTACGCCAAGGCCGGCGTTATCTACGGCCACACCAAGATCAGCGCCGACCCGCTGTCCGGCGTGAGCACGGGCACGAAAAACGGCTGGGGGCCCTCCGCCACGATTGGCGTGGGCTTCAATTTCAACCGCAACTTCACCGTCGCCATCGAGCGCAACCGGGACCGCTTCAAGCTCCCGGGTGGCGCCAGCAGCTATGTGCAGAGCACGGCAGTGGCGCTGAAGTACCGCTTCTGACGCCCACGGCCCGGGAGTTCCGCCGGCAAGACAGAGAAGCAATGAGATGCAATGGGAAGCAAAAGAGAGGCCCCGCGGGGCCTCTCTCTTGGTCTGTACGCCCGCGGGGCGGCCGGCTCAGCGGTAGTTCAGGCGCCCCTGTTCGTCGGAGAAGAGCAGCTCGACGCGGCGGTTCTGCTGCCGGCCCGCGGCGGTGGCGTTGTCGGCCACGGGGTATTCCTCGCCGTAAGCACGCAGCTCCAGGCGCTGCGGCGCGACGCCCGCCCGCACCAGTGCGCTGCGCACGGCCTCGGCGCGCCGCTGCGAGAGCCGCTGGTTCATCGCGCCATTGCCGGTGCTGTCGGCAAAGCCCTCGATCAGCAGGCGCCTCTCGGGATGCTGGCGCAGCACGTCGGCCAAGCGCTCGATGGCGCTGCGCACGCCAGGCTGCAGCTCGGCGCGGCCAGTGGCGAAGAGCATGTCCCGCAGCGTGACCATCACGCCGCGCTGGGTGTTCTGAGCGCTCAACTCGGCGAGGTCGCGCTGCAGGGCCGAGGCCCGGTCCTGCGCCTGTGCGGCGGCGCGGCGTGCCTGATCTTCGCCGCTGCGAGCGCGCTGCAGCTCGGCATCGCGGGCCTGCAGGCGCAGGCGGTCGCGTTCGGCGCCGGACTGCTGCACCTGAATGTCCGCGTCACGGCTGGCCGACTGGGCGCGCAAGGTGGAGAGCTGCGCGCTGGCGAGGTAGGCCAGGTGGCGGGTCTGCTCCAGATTGCGCTCGTCGCTGTAGTAGCTCTGAGCGCGCGTGAGCATGTTGCGGACCTGGGCCAGCTCGGCCGCGGCATGGCGCTGGACCAGGGGATCGGCGGCCGCCTCGCGGTACTCACGCTCGGCGGCGTCCAGGGCCGGGTCCTTGGCTGGCAAGGTCTGGCACCCGGCCAGGATGGCCAGAGCAGCCACCGTCAGTAGTGTCTTGAGTTCTTGCATGGAGTCTCCTGCTTCAGGGAATGGACACAGGCCTGCGCCTCAGCGCGAGGCCGCGGGGCTGGCGGGCGCTGCGCTGCGCCCTTGCAGCGCCTCTCGCAGCGTCTGCAGGGACTGCTGGACCTCCTCCATCGCACGCTGCGAGCGCTGCCGCGTGGCCTGCGCGCGGGCGAGCTCGGCGTCGGCCGCTGCTTCCTCCGCCAGTCGGTGGGCCCGCAGGCGGTCGGTCGGCGCGATCTGGCGCGCACGCTCCAGCTTGCTTCGCGCTCGGGCCAGGTCAAGCGCCGCGAGCTGGGCCGTGCCATCGCTGCTGGCCGCATCGACGGCATTCTGGGCCGCAGCGATGGAGGCCGGCGGCCCCTCGGGTGTCGCGCAGGCGACCAGGGCCAGCAGGCCCGAGATCAGGGACGCGGCACGCAGCCGCCGAGCAGAAGAAGGTGTCATGGCAGTCCTTTGTGTTCCGGGTTCTTGCCCTGGGGCAGCTTTCATGCCCGACGGATTTGCTGCGAGACGCGCGAGGGCGGGGCTGCCTCAGGAGGCGCGCCCGAGGACGCTGACCTCCTCCAGGCGATGGGGCTCGCGGGCCGGGCGCGCCAGTGACTGCATCAGCGCCGCGACGCGCTCCAGGCTGGGTCTGAGCTCCAGGCGCTCCATCATGTCCTGGCGCGCGGCGGCGCCCATGCGCTGTCGCAGCTCGGCCTGGGCCAGCATCTGGCGCACGCGCCCCGCGATGTCCTCGATGTCCCGCGCGGCCACCAGCCAGCCGCTGATGCCGTGCTGCACGATCTCCGGAATGCCGCCCACGCGCGTCGCGACCACGGGCAGCCCGCTGGCCATGGCCTCCATCAGCGCCAGGGGCATCGCCTCGGAGTGGGAGGTGGACACCAGCAGGTCGAGCTCGCGGTACAGGCCGGACATGTCGTCCCAGTGGCCCACCAGCCACACGCGCTGCCCCAGGCCCAGGCGGGCCAGTTCGGCCTCCAGCGCCAATTTCATCGGCCCTTCGCCCACCATCACGAAGCGCGTGGCCTCGGGCAGTCCCTCCTGCAGCAGGGAGACGGCGCGCAGGAACTGCTCCGGCCCCTTCTCGGGCGACAGCCGCCCGACGAAGCCGACCAGGGGCGTGTCCGGCGTCAAGCCCAGCCGGGCGCGCAGGCCGTCCACGGGACGCGGGCCGGGATGGAAGCTGCGCGTATCCACGCCATTGGGCTCGCAGCTGAGGCGGCGCATGTCAACGCCCAGACCCAGCGCGTGGTAGTAGCTGTGGCGGCAGACCACGCTCAGATGGCTGTGCACGGCGCGGTGCACCTCGAGGTCCAGCATCGTGATCTGCCGGCCATGGATGGTGCTCAGCATCGGCACGTCGCTGAGCCTGGACACCAGGCCCGCCAACGCATGGGCATTGGGCAGGTGCGCATGTAGCAGGTCCACGCCCGAGCTGAGCACCAGGGCCTGCACCACCTGCACGGTGCTCCAGCAGGGGTCCTCGGGCATGGGCACGCAGAAGACCTCGGCGCCCAGCGCCCGAATGGCGGCGCTGAAGCGACCCTCGTAGGGGCACAGGAGGCTGATACGGAAGCGGTCCCGCGGCAGTTGCGCAACCAGGCGCTCAACCCAGCGTTCCATGCCGCCCACGATGGCGTTGCCCACACACTCCAGCACGTGGACGCGCCGCCCCGCACCTGCGGCAGCGCCTGGCCTGGCGACGGCGACGGTCTTTCTGTCCATAGACCTTCCTGTCTCAGCAACAACGGGGCGCCCAGCCCCAAGCGGCAGAGGTCTGGCGCAGCCGCTGTCCGAGGCCCTGTGCGTCTTCCTCCCCGGGCTGCGGCCGTGCGGCAGGGAGCGGTCGCAAGACCTGACCCTGCGGACTCGACGCAAAGCGCGGTCCATCGGTACCCTCCAATCCCAGCCAGGCCGCCGCCGTACCCCACCAGATCTGCTCGCGGGCCGCGGCATCCAGCGCCAGTTCGTCCATCAGCGCCTGCACCCAGTCCCGTCGCTCGCGCAGCTGCTCGCCGCTGCAGGGCAGGAAGCAGTCGCTGCCGAACTGCAGCGATCCAGGCCCCAGCACCTCCAACATGCGGGCCAGCACTTCTCGGCGGTAGGGTTTCGGCGGTCCGAAGGAGATGTCCAGGCGGAATTGCGCCCGCTCGTGCGGCACCTCGTGGATGCGATCGATCAGGGCGACGGCCAAGGCCTCGTCGGTCCAGGGCCAGCCCATGTGGGCCAGGGCCACCCGGGTGCCGGGGTGGTCGCGCAGAGCCTCGCAGTAGACCGGGCGGCAAAATCGGCCGGAGCGACCGTCGATGAAGATCCCGCTGTGGAAGAGCACGGGCAGCCGCAGCGAGGCGGCCACCTCGTACACCCCGCGCGCCCGCTCCTCGAAGGGGTACCAGCCCGTGGGCACCAACTTCACGCCCCGCAGGCCCAGGCCCTCGATGGCATGGCGCAGGTCCTGTGCGGCGTGGTCGTCGCGCGGGTCCACCACGGCCAGGCCGGTGAGGCGGTCCTCGTGGCCGCGCACCAGGCGGGCGAGGTGGGCATTGCCGCGGCGCAACGAGGCGGCATCGCCCAGCGCGTGGCCAGGGCTCAGGAAGGGCGCCAGCAGCACAGCCCGTTCGATCCCGGCCTCGTCCAGGGCCCGGAGCACGCCTGCGCTGTCCTCGCGTCCACTGCAGTGCAGGTGGGCGTCGATGATCTTCATGGCCGGCGCGCTTCAGCTGCGACCGGGCCGTGCCGCCAGTGTGGCGGCGCGGGCCAATGCCGCCGAGGCGGCCTCGGCATGGTCCTGCGCCACCGGCCGCTTCGCACCTCCTGGCGCAGGCCGGACCGCCCGGCCCCAAAGCCGGGCCTCCAGCGCTTCCTGCAGCAGCGCCTGCACGACCTGCGCGCTGCCATCCCAGGAGTAGGAAGCCACCACGTCCATCGCATGCGTCAGGCGCAGGCGCCGCTGGGCAGGGGTCTCGTGCAGGGCCTGTTCACAGGCTTCGATGAAGGCCTCGGGGGTGCCGGCGATGCGCACCACGGCCCCATAGAGCCGCGCCACGTCAGGCACCGGCGTGCTGACCACGGGCTTCTCGCCCGCCAGGTATTCCAGGGTCTTGGTGGGGCTGATGAAGCGGGTGGATTCATTGAGGGCAAAGGGCATGAGACAGACGTCCCACCCGGCCATCAGCGCCGGCAGGACGTGGTAGCTCTGCAGGCCCACCCAGTGAATATTGGGCCGCCGGGGCAGGCTGGCGGGATCGATCTTGACCACCGGGCCCACCATCACGAGCTGCCATTGCGGGCGCGCATCGGCCAGGCGGGCAAGCAGGTCCAGATCCATGCGCTCATCGACGACGCCGAAGAAGCCCAGTCGCGGCCGGGGCAGCGCGCCCTGCACCTGCTCGGCACAGCGGGTGGCGGCCGCATCCTGCACGGCCGGCTGGAAGTGCGCCACATCGACCGCACTGGGCATGCAGTGCACCTGAGGATGCAGCGCTCGCTTGGCCTCGTAGAGCGCCGGACCGCCGGTGAACACCAGAGCGGCCAGGCCCAGCAGTTCGCGCTCGCGCTCGGGCAGCTCGGCCGGGGCCTCCTTGAAGGCGGACAGCTCGTCCATGCAGTCATAGATCCACAGTACCGGATCCAGGGCGCGGGCCAGCGGCAGGGCCATGGGCGTGTAAAGCCAGGCCATGGGGGAGCGAAGGCCGCGCTCCTGCAGGGCACGGCGCAGCAGGGGTCGCAGGAGCAGGGCCTGCTCCTCGTCGAATCCATGGGGCGGCAGCGGGCTGTGGGGCGTCAGCACTTCGAGATGGCGCCCCTGCCAGCTGCTGTCCAGCCGCGCGGGACCGGCGCCATGGACCGGCTCCTCGATGAAGAGCACCGGATGGTACCGAGCCAGCCGGGACATCAGGTGCTGGGGCCGCTGGTACACGAAGGACCAGCGCAGATGGCTGAAAACGACAAGAGGTGACATGGAGGTCCTGATGCCCGCGCCAGGGGCCGGGACGCCTGCCGAGGGCATCCGGCCCGACGGCGCAGGCCTGGGCACTGGGCGGACTGGCCTTGCGGGGCCAACCCCGGCCACGAGGGCGGAGCCGGCGGGCATTGCAAGGCCTCGTCCGGACGAAGCTGCGGCCGGGGCCTACTTGGTGGTGCGGCTGCTTGCGGTGCCCGTGCTGGAGGTGCCGCTGCCCGTGGTGGCGCTGCTGGCGGCGCCGCGGCTGCCGCCTTCGCCGTTCTCGTCAGCGCCGCTGCCTTGGCTGCCGCTGTGCTGGGGCCGCTGGCTGCGCCACTGGCTGAACTCGTCGGAGAACTTCTTGTAGCGGTCCTGGCGCCAGGACTGGTAGTCGTTGTCCAGGTTGCGCACCTGTTCCTCGCGCCACTGGTGGTAGTCCGGGTCGAATTGGCTGTGCTGGCTGCCTGGGCCGCCAAAGCTGCCGCCGTAGCTGCCGCTCATGCCACCCGGATTGCCATAGCCGCTGTGGTCGCTGCCCATGCCGCCCTGGCCCCCAAGCCCCCCATAGCCGCCTCCAAATCCGGTCCCGCCTGGGCCCACGCCACCACTGCTGTGGTGCTGCCCCTGCGGGCTATGGCTGCCCTGGCCGTACTGCCCACCGTAGCCGCCAGCCGCGCCGGGAAAGTTCTGGCCGTAGCCACCACCGAAGTGCTGGCCGCCCTGTTCGCCCCCGTGCATGCCCTGGAAGCCCCCCTGGAAGCCGCCGTTGTCATGGACTGCACCGGGATGCTGTCCCATGCCCCCCTGGTAGCCCCCTTGATAGCCACCCTGCTGGGAGCCCTGGAACTGGTCCGGGGCCCGGCCTTCCATACCCTGGGGTCGGTTGCTCGACCAATCGCCGTAGTTGCTGCCGCCGCTGCTGCGGCTGCGCTGGCCCTGCTCCTCGTGGCGGCCCTGGTTTCGACCCTGCTGGTTCATAGTGCATCCTTTCGCGATAGTTCAGAATTCATCACTGACCGGCGTACCGCGGGGCACCCGGTCCGCTAAAGCGAGGCAATCCCCGTACCCGACGCACCGCAGGGCCTGGCAGGCAGTTTTTGCCGCCGGGGGCGCAGGGCCGCCTCGGGTGCCGCGCGTCGTCCCGTTGCCAGCCCCTGTGTCAGCCGCTCTGTCAGCCCCTGTGTCAGCCTACGTTTCAGCCCCCCCTTTGCGCCCACCGTCACCCGCACCGCCCGCCTGCCAGCCCCGTGACCATGGGACCTTCCCGCGCCCGCGGGCCCAGAGCCCCCTGCCCTTGGGACTTTTGCGCAAACCCTGGCTTACAGGCCCCTGTTTATGGGGCACAATCCGCGCCGCCCGAGCCTGTTCGGGCTCAACCAAACTTCATACGAATGAACAAGACCGAACTGATCGAACACCTGGCTTCCAAGCACGAGCTGACCAAGGCAGAAGCCGGCCGCATCGTCGAAACCCTGCTGGATGCCGTGGTCACCACGGTGAAGAAGGGTGGCACTGTGTCCATCCCCGGCTTTGGCTCCTTCAAGCAACACGCCCGCGCTGCCCGCACCGGCGTGAACCCCAGCACCGGCGAGAAGATCAAGATCGCCGCTGCGAAGCTGCCCAAGTTCACCCCGGGCGCAGGCTTCAAGGCTGCAGTGGATCCCAAGGCTGCCGCCCGCAAGGCTGCCAAGGCTGAAGCCAAGCCCGCAGCCAAGGCTGCCAAGGCTGCCAAGCCCGTCGCCAAGAAGAAGAAGTAATCGCCACGCAGGCCGCGAGCCTGCGTCGTGACGCTCAAGCCCGCTGTGGCGCACACCGTGCCACGCGGGCTTTCTCTTTGAGATGCCGCCGGCCGCTCGGCCGCGTACAGTTCATGCATCGGCTCCCTTGCCTCGCCCTCCGATCCTGCCTCGCCTCGCCACCGTGCCTGCCGTGACCGACCTGCGTGTGCTCGCGCTCATCCCTCCGATGACGCAGCTGAACACGCCCTACCCCTCCACCGCCTACCTGACCGGCTTCCTGCGCTCGCGCGGCCTGCACTGCGAGCAGCGCGACCTCGCCTTGGCCCTGGTGCTACAGCTCTTCTCTCGGGCTGGCCTGCGGCAGATGCGCGAGGCCGTCGAGGCGCTGGATCGCAAGCAGCAGACGGCTCAAACCCGCAGCTTCGCCGAGCAGTACCCGGCCTACGAGGCCACGATCGAGCGCGCCATCGGCTTCCTGCAGGGCCGCGACCCCACGCTGGCGCACCGCATCAACACACGGCAGTTCCTGCCCGAGGGCGCGCGTTTCGCCACCATCGACCACTACCTGGCCGACGAGGGCGAGGACCCCCTCGCCTGGGCCTTCGGCGCCCTGGGCCTGCAGGACCGCGCCCGGCATCTGGCCACCCTCTACCTCAACGACCTCGCCGATGTGCTGCGCGACGCCGTCGATCCCCGCTTCGAGTTCGTGCGCTACGCCGAGAGCCTGGCCACCGCCCAGCCCCATTTCGAGCCCATGGCCGAGGCGCTGGCGGCGCCACCCAACCTCATCGATCGCAGCCTGCAAGACCTGACCCTCGCCGCGGTGCGCGAGACGCGGCCCGACGTCGTGCTGCTGTCCGTGCCCTTCCCCGGCGCCGTGTACGCGGCCCTGCGCATGGGGCAGGCGATCAAGGCGCAGCACCCCGGCGTCAAGCTGGTGTTGGGCGGCGGTTTTGTCAACACCGAGCTGCGCGAGCTGTCGGAGCCGCGGATCTTCGACTTCGTCGATTTCATCACCCTGGACGGCGGCGAGCGCCCGCTGCTGGCCCTGCTGGAGCACCTGGCCGGCCAGCGTTCGGCACAGCGCCTGGTGCGCACCTTCGTGCGTGAGGACGGCGAGGTGCGCTGGCGCCACCTGGCCGAGCCCGACATCCCGTTCGAGGACGTTGGCACGCCCACCTGGGACGGCCTGCCCATAGAACGCTACCTCTCCCTGCTGGACATGCTCAACCCCATGAACCGGCTGTGGAGCGACGGGCGCTGGAACAAGCTCACCGTGGCCCATGGCTGCTACTGGAAGAAGTGCAGCTTCTGCGATGTCTCGCTGGACTACATCTCGCGCTACGAGGGCGCCACGGCGGCCACCCTGGTCGATCGCATCGAGGCCATCGTGAAGGAAACGGGGCAGACGGGCTTCCACTTCGTCGATGAGGCCGCGCCCCCGAAGTCGCTGAAGGCGCTGGCGGCCGAGCTGCAGGCACGCGGCACCGCCATCAGCTGGTGGGGCAATGTGCGCTTCGAGAAGACCTTCACCCCCGAGCTGTGCCAGCAGCTGGCGGACAGCGGCTGCATCGCCATCTCCGGCGGCCTGGAGGTGGCCTCGGACCGCCTGCTGAAGCTGATGAACAAGGGCGTCAGCGTGGAGCAGGTGGCCCGCGTCACCAAGGCCTTCGCCGATGCCGGCGTGCTGGTCCATGCCTACCTGATGTACGGCTTCCCCACGCAGACCGTGCAGGATACGGTGGATGCGCTGGAGTACGTGCGCCAGCTCTTCGAGAACGGCTGCATCCACAGCGGCTTCTTCCACCGCTTCGCCTGCACGGTGCATTCGCCCGTGGGACTGAACCCGGAGCAGTTCGGCGTGGAGCTGCTGCCTTTGCCCGAAGGCCGTTTTGCGAAGAACGATATCGGCTTCATCGACCCCACCGGCACAGACCACGACGCCATGGGCCGCGCGCTGAAGAAGGGCCTCTACAACTTCATGCACGGCATCGGCGTGGACGAGGACGTGCGCCGCTGGTTCGACGTGCGCGTGCCCAAGCCCACGGTGAAGCGCGGGCATATCCAGCGGGCGCTGGCGCAGCGGGACTGAGGAGCGCGGGCATGTGGCACCTGAGCCTGGCCTGGCTGTGGCTCATGGCAGGACTGGTCTTCGGCCTCGCACCGGTGCGCAGCCCGCTGGTCTCCTGGTGGACGCCGGCGGTGCTGGGCCTGGTCCTGCTGCTGTGGCGGCGCAGCGTATGGCGCGGACTCCTGCAGCCCCTGCGCGGCGTGCGGGCCCTGTGCTGGTGCGGCCACGCGCTGACGATGGCGGCCGGGCTGCTCCTGCTGGCCGCCTCCAGCCCGCTCATGGCGGACGCCAACAGCCTCGGCCTCGGACTGCTGCTCGGACTGCTGCTGCTGCCCCTGCCCTTCTTCGGCGCGGCCGCCTGGCTGTGCCAGATCGTCCAGCTGTGCAGGCCGGCCTTGCCGGCGCCGGATGACGTTCACAAACGTTGACAACTTCAGGCCCCGACGCTTGCCGGATCTCCGACAGCCCATGGAACAATTCTCGCGCGGCGGCGGCCGGGGCCCGGCTGCCCGTCCATGACAAGACGATCCGGGGAGTGACATGACTTCTTCTTCCAAGCGCGGCCGCCTGGCCGGCGCAGGCCTGGCCCTGCTGATGGCCGGCGCCGGGCAGGCCGCCCAGGCGCAGGCCGCGGCCCCCCTCACGCCCTTCCCTCGCGCCAGCGAGTACGTCCGGCACATCAATCCGCTAGAACAGGGCACGCTGCCCATCTCGCCGCCGGAGCGCAAGTCCGGTGGCGGCCGGCAGAGCCGCTGGCGCATGAGCTACGAAGGCGCCGTCAGCGTGGTCCAGTACGACCACAAGAACGACGACAGCCCCGTGCTGATTGCCCGCCACTACGCCGGGCAGTTGAAGGCCCAGGGCTACGAGCTGGTGACCATCTGCGACATCCCCTGCCAGGCACCGGATGGCAGCGATGACAGCTCCCAGAGCTGGCGCAATGAATTCGACATGCTAGGCAAGAAGCTGGACCTCTACCGCTTCGGCCACCACGGCCTCTACTTCATGGCCTACAAGCCCGATGCCATCGCGGCCGTGCGCGTGGGCCAGTTCGGCGAGCGCCCCGTGTCCACGGTCAAGCTGGTGCAGTCAGCCAGCCTGGACCTCGGCCCGCTGAAGGCCTGGATCGCCCAGCAGCAGGCGCCGGCACCCAGCGCCGCCCTGCCGCCACCCCCCCAGCGCAGCGAAGCGGCGGCGCCCGCAGCGGAGCCGCCTGCAGGCCCACCGAAGATCATCGACATCGCCCCCAAAGACCTGGAGAAGTGGCTGGCCGAGCACCCCCGGCAGCGCGCGGTGCTGCAGGTGACCAGCTTCGATGCCAACTGCGTCCACTGCGTCCGCGCCAACCCGGTCTACGCCGCGCTGTCCAGCCGGCCGGTGCCCGAGGGCACGGTGTTCCTGCGCATGAGCTTCCAGCCCTGGCAGAGCGTAGGCCAGAACCCCGTGGGCCAGCAGCTGGGCGTGAACGGCCTGCCCACCTACCTCGTGATCGAGGGCGGCAAGCAGACCCGCCGCAAGATCGGCGACTGGGACGAAGCCACGCTGCGGCGCGAGCTCATCGACTGAGCCCCGGCCCGCCCGCCCTCGACACAACGCCGCCCCGCTGTCCTGTCAGACACGCGGGGCGGCCTTCTTCAGGCCGGGCGGACGCTGCTCACGGCTGCCAGTTCACCGTCACCGTCGCCGTGCCGCTGGCCGGGGTGGTGAAGGTGTGATTGGCGCCGCCTTCCCAGGTGACCGCGCTGCCGTTCTTCTTGATGAACTTGAACTGCAGCGTGGTGCTGGCCGGCACGCTGACGTCGTAGTACCAGTTCGGGTAGCTGGTGACGACCTGGTTGAAGGCCGGCCCCACCGGCGTGCTGCTGCTCCAGTTGCTGAGCTCGAAGCGGTCGCCGGTCAGGTAGACGTTCTCGCCCAGCGCCGTCGTGGCATTGGTGACGATGAAGCGCACCGTCACCTGCGGGCCGCTCAGCAGCTGGTAGCCGGCATAGGCATTGCTGTCCACGGCGCTGGCGTTGCGCACCTTGACGGCATAGCGGCCCGCGGCGATGGCAGGCACGCTGACCTTGATCTGCGTGTCTTCCCAACTGAGGATGCTCGCACCGGTCACAGCCGTGCTGCCGAAAAAGACTGAACCCTTGGTCGCGCCAAAGCCGCGGCCATCGATCGTCAGCACATTGCCGGGCTTGCCCATCATGGGACCCACATGCCCCAGCGTCGGCGTGCTGATGGCGGGTGCGGCCTGCCACACGGCCACGGCGCCCGCACCCAGCACGAAGTTGGGCACAGCGCCACTGCTGCCCACGCTCAAGGCCCCGCCGCCCAGCAGGCCACCCAGCACGTCGCTGTAGCTGCCGGCCGGCAGGGCCGTCAAGAGGCCGCTGACGGTGGTGGCCGTCGTGCTGCTGCGGTTGACGGCCACCAGCACCACCTGCGTGCCGAACTTGCGCTCGTAGATGTAGACATCCGGGCTCAGCCAGCGCTCCTGCTGCGTGCCGTAGGCCAGGGCGGCGTTGCTCTTGCGCAGGGCGGCCAGCTTCTTGATGGCCTGGTAGGCCGTGGTGCCGGTGCCGAAGCCGCTCATCATGGCGCGGTTGTTCGGGTCGCCGTTGCCCGTCATGTACTGCTCGCTGCCGTAGTAGATGGCCGGCACGCCGCGCGAGGTCAGGGTGATGGCCAGGGCCTGCTCCAGCTTGCGCTGCGGAGCGCCGGCCTGGTGGAAGCGATCCATGTCGTGGTTGTCCACGAAGGTGACCTGGTCGATCACCTGGCCATACTGGCCTGCCGTGTCCACGACGGTCTGGTGCAGGTCCTGCATGGTCTTGCTGCCGTCGCGCAGGACCTGGCGCACCCGTTGGGCGTACTGGAAGTCCAGCAGGCTCATGCCGCTGCCATTGGCGAAGGCGTGGTTGGCAGGATCGACCTCGTTGACGCCCAGAAACCACTCGCCGAAGGTGAAGACGGGCTTGTAGCCGTGGATGTGGGACATCCAGTTCTTCTGCCAGCCCATGGGCATGTGCTTGACGGCATCGACGCGCAGGCCGTCCACACCCAGGTCCAGCCAGCCCTGGATGGCGGACTTGAAGTAGGCATCCACCGTGGCCTTGTTGTGGTTGAGGTCGGCCAGGTCGAAGAGGTTGCGGTAGATGCCATCCTCCAGCGAGGAGAAGCTGGTGCCGCCGTTGTGATGGAAGAGACCGCCAGGGTCGCTGCTGTAGCTGGCCATCAGCGTGCCGTTGTCATAGAGCCGGCCGTTCTCGGCGAAGGCACTGTTGGCGGGGTCGGCAGGCGAGCTGTGATTGGGAGCGAAGTCGATGATGACCTTGATGCCCGCGTTGTGCGCCGCCGTGATCAGCGCCTGGAAATCGGCGATGGAGCCGAAGGCCGTGTTGGGCTTCTTGAAGTCGCGCGCCCAGTAGCCGTGGTAGGAGGTGCTGTTGGTGCCCGAGTAGTTGATGACGGCGCTGATGTTCTCCACCGGCTGCGAGATCCACAGGGCGGTGATGCCCATGCCGGTGAGGTAGCCGTCGCTGATCTTCTGGGTGATGCCCTTCCAGTCACCGCCGCAGTACAGCTTGAGCTGGGTGCAGCCGGCACTGAAGGCCGCGCCCGTCGGGTTGTTGGTGGCATCGCCGTCCTTGAAGCGGTCGGTGACGATCTGGTAGACCACGTCGGTGGCGAAGCCCTGCTTGTTGGACACATGCGTGTCCGGGCTGGCAGAGGACGCAAAGGCCGCCAGGGCGGCCGCGGTGAGCAGGCTCAGGCGGAGCCAGGGCCGCAGGCGGCCGGCGTTGGGGGTAGGCATGTCTCTTGTCTCCTGTGTCGGGCCTGTGTCGGCCCGTCCTTGTGCTTGATGGGTGATCCCTCGCGCCCCCGGGTCGCGTGGCGGCGACCGAGAAGCGTTAGTAGTATTGCTACATCGCGAACAAGACAAATTGGGGTGAACACCAAAACATTCCCATGAAATCCGCTTGAAACATGCCAACACCTGCGTCAAATTGGGAAGAATTTCCTGCAAATCCAGCAGCGAAAAAATGTATTTTTGATACAAAACCAGCAGCAAGCCGGGCGACCTCCGCCCCAACCCACCCCGGCAGACCGCACCGCAGGGCCGACACACAGGACAATCGCCCCCAAAACGCAGGGAGCGCCCCATGAGCCAAAGACGAGACCTGACCCCCTCACCCCAGCGCAGAACCATGCCCCGCGGGCGGCGCCGCGCCTTGGGCAGCCTCGCCCTCGCAAGTGGCCTGCTGCTGACAGCCTGCGGCGGCAGTGGCGGTGGCGGCGGGAGCACGGTGCCGGACAAGCCCACTGAGCCACCCGAGCCACCGGTCCTGCCCGTGAGCGGCCCGGGCGAGCTGAAGCGCGCCACTGCCCTCAAGCTGATCAGCAGCGGCGAGATCCAGGCCGCCATCAGCGCCGCCGGCCCCAAGGCGCCCAGCCTGACGCCGCGCTATGCCGTGCAGACCTGGCGCCTGAACTACCTGACCATCGACGGCAGCGGGGCCAGCGTGGAGGCCTCTGCCCTGGTCTGCGTCCCCGTCAAGCCGGCCGGCAGCCGCAGCCCAGTGCTCAGCTATCAGCACGGCACAACCACCAAGGACGCCGAGGCCCCCAGCAACCATGCCACGGCCGACGAGGCCGCCGTGGTCATGGCCTCGGCCGGTTATGTAGTGCTGGCGGCCGACTATGTGGGCTATGGCGCGAGCAAGGACCGCCCCCACCCCTACCTGCAGTCCACACCCACGGCCGCCGCGGTGAACGACCTGCTGACGGCCGCGCGCTACTGGCGCTACACCCAGGGCATCAAGGACAACAAGCAGCTCTTCCTGGGCGGCTATTCCGAGGGCGGCTATGCCAGCGTGGCGGCCTTCCGGGCCCTGCAGTCCGGCGCCAGCGTGCACAAGGCCCAGCTGCAGATGACGGTGGCCGGCGCCGGCCCCTACGAGGTGGACCGCGTGCTCGACGATCTGCTGGCCAAGGTCAAGGAGGAGAACAAGGTGCTGGGCCTGCTGCTCAACCCCGGCTTTCTCAAGCTGCTGGGCGACGGCGACCGCCGCAAGGTCCGCGATCTGCTGCTGGACAAGGCCGTGGGCAAGGACGCCGACGTGGTCTTCGACCCGACCTTCCTGGACCTCTACCTCGTCGATGACGTGGCCGGTATCGAAGCCCGCAGCAATGTCTATGACTGGAAGCCGGCCCTGCCCCTGTGGCTCTACCACGGGCGCGAGGACGCCACCGTGAGCTACCGCGCCTCCTCAGACACCCTGAGCGCCATGCAGCAGCGCGGTGCCGGCAACCTGGTCAGCCTCACGGACTGCACGGCCCAGCCCTCGGGCCACCTGGACTGCGTGCAGCCCTTCTGGAACTTCATGCTGCAGAAGTTCGGTACGGCGGCCAAGGATCTCTGACCTGTCACAGCTGGGGCGGCCTCAGCCCCGCTTCAGCGCCCCGGCAAGCCCCCAGCTCGCCAGCAGTCCTTGCGGCCACTGGCCTTGCTGCAGCAGCGCCATCATGGCCTGCGCCTCGACTTCGCAGTCCAGGCCCTGGGCCTGGCGCCAGCCGGCATCATGGTAGCTGTGGCGGTAGCGCTCGCCGCTGTCGCACAGCAGGGTCACGACCGAGCCCATCTCGCCCCGCTCGCGCATCTGCTGTGCGCAGGCTAGGGCCGCAAGCAGATTGGTGCCGGTCGAGGGCCCCACCGGGCGGCCCAGGTGTTCGCTGAGTGCCAGGGTGGCCGCCAGGGACCACACATCGGGCAGCTTGACCATGGCGTCGATGACCGAGGGCAGGAAGCTGGCCTCCACGCGCGGGCGCCCGATGCCCTCGATGCGCGAGCCCAGCTCGATGCGCAGCGCCGGGTCGCGACTGAGGTAGTGCTCGTAGAAGACCGAGCGCTCGGCATCGGCGCCGCAGACCAAGGTCGCATGCCGCGAGTAGCGCACGAAGCGCCCCATGGTGGCCAGCGTGCCACCGGTGCCCGCGGAGCAGACGATCCAGCGCGGCACCGGATGCGCCTCCTTCCTCATCTGCTCGAAGATGGACTCAGCGATGTTGTTGTTGCTGCGCCAGTCGGTGGCTCGCTCGGCGTAGGTGAACTGGTCCATGTAGTGGCCGTCCAGTTCGCGGGCCAGGCGCTGGGACTCCACATAGATCTGCGTCGGGTCCTGCACCAGGTGGCAGCGGCCGCCCTGGAACTCGATGGCGCGGATCTTCTCGGTCGACACCGTGGCCGGCATCACCGCGACGAAAGGCAGGCCGAGCAGGCGCGCGAAGTAAGCCTCGGACACCGCCGTGGAGCCGCTGGAGGACTCCACCACCGTGCTGCCTTCGTGCAGCCAGCCATTGCACAGCGCGTACAGAAACAGCGAGCGCGCCAGGCGGTGCTTGAGGCTGCCGGTGGGATGGCTGGACTCGTCCTTGAGGTATAGGTCGATGCCCGCGAAGCCGGGCAGCGGCAGGGCAATCAGGTGGGTGTCGGCGGAGCGCTGGAAGTCGGCCTCGATGCGGGCGACGGCCTGGCGCACCCAGTCCTGCGGGGATGCGGTGGTGAGGGCGGCATGCATGCGGGCACTGTAGCAGCGCCGGCGCTCCGGCCTGCCAATCAGGCTGCGCCCGGCCCAGCCACCAAGGCCTTCAGCCGCGCCCGACTGCTGCGCACCCAGCCCAGCAGCTCTTCGCCTTGCATGGGCTTGGCGATGAGGTAGCCCTGGGCCGTGTCGCAGCCCAGCTCGCGCAGCAGGTGCCAGTCGGCCTCGGTCTCGACGCCCTCACCCACCGTGGCCACACCCAGGCGGCGTCCCATGTCCAGGGAGCTGATGAGGATGGCCCGGCGGTTGGCGCGCTCGCTGGCGCCATCCACGAAGACGCGGTCGATCTTCAGCTCGGTGAAGGGGCTGCGCGAGAGGGTCTGCATGCTGGAGTAGCCGATGCCGTAGTCGTCCATGGACAAGCCGTATCCCTTGAGGCCCAGGCGCGCCAGGCTCAGCATGGCGGCGCTGCGCAACACCATGGTCTCGGTGACCTCCCAGGTGAGCGATGACGGCGCCACGCCGTGCCGGTTCACCAGCTCGGTGAGGCGCTCGATGAAGCCCTGGTCTGCCAGGTCGTCGGCGGTCAGGTTGACCGACAGGGTCAGGGAGGGCATGGAGCGCAACCATTGCACCAGGTGCTTCAGTGACTGCTCCACCATGGCAAGCGTGAAGCGCGCCATCAGCGGACTGCCCTCGATGCGAGCGATGAAATGATGGGGCCCCAGCAGGCCGCGATCGGGATGGCGCCAGCGGGCCAGGGCCTCGACGCCCTTGAGCTGGCCCGTGGCCAGGCTCACCTTGGGCTGGAAGTAGGGCACGAACTGCCCGCTGTCCAGCGCGGCCCGGATGTCCTCCAGGCAGGCAGCAGGCGTGGCGCCGGCGGCTGCCGCGTCGGCAGGCCGGAACTTGGCTCGCTCCAGCAGACGCTGCAGGCCGGCCAGCGTGACGGGCTTGGGCAGGGTGCCTAGCAGGCGCGGAGCGAAGTCCGCCGCATCCATGCTTTCCACGGTCTCCAGCAGGCGCGGATCACGTGCACTCATCACAATGAGGTTATCGACCCGGTAGCGCTTCCCCAACTGGCCGATCAGCTCGATGCCATCCATGACGGGCATGTCGATGTCTGTGATCAGCAGCGAAATCGACAGCCCCGCCGCCAGACCGTCCAGCACATGCAGGGCCTCCAGGCCATTGGAGGCTTCCAGCACCGAGGCGAACTGCAGGGACTGCAGCAGGTCCACCACATGCTGGCGCTGCACGGCGCTGTCCTCGACCACCAGGACGCTGCTGAGCAGCCCGCGCGGTGGAGGGGGGGCTGCCTGCGGCACCGAACTCATCTCCGTCGCTCCCGTCATCATGTGAGTGCCCCGGCGCTCATTGGCCGGGCCTCATCTGTTGGGCGAGAATCTCGCGGTCGATCAGGTCCAGCGGCACGATCTTATCGACGGCGCCTCGCTTGACCGCTTCCTTGGGCATGCCGTAGACCACGCAGCTCTGCTCGTCTTGCGCCACAGTGTAGGCGCCTGCCTTGTGCATCTCCAGCATACCGGCCGCGCCATCGTCGCCCATGCCGGTCATGATGATGCCCAGGGCGTTCTTCCCGGCTGCGCGGGCCGCCGAACGAAACAGCACGTCCACCGAGGGCCGGTGCCGGTTCACCAGGGGGCCGTCCACCACCTCGACGAAATACTGCGCCCCCACCCGCCTCAGCAGCATGTGGCGCCCGCCCGGCGCGATCAGGGCGCGGCCGGGCACCACGCGGTCATTGTTCTCGGCTTCCTTGACGGCGATGTCGCACAACTGGTCCAGGCGCGATGCGAAGGCCGCCGTGAACTTCTCGGGCATGTGCTGCACGATGACGATGCCCGCGCACACCCGCGGCAAGCGCGTCAGCACCGCCTCCAGGGCCTGCGTGCCGCCGGTGGAGGTACCGATGGCCACGACTTGCTCCGTGGTCTGCACCATGGCCGGCGCATCGCCGCAAGGCAGCACGGCATCGGCAGTCAGCTTGGACGTGGCCACCAGGGGGGCGCCCCCCCGTCCGGCCAGGCGCGAGACATTGGCCCGCGCCGCCGCCTTGACCGCCGCCACCAACTCCGTCGCGCTGCTCTTGAGGAAGTTCTTGAGGTCCAGCTTGGGCTTGGTGATGATGCTCACCGCCCCCGCTGCCAGGGCCTCGACGGAGGTCTTGGTGCCCTTCTCCGTCAGCGTCGAGCAGATGACCACCGGCGTCGGCCGTTCGGCCATGATCTTGCGCAGGAAGGTGATGCCGTCCATGCGGGGCATCTCGACGTCCAGCACGATGACGTCCGGCCATTCGGTCTTCATGCGCTCCATGGCCAATATGGGGTCTGAGACGGCATGCGTGACCTCGATGCCGGCCCCTCGATGCAGCAGGCCGCTGAGCACCTGGCGCACCACCGCGGAGTCATCGACGATCATCACCTTGATGGTCATGCTTGGGCCCCTTGCCTAGCTGGATGAGCGGTTTGGCCACGTCGCGGCCGTCGGACCGGCCTCGGGCAGCCGGGCATGCCGGACCCAGACCTCGCCGCTGGCCACGTGGAAGATGATCTCGCGGTGGCCCGCCTCGTAAAGGCTTTCCGACACGACGCGGATGCCGCGCTCCGCCAGCATGCGGCGAGCCGCCTCGCCGTTGCGCCAGCCAACCGTACTCAGCGGGCCCTCGCTGGCGAACATGGCCCCGCCGCCAAAGAGCTTGGCCTCGCAGTCCTGCGGCTCGGCGCCCAGCATCTTGAGATCCAACAGCATCAGAGCCAGGGCGTCATGGCCATAGCGGCCGTTCAGCTCCAGGCCCTGGCGATCGCCATTGCCCGGCAGCAGGAAATGGGACATGGTCCCCACCTGCAGCTGCGGCTGCCACAGCGTGATGGACACGCAGGATCCCAG
Organism: Mitsuaria sp. WAJ17; assembly: GCF_014174515.1. Taxonomy (GTDB): domain Bacteria; phylum Pseudomonadota; class Gammaproteobacteria; order Burkholderiales; family Burkholderiaceae_C; genus Roseateles_B. The sequence goes on from NZ_JACJUG010000009.1 coordinate 23,212, forward strand.
CAGCGTGCGGATGCGGCAGTGCGCCCGCCCTGCCGCGTGTTCGCCCGGCAGCAGGTAGATCTCGGTCGGAGCGCGATCCATGGCCTGGCTCTCAGGGCTTGCGATAGACCGACGGCCGCACGGCCTGCACCGCATCGCTGATATCGTTGAGCGTCTCGGAATGGCCCACCAGCAGCAGGCCGCCCGGCCGCAGCTGGCCAATCAGCCGTGCCACCACCTGGCGCTTGGTCTCGACATTGAAGTAGATCATTACATTGCGCAGGAAGATGAGGTCGAAGCGGCCCAGGGCCGGCAGCGGCCTGGTGAGATTCACCTGCTCGAACTGCACCTGCTGGCGCAGGCCCCGTTCCACCAACAGCGTCCCCGCCTGCGGGCCCAGGCCCTTGAGGCAGTAGCGGCGGCGCAAGGCGTCGGGCAGGTGGCTGGCTCGGCTCTCGGGGTAATGGCCCCGGCGCGCGCGGCCCAGCATGCGGGTGCAGATGTCCGTGCCCAGCACCTCCCACTGGCCCGCGCCGAGCTCGTCGTCCAGCACCATGGCAATGCTGTAGGGCTCCTCACCACTGGAGCAGGCGGCGCTCCATACGCGCAGCGGGCGCCCCTGCTGGCGCGACTGCTGCGCGCACTCGCGCAGCAGCTGGAAGTGGGTGGGCTCGCGGAAGAAGTACGTCTCGTTGGTGGTCAGCAGGTCGATGGCATGCTGGCGCTCCAGCGGCTCCCGACCGCTTTCCAGGAGGCGCAGGTAGTCGCTGAAGCTGGCGAGCTTGAAGTGGCGCAGGCGCTTGTCAAGCCGCCCGGAGACCAGGGCGCGCTTGTTGTCGCCCAGCGTGATGCCCGCTTCCCGGAAGATGAAGTCCTGAAAGCGCGTGAACTCCTGCGTGCTGATCTCCTGCATGAGTTCGCGCCTCCTGCGATCAGCTCGCAGCCAGCATGCGCTGCGCGGCCTCGGCGCCGGAGCCCAGGGCCGCGAGGTCCACCACCGACAGGACCGCCCCCATGGCCAGCACGATGACGAAGCGGCCGTCCACCTTGCCCATGCCCGCCACGAAGTCCGGTGCGATGCGCAGTCCGAAGCTGGGTGCCGGCTCGATGTCCGTGCCGGCGATGTCCTGCACGGCATGCACCGAGTCCACCACCACGCCGATCACATGCTGCTCGCCCGCACTCTCCTGCTCGACGATAACGATGCAGGTCTTCTTGGTGATGGGGCTGGAGGGTCTCCCGAAGCGCTGGGCCAGATCCATCACGGGCACCACGGCGCCGCGCAGATTGATCACGCCGCGGATGGCCGGCGGCATCATGGGCACGTTGGTGATGCCGCCGAACTCGATGATCTCCTTGATCGAGAGAATGCCGATGGCGTAGATCTCGTCGCCCAGGGCGAAGGTCAGGTACTGCGCCGTTTCCTGCCGAGGCGGCTCCTGCCGCGCGGCGCTGCTGGGAACAATGGCGTTCATGCCGGCCTCCCCTGGATCAGTACTTGGCGAACTGCGATTCGTCCAGCTCGGCGTCGGCGAAGGCCCCCTTGCTCTCGCCCTTGGCCTGCGCCAAACGCGAGACCGGCTTGCGCGCCGCGGCCGTGCGCGGGCGCTGCAGCGCACCGCCCATGCCGCCGTCATGCCGGGTGCGGAAGAAGGCGATGATGCTCTGCAGCTCCTCGGCCTGGCTGCTCATCTCCTCGGCCGTGGCGGCCAGTTCCTCGGAGCTGGCGGCGTTCTGCTGGGTGGTCTGACTCAGCTGGCCGATGGCGGCATTGATCTGCGACACGCCGGAGGACTGCTCCTCGGAGGCCGCGGTGATCTCCTGCACCAAGTCCGAAGTCTTCTTGATGCTGGGCACGATCTCGTCCAGCAGCTGGCCGGCGCGCTCGGCCAGATCCACGCTGTTGGAGGCCACCTCGCCGATTTCCTGGGCCGCGACCTGGCTGCGCTCGGCCAGCTTTCGCACCTCGGCCGCCACGACCGCGAAGCCCTTGCCGTGCTCGCCCGCGCGGGCCGCCTCGATGGCAGCGTTCAGAGCCAGCAGATTGGTCTGGTAAGCGATGTCGTCGATGATCACGATCTTCTTGGCGATCTGCTTCATGGCCGCCACGGTGGACTTCACCGCCTCGCCGCCCTCCGCTGCCTCGGTGGCGGCCTTGCTGGCCATGGCGTCGGTCACCTTGGCGTTCTCGGTGTTCTGCGAGATGGAGGCCGTCATCTGCTCCACCGACGCGCTGGTTTCCTCGACACCCGCCGCCTGCTCGTTGGTGGCCTGCGAGAGGGTCTGGGCCGTGGAGCTGACCTGCTCCGCCGCGCCGGTGATGCCAGCCGCGCCGCTGGAGACCTCGGAGACCACATGGCTCAGCTTGTCCACCATGGTCTTCATGGCGGCCAGGAGGCTGGTGGTGTCACCGGTCCTGAGGGCGATGTCGGTGGTCAGGTCACCCTGGGCCACCTTCTGCACCACCTCGGCCGCATAGGCCGGGTCGCCACCCAGTTGGCGCATGACCGCACTGATGATGAAAAAGCCCAGCACAACGAGGGCGATCAGCGACACGATCGAGGCCGTGTACATCAGCGTCTGCGCGCGAGCCGAGGACTCGGCGGCCTGCTTGGCGGCCGCATCGGCATAGCCAGCGTTCAGGTCGGTCAGCTTGTTGATGCCAGCCTCCGCGGTGCGGAAGTTCTCGCGGTTGGCACTCAGGGCATGGTGGAACTCCGCGAAGAGCTGGGCGCGCTGCTTGGCGTCAGCGGTACGCAGGATCTGCTTGGCCAGGTCGGAGATCTTGGTGTCGCCGGCACGCCAGGTCTCCCAGTCGTTGATGAACTGCTTCCAGACCTGGGCCTCTTCGGGCTCCTGGGGCAGCGGCTCATAGATCTTCCAGGCCTTGTCGATCCGACCCCAGGCGTCCGCCTTGCGCTGCAGGTGCCGCTCCACCTCCTTGAGTTCCTCCGGGTACGCGGCGAGGGAATCGATGGCGCGGCTGGCGGAGCGTATGGCCGTCTGGGCCTCGCTGATCACCAGCAGGGACTGCACCGATGGCAGCCGGTTGCCGCTGATCTCGGCCAGCATCTCGGCATCCTTCTTCAGGCCCATGAAGGCGATCAGGATGACGACCAGCAAGGCCAGCAGGGACACCACCAGCAAGGTGACGATCTTGGCCTTCAAGGAAACTTTGGCAAACATGGTGTGCCTTTCGTTGTGTGCTTCGGAAGCTCAGCCCAGCTTGGCCAGACCGTGTGAGGACCCGGCGCTGGCCAGCAGCGCGACGACGTCCAGGATCAGCGCCACTTCGCCGCTGCCCAGGATGGTGGAACCGCTGATGCATCGCACCTGGGAGAAGACCCGGCTCAGCGGCTTGATGACTGTCTGGAACTCGCCCAGCAAGGCATCCACGACGAGGCCGGCATGCTGGCCGTTGCTGCGCACCACCACCACGCTTTCGCGGCGCGGCGGCGCGGCGTCGATTTCCAGCACGTCCCGCAGGCGAATCAGGGGCAGCACCTGGCCGCGCAGATTGCTGACATCGTGCCCGGCCTCGGCGCGCAGCTCGATGCATTCCTCAATCATGTCCAGCGGCACCACGAAGGTGGCGCCACCCACGTTGATCAGAAAGCCGTCGATGATGGCGAGGGTCAGGGGCAGGCGAACGCTCACCGTGGTGCCCACACCCTCCTGGCTGCTGATGCCCACCGTGCCGCGCAGGGCGCTGATGTTGCGCTTGACCACGTCCATGCCAACGCCGCGGCCCGAAAGGTTGGTGATCTGCTCCGCGGTGGAGAAGCCCGGCTCGAAGACGAGTTGGAAGACTTCCTGGTCGCTCAAGCGCACGTCGGCTTCGACCAGGCCGCGCTCCACGGCCTTGGCCAGGATGCGGTCCCGGCGCAGACCGCCGCCATCGTCGCTGACCTCGATCACGATGCTGCCGGAGTCATGGAAGGCATTAAGCCGCACCAGGCCCCTGGCGGGCTTGCCGCGCGCCAGGCGCATCTCGGCGCTCTCGATGCCGTGGTCCATGGCATTGCGCACCAGATGCAGCAGGGGGTCGCCGATCTTCTCGATGACGGTTTTGTCGAGCTCGGTGTCCTCGCCGCTGATCTGCAGGCCGATGTCCTTGTCCAGTTCGCGCGCCACGTCATGGACCACGCGCTGGAAGCGGTTGAAGGTGGCGCCGATCTTGACCATGCGCAGCTGCAGTGCCGTGTCCCGCACGTCCTGCACCAGGTCGGCCATGCGGGAGGTGGCCTCGCGCAGCTCGGAGTGGTCCAGCTGGCGGGCCAGCAGGTCGGCACTGGCGCCCGCGATGATCAGCTCGCCCACAAGATCGATCAGCTGGTCCAGCCGGTCGGCATCGATGCGGATGGAGCGGCTCTCCGCGCTGCGGCCGTCGCCACTGCCCTTCTGACGGTCCACCATCTGCTTCTGGCGCGCCAGGGCGGCCTCCACCACGGCGGGCTGAACGACCTCGTTGTCCACGAGGATGCTGCCCAGCAGGGGGGCCGCCTCGGCACCGCCCGGCGCCTGGGACTGCAGGGCCAGGGCCTGGTCCAGCTCATGGGCGGTGACGCTGCCGCAGGCCACGAGGATCTCGCCCAGGCGCAGATTGGTCTCGGGCAGGTCCTCGATCAGGGCCAGGAAGTCGCCAATGCGGCTGTGCGGCGGCAGGATGCGCAGCTGGCAGTCGTCGCGCACGAACTCGAAGACGTTCTCGATCGCGGCCTTGTCGGCTGCACTGGCGAAGGCGATCTCGAAACCCAGGTAGCAGATCTCGGGATCCATGGACGCGGCTGGCGGCAGCGCGTCCGGCAGCGTCGCGATGCCCACGATGCGCCCCAACCGACCCAGGTAGCGCAGAAAGGACAGCGGGTCCATGCCCATGCGCAGCACGTCCGGACCGAAGCGCAGGGAGAGGTGCCAATGCTCGTCGGCATCGTCGCTCTCGCGGGCGATGCGCTCCACCTGCGCCTCGGGCATGGCCACCGCATTCGGCGCGGGCTGCAGATAGCGCTTGAGCTGAGCCAGCAGCGGCGCGCCGGCGGAATCGCTGGCTTCGGTGGGCGAGGTCTGCCCGGCGGCGAGCAGCTCGATCAGCTCGCTGATGTGGTCCCGGCAGGACAGCAGCAGCACCACCAGCTCGTCGTCGATGGCAATGCGACCGTCGCGCACCTCGTCCAGCACGCTCTCGGTCACGTGGGTGAAGGCCACGATGTGGTCCAGGCCGAAGAGGCCCGACGAACCCTTGATGGTATGCGCTGCACGGAAAATGGCGTTCACCGCCTCGCCCGGCTCGCTGCCGTGGTCCAGGCCCAGCAGGGCGGACTCCATCTCGGTCAGCAGCTCACGGCTCTCGGCAACAAAGGTCTGCAGGGCTGCGTCCAGGTCCATCGACTCACCTCGCTTCGTCTTGCAGGGGCATGACCAGGGGATCTCCGAAGAAGGCCGCCACGTTCAGCAGCTCGAAGACCTCCAGCACGGCCGGGCTGTGTCCGTGCAGCCGCAGCGCTCGGCCCTGTGCGGCCGCCTCGCGCTTGAGCATCATCAGCAGCTGCAGCCCGGCGGTGTCGAGCTCGGTCACACCCGCCAGGTCCAGCTCCAGCACGCCGCCTGCCCCCTCCAGGGCCTGCAGCCATTCGGTCTTGAGCTCGGCCGCACGGAAGATGGTCAGCTCGCCCTGCGGGTGCAGGCAGGTCCCGACGGCGCTCAAGGCAGCACCAGCTTCTGGACGGCGTTGAGCATCACCTCGGGGCGGAAGGGCTTGACCACCCAGGCCTTGGCGCCGGCGGCCTGCCCCTCGGCTTTCTTGCCCTCGGCGGACTCGGTGGTCAGCATGATCACCGGCGTGAAGCGGTAGGCCGGCATGGCCTTGACGGCCTTCACGAAGCTGATGCCGTCCATATTGGGCATGTTGACGTCGCTGATGATGAGATGGACTTTCTGGCCCTGCAGCTTGTTCAAGGCGTCCTTGCCGTCGCAGCCCTCCAGCACCTCGTAGCCGGCACCGCGCAGGGCAATGCCCACCACCTGCCGCAGGGAAGCGGAGTCGTCCACCACCATGATGGTCTTGGCCATGTCGTCTGTCCTTAGAAGAAAGTGATCTCGTCGCTTGCGGCCGCGGCCGGTGCGGCGTTCTTGCCGCCCTTGTGCAGCGCGCGCTCCTCGGCCATGGCGTAGCTGCGTTCCAGCTCGGCAAGGAGGCCGACCGCGTCCAGGGCCTGCAGACCCTCGCCGCGCTCGAAGCGCTCCAGCTTGCGGGCCAGCAACGGCGGCAGGCTTTCCATGTTCTGGCGCACATGGGTCATGACCTGGCTGATGCGGTCCTGGAACTGCAGATGAACCAGGGCCTCGGCAATCTCGCCCTGCACATAGTCGCGTCCGCTCTTGAGTTCGTTGGAGGACTGCACCAGGGCGTCCGTAGCCTCACGGAACTGCGAGAGCACCTGCTCGATCACGACCTCGGACTGCTGCAGGGAGCGCTCGTCCTCGCCAGCGGACTGCTCGGCGGCCTGGCAGGTGGCCTGGATGGCCTCGCTGACAGCCGCCACGGTGGCCGCGATCTGGCGGCCGGTATCGCCGGAGCGCCCCGACAGGGTGCGCACTTCCTGGGCCACCACGGCGAAGCTGCGGCCCTGCTCGCCGGCCCGGGCTGCCTCAATGGCGGCATTGAGCGCCAGGAGGTTGGTCTGCTGCGCGATGCGCGCGACATCGGCCGCCATGTCCTGCAGGCGCTGAATATGCTGCTGGAGCTCCTGCACCTTGCCCAGCATGGTGGCCTTGCCGCTCATCGCCGACTTCATGGATCCCAGCAAGCCGCCGAGCTCGCGCTCCCCATGGGTGAAGACGGCAACCAGGCCGCGCTCGCCGCTGGTCATGGACTGCGAGTTCATCTCTGTCAGCTGCGCACTGCGCTGGAGCTCCTGCACGATGGCACCGAAGCGCTGCGCCAGGCCGGCGACGGCCGTCTCCATCTGGGAACGCGAGGACTCGATGTGGCCACTCCAGACCGGCAGCAGCTGCTCGCCCAGGGCGCGCTCGCCGTCGAGGCAGTCCAGGAGCTCCTGCCGCTGCCGCGCCTGCTGGCGGCGATCCAACTGCCAGGCCCAGCCCGCCAGGGCGAGGACTCCGGCGGCCACGAGCCAGGACCACCAAGCGGCCCCTGCCGCGGCCAGCAGGCCAGCCAAGGCCAGTGTCAAGGCACATGCCATCACACCGAGACGGAGCTTGCCGTCGGAGTTGCTGCTCAATGTTCACCCCCTGAAGTCGGCAAGCGTCCGGGGCGCGGGCCTCGACAGTCCGTCGAGGCCCCTGCCCCGGAGCCGCCCCTGTTGTACCGAACAAAGTGCTGGGACGAGTAGAGCACCTTTCGGCCAGCAACCACAAGCACTTGAGGGTCAAAACGCCACGCCCTGCAACGGCAACGGCAACGGCAACGGCAACGGCAACGGCGCGAACGGTGCCACACCCGGGTGATGGCTTCCAACAGCTGCTGCGATGCAGTATCACGGCCGCACGGGGCTCCGGTGCGGCGTGGCAATTCGTGCAGAAGTTGCAGGTTTGTCGAAAACATGCATCCGAGTACCAGCATTTACCACAACCATCGCTTGACTGGAGGAGACGCCTGCATGCCATCCGCCGTTCGCCGGCTCACGGGCCCCTGCCCTGCTCCAGCAAGTTCGTGCCGCAACCCTGACGCACTTTGTGGGGACAGCCTGTCCCTGGGTCTGGAGCCCCTGGCGCTGTTGCACGAGGCCGGACGGGACGCCAAGGGTGCTGGATCACCCCGACCCCCACGTGCTGGCGGACCGCCTCATCCTGCTGCTGGAACGGCGCGCACGGCTGTGAGGCTGCGAGGGCTTCGGCCTGCTGATTTATGGCCAGCCCACGCGGCGCGAGGCGCCGGCCACCATGCACATGCCCCGGCACTGCCGCCCACTGCGCCTGAGCTCGGACCGCCGAGGCCGAGCCCGCCGGATACAGAATCTGCGTCCCGCATCGGCACCGATCGGGCCACTGACCTAATCGCCCAGCTTTTCACGCTGCACGAAGGTGATGTCTGGCATCACGGACTCCGTGCCCAGTCCATCGGGAAGCGCCGGGGGATGGCGTCCGCTGCGCCGTCAGAGGTCGAGCTCACTAACAGCGATATTGAACCGCCACATCTGCACCTGCCGCAGGCCCGCCCGCTTCAGGCACGCAGCGCCCGCGCTCCGCATCGGCGGTGCGAGGAGCGTCGCTGACGCGCAGGCGCTAGGGGAGCGCCAGGAGGCCAACCCGGCACTGACTGCGGACAATCGAGGCCGCCGCATGCAGGCACAAGCGTGCGATGCCCAGAATCGAGAACACACGCGGAGGAATCCCATGATCAACGCACTGCTGGCGGCCGCTGCCGTCCTGTCCCTGGCCGCCTGCGCCAGCAATCCTGCCCAGGACGACAGGGCCGGAGAGCAGGCCAGCTATACCACCGGCTCCAATATCGCGCGCCGCGACAAGGGCGCCGTGCAAAACGCCGAACGCTACAAGAAGGACCCGGTGACCGAGGCCATGGGCGAGGACTACGGCAAGAACCCGGTCACCTACAGCAAGTAAGACGCCCGGCAGGGCCGCGCCGGCCTACGCAGCGGGACCCGGCGCAAGACCTGCCCCCTCAGCCCAGGCCCAGCTCCGCCATGAGGCGTGCCACCTGTGCCTTGAGCTGATCGACCTCGGCGCGCAAGGCCTGCAGTTCCTCGTCGCGCCTCGGGGCCTCCTGGCCGGTCGATGCAAGCTGGGCCTCCACCTGCACAGGCCCAGCCAGCAGTTGCGCCCAGCGCTGCTCTCGCGCCCCGGGTGCGCGCGGCAGCTTCAGGGCCAGCGGGGGTTGGCGCTCGGCCAGCTCGTCCAGAAAGCCCTCCACGGAGGAGATGTCGGCGAAGCGGTGCAGGCGCTCGCAGTTGAGGCGCAGCTCGGCGGCGGTCTGGGGACCGCGCAGCATCAGCACGGTGAGCAGGGCCTCGGCTTGGCCTGGCACGCCGTAGACGCGCCTCAGGTTGTGTTCGAAGCGCACGACACGGCTGCCGCTCACCTCCTGCACCAGGCTCATGCCCTTGAGCTCGTTGAGGGCCTCCAGCGCCTCGGCCTCGCTGAGGTTCATGACCGGCTCGCGCGCGGTCTTCTGATTGCAGCCCTGGGTCAGGGCGTTGAGGGACAGGGGGTAGCTGTCGGGCACGGTGTGCTGCTTCTCCACCAGCACGGCCAGCACGCGCGCCTCGGCGGCGCTCAGGTCTCGCAAGCTCATCGATCAGACCCCGAATCCGTCATCCGCCTGGATCACGGCGCCGTTGATGAAATGACTTTCGTTGGCGCACAGCATCAGCAGGGTGGTGTCCAGGTCCTGCGGTTGGCCCACGCGCTTGCGCGGCAGCAGCTCGATGAGCTTCCTGCCCTGCTCGGTACTCCAGTGGTGGTGGTTGATTTCGGTGTCGATGTAGCCGGGGCAGATGGCGTTGACATTGATGCCGAACTTGCCCCACTCCAGCGCCATGGCGCGGGTCATGTGGATGACCGCAGCCTTGCTCATGGAATAGACGCCGATCTGGCTCAGCACTCGCAGGCCGGCCATGGAGGCGATATTGACGATGCGCCCGCCCGTGAACGTGCCTGGTGCGGCGCCGCGCGCCCGCGCCAGCATGCGCTTGCCCACCTCCTGCGCGACGAAGAAGGCGCCGCGCACATTGGTGTCCATCACGAAGTCGTAGTCGTTGACGGTGACGTCGGTGAGTTTCTGTGTGGTGCTCACGCCGGAGTTGTTGACCAGGATGTCGATGGTGCCCATCTCGGTCTCTGCATGGGCGACGGCGGCCTTGATGGAATCGAGGTCGGTGACGTCCAAGGACACGACGTGGGCATCACCCCCTGCGCCCTCGATCTCGGCGCGCAGGTCCTTGAGGCGTTCAATCCGCCGCCCGGCCAACACCACGCCGGCCCCTGCCTTGGCCAGCGTGCGCGCGAACTGCGCCCCCAGGCCACTGCTGGCCCCCGTCACCAGGGCCACGCGCCCTTCCAGATCAATGCTGTAGCTCATGGCTCACTTCCTTCATTCGTCCTGCGATGTCCGGGGGATGTTAAGCCTTCGGAAGCGCCCCTTGGCGCCTGCAGGGGCAGGGAGGCAGACGGGTGCACCGACATCCGGGACAACGCCCCGCTAGAGCGGCGTCTCTAGGGTCTGGCGCCACAAAAATAGCACGATCGTTCTATTTTCCAGACACCCCAGTAGAATGCGCCGCAATTGTGCCGAAACGGGGCGAGCCCCGGTGACGGCAAAGCCCATTACAAATCCTGAAGGACACCCGATGACCAGCGAAGAACTTCTGGCCCAGTTCGGCCCGCGCGAGAACATGGAATACGACGTGGTCGTGGTGGGCGGCGGCCCGGCCGGCCTGTCCACCGCGATCCGCCTGAAGCAGCTGGCTGCCCAGAAGGGCCAGGAGCTCTCCGTGGTCGTGCTGGAGAAGGGCTCGGAGCCCGGCGCCCACATCCTCTCGGGCGCCGTGATGGACCCGCGCGCCATCACTGAGCTCTTCCCGAACTGGAAGGAGCTGGGCGCGCCGCTGAACCAGCCGGTGTCGGCGGACGAGGTGCTGTTCCTGTCCAAGGACGGCGCGCGCGACACGCCTCAGTGGCTCATCCCCGAGTGCTTCCACAACCACGGCAACTACGTGGTCGCGCTCGGCGCAGTCACCAAGTGGCTGGGCGAGCAGGCGGAGGCCCTGGGCGTGGAGATCTTCCCGGGCTTCGCGGCCGCCGAGATCGTCTACGGTGAAGACGGCAGCGTGCGCGGCGTGGCCACCGGCAACGTGGGCGTGGGCCGCAACGGCGAGCCGCACGACGGATTCCAGCTGGGCATGGAGCTGCTGGGTAAGTACACCATCTTCGCCGAGGGTGCGCGCGGCCACCTGGGCAAGCAGCTGATCGCCAAGTTCCAGTTGGACGCAGGCAAGGATCCGCAGTCCTATGCCATCGGCATCAAGGAACTGTGGGAGGTCCCGGCTGGCCAGGCCAAGCCCGGCCTGGTGGTGCACACCGCCGGCTGGCCCGCGGATCATGAGACCTACGGTGGCGGCTTCCTCTACCACCTGGAAGGCAACAAGGTCACGCTGGGCTATGTGGTCGGCCTGGACTACAAGAACCCCTGGCTCTCGCCCTTCGAGGAGATGCAGCGCTGGAAGACCCACCCCAGCATCCGCAAGCACATCGAGGGCGGCAAGCGTATCGGCTACGGCGCCCGCGCCATCACGGCCGGCGGCCTGCTGTCCCTGCCCAAGCAGGTCTTCCCGGGCGGCGCCCTGGTCGGCTGCGATGCAGGCTACCTCAACGCGGCCCGCATCAAGGGCAGCCATGCCGCCATCAAGACCGGCATGCTGGCCGCCGAGGCCGCCTTCGAGGCCCTCACGGCCGGCCGCCAGCATGACGAGCTGAGCGCCTACCCCGCCGCCTTCGAGAAGAGCTGGCTGCACGAGGAGCTGGACCGCTCACGCAACTTCAAGCAGTGGTTCAAGAAGGGCAACACCGTTGGTACGCTGATGACGGGCATCGAGCAGTGGCTGCTGCCCAAGTTGGGCATCAAGAGCCCGCCCTGGACCATTCACCGCGAGCTGCCGGACCACGTCTATCTGCGGCCGGCGGCGGAGTCCACCAAGATCGACTACCCCAAGCCTGATGGCAAGCTGACCTTCGACCGCCTGTCCTCGGTGTTCATCTCCAACACCAACCATGCGGAAGACCAGCCGGTGCACCTGACGCTCAAGGACGACTCGGTGCCGGTCAAGGTCAACCTCAGCCGCTTCGCCGGCCCGGAGAGCCGCTACTGCCCGGCCGGTGTCTACGAGTTCGTGAAGAACGAGGACAACAGCGATCGCCTGCAGATCAACGCCCAGAACTGCGTGCACTGCAAGACCTGCGACATCAAGGACCCGACGCAGAACATCGTCTGGATCACGCCGGAAGGTGGCGGCGGACCGAACTACGCGGGCATGTAAGCCTGCTGCTCCGTCCCAAAAAGGAAAGCCCGCTGACGCGGGCTTTTTTCTGCGGGCGCTCCAAGGCGGGGCATCCCGCCTTGGCGGGGGTCTTCAGGCCATGGCGAGCAGCCTGGCCTTCACGGCTGGCCATTCACTGTCGATGATGGAGAAATAGACAGTGTCACGCACCCGCCCAGAGGCGCAGACCATGTGCCGGCGGAAGATGCCCTCCTGCACCGCGCCGATGCGGGCGATGGCCGCGCGGGACTTCTCGTTGAGTGCGTCGGTCTTGAGTTCCACGCGATGCGCGCCCAGGGTCTCGAAGGCATGGGTGAGCAGCAGGGTCTTGGCCTCGGTGTTGACGCCCGTGCGCTGGTGGCTGGCGGCCACCCAGGTCCAGCCGATCTCCAGGCGGCGGTCCGCGGCGGAGATGTTGCCAAAGCGCGTGTTGCCCACGATGCGGCCGCTGCCGAGCTCGCGGATCACGAAAGGCAAGGCCTGACCCCGCGCCTGCTCGGTCAGCGCTGCCTCCACGTAGTCCCGCATCTCGGCTGGCGTGCTGACGCTGCTGGGAATCCAGCGCCACAGTGCGGGCTCCAGGCCCTGCTCGCAAAGGCCGTCCACATGGTCCAGGCTCAGGGGTTCCAGCTGCACCAGGCGGCCGGTCAGGGTGACGGGGCGGATGTTCAGGGGGGCAGGTCTTGTCATGGCGGCGTCCATGGCGTTCAGAGGTAGGGATCAGAGGCCCAGCTGGCGCATCCAGCGGGCCATGGCGGGTGAGGCGCCGGAGTCGAAATGCTCGATCAGGCGCTGGCGCTCGCCGGCCGCCCGGTTCTGGCTCAGCTTGGCCTTGGCCTGGATGGACCTCACCGCCACGCGCAGGCCGACGATGGCGCCCAGCAAGCGCTGCTGGTAGTCATCCGGCAAACCCAGCCATTGCAAGACATAGGCCGGATCGCGCGGCTGGATCAGGCGCTTGAGCAGGCGGTCCTTGGCCATGGCATCGTCCACGCGCTGCAGCCTGCCCTCGACCTCCAGGGCCAGGTAGTTCCAGGTGGGGACGTTGAGCGGGCTGTCGTAGTGCGAGGGCGAGACATAGGCATCGGGGCCGGTGAAGACCAGGCGCACAGACTGCCCCTCGACCAGGCCAGCCAGATGGGGGTTGCCGCGCGCCAAGTGCCCCTCCAGCCAGGACTGCCCGCCCTCCTCCACCCACACCATGGGCAGATGCAGGGCCAGCGGCGGCGCGCCAGGGTCTCGCGCGTCGGCGGCGACCAGCAGAGCCAGGGGGTGCTCGGCGACCAGCTGACGCTGTAGTGCAGGGTCGTCCAGCAGGAAGTGTTTGGGGGTGTACATGTGGTAATGACCGGGGATTCCGACAGGAAGGCCTCAGCATATGGTCTGAATTGGTACGATAAAAGATCCAATTCATTGCACATTGATGGATCCAATTCCATGAATGCGACGAACCACCCCGCCCTTCCCTTCGATGTCGCCGGCATCCGCCTGGACGGCCCGGGGCCCCTGACTCGCCAGCTGGTCGAGCAGCTGCGCCTGCGCATGCTGCAGGGGCAACTGCCTGCTGGCGCCCGCATGCCCACTACGCGCGAGCTGGCGGGTGCGCTGGGCCTGTCGCGCAACACGGTGGTGCGGGCCTACGAGCACCTGCTGGACGAGGGCCTGATCAGGAGCCGCGTGGGCGACGGCAGCTATGTGACCCCGCCCCTGGCGCAGATGAGGCCGGCAGCCTCGGGCTCGGAGTCCATGCCGGCGCCGGCGGCACCCATGCCACAGACCCCGCGCTGGCTGGGCCTGCAGGGCTTCACGCCTTCGCAGACGCCAGCCGGCGCGGTGCGGGCGTTCCGATGGGGCAGCCCGGCCATGGACCTGTTCCCGGCCGCGCTGTGGTCCCGCCTGCAGGCGCAGGCTTGGCGTCGCCATGACACGAGCGAGCTGGCCTATGGCGATCCCGCCGGCCTGCCCGCCCTGCGCGAGTGGCTGGCCGACTACCTGCGCAGCGCACGCGGCCTGGCCTGCCATGCCGAGCAGATCCTGATCACGGCCGGCGCCCAGCAAGGCATCACCCTGGCCGCCATGGCTCTGCTGGAGCCGGGCGACGAAGCCGCCCTGGAGTCCCCTGGCTACCGCTCTGCCGCAGCGGCCCTGGCCCTGACCGCCAAGCGCGTGCACCCGGTGCCGGTGGACGACCAAGGCCTGCGCCCCGCGGCCCTGCAGGCCCTGGGCCCGCGCTGCCGGCTGCTCTACGTGACACCCTCGCACCAGTTCCCCACCGGCGTCGCCATGAGCCTGCAGCGCCGCATGGATCTGCTGGACTGGGCCCGTCGGCAGCAGGCTTGGATCCTGGAGGACGACTACGACAGCGAGTACCGCCACGTCGGCTTGCCGCTGGCGCCGCTGGCCAGCCTGGACGGCGCCGGCCGCACGCTCTACGTGGGCAGTTTCTCCAAGCTGATGTTCCCGGGCCTTCGCCTGGGCTACCTGGTGGCACCCCGCGGCTGGCTGCCGACCCTGGCCCGGCTGCGCGCCGTGATGGACCGCCACAGTGCCAGCATGGACCAGCAGGTCATGGCCGACTTCATCGCCCAGGGGCACTTCCTGCGCCATGTGCGGCGCATGCGGCGTGCGGCCCGGGAGCGGCGCGATGCCCTGCTGGGCGCCTGGACCCGGCACATCGAGCCGCTCGGCCTGCCCCTGCCTGCGCCCGAGGCGGGTCTGCATGCCTACCTGCCCCTGCCCGATGCCGCCCTGGAACGCCGCCTGAGCGAGGCCGCCGGCGCCGCTCAGTTGGAGGTCGGGGCCATGCGGCGCGTGGGTGGCCTGCCCGAGGCCTCGGCGCGGGCGGGCCTGGTGCTGGGCTTTGCGGCACTCCCGCCCCTGGCCACCGTCCGCGCCGTGCAGACCCTGGCCCAGGCCTGGCGGCCGGTCCTGGGCTGAGCATCAGGAGTCTGGTGGAGCGCCCCGCGCGTTGAGGCAGCGGGGCCGCGCCCCTCGCCTCAGGCAATGGCCGGATAGAGGCCCAGCCCGTCCGGCCAGGTCGTCAGCACCTCGAAGCCGGTCTCGGTGACCAGCACCATGTGCTCCCACTGGGCCGACAACGAGCGGTCCTTGGTGACGACGGTCCAGCCGTCCTTCATTTCCTTCACCTCGCGCCGGCCGGCGTTGATCATGGGCTCGATGGTGAAGATCATGCCCGGCTGCAGCTTGAGGCCTTCGCCGGGGCGGCCGAAGTGGTTGACGTGCGGGGCGTCATGGTAGATGTCGCCGATACCATGGCCGCCATACTCGCGCACCACGCTGTAGCCATCGCGAAAGGCAATGCTCTGGATGGCGTGGCCGATGTCGCCCAGCGTGGCGCCCGGCTTGACCTGGCGGATGCCGGCGCACAGCGCTTCGTAGCAGGTGTTGACCAGCCGGCGCGCCGCCAGCTTGGGCTCACCCGCGAAGAACATGCGGCTGCTGTCACCGAACCAGCCGTCCTTGATGATGGCCACGTCGATGTTGACGATGTCGCCATTCTTCAGGATCTTGGACGGCGTGGGGATGCCGTGGCAGACCACCTCGTTGACCGAGCTGCAGATGGTCTTGGGAAAGCCGTGGTAGCCGACGTTGGCGGGGATGACCTTGAGCTCGTTGACGATGAAGTCATGGCAGAGCCGGTCCAGGTCTTCCGTGCTGACGCCGGGCTTCACATGCTCGCCGATCATGGCCAGCACCTGCGCCACCAGACCGGCGGCCTCGCGGGCCTTGGCGATCTCCTCGGCATTGCGGATCTTCACAGGCGGATTCATGACGGCAGGCTCCCCACGTGCTGGACCACGTGCATTCTCAAGTGCAATTGGACGGCCTCGGACGGGCCCATGAAAAAACCCGCCACAAGCACGCTTGGGCGGGTTTCTCAATGCTGTCTGGCGGAGACGGAGGGATTCGAACCCTCGATGCAGGTTTTGCCCACATACTCCCTTAGCAGGGGAGCACCTTCGGCCACTCGGTCACGTCTCCAGCAGAGCCTCGCAGTATAGCAGTGCTTTTTCTGGCTCCGCTACAAATTCCTGATTTTTTATCAGGCGGCGTCCTGGTCCAGGTCGAAGGCACGGTGCAGGGCGCGCACGGCCAGCTCCATGTACTTCTCGTCGATGACGACGCTGGTCTTGATCTCACTGGTGGAGATCATCTGGATGTTGATGCCTTCCTCGCTCAGTGAGCGGAACATCTTGGAGGCCACGCCCACGTGCGAGCGCATGCCGATGCCCACGATAGAAACCTTGCAGATGCGCGGATCACCCAGCACTTTGGCCGCGCCGGTGGCCGGGGCCACGGTCTTCTCCAGCAGTTCCATGGTGCGCTGGTAGTCGTTGCGGTGCACGGTGAAGCTGAAGTCGGTCTTCCCGTCGTGCGAGACGTTCTGGATGATGACGTCGATGTCGATATTGGCTTCCGCCACGGGGCCGAGGATCTGGAAGGCGATGCCCGGCTTGTCAGGCACGCCCAGCAGCGTCACCTTGGCCTCGTCGCGGTTGAAGGCGATGCCCGACACGACGGCTTGTTCCATGTTTTCGTCCTCTTCAAAAGTGATCAGGGTGCCGGACTTGGCTTCCTCATTGATGTCGATGTCCCAGGGCGTAAAGCTGGACAGCACGCGCAGCGGCACCCGGTACTTGCCGGCGAATTCCACCGAGCGGATCTGCAACACCTTGGAGCCCAGCGACGCCATCTCGAGCATTTCCTCGAAGCTGATGCTCTTCAGGCGGCGCGCCTCAGGCACCACGCGCGGGTCGGTGGTGTAGACGCCATCGACGTCGGTGTAGATCAGGCACTCGTCGGCCTTCATCGCGGCGGCGATGGCCACGGCCGAGGTGTCCGAGCCACCGCGGCCCAGCGTGGTGATGTTGTTGTGCTCGTCGATGCCCTGAAAGCCGGTGATGACCACCACCTTGCCGGCAGCGAGATCGGCGCGCACGCGCTGATCGTCGATGCTCTCGATGCGGGCCTTGGTGTAGGACGAATCGGTGGCCACAGGCACCTGCCAGCCGGTGTAGCTGACGGACTCCAGCCCTTCGGCCTGCAGCGCAATGGCCAGCAGGCCCACGGAGACCTGCTCGCCTGTGGCGGCGATCATGTCCAGCTCGCGCATCAGCGCCGGGCTGCTGCTGGCGGGCGAGAGTTCCTTGGCCAGGCCCAGCAGGCGGTTGGTCTCGCCGCTCATGGCCGAGGGCACCACCACCATCTGATGACCGGCGCGCGCCCACTTGGCGACGCGCTTGGCCACGTTGCGAATACGGTCGGTCGAGCCCATCGAGGTGCCGCCGTACTTGTGAACGATCAATGCCATGGTTGTGAAATTGCGCGGAGTTGGAGGGGGTTTCTTGCGCCGCGGTCGCAGAGGCCGATTCTACGGTTGGCCTTGGCGAAGCACGAAGCCCCGCCAGGCCACCGACCCGTGGTTCAGACCCACGTCAGGAAGCGTCCGGCAGCCAGCTCAAACGCAGCCAGGGCCCCTCGCCCTGCCCCCGCCAGCGTGCATCCAGGCCCAGGGCGGGCACCCACATCAGGCGCGCCTGCGGCCCCGTTTCCCCAGGGAAATCCGCATAAACCAGCGGCCCGCCACGCCCCAGTGCCGGCACGCCCGCAGCCTGCCAGGCCTTCTTCAGGGACCGCGCAGGTGTGCCGGGCGCCCGCTGAAACTGCTCGCTGCCTTCGCGTGGACGCAAGATCACATTGCGCAATAGCGATGAACCTACGGCTTCCGACGAAGGCTCATCCGCCACATCGACCTGGAAACGCCCGCGCCAGGCCGGGCAGGCGTGCAGGCCGGGCCGACTGAGGTCCAGGCGGCAGTCCGCCGGCCAGGCAAGCATGGGCGCCCGCGCCGGCAAGGCCAGCAGGCTGCCCTGGTGCGTCTGGATCACCTGGTCACCCGCCGGCCAGGCGGCACCGTGCGCGGCGCGACCCACCTCATTCAGCAGGCGGCTGACCAGGCTGGCGGGCGCGGGCCGGCCCAGACAATCACGCAGCCAGTGCCGCAGCAGATTGCTCAGGCGCGGCCGGGAGAGCACCTCCCAGGCCTTCAGGTCCAGTCCGGACGGCGCCTTCATCCAGACCCGCAGGTCCTGATCGGCGATCTCGTCCAGCAGGGCGCCCGCCTCCTGCGCCCAGCGGGCCGACTGCGCCAGGGCAGCCTCGGCCCCCGGGAAACAGGACTGGAGCCCGGGCCACAGCTGCAGGCGCAGACGGTTGCGGGCAAAGCGAGGGTCGGCATTGCTCTCGTCCTCGACATGGTCGAGCCCCAGTGCCTGCACATACTGCTCAATGCGTTCGCGCGGCTGATCTAGCCAGGGGCGCGCCCAGACCAGGCCCTCCCGCGCCTGTTTCTGGGGCATGGCGGCCAGGCCCGCCAGCCCGGCCCCGCGCAGGGCCTGCAGCAGCCAAGTCTCGGCCTGGTCCCGCCGATGATGGGCCAGCAGCAGCAGGGTGGCCCCCGCCTCCTGCGCCATGGCCTGCAGCGCGGCATGGCGACCCTCGCGCGCCCAGGCCTCGATGCTGTCCCCCGGGGCCGGCGAGCCGTTCAGCCGCCGCCAGCGCAGCTCGACCGACAGACCGCGCGCCGCCCAGGCCTGCACCTGCCGCTGCAACTGGGTCAGCCAACCATCCGCCTGCGGACTCAAACCATGGTGGACATGCAGGCCCAGCACCCGCAAAGCAAAGCCCTCATGTGCCAGGGCCTGCGCGCAGCGCGCCGTGGCATGCATGAGGGCGGTGGAGTCGCGGCCGCCGCTCCAGGCAACGGCCACGCAGGCGCCAGGGGCGCTCGAGTCGGGCTCAGCGGTTCTTGGTGTCGCTGAATCGGCCATAGGCCTGCAGGCGATCGTAGCGGCGGTCCAGCAACTCCTTGGGCTTGAGGTCAGAGACCTGGCGCAGCGCGTCAGACAGTGCGCGCTTCAAGTTGGAGCACATCTGCTTGGGGTCGCGATGAGCGCCGCCCACCGGCTCATTGACGATCTTGTCCACCAGGCCCAGGGCCTTCAGGCGGTGGGCGGTGATGCCCAGGGCCTCGGCAGCGTCGGGCGCGCGCTCGGAGGTCTTCCACAGGATGGAGGCGCAGCCTTCCGGCGAGATCACCGAGTAGGCGGCGAACTGCAGCATCAGCACCTGGTCGGCCACGCCAATGGCCAAGGCACCGCCGGAGCCGCCCTCGCCGATCACGGTGGCAATGACCGGCACTTCCAGCTGCGCCATCTCGAAGATGTTGCGGCCGATGGCCTCCGACTGGCCACGCTCCTCAGCACCGATGCCGGGGTAGGCGCCCATGGTGTCGATGAAGGTGAAGACCGGCAGGCCGAACTTCTCGGCCAGCTTCATCAGGCGCAGGGCCTTGCGGTAACCCTCGGGACGCGGCATGCCGAAATTGCGCAGGGTGCGCTCCTTGGCATCGGCGCCGCGCTGGTGGCCCACGACCACGCAGGGCTGACCGTTGAAGCGGGCGATGCCGCCCACGATGGCGGCGTCATCGGCGAAGTGGCGGTCGCCGTGGAGTTCCTGGAATTCGGTGAAGACGTCCTTGCAGTAGTCCAGGGTCTGCGGACGCTGCGGGTGGCGAGCCACCTGGTAGGTCTGCCAGGGCGCGACGCTGGAGTAGATGTCCTTGGTGAGCTGCTGGCTCTTCTTGGAGAGGCGGTCGATCTCCTCGGAGATATCGACGGCGGACTCGCTCTGCACGTAGCGCAGCTCTTCGATCTTGGTTTCGAGTTCGGCAATGGGCTGCTCGAATTCGAGGAAATGTTTCTTGCTCATCAGTCGTCCTGATTTCAAAAAGCCCATCGCGCAAGCCCCGGCTGCAAGCCTGGGCGGCACCTGGGCCGAGGCTGCAGCTACCCCTTCTTGGGGGCTGGCGCAGCCGGTACGGGATGGGCTAGTACTCCACCGGTAGCGGATCGAGACTTCGCCAAATGTACCATGTGGCTACCGAACGGTAGGGCGCCCAGGCCTCCCCGACTTCCCGCGCCTCGGCCCGCGAGACAGGCTCGCCCGAGAAGTAGTTCTCGCTGATGCCCTTGAGCAGGCCCAGGTCGTCCAGGGGCATCACATTGGGGCGCATCAGGTGGAAGATGAGGAACATCTCGGCCGTCCAGCGCCCGATGCCACGGATGGCAACAAGCTCCTCGATGATGGCTTCGTCGTCCATCTGCGTCCATTGGCGCACATGCACACGACCGGCCTCGAAGTGCTCGGCCAGATCCCGCAGGTATTCCACCTTGCGGGCGGACAGGCCGGCGCCGCGCAGCGCTGCCACCTCCAAGGCCAGTACGGCGGCCGGCTGGATGCGGTGGACCGGGCCGGCCACGAGAGCGGAGAACCTGTCCCAGACGGACTGCGCCGCCTTCACCGAGATCTGCTGACCCACGATGGAGCGGGCCAGGGTCGTGAAGGCGTCGGCCTTGCTCTGCAGGCGGGCCTCGCCGAACTGGGGGATGAGCTTCTTCATCACCCGGTCGCGCTTGACCAGGTGCTTACAGGCCTCGTCCCAGTAGTCCGGAGTGACCCCGGCGGCAGACGAGCGCGCCATCAGGCCTTCATCCAGCTCGTGCCAGTGGGCGAATCTTGCAGCACGATGCCGGCCTCCAGCAGCGCCTTGCGGATGCGGTCGGCCTCGGCAAAGTCCCTGGCGGCCTTGGCGGCGGCGCGGGCCTCGATCTGGGACTGGATAGCGGCTTCGTCCAGGGTGCTGCCCGCTTGCAGATAGCTGCGCGGCGATTGCTGCAGCAGGCCCAGTGTGCCGGCCAGGGCCTTCAGCAGGCCGGCCTCGGCGGAGGAGCGGCTGCGGTTGACACTGGAGGCCAGGTCGAACAGGACGGCCAGGGCGGCGGGGGCGTTGAAGTCCTCGTCCATGGCTGCCTTGAAGGCCACGGCGGCCGGATGGTCCCAGTCGATGGCGCTGGCGGCAGCAAGCTCCACGCCGTCCAGCGCGGTGTAGAGGCGGCGCAGGGCCTGGCGGGCATCGTCCAGGGCGGCATCGCTGTAGTTGATGGGGCTGCGGTAGTGGGTGCGCAGCATGAAGAAACGCACCGTCTCGCCGTCGTAGCTCTTCAGGACGTCCTGGATGGTGAAGAAGTTGCCCAGGGACTTGGACATCTTCTCGTTATCGACATTCAGGAAGCCGTTGTGCATCCAGTAGCGCACAAAGGGCTTGCCCAGGGCGCCCTCGCTCTGAGCGATCTCGTTCTCGTGGTGCGGGAACTGCAGGTCCAGGCCGCCACCGTGGATGTCGAAGGTCTCGCCCAGCACGGCGCAGCTCATGGCTGAGCACTCGATGTGCCATCCAGGACGGCCGGGACCATAGCGCCCTTCGTATTTGGCGTCGGCTGGCTCGTCGGCCTTGGCGGCCTTCCACAGTACGAAGTCCAGCGGGTCGTGCTTGCCTTCGTCCACGGCCACACGCTCCCCCGCGCGCAGCTCGTCCAGGTTGCGGCGCGACAGCTTGCCGTAACCCTCGAACTTGCGCACGGCGTAGTTCACGTCGCCATTGGTGGCTTGGTAGGCCAGGCCCTTCTCCTCGAGCAGACCGATCATGTCCAGCATCTGGCCCACATACTCGGTGGCGCGCGGCTCATGGGTGGGGCGCTCGACGCCGAGGGCGCCGATGTCGCGGTGCATGGCGTCAATCATCTCGTCTGTCAGCTGGCGGATGGTGATGCCGCGCTCCAGCGCTCGCTTGATGATCTTGTCCTCAATGTCAGTGATGTTGCGGACATAGGTCACCCGGAAACCGGAGGCCTTGAGCCAGCGCTGGACCACGTCGAAGGCCATCATCATGCGGGCATGGCCCACATGGCAGAGGTCGTAGATGGTCATGCCGCACACATACATGCGCACATGGCCAGGCTCGAGGGGGGCGAAGGGCTCGACCGCGCGGGTCAGGGTGTTGTAGATGCGCAGGGACATGGACTCGCAGGGCGAAAGAGTTGACGCCGGACAGGGCCTTCGCCGCCAGAGGGCAAGGCTGTGCAGGGCCAGCTTATAGAATCGTTCAGTATACCGATTGGGCTCCCGCCACCTCCGCCCCAACACATGAAGTCCCGCCACCTCGCCCTGCCCCGACTCCTCTCCCTCCTGCTGGCCGCCGGCCTCGCCTGGAGCACCCCGGCCATGGCAGCCGGCGAGCTGGAGAAGGCCCAGCAGCAATGGCTGCAGGGCCACCAGGCCGAGGCCAAGAAGACCCTCGAGACAGCCCTGGTCGAGGACCCCAACAATGCTCGCATGCGCTTCGCCCTGGCGCTGATGCGCATGGAGTCCGGCGAGACCCCACAAGCTGAGATCCTGCTGCGCCGCCTCACCGAGGATTTTCCGGACCTGGCCGATCCCTTCAACAATCTGGCCGTCATCCTGGCTGCCCGCGGCGACATCGACGCCGCCCAGGAAGCCCTCCAGCGCGCCGTCAGCCTGCAGCCGGAGCATGTGCAGGCCCAGGAGAACCTGGGCGACGTGCTGCTGCAGCTGGCCGCGCGTGCCTATGCTGTCGCGGCCAGGCCGGGCCCGCAGAGCTCGGTCAATGCCGGCCTGAAGCTGCGCCGCACCCAGGAACTGCTGCGCGGGCTGAACGCCCCCGCCCGCTGAGCGAGAATGCGCCGGTCGGCCGCCCGCGGGCGGCCCGTCCTTTACACCCTGGAACCTCGTCAAGGGAGTCCCGCCACATGGCCTTTGCCACCCCGCCTCGTTCCCATCTGGGCCGCCTGCTCGCCGCCTGCACCCTGCTGCTGGCCGCCATGGGCACCCAGGCCCAGGTCGTCAAGCTGGCCACCAGTCAGGGCGACATCCGAGTCGCTCTGGACGCTGAGAAGGCGCCCAAGACCGTCGCCAACTTCCTGCAGTATGTGAAGGCCGGCCACTACAACGGCGTGATCTTCCACCGCGTGATCGACGGCTTCATGATCCAGACCGGCGGCTTCACCGACAAGCTGGTGCAGAAGCCCACCCGTCCCGCCATCCCGCTGGAAGACAAGTCCGGCCTGAAGAATGAGCGCGGCACCCTCTCCATGGCCCGTGCCGCCTTCCCGGATTCGGCCACCGCGCAGTTCTTCATCAACGTGGCGGACAACTCCGGCCTGGATGCCGAGAACACCCGCGATGGCCGCGGCTATGCCGTGTTTGGCCGCGTCATCGAGGGCATGGAGGTCGTGGACAAGATCCGCGCCACGCCCGTCGCCGCCCAAGGCATGTTCCAGCACCTGCCGACCACCCCCATCTTCATCAACAAGGCCACAGTGGAGTCCAAGCCATGAGCAAGTTTGTCGAAATGACCACCAACAAGGGCGTGATCCGCCTTGAACTGGACGAGGTCAAGGCCCCCGTCACCGTTGCGAACTTCCTGAACTACGTCAACAAGGGCCACTACGACGGCACCATCTTCCACCGCGTGATCAAGCGCTTCATGATCCAGGGTGGCGGCTTCACCGCCGACATGGACCAGAAGGCCACCGACGCCCCCATCCAGAACGAGGCCAACAATGGCCTGAAGAACGCTCAGTACACCATCGCGATGGCCCGCACCAACGCGCCGCACTCGGCCTCGGCCCAGTTCTTCATCAACACCGTGAACAACGACTTCCTGGACTTCAAGTCCGAGTCGCCCTCCGGCTGGGGCTATGCCGTCTTCGGCAAGGTGGTCGCCGGTGCCGAGGTGGTCGCAGAGATCGAGAAGGTCGCCACCGGCAACAAGGGCGGTCATGGCGACGTCCCCAAGGAAGCCGTGGTCATCGAGAAGGCCGTTGAAATCCAGGGCTGATACCCTGCCCTGCCTGGATGCGCTGCCAGGAGAGTGGATCGCCCCGCCGCAGTGGCGGGCGATCGATCTCATCTCGGACCTGCATCTGGCCGAGGACACCCCTGACACGCGCGCCGCACTGGCTCACTACCTGAGCCACACATCGGCGGACGCCATCTTCCTGCTGGGCGACATCTTCGAGGTCTGGATCGGCGACGACGCCCGGCACCAACCCTTCGAAGCCGGCCTGCTCGCGATGTTCGCTCAGGCCGCCGCCCGCACCCCCCTCTTCTTCATGGCCGGCAATCGCGACTTCCTGCTTGGCGCGGCCATGGCCCGCGATGCCGGACTCACCCGCCTGGCCGACCCCTGTCTGCTGCAGGCCTTCGGCCAGCGCTACTTGCTGAGTCACGGCGATGCCTGGTGCCAGGAAGACCACGACTACCAGGCCTTTCGCGCCCAAGTGCGCAGCCCGGCCTGGCAGCAGGCCTTCCTGGACAAGCCTCTGCAGGAACGCCGGGGCATTGCCCGCGGCCTGCGCGAGCGCAGTATGGCGCAGAAGGCCGGGCAGGCGGATCACCCCGAACTGTGGGCCGACCTGGACGCCGACTGTGTCCGCGCGGCGCTGCGCTCGCAGGCCTGCCGCACGCTGATTCACGGCCACACCCACCGCCCGGCACGACACGCCCTGGGCGAGGGCCTGAGTCGCGAGGTCCTGAGCGATTGGGACCTGGAGGCATCAAGCCCGCGCGCCGAGGTGCTGCGCCTCGAACCCGCTGGCCTGCGACGACTCCCCCTCGCCGCCGCAACGGCCTGAGCATGCTGCATCGACTGCTGCAGGCCTGGCAGGACCGGCGCGAGCGCCGCCAGTTGGCGCGCCATGCCATCCCCGATGCCCTGTGGGCGCTCACACTGGCCCGCTACCCCTTCATCGCCCGCCGAAGCAGCGCCGAACTCGCTGCCTTGCGCCGCCTCAGTTCCCTGTTCCTGGCCCGCAAGGAGTTCCATGGCGCGGGCGGCTTCCAGGTGAGCGACGAGGTGGCCGTGGCCGTCGCCGCCCAGGCCTGCCTGCCCGTGCTAGCCCTGGGCCTGGAGGCCTACGACAGCTTCGTGGGCATCGTCATGCACGAGTCCCAGGTCGTGGCCTCTCGCGAGTTCATGGATGAGGACGGCGTGGTCCACCAATACGAGGAGGAGCTGGCCGGCGAGGCCATGGAAGGCGGCCCGCTGATGCTGGCCTGGAGCGAGCTCCAGCCCGACCCCGCACTGGGCGCCGGCCCGGTCTACAACGTCGTGATCCACGAGTTCGCCCACGTGCTGGACATGGCCAACGGTGCGCCCGACGGCATACCTGCCCTGCCGTCCGCGGAGGCCACGCAAGCCTGGATCGAGGTCATCGACCCGGCCTGGGAGCACTTCTGCGGGCGTGTCGATGCGGGTGAGGACACCCTGATCGACCCCTATGGTGCAGCGTCCGTGGAGGAGTTCTTTGCCGTGGCCTCGGAGGCCTTCTTCGTGGAACCCGCCCGCATGCGGCAGGAGCATTCGGCGCTGTATGCGCTCTTCGCGGGCTACTACCGCCAGGATCCTGCAGCCGGCTGAGCCGCTGCATGCGCCCCATGCGGGCGCACGCGCCGCCCGGGCCCTACCCATGCCCCCCCGCGGCGGGCACCGCACCCGGTACAGGCCTCAGGGACCGGGATGGAGGTACACGCACCGGCCCCGGGGCCTCCGCACCGTTGCACAACCCCTCCCCCCGACAGGCACGGGCGCGCACCTCCTTCCCGGCCGCCGAGGCCTAGTCGATCGCATCCGAAGTGCAGACCAGCAGGCGGGCCAGCACGAAGGCCAGGTCTTCGGCCGACAGTACCGCCACCACCTCACGCGCCGTCTCCAGGGCCTGGGCGATGTTGTGATCCCCCGCCAGCACGCAGCGCAGATGCTGGAACACCTCGAAGGGCAGAACATCGTAGGCATGGGCCACGCGCAGGAACTGGCGGTCGATGCGCAAGGGCGCCTCGGTCGGCAAGGGGCAGGAAGAGTTCATGTTCAGCGGTCCTGCTTCAGGCCCAGCGCCAGGGCCACGCGGTGCCCCTCGCCATACAGGCCCTTGTTCACCCCCCGGATCACCTCGGACACCGTGCGGTACTTGAAGCCGTGCATGCGGGCGAATTCGCTGAGGGTAAGGCCCTGACTCTGAAGCGTGCGCTTAGCAGCTGCAGGCGAGGCCTGGGCGTGCAGATACCGCTTTCCACCTTCCACACCCAGGCCATCCGTTTGTGGATCGTCCATGATGGCCAATGAAATCTTGTTGAACGGATGCCTATGGTATTTCAACAAATAAAAAATGCCAGGCCAATTCATGGCAAATTGTTTCCATCTGTGAGACCAACAAGCGAAGTATCCCCTCAATTGAGGAAACAATGACAGCTAGTCATTCTCGTTTGTTGGTGAGACACTGCCACAAACCATTCACCGTCAAATCACAGTGAAAAACAAAGACATCGACCAGGACTCCTCGAACGCTGGCATTGGCGACCGCCTCCGGGCGGAGCGCCAGCGCTTGGGCTACATGCAGGCAGACTTCGGCGCAGCCGTCGGCGTCAGCAAGACCACGCAGTTCAACTACGAAGCAGGCGACCGCACGCCGGATGCCCGCTACCTGCGCAAGGCGGCGGCCCTGGGCCTGGACCTGCTGCACGTGGTCATGGGCACACGGGACGACAGCAGCGCCGACCGCTACATCCGCGTCCCCGCGCTGGAGGCCCAGACCCAGGGCGGCACAGCGCCGCTCAAAGAAGATGGCGCGCCGTACGAGGCCAGCGGCCTGTGCTTCGGCAAGGACTGGCTGGAGGCGCGCCAGCTCTCCGCACCCCAGCTGAGCGTTGTGACGGTGCGCGGCTCGTCGATGGAGAGCGTGCTCTTCGACGGCGACCAGGTCCTGGTGGACCAGCAGGATCGGCGGCCGCGCAGCGGCTTCGTCTACGTGCTGCGACAGGGCGAGGAGCTGCTGGTGAAGTACTGCCAGATGCTGCCGGGCGGCATCCTTCGCGTCACAAGTGCCAATCCCTCCTTTGCAGCCTATGACGTGGACCTGGCCCACACGACGGAGTTGGAGGTCATCGGCCGCGTCGTGGCCTCCCTGCACGAATGGTGAAGATGCCGCCAGCCGCCGGGCCCGCCCCATGAAAAACGCGCCCCGAGGGGCGCGTTTCAGTGGGTCAGTGGACGGAAGCCCGCGGGTCTCAGCCCGCCGTGGCCGCCTCGGCCTTGGGCGGCTTGCTGTCTGACTTCTTGCCGTTGGGCACGATGTCCAGCTGCACCTCGCCCGCCGCATCCACGTCCACCGTCAGGCGACCGCCATCAACCAGCCGGCCAAAGAGCAGCTCGTCGGCCAGGGCGCGGCGGATGGTGTCCTGGATCAGGCGCTGCATGGGGCGTGCGCCCATCAAGGGATCGAAGCCCTTCTTCGCCAGTTGCTTGCGCAGGGCGTCTGTGAAGGTGACCTCCACCTTCTTTTCGGCCAACTGGCTTTCCAGTTGCAGCAGGAACTTGTCCACTACGCGCAGGATGATCTCCTCGTCCAGCGCACGGAAGGACACGATGGCATCCAGCCGGTTGCGGAACTCGGGGGTGAACAGGCGCTTGATATCGGCCATCTCGTCACCCTGCTGGCGCTGGGTGGTGAAGCCGATGGTGGACTTGTTCATGATCTCGGCGCCCGCATTCGTCGTCATGATGATGATGA
This sequence comes from Mitsuaria sp. WAJ17, assembly GCF_014174515.1. Lineage (GTDB taxonomy): Bacteria > Pseudomonadota > Gammaproteobacteria > Burkholderiales > Burkholderiaceae_C > Roseateles_B. The sequence goes on from NZ_JACJUG010000009.1 coordinate 50,708, forward strand.
CGTTGCGGAAGTCGGCCTTGCGCCCGTTGTTGTCCGTCAGCGAGCCGTGGTCCATGACCTGCAGCAGCACGTTGAAGACGTCCGGGTGAGCCTTCTCGATCTCGTCCAGCAGCAGCACGCTGTGCGGCTTCTTGGTGATGGCCTCGGTCAGCAAGCCGCCCTGGTCGAAGCCCACGTAGCCCGGAGGCGCGCCGATCAATCGACTCACCGCATGGCGCTCCATGTACTCGGACATGTCGAAGCGGATCAGCTCGATGCCCAGGATGTAGGCCAGCTGCTTGGCCACTTCGGTCTTGCCCACGCCCGTGGGGCCCGAGAAGAGGAAGCTGCCGATGGGTTTGTCCGGCTTGCCCAGCCCAGAGCGCGCCATCTTGATGGCGGCCGCCAGGGCGTCGATGGCGGGATCCTGGCCGAAGACCACGCTCTTGAGGTCGCGGTCCAGACTCTTGAGCTTGCCGCGGTCGTCGCTGGAGACGCTGGCCGGCGGGATGCGCGCGATCTTGGCGACGATATCCTCGACCTCGGCCCGCGTGATGGTCTTCTTCTGCTTGCTCTTGGGGAGAATGCGCTGGGCGGCGCCGGCCTCATCGATCACGTCGATGGCCTTGTCCGGCAGATGGCGGTCATTGATGTACTTGGCCGAAAGCTCGGCCGCCGCCTGCAAGGCGCCCAGGGCGTACTTGACGCTGTGGTGCTCTTCGAAGCGGGACTTCAGGCCCTTGAGAATCTCGATGGTCTGCTCCACCGAGGGCTCAGCCACATCGACCTTCTGGAAGCGCCGGGACAGCGCGGCGTCCTTCTCGAAGATGCCACGGTACTCGCTGAAGGTGGTGGCGCCGATGCACTTCATCGCACCAGAACTCAGCGCAGGCTTGAGCAGGTTGCTGGCATCCAGCGTGCCGCCCGAAGCCGCACCCGCCCCGATGAGCGTGTGGATCTCGTCGATGAAGAGAATGGCGTTGGGCTGGTCCTTGAGCTGCTTGAGCACAGCCTTCAGGCGCTGCTCGAAGTCACCACGGTACTTGGTGCCGGCCAGCAGCGCGCCCATGTCCAGGGCATAGACCTGGGCTTCGGCCAGCACGTCGGGCACATCGCCCTCGGTGATGCGCCACGCCAGGCCTTCGGCGATGGCCGTCTTACCCACACCGGCTTCACCCACCAGCAGCGGGTTGTTCTTGCGGCGGCGGCACAGGACCTGGACCACGCGCTCGACCTCGGCCTCGCGACCGATCAGCGGATCGATCTTGCCGTCCTTGGCCTGCTGGTTGAGGTTCTGGGTGAACTGCTCCAGCGGCGATCCCTTACCGCCCGCGCTGGCACCCTCACCCTCCTCGCGCTCGGCCTCGCTGCCGCTGCCCTGGCCGTCCTGCCCCTTGGGGGGCTCGGGCGGCTCGCTCTTCTTGATGCCGTGGGCGATGTAGTTGACCACGTCCAGCCGCGTCACCCCCTGCTGGTGCAGGTAGTAGACGGCGTGCGAGTCCTTCTCGCCGAAGATGGCGACGAGCACATTGGCGCCGGTCACCTCCTTCTTGCCGCTGCCAGTGGACTGCACATGCATGATGGCGCGCTGGATCACCCGCTGGAAACCCAGCGTGGGCTGGGTGTCCACCTCTTCGGTGCCACCGACCGTGGGCGTGTTGTCCTTGATGAACTGCGACAGACTCTTGCGCAGGTCATCGATATTGGCCGAGCAGGCACGCAGCACTTCCGCCGCGGACGGGTTGTCCAGCAAGGCCTGCAACAGATGCTCGACGGTGATGAATTCGTGGCGCTGCTGGCGCGCCTCGACGAAGGCCATGTGCAGGCTGACTTCAAGTTCTTGGGCAATCATGCGGCCTCCATAATGCACTGCAAGGGATGGCCGGCACGCCGGGAGGCGGCCAGCACCAGTTCGACCTTGGTCGCAGCCACGTCCTTGGTGAAGACACCGCAGACGCCGCGACCTTCGTGATGGATCTTGAGCATGATCTGGGTGGCCGTGTCCAGGTCATGGCGGAAGAACTCCTGCAACACCATCACGACAAACTCCATGGGAGTGAAATCGTCGTTGAGCAGCAGCACCTGATAAAGGCGCGGGGGCTCGGTTTTCTGGGGAACTCGCTCGAGGATGACGGTCCCGTCCGCATCGTCACGGCCAGGCACTGCGCCGGGCGGCTGGCCCGGCGGCACGGGGGGCTGGTGGGGAAGATCTGGCATGGACCGATTCTATAGAGAGCCATATGGCCTCACATGGCGCTGGCTTGATCATGATTCAAGGACCCGGCCTTGAAAAAGTGATGTGCACTGCCCTCTCCGCCATATTCGCGCCAAATGCCACGGCCGCCTCCATTTCAGACCCTCAGCACCTCGGGGGAGGCCCCGAATTGACACGCAGGCGACAGAGCTTTGAGAATCCGCCTCGGTGCGATAGACACCGGGATGGAGAAGGAAAATGCAACAAGGAACCGTAAAGTGGTTCAACGATGCCAAGGGCTTTGGCTTCATTGAACCTGAACAAGGCGGCGAAGACGTGTTCGCCCATTTCTCGGCGATCCAGATGGAGGGGTTCCGTACCCTCAAGCAGGGCAGCAAGGTCAGCTTCGAGCTGGTCGCCGGCCCCAAGGGTCAGTTGGCCCAGAACATCACGCCGATCGGCGGAGAGGCGGCAGCTGGCTGATTCACACGATCTGACGACTGCGTCGGGACAGTCTCGCGCTGAGCGGCAGGCCTGATACCAAGCCGCCAGCGTCGCAGCCCAACTCCCTGCCGCCCTTGAGGTCGGTTCGCCAGCTCATTTGCTTGGCTGGCTCGTTGGCGACTTCGTTGACCGATTCGTCGGCCACCTAATTGGCCGCTTGGTTGGTCATGCGTTGGCCGCTTAGTTGGCCGCATTGTTGGCCGCATTGTTGGCCGCATTGTTGGCCGCATTGTTGGCCGACTCGTCGGCCAGCTCGCCGTCCAATTTCCAAGACCGACCCTCAAGCCACCACAGCGCGCCCTGCACCACAGGAGCGCGCTACTGGTACTTGTGCGCAACCCCATGCCACGCTGGCAGCGCAACGACAAGAAAGCATCAAGGGCGCCCCCAAAAAATGCATGCCCGGCATAGGCGAAGGTTTCATGCGCCCCACCAACGAAAAAGGCACCCGAAGGTGCCCTGACGCAAGACGCGGCGCGAGCGCCGCAGGCATCACATGTGGTCAATCATCATAGGTACTCTCCTATGAAATGCATCGCAATGCTGGCACGAATGGCCCCAATCATGGCCCCATTCTGAACACCACCCTCAGGGCTCCTGAAGATGGGGCAACGCCCTCGCAAAACTGAAAAGCTGTATATTTATACAGCATGAAGGTGGCTGTACTCAGGTTGAGGAAAGACGGGATGAAGCTGGCCCGCGATCAGCTAGGCGCGCCGTCCGCGGGCTGGCTCACTGTCGACCGCTGGAGGCTATCCAACCGCTTCGAGGATCGCATGGTGACCTCGGCCACCCTCAGATGCGGGCCGGGACGCGGCGCCTCTTATGTAATCCCGGCAATCCACGACTGCGTACTGACAGCTATGGACGAACGCGGATTCTTGCTGACGGGGCGAGAGGCCTCCGACCACCTCCAGGAGCCCGGGCCCCGACAAGCCTGGTGGTGCCAGGTCAGCGAGTAGCTAGAAGCTGGTCGGTCCGGTGAGCATCTGACAGATCGAACAGCTCAAGGGCAGGCGGCCTGATCAGAGCAAGGGCCTGGTCGGCGGGACCACGCAGCCAGGCCTCCCAGGCTGCGGGGTCCAGATGCACCAACGAGCGCTTGTCCTGAGCATCTGCCGGCAGAACTGGGTCAGGCTTGTGCAGGCGGTTCAACAACGGATGCTGGTCGCAGTTCGTAGTGATCATGGTGAAGTTGGGCACCACCTCGCCAGACCGCGGATCGACCCACTCCGACCATAGCCCTGCCAGTGCCCAGGGCAGCCCGTCGGCGCGTCGCAACTGCCACCAGATATTCTTGCCAGTCTCCCAGTTCGGCTCCTGATACCACGCAGCCGGGACGACGCAGCGGCGCCCTCTCGCCCAGGCCTCACGGAAGGTCACCTTTTTCTCAATGCCTTCGATCCGGGCATTGTTCGTCGACCTCGGCCGCCCCTGCTTCCCAGGCACCTTGGACGGCAGACGATCAATACGCTCAGGTTGCCCGGGACGGATCAGGCCCCATTGCCCCACGACGCACTCCAGCCCTTCCCCGCCGGCTCGCAAAAAGGCCCCGCGGCCGAACGGGCCAACGATGGGCGCCTCAAGGAATGGATCAGGTACCAAGGTCCGGAAGTAGGTGACGATGTCGCCCTTGGGGCTCACGTGGTAGAGGTTGCACATGTCTATCCCTCTGGAAGCATCGTCGACGAATTCAACGACGCATCCAAGACTAACAACATCATCCAGAAGCCCCTGGTCAAGCCACTCACGGAGCACCCCGTCGAGCTGTGCCAGCCCGGCAGCAAAAGCAGGGGCGCCACCATGAGTAGCTGATCAAGGGCGTGCTCGTTTTGCACCGAATGCCCCTTCAAGCCGGCCACAAAAAGCCTAGGCGCCACCATGAGTAGCCTCATCCTGGCACTGCTCGTTTCGCACCGAACGGCTCTGCAAACCGGCCATAAACGTCAAAGCGGCAACCTGTGTTCTCTTATGCTTTGTCTTGCTGCAGAAGTTCAGTAGGTGGGGAGTGAGGGGCCAAAACAGCACCTCTCCCCGCTCTGAGCGCAGCGAATCTGCCTTGAGAATCAACGCCTGAAAGGAGCACCTAATTGATGAAACGCTTCAACAAACAGCAGCGCTACTGCGCCGCACAAGCGCAAAAAAGCCCGCCAAAAGGCAGGCTCAATTGCCCAGGTGAAAGCCTGGCAACCACCCGTCACCTTGATGAAGGGCAGCCGTCTGGGGAGACAGCCAAACTTTATACCTGTGGCGGGACCTCGACGCAAATCTGCCTTACCTTTGAAAGGGCAAACATGCAAAAAGTTCCATCCGAAGAGGTTCAAGCGAAGCCGGCAACGCGCCGGGAAAAACTGCTCAGTGACACGACGGCGGTTGCTGGACTGCTCTTCAGCTGCACGTCGTTGGTCTGGCAGGTATCCGTTCTGCTGCACCAGATTCAGGCGCTGATGGATGTCTTGTCCAACGTAGCGTAGCCCCTCGCTAGAAAAGCTGGCCCGGCAAACCACGCCGGGCCAGTAAATTCACCAGCGACGGTGACCTGAGGCAAGTGTCGGGACCGCCGCAGCGTCCAGCACCTGCTGCTGACGGAAGGCCAATATGAGGGCGGCCCCGGCTTTGCGCCTCTCCACGGGGCCGGACAATGCTCGGCCCCTCCTCTCACTCACTTGCGCAGTTTGTCCTGCACGGCAGCTCAGTCACCAACATGCGCCCGGCGCAACGGCATGCTGAGCAAGATTTAGAACAACCCAGCCGGCTCGGCAGCCTGATCCCATGACCAGATCACCAGCTCCTTGCGATCTGCCTTCTTGGCCCCGCCTCCGACCGTATAGCTGATGTCCAGGCTCTCCATGTAGAAGCCTTCGAAGCAGGCCCGGATGTCAGGGTGATCGTTGATGCTGATCATCGCCTTGCCCTGCAGCTCGCCCATGACCTGAGCCATCAGCCGGTACTGCTCGAATGGGAAGGCCACTCCGTAGCCCTCAGTCTGCCAGTAGGGCGGGTCGAGGTAGAAGAACGAATGCGGTCGATCGTAGCGGCGCATGCACTCGCGCCAGTCCAGCCGTTCGATGTAGGTGCTGGCCAAGCGCAGGTGCGCCGCGCTCAGCTGCTCCTCAATCCGCAGCAGGTTGACCGGGGGCGCAGTAGTTGCAGTCCCCCAAGTCTGCCCTTCGACTTTGCCACCGAAGCATTGGTGCTGCAGGTAGTAGAAGCGGGCCGCACGCTGGACGTCGGTGAGCGTCTCGGGCGGGGTGTCCTGCAGCCACTTGAAGACCTCACGGCTGGAAAGCGCCCACTTGAACTGGCGCACGAACTCCTCGAGGTGATGCTTGACGACGCGGTATAGGTTGACCAGGTCGCCATTGACGTCGTTGATCACCTCAACATCCGCCGGGGGGCGCAGGAAGTACAGAGCCGCGCCCCCTGCGAAGACTTCGACGTAAGTCTTGTGCGGAGGGAAGCGCGGGATGAGTTGATCGGCCAGGCGCCTCTTGCCGCCGATCCAAGGAATGATGGGTTGAGCCATGTGGGTCCAATTCGTGGTTACACTGCGCCCCGCCTCCCGGGAGGCAGGTGGGGCCTTGGCTGGGCTCACAGGCGCGATCTGTGGGTTTGGTGACCTCAGGCGGTGTTGCTGCACTTCCTGGGGTCGCCCTGCTTCTTTATTGCCGGAGAGGCTTCGCTATTGCGTCGTACTGCCGCTCGCAGAGCCGGCCGCTGACGCGGGCCTGGTCGGCATACTCCGCAAGTTCTCCCGCAGCCTGATCAAGCCGGCCGAGCAGCTCGGCGAGCAGATCTCCGGCGCCGGCGGCTGCCGCGCCTCGTTCGGTAGCTCGGGGATCTCCGGGGCAGGCACCACCACCGGCAGCGACGGCAAGCTCGGCGACACGTTGGCGCAGGCCGTCAGCAGTAGCGCGAGCAGCGCGGGCGTCGGCTTGAGCAGCCTGGCGGGCGATTTGTTCAGCATCTCTTGCCTCTTGCATGGTCTTGCCGCGCGCCGCGGCCATGGCTGCCCGTTCGGCCGCCGCTTGGTTGATGGCCGCCAGCTGGCGGGAGTGCTCAGCCTGCAGCTGGGCGCGCAGGGCCTCGGTCTGAGAGACCGCAGCCTCCAGGCGCAAGGTCTGCGTGCCCAGGGCGGCCGACAGGATGAAGAAGGCCCCCAGCGTCAGCCAGGTGCGGGCTGAGATTAGCGAGAGCGGACCGATCATGAGAATGCCTCCAGCGCCAGGTCGTAGCGCTTGCGGCGGTCCTCGAGCCCGGCGAGCGCCGGGCCGTTGATGGCACGAGTTACCGCGACGACGTCGCCGGCGTCAGCGCCCCGGAGGCAGCCGGCCGAGACGAAGAACCAGGCGCCCGTCATCGCGGCATGTGCAGGCGTCTGCACCAGGTCAGGCTGCGACTTGTAGGGCGCGTTGATCGCAGCCTCCGCAGCGAGGTAGTTGGCCCGCCCCGTGAGCTGCAAGAGCCCCCGGCCGCGGTACCGCCAGCCATCGCCCGACGCCTCGTCGCCGTTGCCATTCCTGTTCGCATAGGCACGGTTGGCCAGGGCCTGCGGGTTGCGCAGGTACTGCGCCGCCTCGGCCATCGTGGCGAAGCGCGAGGGCCACATGACGCGGATGCGTTCCGGCGTCGTGTAGTACAGCCCCTCCTCCAGCGTGCTCAACCCGGCCGACTCGTGGGCGCATTGGCTGATGAACGCTGCCTCCCGCTTCGGCGAGTTGATGCCGAAGCGCACGCAGGCCTCGGCCAGCGGCGTCGCGAAGATCTTGGCCAGCGTGGGCGTGATGCCGGCCGCAATCAGGGTATCGATGCTGATCATGACTGCTGCCCCTTCAAGACATCGCGCACGTCAGAGGCGGCGTCCTCGGCCAGTTCGCCGATGTCCTTACCCTCACGGCGAATGAGCCAGGTGAAGATCGCGCGGACCAGGGCCCAGCCCGGCAGCCCGCACAGAAAGCTCAGGCCGAACAGGACCGCCAGGCCGAGCGGGCCAGAGATGGCCAGATCACTCATGCCAACCCAGTGCAGCAGCCAGGCGCCGCCCGCGATGGAGCTGACCAGCGTGCTGATGAGGCCCACGGCCCACTCGCGACCAGAGCGCGGCGGGGTCATGAGCATGACGACGGCCGCGGCCAGGCTGAACGCCCCCGCGGTGACGCCGGCGGCGCCGCCGACGAGTTTCCAGCCAGCGAGCCCGGCGACGCTGCTCGATGTAGGTTCGGCCATATGCCTCCCGATAGAGTGAATCGATGAAATGAATGGCCCGCACCTGCGGGCCGGGGCCGTCCAGGGCGTCATCACTCCCTGGTGGTGGGGACGCGCCGCAGGCAGCCGAATGCGAGGGCGCCGTAGCCCCCACCCTGAGCACTGGCCGTCACCGGCCGACGATTGCCGCACTCGACGCGGCCGCACTCGTCAGCGCCGGGTCGAGAGCAGGTCGGACAGGCCTTCGGAGGCTCAGGCCTCGGCCGGCGTGAAGTCGACATAGAACTTCTGGCCAGGCGCGTACTTGCCGTGCAGGGCCGGGTTGTTGATGTAGATCTCGCAGTTGGCCTGGGGCGACCACTTCGCGAAAGTGTTGTCTTCGTCCGAGCCGTCCTCGGGGTAGCCGCCACTCTTGGAGACGGCGTTGAACTTGACACGCTCGGCGCAGACGTTGCCGGCGTGGTCGACGGTGCGGTCGACAGAGGTGACGACGAACTTGGCTCGCATGGGAGTACTCATGGGTTTCCTTGTGGGTGAGTGCCGCGTGGATGCGCGCGGCGCGCGTAGAAAGGCCCGCCGCGGCATGCCGGGGCGGGCCTCGTGAAGGGGCGGAAGGGGCCTAGCTGCAGACCATCCAGGACTCGCGGGGCGTGATGTGCGAGATGTCGTCGCGGAAGCGGCGGCGACCGCCGGCGACGGCCGCCGCCTCGAAGAGCTCATTGCAGAACCAGGCGTCAGGCTCTGCCCAGTCCCGCCTCAGCAGAAAGCCGAAGATCGCGGTCCAGTCGTAGGGCTTGCCCAGCTGAGCGCGTACGAAGTCCAACGCGGCCTGCTCGTCGACGAGCGGGATCTCGATCTCCTCGATCACCGAGTACTCCTCGACGATGTCGATCAGCCGGCGACGACGAACGCCACCATGCGCGAAGGTCGAGTCGATCACATGCTCGCTGTCCTCGACGATCACCAGGTGCGACCAGGGCGACCAGGACCAGGCGCGAATCAGCCAGGAGCCCAGCGTGCGCTTGCGGCAGAAGATCACTTTCATAGTCAACCTCCGAAGTAGAGTTTCAACAGGGCGGCTTGCTCGCTGGGGCGGGCGGGCGTTCCTTGAATGCGAGCCTTGAGCGACGCGTCCACGCCGGGGGTGCCGGCGGCGATGATGGCGTCGATGCCCTGCCCCACAAAGGGGTGCTTCACCCAGATCCACTTGCGAACCTTGCAGGACTCAAGGAAGGCCCGAACCGTCGGGTCGGTGCTGCCCAGCACGGCCAGCTGAGCTGCCTCGAAGCGATCGAAGAACGGGCCGACGTCCACGTAGAAGGAGGTGTCCTCCTTCACCGCGGCGTCGTTCAGGGTGGCGAACTGGTTCATGCAATCCTCACGTGCGAATAGGGGGAGGCGCCGGCGCTATAGCCGAAGATCATCGACAAGCTGCCGACCCAGTCAGGCGTGCCCCGCAGCTGGGCGGTGCTGATGTCCTTCCAGTCGTACAGGCTGGCAGCCAGCACCGTGCACGCGAAGGACTTCCCATTCACCCCCTCCACCTTCAGGACGTTTCCCAGAGACGCGGTGTCGCGGAAGCTGAAGGACGGCACCCAGTTGATGCCATCCGTGCTAACGAGGAAGGGGAACGCACTCACTGCGTTGTAGACCCCGTAGCAGTTGGCATAGAACCGCCCCTCGACCGCGTTGTAGAAGATCTGGTAGGCAGCGGACGACGTCGACAGCAGGAAGCACCCGTTCTGCTGCGTCAGGTCAACAGTGGTCCAGGTTGTTCCGTCCGTGGTCCGCTTCAGCTTCCCGTTCGCGCACGACACCAGCGTTACCGTGGGGCTCGAGGCGATGTACTTCTGAGGGCACAACTCCCAGCTCACGCCCGTCCTGACCGCCGTGTCGATGAGCACGTTGGTGAAGTTGGTCCCGTCGGTCGTCTTGTTGATGTTGAGGAATTGATTCCCCATGTTGAAGACCAGGAACCCGCCAGCAGCCGGGGAGTAGTGGACGCCAGCGATTTGCACGGAACTTCCGCCCGAGGGGGTCACGCTGGTGTAGCTCCCGCCGCCATTGGCGGTTGTGCGGATGGACCCTGCAGACGCCAGCAGCGCATTCTGCATAACAGCGAGCCCCAGCGTACCCGCCGGATTAAAGGCGATGCCGCTGAAGTAGGCCCCGCCAGGGAGCCCGCTGGACTGACTCCAGGAACTGGATGCGGAGGTCTTGTAGATCCCGCCTGTCGCAGTCCCGATGCCGACCAGTGCGATAGTCCCGTTTGCGCCAGCCTGCGCCGCACCCATCGAGCCACTGTCCAACGAACTGGACCCGCTCATCGCGCTCCAATTCGACAGATCGGTCGTGAGCACTGCACCAGGAGCGCCGTTTGAGACCAGTGTCACACTGACATACCGCGTGCCGTCATAGAAGAGGTGGGCATTCAGGTTTGCCGCCTCTGCAGTTTGAATGGCCCCAGTTCGAGTGGACGGAATGTCCACGTAGGCGCCGGCGGGCACGCGAGCCACGTAGCCAGCATAGGCTGCGCTGAAGGCGCGCAAGAAGCCGCTGCGCAGGTACTCCCGCTGGCCGCTCTTGAAGTAGTTCAGCGCGCCATAGAAGGGGACGTGCTGCCCGATCTCGATGTCCGGTGCGATGACCTGCGAGCTGTTCGGCAGGCCCGCGTTCATTGGATTCCCCATGGGCACCTCCGTTCAGTAGCGCGCCACGTCGGCCGAGACGTTGATGTAGGCAGGCAGGGCCGAGACGGCCGAGGCCGCCGACACGGCCAGCAGCTCATTGAGGCCCAGCTTCTTCTCGTAGCGCAGCACCGAGCCATCGTTGCCGTTGTTCAGCAGATTGACCGACGCGCTGGTGCCATTGGTTCCAGCGCTTGCCGCCATCGGCGCCCTGAACTGGTAGGCCATGCGACAGAGCCGAACACCAGTGTTGAGCGTCAGCGCTGAGAACGGCGTCCCATTGACGGTCAGGGTCGCGCTGCTCACGCCCGTGACGATGCCGAGGACGCCATCATTCGCCTGCCTGCCAGCGTTGCCTGCGGCAAACACCATCACCAGGTCACCGGGGCGCCAGCCGTCGAGGAAGAAATCACCGGTGGAGCGCGTGATCGTGCTGACCGTCATGGCCGCAGTGCCGGTGGCAGCGCCGGTGGTCGTCAGCACCTGGCCGAGCCACAGGATCACATCCTTGGCCGCAGCGTCCGTGCTGGTGGCCGTGATATCGATGACGCTGCCGCCACCAAAGAGCAGCGGCGACGTCACGCCTGCAGCTGCTGCGGCGAGCGCATCGACGAGCACCTTTGCCTGGGTACCGTCGGCCGCGATCAGGTTCGCGATGCCGTTCTGGAATGCGGCCGGGACGGCGGCGTTGAGGGGGGAAGACATGCGACGCTCCAGTCAGAAGTTGATGTAGTTGAGGATGGCGATAGCGCCCGGGCCGGTCAGACCCCAGGACGCGCTCACCCCATCCGTCGTGATTTCCTTGCCGGCATTGCCGGCCTGGCCAGGGAGCGCGGGGGAGAACGCCAGTCCTTCGGCGAAGGCCTTCGTGGCCGGCTCATCGGCGGCCACCGGCACGGGCAACCCAGTGATGCGGAAGCCGCTGGCCGCCAAGTTCATGGTCAGGCCCTGGCTGGCCAAGATGTAGCGACCAAAGTTCGCTGCCAGCGAGGCCTGGCCTTGCCGGCCAGCCTCGATCTCCGTCGCGTACGGCTGCAGGGCCGTGACGAAGGCGTTGTAGACCGTGGGATAGCTGGTGTTCCCCAGGTTGATCAGAAAGCCGCTGAAGTCGGCCATTTCATACCTCCTCGAAGGAGAGCTGCGCCTGATGGCTGAAGAGCTCGCCGTTGGTGAACTGAGGCATGCTGGTGAACTTACCCAGCATGCTGTAGTCGCGCTCCTGAGCCCCGCCCATGCCGGGGAACACGCTGACGAAGGTTTCGGTACGCAGGCCGATCTGACGCATCGTGTCGACCGCCACTGCTCGCTCGCTGTCGCTCAGGTGTCCGAGCTGGCCACGCAGGACGCGATATCGAGTGCGGACGTCTGTACGAAGCGAGCCACCCTGCGTGCGGCGCTGCACCGAGTTGTCTTCCCAGTACAGCTGCAGCCCGAGCTCGATGTTGACCTGCGGCTCGAAGTAAGGCCCCAGCAGCAGGCGCTTCGCCTGTAGGTAGCCGTCACCGTTGGCCGGGTCGGTGACCTCCAGCCGGAAGCTGCGCGCCAGGACTGCAGGGAACCACAGGACCGAGAAGGCTGTCCCCCAGCCTGTAAAGACCGAGGCGCCCCAAGGCACCGCGCCCCACTGAAAGTCGCCCCACCCCAGCGCCGGCAGCGCGCTGGCCGTGGTGCTGTCGTAGACCTGGTTGCCGGACTGGCCGGCCGCATCCCACAACCGCAGGCGCCAGGTGGCCTGGCTGGTGAGGTTGTGGTTGTAGAGCACGCAGGCCCCAAGCATCGAGACACCGGCCAGGTCGCCGTTGATGGTCTTGGTGCCAGTGGCGTTCGCGGTCCTGGCCACGCGCGCGCGGCCCTCCAGCTGCAGATTCGAGACGGGCAACCCCGCCGTGAAGTCCGGGCTGCTCAGCGTGGCCGCATCGCTCACGTTCGAGGTGACGAGGCGAATGCTCACAAGAAGACCTCCAGTTCGACGCTGCCGCCGGTGATGGACTCGCGCAGGCCCACGACCGTGGCCAGCACCCCGCCGGCCAGGCCATAGCGCGACAGGTCAAGGGCGACGACGTCGCCGAGCCTGACCTGCTGCGCGGCCAAGAATCCGCTGATGCGGAAGATCCGGCGCAGCTGGCCCCACAGCGCTGCGCGCCTGGTGGCCTCGGCGCTTGCGTCCGATTGGTTGACGTAGCACGAGCCCTGCAGGTCGCCGTCGACGGCCAGCAGGAAGCCCGTGAGCGATGTCGTTGCCTTGGCAACCAGATAGCCGTCGCGCAGGCGTTGGCGCTGCGCCTCGCTGAGACTCGACGCGGCGCCGCTGTCGATCGTGGTGTAGTAGCGTGCATACCCGACGCGCACCGACTTGAGCGGCACGATCCGCTTCGTCAGCTCCACCCGGCCCTGCTCGACGTCGTCGTCGCCGATCGTCACCACGGGCGTGCCGGCCGGCGCCTTGAACAGGCCCATGGTCAGCTTCCCGTCGCGGCCGATGGCGTAGTAGCCGCCGGCGCCGGTGACAAGCGCGTCAAGCGTCGACAGGACCGTGGCCTGGTCCTCGGTCACATAGATGCCGACCGCGCCTGGCGCGTCGGTGTTGAGCTGCGTCACGCTGGCCGCGTCGATGTCCAACACGGACCAGCCGGCGCGCTCCTGCACGATGCGCTGGGCGATGTCGGCGGTCTTGTTGACGTAGGTGCCGCCCGTCTTGCTGCCCTTCACGTCGGCCGTGATCCGGCCGGTCAGGGCCGCGGTCAGCGTGATGGTGCCGGCCGTCAGGTCGGCGGTGTAGGTCCCGATCGCAACGCCGTCCTGGTAGACCGCGTCGACGCTCTGGATCTGCCCGTCGTGCACTGCGTACTTGCGCAGCGCGCTGTCGATCAGCACCGGCTCGATCATCTTGACCTCGCCGTAGCAGACCGGCAGCCGCTGGTCCTTCGCGCTGCCCGCCCCCGTGACCAAGTTCGTCTGCAGCGGCACGTCCAGCAGGTACTGCCGGTCGCGCAGCTTCAGCGTGAGCGCCGCGTTGTCGCGCGCCTGGATGTCGGCGACCACGCCCGAGAAGACCAGGCGGAAGTCCGCCTTCGGCCAGCTCGCGTCGCCCAGGTACAGCCGCAGGGGCCGGCCGTCCCAGGCATCGAGCAGCCAGCTGTCGCGCACGCCGGCCGAGTTGTCAACGTCCAAGTCGCCGAAGCTCACCAAGCTGCGGCCGCGCAGCGCGTCGGCCAAGGCAGACCGGATGCCGGGCACCGCCAAGACGATGTCGTCGTAGGCTGTGTTGGCCGGCGTGTCGGTCGGCCTGGAGGTGAAGCCGCGGTCGCTCATGTAGCGGGTGACGGTCGAGCCCGACGCATAGGCGTCGACCTCGACCAGGATCACCCGCTCCTTGTTGTCCGCGGCCAACCAGGCCGTGTACTGCGCATTGCTGATGCTCATGCAGTTGCTTCCAAGAGGCTGTCGCCGATGTACTTGGCGTTGCTGTTGACGGCGGCCTCGACGGCACCCAGCCGCTCCACCAGCGTGGCGCCGAGGCGAATCAGACCGTTGGAGATCTGCTCACCGATGCTCACCACGCTGGAGTTCAGCTGCTGCGTTGCGTCGAGCTGGGCCTGTTGCGAGGACGCCTGCTGCTCAGACATCGACTGCAGTGCTGCGACCTGGGGCGCCTGGGCGGCCAGATCGTTCAGCGTGATGCCTTGCTGCTTCAGGTACTCACCAATAGGCGCGAAGGCCTGGTTCAGGTCCAGCAGCGCTGCGAGCTGCTTCCGCCCAGCCTCGGTGTCCAGCTTGTCCCCCAGGCTGTCGACCAGCGCACGGAAGTCCTCCTTGCTGCCCAGATTGGCGGTGATGCCTGCTGCGTCCAGCTGCTTCTTGATCGAAGCCGCGGAGATCGCGTTCTTCTCGCCGTCGCTGTAGTACGAGTCCACATAGCTTCGGGTCTTGGCGATCAGCGCATCGATGCCCCCAGCAAAGCCCGCCAGCTGCAGCTTCGCGTCGTCGCTCAGGCTGCCGATCTTCGCGAACACACCGCCCAGCGGAGCAAAGGCAGAGCCCATGCCCAACAGCGCAGCTTTGGTTTGCTCGATGGCCTGGACGGTCTTAGCCAACTGCTCGACGGTCGCGCCGGTCCCCAGCGCATCGATCTGCTTGCGGGCCCACTCCGGCAGCTGAATGGCCTGCATTGCCGACTTGACGGCCGCCACGACGTCCTGCGAGTACTCCTCGAAGCCCTTCTTGGGGTCGGTGGCATACCGCTGGCTTGACAGCTCACTAAGGACACTGCCGCCCTGCCATAGCCGGATGTTGCCCTGGCTGTTGCGCGTCGTCTCATTGCTTGAGAAGTAGGTCCCGAGCTTGTAGTTGTCGGTCCCGCCAAACAGCTTCGACAGGCCGTTGAGCGACGCGAGGCTGACGTCCGAGACCCCCTTGAGGGCCTTCTCCAGATCGTCGCTGCGCGCGCCCGTGATGGACCAGCCGTATTGCCGATCGCCCACCTCGTACTCGCGCGGCCGATAGCCGCCCGTCGAGGTGGCTACGTAGTCAGCCCCATGGAAGTCGTGCCCGTCCCCCCCGAATGCCTTGTCCACAAAGCCGCCGACTGCGCTACCGATGGCGCCCCCGACCGGGCCGCCGAAGAAAGTGCCAACGCCCGAGCCAATGGCTGACCCCCACTTGCCGTCCTTCGCAGCATTGAAGGCATTGAAGTAGCCACCGACGGTGCCCAGCATGTTTGCTCCGGAGCCGAACATCTGCCCGAGGCTGCTGGAGACGCCATTGCCCTCGACCAGGCCGGTCCAGCCGCTGCTGAAGGCATCCCAGCCGCTGGACAAGCCAGCGTTGCCAAGCTGCCAGCCACCTGAGAAGCCGGAGCCAAAGGACCCAAGGACCGAGCCGAGGCCGCCCAGGTTGCCCATGCCGCCGAAGCCCCCACCCCCAGTGCCGCCCATGCCGCCGAAGAGTCCTCCGCCACCCGATCCGCCGGCGCCGAAGATCGAGCCGATCGAATCACCAACGGGCTGGATGATGGCCTTGATCACTGGCTGAAGCACCATCGTCTTGAAGGCGTTGATCAGCGTCGACTTGAAGGCGTCCGCAAAGCCCTGGCCGGACTCGAAGGCACGCATCAGCGCATCGGTCAGGCCGCTGTAGATGCTGTCAGTGGTCTTCTTCCACTCCTCCGCTGACTCTTGTGCCGCCTTGAGGTGAATGCCTTCTGCCTTCAGATCGGCGAGCTTGCGGAGTTGCTCCGCCTGCTTGCGGTACTCGTCGCCCGTCTTGCCCGACCAGTCGACCTCATCCATCAGCGCAGCGATGCGCTCTCTGGCGACGGCCAACTCCTGCAGGCTCGCGATCTCCAGCTTGGCCAGCTGCTCGCTGCTCTTGCCGGCAGCCTGGTTCGACTCCTTCTGCTTCTCGATCTGCTGGGCCAGCGATTCCGTCTGCTTGGACAGGGTCTCAGCAGCCTGCTCGTTCTGCTTGCGGGACTCCTCCTGCCACCTCACGCTCAGCTCCAGCTGGCGATTCTGGTCGACCAGCTGCTGAGCGTATGCGCGCATCAGCGGGTCCAGGACGATCTTGCCGTTCTTGAGCTTGTCGTCGAGGTCGATCTGCTCCTTCTCCGCGTCAGAGAGCTTGCGGCCGAGATCCAGCTCCAGCTTCAGTGCCGTGCGCTTCTTGTCGAGCGTGGCGATGAGGTCGGCGCCGGCTTTGGCTGCAGCCTCAGCGGCCTGCTGCTGCTTCTTCAGCTCGGCCTCATGCTCCTTGGCCGCTTTGGCGGCTGCCTCCTGGGACGCCTTCGTTTGATCGACGATGTCCTTCAGGTTGCCGAGCTTGTCCTTTGCTTCAGATCCCGTGAGCGCAACGCCCTTCAGTTCGGCCATCCGGTCCCGCATCTTCGAGCCCCAGGTGGACTCGCTGAAGGCCTTCAGGGTCTCTTCCCTGAAGTCGACCGCCATCTGCTCGCTCTGCTTGAAGCCGCGCTTCAGCGTATCGACCGCACCGGAGAAGTCGCCAGTGGCAGCCAGCTTGGCTGCATCCCCGACTGCCTCGATCTCCGTCGCCAGGCGCGCGAAGAACAGGCCGATGGACTTGCCAATGGTCTCAAGGATGCGCCAGGTCACCTGGAAGGCGTCGGCAATGTAGGTGATCGCGGTGACACCCATCCGGGCCCACTCCGTGATCGTGCCGTCCTTGGCCAGCTTGCTGATGTACTCCTTCACGCCGCCGGCGCCGTTGGCAACGTCAACGAAGGCTTGGCTCGCCTCGTACAGCGCCGGGATCATCCCCGTGGCGATGTCCTTCTTCCAGGCGTCGGAGTCCTTGCGGATCTTCGTGAGGTTGTCGCCAAAGGCGTCCGCCATCGCGGCCTGGTTCGCCTTGAGCGCCTTCTCCTGGTCAGTGAGCTTCGCCGAAATCGTGTCGGCCTCGTCGCCCAGGTCCTTGAGGAACGGGAGGAGCTTGGCGCCTTCCTTGCCAAACAGCAGCATGGCCGCAGCCGTCTTGTCCGCCCCGTCCTCGAACTGGCCCATCGCCTTTGCCGCAACCAGCATCTGATCTTCGGGCTTGAGCTTCTTGAAGTCGTCGAAGTTCAGACCCAGCGCCTTGATCGCGACAGCGGCACCCTTGCTGTCCTCGTCTGCCATGGCCATGTTCTTGGCCAGCTTGTTCATCGCGCCGGCAATGGACTCGGCACTCGTCTCCGTGTAGGAGCCGACGGACTTGAAGGCACCCAAGGCCGCAACACTCGCGCCGGTTTGAATCGACAAGTCGTGCAGGGCCGCCGTCGCATCGATGGAGCCCTTGATCATGCCGGCGAAGGCAGCAATGCTGCCGATACCGGCGAGTGCGATGAAGGCCGTCTTGGCCAGGTCCACAGCCTTCTGGATGTCCGCCATAGCGCCGCTCACCGAGCGCTTGGCATCGTCCATGTCCTGACGCAAGCGCGCCAGGTCGGCCGCCATCTCAATGGTGAGTCCGCCGATGTTCATGATCGTCAGGTCTTGGAGGTTGCTGCAGCTGCCTGGCGCTGGGCGCGGGCAGCCATGCGAAGAGAGGCGGCGTCAAGTTCGAGGATCGTGTCCAGCTCCCACGGGTTGAGCTGGACGCCGTAGAGGCGACACCACGCCTCAATGTCGGAGAACGTCAGGGGGTGCATGCCCATGCCGCTGCGACGCTGTATGCCCAGCGCCGTGTACAGCTGCCAGACGTTCTCGGCGGCCGAGGGCACGCTGCCGCGCAAGCGCGGGTCGACACGTCCCGTGTTCCTCGCCAGGCGCTGCAGATGCTCCCGCAGCGTGGCCCCATCGCCTTGGCGCTGGGCCAGCTGCATTTCGCGCTCCGCCGCCTCGATCAGTTCCCGTCGGAGCGCTGAATAAAACGGTCGCGCTCGTCCAGCGCCACCTTCACCTGGGTCAGCACCCAGCGCTTGGTGCGGAACAGCACAGCCAACTGGTTGCGCGAGAAGACCGGGGCGTTGGGGAGATCAATCTTCCAGCTCAGCACCAAATCGGCCACGCGCTCGGGCTCGGTCGAGTCTTCCGCTTCCGGGTCCTCGAACGAGGGCTTGCCCGTCTTCAGCATCCCCTCGCGCACGCGGCGCGTCTGCTGGAATGCCGCCTGCTTGCGGGCCGGGTGCTCCGGGCCCATCAGCTCCAGATGCATCGGCAACAGCACGCCCGTCTTGGGGTCCCGCAGCTGCAGCCAGGCGGAAGCCACGTCGTCATAGGGCAGGATGGTGTTGAAGCCGACAGCGATCAGCTGGGTCGCGGCGTTCAGTTGCGCCGCGGTGTTCATGTCTTGGGTTTGATTCATGGTCATGGTCTCGCAGGTAGAAAGAGAAATGCCCGCGCCCAGGCCGGCCGCCACCTGCGAGGATGGCGAGCCGGCCCGGGTCGGTGCTCTGGATTCCAGTGCAGGCGTCTGCACTGGGGAGGGGGTCAGGCTTGGGTGTCCTGAATGGAGATCGTGGTGCGCTCGGTGGCGGTGCCAGCGCCGCCGTTGTAGTTCAGCAGCGCCTGGAAGGGCAGCGTCTGAATGATCCCGCCGTCACCGACAGACTTGGCTGCATCGAGCAGCTTGCAGCGGGACATCGAGAACACTTGGAAGTCGCTGTTCGCCGAGTTGTCCGCGGTGAAGGCGCCGAGGATGTCGATCTCGCCTTCATTGATGAATGCATCGCGCATCGCGACACTGTCGAAGAAGGCCGAGATCTGTCCCGTGACCACCACCGGCTTGTTCGCCGCCAGGTTCGAAATGACGTTGGTCCCGACCGTGGGGCCACCGCCATAGCCGGCCGAAATGTTCATCGACAGCCCGGTCAAGTTCGCCTGGATCGACCCGCCAGCCCGGGCGATACCGTTGACCGCAGCAGCAACGCCCGTGGTTGTCTGGGGAGTGGGCGACGTGAAGTACTGCGCCGCAGCCGGGACCATGTTCTGCCCCAGCAGATCCATGTCGATGGTGGCAATGCCGGTGGGGGGAAGGTTGACCGCCACCTGCGTGAACTTGTTGCCCGTGTACAGCTCGCTCTGCAGCAGGTCCGCGTACCAGACTTCAAAGGTGAAGCTCCGGTCGATGTGGCTGGTTTGCGGCACAAAAGTCTTCTTGCCAACGACAGCCACCGTGCATCCTGCGATGGGGCCCTCTGCAACAAGCGACGAGCCATTGAGCGTCATGACCGTCGCCACTGTTGCCGTCAGACCCACGATGAGCAGGTTCTTGTTGATGTTGGCAGCGTTCAGCGCCCCCACCGAAAGACGGATGCCGTCGCCGATCTTGAAGCCGTCAGTAAGGTAGCTGCCAGCCGCCCGCGTGACGGTATAGGTCGGCCCGGCGCCTGCAATCGTCAGGCCCACACCGGCAGCAGAGGCGCCAGCGGTGAAGTCTCGCTTGAGCACTGCCGCGAAGACGTCTGCATACGTCTTGCAGCTGAGCTCACCTCCCAGCTTGCCCACGACACGCCGCACGCCGTGCCGCAAGTCCGCAATCTGGAAGTCCGTACGAATCTCGTTGGATTGGTAGGTGTCCTTCTTCAGGTCGAAGCCGTTCGGCGTTGCGCGGCGGAACTGCTGCGCGCCGGCGCTCGAAGGCGCCACGCCATAGACGGCTTCAGGCTTGTAGGAGTACTGGCGATAGATGTCTGATGCTGGTGCGTTCGGCATGAGGGTGGCTCCAAGTGTGGAAGCTAGGCTTCCTGGAAGGTGACGTGGAAGTCAGTGGATTGGTAGAAAACGCCCCGATCCGAGTCGCGTAGATCTGGGCCGGTCAAAGCACGGGCGACTTTGGCGACACGCACGCCTGCGATGACGCCTCGCTGGTAGCGGCAGGCAGCGAGGACAGCGGCCGTCAGGCTCTTCTGCTGCACATAGCTGGAGGCGAGCACCTTGACCTCGATGCGGGACTGGCACAGGCCATATGAGCCTGCGCCAATCGTCTCGAGGTCCAGCGTGCTGATGTGGTCCAACACCACGGCTGGAAGCGCACAACCTTCGGGTAGCTCGCCCGGATAGCAACGGTCTCCTACAAGCGCCGTCACTGCGACGTCCTGCATCAGCAAGGCGCGAATTGCCTTCTCTGCTTGCATGGCCTAGTCCTTCTCGTCGTCGACGGCGACGTCAGGAGCGTTGAGCCCCTCCTTCGTCAGCCTGCGCCGCACCTGTTCACCGAAAGCCTGGACGGCGGCTCGCGCGGCACCGTCCAGCGCGGGGCGCATGAATGGCTTCTTGCGGACCCCGGGATGGTCCACGCGCTCGACCGCGCCCCCGCCAATGGCCAGCGCCTTGCCGCGCTTGGCTTTGATGACGTGTGCAGCGGCGCCGAACTCGACGAAGTGCGCGTAGAACGGCTGGCCGCGCTTGTTGCCGCCTGCCGTGACCGTGGCCACCGGCTTGCCGTTCTTCAGCTTGACGCTGACACGGATGCTGTCCCGCAGCTTGCCGCTGCGCACCGGGACCTGGCGCTTCGCTTCGGCCTCGATGACCTTGGCCGCTTGGCGCAGAGCGCTGCGAACGATGTTGCGCTCGATCTTCTCGGGCAACTCGTTGAGCGCCTTCTCCAGCTCGGCAAACCCCTTCAGCTTCACGTTAAGCATCGCTGGTCTCCTCACAGAGCAGGTGCAGGTACTCGCGACGTCCGACCTCCAGCGTGCCGGTGATGCGGAAGCGACGGCTGCCGTACACCACGCGCCAGGTTGAGAGCACGTCCGCGCGGTACCGAATGCGGATCGTGATCTGGCGCGTCATCACGCGTTGGTCCGCCTCGCTGCTTTCACTGGCCATGCGCTCCTGCAGCTTGGCCCAGACGGTCGCGACCGTGTTCCAGGTCGCGACTTCGGAGCCGAAGTCGGGGTCGCGGACGACGACGGGCGCGTCGAGCTTCACTCGACGGTCGAGATCTCCAGCAGGCATAGCGTCAGAGGGTGAAGATGCGGTAGCTGTCCAGCAGTCCGCGGGTGTAGGGAAGCTCGACCAGCCGCTGATCTCCAGTGGCCTCGCGATGCTCGTAGGCATGGCCGATGTGCAACAGCATCCAGCGGCGCAGGGACTCGGGCAGGGTTCCGACCGGGTAGCCGCACGTGCAGGTAATGCGAACTGCGTTGGCCTGCGGCCGCGTCGTGGGCCACGTGGTGCCGTACGCGGGGAAGAGGTAGCCCGGCTCGCTGTCGCTGTCCAGCTGCCACAGCGGTGTCGCGAGCGTCTGCGAGACACCAGACTCGTCCACGTACTGCACCGAGGTCACCGAGACCACGGGAGGCGCCGGGAGCCTGATGCCATCGCAGAGGAACTCATCGAGCACCGCGACCCAGGTCGAGGTGCACCAGGCCCTCGACGTGATGTCCTCGCCCATCTGCCGAACCTCGGAGATGAGGCTCTGGATGAGCGCGTCATCGGCGCTGTCCGTCACACGCAGGTGCTCCTTTGCCGCGGCCAGGGTGATGTGCTCCGAGGCCAGCGCGGGCGCGGCGATGCGACGGTGGATCATGGCTGCTCGCCGGCGGCAGGACCATCAGTGGCCAGGTCCAGCTGCGCCACAGCGTCAGCCGCGGGCGGGGCATCGCCAGCGGGGGCCTCGGCTGCGGGCGCGACATCGGTGGCGGGGCCACTGGCCACCGCATCGCTCGATGCGTTCGAGGTGCCAGCGCTGGCATCGTCGTTCGACGCCTGGCCAGCATCCTGTGCAGGTGCCAGCACGCCGCCCGCGGCCTGGTCGGACTGAGCAGTCGCACGGGCAGCGCGACGCGAGCTGGTGCGCGGCACCGGGGCCGGCGCCTGCTGGACCACGGATGCCGGCCGCTCGCCTCGCAGGAGCGAGGCGCGGAACGCGGCGCGTGCCTTCTCGACCGCTTCCGCTTCAGCCTCCGCCTCAGCGGCGCGCTGAGCATCGGCCACACGCTGGGCCTCCAGCTCTTCGCCGGTCATGACGATGTTCGCATAGCCGGCGCGGATCAGCGCTTCGCCTTCCTCGTCGTCAACGATGATCTCGTCGCCCGGATTGCCGCGGCGGACGGCGTCGGCCAGGATGGTGAGCAGTTTGATTTTCAGCATGATGGTCCTCAGCTCACGGAAGGTCAGGGAGCCTTGCGCAGCGCGCCGCCCACGATGACGCCGCTGGTGACGGCGCCGGTGGTCGCGCCAGCCACGGTCAGGGCCAGCCGCAGGTAGCGCTTGGTGCCGGCGTAGCCGACGCGCTGGACCGTGTTGGTAGCCAGCGGAGCGAAGGCGCCGACCAGCTGGCCGGCAGCGACGGGGCTGAACACCGAGTTGTCGTCGCTCTCCTGCAGCACCGGCGTGTGGGTGCCGTCGGTGAGAGCGCCGCACTCGGCCACCGCCATGACGCCGTTGTAGTTGACGGTGTCGACGCCGGTGCCGTTGGCCGAAGCGTTGCGGGCGGCGGGTGCCAGGGACTGGACCACGTCCAGCTGGTTCTTCAGATCGATCATCTGGATCTCCAAATGTGAGGTGCAGAGGGAGCGACCGCACGGCGGCGATCGCTCGACTGGGGCTTAGGCCAGCTTGACGCGGGCGAACGCTTCGGCCAGGACCGGAGCGCCGTCGGTTTCCATGCGGCCGATGTAGCCGGTCTGGTTCGTCTCGGCGTACAGCTCCTTGAGCACCTGGATCTGGAAGTCCATGGCGTCAGCGATCCAGTAGCCGTCCTTCCAGTTCGCCAGGATGCCGACGTACTTGCCGGTGGTGAACGTGTTCGGGATGTACTCGCTCATGTCGAGCGGCAGGCCCAGCAGCATGTCGGGCTCGCCTTCCTTCTTCGCGGGCTGCCACAGGTAGCCGCCCTGGGAGTCCTTCAGCTTGGCGATCATTTCGATGCCATTGCGGTGGAAGCCCCAGCGCGCCTTCTTCTGGTGCTGCGCCTTCAGCGAGTACTTGGCGGCGACCAGGCCGTCCATGGTGATGGCGGTGCCGGTGTTGCCGTTGCTCACGTCGCGAGCCACCGGGATGCCCGACGGATGAGCAGTGAAGACGCCCAGCGGCTGGTTCGCACCAGAGCCCAGGAAGAAGGCCTTCTCCTGGGCGATGCCGAACTTGTAGCCCAGGCGCTGCGCCACCAGGTCACCGGCACGCTGACCGACGCGCGAGATCAGCTTGTTGCTGACCTTGATGCGCTTGGCCAGAGGGCTCGGCACGAACTCGCGCTTGCCGATGGACATCTGGCTGTCTTCGTTGCCGGTCTGGATCTCGCTCGTCCAGTCGGCATCAGCCGGGTCGGCATCCAGCGTGGGAACGCCGAGACTGGCGGCACGATCCACGCGCTCGACGGTGGCATAGCGGCGCACAAACACTTCGTCGTCGACGGCCTGGATCAGGCGATCGACGAACTGCTCGCTGGCAACCAGAAAGCCACCCTGCGTGCCGTTGTCCATGGCGAGCGCGCGGATCTGGTCCGCCGTCAGCGAGTTGCGACCGTTCACCAGCAGCGCGTGGAAGGCGTCGCGGAACTCGGGGGTGCTGCGAGGGCCGCCGCTACGGTTCTCGCCACCGTTGCCGCCACCGTTGCCGCCACCGTTGCCGCCACCGTTGCCGCCGCCGTTGCCGCCGCCGTTGCGCATCTCGCTTTCGGCCAGCTCGCGCTCGACCTGCAGCTGGCGCTCTTCGCGTTCGATCTCGGCGCGCAGTTCGTCCTGGTCCTTCCAGAGCTTGTCGTACTGGGTCTGCTCGTCCGCGCTCAGGCCGCGCTTCTCGGCATCGGCCTTGTCCAGCAGGGTGCGGCTTTGCGTGATCAGCTCGTTGCGGCGCTGCCGCAGTTCTCTCAGTCGCTTCATCGTTGAGTCCTTGGTTGATGTGTCGGCCAGTGACACCGGGTGGCGCCGCCAGGCCGACGAAGCGGCGGACGCCTAGAAAGCAAAAGGCCGTCTGCGAGCGGGCAGACGGCCTGGGGGTTTGGGTGTGCAGACGCCTGCACAGGGACGGCGCTACAACAGCGACAGCCGGCGCAGCTGCATCTGGACCTGGCGATGGCCCTCGGCCTGCTCTGCCAAGGCGCGCTCCGCATCCGGGTTGATGCCAAGGCCCAGCCAGTCCTTCATGGACCGCACGGCCACATCCGTCTGCGTGTAGGCCGGATAGGTCACGGGGCTCACGTCGAAGAGCCGCACCCGCGTCAGGGTCCGGACCACCTGCCCGCTGTCATCCTTCGCCCAGTTCTGGCCGTTCGGGCGCAAGCTGAAGCCGAACGACATCTGGTTGATGTCCTCCCGCTCCATGCTCACCAGCAGATCGCGGGCCCATTGCGTGTCGGGCGGCTCGATCTCGATGCCGAGGCCGCGGGCGTCCTCGAAGAGATTGAGCGTCCCGCTGCGGTTGCGCCCCAGCACGTAGTCCGCGTTGTGGTTCCACAGCGCCCGCACGTCGTCGGTCTTGATCGCGTCAGCGAAGGCGCCCGGGGCGATCTGCTCGCGGAAGCCGCCGAGGTCCTCGCTCAGCTGGTTGAAGACTGCGGCGTACCCGCGCAGGATGGGGACCTTCTTGTCCCCCTTGGCCCGCGTCTCGACTTTGATCGACTCGCAGGTGAAGTGGCGTCGCTCGAAGTCCTTCATGACTGAGTCACCTTTCCTTTGATTGCCTCGGCCAGCAGGTCTGCCGGCGCCATGTTCAGCGGACTCAGGAACTCGTCCAGCCCGTCTGCACGGTTCATGTTCTCGATCTCGCGCACCTCGTTGCGGTTCATCCAGCCGGTGAGGACCGCGGTGCGGAAGTAGTTGGCGCGGGACGTCGCGTCCCCACGCAGCAGCCCGTCGAACAGGTGCTCGACGTAGTACTGCTCTTGCTCTGCCTCGGTCAGCAGGGCCGCGGGGATCTCCTGCTCCCAGCGCTTCGCCCAGGGCTGCATGCAGTGCACGACGAAGTCGATGCTCTGCTGCTCGATGTTGGTGAAGGTGGCCCGCTCCAGGTCGCCGATCATGTGCGGGGGCACGCGATACAGGCCGGCGATCTGGCTGCGGCTGAGCTTCTGGCTCTCGATGTACTGGATGTCCTCCGCCTTCACCTCGAACGGGTGGTAGGTCATGCCCTTCTTCAGGAAGGCGACCTTGCCCGCATTGACGCCAGACACATGCTGCTGCCATTGGTCCCGGAACTTCACCCGCTCCTTGTCGTCCTTGAAGTCGCCGTCGACCGAGATCCAGCCTCCACGAGGGCGCGCATCGTTGGCCCAGAAGCGGTTGTGATGCTGCTGGCTCGCCAGGGCCGTGCCGATCGTCTCCCGATGCAGCTCGATGGGCGTCACCGGCCTGACACCATCCAACGTCAGGAACGGAACGCGCAGCACCTCCTCCTGGAGCAGCGGCTCGGCACCGCCAGACGGCTGGCGGAACATGTAGGCGAGCCGCCCATTGCTCAGCTGCTCGCAGCGCACGAAGTCGGGGTGCCGAGGCACCAGCTGGACGCGGCCGCGCTTGTCGCCAACGATGCGCGTGTAGCTCACGCCGCGCAGGCACATGTGCGCGGTGCACATCTCGCGCCAGGCCATGCTCCCCATCCAGCCGTTGGCACGGGAGTGCAACAGCGGGT
Organism: Mitsuaria sp. WAJ17; assembly: GCF_014174515.1. Classification (GTDB taxonomy): domain Bacteria; phylum Pseudomonadota; class Gammaproteobacteria; order Burkholderiales; family Burkholderiaceae_C; genus Roseateles_B. The sequence continues at coordinate 76,285 of NZ_JACJUG010000009.1, forward strand.
AGAGCCAGTGGTCCGTCGCACGCTCCCGACCTCCGCCCGGCTTGCGTCGATAGAGGATCAACGGCAGCGAGGCCAGCGACTCGGAGATGACCCGCACGCAGGAGTACACCGCCGCAACGCGCATCGCCGAGTCGGCGTTGACGCTGACGCCCGCAGCCGTCAGCTGGCCACCGAACAGGTCGATCAGCGACGGATCGCGGGGGTGCACACCACGCAGCAGCCAGCCGGCAACCTTGGTGCGGATAGACATCAAGCAATCTCCAGATCACCCTCGTAGACGACGGGCTTGTCAGACTCATCAAGCATGGCTCGGCCCAGGCCCATGAGCAGGGCTACCGGACCGTCGATCTTGTTCTCTTCCCGGCCCTTGGTCGGGTGCTTCAAGCCGCTGAACTTCGAGACGCTGACCTCGACGTTCCCCATCATCCAGGTGAACACCGGGTTGCCGTCGAAGTGCAGCTTCTTCTCCAGCACCAGGTTCTCGATGTGGATCAGCGGCTGCGTGAAGAACATTGGCGCCTGGCGCACCTCGACCAGCGGCAGGCCCTCTTCCACCAGCTTGGTCGCGAAGTACCGCGACATGGCCGGATCGAAGGGAATCTCCTGCACGTCGAACTCAGAGCAGAAGCGCCGCAGGTCATCAGCGATCACATCGAAGTCGGTGACATTGCCGTCCGTGACGATGACGTGCCCGGCCCGGGCCCAGCCCTGCAGGTGGGCGTTGCCCGACTGCTCGATGGCCGACTCGTTCAGGTACAGCCGCGGGAAGAAGAACCACTCCTCGTCGCGCTTGAAGACCAGCACCAGCGCTGCGAAGTCCCGCTTCTCGGCCAAGTCCATGCCGATCCAGCACCGCTCGCCGAAGAAGTCCTGCAGCTGCAGGTCCTTCGCGCAGTGCTTCCAGGACTGCATGTCCATCCAGGCCGAGCTGCTGCTAATCCAGACGTTCAGACGCTTGGTCAGGAAGTTGGCCACGGCCGAGGGCTGGGCCAGCGCCTTGCGGCATGCGGCCTCCATGTCATCGAGCTTGACGCTGATGCCAAGGTTCGGGTTCGCCTTGCGCCAGACCTTCGGGTCATGCCAGAGGTCGCCCTCGTCGATCGTGAAGATGATCCCGAACCAGGTCTCGTCTTCGACAGTCCCCTCCAGGACCTTGATGGTGTAGTCGCGCAGCTCGTAGCAGATGCCCGAGCGATCGCTGCCCGCTGTCGTGATCGCGCTGATCAGGGCCTGCGAGCGTGCGCCGGTCGCCGAGTCGAGCACGTCCCACACCGCGCGGGTCTTGTGTGCGTGAACCTCGTCCACCACACAGCCGTGGATGTTCAGGCCATCGAGCGTCGAGCCCTCGGCATTCAACGGCTTGAAGCTGCTCGCCGTGCCAGGGATTGTGATGTCGTGCTTGCCGACCTCGGCGCCGAAGCGCGCCAGGAACTCAGGCTCACGCAGCGCCATGTGGCGCGCCACATCGAAGACCTCGCGTGCTTGCTCGCCGGTGGTCGCCGCGCTGTAGCAGTGTGCGCCCGGCTCGCCATCGGCGCTGACCAGGTACAACTCGCGCGCGGCGGCCCGCGTGCTCTTGGCATTCTTGCGGGCGATCTCCTCGTAGGAACGACGGAAGCGCCGCAGCCCCGTCTCACGGTGCTTCCAGCCGAAGAGCTGGAACTCGATGAAGATCTGCCAATCTTCCAGCCGCAGCTTGGCATAGCCCAGCTTGCCGTCGACGTAGACAGGCTTGGCCCACTCGCCCTTGATGTGAGGCAGCAGCTCGAAGAACCGGCAAGCGCGAGCGCCAGCAGCGCGGTCCAGTACGAACGGGAACGCATCGGAGCCCTCCCTCTCCAGGTCGCGGAGGAAGCGCTGACAAGCCAGGCGCTCGTAGAGGCCGGCGACCTCTTCACCGGCGATCACGCGCCGCGCATACGCCAGCGCGCGATCAAAGTAGCTGGCCGCCATCACTCGAAATCAGCGAAGCCGCGCGGCTCCAGTGCTGACTCCTGCTTTGCCGTCGACGAGCCCACGCCGCCCTCGAAGAGCTGCAGCTGGGCGCGGATGGCTGTGGTCACCGACGCGCGTGCATCAGGCCGAAGGCCGAAGGTCTTCAGCATCCCGTGCAGTTTGGCCTGCTCCTTGTTGAGCAGCTGGTAGTTGACCGACTGGATGCGCAGCCCGTTCGGCGTGGTGTCGACCAGCGCATCGGTCGGGTCCTTGCCCTCAGCCAGCAGCAGTGCCTGCTTGGCCATCAGCGACTGCTCGATCAGCTCGAGGCGGCCGATGGTCTGGCACAGCATGGCGAACGCATCGCGGTCGACCTTGCTGATCAGGTTGTAGCGCACCAGCTCAATGCTCAGCCGCCGCCAGGCCTTCTTCGCGCCAGGCATCAGATACTTTGGCGCGTCGGGCACGCCGACTTCGGGCCGGAACAGCTGATCAAGGTTCAGCGGCCGATTGCCGCGGTTGCCTTCCAGCAGCTTCAGCTCGGCCGGCTTCGGACTTGGACCACGAGCACCCATTTGATCACCCCTCTAAACGTACAGACGTCTGAACCCCCCCCACCCCCAAAACCTGCGCGCGCAAAGATTTGGGTACCAGGCCGGTCCTGTAGGGGAAGGTCCTCAGACTTTTCCTACCCCTCTCCCCTGCTGGGCCTCACGCGCGGTCTTGGCCTTGTGGCAGTCCGCGTTGATCGACTGCAGGTTGCTGTCGTCATCGACGCCAGCCAGCGATCCGTGCAGCCGCTTCCATGTCGCCTTGTTGATGCGGTGGTCGACCTGAGTCGCCATGCGCAGGCGACCCAAGCTCTTGCACTCGTCGCACTGACAGATGCCGCTATCGCGCGCCAGGATGCGAAGGCGGAGCCTGTCCCACGCAGCACCGTAGCCACGTGATTGCCGCGACCCTCGGCGGCTGTCGGCGAACTGGCCGAGACGCACCTTGTGCTTCTCACACCTGGCCGTGCCATCCCTCACGAGCACACCACATGCTGTGCAGGGCTTCGGCGCTGAGATCGGCATGGCAGTTGACCTTCGACGAGCAGACGGACCGCCAAAAAAGAGGCCCGGCAGGGCTGCAACCTGACGGGCCAAGAGGTTCACGAATCACCACCACGAACAAGCCTGACGTGGCATGTCCGCAGCGTGCCTGAAATTTAGCGAAAAGAGCTATGCACTAAAACTCCCCCTTGGGCCGAGCCGCCTGCGTGAGCAGCTCCACGCGTCTGCGCTGCTCCAGCTGCCCGCGCTCTCGCTCAGCCAGCCACGCCTGGATGATGCGATGCGATCGGTCGATCCGGGACTTGACCGTGGCCTCGGCCACTGCCAGGCGCCGCGCCTTCGCCGCCAGCCCGCCGCCCAGCACGTAGTAGACCTCGACCGTCGCCCGCAACTCGGAGGCCAGCGCCTGGACCGCCCGCTCGGTCACCTCCGCTTCGCAGTCGACCGTCGGGATGACAGCCTCCTGGTAGTTGTCTCGGTCAGTCGCAAGCACCTCCGTGTAGACGACTCGGGCATAGCCCAGCCCACCCGCACCAGCACCATGCCGCCACCGGCCCCAGTTCAAGAGCCGACGCTCGATCTCCTCGATCTTCGCCATTACGCCACCTTTCCAGAGATGCGCTGACGGCGCCGGATGAAGTCGAGGTCCTTGCCCAAGGGCGCCAGCAGCAGCTGCGTCCCCGTGCGGGCCAGCTCGCACTGCTCCATCGCACCCAGCGTGGAAGTCGCCGGCAGCGGGTCGAACGGCGTGCCGAGCGTGATGACGCCCTCGCGGGCATAGAACCAGTTGGGCAGGCCCGCCAGCACGCCGTGACGCCAGCACTCGTCAACGTGCCCGCCCTCGCCCAGCTCGCGGTACTCGCGCAGCATGGCCACCGTTCGGGGCATGTGCTCCAGCAGCCAGTCCCAATTCTTCTTTCTGTCCATCTTGTCCACCTGAAAAGAGAGAGATGTGAAAGCGCTCAAGTGCTCAGGCGCGCGTGCCTGCCCGCCCATCCGCCCCTGCCCGGCCGCGCTTTTCAGTGGTCATCTGGACCATTCAGACAAAGCTCCGCCAAGAGCCCCCAATCTGGCCTATGCCAAGACGTTGAGGACTCACTCAAAGCAGGTGGACATCGCGGACATCCAGGCGCGCCTGGTCGCGTGGGGCTTACATAGGCGTCATGGACTGGGCTGCCGCGACCTTGTCCGGCACGCCTGCCGATCGAGGGTCAAAGCGGGAAGCCATAGTCGTCCACCGTGGGTTGAGTGCTCTGCGTTGAGCTGTTGCTGGGAATGGCAGCGGCGCTCACCGTGCCCGCCGGGCGCCGGTAGAAGCGCGGGCGCTGCCCCTCTTCGTTGGCCTTAGGCCGGATCACTGTCCAGCCCAGGCGCTCCATGACCGAGCCGGCCTGCTTCATCACAACAGCCGTCTGCTTGTCCGGCGTGTAGCCGATGCGACCGAGCAGCTCGACCAGGCTGATCTGGTTGACCGTGGCGCCGTTGACGCCGTTGTGCGGCACCTTCTGCTCTTCGTCGTACAGGTAGGTGCGGATCTGGCTGTCGATCGATGACTCGACCGTGCGGGCCATCTGTTGCGGGTCGAACATCTCGCGCTGCTCAGCCGCCATCGGGAAGAAGCGCACATCCTTGTCGAGGTAGTGCAGGGCCTCGGCGAGCAGCTGCTCGCGGTTCTCCCGCAGCCAGGTCAGATCAGCCGGCTGCTCAAGGCGCACAGGCCAGAAGCGCCGGTTCCCGGTCAGGTCGGTCAGATAGTGGCTCTCGTTCGTCGTGCCGACGAACACCACCTGGCGAGGGTAGTCACGAGGCCGCTTATCGAAGCTGGCCCGGAAGCGGTCCTTGCAGCTGGCGATGAACTGCTTGACTTTCGTCACCTCAGCCTTGGCCAGGCTGTCCAGCTCGCCCCACTCGTACACGTGGATGCCCTGCAGGTTCTGGTAGCTGTCCTTCTCCCCGAGGATGAGGCCTGTGTCGGCGAAGTAGTCCCCGCCCAGGATCGCGGCGATGGTGGACTTGCCCCAGCCCTGCTTGCCCTCGAAGACCAGCATGTAGTCGAACTTCGTGCCGGGCCCGCGCACCACTGTGACGCCGTTCTTGACCTCAGGTAGCACCCGGGCGCACATGGCCATGACGAACCAGGTCCCCGCGCGGGCCAGGTACTGCTGCAGCGGGTCCTTGTCGTCGTACTCCGCCTCAGCCATGCACACGCGCCGCAGCCAGGTCGACAGCCGCTTCTTGCGATCCCACTTCCCACGCAGCGAGGTGATCTCCTCGCGCACCGGATGGAACTTGTGCCGCTTGGCCACCATGAGGACGGCCTCCTCGAGCGTGCCTCGTGGCATGGGCGGGAGGTAGAGCGTCCGAGAGAGCCAGTTGCCCATCTCCAGCTCATCCTCTTCCTGCCACACACCCTCGCCTGTTCCCCATGGCGGGGCCTTGAGCTTGACGACGTTGTTCGTGAACTCATTGAAGGCGATCACGCCAGCGACCTCGGCCGCGCCAGGAAGGCCCTGCTCGGGGATGCCATCCAGGGCAAGCACGATGTTCTCGCGGCAGGCCTTGATGGCGCCGGTGCTGGACAGGATGAGCTTGCGCCGCCACGCGATCGCCGCCTCCTCATCGCTCGCGCCAGCCCCGGAAGGGGTTTCGGCGGCCATGGCCCGCGCTTCATCATTCGGAGAGCGGAACTCGCCTGCCGCACGGATGAACTCGCGGACACGGGCAGCATCCCAGCCTGATGCAATGGCATCTGCGATGTCCCAGCCGTCTGGCACAGAGCCAGGCGCGGGGATCTTGCACATGAACACCTTGCACCCGTGCTTCGCCTGCATCTCGGTACCGATGCCGACCATGGCCTGCATCCCTGGCTGCCGCGCGGCGTCGCGGATGGGCTTGGTAGCAGCCTCCACCCCTTGCTCTCGCTCCGCGCGGTTCAAGGCCTCACGCTGGGCATCGCAGTCCGGCCAAAGGTAGACCGTCCGCCCCACCAACCAGAACCAGTTCGCGAGGGCCCAGGCCTTGCAGCCTCCAGGCCAGGTCACAAAGTCGAACTCGTGCCCCAGCAGTTGGTGCCCCGCCTCCGCGCACTTCTCGCCCTCGACCACCACCACAGGCAGCGACAGGTCCCGACTGAGTAACGTTGACGGCACGAACAGCGGCCGCGGCGCCTCCCACTGCTTCCAGTGCCAGCGCCGATGCCCCATCCCATCGTCCAAGCTTTCACACCAGGTCAGCGGCAGCGTGTCTTTGACCAGGTCGCCCTCGCTGTTGATCCGCTCGAAGCGAGCCACGTAGCCGTAGCGCTGACCCTCGAACGAATACTCCCAGGTCTTGACCGCCTCAAGCTCGACCCGCTGGTCGCGCTTCTTGTCGTAGTACAGCCAGCGGAACTTTGGCGCCGGTGCGTGATCGGGAACTGGCACCACGGCCTGCCAGCGCTTCTGTCGCGGCTTCTTCTCACCCTTGTCCTGGGCTGGCGCGCGCAGGAGCATCTCCTCGCCATCCGCCGTCGGCTCAGGACGCTGCTCCCCTTGCCCCTGGCTCGCGCGTGCAGACGCCTGCACTGGCACATCCGCGCCGGGACGCTCCCAGCCAAGCTCATCGCGCATGAGCGCGACGGCAGCGTCGTGGTTGCTCAGGTTGTTCAGCCGCGCATAGAGGCTGATCAGATCACGGCCGACGTCGTCAGCGTTGCCGTTGTCGATCCACTGGCCGGTGTCCATGTTGACGTTCGCGGACTCACCCGCTGAGCCGTCAAAGTCCCCGATGTACCAGCGGCCGTTGCGCTCCTCGCCGTTTGGCAGCCAGGCTCTGAGCAAGGCTGCGACGCGCTGCAGCAGCGCCTCGTTCAGCGCAAGATAGTTGATAGGCTTGTGCGCCATAGCATCCGGCGGGCCAGTCTTGCGCCAGCCCTGCCGTCCTGTGTTTGGTGGTGATTCGTCAAGCCGTCAGCGCAGCCAGGTCTGCATCACGCAGTCCAGCTGGCCCGTCGTGGCTGTTGCCCAGTTCGAGCTCCGTGCATATCGCCTCATCGGTCGATAGGAGCCTGGAACGCGCACAGTGCCACCTTCCGGCATCAGCTCACGCGCCTGGACGGCGTTCTCGACAGCCTTCTTCACCAGGCGGACTTCTCCCCTCGCATCGGCGTTGATCACCCCCTTCAGGTGCAGCAATGCCGCCACGTCGCGCCAAGTCGCGGCACCTTGCCCAGACGGGGGGAAAGCGTCCACGACGGCCGCCCGAATCTCGCCGCGCGGCCTCACAGCGAGCCACCGGCGGGGCGCTGGCCATCGCCGTGGTGCGTGGCAGCGTTCATGGCCGCCACATGCTTCAGCATGCCCTGGACTGCAGCAATGAGTTCCCCACACCTTTCCTCGATGCGGGACAGCTCGTTGTCGCTGATGACGCCATCTACAAGGTCAGCAGCCAGTTCCCCCATGAGCGCGGCAAAGTCCTGCGCCATGAGCGAGACCCTGGCCGCGCAGGGCGAGGCGTCGGGGATCAGGTTCTGCGGCAACGGGATGCACATTTCACCCAATTCCGCAGCCATGGCGTAGAGGATGGCCTTGTCGCCGGTCAGCATCTGGATTGACATGGCGTCCAACAGCCCCAGCTTGAACCCCTGAGCCCCCCTCACCTCTGCACTGAGAGCCTGGTGCGTCTTCCCCAAGCGCGGCGCCAAGCCCATGGCACCACCATGCTCCCGGTTGTGTACGGTATGGAATGCGGCGTCGAGAACGTTCATGTGAAATTCACCCCTAACTTCAAGTTGATGCGGCAGGCTGTTGGCGAGATAGTCCGGCCCATGCCTGCACCCTTCCTAGCTCAGCCTTGCTGCGCCCCCTCGGCCAATTGGACTGGGGAGGACTTTCGCAAGTACCCCCAGTCAACTTTCGGCCGCAGCCGTTCGCAGCGGACCTTGCCTCCCGTCTCCCGCTCGATCGACGGGCAGTGGTCTGCAGGCACGCTTTGCCGCCGCCGCCACATAGCCGGGCTACTGGACGCGACATGAATGCGCTCAACAAAGGCCTTGGCCCCGCCGCAAAGCGCGATAGCCTCATCCAGGGCGGCAACAATGTCGTTATTGCTCGTGGCGTCGGTTTTGGTCACGATTCAGCACCTGCTATTAATCACGTTCGTGATCATAAGCATAACACCCTCGTGATTGAAGATCCGTGTCCAATCACAGATGTGAGAACCATTGCCGAACGCCTCATTGAAGTCCGGACCGAACTCAACCTTTCGCAGGCCGAGTTCGCCGAGCGCGCAGGCGTTTCTCAGGGCACCATCGGCAACATTGAGTCAGGCCACCGCAAGTCGCCGCGCGAGATTCTTGCGATCGCTGCGGCAGGAGGCGTCAGGCCCGAATGGCTGAAGGACGGCCGGGGCCCCAAGTACCCAGGCGCAGCCGGCGAGCCTCCTGCAGCCTCCCCAGCCGTACCGTTTGGTGTGCGCCTGCATGAGCTGGGTGAGCTCGCGCAGCGCCGGCCGCATGAAGTGCGCGTCCAGCTGGCCCAGCTGGTGTCAATGGTGATCGTGAACGGCCCATCCATGGCCTTGTGCGCGGCTGCTGACGAGGTCATGAGCCAAGGCACCGCCGATGCAAGCGCTCCGCGGACGATGGATCGTGACCCAAGCGCGGAATGGGAGAGCCAGATGAAGAAGATCGGCGCCGACCTGTCGCCGGATCAGCTTGCCAAGTTTCTGACGGTGATTGGCGAGATCAAGGACCATCTCACGCCGACGATGCCGGCGAAGCCCTCCCTGACGGGCCGCAAGACGTCAGGCCCGCAAAAGCGAAGGGCCCAGTAGGGCCAAGATCTCAGCCATTACCTGCTGCGCCCAGTCGAAGGTGAACAGCAGACGGGAGACATACGCAGCGCGCTCAATCGCATCGAACCGCACCGCCTCCCCGTCTACCACTCGATATGGGACGAGGTTGGTCTCCACGGCGAGATAGTCATGCACCCAGGGAAGAGCGTCGCCGTACGCGAGTGACCAAGGCCATGTGAGCATGACCGCACTCTGCAGATTGCTGCAGTACCAGGTCGTGACCCCAGACGCCAACAAACCCGCCGGCACGCTGCTCGGCGGATTGACGACGGTTTGGAAGTGAACGAACTCCAGCCTCAAAGCATGGTCGAACTGCCACGCAGCGGGCAGTAGCGTCAGCACGTCTCCCTGTAAATTTTGTGCTTCTTTGTGCATCAGGGTGCGAACTATCTATCACAACCGTTATAGCTGGCAACCTGTAAGCGGTTGCAGGTAGATCACACACGTGATGAGTCATCACAATGCCCGGCGAGGGATTTGATACATGACGAACGTTCACCAGCGCCTCATCGACGTCTCAGAGGCTCGCAGTACTAGCGACTTCCTGCGACACCTGTGCGCCTTCGCGCACGACCGCGGCTATGGAACCTGCGATGCCATCGCCTTTGTCGACACCGGCACCAACCCCAGGGCGCACGCCATGGTCGATAACCTGCCCCGTCATTCCGACTGGCTGGCCTTGGACCCGACGATGGGCCGCCGGTGCCCAGTTCAGCAGCACTGCCGATACAGAAGTGATCCGATTCTGTGGGGATCACGCACCTACGCGGCCAGCGCCGTCCGTGACATCTATGACGCCATTTCGCCGCTTGGCCTGGCGTCAGGCGTGTGCACTGCGCTTCAGCTCCCGGGAGAGCGAGTCCTTCAGGTCTCGCTGCACTCTGACCGAGATCTCAACTATGGCAGCAGCCGCCAAATTCATGACGCGCATGCATTGCAGGAGTTTGCGATCCACGCCCTAGCCGCCGCCCGCCACCTGCTTTTACCATCAGACCCCTTCGACAGCTTGCCCGCACTCGCCCCCATAGAGAAGCACATGCTGCAACTAGTGGCCGATGGGCTCAGCATCAGAGATGTGGCAGATCGCCTCAACCTCAGCGATCGACAAGCCAGCGAGACCCTATCGGCCACAGTGAGCGCCATGCATTGCATGAGTGCTCTTGATGCCGCGCTGCTTGCCCGCAGGGCGGCTATCATTCAATAGCCACAACCGAGGAGGCTCCATGAATGAAACCCTGAAGCAGCTGTCAGAGCTGGAGATCGAGGCAGTCTCCGGCGGCGAGACCGCCGCGAGCGCAACGCTCCTGCCGCCCCAAACCATCAGCAAGTTCGCCCTGGTCGCGCCCGAGGCGCAACCGGATGCGACTCCCGGCCCGACCCCCGGCCCCCTCCCGACAATGTGATGAATGACTAGGCCCAACGGGGCCGGCAGACCACAGAGCCCGCAACCCGGGCTCTTTTTTTTGCCCAAACAATCACGTTCGTGTTGACACCACAAATCACGTATGTGATATTTCGCGCCATCACCACCACACCAAGGGGTTGCGATGGACCTTCAGCAGACAGTCACCAAGTCGCCCACAGCGCCTGGCAAGGCGCTACTGGCAGCGATCGTCAAGCTGTGCAGGCGTCTGCACAGGAGCATCTGTGAGCATGCCCTCGAAGCCGAGGTACGCAGGCTCACAGCCGAGATCGACCAGCTGTCGTTCAACATCGAGATTGACGACCGCCTAGCTGCAATAAATCGGCGGCTCTATCTGAAGAGCCCGACGCTGCAAGCTCGCCGCGTCGAGGACCGCGAGCGCATGACGAAGCTGCAGGCACATCGCGAGCAGTTGCTCAATCAAATGGCGGCCCCGCGATGAGCGCCCGCCACACCGCCGACACCCGCCGCATCCAGCTTCGGCTGCAGCGTCTCGAGCTGCGCCACCTGCGCGGGGTTGTGAGCGAGCAGGGCGAGCGCCTGGCCGAGCAGGACCAGCTGATCGCCGACCTGCAGCGCCGCCTGGCCGATGCCGAAGATGCGCTCGACTACCGCTGGCAGCAGACCATTGAGCTGGGCGAGCGCATGGAGGCCGAAGGCACCGGCCGCTTGGGCCTGAGCATCGACGGCACCCTTTGCGTGCTGACCAACACCCATGCCGGGGTGCAGCAATGAGCATCCGCATCACCGGAGAACTGGTCAGCGATGCTGAGCTCCGCTACACGGCAGGCAAAGCGCCTCACGCGCTCCTGCTGATGACGCTAAAGGGTGGCAAGGGCTTCCCCTTCTCCGTCACGCAAGACTACGGCACTCAGCCCATCCAGCACCTCGCGGCCCAGGCCAAGCAGCGCCTGCTCCGCCGCGGCACCACCGTCATTGTTTCCGCTGCGGGGATCACCCCGCGCACCGACCACGGCCACGCCGTGCTCAAGCTCGAAGACGTCGCCGACGTCATCCCCCTCGATCCCCACCCTACCCGCCCCGGGAGCCTCCATGACTGATCACGCCATCCTCTGCAAGAAGGGCCGCTATTCCATCCTGGCCAAGTCGCACGAACTTCCGCTGCGCGACGGCAGCATCACCAAGCTGCACCTGGTGCAGGAGCAAGGCCAAGAAGAGCCCGCGCGCTTTCTGCGAGCCATCGCCAACGACGTCGCCGGCACGTTCGTGTTTGATGTGCGGGACCTGGCCCGGTGCTTGGATCTGGAGATCCGCCAGCTGCCCGCCCGGGACACCCTCGGCGTGATCACGCTGACGCTGCGCCAGTTCTACACGAACGCCGCCGCGCTGCGCTGCAAGATCATCGAGCAGTGCCTGGTCAGCTTCCGTGACGTCATGGATCAGCAGGTGGCGGCATGAGCTACACCCCGCAGCCCGACAGCCTCGCCGGCCGCCTCTGCGCCTTCTTCAGGGCCCACCCCGAAGAAGAGCTGAGCTTGCGCGACGTCGCACAGAAGTACGACGTGTCCAGCCACAGCATCAGTGCGCTCTTGGCGTCGTGCTTCGCGAATCAGCTGCTGGCACGCGCCAAGGATGAAAGCGGCACGAGCGTCATCCGCGCCGGCTCGAAGCTCATCGAGCCGGCGGCAGTGCCCGATCCCCAGCCGGAGCCCCCCACCTTCAACAAGTGGCTCGAGGAGAAGAAGCAGCCGTCAGCCGAAGGCACGAAGGGCCCGGTCGCCTTGCCTTCACCCGAGTCCCTGCTGATCGAAGACGGCGTGCCCATCCCTCCAGGCGGCCCGGGCGCCAAGTCCTTCGTCTATGACGCAGTCTTCGCCCGCATGACGCCGGGGCAGAGCTTCAAGTGCTCGCCGGCGGCCGCCAAGCGCCTTGTCGCCAGCGCCCGCCGCTGGGGCAAGACCGTCAACCGCAAGTTCATCACCCGCCAGCTCGACGCGAACACCGCGCGCATCTGGCGCACCGAGTAAGGCTCACCATGCTGAACATCGAACAGTCCGAGGTCATCCTCACCATCCCGCGCGCTCAGCTGCGCGAATCGCCCTTCAATCCCCGGAAGAAGTACTCCGAGGCCGCACTGCACGAGCTGGCGGAAACCATGCGACCGCCCCTGGGCCGCATCCATTCCCCGATCGTCGCGCGCCCCCTTGCCCAGGCCGACATCGAGCACACGCACGAAGTCGTTTTTGGCCACCGTCGCTTCCGTGCAGCGGGAATCGCCGGCCTGGCCTCGGTCCCGGCGGTTGTCCGCGAGATGACGGACGAGGAGGTCCGCGTCGCCCAACTGATCGAGAACGCCCAGCGCGAGGACGTCACAGCCATGGAAGAGGCCGACAGCCTCCATGAGCTGCGCCGGCACCACAACGTGAGCATCGAAGAGCTGATGCAGCGCACCGGCAAGAGCCGTCGCTATGTATTCGCGAGCCTCAAGCTGGCCACCGCCCACGACCATGTGCGCAGCGCACTCGATACGGGAGTGATCGGCTCTGAGGTCGCCAAGGACCTGGCCACGCTGCCGAATTCCCTGCAGGCCCAGGCTCTGACAGACTGCACAACGACGATCTGGGACGAGGCCACCAAGAGCAATCGACGCACAGCGCTGCCTGCACGCCGGGTCAAGGAGATCCTGTCCACGCGATACCGGCTCAAGATCGCCGACGCCGCGTTTGACCGCGACGCCATCAACCTCATCCCGGACACCCCTTCATGCAACGCTTGCCCGCGGCTGAGCGACAACGAGCCCGCCCTGCTCGAGGACTGCGGTGCAGGCGTCTGCACGAACCCCGACTGCTACAGCAGCAAGTCGGAGGCAGCGCAAAAGGCCGCACTTGAAGAGGCTGCAAGCAAGGGCTGGGCAGCCATCCCCGCAGCGGAGGCCCGCGGCCTGTTGGTCAGCCGCGCAGACATGGCCCCTACCGGCTTCACCGTTGTCACTGAGCTGTCGGGCTTGACCAGCCTGATGGGCCTGGAGCTCTCGTACCAGGACCTGATCGAAGCATCACCGGACCCCATCCCCCGCACGGTGATTGGCCACCCCCACGTCCCCGGACTCGTTCTGACCTGCATCTCCGATGAGCAGGCAGAGGCCCTGCTGGACAAGAACGCAGATGCTCCCAAGAAGCCGGCCCCAGAGGTCTACACGCCCGCATGGCTCGTGAAGCAACGGGAGGACGACGCCCGCTACCAGGCGGAGCTCGAGGCGATGAGCCCTGCCGATCGCGCCCTGATGGAGCACCGCACCTGGGGCGAGGTCGTCAAAGCAGCCATGTCTCGCGTCGCCGGTTTCCAGCGGACCACAGAGGAACTCCGCTGGGTCCTGCTCACTGAGCTCGAGCTGGCTGACGACTTCGGCCCCGCCGAGAAGGTTCTCGGCTGGGAAGCGCCACAAGACGCCGAGCTCGACGACAACAGGTGGCGCGTCGAAAAGGTCATGGCCATGAGCGCAGACGAGCTCGCGTCCCTGCTGGTCATGGTGACGATTGATCGCCAGGCATGGATTCAGCGGGAAACGCAGCTCGACCAGCGCCGCCAGCTCGCGAAGGCCTACGCCATCGACCCGCTTGACCCGCATCACCATGCGGTCGAGGACGTGATCCGCTCCGACTTGGCGCGAACCCTCTCCCCTACCCCTTCCACTGCTGCGCGCGCTGACGAGGGGGCGGACGACGAAGTCGAAGAGAACGCCGGCGAGCCCGCCTCGGCACCGTTCAAGAGCAAGAGCCCGGCCCGCTATCGGAACAGCCAGACCGGCGAGACCTGGTCCGGCCGAGGCCTCATGCCGAAATGGCTGCGCATGGCCATCAACGGCGGCGCGAAGTTGCAGGACTTCGAGGCCGGCGCTACCCCATCCGAGGCTGCGCAGGCGCCGACGGGGGAGGTGGCCGAGACCGCTGGGCAGCAATCGCTGCTCGCGGACCTCGCCTGCGAAGAGGGTCAAGACCAGGCCGGCTCCGCCGGCAGGGCTGACGAGGGCGCCGGCGACGCCGGCGCGAGCGATGCCACCTGTGGCGCAACCGAACCGGCGGAGGTCTGAGCATGGCCAAGAAACAGCGCCCGACGAAGACCGAGCTGATCGCCCGCCTCCACCGAGGCCTGCGCCCCAAGCTGACCCGCGACCAGCGCCTCGATCTCGGCCTCTGTCACGTGGCCAACCTGGACGTCATTGCCCGCGGCGAGGCACAGGAGTCGATGCTGTGGGGCTGGGTCGGCAGCGTGCTGACCTGGTCGAAGGTGGCAGAGATGCTCGACCTCGGCGTCGACGAGATGGTCCAGCCGCTGGCCCTAGCAGAGCGCCTGGTCAACCGCTACGGCCGCACTGGCCGCGTGGCCTTCGACGGCCCGGATTACCAGCTCGCAAAGATCGGCCTCGAGGTCATGGACCAGCTGGACCACCAGGTGGACCGCCCCACCGCCATCGCAGCAGCTGACTGGTCCGAGCGCCGAGTCAACGAGATGGCGGCAGAGTGCGCCCGCCTGGCCACCACCCCTCGCCCCCTGAACATGATTGCCACCACCGGGCATGCCGATGCCATCCCAGCAGACAGCACCCGGCGCTTCTGGCCCGTCCACCTCGACAAGTCGGGAGTCCCAGCATGAATCCCCCTACCCAGATCACCTACCCCGCCGGCGCACTGCTGCGCGTCTCCCAGATCTGCCGCAACACCAAGACCGGACAGCCGGGCCTGCTGCCCATCAACCGTGCTACCTGGTACAAGTGGATCGCCGCCGGCCGCGTGCCCGAGGGCCGTAAGCTGGGCGAAAAGACGACGGTGTGGCCCATCGAGCAGGTGCTCAACATCGGCCACGCTGCCGATGCCTGAAGCGCGAACCTGCGCCCGCAATGTAGCCCTGTTCGGTTTGGGGGGTGGAGCTTTCGCCCCACCCCTTACTCCTATAGCAGCAAAATCAGGATTGAGGCAATCAATGTGACTGGTACAGCCACATTGATCTTCAATTTCCCGTACTGCAACGTCAGCTTCAACATGGTTTTCACCTTGTTTACGCCGGCGGATCCGCCAACTGATGAAGGTTGGCTCATTTGTATCGCGCCTTGCCAGGCGCTAGCCGTTGACCTAGCTAGCATGGTCTCGGGCATCTCAGCTCAGTCAGCACAAGTTGGCGCAACGCCCTGCGTTTTTTTCTAGGGCTAACGCCCCTGCGGTTCGCGATCCGATTGCTTCACACGCCCGTACTGACATCACCTTAAGCCGCGTAGCATTGCGGCCCGAGCCTTTGCTAAGGCCCTCTGATCGAGCAGCGTTTCAAGCCGTTCGACCATTGGCGTGACTATATAGGTGTTTTCCCTTATTTTCTACAATCGGCGGCATTTTTTTTCACGCCCTCAGCACGATCACCTCAGCCCCAGCGGCCGCCCGGTCCACAAAGTCGGCCCAGAACTGCATCGCCCGCCGGCGCTCAGGGTTCAGCTCAACATGTGAGTAGGCCGCCACGGTGGCATCGCGCTCGGCGTGGGCCAGCAGCAGCTCCACCACATCACGGCCAAAGCCATGTTCGCGCAGCACCGTCGCCGCAGTCCCGCGGAAACCGTGCGGGCTGAACCGGGGCACACCAAAATCCATGCGCTTGAAAAAGTGGTTGAGGGTCACCTCACTCATGTGCGTCTCGCGCCTGAAGATCGACGGCACCAGGTAGTCACTGCCACTGCTGAAGTGCACCAGCATGCGCACCAGCTCCAGCGCCTGGCTGGACAGCATCACCCGATGCACGCGCTTCATCTTCATGCGCTCGGCGGGAATGTCCCAGACCCCTGCCTCCAGATCGAACTCAGCCTTCTTGGCCCGCAGCAGTTCCATCTTGCGGACCATCGTCAGGCATAGCAGCTTGCTGGCCAGGATGGTGGATGCGTGCGCCCCGCCCTGCTTGTCCACCACCCGCCAGAATTCGCCCAGCTGCTTGGCCGTTAGGTGCGGCGCATGTGTCTTGGGCGGCACCACCACTGCACCACGCAGCGGCGTGGCAGGGTTGGTGGTCACCAGCAGCTTGCGGATGGCGAAGTTGTAGATCTGCTGGATGATCACGCGCACCCGATCGGCCGTGGTTGGCGTGTCCAGCCGCTTCTCCAAAATGCTCAGCACATGGGCCGGCATCACCTCGCCCAGCTCCATGTCGCCGATCTCCGGGTAGACGTAGCTGTCGAGCCAGCGCACGATCTGGGCGCGGTAGGTCGGCGAGCGATAGAACAGCGTCTCATCAATCCAGCGCTGCGCAAAGACTCGAAACGCCGTAGCCCGCTCCGCAGCCTGGCGCGACTCCACCGCCTGCGCCTGCTTGGCCTTGGCCGGGCTTTGCCCGGCCTCGACCAACGCCCTCAGCTCCTCGTGCTTGTCCCGGGCCGCCTTGATCCCGATGGCTGGATAAGCCCCAATGGTCACCTTCTCGCGCTTGCCGAGGAGGTGGTACTTGTAACGCCAGGTCTTGGACCCGCCCGGGAGGATCTCGATGATCAGCCCGCCGCCGTCGGTCAGCGCATAGGGCTTCTCAGCCGGTTTCGCGTTGTCGATCTGCGCTGGCTTGAGCGTGTAGTTGATGTGTCGCACCGTGGCCCCAAAACGGGGCCATGGCCCCACCAGATGGCCCCGATTATGGCCCCGTTGCTTGGCGATGCGAGGCGCACCAAGGCGACACTAGGCAACAAAAAAGCCCCGGTCCTCATAGAGCGCGGGGCTTCAGTATCAACGCCAGGAAACACCCGGCGACGTCGTCACATGTGGTCAATCATCACTTGACCAAAGCCAGAGCACGACACCTGCGTGGCGCCGTCCAGCAGGCGGGCAAAGTCATAGGTGACCTTCTTCGACAGGATGGACTTTTCCATCGAGGAGATGATCAGGTCAGCCGCTTCCAGCCAACCCATGTGGCGCAGCATCATTTCTGCGGACAGGATTTCGGAGCCGGGGTTCACATAGTCCTTGCCGGCGTACTTGGGAGCGGTGCCGTGCGTGGCCTCGAACATGGCGACGGAATCGCTCAGGTTCGCGCCCGGGGCGATGCCGATGCCACCAACCTGCGCAGCCAGAGCGTCAGACACGTAGTCCCCATTCAGGTTCAGCGTAGCGATCACCGAGTACTCGGCGGGACGAAGCAGAATCTGCTGCAGGAAGGCATCGGCGATGGAGTCCTTCACCACGATGTCCTTGCCGGTCTTCGGGTTCTTGAACTTGCACCACGGGCCGCCATCGATCAGCTCAGCGCCGAACTCCTTCTGGGCCAGGGCATAGGCCCAGTCGCGGAAGCCGCCTTCGGTGAACTTCATGATGTTGCCCTTGTGCACGATGGTCACGCTGGGCTTGTCATTGTCGATGGCGTACTGGATAGCCTTGCGGACCAGACGCTCGGTACCTTCCCTGGAGACCGGCTTGATGCCGATGCCCGAGGTCTCGGGGAAGCGGATCTTCTTGACGCCGAATTCGTTCTGCAGAAAGGCGATCAGCTTCTTGGCCTTGTCACTCTGGGCTTCGAATTCGATGCCGGCGTAGATGTCTTCCGAGTTCTCGCGGAAGATGACCATGTCGGTCTTGTGCGGTTCCTTCACGGGGGAAGGCACACCCTTGAAGTAGCGCACCGGACGCAGGCAGACATAGAGGTCCAGCTCCTGGCGCAGGGCCACGTTCAGCGAGCGGATGCCACCACCGACGGGAGTGGTCAGCGGGCCCTTGATGGAGACCACATAGTCCTTCAGAACCTGCAGGGTCTCTTCGGGCAGCCAGACATCAGGGCCGTAGACCTTGGTCGACTTCTCGCCGGCGTAGATCTCCATCCAGTGGATCTTCTTCTTGCCGCCGTAGGCCTTGGCCACGGCTGCATCGACGACCTTGATCATCACCGGCGTGATGTCAAACCCCGTGCCGTCACCCTCGATGTAGGGAATGATCGGCTGATCGGGCACATTCAGGGAGAAGTCGGCGTTGACCGTGATCTTCTGCCCGCCTTCGGGCACCTTGATGTGTTGGTACATGTGTAGTCGTCTCCGCTAGTCGCGAGGTTGGATGCGGCGGGGTGCCGCCATAAAGAAATCGATTCTATGCCAGCAGAGCTTTCATGGGCCTGATACGCCTTGCAGTCAGGCGTTTCAATGCGGTTTCACCCGCAGTGAATCCGGAGCCGCTGCGCACACGGGCACCGACGCAGGCACCCACGCTTCCGGAGACCGGCAATCGCCAGTCGCCAGCGCGAGATGAGCGCAGATACGCCTTGTTTGATGCGCAAGCCCGCATTCAGGCACAGTAGGCCTGGATCTGAGCCCAGACGCCATGCCCCAGCGCCCAGCCGGCGCTGAGCACCAGGCCCAGGCCCCCCAGGCGCGTGGCCCAACGCATGCCGCGGCCCTCTTCCGCCCGCCCCAGGCCCAGCAGTTTCCACAGGATGGCCGGCCCCAGGGCCAGGCCCAGGCCTGAGCTGATCGCGAAGGCGCCCATCACCGCCGCACCGCCGAGCGCGCCATTGGCCAGAGCGGCCAGCAGCAAGGCCGATTGCAGCAGGCCGCAGGGCCAGGCCACCCAGCCCAGGCCCGCCAGCACGGCACGCCAGCGCGGGCGCCGCGGCGTGCTGAGCGAGGGACCGCCAGCAGCCAGAGCCACAACGGGAATCGCGCCATCACGGCTGCCTTCGCGCCCCAGGGCAGAGAGCCAGGCCGGCTGTCGCGCCTTCCACAACAGGTAGACGCCCAAGGCCAGCGCACCCAGGTGCAGCAGCAACCACAGGGGGCGTAAGAGGGCCACCGTCTGCCCCCAATGCGCCATCAGCGACACGCTGGACGCCGCCACTGCACCGGCAGCGCCATAGCTGAGCAGGCGCCCGAGCTGGAAGCCCAGATGCGCGACACTGCGCGGCGAGCCCTGGCTCAGCGCGGCGCAGGGAGCGCCGCACATCACGGCGCAATGCGGGGTGCCGGCCAGCCCCATCAGCAGGGCAGAGCCGACGAGGGCAGCTTCCATGGCGAGGACTCTACCCTCAGATGATGCGCGAGAACTGCGCGCGCGTGCGGTCAGCCTGCAAGTAGCGGTCGAAGACCATGGCAACGGCCCGCACGAAGTACCAGCCCAGGGGCGTGACCTGGATGGCCTCCGGCTCGACCACGACCAGACCGGTCTCCTGCAGGGACTCCAGGCGCTCCAGCTCGGCACCGAAGTACTCGCGCACCTTGATCAGATGGGCCAGCTCGATGGACTCGAACTCCACCCGCCCCTGGCACATCAGCGCCATGATCATGGCCCGGCGCACCAGGTCATCGCGGGTGAGTGCCAGGCCTCGCTGGATGGGCAACTGGCCCTGGCGGATGGCGTCGTAGTACTCGGGCAGGGTCTTGGCATTCTGGCTGTAGGTGGCGCCCACCCGGCCGATTGCCGACACGCCCAGCCCGATCAGGTCGCAGTCCGGCTGCGTGCTATACCCCTGGAAGTTGCGGTGCAGGCGGCCCTGGCGCTTGGCCACGGCGAGCGAGTCATTGGGCAGCGCGAAGTGGTCCATGCCGATGTAGGAGTAGCCGTGCCCGACGAATCCGCTCAGGGCAGTGGACAGCATGGTCAGCTTGGAGGCTGCAACCGGCAGCTGGGCAGCATCAATGCGGCGCTGCGGCTTGAAGCGCGTGGGCAGGTGGGCGTAGCCGTACAAGGCGATGCGGTCCGGGCGCAGGGTCGCCACCTGCTGGATGGTTCGCTGGAAGCTCTCCGGCGTCTGCTTCGGCAGGCCGTAGATCAGGTCCACATTGGTGGACTCATAGCCCAGGGCGCGGGCCTGCTGCATCAGGCTCTCGACCATCTCGTAGCTCTGCACGCGATGCACGGCCTTCTGCACTTCCGGGTCGAAGTCCTGGACGCCAAAGCTCAGGCGGTTGAAGCCCAGCTGGCGCAGGTGCTTCAGGCGGGCCTCGGTGACGGTGCGGGGATCCACCTCGATGGACACCTCGGCGCCAGGCGCGAGCTTGAAGCGCTGCCTGATGGCATCCATCAGGCCGGTCAGCTCCTCGTCATTGAGGAAGGTCGGGGAGCCGCCGCCGAAATGCAGCTGGGAGATGGACTGCGTTCGGCGCAGCTCAGCCACCGTCAGGTCCATCTCGTGGACCAGCACTCCCAGGTACTCCGCAGAGCGCTCATGGTGCTTGGTGATGACCTTGTTGCAGGCGCAGTAGTAGCAGACCGACTCGCAGAAGGGGATATGGATGTAGAGGGACAGGGGCGCGCCACCACCCACCACACCGCCGTCGGCCCGCTGATTCAGGGCCTGCTTGTACTGCTCGACAGTGAAGGCCTCGACGAATCGGTCGGCCGTCGGGTAGGACGTGTAGCGCGGACCGGACACATCGAAGCGGCGCAGCACATCCTCGGTGATGCCCGGCAGGGCGGCAGTGTTGATGGTTTCCATGCCGCCACTGTGCCAAGCCTGCACAAGCACTGATTGACCTGTATCAAGATTGATCAACAGGCACGGGTAAACAATGGCTACAGCCTTGAGGAGCGTCAGACCGGACGTTTGCCCTGAAGCAGATGCGGCCATTGACATCTCCTCGCCGCCCCGGCAGTCCCAGCCCATAATGAGCCCTATGAATACCCAGACCCCGATCAAGATCGAGCCCTTCAAGGTCGCCTGCTCCAGCTGCAATCTGCGGGAGCTGTGCCTGCCCGTCGGGCTGTCCGAGTCGGACCTGAACCAGCTGGACAGCCTGGTGGCTACGCGCCGCAATGTGTCCCGCGGGGACACGCTGTTCCGCACCGGCGACTCCTTCCAGTCGCTTTACGCCGTCCGCACGGGCTTCTTCAAGACCTGCGTCTCCTCGGAAGACGGCCGCGACCAGGTCACCGGCTTCCAGATGGCCGGGGAGCTTCTGGGCCTTGATGGCATCAGCAATGACCGCCACTCCTGCGACGCCGTGGCGCTGGAAGACAGCCAGGTCTGTGTGATTCCGTACAGCCAGCTCGAGGAGCTCTCCCGCGAGTTCACCGACCTGCAGCACCAGTTCCACAAGATCATGAGCCGCGAGATCGTCCGCGACCACGGCGTGATGCTGTTGCTGGGCTCCATGCGCGCCGAGGAACGCCTGGCTGCATTCCTGCTGAATCTCACCCAGCGCCTGCAGGCCCGCGGGTTCTCGGCATCGGCCCTGGTACTGCGCATGACGCGCGAGGAAATTGGCAGCTACCTGGGCCTCAAGCTCGAGACAGTCAGCCGCACCTTCTCCAAGTTCCAGGACGAAGGCCTGCTTGAGGTCAAGCAGCGCCAGATCCGCATCCTCAACCAGGACGGCCTGCAGAAGCTGGTGAACACCGCGCACTGCACCTGAGCACGCTGTGCCTGAGCGCCCTGCCTGCTCGGCATTGACCAAGCCCGCTGTGAAGCGGGCTTTTTGCTTCTTGTGCGGCCCACCTCGCCGGACGGAGGCCGGCAATCGGCTCAGCCCATGGGTGAAGGCAAGACCTGACCCTCAGTGAGGCCAGCGTCGCGACTGCTCTTGCGCCGGCTCGGCAGGCAGCGCCGCCAGCAGCATCGTCAGGGCAGAGGCCAGGCTGATCAGCAGCCAGAAGGCCAGGAAACTCAAGCTGTAGATCGCTTCCCGGCTGAGCCGCACTGGCGCCTGGCCAAACCAGCTCAGGTCCATGGGATCGACCAGGGCAAAGACCAGCGCCTCGGTTACACCGGCCATCACGAAGGCCGGCCACAGGATATGCATGGCCCAGCGCGCAGGGCCCGGCTTCTCTCCAATCAGTCCCATCCCGGCGTCCTCCACGATGGACTGCGAGGGCCTACTTGCCGCTCGCCGAACCGCCGGTGGCGGCATGGTTGCGGGCCGCGATGGCCGGCGCGAGCGCCGCGGACTGTGGGCCGTCAGCCGCACTGTCGGCGGAGAGACGCTGCTGGGTCTCGATCACGGGATCTGGGTGCTTGAGCGCCACGCCCAGAGTCACGAAGCTGGCCAGCACCACGGCAGCGGGGCCGCCGACCACCAGCCACATCATGCGTTCGCGCCACCAGGCGCGCGGTACGGGCGAAGAGGATTGGATGTCAGCCATATCTCGCTCCTAGCGGGGAACCACAAAGGTAGATTTTTCGACCAGTTGGCTGGGCACTTCGCCAGCGCCTGCATCCCGGACGATACGGAAATGAATCTCGTGGGCGCCACCGCCCGCCGATTGTGCCGTCTGCGGCGGCAGGCGCAGCGCGACGGACACCCAGCGCGCCTCGGCAGGACCCACGCTCATGCGCAAGGGCTGGGTCAGCGCCAGGCCCAGCAGGCCCTCGGCGGTAACAGTGTAGGCCTGCGTCTGCTCGGTCGCGTTCATGACCTGCAGGCGATAGATGTTCTCGATGTAGCCGTCCTCCACCAGGCGGGCCAGCGAGGCGCGGTCCCGCACCACATCGACCTTGAAGGGCGTGCGCGTCAGCATGTGCCAGAACAGGGCCACGCAGATCAGCACCAGGATGCTGGAGTAGATCAGCACCCGCGGGCGGAACATGCGCCGGATCAACTGCGCACGGCTGAGGTGTTCGCTGAGGCCGTTCTGCGTGTCGTAGCGAACCAGGCCACGGGGGTAGCCCATCTTGTCCATCACACCGTTGCAGACGTCGATGCAGGCGGCGCACCCGATGCACTCGTACTGCAGGCCGTTGCGGATGTCGATGCCCGTGGGGCACACGTGCACGCACAGATTGCAGTCGATGCAGGATCCCAGGCCCGCGGCCTTGATGTCGATCTTGCGACCGCGCGAGCCACGCGGCTCACCGCGCTCGGCGTCGTAGCTGATGATCAGCGTGTCCTTGTCGAACATGGCGCTCTGGAAGCGCGCGTACGGGCACATGTACTTGCAGACCTGCTCGCGCATGTAGCCGGCGAAAAGGTAGGTCGCGAAGCCGTAGAACAGCACCCAGAACAGCTCCCAGGGCCCCAGACCCAGGGCCGCCACCTCCGCCCCGAGGACGTGGATGGGCGTGAAGTAGCCGACGAAGGTAAAGCCGGTCCAGAACGCCAGTGCGATCCAGGCCAGCTGCTTGCCGCCCTTGCACAGCAGCTTGTCCAGGGACCAGGGCGCGGCATCCAGCTTCATGCGGGCCGCACGGTCACCTTCGAACTTGCGCTCGATCCACATGAAGATCTCGGTATAGACCGTCTGCGGGCAGGCGTAGCCACACCACAGTCGACCGGCGACTGCGGTGAAGAGAAAGAGCGCATATGCCGAGATCAGCAGCAGCGCCGTGAGATAGATGAAGTCCTGCGGATACAGGACCAGGCCGAAGATGTAGAAACGCCGAGCGCCCAGGTCGAACAGGACGGCCTGACGTGCGTTCCACTCCAGCCAGGGCAGCCCGTAGAACAGGAGCTGCGTCAACCAGACCAGGGCCCAACGCCAGCGGATGAACCATCCGCTGACGGCCTTGGGGTAGATCTTCTTCTGAGCCTGGTAGAGCGACACCATCTCGCGGGCAGCGTCATCGCCCGGCAGGGCTGGAGACGAAGCTCTCGGGACGGTATCGCTGCTACTGCTCATGGGGATCAATCCTTGGCGTGAGGGAACTTACTTGGCTGCAACGGCGGTGCCCTGCGACAAGCTCCACACATAGGCGCCCAGCACGTGGACTTGCTCGGCACTCAGACGCGAGGCGTGAGCCGGCATGACGTTGTTCTTGCCGTTGTTGATCATGGCAACGACAGCGTCCTCACCCCAGCCATGCAGCCAGACCTTGTCCGTCAGGTTGGGGGCGCCGATGGCCTGGTTGCCCTTGCCGTCCGGACCGTGGCAGGCTGCGCAGGCACCGAACTTGGCCTTGCCCAGCTGGGCAGCGATCGAGTTGTGCGGGCTGCCGGAGAGGCTCAGAACATAGTTGGCCACGTTCTTGACGTCCTCAGGGCCACCGACGGCGGCTGCCATCGGCGGCATCACCCCATTGCGACCGCCGTTGATGGTCTGCACGATGGTCTCGTGAGCGCCGCCGTACAGCCAGTCGTTGTCGGTCAGGTTGGGGAAGCCCTTGGATCCCTTGGCGTCGGAGCCGTGGCAGCCAGCACAGTTGTTGGCGAACAGGCGCTCGCCGATAGCCATGGCCGACGGATCCTTGGAAAGGGCGGCGGCATCCATGGCCTTGTACTTGGCATACACGCCTTCCAGGGCCGCACGGGCCTTGGCCTGCTCGGCCTCGTACTGGCCCACGCTGGTCCACTTCAGGCTGCCCTCACTGCTGCCCAGGCCCGGGTACATGGCCAGGTAGATGCCCGAGAACACCACCGTGATCACGAACAGGCCCATCCACCAGCGCGGCAGCGGGTTGTTCATCTCACGCAGGTCCACGTCCCAGACGTGGCCCGTCGTGTTGTCATCGGCCATCACGCGGCGGCGGCTGGCGATGATCAGCAGCACCAGGCACAGGACCAGCCCGGCGATGGTGGCGGCTGCGACGAAGGTCGACCAGCCGCTGGAGAAAAAGTCACTCATTGCGGCCTCCTTGGGAGGAGATTGCGCCGGCGGCCTGATCGTCCATCAGGGGCAGACCGCCCAGCTCGTCAAAGGATTGCTTGTTCCGCTTGGAGAAGGCCCAGGACACGATGCCCAGGAAGATCACCATGGAGAACAGCGTGAAGGCGACGCGGAGGTCATTGACGTCCATGAGATGCCTCCTTACTTCTTCAGGGCCGTGCCCATCACCTGCAGGTAGGCGACGACGGCATCCATCTCGGTCTTGCCCTTGACTTCCTCGCCAGCCTTGGCGATCTCGTCATCGGTGTAGGGCACGCCGACCACGCGCAGGGCCTTCATCCTGGGCGCCATGTCGGCCGGGTCCACCATGGCCTTGGTGAGCCACGGGTAGGCCGGCATGTTCGACTCGGGCACCAGGTCGCGCGGGTTGTTCAGGTGGATGCGATGCCATTCATCGCTGTACTTGCCGCCCACGCGGTGCAGGTCGGGACCCGTCCGCTTGGAGCCCCACTGGAAGGGGTGGTCGTAGACGAACTCGCCGGCCACCGAGTAGTGGCCATAGCGCAGGGTCTCGGCACGGAAGGGACGGATCATCTGCGAGTGGCAGTTGTAGCAGCCCTCGCGGATGTAGACGTCCCGGCCAGCCAGCTGGAGCGCGGTGTAGGGCTTGAGGCCTTCGACCGCCTGGGTGGTCGAGCGCTGGAAGAACAGCGGCACGATTTCCACGATGCCGCCGACGACCACCGTCAGCAGCACCAGCACGATCATCAGGAAGTTGCTGGTCTCGATCTTCTCGTGACCGGAAACGGCGTGATTGTTGTTAGCCATGTTGCTTTCTCCCATGCCTCAGGCGTGAGCCGCCACAGCGGGGACGGGTTGCGCTTGCACCTTGCCGACGCCGACCGTCTTCACGACGTTCCAGGCCATGATGACCATGCCGCCGAGGTACAGCAGACCGCCGCACAGACGAATGACGTAGAAGGGATAGGTGGCCTTGACGCTCTCGACGAAGGTGTAGACCAGGGTGCCGTCAGGATTGACCGCACGCCACATCAGGCCCTGCATCACGCCGGCGATCCACATCGCCGCGATGTACAGCACGATGCCCAGCGTTGCGACCCAGAAGTGCAGCTCGATGGCGCGCTTGGAGTACATCTCGGTGCGGCCGAACATGCGCGGGATCAGGTGGTACAGCGAGCCCATGGAGATCAGACCCACCCAGCCCAGGGCACCGGAGTGCACGTGGCCGACGGTCCAGTCCGTGTAGTGGCTCAGGGCGTTCACCGTCTTGATCGACATCATCGGCCCCTCGAAGGTCGACATGCCGTAGAACGACAGGGACACGATCAGGAACTTCAGGATCGGGTCGTCACGCAGCTTGTGCCAGGCACCCGACAGGGTCATGATGCCGTTGATCATGCCGCCCCAGGAGGGAGCCAGCAGCACCAGCGAGAACAGCATGCCCACCGACTGCGCCCAGTCGGGCAGCGCGGTGTAGTGCAGGTGGTGGGGGCCCGCCCACATATAGGTGAAGATCAGGGCCCAGAAGTGCACGATGGACAGGCGGTAGCTGTACACCGGACGGCCTGCCTGCTTGGGGATGTAGTAGTACATCATGCCCAGGAAGCCTGCGGTCAGGAAGAAGCCCACGGCGTTATGGCCGTACCACCACTGCACCATGGCGTCCTGCACACCGGCGTAGGCCGAGTAGCTCTTGAACAGGCTCACCGGGATGGCGGCGCTGTTGACCAGATGCAGCAGGGCGACGGCGATGATGAAGGCACCGAAGAACCAGTTCGCCACGTAGATGTGGCGGATCTTGCGGATACCTACGGAGCCGAAGAACACGATGGCGAAGGACACCCACACCAGCGTGATCAGGATGTCAACGGGCCATTCCAGTTCAGCATATTCCTTGCCGGAGGTGAAGCCCATCGGCAGAGTCAGCGCGGCGGCCAGGATGACCAACTGCCAGCCGACGAAGGTGAACCAGGCCAGGCCGGGCGCGAACAGGCGCGTCTGGCCGGTGCGCTGCACCACGTGATAGGCCGTCGCGAACAGCGTGCAGCCGCCGAACGCGAAGATCACCGCGTTGGTGTGCAGAGGCCGCAATCGGCCGTAGCTGAGCCAGGGAATTCCGAGGTTGAGCTCGGGCCAAGCCAGCTGGGCGGCGATGACCACCCCCACCAGCATGCCCACGATGCCCCACAGGACGGCTGCGAGCGCAAACGCTCGTACGACGCCGTCCTCATAAACCGGCCCGGCCGGCTGAGCGACACTTGCCATTGACGTGCTCCTTCACACTTGATTGACCCCGGGATTTTTAGGGGATTACTTTGTTCATGGCTTGATCGCCATCAACCCCCTGGGATTCCTCATCCAGAATGCGCTCACCTTCGCGTTCCAGATCGTCCAATTGGCCACTGTTGATGGCCCAACCGAACACCCCGACGATCAGCAGCACCAGCACCACCGACATCGGAATCAGCAGGTAGAGAATGTCCATGTCATGCACCCTGCCCCGCGGGGTCAGGTCTTGCTATCCCGCGCGAGGCGCAGGGCGTTAAGAATCACCAGCAGCGAGCTGCTGGCCATGCCGATGCCTGCCGCCCAGGGAGGCAGCCAGCCTGCCAGGGCAAGCGGGATGCAAGCGGCGTTGTAGAGCGCGGACCAGGCTAGGTTCTGGCGGATCACGCGGCGTGTCCTGAGGGCCAGCGCGCGCATGCGAGCCAGCTCGGACAGACGCCCCGAGAGCAGCACGGCATCGGCCTGCGTGCGGGCGATCAGGGCGCCCTGCCCCATGGCCACGCTGGCGTCGGCCCGCGCCAGCACCGGTGCATCGTTGACGCCGTCGCCCAGCATCAGTACTTTGCGGCCCTCCGCCTGCAGGGTCTCGACCCTCGCCAGCTTGCCCTCAGGGCTGGCACCGCCGGTGGCCTGCGCAATGCCCGCGGCCAGCGCGACGGCCTCGACGCGCTCGGGTCGGTCGCCCGACAGCAGCTCCACGCGCAGGCCCAGGGAGCGCAGCGATTGCACCGCGTCCACGGCATCCGGCCGCAGGGTCTCCTCGAACTGCAGGGCCAGGCGGACCTCGCCGTTGCAGCTCAGCAGCAGCTGCGCCGACGGCAGCTCCACACGCGCTGGGGCCGCCCATCCGGCGGCGCCCAGGCGCCAGCGGCGCCCTTGCACATCAAGGGCCTCCATGCCCTGCCCACGATGCTCGCGCAGCTCATGCAGGACCGCGGAGCCTGCCATCGGCGCCCACGCCTCCAGGGCCGCCTTGGCATAGGGATGCAGGGACTGGCCGGCCAGGGCCTGCAGCATCTGCAGCACTTCGGCATCCGGCGCCTGGGGCCAGGTCTTGCCCAGGCGCATGCGGTCCTCCGTCAGCGTGCCCGTCTTGTCCATCACCACAGTGTCGACCTGGGCCATGGTCTCAAGCAGGTCGAGACGGGACAGCAGCACGCCACGCCGCGCCAGCAGGCCCGTGGCCGCCAGCCAGGCCGAGGGCGCAGCCAGCGACAGGGCGCAGGGGCAGGTGACGATCAGCACAGAGACCGCCACCCACACGGCCCGCGAGGGATCGATCCAGCTCCAGGCCACGGCCGCACCTGCCGCGAGGACCAGCACGCCCCACAGGAAGGGTCCGGCTGCGCGATCGGCCAGGCGCAGCTGGGCCGGCCGCTGCGTCAACGCGCTGCGCATGAGTCGCACGATGGATTCGTAGCGGGTGTCCGCCCCGAGGCCGCGCAGCGACATCAGCACGGGCGCCTGCAGGTTCAGGCTGCCTGCCACGACCTCGTCACCCGATGCCTTGCCTACGGGCAGGGACTCGCCGCTCAGCAGGGATTCATCGGCCGCCGTGACCCCCTCGATCAGCACGCCATCGCCCGGGAAGGCCTGCCCCACCAGCACACGCACCCGGTCGCCCACCCGCAGCTCGGAGAGCCCCACCGTCTGGTATTGACCATCCGGCTGCAGGCGCTGCACCAGCTCGGGCAGGCGCTCGCCGGCCAGCTCCAGGGAGCGGGCGACTTTGTGCCGCGCGCGCAGCTCCAGGTAGCGACCGCCCAGCAGGAAGCTGACAAACATGGTCAGGGAATCGAAATAGACCTCGTGGCCAAAGAGGCCCGCCGGGTCGAAGACCGCACCACTGCTGGCCACGAAGGTCACCAGCAGGCCCAGGGCCACTGGCACATCCATGCCCAGGCTGCGGTTGCGGATCTGGCGCCAGGCAGCGCTGAAGAAGGGGCCGGCCGAGAACAGCATCACCGGCAGGCTCAGCACCCACTCGCCCCACTGCAGCAGATTGCGCTGGTCGGGCGCCATGTCCCCAGGGCCGGCCACGTAGATGGGCGTGGCCAGCATCATCACCTGCATCATCAGGAAGCTGGCCACGAAAAGGCGCCACAGGGCCTGCCGGTGCTCCTTCTCGCGCAGTTGGCGAGCGGGCGCGGCGAGATCAGGCACTGCGCCATAGCCGGTGCGCTCGATGGCGGCGATCAGGCGCGAGACCTGCGTGCGGGCCGGGTCCCAGGTCAGTTGCAGGCGCTCAGCGGCGCTGTTCACGTGCGCCTCCTGCACGCCAGGTTGGGCCATCAGGGCACGTTCGATGATGCCGGCGCAGGCAGCGCAGTGCATGCCCGCCAGTTGCAGCTGGGACCGCCCCAGGCGGCGACCGCCGTGGTCCAGCCACTCGGTATAACGATCCAGCTGCGCTGCGTCATCGCAGGCAGCCGCCGGCGCAAGGGGCGCAGAAGCAGCCGCACCTTCCGGCGAGGGCAATGCGGCGGCGATCGGCATGGCGCTCATGGGCGGCGGATGTCCTGCTCTGGGCTTGTAGGGCACGGACTCCGGCGGAATCCGTCAGGCCCCCAATCTAGCCAAACCAGCCAAGGTGGACATGACTTATATCAAGCCGACCGATGGATTCCTCACGAACGCCACAGTGGTCCCCGCCAGGGACTGGCCGCATTGCGTACAGCCGGCCGTCTCGCCCATCAGACCAGGGGCAGGCGCCAAACCAGCTCCAAGCCCGGGAACTCCGGCCGGCTGCGCACCTCCCAGCGTCCGCCCAGGCGTCGGATGATGTCGTGGGCGATGGCCAGGCCCAAGCCTGTGCCATCCTGGGTTTGCACATCAGCCCGCTCGCCTCGCCAGAAGGCTTGACCCAGGCGGGGCAGGTCCGCCGCAGCCACGCCGGGCCCATCGTCGCTGATGCGGATACAGGCCCAGCCGTCCTCTGCCTGCAGGTGCACGCGGATGTGACGCCCGCCGTAGCGCAGGGCGTTGTCCAGCGCATTGCTGATGGCCTCGCTGAGCCACAGGGCATGGGCCCGCGCCTCCAGCGGCCGCTCCGGCGGCTCCTCCAGCTGCAGCTGGATCTCGCTGCCGCGCCGCACGGCCTCCAGCGCCATGGGCTCCACCGCCTCATGGATCAGCGGGCCCAGGGCCATGGGCTCCACGCCCTGCAGCTGCATCAGTGCGGCCTCTGCGCGGGCCAGGGTCAGCAGCTGGGCGATCAGCTTGCCCATGCGCTCGCTGGACTGCTGCAACCCTTCCAGCAGCGGGCCGGTCCGGCCGGCAGGCACGCCGCCCTGGCTGCCCAGCTCCGCGGCCAGCTCCTGGCTCAGCACGCGCAGGCCGGCAACCGGCGTGCGCAGCTGGTGGGCCGCATCTGCCACAAAGCGGCGCTGCAGGGCCACGGATTCCTCCACATTGGCCAGCAGGCTGTTGATACGCTCGATCAGGGGCAGCACCTCGGCCGGCACACCCTGCACGGCCAGCGGCCGCCAGTCGCTGGGCTCGCGGCCCGCGACCTCGGCCGCCACCGCGCGCAGAGGCGCCACGCCACGCCGGATGCCCCAGGCCAGCAGAGACAGGGTCAACAGGCCCAGGCCCAGGGTCGGCACGGCCATCACCGTCAGCACGTCCAGGACCAGGCGCTGACGCTTGTGAAGGGTCTCGACCACGATGATGCTGACATGCCGGTCCAGCATAGGCGAGGCGATCGAGAACAGCGCGCCGCGCACGGCCTCCTCCCCCATGCGGGCGTTGTAGAGCAGGGGTCGCTCGAAGGCCCGGCGCGAGACACGCTGCCGCGGCGCCGGTACCGCGGCATCGCCGGCCAGCACACGGCCCTGCTCGTCCAGCATGGCGTAGTTGCTGAGCTCGGTCTGGTCCCAGGTCAGCAGCTCAAAGTACTGCCGGCTGACGTCCAGCAGCGGACCGCGGTCGGTCCAGACCACCTTGCCCGCCAGCGCGGTCGCCGAGTCCTGCAGGCCGCGGTCGAATGCGGCATCACCGGCCACCACAGCCAGCTCATAGGCCCCGAACGCGGCCACAGCCAGGCCCAGGGACCAGATCCAGGCCAGCGGCCTCAGCAGTTGGGCCCGCAGGCTGCGGGCGCGGCGAGGGCCGGCGGGCGGCACGGCGCTGTCAGGCGTCGACACCGACCGTCTCGCCCGGCTGCACCTGGTCCATGGCATAGCCAAAGCCACGCACGGTGCGGATCACCACGCCCAGCTCCGCGAAACGCTTGCGCAGGCGGCAGACGTAGACCTCCACCGAGTTCTCGCTGAAGTCCGCCTCCCAGCTGGAGAGCCGCGCCACGATGGCATCCTTGCTGACCACGCGGCCGGGGCGCTGCATGAGCATCTCGGTCAGGGCGTACTCGCGGGGGCTCAGGCGCACAATCTCGCCCTTGTGGCTCAGCTCCTTGTGGGCCAGGTCCAGGCTCAGGGCGCCCAGGACCAGGCAGTCGCTGGTGCGGCCCTCGGCGCGGCGCTTGAGTGCGCGCAGCCGCGCGACCAGCTCGCTGAGGTCGAAGGGCTTGACGAGGTAGTCGTCCGCGCCGGCATTGAGCCCGCTGACGCGGTCCGCCAGCTCATCGCGCGCGGTCAGCAGCAGCACAGGCAGCTTCAGGCCCTGGCCCCGCCATTCGCGCAGCACGCTCATGCCATCAACACCGGGCAGGCCCAGGTCCAGCACGGCCAGGTCGAACTGGGTCATCAGGCCCGGCGCCAGCGCGGCCCGGCCGTCCTGCAGCAGGTCCACCTGCCAGCCCTCGCGCTCCAGGGCTCGGGCCACGCCCAGGCCCAGGGCGGCATCGTCTTCGACCAGGAGCACTCGCATGGCACACCACTAACTGCAGGAGGGAGCCCCGGATTGTGCCGCCAGTGCGGGCAAAAAAAGACCGGCTCGGGGGCCGGTCTTTCACTGAGACGGCGATGACGCCGCCCGGGCTCAGGCGAAGTTGGCCTGAGCGAATTCCCAGTTGACCAGGTTGGACAGGAAGGTCTCGACGAACTTCTGGCGCAGGTTACGGTAGTCGATGTAGTAGGCGTGCTCCCACACATCGACAGTCAGCAGAGCCTTGTCGGAGGTGGTCAGCGGCGTGCCGGCGGCACCGGTGTTGACGATGTCCACACTGCCATCCGCCTTCTTGACCAGCCAGGTCCAGCCGGAACCGAAGTTGCCCACGGCGCTCTTGACGAAGGCTTCCTTGAAGGCGTCGTAGCTGCCCCACTTGGCGTTGATGGCATCAGCCAGCGCACCAGTGGGGGCGCCGCCGCCTTGGGGCTTCATGCAGTTCCAGAAGAAGGTGTGGTTCCAGATCTGGGCGGCGTTGTTGTAGATACCGCCGCTGGAGGTCTTGACGATCTCTTCCAGCGTCTTGGTCTCGAACTCGGTGCCCTTCTGCAGGTTGTTCAGGTTCACCACATAGGCGTTGTGGTGCTTGCCATGGTGGAACTCCAGCGTCTCGGCGCTGTAGTGGGGTGCCAGGGCGTCCTTGGCATAGGGCAAGGCGGGCAGGGTGTGTTCCATGGTGAGTCCTCTCGTTGTCGGTGAAGGAAGGGGCCGCGGCCCACCGGGGAGCCAGGGCCCGCTGGATGTGGACAAGGGCGCATGGCCACTTGCGGTGCCGAAGCATTGTAGGCAGAGCCTGCAAAACCCTCGGCAATCCAGGCGCTTTGATCTGCCTCAGTCTTTGGTGGCTTTGCGACGGCGCTTGACAGGGGGCGGTGATCCTCCGGCATTGCCGGACCTCGCCAGGGACAGCACCTCCAGCGACGCTTCGCCATCCGCCAGCACGGCGCGCAGCTGCTGGCCGGCCTGCAGCTGGTCCACGGTTGTGAGCGCCCTGCCCTGGCCGTCGTCCAGCCAGGCATAGCCGCGGGCCAGCACCTGCCTCGGATCCAACGCTGCCAGGCGCGCGGCCAGGCCGTCCAGGTGCTGCTGACTGCCGCGCAGCAGCTGGGGCGCCGCAGCGCGGTGGCGCTGCGCCAAGTGCGCCAGGCGCTGAGACTGCAGGCTCTCCCAACGAGGCAAGACCTGACCCCAGCGCTGCGCCAGCAGGACCACCCGGCGCCGCTGGCGAGCCAGCCCCTCGGCAGGGCGCGCCAGACGCAGGGCGACGCGGTCCAGGCGCTGGGCCGCTGTGTCCAGCTCCCGCCGGACCCGGCGCTGCAGCACCTGTTTCAGGTGGGCCAACTGCCCCAGGCACTCCTGGCGCGAGGGCGCGGCAAGCTCGGCCGCGGCCGTCGGCGTAGGCGCGCGCAGGTCGGCGGCCAGGTCGGCCAGGGTGATGTCAGTCTCGTGGCCAATGCCCGCGATGATGGGCAGCTCGCTGGCCACGATGGCGCGCACCAGGCGCTCGTCATTGAATGCCCAGAGGTCCTCCAGCGAGCCTCCACCGCGGCACAGGATGAGCAGCTCGGCATCCCGCCGGACATTGGCCTGAGCCAGGGCCGCCATCACGCTGGCCGGCGCGTCGGCACCCTGGACGAGACTGGGGTAGACGAAGACCTCAACCTGCGGCGCCCGTCGCGCCAGCGCCGTCAGTACGTCATGCAGGGCCGCCCCGGCGGTCGAGGTGATCACGCCGATGCGACTGGGATAGGCCGGCAGCTCGCGCTTGCGTGCGGCGTCAAACAGCCCCTCCCCTTCGAGCCGGGCTTTGAGCCGCAGGAACTGCTCGTAGAGCGCGCCCGCGCCCGCACGGCACATGGCCTCGGCCACGAACTGCAGGTCGCCGCGGGGCTCATAAAGGGCCACGCGCCCGCGAATCTGCACCCGCTGACCGTCCGCCGGCAGGAAGTCCAGCATGGCAGCCGTGCGCCGGAACAGCGCGCAGCGCAGCAGCGCATTGCCGCCATCGGCATCCTTGAGACTGAAGTAGCAGTGGCCGCTGGCTGCGCGGGTGAAGCCCGAGAGTTCCCCCTCCACGGTGACACTGCTGAAGCGGCTGGAGAGGCTGTCCGCGATGGCCCGTACCAGGCCGCCCACCGTCCACGTCATCCGTGTCGATGCGGGTTTGAAGCCCTCATCCATGCGCCAGCCCAATATCCATGCGGGTCCAGAACTCCACAGCCGCGCCAATCAAGGCTTTGCGGACCATTCGCCTTGTCATGCCTGCGTCACAGACACATAAACGCTTGTTTTTCAAGACCTTTTTCCTGCCCAAAAATGCGGCAATCTGAGCCAAACCTCGATTTGACGGGCTCTGCCGCCGTCGGATGACAGTTTGCCCACAAAGTTATCCACAGGCTCGGTGGATGACTTGCCTGCCCCCCGGCCCGGAACCGCCGCCGCGCTGCCCCGCCTGTGCGAGGGACTCACGTCTACTTGCAAACCAGGGTCCGGGCGGGGTGGCTTCGCGCCATAATCCCGCGCGCAGCCTCGCTGCTGCAGACCTGCGAAACCGTCGAGGGGTAGCCTTTGTTTTCGATCATACAAGCCGCTGGCTGGCCAATCTGGCCCTTGCTTCTGTGTTCCATCATCGCCATGGCCCTGATCATCGAGCGCCTGGCCAGCCTGCGGCCGCAGCGCATCGCGCCGCCCAAGTTGGTCGAGGAAGTGATCGCCGTCACCCAGCAACAGATCCCGCCTGCTGACGTCGTCAACAAGCTGGCCGAGAGCTCCCTGCTGGGCCAAGTGCTGGCCACCGGCCTGCGCGCCAATGTGCTGGAGCCCCGCATCCCCGAGACCAAGCTACGCCTGACCTTCGAGCTGGCCGGCCGCGGCGCCATCCACCAGTTGGAGCGCTACCTCAACACCCTGGGCACCATCGCGACGGCAGCGCCGCTGCTGGGCCTGCTGGGCACCGTGGTGGGCATGATTGAGATCTTCGGCAGCCAGGGCCCCAGCGGCAACAACCCGGCCCAACTGGCCCACGGCATCTCCATCGCGCTGTACAACACGGCCTTCGGCCTGATCATCGCCATCCCCGCGCTGATGTTCTACCGCTACTTCCGCGGCCGCATCGAGGCCTATGTACTGGAGATGGAGGAGTCCTGTGACGCGCTGCTGAGCCACCTGATGCGCATCTCACAGGGCGGCTCGCGATGAAGTTCCGCCAGCGTCAGGGCGAAGAGCCCGAGATCAACCTGATCCCCTTCATCGATGTGCTGCTGGTGATCCTGATCTTCCTGATGCTGTCCACCAGCTACTCGAAGTTCACCGAGCTACAGATCACCCTGCCCACAGCCAGCGCCGACCAACTGAAGGACCGGCCCAAGGAAATCATCGTGGCGGTCTCCGCCGACGGGCACTACGCCATCAACCGCCAAGTGGTGGAAGGCCGCTCGGTGGAGATGCTGGCGGCCGCCCTGGCGCAGGCCGCCCAAGGCAGCGAGGGCATCGATCCAGAGACCACCATCACCGTGTCCGCTGATGCCGCCGCGGCGCACCAGTCAGTGATGAACGTGATGGACGCGGCCCGTCGCGTGGGCCTGGCCCGCCTGACCTTTGCAGCCCAGGGCCCGGGCAGCCCCTGAGCGCCCCCGATGCTCGCCCTCATCGCGCCGGGCTCGTCATGAGCTGGCAGGACCGCCTGCAGCGTGCCTGGACGAGCAACGACGCGCTGGCCCAGGCCCTGCGCCCCTTTGGCGCCCTGCATGCGGCCTTGCTGCGCCTGCGGGTCTGGACCTACCGCGCCGGGCTCAAGAAGAGCCTGCCCCTGCCCTGCCCCGTCATCGTCGTGGGCAACTGGATCGTCGGTGGCGCCGGCAAGACACCAGCCACCCTGGCTCTGCTGGATGTTCTCGGAAAACAGGGCTGGCGCGCGGGCGTGGTGTCGCGAGGCTATGGTCGGCGCGATGACAGCCGGACGCTGCTCGTCCAGCCCGACAGCGCGGCCGCCGAGGTGGGCGATGAACCCCTGCTCATCCACCTGCGCGGCCGCTGCCCCGTGGCCGTGGGCCGGGACCGCATTGCCGCCGCACAGGCCCTGCTGGCGGCATACCCTGCGCTGGACCTCATCGTGGCCGACGATGGCCTGCAGCACTGGCGCCTGCCCCGCCAGCTGAGCATCGTGGTGATCGACGACCGTGGGCTGGGCAATGGCCGCCTGCTGCCGGCCGGCCCGCTGCGTCAGGCCGGTCCGCTCCCCGCCCCGCCCGGCAGCCGGGACGACACCCTGCTGCTCTACAGCGGCGGCAAGCCCAGCACGCCACTGCCGGGCTATGTGGGCACCCGCCGCCTGGCTGGAGCCGTTCGACTGCAGGAGTGGTGGCAGGGCCAGCCGGCCCGCCCCGAGGCGCTGACGGCCCTGCGGGGCCGCCCGGTGCTGGCGGCGGCAGGCCTGGCCCGCCCCCAGGCTTTCTTCGACATGCTGACTGCGCAAGGCCTGGACATTCGCCCCCTACCCTTGCCGGACCATCATGACTTCACCACGCTGCCCTGGCCCGCGGACTGCATCGAGTTGCTGCTGACGGAAAAGGACGCCGTCAAGCTCCCCCCCTCCCGCGTGGGTCAAACCCAGGTGTGGGTGGTGGCGCTAGACTTCAGGCCCGAATTTGCTTTCGAGCAGGCCCTGTGCGACCGCGTGCAGGCCCTGCTCCGCTGAACATGGACACGCGACTGCTGGAGATGCTGGTCTGCCCGATCTGCAAGGGCCCCCTGGAACACCTGCGCGAGGACAGCCGGCGAGAGCTGGTCTGCCATGCCGACCGCTTGGCCTTTCCCATCCGTGACGGCATCCCTGTGATGCTGGAGAACGAGGCCCGCCCCCTGGACGCCGCCCCGGCCGACAGCGCCCAGCCAGCCGAGCCGGCATGAGCTTCCACATCATCATCCCGGCCCGGCTTGCTTCCACGCGCCTGCCCGACAAGCCACTGGCGGACATCGGCGGCCTGCCCATGATCGTGCGCGTGGCGCAGCGAGCAGCCCGCGCGGGAGCGGCGCAAGTGGTGGTCGCGACCGATGCGCCAGCCGTGCTCGCAGCCTGCGAGTCGCACGGCATCCGGGCCCTGCTCACGCGGGCCGACCATCCCAGCGGCAGCGACCGCCTGGCCGAGGCCGTGGAGCAACTGGGCCTGGCCGACGATGCCGTCGTGCTGAACGTCCAGGGCGATGAGCCCCTGATCGACCCTGCCATGATTCGCGCTTGCGCCGAGCTGCTGCTGGGCCGCCCCCATTGCGCCATGAGCACCGTGGCCCATGGCATCGACAACGCCGAGGAGTTCGCCAATCCCAATGTGGTGAAGCTGGTCTGCGATGCGGCGGGCCATGCCCTGTATTTCTCGCGCGCCCCCATTCCCTGGTGGCGCGACGCTCCACGCGGCGGTGCCCAGCCCCATCCCGGTACCGTGCTGCGGCATGTGGGCCTGTATGGCTACCGGGCCGGCTTCCTGCGCCGCTTTCCGCAACTGGCGCAAAGCCCCCTGGAGCAGATCGAGGCCCTAGAGCAGCTGCGCGTGCTGTGGCATGGCGAGCGGATCGCCGTGCATGTCAGCAGCACGCGGCCCGGCCCCGGCGTGGACACCCCCGAGGACCTCGAACGGGTCCGTCGCCTGGTCGCTGACGGCGCCGCCGTCTGAGCCGGCGCTGCCGTCAAATCGCAAGCCAGGCTTGCCGGAAACCTCGGGTTACACCGCATGATCCGCCCGGATCACGTCAGCCGGGCGAAGGCTGGCGCGTGATATTCTCCCCGGCAGTTTGTCGGAGCACCGGGCAGGTGCGCCCCCTTGAGTATTGAGGACCCCCATGCGACTGATTCTTCTCGGCGCCCCCGGCGCTGGCAAAGGCACCCAAGCCGCCTTCATTTGCCAGAAATTCGGCATTCCGCAGATCTCCACCGGAGACATGCTGCGCGCCGCCATCAAGGCCGGAACCGAGATGGGCCTGGCCGCCAAGAAGGTCATGGACGCTGGCGGCCTGGTCAGCGACGACATCATCATCGGCCTCGTCAAGGAACGCATCGCCCAGCCGGATTGCGCCAAGGGCTTCCTCTTCGACGGTTTCCCCCGCACCATCCCCCAGGCCGACGCCATGAAGGCCGCCGGTGTGAAGCTGGACTACGTGCTGGAGATCGATGTGCCTTTCGAGGCCATCATCGAGCGCATGAGCGGCCGCCGCGTGCATGTGGCCTCC
Organism: Mitsuaria sp. WAJ17; assembly: GCF_014174515.1. Lineage (GTDB taxonomy): Bacteria > Pseudomonadota > Gammaproteobacteria > Burkholderiales > Burkholderiaceae_C > Roseateles_B. The sequence goes on from NZ_JACJUG010000009.1 coordinate 114,342, forward strand.
GGACGCACTTACCACGTCAAGTTCAACCCGCCCAAGGTTGACGGCAAGGACGACACTACCGGTGAGGAGCTGATCCAGCGCGACGACGACAAGGAAGAGACCGTCAAGAAGCGCCTTGAGGTCTACTCGGCCCAGACCCGCCCCCTGGTGGACTATTACTCCAGTTGGGCCGCGCAGGGCGACGCCCAGGCCCCGAAGTATCGCCGCATCGAGGGCATGGGCACGGTGGACGAGATCACCGCCCGTGCCATGGCCGCACTGTCGGCCTGAGCCCGCTCACAAAAATCTCCTCAAGCCGCTGTTCAGCGGCTTTTCTTTTCGGGAGAATTGACGTTTACGTTAACGTCAGTTGTTCAGGAGACAACAAGCATGGACATCGCAAACAAGGTTTTCATCGTCACCGGTGGCGCTTCCGGCCTGGGCGAAGGCACGGCCCGCATGCTGGCACGTGAAGGTGGCAAGGTCGTGATTGCTGACCTGAACGTCGAAAAGGGCGAAGCCCTGGCAGCCGAACTGGGTGGCGCCTTTGTGAAGGCGGACGTCAGCCAGGAAGCCGATGCGCAGGCCATCGTTGCCAAGGCCCTGAGCCTGGGCAAGCTGATGGGTCTGGTGAACTGCGCCGGCATCGCCCCCGCCGCCAAGACGGTCGGCAAGGACGGCGCCCATGCCCTGTCGCTCTTCCAGAAGGTCATCAACGTGAACCTGGTTGGCAGCTTCAACATGATCCGCCTGGCTTCGGAAGCCATGTGCAAGAACGAGCCCGAAGCCACCGGCGAGCGCGGAGTGATGATCTCCACCGCGTCCGTGGCGGCCTACGACGGTCAGATCGGCCAGGCCGCCTATGCGGCTTCCAAGGGCGGCGTGGTCGGCATGACCCTGCCCATCGCCCGCGACCTGGCCCGCAACGGCATCCGCAACATGACCATCGCCCCCGGCATCTTCGGCACGCCCATGCTCTTCGGCATGCCGCAGGAGGTGCAGGATGCGCTGGCCGCCAGCGTGCCCTTCCCTTCGCGCCTGGGCCGGCCTGATGACTATGCCAAGCTCGTGCACCAGATCATCACCAACGACATGCTCAACGGTGAGGTGATCCGCCTGGACGGCGCCATCCGACTGGCTCCGCGCTGAGCCTTAACGCTGCTGGCGGCGCCAGTCGCGCTGGCTGGCAGCCTGAGGCAGTGACCTGCCCCACGCTCTGGTCAGCGCAGGCATTAAAAAAAGCGGCCTCGAGAGGCCGCTTTTCTTGGGAAGAAGACTTCCGGGGATCAGCGCTTGGCGCTGCGGGCGTAGACGCTCCACAGGCGAGCCATGTCTTGCACGCCGTCCGTGCCCTTCACCGAACGCCAAGCGGCTTGCGCCTTGGTCGTGTCGCCGCCCTGGAAGTAGGCCAGGCCTTGGTACAGCTTGGCGTCCTCGGGGCGCTTCAGGCCACCCTTGGCGATGCCCTGCTCAATCAGCTTGGCTCCCTTGGCGGCTTCGCCGCGGAAGGCATAGGCCAGGCCCACGTTGACCAGGGCGTTGCCGTCCTTGGCCTCCTGCGCATCCTTTTCGGCCGTCGCGGCGGCTGCCTTGGCCTCGGCCACCTTCTTGACGATCAGGTCCTGCAGGCGCTTGTGACGAGCGCCGTCATTGCCCTGCCCCAGCGCGCCGGAGGCGAAGCCCTTATCGACGATCTGCTTGCCTTCGTCAGGGAAGCCCGCCTGCACCGCCAGCTGCGCGGACTCCATGTAGTCATTGGCGTCCTTGAAGTTGCCCGTGGCCAGCTTCAGGCGATAGATGTCCAGCGAGAAGCGGTCTGAGAAACTGGGCTTCTGCTGCACGCGGCTCAGAACATCGGCCCACAACTCCTTGCGGGGGTAGTAAGTCAGCAGCTTTTCCAGCGCCGAAGCTTCGGTATTGCTGTCCTTGGCCTTCATGGCGGCGTTCAGCAGCAGGTTCAGCTTGTTCTGCGAGGGCGTGCGACCGGCCTTTTCGTCGGCGGCGACTTCCTCGCTGGTCTCCTTGATGATGGAGGCCATATCACCGGACAGGTACTGCGCTTGCGACAGCACTTCCTTCATGGTGGCGCTATTGCCGCCTTCCTTGAAGTAGCGCTGGGCCCAGGTCAAGGCTTTGGCGTGGTCCCGATTGCGCAGGTAGGTGCCGGCAATCGATTCGATCATGCGCAGCTGATCCTGTGCGCCCAGCTTTCCGCTGGCCTTCAGGGCTTCAAAGCCCTTGACCATGGAATCCGTGTCCGACGCGCCCGACGCGGCGGCCACGCGCATGTACTCCAGCTGGTAGTTTTCGCTGGCCGTGCGGCCGGACACGCCTTCGGCATCCTTCACCTTGGCCAGCGCTTCCTTGTACTTGCCGGCCTTGATCAGCGCACCGGCATCCTTCAGGTGCTTGCCGATCTCAGGACGAACACCCTCGGCCTGCGCGCTCGCTTGCGAGAAACCGATCTCTCCCTGGGGGCCGGCACCCAGAACCAGTGCCATGGCGCCGACGGCGGCCGTGGCCAGTGCCTTGATTTTCATTGTTTCATCTCCTGACGTGAAAAGACGCGCGGCCCTTGCGGACAGCGCGTCCATGAAGTCTACGCAAGTTTTACTTGACGAACTGCTCGTTGCCAACGATGCCCATCTTGGTCACACCGAGGCGTTGAGCGGCTGCCAGCACCATGGCCACGCGGCCATAGTCCACCAGCTTGTTCGGCTTGATGTGAACTTCGGGCTGATCGGGACCGGGCTTGGCGGCTTCGATCAGGCGAGCCTCCAATTGGTTTTTATCGACCTGCTCGTTGTTCCAGAGCACCGTGCCGTCGAAATCGATGAAGATCTCGACCACCACCGGGTCCTTGACCACGGCCGGCGGCGGCGCACCGTTCGGCATGTTCATGTTCACCGAGTGCAACTGGATGGGGATGGTGATGATCAGCATCACCAGCAGCACCAACATCACGTCAATCAGAGGCGTGGTGTTGACATCCATCATCACATCGGCTTCGTCCCCACTGGACGAACTACCAACATTCATTCCCATGCTGTGCTCCTGCCTCAACCACCGCGCGCAGGCGGCTCGGTGATGAAGCTGATCTTCAGGATGCCGGCACGCTGGCAGGTGTAAATCACCTTGCCGACGGACTCGTAGCGCGCTTTTTCATCGCCACGAATGTGCACCTCAGGCTGAGGATTCAGCACGGCCACCTTCTTCAGGCGTTCGAACAGCGCGTCCGTGTCGGGCACGTTGGCGGTCGCCCAGTAGATGTCGCCATCTTTGGTGACCGCAATTTCGATGTTCTCCGGCTTGGTGACGCGGACCAGGTTCGTTTCCTTGGGCAAGGAAAGATTGACCGACTGCGTCACCACCGGAACGGTGATCAAAAAGATGATCAAGAGCACCAACATCACGTCCACGAGGGGCGTGGTGTTGATGGTCGAGACCACTTCATCATCGCCGGAAGAGGATCCGACGTTCATTCCCATGATGGAACTCCGGGATGAATTGGATTAGCGCTTGACTTGACGGCTGCCCATCAGGACGCCATGCAGGTCGGCGGCAAAGGCACGCACTTGGGACATCACGGCCTTGTTGCGGTTCACCAGCCAGTTGTAGCCCAGCACGGCAGGCACAGCGACGGCCAGACCGATGGCGGTCATGATCAGTGCGGCGCCCACGGGGCCGGCGACCTTGTCGATCGAAGCCTGGCCAGCCACGCCGATCTGGGTCAGGGCCTGCAGAATGCCCCACACGGTACCGAACAGGCCGATGAAGGGAGAGGTCGAGCCCACGGTGGCCAGGAAGCCCAGGCCGCCTTGCAGACGGGTGTTGACTTCGCCAACAGCGCGATCGACGTTCATGGTCACCCAGGTGTTGTGATCGATGTTCTCGGTCAGGGCACCTTCGTGGTGATCAGAGGCTTCCACGGCGCTCTGGGCGATGTAGCGCATGGCGCCGGTCTCGCTCAGGGTCTTGATGCCGTCTTGCAGGCTGGCCTTCTTGAAGAAGGTGGCACGAGCTTCCTTGGCTTCCTTGGCCAGCTTGGTGGTGTCCCACAGCTTGGTGAACAGGATGTACCAGGAGCCCATGGACATCACGGCCAGGATGGCCAGAACCATCTGATCCACCACGTTGCCGTGGGCGACGATGTTGCCCAGGCTGTAGGGGTTCTCGGTGGACTTCTCAGTCACGGGAGCGGCGGCAGGAGCGGGAGCGGCGGCTTCAGCAGGAGCTGCGGTTTGCTCGGCAGGCTTCTGGTCCTGGGCGCGGGCAACCATCGGCGACACGGCCAGGGTCGCAGCAACTGCGATTGCCGCGATCATGGCGGAGATACGAGAGATCATGGAGTCAACTCCTACGCAAAGAAAACTGATGTTCAGTTGAGAAATCGGGGCCAGGTGCCAGCCCCTCTTGTGTCGAGAATCGGGCGCGCGGCCCGAATTCATCATTCGATGTTGAACACGAAGTCCTGTTCGAACACGTGATCGCCGGGGCACTCGTAGGTGTCTGCCAGTGCCTGGGAGATGGCGTTCTGCATGGCGCGCTGAGCCTTGCGGTCGCTGGCGCCACGGATCACAGCCAGTTCGACGCTGACCACGCGGCCGGCCTTCACGGTCGCCGTGGCCTTGAACTCGGCACGGCCGGACCAGTTGACGGACGGCACTTCCGGCTTGCCCATCTTGGTGCAGACCATGGCTGCGGTCTTGGGACCCACGCGAGGCGCAGGAGCCGGGGCGGCGACCGGTGCGGGCGGCGGGGCCGGATGCACGTCGGCCTTGGGCGGCGGCGTCTGCGACTGGGTCGAGATCGTCGGGGCCGGAGCCGGAGCCGTCACCTGGACTTCAGGAGGCGGGATGAACGGGGGCGGCGGAGCCTTCATGTCAGGAGGCGGCGGAACCACCTTCTCGACCGGAGGCGGCGGCTTCTTCACCTCTTCAATGACCTTGGTCTCGATCGGCGCGATGGCCTGGACCACCTTCTTCGCCAACCCGCTCGCCAGGGCATAGGCCATCAGCACGTGGATCAACACCACGACACCGAAGCCCGTCAGCCGAGACGAACTGTTGTTCTCCTGCGCAAAGTTCATGCGCGCTCCTTCAAAAGACTTCGTAACACTCTGCAACACGCGCCGCTCAGCGGCGCCACACGGGAAAGTCCCTTCGGACCCCCACTCCAACAGCAGACACCCAGTCTCCAAAGCACCTGCTGCCGCACTCAACGCAGGACCGGCAATGTATCAGCAAGCAGCCCAGGCCAGGCCTCAAGCTGGTTACCGCAACTCCCGGCACACGCGCGCAAAGTGCGCCGCGGACATGCGAAAGAGGCGAAATGATACGCGAGAGCCCTCTCTAGACTGGTTCGGGCTTACCCGGAGCTTGCAAGCGCCTGTGCACTGCTAGGCGGATTCCAACGTTTCCTTACCTGTCAAGTGCGATTGGTATTTTACTGGTCTTCACGCCGAACGGCTAAACCAAGGGGTCGTGGAGCGCAAAAACGTAGCAGTTCGTTGCAACATCGACGGAAAACTTACAGCCGCAAGAGGGGAATGGCGGCATGACAGCGCCGCTGATCGCCCAGGCAAAAAAAAACCCCCTGGCAAGCAGGGGGCCGACTCAAGCACGGCCCTTTCGGGCCGCCCTGTGAGCTTAGAAGTTGATCAGAACTTCTTGTTGTAGGTCGCAGTGAACTGGAAGCGACGCGGAGTGGTCGTGCTGATTGGACGACCGTAGTCGGGGCTCTTCGTCTTCGCATCGGCACCGTTGTAGGTCTCGATGACGTTCTGCACCACTTGCTGGTTGGTCACGTTGAAGATGTCCATGGACAGCTCCAGGCCTTCAGCCCACTTCGGCTTGTGGGTGACTCGCACGTCCAGACGCTGGGTCCAGGGGGTGCGGCCAGCCGTGCCACGCGGAGCGGGCTTGCCATCGCAATAGTGGTACGAAGAACCGTAGCCGACCGGATCGATCGGGGTGATGCCGCCTTCAGCATAGTAGCCCAGGCAGTTGATCGGACGGCCCGACTGGATGGACACGGTACCGCCCACCTCCCACTGCGAGCCCAGCTGCATGAAACCATTGGCACGCAGCATGTGGCGACGATCGCCGGGCAGGTAGCCATCAGCCAGCTTCATCAGCTCCCAGTGGTCCCAGGTCTGGGTTGCGGCCACATCGGTCTGCGCCACATCAGACAGGGTCTGACCTTCGGTGTTGCCCTTGTTCTTGGACAGCGTGTAGGTCACACGACCATACCAGCCATTGCGGAAGGGGTGCTCCAGGGTGAAGTCCAAGGCAGTGTAGGTGCGCTTGGGCTTGTCCAGATTGAAGTCAGCGGCGGTCAGGGTGACAGTGGTGTACTCCTTGCGCGCCTTGGCAGGATTGGCGCTCTTGAAGTCAACCAGGAAGGTGTTGGTGGCGCCCGGGTTGAAGCTGGCGCAGCCGAAACCATCCCAGTCAGACACATCCACCTTGTTCTGCTCCGCCCACCGTTCGAACGGAACCGCGTCGCAGGTGTCGTCGATGGTGCTCTTCAGGGAGCGATGGGTGAACTTCACGCTGCCGCGGTAGTCGGTGGCCAGGGCCTTTTCGAAGCCCAGGGTCAGTTCATCCTGGTAGGAGGGCTTCATGTTGATGGCCGACACCACCTTGCTGTCCTTCGCCTGACCGTACTCGTTGTTGGCCGAGTAGGGGCGCGCGATGTTGATACGGCCGGTGGGCATGCCATTGGCATCCACACCGGTGTACGTGAACAGCTCACGGGTGAAGGTCGAGCGGCTGGCGCCACGGACGGCGATGTGCGTCGGGATCTGGATCGAATAGCGGCCGGCGCTACCGTAGATCTTGGTCGAAGCGTCACCGATCGGATCCCAGACGATGGACAGACGAGGATTCGTCTGGTTCTTCATTTCCAGGAACTTTTCCTTATCGCCGTTCAGGTTCTCATAGGACTCGCGACGCAGACCCAGCGTGGCCGACAGGCCCTTGCTGAATTGGTAGGTGTCTTCGATGTACTGGGCCGACTGGTTGGAGTAGGCATCGGTCACAGTGGTGAAGATCTCCTCGCGGCCGTAGAAGCCTTGAGCAGCCAGGGGACCGTGGGAAGGATCAGCCAGCCAGACCTTGTCAGACGAACCACCCAGGGGTTGGAAGGCCGTGTTGGCTGCGTTGGCGGCCGAGGTCTTGATGTAGCGGATGGTCGAACCACCGGCCAGGGTCACGCCAGCGTTGGCAGAGGACAGCTTGTTGTTGTCCACACCGGCCTTGATGGTGTGCTTGCCCCAACGGTACTCCAAATCCAGACGGAAGCTCTTGACCGTGTCCTCGGAATGCGGGCTCAGCACCTGCGCATTGCCAATCGGGTTCAGCGTAGGGATGGTCATGCCGGGCGGCGTTGCTCCAGCGGCATTGGGGTTGAAGACAACGCCCTTGATGTCGGTGCCGGGACCATTGAACACATTGGTGTGCTTGGTCTTGCTCTTGCCGACCAGGGCCACCAGTGACAAGTCGCTGGTCAGCTCACCCGTGTAGCGCAGCACGCCGATGTCAGCGCCTTGAGCCGTCTGGTTGTCCACGTTGTTGTAGACAGCCTGGAAGTTGCGGTTCGTGCCCACTGCGCCGGTGGTGTAGTTGTAGCCGTAGAAATCGGTGGTGATCTCGGGCTTGTCGCGGATCAGCGTCAGGTCAACACGGTGCTCGTCCGTGATGTTGAAGTCCAGCTTGCCCAGGGCGCGCAGGGTGTTGTTCTGGTTCTTGGTGAAACCGATCAGGTTGGCGGTAGCCTGGCTGGCCTGGGCGGTCACATTGACGGTTTCCGTGCGGATCTCGCGCTTTTCCACGGCGGCAAACATGAACAGCCGGTCCTTGATGATGGGACCGCCGACATAGGCGCCGTAGTTGTATTCCGTACGGGTGTTGCCCGAGCGACGCAGGCGCAGCTGGTTGTCAAAGTTGGGAACAGCGCCAGTGGTGGCGTAATGCAGATCGATGGTGCTGTTGCGGAAGGAATTGGGCATCACCGAATAGGTCATGCCACCTTCCCAGTTGTTCGTGCCGGACTTGGTGATGATGTTCATCACGCCACCGATGGAACGGCCGTACTGGGCACCGAAACCACCGGACAGCACCTGGGCGTCAGCGATGGCACCGAAGGGCAATTCCGCGCTGCCCAGCTGGGTCAGCGGGTTGGTTGCGGGGAAGCCGTTGATATAGAAGGCGTTCTCGGACGGAGCGCCGCCGCCGATGCTGATACCACCAGAGTAACGCGAGTCGGCTTCCGTGGTGCCGGGAGCCAGCAGGATGATGGAGTTCAGGTTGCGAGCAACGGGCAGGGCAGCCAGCTGCTGGGCATTGAAGCTGGTACCGACGTCGGCGGTCGAGGTGTCAACCACCTTGCGGCTGCCGGTCACGGTCACGGTCTCCATGCGGGTACCGAAGGCCAGAGCCGTACCTTGACCGATACGGACCTCGACGTTGTCCAGCACGGACACCGTCTTGCCGCCCTGGATCAGGGTGGCGCGGTAGGAACCGACGGGCAGGTTGGTGGCGACGACGCGGCCGTCAGCACCCGGCACCAGAGTACGCTTAGCACCCGTGGCGAGGTTTTCGAGCAGCACGGTGGCGCCCTGGAACTGGCTCAGCTCGCCATAGACTTGGCCGCTAGCGTTCGATTGGGCGTGAACTTGCCCCGAGCCCAGGGCCATGCCGACGGCCAGAGCCATGAGGCTCAGGCGCCCCACGGAACGGTACTGTTTGTTCGTCATTGGAAATCTCTCCTTCAATCGATGAATTGAAACGGGTAACGGCATATGGCTTTTGCCCGATGCCAAAACTCACGCTCAGGGCGCTAGCGGAGCGATTGTCAAGAAGGGTTGCTCCAACCTGTATGCGGGGCATCCCCCGAAGCTTCGCAGCAACGACTCCCGCTAAAACTCGGGTCAGCGCCCTTGACTTGAAGAGAAATTCCAGAACGACAGCCTGTTACTTTTGACTAGAGAATGACAAGAAGGGCGGGCTTGCAGCCCCCCCAGATGCAAAAAAGCCGCCTCGAAAGGCGGCCCGTTGCGAACTGTTGCGCGCGTCTTTCCCGGCTTGGCCTCAGTGCCCCCAGGCAGCGATCACATCGCGCCCCTGCACGACCAGATCCACCCGATGACCCACCGGCAGACAGACCTTGGTCCGGACATGGCCAAAGGGCAGTCCTGTCAGGATAGGCGTGCGGGTGCGTGCCCGCAGGGCCTCCACGGCAGACTTGAGCGTGTAGCCCCGGTCCAGCGGTGATTTCTTCCACCCCCCGAAATCACCCAGGATGATGGCCTTCTGATCATCCAGTACCCCGGCCTGGAGCAACTGCAGGAGGCTGCGTTCGACGCGGTAGGGGTGTTCGTTGATGTCTTCCAGGAAGAGGATGCCGCCCTTGACCTTGGGGAAATGCGGCGTGCCCAGCAACGAATTGACAATGCTCAGATTGCCGCCCCACAGCGTGCCGCGGGCCTCCAGACCGTCAAAGCCGACCTCCGTACGGAAGCCGATGGCCTCCAGCTCGCCATGCATGGCCTCCAGGAAGCAGTCCTGGGTGACGTCATCGACACCGCCCTCCTCTTCCGTCCGGCCGAAGTCCTCGCAGGCCATGGGCCCGGCCCAGGTGACGGCCTTGGCATGCTTCAGCAAGCCCAGTTGAAGGCTGGTGAGGTCGCTCAAGCCCACCCAGCGTGTGCCCTGCTCCACGCTGCGCGCCAGCAGCTGCCAGTCGATGCGGTCCAGCAGCCGTGTCATCCCATAGCCGCCCCGCGTGGCCATGGCCACCGAGGGTGCGGATTTCGCGACGCGATGCAGGGCGGCCAGACGGGTGTCGTCGTCACCTGCAAAGCGCTGGTGGCGCGCCAATGCGGCCTCGTCGATGCTGACCTCGAAGCCCAGAGCGCCCAGGCGCTTGGCGGCACGCCGCAGGGGTTGGGCCTGGGGCAGGACGCCGGCGGGGGTGTAGAGGGTCAGGCTGCGGCTCATAGGCTAGGGAAATCCTTGGGTGAAAAATCCAGTGGGCTGGCGTCGCCTACTGGGATGCTCGGTTCGTCCGTGGTCGCCGTCGCGGCTCGGCGAAGTTCGCGACGCTGACGGGCGGCCTCGCGCCGCTCGGCAAAGAACTGCCGAAGAAGCTGGGCGGCGGGTTCGGCCAGCACACCGCCCTGGATGCAGGTGTGGTGGTTCAGCTGACGCTCACCAAACAGATTCAGCACGGAGCCGGCCACACCGGTCTTGGGGTCGGTGGCTGCGAAGACCACACGCTTGAGCCGCGCATGCATCATGGCCATCGCGCACATCGCGCAGGGCTCCAGCGTGACGAAGAGCTCGCACTCCGGCAGCCGGTAGTTTCCCAGCAGCTGCGCCGCATGGCGCAGGGCCACGATCTCGGCATGGGCGGTGGGGTCGTGGGTGGTGATGGGCCGGTTGTAGCCCGTGGCGATGACCTGGCCCTGGCGCATCAACACCGCGCCCACCGGCACCTCGCCGACCAACCAGGCGTTGTGCGCCTGATCAAGGGCCAGGCGCATGGCGTATTCGTCAGCGGGCGAACTGGGCACCGCCACCTGGCCGACATCGGCGAAGGCAGGAGACGTCGGGACGGGCAATGAATCGGTCATGGAGCACGCCAGTGTAGCAAGCGCCCCCCTGGAGCCCAGGGCGACTGCCCAGCCCTTATGCTGGCGCCATGCAGGAAAGTCTATTCCGGGAGGACCCGCCCGAACTGCCGGCCCGGGAACGCAAGGCCGGCTCAAGGCCCCAGGCCGTGGCGGGCGCATCCGCAGCGCCTGTCCAGTCGATGCAATCCATGCCGGCGGCGCCCACCTCAGGTCGTCGCGGCGTGATGCCGGCCCTGCAGGCCCCCTCGGTGACCGCGTTGGCCCAGGCCCTGCCGCCCCAGGTCCGACTGGGGGGCTCGACCTGGAGCTATCCCGGCTGGGCCGGCCTGGTCTGGGACCGCCCGTATTCCGAATCGCAGTTGGCCCGACGCGGGCTGCAGGCCTACAGCAGGCATCCGCTGCTGCGATGCGTCTGTGTCGATCGCAGCTTCTACCGCTCGCTCAGCGCCAGCCAGTACGCGCAGTTGGCACAGCAGGTCGATGAGGACTTCCGCTTCATCGTGAAGGGCCCCGCCCTGGTCTGCGACGCCCAAGTCCGAGACGAGGAGGGGCGCGGCCGCCAGCTCAATCCCGCCTTCCTCGACCCACGGCTGGCGCTGCAGGAATTCGTGCAACCGGCCATGGAGGGCCTGGGGCGCCGCCTGGGGGCGCTGGTCTTCCAGCTGAGCCCGCTGCCGCCGCAGTGGCTGTCCCGCATGGGCGACTGCCTTGCAAGGCTGGACGCCCTGCTGACTGCCCTGCCCTCGCTGCAGCCCGACAGCCCAGACGGGCAATACGCCATCGAGGTTCGCGACGCCCAGTGGCTGAGCCCGGACTTCGTCGAGATCCTCAGGCGCCATGGGGTCAGGTATTGCCTGGGCTTGCATCCCAAGCTCCCGCCGATCGAGGAGCAGCTGTGGATCCTGCGCCGCCTGTGGCCCTCCCCCCTGGTGTGCCGCTGGAACCTGCATCGCGACCATGGCCCCTTCGGCTATGAGGAAGCCGAGAAGCGCTATGGCGACTACTCCCAGCTGCTGGACCCGGATCCCACCACGCGCTCCGTGCTGGCCAGGGTGGCCCGCGCGACCGCAAAGGCGGGGCTGCCCGTTTACATCGGCATCAGCAATCACGCTGAGGGATGCGCCCCCCTCTCGGCGCAGGCCCTGGCTGAGGCCATCGTGTCCAGCCCAGGGCCCGCTGCTCAGGGCGCTGCAGCCTCCGAGGCGCGCTGAGCGGCTTGGTCCATCAGGCCCTGGACCTGCTCGCGCACAGCCTCGGTCCGCGCCCTGGGGCTGGCAGCCTCGGGCGCACTCGCCGCTTCGCCAGCCGCCGCCGGCGATGCCGCCTGCAACTGCCGGGCTGATTGCCGCGCATTGAACAGGACGATGCCCAGCACAAGAAGCAGGCCAACAAGGCCAAGGGCAGCACGCATGGATGACTCCCGGGAACGGTGACGAGGGACGGCACGGGCATCTTCGCACGCGCGGCCCCCGCAGCGGCGCCGGGCAGTTGCATTCGCGAGATCAGGGCAGGGGCGGCACCAGCGGTGCCATGGCGGGACGCAGCTTCATCTCGGAGTCCAGCAGCAGCTTGCTGCGCAGCTCGGCCTGTACGGCCTCGAGGTGCTGCTCGGTATCCGCGATGTGGGCGAGCATCAGGCGCGCCACACGGGTGGCATCCTGCCTGCGGGCGGCGGCCAGGATTCTGCGGTGATGCACGACGGCTGCCTTGCCCAAGGCCTGGTAGGCAGCCTCCGACACATGAACCGAGCCCACGACCAGGGTCTGCAGCAGGGCATTGATCAGGCGACAGTGGAAGCGCAGGAAAGCATTGGGGCAGGCCTCCGCGAGGATGTCGTGGAAGTGCAGGTCCTCGGTGCGCTGGCGCAGGGCCTCGGCTGTGCCGGCCATGGGTTCGCAACAGGCGATGCATCGTTCCAGGGCCACGAAATGTTCCTCGCCCAGATGCGGCACGGCCGCCGCGGCCAGCGCGGGCTCCAGGATGCGCCGGACAGCGTAGATGTCATGGACGTCGATGTCCTGGAAGAACAGGTAGTTCTGCAGGAACTGAAAGGTACGATCCAGCGAGACCGCCTCGATGGTCGCCCCACCGCCGGGGCCGGTGGACAGGCTGATCAGGCCCTGGACCTCCAGGGCCTTGAGCGCTTCACGCATGGTGCCCCGGCTGACCCCGAAATGCGCCTGAAGCTCCTGCTCCTTGGGCAGGCGGGCGCCGGGACGCAGATTGCGCTCGGTGATCCAGCGCTTGATTTGCTCCACGACCAGATCACCGCGCTTGAGCACTCGCTGGGACGGATGGGCAGCTTGCATCTTCATGTGACTCCTCCGGCAATCCCTGCCCCTGCCCCTGCCCCTGGCCCTGTGGCGAGGGCTCCGGCTCAGGCGCGCAGCGAAGCCATGTCGATCACAAAGCGATAGCGCACATCTCCGCGCTGCAGGCGTTCAAAGGCCTCGTTGATGTCCTGCATGCGGATGCGTTCGATGTCGCAGCTGATGCCATGCTGCGCACAGAAATCCAGCATCTCCTGTATCTGCGCGATACCACCCAGAGTGGACCCGGCGAGGCTGCGGCGCTGGCTGATTAGGCTGAAAGCGCGCAGGCCTTGCGGCTCGGGCGAGATGCCCAGCATGACCAGCGTGCCGTCACGGCGCAGCAGGCCGGCCAGGGCGTCCAGGTCCACGCGACTGGACACCGTATGGAGGATCAGGTCAAAGGCGCCCCGCAGATGCGTCTGCGCGGCGAAGTCGGAGGCACAGTGGAAGGCGTGGGCCCCCAGGCGCAGCGCGTCCTGCTCCTTGTGCGCCGAATGGCTCAGCACCGAGACCTCGGCCCCCAGGGCCCGAGCGATCTTCACCCCGATATGACCCAGGCCGCCCAGGCCGAGCACCGCCACGTGCATGCCCGGCCCCGCCTTCCAGTGCCGCAGTGGCGAGTACATGGTGATGCCCGCGCACAGCAGCGGCGCTGCCGCGTCGGGAGGTAGGGCCTCGGGGATGGCCAGAGTGAAGGCCTCGTCCACGACGATGGCCGTCGCGTAGCCGCCGTAGCTGGGCGTGAGGCCGTCGCGTTCCAGGCTGTTGTAGGTCGCCGTCATGCCTTGCGCGCAGTAGGGTTCCAGCCCTTGGAGGCAGGACTCGCAACGCCTGCAGGAGTCCACGTAACAGCCCACGCCCACCCGCTCACCCACCCGGCGGCGGCTCACGGCCGTGCCCGCTCGCAGCACCCGCCCCACGATCTCGTGCCCCGGGACCATGGGAAAGAGCTGGCGCCCCCACTCGCCGCGCGCCTGGTGCAGGTCGGAGTGGCAGACGCCGCAGAAGTCGATCTCGATCAGCACATCGTGGGGGCGCAAGGCCCGGCGCTCGACCTGCCAGGGGCTCAGCGCTTCGCCACGACGCTGCGCCGCAAAGGCTTGGGCCAGATACATGGGGACTCCTTGTTCGAGTGGCGGGAATGCAGCAAGCCGCGGGCATCGCGAGGCCGTGGCGCGGGCATGGGCAGCGGCATCAGGCCGCCCGCGCGCCGCCTCAGTGCTGCCACGGCGGCAGCGCCACCGGATCGGTGCGGATCTCTGCTGGCCAGACCACGCTGCGCTCGCCATCCGGTCGCCACTGGTTGACGCCAATGGCACGGAAGCCGGTACCGAAACGGGCGTTGTGGTTCTTCTCAAAGGCCCAACGCGCAACCACCCCGACCAGATCTGCGGACTCCAGCGCGGCCACCAGCCTGTCAGGCTCGGTACCACCCTTCTCGATGGCCTGCTTGAGCAGGAACAGCGCATCGTAGGTATAGCCGCTGGTGTAGTCGGGAGAGACCTTGTAGCGCGCAACGTAGCGGTCATACCAGGGAATGGTTCTGGGCGTGATCGCCACGCGCTGACTGCCCGTCATCAGGCTCATGTGACTGACCGCGCGCCCCTCGGTGTCCTTCCAGAAGCGGGTGGAGGCACCCGAGGCGTTGACGCCAAACATGGGCGGCCCCTGCAACTCGCCCCATTGCTTGACGTAGATCGCGCCATCGACATGCGAGGACAGGTCGATGATGTACTGCGGTTCGGCCCGCATGATCTTGCTCAACAGGGGCTTGAAGTCCTTGGTATCGACATCGAAGGGCTCGTCGGCAACGATCCTGACGCCCGCCTGCTCCAGGTTCTTCTTCAGCGTCGGCAGCAGGCCCTTGGCCCACACCGCGTTCTCAGCCAGGATGGCGGCGCGGTCGTAGCCCTTTTCCTTGAGCAGGCAGCGCACGGCGAAGTCGCTCAGCGCGTCAGCCATCTCCTGGGTCGTGTGCATCACGCGGAACCAGTACTTGTGCCGGGGATAGTCCTGCGACACACGATCGGACAACTGCAGCGTGGCCGCCCCGGTCGAGACGAAGGGCACCTTGTAGCGTGTCATCGGGTCCAGGACCGCCATGGCCGCCCCGCTGGAGGCCGTCCCGATGACAGCCACGACCTTGTCCGAGAGCGCCAGCTTCTTGTAGGCGTTCACTGCTCCCTCAGGCTTGTATTCGTCATTGGCGGTCACGAGTTCGAGCTTGCGTCCGCCGATGCCTCCGGCCGCGTTGATGTCCTCGGCCGCCATGCGCGCGGCGTTGATCAGCCCGTCACCGGGCGGCGTGTTGAAGGGCGCGATCACGCCGATTTTGAGGCTGTCCGCGGCATGCGCCGGCAGTGCTGCGCCGGCGCTCAGCGCGAGCGCCGCACAGGCACTCAGCCAGCGCCGCCGTGCGCTTGGGGGCCGCGATGCCGCGGCGGATCGTCGGGTCTTGCTGATGTTCATGTCTGTCCTCCATCGATGCATGCAGGTTTGCAGGGCGACATGCCCGGGCGCTGCAGGCCCTCCCTCAATCGGCGGCTCGGGCCGCCACGATCTCCACCTCCAGCATCCAGCGCGCATCCACCAAGCCGGCGACCCACACCAGTGTCATGGCCGGTTTGAGCGCACCGAAGTAGCGGTGGCGGATCTCGGCAAAGGTCGCCATGTCGCACTGGGGCTTGAGATAGCCGGTGAACTTGACGACGTCATCCCAGTCCATCTGGGCTGCGCACAGGATCTCGCTGAGGTTGTTCATCACGAGCTCGACCTGGCGGCCGAAGTCCGCCGGCACCTCGCCGGCGGGGTCCACGCCCACCGTGCCGGAGCTGAAGAGCAGACGCGACTGGGGCGGCACGACGAAGGCATGCGAGTAGCGACGGCGGTAAGGGGGGGCGATGGTCTGCGGGTCCAGCACGGTGTTCACGGAGCGTCTCCTAGATGGCTGTGATCGGTGTGAGCGGGCGCGGGTCTCAGAGGCCCAGGTAGGCAGTGCGCACGCCCTCGTGTTGCGCAAGCTCGGCGCTAGGGCCGTGCAGGGCGATGCGCCCTTCCTCGAGCGCATAGGCGCGTTGCGAGGCCGCGAGCGCAAGCTGCGCGTTTTGCTCCACCACCAGGGCGGTCAGGCCCTGGGCATTGAGCTCGCGAAGGACGTCAAAGAGCTGGCCAACGACAAGGGGCGCGATGCCGAAGGACGGCTCGTCCAGCATCAGTACGGTCGGGCGACCCATCAGGGCTCGCGCGATAGCCAGCATCTGCTGCTCGCCGCCGCTGAGCGAGGCTGCGCGCTGGCGCAGGCGGAGCTTCAGCCCCGGGAACAGCTCGCAGACCAGATCGACATCGGCCTCCACGGCCTCGCGATCGCAGCGCAAGTGGGCGCCCAGGCGGAGGTTGTCCTCGACGCTGAGATCCGGGAAGAGCTGCCGGCCTTCCGGGCAATGGATCACGCCCGCCTGCACAAACTCACGAGGCGAGCAGCCCTGCAGGGCGCGCTGCCCCAACTGGATGCGGCCGGTGGACGGCAGCAGTCCTGAGAGCGCGCGCAGCAGCGTGGTCTTGCCGGCACCGTTGGGTCCGATCAGGGCTACAAGTTCGCCAGGCTTCACGTACAGCGACACCTCATGGAGCACGGCCAGCCCACCATAGGCCGCGCAGAGGCGCTCGACCACCAGGGCGGCGCGCGCTGGCGTCCCGTCGCCCTTGCCTTCGGTGGCGTCCCTGCGCTCGGGAGTGCCTGCGCCGCCCGCCCCACTGTCGCATTGGGTGCCGGGCCCGCCCTGGCCTGCTGAGCCCTGCCCGCCGGCCCGATCGAAGTTCAAGGGCTCGCTCATGCCAGGACTCCCCGACGCCCGAGATAGGCCTCGATGACCTGCACATTGCCTGCGATGGCCTGAGGTGTGCCCTCGGCCAGGCGCGCGCCGAAGTTCAGCACCAGGGCGCGATCGATCAGCGGCATGAGCTCCCGCAGGCGGTGCTCGATGATGAGCGTGGTGTCCCCCGCCTCGCGCCGCTCGCGCAGGCACTGGGCCACGCGGGCCACGGCCTGCATTCCCAGCCCCGAGAAGGGCTCGTCCAGCAGCAGCAGCCGAGGCCCGCAGGCCAGGGCCCGGCCGATGTCCAGCAGGCGCAGTTCGCCCTGGTTGAGGGCTTCGCTGGGGGTGTCGGCCTTGTGGGACAGGCCCAGCGTCTCCAGCAGCACTCCGGCCTGCCCCCGTTGCTCGGTCGCGCCTGTACAGCGGCCGGGCAGGCCCAACGGCAGCAGCAGCGACTCCAGGACCGTCAGGCCGGCAAAGGGCCGGGCGAGCTGGAAGGTCCGCGCCAGGCCCAGGCGGGCGATCGCATGCGTCCGGCGGCCCAGCAGCTCAGTACCGGCCAGGCGCACGGAGCCGCTGTCTGCAGGCAGGAAGCCGGTCAGCAGGTTGAACAGGCTGGTCTTGCCCGCACCGTTCGGTCCGATGATGCCCAGGATGTGGCCGGCCGCAAGCTCGAAGCCGAGGTCCTTGACGGCCCACAGTCCGCCGAAGCGCTTGCTCAAGCCGGTGACGACGAGCAGGCTCATGGTGCGCCCTCCCCGGCCCGCTGCACCACACCCCGACGACGCCAGTAGCGCGGGCGCCGAACCCAGGGGCTGTTCGCCAGGCCTTCCGGGTGCAGATAGACCAGCAGGATCAGCAGACCGGTGAAGATCACCGCACGGTACTGCTCGAAGACACGCAACCCCTCGCTCAGCAGGATCAGCAAGGCCGCAGCCAGTGCCGGACCCAAAGGCCGGCCTCGCCCACCCACCGTGGCCAGCAGCACGACCATCACGGACAGTCCGCCAGAGAGCAGGTCCGGATTCACCTGCATCTGCGTGTGGCCGTACATGGCACCGCCCAGGCCAGCCAGCATGCCGCTGACCGAGAAGGCCAGAATCTTGTAGGCGGCGGTGTCGTAGCCACTGGCCATGACAGCGTCCTCGTTGTGGCGCGTCGCGCGCAGCACCAGGCCGCAGCGCGAGCGCATGAAGGCCTGCATCCCCAGGCATGACAAGGACAGCAGGGCCAAGCACACGAGCAAATCCGTCCCCACGTTGCGGGTAAAGGGCCGCAGACCGGACAGCCCCTCCTCCCCGCCAGTGAAGCGCGACAAGATAAAGCTCAGCTTGTAGCCCACGGCCGCGACGGTAATGGTGGCCAGCGAAAAATAGGGGCCGCGCAGCCTGAGGGTCAGTATTCCCACCAGCGCCCCCAGCACCGCAGCGGCTGCGGCGGCCAGGGGAACCGAGAGCAGGGGATCCAGGCCCAGGTGCCGGCCCAGCAGGGCGGACCCATAACCCGCCCCGCCGATGAACACCGCGTGCCCGAAGTTGTCGAGGCCTGAGGGCCCGCAGAGCAGGTCCCAGCTGGCGGCGAACTGAGCGTAGACGACGGCCAGGATGAGGAGCTCATGCACATATGGGGCGTCGATGAGCAGGGCGGCCGCAGCCGCGGCCAGCACCAGCAGCGCGCCCAGCGGCGGCACGTGGCGGAGGAGGTTGCACCGTCTCATAGGCTTCTCGTGGCGAAGAAGCCCGAGGGGCGGAGGATCAAGACCAGCACGATCACCAGCAGGGCGACCAAATCGGCGAACTGATCCGAGAGCACAAAGGTCGTCAGCACCTCGGCGAAGCTCAGCACGAAGGCCGCCACAACAGCGCCAGGCAGGCTGCCCAGGCCGCCCAGGATGGCGATCGCAAACGCCTTCACCAGCCAGTAGGCCCAGATCGTTGGCACCAGGGTGATGGTGGGCGCTACCAGCGCGCCGGCCAGGGCGGCCAGCCCGGCGGCTATCACCACGGTGCCGCCCACGACCCGCGAGGCATCCATACCCACCAGCAAGGCTCCCTGCCGGTTCTGCGCCACCGCGATGATGGAGCGCCCCTGGGACGTATGCCGCAGGTAGGCCCACAACGCCGCCAGCAGCGCCAACGCCACAGGGAACAGCAGCATCTCCACATTCAGCAGCCTCACGCCCAGCAAGGTCTGGCTGCCTGACAGCAGGGCGGGAACACCGGTGCTGGTGGTGCCGAAGCCTGCCCGCAAGCACTGCTCGACGAACAGGGCCACCGCCAGCGTCATGACCATGACGTAGGACCCCGACTGCAGACGCCTGCGCAGCAGCACCACATGCAGCAGGGCTGCCACGGCGCAGGTGGACAGCACCGCCAGCGCCACGGCCGGCAGCAGCCAGCGCCCGCCGAACAGCGGGCCGTAAAACAGGTAGGTGAAGTAGCCCCCCAGCATGAACAGCGTGCCATGGGCCAGGTTCAACACGCCACCCACGGAGAACACCAGCACGAAGCCCACCGCCACCAGGGCATAGATGGCACCACGGCTGAGCGTGAACAAGGCGATCTCAAGCATGGCGGCACCTCGCGGGAGAGGTGCGGTGGCAGGGTCTGGCCCTGCGGCCGGGGTGTGAGCACATGGAGAGCCTCCCGCGTCAATTTATGATGATAAATATAATAAATTCAATGAGTCCATGTCCACTTCAAAAAAATAGGTAGTTACCCCAGGCGACCCGTCTGGGCATTGTGAATGCCGGGGGGCAGGCGATGGCGGCGAGCGGCGCTGAGCTTGTTGCCAGCAGACAAGCTGGCTCGTTCGTGCCGGGCACATGGCTGGCACGACAGGGGTTGGAAAAAAAAAGAGAGCCGAAGCTCTCCTTTGCGTTGCAGCGCTTTGCTGCGTCTCTCTTCGGCGCTTGCATGCGCTTCGGTGTCATCCGGTCTACTTCCACCACCCACCTCAGCGCTTGCATGCGCTTCGGAGTAATGAGGCACACAACAGTCCTCAGGACTGTTGTGTGTCCCCATTACTCCCATTCAATGGTCGCAGGCGGCTTGCTCGAGACGTCGTAGGTCACGCGGTTGATGCCGCGCACCTCATTGATGATGCGCCCCGACACCTTCTTCAGCAGGCCGTAGGGCAGCTCGGCCCAGTCGGCGGTCATGAAATCGCTGGTCTGCACGGCGCGCAGGGCCACCACGTAGTCGTAGGTGCGGCCGTCCCCCATCACGCCCACGCTCTTCACCGGCAGGAAGACGGTGAAGGCCTGGCTGGTGAGGTCGTACCAGGTCTTGCCGGTGGCCTCGTCCTTCCAGTTGCGCAGCTCCTCGATGAAGATCGCGTCGGCACGGCGCAGCAGGTCGGCGTAGTCCTTCTTCACCTCGCCCAGGATGCGCACGCCCAGGCCCGGGCCCGGGAAGGGATGGCGGTAGACCATCTCATGCGGCAGGCCCAGGGCCACGCCCAACTCGCGGACCTCGTCCTTGAACAGCTCGCGCAGCGGCTCCAGCAGCTTCAGGCCCAACTGCTCCGGCAGGCCACCCACGTTGTGGTGGCTCTTGATGGTGGTGGCCTTCTTGGTCTTGGTGCCGCCGCTCTCGACCACGTCGGGGTAGATCGTGCCTTGAGCCAGGAACGTTGCGCCCTTGTGGCCTTGGCCGCTGGCCTTGAGCTTACCGGCCTCTGCCTTGAAGACATCGACGAAGAGACCACCGATGATCTTGCGCTTCTTCTCGGGGTCGGTGACGCCGGCCAACTGGCCCAGGAAGAGCTCGCTGGCGTCCACGCGGATCACGCGCGCATGCAGCTTGCCCTCGAACATGTCCATGACCATGTCGCCCTCGTTGAGGCGCAGCAGGCCGTGATCGACGAAGACGCAGGTGAGCTGGTCGCCGATAGCGCGGTGGATCAGGGCCGCGGCCACGCTGGAGTCCACGCCACCGGACAGGCCGAGGATCACTTCCTCGTCACCCACCTGCTCGCGGATCTTCTGGACGGCTTCCTCGATGTAGTCGCCCATGATCCAGTCGCCCTTGCAGCCGGCGATCTCGCGCACGAAACGGTGCAGCAAGACCTGACCCTGCAGGGTATGCGTGACCTCGGGGTGGAACTGCACCGCGTAGTAGCCCTTGGCCTCGTTGGCCATGGCGGCGATGGGGCAGCTGGGCGTGGAGGCCATCAGCGTGAACCCCGGGGGCAGTGCGGTGACCTTGTCGCCATGGCTCATCCACACCTTCAACATGCCATGGCCCTCGGCCGTGGCGAAGTCCTGGATGCCGTCCAGCAGGCGGGTGTGGCCGTGGGCACGGACTTCGGAGTAGCCGAACTCGCGGGTGTCGCTCCACTCAACCTTGCCGCCCAGCTGCACCGCCATGGTCTGCATGCCGTAGCAGATGCCCAGCACGGGCACCCCCAGGTCCCACACGGCCTGCGGCGCACGCAGCTCGTGGTCCTCGTAGGTCGATGCATGGCTGCCGGACAGGATGATGGCCTTGGGTGCAAAGCTGCGGATGAAGTCGTCCGACACGTCGTTCGGATGGATCTCGCAGTAGACATGGGTCTCGCGGACGCGGCGGGCGATCAGCTGGGTGACCTGGGAGCCGAAGTCGAGGATCAGGACTTTGTCATGCATGGTGGTGCTCACTCAGTGGCCGGCCGGCGCCGGTGCAGCGCTGGCCGAAGGTGTGGCCCGCGCGAAATGGCGCCAGGCGAAGAACAGCGACAGTGCCTGCAGCAGGGCACAGAAGTAGAAGGGCGCGCCGGCCAGCCAGTTCGTGGGCGGCACGTCCGAGACGAGGTACATCAGGCCCGGGCCGATCACCGGCGCCAGCACCGCCATCACGCTGTTGAGCGAGGAGACGGCGCCCATGGTCTCGCCCTGGGTGCGGGCGTCAGCCGCGTTGGAGATCAGGCTTTGCAGCGCCGTGCCGGCGGCAAAGCCCAGCACGTTGACGACGATGGGCACGAACATCATCCAGCCCTCGGTCGCCCACCCCCAGAAGGCATTAGTGAGCACCGAGGACGCCAGGCCCCATATCACCAGCTTGTGCGCCGCGAAGGCCTTCAGCAGGCGAGGCATCAGGAAGCCCTGCACGATGACCGACATCACGCCCACCGCGAACAGCGACAGGCCGTTGGCCTTGGGGCCCCAGCCGAACTTGTGCGCCGTGTAGAGCACCCAGCTGCTGTGCAGGATCAGCTGCGCCAGGCCGCTCAGCCCGAGCACGAAGACCAGGCCGCCCACGCCCTTGAGCTTGCCCAGGCGGCCGAGCGCGCTGACCGGGTTGGCCTTGCGCCACTCGAAGGGGCGGCGGTTCTCGGGCTTGAGGGACTCCGGCAGCACGAAGAAGCCGTACAGCCAGTTCACCAGGGCCAGCGAACCGGCCACGAAAAAGGGCAGGTGCAGGTTGATGTCCCCCAGGATGCCGCCCATGGCCGGCCCGAGGATGAAGCCCATGCCGAAGGCCGCGCCCAGCATGCCGAAACGCTTGGCGCGCTCTTCCGGCGCGCTGATGTCGGCCACGTAGGCATTGGCGACGGCGGCATTGGCCTGCATCGCACCGCTGACCAGGCGCACGGCCACCAGCATCCACAAGGCGGTGGCGGTGGCGGTGACGAAGAAGCTCAGCGCCAGGCCGCAGAAGCCGATCAGCATCACCGGCCGGCGGCCGTAGCGGTCGGACAGCGAGCCCAGAATGGGCGAGCCGAAGAAGTTGGCGATGCCAAAGGCAAAGGCCACCGCCAGATAGGCCAGATTGTGCTCGGCCGGCGTACGGGCGAAGGTGCCCACCAGAGGCGGCAGCACCGGGATGATGAGGCCGATGCTGATCATGTCGATCAGCACGGCAATCATGATGAAGAGCATCCCGGCCTGGCGCCCGGTCTTGGGAACGGGGGCCGGATTTTCAGACACGGTCATTGCTTGTGCTCATGGCTGCTGCGGGCCGGAATGAAAGCAGGGGCGACCTGCGTCGCCCCTGCTTTGCACCTGCCGGCTTACTCCGATCGGTAGTTCGGCGCCTCTTTGGTGATCTGCACATCGTGGACATGGCTTTCTCGAATGCCCGCGGCGGTGATCTCGACGAACTCGGCGCGCTCGTGCATCTCGGCGATGGTGGCGCAGCCGCAGTAGCCCATGGAGGCGCGCACGCCGCCGGCCATCTGGAAGACGATGGCCACCATGGAGCCCTTGTAGGGCACGCGGCCTTCGATGCCCTCAGGCACCAGCTTGTCCGCATTGGGGTTGGTGGTCTCGTCGTTTTCCTGGAAGTAGCGGTCCGCCGAGCCGGCCTTCATGGCACCGATGGAGCCCATACCGCGGTAGCTCTTGTAAGAGCGGCCCTGGAAGAGGATGACCTCGCCCGGCGCTTCCTCGGTACCGGCGAACATGCCGCCCATCATGACGGCGCTGGCGCCGGCAGCGATGGCCTTGGCGATGTCGCCCGAGTAGCGGATGCCGCCGTCGGCGATCAGGGGCACGCCCGTGCCCTTGAGTGCGGTGGCCACGTAGTCGATGGCGGTGATCTGGGGCACGCCCACGCCGGCCACAATGCGGGTGGTGCAGATGGAGCCGGGGCCAATGCCGACCTTGACGCCATCAGCGCCCGCCTCGACCAGGGCCAGGGCGGCCGCACCGGTGGCGATGTTGCCGCCGATGACATCGACCTGCGGGAAGTTCTTCTTGACCCAGCGCACGCGCTCGATCACGCCGGCGCTGTGGCCGTGGGCGGTATCGACCACAATGGCATCAACGCCGGCCTTGACCAGCAACTCGACGCGCTCTTCTGTGCCATCGCCCACGCCCACCGCAGCGCCGACGCGCAGCTTGCCTTGCGCATCACGGGCGGCATTGGGAAAGTTGGTCTGCTTGGTGATGTCCTTCACCGTCATCAGGCCGCGCAGCTCGAAAGCGTCGTTGATGACCAGCACGCGCTCCAGCTTGTGCGTGTGCATCAGCGCCTTGGCCTCGGCCAGCGAGGCGCCTTCCTTGACCGTGATCAGGCGCGCGGCCGGGGTCATGATCTCGCGGACGGCGGCGTCCATGCGGGTCTCGAAGCGCAGGTCGCGGCCGGTCACGATGCCGACCACCTTGTTGCCCTCCAGCACCGGGAAGCCGGAGATGCCATGCTGTTCCGACAGCGCCTTGACCTGACGGACGGTGGCATCCGGCGTGATGGTGATGGGATCGCGCAGAACACCGGACTCATAACGCTTGACGCGGGCCACTTCGGCGGCCTGCTGCTGCGGCGTGAGGTTCTTGTGGACGATGCCCATGCCGCCTTCCTGTGCCATGGCGATGGCAAGGCGGGATTCCGTGACCGTGTCCATGGCGGCAGACACCAGGGGCAGGTTGATCCGGATGTTGCGGGTCAGCTGGGTGGCGAGGCTGGTGTCGCGGGGCAACACCTGGGAGAACGCAGGCACCAACAACACATCGTCGAAGGTGAGCGCTTTTCCAAGAAGGCGCATGAGGGTGGCTCCAGACGCAAAGCGGCATTATAGGGAAGTCGCGCGAGCCCTGCCCTGTCAGCCGTGAAAACCAGGCGCAAAGCCGGCTCAGCGGGGCCCAAACCGGGCAAGTCGTGAACTATGGCCTTGGCTTCACCACAGATGGCCACTAGCGTCAAGGCAGTTTCACATTCACTGACAACTGCAGGGGTCTGGACCCGCATCAAGCGACGGGGCCCGCCCTACACTTTGCTTGATTGACTCGGAAAAGAACTGACATGTCGTTGCGCCTCTCTCCCTGCCTTCAACTGCTGTCTTTGAGCGCATTGCTGCTGTTCGGCCCTGCGGCCGAGGCTCAGTGGAAATGGAAGGACGCCAACGGCAAGATCCAGTACAGCGATCTCCCCCCGCCCGCCAGCGTGGCGGACAAGGACATCCTGCAGCGCCCGCCCGGCACTCGCGCCACCGTCGTGCCCTATGGCTCGGCCCAGGCCGCCGCCGCCAGCGCCGCTGCTGCCGCCTCCGCCAATGCTGCGGCCAAGGATGCCGCCAAGAAGGACGCCGAGCAGCAGGGCCAGGCCAAGAAGGAGGCCGACCAGGCCCAGGCTCGCCAGGCCGAGGAGGCCAAGAAGATGGCCGCCGCACGCGCCGAGAACTGCCAACGCGCGCGCCAGAACCTGGTGCTGCTGGACACCGGCCTGCGGGTGTCAACCCTCAATGCGGCCGGCGAAACGGTCTTCATGGACGACAAGCAGCGCGCCGCCGAACGCGAACGTGTGCAGGGCATCGTCAAGAGCGACTGCCGCTGAGCCCCTTCGCTCCTCAGGCGCCCGACCTGCCCCCAAGCGGCCGATGCCGCGAGACGATGCGCCGCCCCGTGGCCCGGTAGCGCAGGCGCCGGGCCTCCTTGGGATCCACCGTCAGAGGCCTGTACACCTCCACGCGATCGTGATCCCGCAGCACGGTCTCCAAGGCCTGCTGACGGCCCCACACCCCCACGCAGAGCGGCCCGCCTGCCTCCAGACCGGCACGGTCCAGGGCGAAGCGCGGCGAGGCCGCCAAGGCCTGCGACACCGTGCTGCCGGCCGCGAGCATCAGGGGCTCGGCAAGGACGCATCCCGGCCGCGGGCTCCAGACCAGCTCGATGCGAAGCATGGCCTGCTCAGCGGGATCCATAGACCACCTCGGCCCGCTTGACAAAGGAGTCCACAAAGGTCGCGGCAATGCGATCGAAGACGGGGCTCACCACAGCTTCGAGCGCCGCGCTGGAAAAGGCGTAGTGCAGCTCGAACTCGACTTTGCAGGCCTGCGGAGCCTGGCCCGGTGCCGCGCCCAGGGGCAGGAAGGTCCAGTCGCCCTCCAGCACCGAGAAGGGCCCATCGACCAGACGCATGGCCACCCGCTCATGGCCCTCGTAGGTGTTGCGCGTCGAGAAGGACTGGCGCACCCCGGCAATGGACAGGCCCACGCGCGCCGTGACGCCATCCTCATGCGTCTCCAGCACCTCGGCGCGGTCGCACCAGGGCAGGAACTCGGGATAGCGGGGAACGGCCGTCACCAGGTCATGCATTTCCTGGGGCGTGTACCAGAGCAGAACGGACTTCTTCACATGCTTCATACAATGCCGGGATTGTATTGGCCGCTTGCGGCCCGAATGAACCTCCATGTCCATCGCAGAAAACCGCCGCGCCCGATTTGAATACCACATCGAAGAGCAGTACGAGGCCGGCATCGTGCTGGAGGGCTGGGAGGTCAAGGCCATCCGCGAAGGCCAGGTGCAGTTGCCGGATGGCTATGTGCTGATCAAGGACGGCGAGCTCTTCCTCATCGGCTGCCGCATCAACCCGCTGCGCACCGCCTCCACCCACGTCAACCCGCTGGCCGACCGCACGCGCAAGCTGCTGATGAAGCGGGAGCAGATCCGCCGCCTCATCGGCAAGGTGGAACAGCGCGGCTACACCATCGTGCCGCTGAACCTGCACTACAAGGACGGACGGGTGAAGGTGGAGATCGCGCTGGCCAAGGGCAAGGCGCAGCATGACAAGCGCGAGACCGAGAAGAAGCGCGACTGGGAACGCGAGAAGGGCCGCCTGATGCGCCACAAGGTTGGCGGCCCCGCCAAGGACTGATCCCCGCTGAGCTCGACAGACGCCATCAGACACACCCGCAACGCCGCATTCGGCCCATACTGTCCCCATCCCTCCAGGAGGACAGCCATGCCCCACCCCAGCCTCCCCACGGACGTCTTGCTGGCCCTGCTGCGCCGCGCGCCCAAGGCCGAGTTGCATCTGCACATCGAAGGCACGCTGGAGCCTGAGATGATGTTCGCGCTGGCGATGCGCAACGGCATCACCCTGCCTTACCCCGACGTCGCCGCTCTGCGTCGGGCCTACGACTTCCAGAACCTGCAGAGCTTCCTGGACCTCTACTACGCCGGGGCCAGCGTGCTGCTGCAGGCCCGCGACTTCGAGGACCTGGCCTGGGCCTACTTCCAGCGCGCCCGGGCCGACGGCTGCGTGCGCTGCGAGATCTTCTTCGATCCCCAGACCCACACCGACCGCGGCGTGCCCCTGCCTCTCGTGATGCAGGGCCTCAACACGGCCATCGCGCGTGCGCGGCGCGAGCTGGGACTCAGCGTGGGCCTGATCCCCTGCTTCCTGCGCCATCTCAGCGAGGAGGCCGCGCTGGACACGCTGGAGGCCCTCAAGCCTTTCCGCGAGGACTTGCTCGGTGTGGGCCTGGACAGCAGCGAGCTGGGCCACCCCCCCGAGCAGTTCGCGATGGTCTTCGCCGCCGCGGGCGCGCTAGGCCTGCACCGCGTGGCGCATGCCGGCGAGGAGGGCCCGCCAGCCTACATCTGGGATGCCCTGCTGAGCCTGCATGCCGAGCGCATCGACCATGGCGTGCGCTGCCTGGAGGACGCTGCGCTCGTCGCCCACCTGCGCCAGGCAGGCACGCCGTTGACGGTCTGCCCGCTGTCCAACGTCAAGCTGCGCGTGGTGCAGCGGCTGGAGGAGCACTGCCTGCCGCAGTTGCTGGCCGAGGGCCTGCGTGCCCTGGTCAACGCCGACGACCCGGCCTATTTCGGCGGCTACCTGATGGACAACATCGAAGCCTGCGTCCGCGCCATGCCGCAATTGGGCCTGGCCGAATGGCACCGACTGTTGGACAACAGCCTGGCGGCCAGCTTCGCGCCGGACGCCGACAAGATCGCCTGGCGCGCGCGGCTGGCGCGGGACTTCGCCACCGTCGGCTTCGACCCCGGCTTCGACCCGGACGCCCCCGCGGACCTCAGCCCAGACGCCTGAGCGCCTGCGCCAGGTCCGCCTGCAGATCGTCCGCTGCCTCCAGGCCGATGGCGAAGCGCACGATGTGCCCCGCCTCGTAGGGCAGGCCCAGGGAACGACTGCGGCTCATGTTGTAGGGCACGGCCAGGCTCATGGGGCCGGCCCAGGAGTAGCCGATGCCGAAGAGCTCCAGCGCGTCCACGAAGGCATCGACCTGCGCCGCGCTGTACTGCGGCTGCAACACGGCCGAGAACAGACAGGCCGCGCCGCCCGTGCTCAGCTCGCACCAGTGAGCATGGCCGGGTGAGCCAGGCAGCGCCGGGTGCAGCACCCGGGCCACCTGCGGCTGGCCCTGCATCCAGCGGGCCAGCTGGCGGGTGCTGGCATCCTGGGCACGGTAGCGCAATTCCAGGGTGGGCAGGCCCCGCAGCACCAGCTCCACATCGTTCTGGCCCAGGCCGTAGCCCAGGTGCTCGTGGCAGTCGTTGAGGCGGTCGTGCAGGGCCTGGTCGCGGGTGTAGACCGCGCCCATCAGCACGTCGGCACCGCCGGAGGGGTACTTGGTCAGGGCCTGCATGGAGATGTCCACGCCGAAACCCGGCTCGCGCTCCGGCAGCAGGTCGAAGGGCTTGAAGGCGACACCAGCGCCCCAGGTGTTGTCCAGCGCGGTGGTGATCCCGCGGGCCTTGCAGGCGCGGATCAGGCCGATGAGGTCCGGGAATTCCAGCGTGATGGAGCCTGCTGCCTCCAGCCAGACCAGGCGCGTCTTCTCGCCCAGCAGGGCCTCGAAGGCGGGCACATCCAGCGGGTCATAGACCTTGTGCGTGATGCCCAGGCGCGGCAGGAAGCCGGTGCAGAGGTGACGGTTCTGGCCGTAGACGTTGTCGGGGATCAGCACCTCGTCCCCCGGCTGCAGCAGGCCCAGGCTCACCACGGTGATGGCGGAGAGGCCGCTGGGCGTCAGCAGGCAGTGCTCGGCGCCCTCCAGCGTGGCCAGGCGCGCCGCCAGGGTGTAGGAGGTGGGCGTGCCGTGCAGGCCGTAGCGGTAGCTCTTGCCGTCACGGGGGCGGTAGGTGTGCAGGTCCGCCGTGTCCTTGAACAGCACGGTGGAGGCCTTGAAGACGCCCACCGGCATGGCGGCCCAGCCTTCAGGTGGCTGGTAGGGGTGGTGGATCTGCTCGGTGGCAATGGCGCGCTTGGGCTTCATGGGCGGGAGGCGGTGTTGCGGACCCGACCAGGCTGGCCGGACACGGGCCCTGGAAGACAGCGCCGGCCGGCTCAGCCCGGCGCAGCGCGAGGAGCCGGGATCAGATAGGCATGCCGATCAGGTCGTGGCCTTCGGCGGCCACGATGCGGGCGCGGGTGAACTCGCCCACCTTGAGCGTCTTGCTGGCCTTCTCGGGCGGCAGCAGGCGAACGGTGCCATCGATTTCCGGTGCATCGGCGTAGCTGCGCCCCACGCCGCCCTTGCGGCCCAGGGCTGGGGCAGAATCGACCAGCACCTGCATGGTGGCGCCGATGCGGCTTCGCAGCTTGTCGATGGAGACGGCCTCTGCCACCTCCATGAAGCGAGCCTGACGCTCGTTGCGCACCTCGTCGGGCAGCGCGCCGGGCAGTTCATTGGCTGAGGCGCCGGACACGGGCGAGTAGGCGAAACAGCCGGCGCGGTCGATGCGGGCTTCCTTCATGAAGTCCAGCAGGTACTGGAACTCGGCCTCGGTCTCGCCAGGGAAGCCGGCGATGAAGGTGGAGCGGATGACGATGTCCGGGCACACAGCGCGCCAGGCCTGGATGCGCTCCAGGTTCTTCTCGCCGTTGGCCGGGCGCTTCATGCGCTTGAGCACATCGGGGTGGGCGTGCTGCATGGGCACGTCGAGGTAGGGCAGGATCAGGCCCTCGGCCATCAGCGGCAGCACCTCGTCCACATGCGGATAGGGATAGACGTAATGCAGGCGTACCCAGGCGCCATGCTGCTTCGCCAGCTCGCCCAGTTGCGCGACGAGGTCAAACATGCGGGTCTTGACCGGCTTGCCGTCCCAGAAGCCGGTGCGGTACTTGACGTCCACGCCATAGGCGCTCGTGTCCTGACTGATGACCAGCAGCTCCTTGACGCCGGCCTCGAACAGGGCCCGGGCCTCGTTGAGCACATCGCCGATGGGGCGAGAGACCAGGTCGCCGCGCATGCTGGGGATGATGCAGAAGGAGCAGCGGTGGTTGCAGCCTTCGCTGATCTTCAAGTAGGCGTAGTGCTTGGGCGTGAGCTTGACGCCCTGTGCCGGCACCAGGTCCACGAAGGGATCATGGGGCTTGGGCACATGCAGGTGCACGGCATCCATGACTTCCTGCGTGGCATGCGGGCCGGTGACGGCCAGCACGCTGGGGTGCACCTCGCGCACCAGGTTGTCGGTGTTGGCCCCGCTCTTGGCGCCCAGGCAGCCGGTGACGATGACCTTGCCGTTCTCGGCCAGGGCCTCGCCGATGGTGTCCAGGCTTTCCTTGACGGCATCGTCGATGAAGCCGCAGGTGTTGACGATCACCAGATCTGCGCCGGCAAAGGTCTTGGAGGTGTCATAGCCCTCGGCCCGCAGCTGGGTCAGGATGAGTTCGGAGTCGGTCAGGGCCTTGGGGCAGCCTAGTGAAACGAAGCCAATTTTTGGGGCCAGCGTGGCAGCGGTTGGATCGTAAGTCTTTGATTCCATTTGAGTATTTTCCTGCGTGCCACCTAGCACCGAAGCCCAGCATTCTATTTCAGCTGTAATTTCTGCCCAAGGATATTTAACCGGACCAGCTCCTCAGCGAGCCACACAACTCGCGTCCCACACGCTATGACCTCCACGACAGCATCAACGAGACGAGCACATGAACATTGCTGGGTGTCGTTCGGCCAACGACTGAAGTGGCTACTGGTAGTGCGACAGCTGTCGCAGTCGGATGCAGCACGCCTCTCGGGCGTCTCCCAGCCCACGATTGCCAATCTCGTGAACCACGATGCTCGGCAACCCAGTGCAACGACACTACTTCGGCTAGCACGCGCCCTAAACACGACTCCGCAGTTCCTACTGTTCGGCGAAGGCGAGCCGCTTGTCGAGGCCCATGCTCGCACAGACGACGAGCGTCATTTGCTGAGTCAGTTCCGAAAGCTTGCCATTCGTAAGCGGGCACTTGTGCTTTCGTTCGTTCGACTACTTACTGATCGTTCCGCGAAGCCCAATGCGTCGCTGCAGCTAGACTTGGCGGAACAAGGAGAAGCCCGTGCTGAAAAGCATCAAACTGAGTAACTTCACTGTCTTCAGAGAGGCGACCGTTTCATTTGTGCCGGGAATCAACGTGATTGTTGGAGAGAACGGCATGGGCAAGAGCCATCTGTTGAAGCTTGCCTATTCAAGCTCCGCGGTTGCCCACACATGGGTTTCAGAAGGCGGTCAGCAAGTGCCGAAGACGGAGCAACAGCGAACTCTCGCGGACAAGCTACGAGCCGTCTTTCGACCGGATAGCCTTGGACGGCTTGCAAGAAGGGGCTCCGGCAGACAACGGGCGGACGTCGCGATCGACTTCATTGGTGAAGGCGACGCATCACTAAAGTTCTCGTTTGCAACGAATAGCAAGACCGAGGTAAGCATCGAAAAGGCGCCTGCCGCGGGTCTCGCTGCGCCATCGCTCTTCTTTCCAACCAAAGAAGTGATCTCAATGTTCCCGCGGTTTGCTTCGCTTTATCGCGACTACCACATTGAGATTGACGAAACTTACTACGACCTTTGCTTGGCACTTGAGCGACCACTCCTAAAGGGTAGGCGCTATGAGGACGCTAGGCGACTACTTGCTCCGTTAGAAGCTGCTATCGGTGGAACGGTGAGCAATGCAAACGGTCGCTTCGTTTTGAGCATTCCCGGCGAAGGGAACATGGAGATCCCTTTGGTCGCAGAGGGCATCAGGAAGCTCGCAACCGTTGCCTACCTCGTTGCAAATGGCGTTCTGAAAGACAAGGCAACGCTGTACTGGGATGAGCCAGAGACGAACCTTAATCCCAAGTTGCTGTCGCAGCTTGCTCAGATCTTGGTACTCGTCGCAGCAAAAGGCACACAGGTGATTCTTGCGACTCACAGTCTCTTTTTGCTGCGGGAGCTAGACATGTGTCTACAAGACGCGGGAGTTCCATCTCACTTCATTGCTCTAGGCACAAATCCAGTCGACCAGAACGGAGTCGTCATAACCGAGAGCGACTCCGCAGAAGGGATTGATCCGATTGCTGCGTTGGATGCTGAGATCACTCAAAGCGAACGTTATGAACAGCGTGCTTTTGAGCGAGCCCACGCGTCGGGAACCCACCTATGACGTCAATCGAGGAAGGCGAGCTGACCTTCAATTTTCCAGCTGGGTGGTCGGCTGTGAAGTACGACGAAACTTCGCACTATAGAAGCCACTTTCAAAGTCTATCGGACAGCAAGGCCGTGGACATCGTTGCTCTAAGGTCTGACCCTGTCAAAGAGCTCTGGCTAATTGAAGTCAAAGACTATCGTCGAGAACGCAGGTCCAAAGGCTTGGATTTCTATGCAGAGATTCAACTGAAGGTACGAGACACCCTGGCAGGACTTTTCGTTGCAGCCCATCGCCCAGAGGCAGCTGACCTACAAGTCCTTGCACTTAGAGCCTCGAAAAGACAAGTCTCCGTCCGAGTGGCTGTCCATCTTGAGCAATCAAACGTCCAGTCAAAACTCCGACCGAGAGTCACGGATAGAACGAATCATCGTCACAAGCTTCGCCAAGCACTTCGTTCCGTGGATTCCAAAGCTGAAATGTGCGAATGCGCAAACATGCCGGGCTCAGTTGGCTGGACTGTCACATAAGCTGGTCAGCTGACTAGAGTAAGCAAAACAAGTGGCACATGCGCTAAGGCGAGGACACAGCAGAAGCAAAGACGCCAGCACCCCATTGGTGATTGGTATGTAGCCAAGCTCCTTGGCTCAGCCGAGGCTGACGAAGCCGATCTTGGGGGCGGCGGAGGCCGCGACGGCCTCTTGGCCCGTGGAGGTGGATGCGCTCATCCCGCGATTTTAGGCGGTGGCGCGGGCGGCACTCACGCCGACCGCTCGCGGCGCCCTCAAATGCCCACGCCCTGATGACTTCTTGGCGCCAGCCTCTGCGCTGCGGCGCCTCAGCGGCCTACTTCTTGCCGCCAAATCCGGGCATGCCCGGCATGACGGGGAACATCGATCCCGCCTGCTGCATCTGCTCCTGCATCTGGGTCAGGAGGTTCTTGGACTGCTCCATGTAGCTGCCCATCAGGCCCTGCATGGCAGGCGTCTGGCCGCTGAGGAACTGGGTCCAGAGCTCGGGGCTGAAGGGCAGCCCCTTGCTCTGCTCGACGAAGCTGTGCTGCAGGTCGGTGAAGGTCTGCAGGTTCTTCTCGAGGTAGGCGCCCATCACGCCCTGCATGGCATGGCCGTAGAAGCGGATGATCTGCTCGAGGATCTGGGTGGAGAACATGGGCACGCCGCCGGTCTCTTCCTCCAGGATGATCTGCAGCAGGATGGAGCGGGTGAGGTCGTCGCCGCTCTTGGCGTCGCGCACCTCGAAGGTCTGCCCCTGCAGCACCATGGCCTTGACGTCGGCCAGCGTGATGTAGCTGCTGGTCTGGGTGTCATAGAGACGCCTGTTGGGGTACTTCTTGAGCACACGCGGGCCTGCCTTGGCGGCCGGATCCTGCGTGGAAGACGCCTTGCCTCGACGGGCAGTGACCATGAAAACTCCTTGAGCGAGAGCGAAGATTCTAGGAGCGCCCCCGCCGGGCGCCCGGACGGGTTTTCCCCGTCGTCAGCAGGGCGGCGGGCCGCCCGGTCTCAGGGCTTGCTGCTGCGCACGAACTCGGCCGCCACGTCGGCCGGGATGGCATACGTGATGCCCGTGGGCGAGCTGAGCGCCGACTCCCGCGTCCCCTTGATCAGCACCATGCTCACCACGCCCAGCACCAGCCCGCTGTCCGGCTCGAAGACCGGGCCACCGCTGTTGCCGGGGTAGGCTGTGACGTCCAGCTGCATCACCTGGAAGCCGCCGTCCCGCAGCTGCCGGATGGCCCGCGGTGACAGGGCCTGCGCCACTGGCGGCGGCAGCACGACATCCGTCATGGCCGCCAGCACACCGCGGTGCGTCACGGCCGTGTAGCCCACGGCACCGGCCAAGGGAAAGCCCATCAGGGCGATGTCCATGCCCTCGCGCAACTGCTCTGCCGAGGCCAGGCGCAGCGGCTTCACGGGTGCGCCCTCGATGCTGACCAAGGCCAGGTCCCGGCTCACGTCCTGAGCCACTACCAGGGCCGTGCGCTGGCTCCACTTGCCCTTGCCCTCGGGCACCTGCACGACCAGGCGCCGTCCGTCGACCAGGGCTGCGGCTTCAGGGATCACATGCGCATTGGTCAGCACATGGCGCCCCTCGAGCACCGCGAAGCCAGTGCCGCGGAAGTTGAAGCGCGGGGTGTCGGTCTCGGCGTAGGTGCCGACCATCAGCACGGAAGGCTTGAGCTGCACGACGGTGTCCGGCAGCGCTGCCCGGACCGGTGCAGCCATGCCAGCCAGGAGGGCCGGCAGCAAAGCCAGCAGCGGCCGCCGACGCAGCCATGCGCACGAATTGCCAGAGGTTTGATTCATCGGGTCAAGAAAGCCGAACAGGACACAGGGGCTCACGGGCGGCCCATCTTCGCATCAATGCCCGCCAGCGCCGCAGACCCCCGCAGGACGGCGCCCTGCTCTGCCGACGCAAGCGCACCGTCTCAGGGTCTGTCTCGACGCTGCCCCGGCCCCACCGTTTGCTAAGACTCGCCGCCAATTTCAGCCGACAGATCAACAACAACGGCTCTGAGCCCCCCCCAGAAGAAGCGCCGGGGCCGATTTTGAAGAGGGAGTATCCATGCAATTCCATTGGCGCCGCCTGCGTGCGGCCACGTCCAGCGCCGTTATCGCCTTTGCTGCACTCGCGGCCTTGGCGCCGTCCGCCCAGGCGGCGGACTCCAAGTTTCTGGCCCCCGGCTTCGTGAATCTGAAGAAGGACAGCTCGGTGGTGCTCATGCCCATCGACGTCGAGCTGTTCGAGCTGTCAGCCGGCGGCGTGGCCGAGCCCAAGGCCGACTGGACGGCCTCGGCACACGAGCACATGAAAGCCGCACTGTCGGGCACCACCAGCCGGCTGGGCTTGAAGACCCAGTCCATGGCAGAGGCTGATGCCGACGAATTCGCAGAGCTCATCGGCCTGCAGGCAGCAGTTGCTCGCTCGATCAACCTGCACCATGCCACGGGCGGCGCCTGGGCGCTCCCGAGCAAGGAAGGCAAGCTGGACTGGACCTTCGGCGACTCCATGCAGGCGCTGCAGGCCAAGACGGGCGCCCGCTACGGCCTGTTCATCTGGGTCCGCGACAGCTATGCCAGCGCTGCGCGCAAGGCAGCCATGGTGGGCCTGGCGCTGCTGGGCGTCGGCATCAGCGGTGGCATTCAAATCGGCCATGCCTCCCTGGTTGATCTGCAGACCGGCACGGTGCTGTGGTTCAACACGCTGGCACGAGGCTCGGGTGACCTGCGCGAGCCGCAGTCGGCCTCCGAGACCATCTCCCAACTGCTGACCGGATTCCCCAGCACCGCACCATGATGCAGCGACGAGCCTGGCTGCGTGCCGCCTGCGGGCTGTGCGCGTCAATGCCGGCCTGGGCGCACGCCTCGAGCGAGCTCGGCCCCGCGCCGTTGGCGGAGTGGTCCAGGCCCGAACGTTTCCCCAGACCCGACCTGAGCTCGGACGAAGGGGGGCTTTGGGCCTTGATGGACCGCGAAGAAACCAAGGTGCGACGCAGCCCCTTCCTGATGAAGGACCCTGAACTGCTGGCCTACCTGCGCAGCGTGGCCAACAGGCTGGCAGGCAGCCATGCGCCCGACCTGCGCGTGTACCCCGTCCGCACGCCCTTCTTCAATGCCAGCATGGCCCCCAACGGCATGCTGCAGATCTGGAGCGGCCTGCTGCTGCGCGTGGACAACGAAGCCCAGCTCGCGGCCGTGCTGGGCCATGAGATCGGCCACTACCTGCAGCGCCACACGCTGCAACGGGTGCGCGATCTCAAGGACAAGGCGGCGGCGAGTGCCTTCATCGGCCTCTTCGGCCTGGCAGGCGCGCTTGGGCAGCTGGCCCTGGCCGCCAGCGTCCAGTCCTTCAGCCGCGATCACGAACGCGAAGCAGACATCATCGGCCTGCAGCTGATGCATGAAGCCGGCTACGACCTGCGCGAGGCCTGGAAGATCTGGGACTACGTCGGCCTGGAAATGGCCGCTGGGCAGGGCGGCGCCAGTTCGGAACGCAGCCTGTTCGCCAGCCACCCACCCTCCGCGGAGCGCAGCGAGAAGCTGAGGCAGCTCGCAGCGGCTTGCGGCGGCGGCCTCGTGGGCCAGGAAGCCTTTGAACAACGCCTGGCGCCTCATCGCTTCTCCCTCATGGAAGATGAGCTGAAGCGCGGGCAGTACGGCATGTCCCTGGTCCTGCTGGACAAGCTGCTGAACCGCCATCCCCGGTCCGCGGACCTGTACTTTTTCCGCGCCGAGGCCCGGCGCCTGCGGGCCGCCGAGCAGGACAGGGAGCTGGCCCTGCAGGACCTGCAGATGGCCATCCAGCTGGGCAGCGAGCCGGCGCAGGTGCATCGCAGCCTCGGCTATCTGCTGCAGCAGCAGGACAGCAACAGGGCGGGCACGGCCTTTGCAACCTATCTCCAGCGCGCCCCCGATGCCCCGGACGCCGCGCTGATCAAGACCTACATCCAAGAAGGAGGGAACTGACATGAACAAGCCACAACAAGGCCTCGCGCGACGCGCATGGCTGCTGTGCACTGCGCTGGCTCTGGCCGGATGCGCTGCCGTGCAGAAAGTCGAGGTGGGCGACGTCACCATCAAGGAGCGCCTGGCCGTCACCATCGACAGCCCCTGGAACCAGTTCGGCTCAGGCATGGGCGACAACACCCCGACCTGGACCAAGGAGGGCATCACCATCGACGCCCTGCAGTTCTATGTCGGCATCCGCGATGGCGCCTTGCTGGCGCCGCAACTGAGCGGCCAGAAGGACGCTGCGCCGCTGGTCTTCAAGTCCAGCATGCAGCCTGAGCAGGTCGCGGCCCTGTTCCAGAGCCTCATGACCCGCGACGGCTCCGCCTTCACCCTTGAGAAGATCGCACCCGCTGAATTCGTCGGGACCAAGGGGTTCCGCTTCGAGTACACCCTGACCCGCAAGATCGATGACGTGCGCCTGCAAGGTGTGGGTTGGGGCGCCATCAAGAACGGGGACCTGTTCCTGGTCAACTACGCCGCACCGCGCCTGCGCTTCTTTGGCGCCTACCTGCCGCAGGCAGAGGCCATCGCCCGCAGCGCACGCGTGAAGGGCTGAACGCGGTCCGGCACAGGCTTGTGCCGCCGCTGGCTCTGCTGCCGCACCGCGCCAGAATGCCCGACGGCGCATGCACACGTCGGGCTTTTCATGACCCAGCCAGGCCACGCCACAGGTGGCCGGGTCCGTGCCTGAGTCCTGGCACCAGCCGCCCCGTCCTTCCACGCCCCTCGGCAAGGCCGCACAGGGCAAGCGCATTCAAGCGCCACGCTCCCTGAAGCCAGCCGCTGCAAACACACCTGCGGCAGCCATTGACAGGAGGCGCATCGACTGACCGGTGGACTGCGCCACCTCACGTGGACCCCGAGGCCGCTCAACACCCGCATGCCAGCTAGTACAGTTCCAGGCATCGCCCACACACGCATCACCACCTCATGCCCAAAACACCTCACAAGCCCTTCGTCATCGGTGTCGCAGGGGGCAGCGGCAGCGGCAAATCGACGGTGACGCGCCAGGTGCTGGCCGCCATCGGGCCGGACAAGGTGGCGGTGGTGATGCAGGACGACTACTACCGCGACCAGTCCCACATGCCCCCAGAGGACCGTCGCAAGCAGAACTACGACCATCCCGACGCCTTTGACTGGCCGCTGATGGCGCAGCACCTGGCCGCGCTGCGCAAGGGCGAGGCGATCGAGATGCCGGTGTATGACTTCTCGGCCGACAACCGCTCCAGCGAAACCATCACCGTGAAGCCCGCACCGGTGATCGTGGTCGAGGGCCTGTTCGCCTTGTACGACACCAAGCTGCGCAACATGATGTCGCTGAAGATCTACGTGGACACCGCCTCGGACGTGCGCTTCATTCGCCGGCTGCAGCGCGATATTTCCGAGCGGGGCCGCAGCACGGAGTCCGTGGTGAACCAGTACCTGGAAACCGTGCGCCCCATGCACAAGCAGTTCATTGAACCGACCAAGCGCAACGCTGACGTGATCTTGCCGCACGGCGCCAACGGTCCGGCGGTGGACATCATCACCACCAAGGTGAGGAGCCTGCTGCACCCCGACGAGCGCGGCTGAGCCCCAGACCCTCGTTGCTTGGGCGTCCGGGAGGACGCCGACATGGCTCCCTTGCCGGCGGCGGGCCCTGCCATTTGCAGTGCCCACATGAATTGCCCACTCGAGATACCGTCTCCAGTGCGTCCAGCCTTGCGCCGCCCAGCGTCGGGGGAACGCAAGGTGAACGGTGCGGTGCACCATTCCCCATTCCTGTATTGACCCAGTAAAAACCTGCTCAGGTGTTACCGTCGAGAGGAAGACACCATGAGTACGTTGATGGACGAAGAGATCAAGTAACCTTCAACCCGGACTTCCGCCCTGGTGGTACGGCGGGAGGGGGCAGGTCACCAATCCAGCCCGTTTCGTTCACCCGATGAATCTGCCGCCGATTGTGGTGATTGGCACCCGTTGATTCATACAACAAATTACCAGGCCACCGATTGAGCTGTGATTACCTGTCCTGCACTGCAACTATTCCGGGGCGCCAGTTTCGCCACCATGGACTCTGTCTCGCCCCGCTTCTTTGGCAGAATAGAGGGCTAGATCTGCGGCCCTAATAAGGCTAGAGATCTCCAAGCGATCATGAGGAACGAATGTTGCCACCCCCAGGCTGATCGTAACCACACCCATGCTTGACCCATTGTGCGGCATGGCAAGGTCTCGCACCGATGCGCGGACCTTTTCAGCCAGCGCAACACCTTCTGACAAAACGGCCTCGGGCGCAATGATGGCAAACTCTTCTCCGCCATAGCGCGCAGCCAGGTCCGAAGCGCGGCACACACTTGATTTGATTGCCGTTGCAACTGCACGCAGACAATCGTCGCCCGGCTGGTGACCGTAGCAGTCGTTATACCTCTTGAACCAATCGACATCGAGAAGGATCAATGTGAGAGGACGCCCATGACGCTGACATCGAGCCCACTCCAAGCCCAATACGTCGTCGAATTGGCGCCTGTTTGCAAGTCCCGTTAGTGCGTCTGTGGTGGACTGAATGGCCAAGTTGCGGTTAGCTTGCTCCAACTGCGTCTGTGCGTCGCGCAGGGCCGTCACGTCGCGGTGCTGCCAAACCCGGCCCAACCGTCCGTCGCCATAGTCAAACGGCATGTAGTCGCGCAGCAGGGTGCGCCCATTGCGGAGTTTGATCTCTTCCCCGAGGCAAGGCTTACCAATCGACGCCAACTCAACAATCCGTGCAATCGCTGCTTCCGGATCAAAGTACATACTTTGAATCTTGGTGATCATTTCCTTCGCACTCAGCCCCACCAACGCTTCGGGTGCCTCTGTGAGTGAGAACTGCTCGCACAAGCGCTGATTCACGAACTCCACGACTGCCGCATCGCTGACCAAGATGACGCCGTCCTGGAGCGTCGCCAATACAGCTCTTAATTGCCGTTCTGATCGGCGCAGGTTCAGCGAAAAGTTCAGCTCACTTTCGATGGCCAGGTTCGTGTTGGCGAGTATGGCCGATGTGCAAATGGCCGCGAGCACAGCAACGCCCAGCCAAGCCAGGGCGAAGTACTGTGGCGGTCGCTGAGGCAGGGCCACCGTGCTCCATCCCATCGCCTCAGCAGTGAAGTAGCCAAGAACAACGAGCACGAGCCCGCCGGTCACAAACAGCATCAGGCGCTGCCCCAGAAGCCAACCTGCTGCCAGCACCATTACCGGGATCACAGCCAGGAAGGGACTGCGCACGCCACTGATGAATGCCGGCAACACTGCGACAGCAATGCACGACGCCGAAATGAAGAATATGCGGGCGAATTGCGGTCGCCCTATCAACAAAATAACGCGGGCGACCAGTCCAACGCCAAACCCGCTGAGCGCCGGAGGCTGAACAGACCCTGTGAAAAACATTTCGAGAATACAGACCCCGCCTGTCGCCAGCAGCCAAGCAGCAAGGAACCTATGCATGAAACGATCGACAGTATTCCTGAGCCGCTGCTCAGCCAATTCCATGGCGGGCGTGTCGGGCGCATGCTCCATGCTCGTT
This sequence comes from Mitsuaria sp. WAJ17, assembly GCF_014174515.1. Taxonomy (GTDB): domain Bacteria; phylum Pseudomonadota; class Gammaproteobacteria; order Burkholderiales; family Burkholderiaceae_C; genus Roseateles_B. The sequence goes on from NZ_JACJUG010000009.1 coordinate 154,201, forward strand.
AGAGGAGGACTCAAGAGTGTTGCGTTAATTGTCGGGGTTCAGCGCAGGCCGGCACGCTGGAAACATCCGCTCGGTTCCTGATCATGCCAGCGGCTCCGGCGCATGGAGGTTTTGACGACGACCTCTCCGGCAAGCATGCCCGATTTACGGGAAATGACACAACAATGGCACCGACGCAGGTTCGAGACTCGCTAACGAGCGAACCCAACCGCGGCTCGGCGCAAAGCAAAAAGCCCGACAGATCCGAAATCTACCGGGCTTTTTGGGTTCCCCGCCGAAGCGGGTCCTACCAATGAGATTGATGTGATCAACCTACCGAATTTGGTAGGCGCGATTGGATTCGAACCAACGACCCCCACCATGTCAAGGTGGTGCTCTAACCAACTGAGCTACGCGCCTGAAGAGCTTCGCACTATAGCATGGATTTTCGGGAGTTGTCTAGATTCTCGAAGTTTTCTTCATGCATGCCCCAGGGACGACCGCCTGATAGCCCGCCAAGAGGCCGGCGCATCCTCGCACTCAGCGCCGCCGCGCGCTGCGCACGCCGTTGACCTGAGTCACCGCCTGCAGCACCTTGGACAAGCGGCTGGAGTCGCCCACTTCCACCGTTAGGCTGATCCAGCTGTTGGAACCCTTGCTCTGCTTGCTGGGCTGCAGGTTCATCGCGGTGACGTTGAGCTTCTCCTTGGCGAAGACTTCCAGCACGTCGCGCAGCAGATGCTGGCGCTCCATGGCGTCGATGATGACGTCCACCGGATAGGCCAGGCCCTGCCCGCCCTTGCCGGACTGCTCGCCCCAGGTCACGGCGATCACGCGCTCGGGGGCGCGCTGGGCCATCTCGCGGAAGTTGCTGCAGTCGCAGCGGTGGATGGCCACGCCCTTGCCGCGGGTCACGTAGCCGCCAATCTCGTCCGGCGGGGCCGGGCGGCAACAACGCGCCAGGTTGGTCAGCAGGGAGTCCACGCCCACCACCAGCACGCCCCCCTGCCCCGCACCCTTGCTGCCGGCCTTGGTGCGACGCAGGACGAGCTGCTCGTCAGTCTCGGGCTGCGGTTCCTGCGGGCGCAGCAGCAGCTCGATGTTGCGCAGCGAGTATTCGTCCTTGCCGACGACCTCGAACAGGGCATCGGCATTCTTGAAGCCCAGGCGCGAAGCCAGGTCCTCCAGCTTGACGGCGGTGCGGCCCTCGCGCTGCAGCAGCTTCTCGACGAGCTCGCGGCCCTTGGCCACGGTCTGCGCCTGGGCCTGGGCATTGAACCAGGCCCGAACCTTGGCGCGGCTGCGCTGGCTCTGCAGATAACCCAGTTCGGGATTGAGCCAGTCCAGCGAGGGCCCGCCGCCTTCCTTGAGGGCGCTGATGTCGATGGTCTGCCCGCTTTGCAGGGGCGTGTTCAGCGGCACCATCTGACCATCGACCTTGGCACCGCGGCAGCGATGACCGAGGTCCGTGTGCACGGCGTAGGCGAAGTCCACGGGCGTCGAGCCGGCCGTCAGCTCCACCACGGCGGACTGCGGCGTGAAGACGTAGATTCGGTCGTCGAAGACACCCTGGGCCTCGTTGCTGACGTAGTCGCGCTCCCAGGCCAGCAGCTGGCGCAACACGGCCTTGCGGGCCTGCGCGACCTGCTCCTCGAAGTCGCCTGCCGCTGCCACACCGGCATAGCCCTTGGTCCCCGCCTCCTTGTAGGCCCAGTGCGCCGCCACGCCATGCTCGGCATGCTCGTGCATGGCGCGAGTGCGGATCTGCACCTCCATGGCCTTGTCGTCCGCACCGCGCACCACCGTGTGCAGGGACTGGTAGCCATTGGGCTTGGGCTTGGCGATGTAGTCGTCGAACTCGCCGGCCACGGGCTGGTACTTCTCGTGCAGATGGCTCAGCACGGCGTAGCAGTCGGACACGTCCTTGACGATCACGCGCAGGGCGCGCAGGTCGAAGACACGCTCCAGGCTCAGGCTCTTGCCCTGCATCTTTTTCCAGATGCTGTAGAGGTGCTTGGGCCGGCCCTGCACCTCGGCCTCGATGCCAAGCTGCCGCAGCTCCTGCACCAGCGCCACGCGGGCGAACTCAACGTTGACCTCGCGCTCCAGACGCTTCTCGTCCAGGCTCTTGGCGATGGCCTTGTAGGTCTCGGGCTCGAGGAAGCGGAAGGACAGGTCCTCCAGCTCCCACTTGACCTGCCAGATGCCCAGGCGGTTGGCCAGGGGCGCGAAGACCTGCAGCGACTCCGTCGCCAGCGCCTGCGGGCAAGGCCGCTTGCTGGCGGCGTAGTAGCGCAGGGTCTGCAGGCGCGAGGCCAGGCGCAGCAGCACCACGCGAAGATCGCGCGAGAAAGCCAGCAGCATCTTGCGCACGCGCTCGGTCTGCTGCTGGCGCTGCTCCTCCTCGACCAGAGCCTCGCGCGCCGCCCGCTGGATCTGCACCAGCTTGCGGGTGTGCGTCACCAGGCTGGCGTAGCTCTCGCCGAACGCCTTGGTGACGATCTCCTCGGGCTTGTTGAGGAAGTCGCCCGCGTACACAAGGTAGGCCGCGGCCTGCATGGCGGGCGCCGCACCGACGCCGGCGAGCAGGGCCGCCACGCCATCGGCATGGGCCAAGGCGTCTTCGCCGGTGTCCAGGGGTTGGCCGCGCAGCAAGGGCTCAGCAAAGGCGCGCGCCCGGGCCACGGGCAGCAGCGGCGCGCCTTCAGCCTGCGGGTCGGCGCCGGGCAGGGCAGCAGGCAGGTCGGCATCGGCCAACGCCACGATGGGCGCCGCGTGCTCGGCGGGGTGAACAGCAACTCCGGTCTTCATGCGCGCTTCAGGAACTCCTCGACGACGGCGATCTGCGCCTCGTCGCTGAACATGGGGGCATGACCTGCCCCCGCAATCTCCACCAGCTCGGCGCGGGGGCCGCGCCGGGTCATGGCCTCGGCGGTGGCGCGCGAGAGCAGGTCCGAGTCAGCCCCGCGCAGCAGCAGCGTGGGCATGCGCAGGCTGTCGTAGCCGGCCCAGAGCATCTGTTCGGCCATCTTGGCGATCTCAGGCGTGACGGCGGCCACAGCCTGTGCAATGGCGGGGTCATAGTGCAGCTTGAGCTGGTCTCCCTCCGGGCGGAACATGGGCCGGGACAGGGCCAGCCAGTCCTCGTCATTGATGGGGCCGAAGCCGGCTGAGATGGTGCGCAGATAGGCCGCGCCCTCCTCCACCGTCTGGAAACGCAGGGGCTGCCCCAGATAGCTGCCGATGCGCTGCAGGGCCGCGGGCTCGATGCTGGGGCCCACGTCATTGAGCACCAGGCGGCGGATGGGCGTATCCGGCAGCGAGGCCAGGGCCAGGCCGACCAGGCCGCCCATGGACGTGCCCACCCAGTCCACCTGCTCCACGTCGAGCCGGGCGATGAGGGTGACCATGTCGGCCACGTAGGTCGGGACCTGGTAAGCAGCGGGGTTCTTGAGCCAGTCGCTGCGCCCGCGGCCGACGACATCGGGGCAGATCACGCGGTAGTCCCGGCTGAGGTGGCGCGCCAGGCGGTCGAAGTCCCGGCCCTGGCGGGCCAGGCCGTGCACGCAGACCAGCACTCGGGGGTTGTCCCGGGCACCCCACTCCCAGTAGGCCATGCGATGCAGGCCGGTGGCGCTGATGCAGCGCAGGGTATTCAGCAGCGGTTCAGACATTGTTTGTATCCTCACGCGAAGGCGCCGGGCCGTTCCCGGGATTCCGAAAGCCCGCAAGGGCCTTGACGGCATTCTGCCCTGGCATGCAAGCCCGCACCCTGAAGTCACCGCAGACCCACGAAAGGAATTCACATGTTGAAAGGCAAGACCGCCCTGGTCACCGGTTCCACCAGCGGCATCGGGCTGGGCATCGCCCTGAGCCTGGCGCGCGAGGGCGTGAACATCGTGCTCAACGGTTTCGGTGATGCCGAGGGCCCCAGGGCGGAAGTCGCCGCGCTGGGCGTGAAGGTGGGCTACCACGGCGCCGACATGAGCCGGGCCGCCGACATCGCCGAGCTGATGGCCTATGCCGAGCGCGAGTTCGGCGGCGTGGACATTCTTGTCAACAACGCCGGCATCCAGCACGTAGCGCCGGTGCAGGACTTCCCGCCCGAGCGCTGGGACGCCATCATCGCCATCAACCTCAGCTCAGCCTTCCACACCACGCGCCTGGCCCTGCCGACCATGCAGAAGAAGGGCTGGGGCCGCATCATCAATGTGGCCTCGGTACACGGTCTGGTGGCCTCGGCGCAGAAGTCAGCCTATGTGGCGGCCAAGCATGGCCTGGTGGGCTTCACCAAGTCGGTGGCCCTGGAGACCGCGACCAGCCCCGTGACGGTCAACGCCATCTGCCCGGGCTGGGTGCTGACGCCCCTGGTCCAGAAGCAGGTCGATGCGCGCGCCGCGGCCGACGGCGTCGATAACGAGGAAGCCAAGCGCCGCCTGCTGGCCGAAAAGCAGCCCTCGCTGCAGTTCACCACGCCCGAGCAGTTGGGCGCATTGACGGTCTTCCTGTGCTCCGAGGCCGCCGCGAACGTGCGCGGCCAAGCCTGGAGCCTGGACGGCGGCTGGACCGCCCAGTAAGGCGCTCAGCGCTTCATCACGACGGAGCCGTTCACGCTGACGCTCACCGTCGCCTTGCCTGCCTCCACGGGCAGGGCCTCGTCCATCACGGCGCCGGCGGCCTTCATGCGCAACGAGGGCGCGGCCATGGGCATGGGGGCGGCGTCCTGCGTGTTCACGCTGACCTCGCCGATGTCATAGGCGCTGAAGCCGAACTGCTTCGCGTACTCCGCGGCCCGCGCCTTGAACTGGGCAATGGCCTGGGCCACGACCGTGCTTTCCTGCTGCTCGCGCGCCTCTTTGGACAGGCTGTAGCCCACGCGCGCAATGCTCATGGTGCCGATGCGGCCGGTGAGCTCGGAGATGGCGCCGATGTTCTTCCCCTCCACCATCAGCTCGGCCGAGCCCTGCCAGCCGTTGATATAGGTCTGGCCGTTCTTGCTGCCGTAGCGAGGGTACATGGAGAAATTGCCCGTCTGCACCTCGACCTGCCCGGGCTTGGCGATCTTCTTCGCCTCGGCCAGCGCGGCATCCAGCGCCTGCTTCAGGGCCAGTTGGACCGCGGCGGCATTGTTGCCGTCCTTGGTGGTGGAGAAGACCACGCCCAGCGTGTCGCGCGCCACCTCCACGCTGGCCGTGGCCGAGAGATTCAGCCGGTCCCGGGGCAGCGGGCTGGCAGCCTGCTGGGCCAGCGCGGGCAGCGCCGACGAACCCAGAATGAGACCGGCCCAGGCGGCACGGTGCAGTCGTCTATTCATGCATTCCTCCTTGGATTCCTTGGAAAAGGGGCAGGCCTGACCATAGCAGGACACCGCGCACCCCGCCCACAACGAAAGGCGCCAGCCCCGCGTTGGCAAGGCCCGGCCTGAGTTGTTACCAAACCGTAACGACTGTTGATTCGGTTGCGATTCATGCGGCGAACAGGCCCACAATGGCGCTGTTACATATTTCCTCGGAGCCGTCCATGAGCAGCAGTACCCGCGCCAACCGCATCCTCGTCGTCGATGACGATGCCCGCATCCGCGACCTGCTGCGCCGCTACCTGACGCAGGAGGGCTTCGAGGTGCTGCTGGCCGAAGACAGCAAGGCCCTCAACAAGCAGCTGACCCGCGAGACCGTGGACCTCATCGTGCTGGACCTGATGATGCCGGGCGAGGACGGCCTGTCGATCTGCCGCCGCCTGCGTGCCGCCAATGACAGCACGCCTATCATCATGCTGACGGCCAAGGTCGAGGAAGTCGATCGCATCGTGGGCCTGGAAGTGGGCGCCGACGACTACCTGGCCAAGCCCTTCAACCCCCGCGAGCTGCTGGCTCGCATCAATGCCGTGCTGCGCCGCCGCCCGGCCATGGAGGCGCCCGGAGCTCCCTCCAAGGAGCCGATGACCGTGAGCTTCGGCCCCTTCGAGTTCGACCTGGCCCTGCGCCGCCTGTCCAAGAACGGCGAGCCCCTGCCGCTCACCACCGGCGAGTTCTCCATGCTCAAGGCCCTGGTGCGCCACCCGCGCCAGCCGCTCTCGCGAGACAAGCTCGCCCAACTGGCCCGCGGCCGCGAATTCGAGCCCTTCGACCGCAGCCTGGACGTGCAGATCTCGCGCCTGCGCAAGCTGCTGGAGTCCGACCCGGCCCAGCCCCGCTACATCCAGACCGTCTGGGGCGTGGGCTACGTCTTCGTGCCTGACGAGAACAGCTGATCCCTCCCCTGTCGATGCAGGCCCCCAGAGGTCTGTGCTCGCACGACGCTGCCCGCCGGGCAGGCTGAGCGCCCATGCCGCAACCGCCCAAGATCCTCGCCTTCAACCTGTTCTGGCGCACCTTCGCCCTGCTGGCCGCCTTGCTGGCCGGCGCGGTGTTCGCCTGGCAGCTGACTTTCCGGGCCCTTGACGCCGAGCCCCGCGCGCTGGAGTCCGCCCACCAACTGGCGGGGCTGGTCAATCTGTGCCGCGCCGCCATGGCCACCACCGACGGCGTCAACCGCGTGGCCATGATCAAGTCGCTGACCCACAGCCGCGACATCCAGGTCGAGATCGCCGAGCCCACCGACCAATGGGTGGACTACGGCAGCAGCAGCTTCACCCGCCAGTTGGTCCAGGCCCTGCAGCAGCGTCTGGGTGGCGACACCGTCGTGGCTGGCAGCCTCAATGGCGAGGCGGGCCTATGGGTTCGCTTCAGCATCGACACCGAGCACTACTGGCTGCGCACCAATCCCGAACCCATGTCCGCGCGGCTCACCGCCAACTGGTGGTGGCTGCTGATCGCGCTGCTGGTGACCATCCTGGGTTCGGCCCTGATCGCCCGCCTGATCAACCACCCCCTGCGCGAGCTGGCCACCGCCGCCGGCCGCATCCGGGAGGGCGAGTACGACTCGCGCCTGGACGAAAGCACGCTCACCAGCGAGATCCGCGAGGTCAACATGGGCTTCAATCGCATGGCCCGCGATCTGGCCAAGATGGAGGAAGACCGCAGCGTGATGCTGGCCGGCATCTCCCATGACCTGCGCACCCCGCTGGCCCGCCTGCGCCTGGAGGCAGAGATGAGCGTGACCGACGAGCAGGCCCGGCTCTACATGGCCCAGGACATCGACCAGCTCGACGCCATCATCAACAAATTCATGGACTATGCCCGCCCCAGCGAGCTGGCCCTGCACCCCATCAAGCTGCGCGACGTGGCCGAGCGCGAGGCCCAGGGCTTCCGCGACCCGTCCCAGATCCGCATCCAGAACAATGTGCCGGCGGACATCAAGGTCTGGGCCGACGAGGTCGAACTGGGCCGCATCTTCCTGAACATCATGGAGAATGCGCGCCGCTACGGCCACCTGCCGGACCTGCCCACCCTGATGCTGGTGACGGCCAAGGTGCAGGGCGCCGAGGTGCTGCTCACCCTGCGCGACCACGGTCCCGGCGTGCCCCAGGACAAGCTGGACAAGCTCACCACACCCTTCTTCCGCGGCGACGCTGCCCGCACGGCGGCCACCGGTGCCGGCCTGGGCCTGGCCATCGTGGAGAAGTCCGTGCAGCGCCAGGGCGGCAAGCTCTCCATGCGCAATGCGGACGACGGCGGCCTGGTCACCCAGATCCGCCTGCGCCGGGCGCAGTGAGCCGCCAAGGCTTCAGCCCGCGCGCATCAGCAGGCACACCGCCCGCGTCTCGATGGCCCGGCCCTCGCCCACGGGGCCCATCTTCTCGGCCGTCTTGGCCTTCACATTGATGCGATCGACCGGCAGGCCCAGCACCTGAGCCAGGCGCTCGCGCATGGGCAGGATGTGCGGCGCCATCTTGGGCGCCTGGGCGACGATGGTGCTGTCGATGTTGACGAGGGCCCAGCCCGCCTCGCGCACCCTGCGGTGGGCTTCGGCCAGCAGCACCATGGAATCGGCGTTCTTGAACTCGGCCGCCGTGTCCGGGAAGAGCTTGCCGATGTCACCCAGGGCCGCGGCGCCCAGCAGGGCGTCGGTGATGGCGTGCGCCAGCGCGTCGGCATCGGAATGGCCCAGCAGGCCGTGGGTGTGCGGGAGGGTGACGCCGCCGAGGATCAGCGGGCGGCCGGTGACGAGCTGGTGGGTGTCCCAGCCTTCGCCGATGCGGAGGTCCAGTGCGTTCATGATCAGAGACTCACTTTCGGGCCGGAAGGAGTCCCCGGCGGATTCGGTTTTGCATGATCCAGCCCAGCACTGCCAGTACCAAGGGCACGAGCAGCGACCAGGCGACCTCGAAGTCCCTGAGCAGCCGCTCAAGGACAGGAACACCCAAGGGGCCGGGAGCCCCCAGCAGCCCCAGCGGCGCCGCCAGCAAGGTCATCCCGATGCCCCTCCCTCGCCAGCGTGGAGGCGTGAAGAAGACGGCGCGGATCAACATCAGCGCACAGCAAGCCAGCAAGAGCGGCCCGCCCACCAGAACCAGCAAGAGACCGCTGCCGTGCGCAAAGGCGGGGGTGCTGAGACCTGTCGCCAGGCGCAGCACAGCGCGACAGCCCGTGCGAATACTCATCCTGCCCGGCTCCTCAGCAGGCGCTCGGCCAGCTCGAAGTCCGCCGGGTAGGTCACCTTGAAGTTCTCCATGCCGCAGGCCACCAGGCGCGGTCGATGGCCCAGGGCCTCGACGGCGCTGGCCTCGTCGGTGGCCGCGTCGCCCACCAGGCGCAGCGCCGGCTGCAGCAGGCCCAGGCGGAACATCTGCGGGGTCTGCGCGGCCCATTTGCCGCGGCGGTCCACGGTGGCCTGAACGCGGCCTTCAACCTCGTCCTTGAGTGTGTCGGCCACCGGCAGGGCGAGCAGGCCGCCAACCTCGTCGTCCGCACAGGTAGCCATCAGCGCCTGCACCCATTGAGGCTGCAGCAGGCAGCGCGCGGCATCGTGCACCAGCACCCAATCGTGGGACTGCGCGCCGCGGGCCTGCAGTTCCAGCAGGCCGTTGGCAACGCTCTCGGCACGGCTGGCCCCGCCGCAACGGGCCACCCATGCACGCTCGCCGGAGAAGGCGGGCACGGCCTGCTCAAACTGATCGTCCTCGGGGGACAGCACCACCAGGACCGCGTCCAGACCCGGCACGGACTGCAGCGCGGCCAGGGTGTGGGCGATCAGGGCGCGGCCCGCCAGGGGCACGTACTGCTTGGGTTGCGAGGCACCGGAGCGGCTGCCTACGCCGGCCGCGGGCACCAGGGCGAAGCAACGGGGCTGCACGCCCACGGAATAGGAAGTCATGGGGCGGATTGTAGAAAGCTCCACCCACCTCCCGCCGCCACCGCCGCCATGGGCTCGCCACCGACCACCGTGAAAACACTGAGAACAAATGGCATCACAAAGCCGACATGACTTCAGGAAAAGGCCCCGCCCGCAGCCTTCAATGCCGGACAGGGCCTGGCACCACAGCTCAGCCGCCCTGCCTTCAAGGTCTCCCGCATGAATCCCTCACGATCCCTTCTGCAGCGTCTGGTGCTGGTCCGCCCCGGCGAAGGACGCGCCCTGCTGTGGGCCGCCGCCTACTTCTTCTTCCTGCTGCTGAGCTACTACCTGCTGCGCCCGGTGCGCGAGGCCATGGGCATCGCCAAGGGCGCCGACAAGCTGCCTTGGCTCATGAGCGTGACCCTGCTGGTGATGCTGGTGGCCAACCCGCTGTACGCCAAGCTGGTCTCGCGCTGGCCGCGCCGGCGCTTCATCCCGGCGGTCTCGCATTTCTTCGCGGCCAATCTGCTGGTCTTCGTGGGCCTGATGGCAGTCTGGCCCGGCACCGTGTGGCTGGGTTACGCCTTCTATGTGTGGTTGAGCGTCTTCAACCTCTTCGTCGTCTCGGTGTTCTGGAGCCTCATGAGCGATGTGTTCCGCGAGGAGCAGGGCCGGCGCCTCTTTGGCCTGATCTCCATGGGCGGCACGCTGGGCGCCATGGGCGGTGCCGCGCTGACCGACGCGCTGAGCCGCGGCAGCTGGGGCCTGCAGTTGGGGCCGGCGGCGCTGATGGGGCTGTCCGTCCTGGCGCTGGAAATCGCTGTGGTCTGCATGGGCGCGCTGGGGCGGCACTTCGGCGTCTCGGAGCAGGCCCAACCGGAGCGCGAGCCCGGCCCCTCGGCCCTGGAGGGCTGGCGCGCCATCGCGGGCTCGCGCTATCTGCAGGCGCTGTGCGTCTACATGCTGCTGTATGCGCTGACCTCCACCTTCCTCTACCTCACGCAGGGCGAGATCGTGGCCAGCAGCTTTGCCAGCAGCGCTGAGCGCACGGCCGCCTTCGCCCGGTTGGACCTGTGGGTCAATGCCCTGACCCTGCTGACGCAGCTCTTCCTCACCGGCCGCCTGCTGCGCTGGATCGGCGTAAGCGGCGTCCTGCTGGTGCTGCCGACGCTGACCCTCGCCGGCTTCGGCGCCCTGGCCCTGTGGCCCAGCTTCGCCGTGCTGGCGGCGGTGCAGGTGCTGCGCCGTGGCCTGCACTACGCAGTGGACCGTCCGGCGCGTGAGCTGCTGTACATCCCGCTGGGGCCGGAGGAGCGCTACAAGTCCAAGCCCTTCATCGACACCTTCGTCTACCGCGTCGGCGATGTGCTGGGCGTGTGGGCGCCTACGCTGATGAGTGCCCTGGCCGTGCCCGTGAGCCTGGCAGCCCTGGCCAGCGCCGGCCTGTGGATCTGGACGGGCCGCTCGTTGGGCCAGTTGGTGCGCCAGCACGCACCGGACCGCCCCACCCCACCGCCGCCCGAGACCCCCGCGCCGGCCGCCACGGCCGCGCGCTCCTGAGCCTTCCCCCTCCTCCTCTACTGAAAAGGACGTCCCATGACACCCACCCGCCGCCACCTGATGCAATGGACCGCCGGCCTCGGCGCCCTGAGTCTGCTGCCCTCCTCCCACGCCGCCGGCGAGACGCCCGCGCGCACGGCGCCCAAGCGCATCCTGGTGCTCGGCGGCACGGGCTTCCTGGGTCCGGCCATCGTCGAGGTCGCCAAGGCCCGGGGTCATGTCTTGACCCTGTTCAACCGCGGTCGCACCCGGCCCGGCCTCTTCCCCGACGTCGAGAAGCGCCAGGGCGACCGCGACCCGCTCAAGGGCGAGGGACTGAAGTCCCTGGAGACAGGCGAGTGGGATGCGGTGATCGACGACTCCGGCTACTACCCCCGCATGGTCGGCGCCTCGGCCCAGCTGCTGGCGCCGCGGGTGAAGCAGTACATCTACATCTCCAGCATCAGCGCCTACAAGGAGCCCGTGCCCGTCGGCGGTGACGAGGACTCGCCCTTGGCCGTGCTGGCCGACCCCACGGTCGAGACCATGGGCAAGAACTTCGAGAACTACGGCGGGCTCAAGGCCGCCTGCGAGGCCGCCGTGTCCAAGGCCCTGCCCGGCCGCAGCACCATCGTGCGCCCCGGCTACATCGTGGGCCCGGACGATCCCACCGGCCGCTTCACCTACTGGCCGGTGCGCTTCGACAAGGGCGGCGAGATCGCCGTGCCCGGCGCCCCCACCGACCCGCTGCAGCTGATCGACGTGCGCGACCTGGCCACCTGGCTGGTGCACCTCGTGGAGAACGCCACCATGGGCCACTTCAATGCCGTGGGTCCGGCCGAGCCCATGAACTGGGGCCGCGTGATTGCAGCCTGCCAGAAGTCTGCCGGCACACCGGGCAGCGTGACCTGGGTGCCCGGCGAGTTCATGGCCAAGCAGGAGGACCTGGAGATGCCCATCTGGGCGCCCTACCTCGGCGACTCCAAGGGCTTCCACACCTGGCGCACCGCCCGCGCCGTCAAGGCCGGCCTGAAGTTCCGCCCGGTGGAGCAGACCGTGGCCGACACCCTGGCCTGGTACAAGACCCAGCTCAAGGAGGAGAAGGGCCGCGTGAAGCTGGCCTACAGCGCCGAGCAGGAAGCCACGCTGCTGCAGCGCTGGAAGCAGGCCAAGGGCTGATCCCCTGCCCGAGCGGCACCATGGAAAAAGGGCGTGACCCTCGCGGGTTCACGCCCTTTGCCTTGCGGAGCGATGCCGTTCAGTGCACCACACGGCCGAAGCTGAACTCGCCGCCCTGCACCTGCACCGGGATCACATCCTTGGGCCCGAAGCGGCCCTGCAGGATCAGCTTGGACAGCGGGTTCTCGATGCGCTGCTGTATCGCACGCTTGAGCGGGCGCGCACCAAAGACCGGGTCGAAGCCCACCTTGGCCAGCTCGGCCAGGGCGTCCTCGCTGACGTCCAGCTTCATCTCCAGCTTTGCAAGGCGCTCCTCCAGCTGTCGCAGCTGTATCCTCGCGATGGACTGGATGTGCTTGGCGTCCAGGGCGTGGAAGATCACCGTCTCGTCGATGCGGTTCAGGAACTCCGGGCGGAAGTGCTGCTTGACCTCGCCCCAGACGGCATCGCGAATCACGTCCTGGTCCTGGCCGGCCAGCGCCATGATGTGCTGGGAGCCAAGGTTGGAGGTCATCACGATGACGCAGTTCTTGAAGTCCACGGTGCGGCCCTGGCCGTCGGTCAGGCGGCCGTCGTCCAGCACCTGCAGCAGCACATTGAACACGTCGGGGTGGGCCTTCTCGACCTCGTCCAGCAGCAGCACGCTGTAGGGCTTGCGGCGCACGGCCTCGGTCAGGTAGCCGCCCTCGTCATAGCCCACATAGCCCGGGGGCGCACCGATCAGGCGCGAGACCGAGTGCTTCTCCATGAACTCGCTCATGTCGATGCGCACCATGTGGTCCTCGCTGTCGAAGAGGAAGCCCGCCAGCGCCTTGCACAGCTCGGTCTTGCCCACGCCCGTGGGGCCCAGGAACAGGAAGGAACCCAGTGGGCGGTTCGGATCGGACAGCCCGGCGCGCGAGCGGCGGATGGCATCGGCCACTGCGGTGATGGCCTCGTCCTGGCCCACCACGCGCTGGTGCAGCTTGTCTTCCATCTGCAGCAGCTTGTCGCGCTCGCCCTGCATCAGCTTGGACACGGGAATGCCTGTGGCGCGTGACACCACCTCTGCGATCTCCTCGGCGCCCACCATGGTGCGCAGCAACTGGGGCGCGGCGCCCTGCTTGGCCCGGCCGGCCTTGTCGCTCTCCTTGGCCTGCGCTTCCTTGAGGCGCTTCTCCAGTTCGGGCAGCTTGCCGTACTGCAACTCGGCGACCTTGTTGAAGTCGCCCTTGCGCTTGAGCTCCTCGACCTGGAACTTGATGCGGTCGATCTCTTCCTTGACCTGGGCCGAGCCCTGGGCCGTGGCCTTCTCGGACTTCCAGATTTCCTCCAGGTCGGCGTATTCGCGCTGCAGCTTCTCGATCTCTTCCTCGATCAGCTCGAAGCGCTTCTGCGAGGCCTCGTCCTTTTCCTTGCGCACGGCCTCGCGCTCGATCTTCAGCTGGATCAGGCGGCGATCCAGGCGGTCCATGGCCTCGGGCTTGGAGTCGATCTCGATCTTGATCTTGGCTGCGGCCTCGTCGATCAGGTCAATGGCCTTGTCGGGCAGGAAGCGGTCGGTGATGTAGCGGTGCGAGAGCTCGGCAGCGGCCACGATGGCGGGGTCGGTGATCTCCACGCCGTGATGCACCTCGTACTTCTCCTGCAGGCCGCGCAGGATGGCAATGGTGGCCTCCACCGTCGGCTCGTCCACCAGCACCTTCTGGAAGCGGCGCTCCAGTGCAGCGTCCTTCTCAACGTACTTGCGGTATTCGTCCAGCGTGGTCGCGCCGATGCAGTGCAGCTCGCCGCGGGCCAGGGCCGGCTTGAGCATGTTGCCGGCGTCGATGGCGCCCTCGGCCTTGCCGGCGCCGACCATGGTGTGGATCTCGTCGATGAAGAGAATGATGCGGCCCTCGTCGGCGGCCACCTCCTTCAGCACGGACTTCAGGCGCTCCTCGAACTCGCCGCGGTACTTGGCGCCGGCCAGCAGCCCTGCCATGTCCAGCACCAGTACGCGCTTGTCCTTCAGCGACTCCGGCACCTCGCCGTTGACGATGCGCTGCGCCAGGCCTTCCACGATGGCGGTCTTGCCCACGCCGGGCTCGCCGATCAGCACCGGGTTGTTCTTGGAGCGGCGCTGCAGCACCTGGATGGCGCGGCGGATTTCGTCATCGCGGCCGATCACCGGGTCCAGCTTGCCCTGGCGAGCACGTTCGGTGAGGTCCAGGGTGTACTTCTTGAGCGACTCGCGGTTGCCCTCGGACTCCTGCGAGTCCACCTTCTGGCCGCCGCGCACCGCCTCAATGGCGGTCTCCAGGCCCTTTCGTGTGAGGCCGTGGCCGCGCACGATGCCGGCCAGGTCGCTCTTGGCATCGGCCAGGGCCAGCAGGAACATCTCGCTGGCGATGAAGTGGTCGCCGCGCTTGGCGGCTTCCTTCTCGGCCGCCTGAAGGAGGCTGACGAGGTCGCGGCTGGGCTGGACCTGCTGGCCCTCGCCCTGCACCTGCGGCAAGCCGTTGACGATGCTGTCCAGCGCCGTCTTCAGCGCCGGCAGGCGCACGCCGGCGCGCTCCAGCAGGGCGCGGGGGCCATCCTCCTGGGCCAGCATGGCCTGCAGCAGGTGGGCGGGTTCGATGTAGGGGTTGTCGCGCGTGACGGCGCCGCTCTGGGCCTCGGCCAGTGCTTCCTGGAAGCGCGTGGTGAACTTGTCGACTCGCATGGATGAAATCCTCCGTTGTCGTGCAAGTGGGCGCAGTGCGCCGCTTTTCAAGAGCCTGCCGGGAGAGCGTCTGCGCGCCGGGCCAGAATGCCGACCATGTCACAGACCGCCGCTTCCATCAGCCCCTCGTCGGAGCTTCAGCTCAGCACGGTGCCCACCCTTCTACGCTATCTCCGCCAGCTGGATGGACTTCTTGACCTGGCTCAATCGCACTGCCGAAGCAAGGGCCTTGACGAAAACCGTCTGCTGGGCTCGCGCATTGCGCCCGACATGCAGCCCCTGCGCAGCCAGGTCTGGATCTGCGGCAACTTCGTGCCGCGCATGGAGGCGGCGCTGCGCGGCGGCGAGCCGCGCTACCCGGACTGGCCTCAGGATCTGGCCGGCATGCAGCACCAGCTGCAGGCCCTGCTGGACCAGGTTCAGGCCTGGAGCGCCGGTGACTTCGAGCCCGCCGACCGCAGGGTGGAGAGCGACGCCGGCCAGGCCTGGCTGCAGATGCCGCTGCGAGCCTGGATCCATCAGTTCGCCCTGCCCAATTTCTGCTTCCATCTGACCGCCGTCTACCTGCTGCTGCGCCAGCAGGGTCTGCCGCTGGGCAAGGCGCAGTACGACGGCTTTCACCGCTACTGATCGCGCTCAGCCGAGAGCTGCACGCATCAGGGCCAGCCCGGCGGCCGCAGCGGCCAGGGAGCCCAGCACATGGACCAGGGTATGCACCAGGGCCAGACCGAAGTCCCCGCGCTGCAGAAGGCTCAGGGACTCGCCAGAGAAGCTGGAGAAGGTCGTCAAGCCGCCCAGAAAGCCGGTGACCAGCAGCAGCCGGGCCATCTCACTGGGCATGCGGCCGAACCACTCCAGGGCCACGCCGATCAGGAAGCCGCCCAGCACGTTGACCAGCAGCGTGCCCAGCGGAAAACCCGTCCAGCGGGCGTTGAGCCACAGGCCCGCGCCCCAGCGCGCCAGGGCGCCCGCGCTGGCGCCAACGGCCACTGCGGCGATCTGCAAGGGCAGGTTCATGCACCGGATGCCGCGTTGTCCGAGGCAATGCCCCATCGCGCCAGCGCGGCATCGTCCACCTCGCGGGCATCGACCCAGCGGGCGCCGTCCGGCCCATGCTCCTTCTTCCAGAACGGGGCCTGGGTCTTGAGATAGTCCATCAGGAACTCGCAGGCCTGGAAAGCCTGGCCGCGGTGGCGGGCGCTGACGAACACGCCCACGATCTGCGCCAGCGGCGCCAGCGGGCCCACGCGGTGGATGACGCGGGCGGCGCGGATGTCGAAGCGGCGCTGGGCCTCGTCGATCATGGCCTCGATGGCGGCCTCGGTCATGCCGGGGTAGTGCTCCAGTTCCATCAGCGAGATGGCGTCAGTGCCCGGCTGGCCGGCACCGCCACGCACCGTGCCCACAAAGCTGACCACGGCGCCCACACCGCCGTCGTCGGCGCGCAGGGCGGCGCACTCGGCGCTGAGGTCAAAGTCCCCGGTCTGGATGCGGACGCGTGCTGGCTTGCTCATGCCCCGGATTCTGCCCCAGCGCCGCCAGGGCCTGAGGCTCCAGCAGCTCGATGCCGCCGTAGCGCAGGGCGATGGCACCCTGCGCCTCCAGGGACTTCAGCGCCTTGTTCACCGTCTGACGGCTCACGCCCATCATCAGCGCCAGTTGCTCCTGGGGCAGGCGCAGGCGGCGGGGCGAGGTCCCCTCGGCTGGGGTCAGGTCTTGCTCTCCATAGCCTTGAGCCACCTGCAGAAGGCGCTTGGCCAAGCGAGCCTCCAGGGGCAGTCGGGCGATGTCCTCCAGCACCTCGAAACTCTGGCGCAGCTTGGCGCAGGCCAGGCGGGCGATGCTGCGCCAGTGCCGCGGATGCTGCTCCAGCCAGCCCACCAGGGCCGCCTCGGGCACCAGCCACAGCCGGCTGGGGCCGTCGCTGCGCACATCGTGCGTGCGGGGCTGGCCGTCCAGCAGGGAGATCTCGCCGAACCAGTGCCCGCCCTCCAGCCATGCCAGCAGGCTCTGCGTGCCGTCGGGCTGCAGCCGCCCCACCTCCAGGGCCCCGGAGAGCACGCAGCACAGGCCGGCCGAGAGCTGGCCCTGGTGGAACAGCAGTTCGCCATCCACCAGGCTCAGGCTGTGCCCCAGCGCGCACAGGGCAGCCTGCAGTTCGGCCTCGCAGCTGGCGAACCAGCGGCTGCGGGCCAAGGCCCGGCGGTCGGCGTCATCGGGGACCATGGGTTTGGGAGGGGCTCAACTGTCGAAACTTTGACAGTGCGAATGCTCGCCGCTGCCTAAGCTGGTGGATATCAAGACAAACGTGGAGACCCGCCATGGCCAGCCCCTTGCGCCCCGCCCTGGACCTGATGGCCCAGTACGCCGCCTACCACCGTGACCGCCGCAACATCGCCACGCACTTCGTGGGCATTCCCCTGATCGTCTTCGCCATTGGCGTGCTGCTGGCGCGCTTCCCGCTGGAGGTGGCGGGCCTGCAGGCCAATGCCGCCTGGCTGCTGTGCTTCGTGAGCGCCCTTTGGTACCTCACGCGGGGAGCCCTCGCGCTGGGCCTGGCCACGGTCGCGGTCAACAGCCTGCTGATGGCTCTGGCCACGCCCTTGGCGCAAGGCTCAACGACCGCCTGGTTGACGGTGGGCGTGGGCAGCTTCGTGGTGGGCTGGATCATCCAGTTCATCGGCCACTACTACGAGGGCCGCAAGCCGGCCTTCGTGGACGACCTGGTGGGCCTGCTGGTGGGGCCCATGTTCGTGGTCGGCGAAGTGCTGTTCGCGCTGGGCTGGGGCAAGGACATGCTCCAGGCCATCGAGGCTCGCGTCGGCCCAACGCATCTGCGTGACCTGAAGGCCACGCAGCACGGCTGAGGCTCAGCCCTCCCCGGGCCAGCGCTGCAGCACCGCGCCGACCGCCGGCTTGCGCGAGGCGCGCCCGGCCTTGAGGGGCGTGCCCAGGGCGATCCAGCCCAGCAGCGTCTCGCCGGGCTCGCAGAAGGCGGCCACGATGTCGGCATCGCGCACCTTGGCACCGGACAGCATCTTGGCGCCATAGCCCAGCAGATGGGCCGCATTGAGGAAATTGGCCAGGGCACCGCCCACGCAGGCCCATTGCTCGTGCGCTGGGACTTGCGGGTGCCCCATGTCGATGCGGGCCACCAGGGCCACCGTCACCGGCGGGCGCAGGGCACGCTCGGCGTCCAGGGCAGCGCCGGCCTCGTCCTTGCCTGCCTTGCGCGCGGCCGCGGCAAAGAGGGCTGCCATGCGCAGGCGCGCCTCGCCGCCTACCCACTTGAAGCGAAAGGGCACGAGCTCGCCGTGATCCGGCCCGCGCAGGGCGGCGGCCACCATCTGCTGCAGCTGCGCCTCGCCCGGCCCCGGCTCCGCCAGGTGCTTGGGGCCTACGGAATGCCGTTCCAGCAGGGTCTGCAGCAGCTCGGGTCCGGGCGTGTTCATGGCCTCAGCTGTTCTTGGAAATGGTGATGGTGGGGAATCTGGCCGAGTAGTCCTTGGCCTGCCCCGCGATCTGCGCAGCCACCCGTCGGGCGATGTCACGGTAGCGCTGGGCGATCTCGCCCTCGGGCTCGGCCACCACGCTGGGCCGGCCAGCATCGGCCTGCTCGCGGATGGACAGGGCCAGTGGCAGGCCGCCCAGGTACTTGAGCCCGTACTGCGCGGCCATCTTCTGGCCGCCCTCGGCGCCGAAAATGTGTTCGGCATGGCCGCAGTTCGTGCAGACGTGCACCGCCATGTTCTCGACCAGGCCCAGGATGGGCACGCCCACCTTCTCGAACATCTTGAGGCCCTTCTTGGCGTCAATCAGGGCGATGTCCTGGGGCGTGGTCACGATGACGGCGCCCGTCACCGGCACGCGCTGCGACAGGGTCAGCTGGATGTCACCGGTGCCTGGGGGCATGTCGATGATGAGGTAGTCCAGGTCCTGCCAGTTCGTCTGACGCAGCAGCTGGTCCAGGGCCTGCGTGGCCATGGGACCGCGCCAGACCATGGCCTGGTCCTCGGCCACCAGGAATCCGATGGACATCAGCTGCACGCCATGGGCCTGCATGGGCTCCATGGTCTTGCCGTCTCTGGACTCGGGCTGGCCGCTTGCGCCCATCATCAGGGGCTGGCTGGGGCCGTAGATGTCGGCGTCCAGCAGGCCGACCCTGGCGCCTTCCGCGGCCAGAGCCAGGGCCAGGTTGGCGGCCGTGGTGCTCTTGCCTACGCCGCCCTTGCCGGAGGCCACGGCCACGATGTTCTTGACGCCAGGCAGCAACTGCACGCCGCGTTGCACGGCATGGGCCTGCACACGGGTGCTGATGCGGATGTCCACGCGGGCGATGCCCGCCACGCTGCGGGCTGCCGCGTCGAGCGCCTCGCGTAGGGCGCCGTGCAGGCCTGCGGCCGGGTAGCCCATCTCCAGCTCGAAGCTCAGGGCATCGCCCTCGATGCGCAGCTGCTTGATCTGCTTGCTGCTGACGAAATCCTGCTGGGTGACTGGATCGACGACGCGCTGCAGGGCCTGCAGCACCAGGGCTTCTTGGTTCATGCTCATGGGGATCTCTCGCAAGCCGCGCAGTCTAGCCCAGGGCCCTCGCGGGCACGGGCATAGGCCCGCGCCAAGCAGGGTCGGCGCCGGGACCTGTTCAGCGGCTGCTGCGTGCCAGCATCAGGCCGAAGCCGATGAAGACCATCCCGCTGCCACGCTGGAACCAGCGCCGGCCGCGCGCCGAGCCCAGGAATTGCCGCACCGACTGGGCGGCCCAGGCATAGAGGCTGTGGATGACCAGCACCAGGCCCGCATAGCTGAGCACCAGAAGGAGCAACTGCGGCCCCGCGGCGTGGGCGGAGTCCACGAATTGAGGCAGGATGGAGAGGAAGAAGACGATGGCCTTGGGGTTGGTGAACTGCAGCATCAGGCCTTCAAGGAAGCGGCGGCGCGGGCTCAGCACCGGCGCCCCGGCCTCGTCCGCCCAGTCCTGCGCGGGGGCCCGCCAGAGCTTGATGCCCAGCCACACCAGGTAGGCCGCGCCCAGCAGCTTGATCACGGTGAAGGCCAGGGGCGACTGCGCCAGCAGCAGACCCAGGCTGGTGGCCGAGAGGCCCGCCACCACGGCCGCACCCGCCGCCACGCCGGCGATGCCAGGCAGACTGCCACGCCAGCCCAGGCGCAGGGCATTGTTGAGCGAGAGCATCACGCCGGGACCGGGGCTGGCCACCGTTGCGGTGGCCACCAGCAAAAAGAGTAGGTACAGCTTCATGCCGCCATGCTAGCGGCGGTCAGTTCACCGGACAGAGGCCCGGCTTCTCCGGCGCCACGATGGACCACTCCACCTGCAGGCGCGGCCCGGTGCCACGCCGGGTCCAGGGCAGGTCGATGCGACCCTGAGCATAGGCCTGCTCGCGCAGGTCGTTCACGGCAGGGGGCAACTGGCCCAGGTCGCGCACGTCGATGACAAGCATGGCACCGCACTGGCGGAGCATCTCGGGCTTCACCCAGGGCGATTTCTGCGGATCGGCATCCAGGAAGACCAGCGGATGGGTGGGCGCATGCACCGAGACATTGCCCGCCAGCCAGGTCTCGCCCACCAGGATGTTCAAGGGGCCGGGCTGGTGCTTGCGCCAGACGGTGTCCACCTGCGCGGCCAGGTTCTGGGCCGGAAAGTTGGCGCGGGCCGGGCGATCCCTGAGGTCCACCAGCCAGCCATTGGCCAGGGCCTGGCTCAGGGCCATCAGCAGCTCCAAGCCCACAGCGATGCCCAGGGCCGTGCGCACCAGGCGGTTGGGCTCGTAGACCGGAACGAAGCGCATCAGCCACAAGCCCAGCACCACGAAGAAGGTGGCGGCCCAGGCCGAGCCCAGCTTGACACCGGCCACGCCCAGCAGGGATGTCAGCAGCACCGGCCCGAGGGCCATGAAGCTGATGAAGCGCACCTCCGGACGCACGGGTGACTCGACGCCGGGCCAGCGCGCCTGCCTGCGCAGCAGCCAGGCCATCAGGCCGGTGGCCAGCAGCAGGGGCAACGCACGGCCGAACTGGATCACCGCGAAATTCAGCAGGCGGCCCCAGTGGCCCAGTTGCGAGGCGTCATTCTCGCCATTGACCGCCTTGCTGACGTAGCCCAGGGTCGGCGCACCCTCGCGCAGCAGCCATTGCACATGCGGAGCGAAGAGCACCGCGGCCACCAGCAAGGCAAGACCTGCCCCCAGCCAGGGGCGCAGCCGGCGCATGCGCAGGTCCTGGATCATCCACAGGCCCAGCACGGCCAGCCAGATCAGGGCGCTGTACTTGGTCAACATGCAAAGGGCCGCGGCCAGGCCGGCCAGCAGCCAGCGCCACCAGCCGCCCTCGCGCACCGCCAGCAGGCCGGTCCACAGCAGCAGGGCCACGGGCATCAGCTGCACCGTGTTGTGGTTGGCCATGATGCCGTGGATGCCGTGGTAGATCAGCAGACTGCTCAGCAGCACCGCACTGAGCGAGCGCGCCGGCGACATCACCAGCAGGCCGATGCGCCAGACCATGTAGAGCATCAACACCACGCTCAGCTGCGCAGCGAAGAAGGTCACCCAGATCTGCTTGCCCAGCAGGGAGGTCCAGAAGCTCAGCCACCAGGTGGGAAACGGCGGGTGCTTGTAGTAGCCCCACTGCAGGGACTGCTGCCAGACCAACTGCTCGATATTGTCCCAGGGCGGGGCGCGGTGCGTCAGCGCGGAGCTGACGACCCAAAGCAGAGCATGGAAGACGAGGAAGGCGACGAGCAGGCGGCCGGCATCGCGGCGGCTGTGCATGTCCAGGGTCCAGGGGCCCAGGCGCAGGCCGGCGCTGCGCGGCGGCGCGCCCCGGCTGATCGTGTCCTTGCTGCTGTCCATGCCCCTGCTGCTCTCAAGATCGCTGCTGCGACCGGAATTGGGCGCAGACAAAGCCTTGCATGATACTGAAACAATTCTTCACAACCGCACATTGGTGCGGAGGGCAGGCCTTGCGATGCGTACAAGCGTGCATTGCACACGAGCGCCTGTGGGCACGCTCGCGGCGCGGTCTCGGCTCGCTCTCAACCCCCTCTCGGCAGCGAGGTCGATGCACACCGGAGGGCCGGCAACAGCAAAGCGTCGGGGCAAACAAAAAGGGACTCGCCTTTCGACGAGTCCCTGTCTGTTTTGGTGGGCCCTGTAGGATTCGAACCTACGACCAACGGATTAAGAGTCCGCTGCTCTACCAACTGAGCTAAGAGCCCGCTTTTTCTCACTTATCGACTTCGATCACGCCGGCCAAGAAAACTTGGTGGGCCCTGTAGGATTCGAACCTACGACCAACGGATTAAGAGTCCGCTGCTCTACCAACTGAGCTAAGAGCCCGTGATCGAAACCGACCGAAACTGGTGGGTTGTGCAGGATTCGAACCTGCGACCAACGGATTAAAAGTCCGCTGCTCTACCGACTGAGCTAACAACCCGAGCCTTCTTGAGCTACGGCTGTCTTGGCAGTCAGCTACCTTGAGCTTTTTGCTTTGACTGCTGTACTCATCAGCAGAGCCTCAGATTATAGAAGCAGTTTTTTGGACTTCGCAAGAGGTTTGCAAAAATTCTTTCACCAACTCGGCCGCCGCGCTCATCCCGAAGGCCGCGGTAACCATGACGCTGGAGCCATAGCCCGCGCAGTTGAGGCTGCCGTCCACCTCGCAGCTCGCTTCAGGCCGCTGCACGGCCTCGCGCGAAAACACGCAGCGCACGCCCATCGTGCCCTGGCGCGCCAGGCCGTGCTCCTTGCGCAGGCGCTGGCGCAGGCTGGCCAGGAGCGGGTCGTGAGTCGTGAGGGCCAGGTCTTGCACCTCCAGCAGGTGCGAGGCCCGCTTGCCGCCCGCAGCGCCCACTGTCACGAAGCAATGGCCCGTCTGCCGCGCCCAGGCGGCCAGCGTGGCCTTGGCGCGCACCTGGTCGCAGGCATCGATCAGGCCGTCGATGGAGCGGCCCTGCAGCAGCGCCGGCCAGTTGCCGGGCTCGACGAATTCCTCGATGCCACACACCTGGCAGTCCGGATGGATGTCGCGGATGCGCTCGCGCAGAGCGTCGATCTTGGCCATGCCCAGCGTGCTGCCCAGGGCCTGGATCTGGCGGTTGATATTGGACTCGGCCACCTGGTCCAGGTCGATCAGTACCAGTTCGGCCACGCCGCTGCGCGCCAGGGCCTCGACCGCCCAGGAGCCCACGCCGCCCACGCCCACCACGGCAAAACGCGCGCCGCGCAGGCGGAGGTAGTCGCGTTCGCCGTAGAGGCGGCGCAGGCCGCCGAAGCGGCGCTCGCTGTCATGGTCCGCAAGGGAAGGGACGAGCTCGTTCATGGCGCTCATGGTGACACATCAGAAAAGCGAAACCCCGCATGGCGCGGGGTCCGGAACAACGGGGGCAGGTCTTGCCCTACTTGAGCGCCTTGAGCCGCTCCTTGGCGGCCTGCGCGGCTTCGGTGCCCGGATAGGCCTTGACCAGGTCTTCCAGGCTGCGCTTGGCGGACTTCAGGTCCTTGAGCTCGATCTGGCAGTTGGCCAGGGCCAGCAGTGCCTCGGCCGCGCGCGGGTGCTCGGGATTGGCCACGATCAGCGACTTGAAGCTGGCGATGGCGTCCTTGTAGTCGCGCTTGCCGTACTGGGCGTTGCCCAGCCAGAAGCGGGCGGAGTCCGCATAGCCGCTGGCGGGATAGCGCTTCAGGAAGGCATTGAAGCCGCCGACGGCCTCGGCGAAGTCGCCCTTGCGCACGGCGCCGATGGCGGCTTCGTACTGGCGGCGCTCCTCGGGCTCGACATTGAACTCCCTGCCGTCCAGGCTGACCTTCTGCGGCTCCAGCGGCTTCAGGCGGGAGTCCAGGTTCTGGGCCTGGTCGCTGACACGGCGCTGGGTCTCGGCCAGGTCGCGCGCCAGCTGTTCGTTCTGCCCGCGCAGCTTCGCGATCTCGGCGCGCAGGGCTTCAATCTGGGCGCTGAGGTCCAGCAGGCTGCGGCTCTGGGCCGACTGCTGGTCCTGCGCTTGAGCGGCCAGCTGCTCCAGGCGGGAACGCTGGGCGTCCTCCACCTGCTGCAGCTTGGCCCGCAGATCCAGGATGGCCTTGCGGGCCTCGTCATCCTCGAACAGGCCGGCACGGGCCGGTTGGCTCAGGGCCAGGGTCGCGACGACCAGGGCCAGGGCACTCAGACGGGGTCGCAAGGCCAGCATCTCACTTGTCCTTCAGTTCGACGCGACGGTTCTTGGACCAGGCTTCCTCGTTGTGGCCTTCCACAGCGGGACGCTCCTTGCCGAAGCTCACCGGCTCGACCTGCGCGCCGCCGGCGCCCAGCAGGCTCATGGACTGCGCCACGGCCTCGGCACGCTTCTGGCCCAGGGCCAGGTTGTATTCGCGGCCGCCGCGCTCGTCAGCGTGGCCTTCCAGGCTCATCTTGACCTTGCCGTTGTTCTTCAGGCGCTTGGCGTGGGCTTCGATCAGGGGGGTGTAGTCGCTCTTGACGACGAAGCTGTCGAAGTCGAAGTAGACGGTGCGGCCCTTCTGGTTGGCAGCGGCCAGCAGCTCGGCGTCCAGGTCAACAGTCTTGACCACGGACTGGGGCTTCGGCTCTTCCTTCGGCGCGACGGGCGCCACGACGGGCTTGTCCTGGACGGGTGCCGGCTCTTCCAGCTTGGTCGACGAGCAGGCGGCCAGACCGGCAGCCATGAGCACCACCAGTGCCAACTTTTGCATTTGCATCATTTCTCTCCTTGGATCCTCAATGTCCGTACGTTAGGTCCGAATGCAGTTTGGTCCGAGTGTGGTCCGAAAGCATGCGGCAGGCCGACTCACCCGGCTCGGCCGGTATTTTGGCTCAAGTTCGGCATGACTTCGGGCACCGCCCTTGCCTGGATGGAACCAAATGCTGTCGGCGGGGCATGAATGGCGGTTTTTCGGGCGCCTCAGCGGCCGAAGGGCCCCCAGGTGGGCTCGCGCACATCGGCCGTGCTGGCCACCAGCTTGGCCTTGATGCGGCCATCCAGCGTGGTGGTCATGAGCACGTCGCGGCCGCCGGCGCGGGTGGCGTAGACGATGAGCTTGCCGTTGGGCGCGAAGCTGGGGCTTTCGTCCTCGGTGGAGTCGGTGATCTTCTGCGACTGCCCGGTCACCAGGTCCATCACGCACAAGCGGAAGGTGGAGCCGCCCTCGCGGGTGATGAAGGCCAGCGTCTTGCCGTCCGGGCTGATGGCGGGGCTGATGTTGTAGCTGCCGCTGAAGGTGACGCGCTCAGCCTCGCCGCCGTTGGCGGGCATGCGGTAGATCTGCGGCGCACCGCCGCGGTCACTGACGAAATAGATCTGTGCGCCATCAGGGCTGTAGACCGGCTCGGTGTCGATGGCGCGGGTCTGGCTGAGGCGCTTGGGGTCGCCTCCGCTGCGGCTGATGGTGAAGAGCTGCGAGCCGCCGGCCAGCGACAGGGTCAGGGCCAGGCGTTGCCCGTCCGGCGAGAAGGCCGGTGCGCTGTTGGATCCACGGAAGTCCGCCAGCACGCGGCGACGGCCGGTGGAGAGGTCCTGCAGCCAGACCACGGCCTTGCGGCTCTCGAAAGACACGTAGGCGATCTCGCGCCCTTCCGGCGACCAGGCCGGAGAGATGATGGGCTCGGGGCTGTTGAGCGCGACCTGCCCGCCCTCGCCGTCGGCATCGGTGATGCGCAGCTGGTAGCGCGGGCCGGTCTTGGTGACGTAGGCCATGCGGGTGGCGAAGACGCCGCGGTCGCCGGTGAGCTTCTGGTAGAGGCTGTCGGCGATGCGGTGCGCGGCCAGGCGCACGTCGTCGGGGTGCACGGCCTGAGCCTCGCCGCCCTGGTCCTGGCCGCGGACCACGTCCCAGAGCTTGTAGCGCACGTCCAGGCGGCCGTCGGCCAGGCGGGCCACGGAGCCGGCGGCCAGGGCATCGGCCTGCTTGCCGCGCCATTCGTTGAAATTGGGGCTGATGGTTTCGGAGAGGCCCGCCGGCGCCGCGATCATGCGGAACTGGCCGCTGCGCTCCAGGTCGGCCCGCACGATGCCGGCCACCGACTGGCCGGCCAGGGCCTCATCACGGAAATCGGCGATCGCGATGGGCAGCTGCGTGCCGCCCACGCCGGAGATCTCGACACGGAACTGCGCCAGGGCCGGCCGGCTGAAGGCCGCGGCCGCCGAGGCTGCGGAAGAGACCAGCAGGCTGCGGCGCAGCGGGTTGGCCAGGGGCTGGGCGGGCGAGGTGATGCGGTTCATCGGCGATTCACGTTCAGTAGCAGTACAGGCCGCCCGACTGGCGGCTCGCCGATTGTGCCGCAGGCCAAAGCCCCTGCCGGTGCTCACAGCAGCACGATGTCGTAGTGCTCGGTCTGGTTGGTGGGCTCGGCGGTCAGGGAGATGGGCTTGCCAATGAAATCGGAAAGACCGGCCAGATGCTGGCTTTCTTCGTCCAGCAGCATCTCGACCACATTGGCCGCGGCCACCACGCGGAATTCCTTGGGCGAGAACTGGCGCGCCTCGCGCAGGATCTCGCGCATGATGTCGTAGCAGACCGAGCGCGCCGTCTTCACCTGCCCCCGGCCCTCGCAGGTCGGGCAGGGCTCGCAGAGCATGCGGGCCAGGGACTCTCGAGTGCGCTTGCGGGTCATCTCCACCAGGCCCAACTGGGTGAAGCCGCCCACGGTGACCTTGGTGCGATCCTTGGCCAGCTGCTTGCGGAACTCCGAGAGCACCGAGGCGCGGTGCTCCTCGCGCGTCATGTCGATGAAGTCCACGATGATGATGCCGCCGAGGTTGCGCAGCCGCAGCTGGCGCGCGATGGCGCCGGCCGCCTCCAGATTGGTCTTGAAGATGGTGTCGTCGAAGTTGCGCGCCCCGACGAAGCCGCCGGTGTTGACGTCGATCGTGGTCATCGCCTCGGTCTGGTCGATGATCAGGTAGCCGCCGGACTTCAGGTCCACGCGGCGCGCCAGAGCGCGGTCGATCTCGCCGTCGATGTTGTAGAGGTCGAAGATGGGGCGCTCTCCGCGGTAGTGCTCCAGCTTGGCCACGGCGGCGGGCATATAGGTCTCGCCGAAGCCGTGCAGCACCTCGTACTGCATGCGGGAGTCGATGCGGATGGAGCCGGTGCGCTCGCTGACCAGGTCGCGCAGCACGCGCTCGACCAGGCTCAGGTCCTGGTGCAGCAGCGTGCCCGGAGGTGAGCGGAAGCTGCGTTCGCGGATGGTCGCCCAGGTCTTGCGCAGGTAGGCGATGTCCGAGCCCAGCTCCTCATCGCTGGCGTCCTCGGCATTGGTGCGCAGGATGAAGCCGCCACCGCCGCCCTCATCTGCCTTGCCCACCAGGGCCTGCATGCGCTGGCGCAGCTGCTCGCGAGCCTCGGGCGAGCCGATCTTCTGGGAGATGCCGATATGCTCGTCCTGCGGCAGGTGCACCAGCATGCGGCCAGCGATGGATATCTGCGTCGACAGGCGCGCGCCCTTGGTGCCAATGGGGTCCTTGATGACCTGCACCGTCAAGGCCTGACCCTCGAAGACCAGTCGCTCGATGGGCGTGGGCGTGCCATTCTCGGCATGGTGGCCGCGGCCGGCCTGCCCGGCGATGTGGAGGTCAGCCACGTGCAGGAAGGCGGCACGCTCCAGGCCGATGTCGATGAAGGCGGACTGCATGCCAGGCAGCACGCGCGCCACGCGGCCCGAGTAGACGTTGCCGACCAGGCCGCGCTCCAGGGTTCGTTCGACGTGCAGTTCCTGCACCGCCCCGTTCTCGACCACGGCGACGCGGGTCTCCTGAGGGGACCAGTTGATGAGGATGTCTTCCATTGCTTGGGCTCCAGCGCTCGCGTCAGCGGTGAACGTCACCGTTGGCGCCAGCGTTCGAGGTGGCAGGCCCGCCCTTGCGGCGCAAGACCTGACCCCCATCATGCCAGGGCCCGCGGGCCTGGCTTCGTCAGACCTTGATGCCGAAGTCCGCCAGCAGCGCGGCGGTCTCATGCAGGGGCAGGCCCATGATGCCTGAATAGCTGCCGCTGATGTGGGAAATCCAGGCTGCGGCCCGGCTCTGGATGGCATAGGCGCCGGCCTTGCCCATGGGCTCGCCGCTGTCGGCGTAGCGGCGCAAGGTCTCGTCCTCGACTGGGGCGAAGCACACCGTCGAGACATTCAGGCGCAGCAGGCGGCGCGCGCCCTCGCCCACGGCAACGGCCGTCAGCACGCGGTGTTCCCGGCCGCTGAGCAGGCGCAGCGTGGCCAGGGCATCGGCCGCATCAGCGGGCTTGCCCAGGATGCGCGAGCCCAGGGCCACGGTGGTGTCCGAGCACAGCACGGGTGCCAAAGGCAGGCCGCGGCGCTGCAGGCGCACCAGGGCCGCATCGAGCTTGGCCAAGGTCACGCGCTGCACATAGGCGTCCGGGCTCTCGCCCTCGCGCTCGGCTTCCAGTCCTTCAGCGTCCTCGTCGGCGCCGGGCAGCAGCAGATCGTGCTGCACGCCGATCTGCTCCAGGAGTTGGCGGCGCCGAGGGCTCTGCGAGGCCAGGTAGATGAAGTCAGCCATGCCGGCCCTACTCGCGGTGATAAGGATGCCCCTCCATCACGGACCAGGCTCGGTACAGGGCCTCGGCCAGCAGCACGCGCACAAAGGCGTGTGGCAGCGTGAGGTCTGAGAGGCGCAAGAGTTCGTCGGCCTTGCCCTTGAGATCCGGATGCAGGCCATCTGGTCCGCCGATGAAGATGGCCACGTCGCGGCCATCGCCCTTCCAGCGCTCCAGGCGCTCGGCCAGCTGCTTGGTGGTGACGCGGTCGCCGCGCTCGTCCAGCACGATGCGCCGCACGCTCTTGGGCAGGGCCGCTTCCAGGCGCTGGCCTTCCGCGGCCATCAGCTGCTCGGTGCTCTTGCCGCCCCGGGGCTCGGCCTTGACGGCCTTGAGCTCCAGGCGCATTTCCGGGGGGAAACGCTTGGCAAAGTCCTCGTAGGCCTCGTCCGCCCAGCCGGGCTGGCGCTGGCCCACGGCCATCAGCAGGAGGCGCATGCCTTACTTGGCTGATTTCTTGGCGGCGGGCTTCCTGGCGGCCGGTTTGGCAGCCGCCTGTGCCGCAGGTTTGGCGGTCGCACGCTTGGCAGCCGGCTTGGCAGCAGCCTTCACCGGCGCCTTCTTGGCCGCCGGCTTCTTGGTGCCGACCTTGACCGTCACAGCCTCCTTGGTACGCGGACTCAGCTCGGTGCTGCGGCGCTTGGCGGGCGTCTTGGCAGTCGTCTTTGTAGCCGTGCCCTTGGTGCCAGTGGTCTTGGTGGCAGCCTTCTTCGCCACCACGGTCTTGGTGGCAGTCTTCTTGGCGGCCGGCTTCTTCACCGCGGCCTTCATGCCTTCGGTTTCTTCGCTGACGGCCTTGGCGGCGGGCTTCTTCGCGGCCTTCCTGGCGGGCTTGGCCTCGCTGGCGTCCTCCGAGGCCTTCACCAGCTTGGTCTCGCCGCTGGCGACCTTGAGCTTGACGGGCTTCTCGCCCCAGATCTCCTCGAGGTGGTAGTACTCGCGGATGGCGGGCTGCATCACGTGCACGACGGCGGCGCCGCAGTCCACGATGATCCATTCGCCGTTGTCCTCACCCTCGGTGCGCATCACCGCCATGCCGCGACCCTTGACGGTCTCGCGCACGCTGGACGCCAGGGCCTTGGTCTGACGGTTGCTGGTGCCAGAGGCGATGATCACGCGCTCGAACAGGGGCGAGAGGTGCTCCGTGTTGAACACGACGATGTCTTGCGCCTTGACGTCTTCCAAACCATCGACGATGGCACGCTGCAGTTTACGAATGTCCATTCAGTGCTCGCTGTAAAGACGGTGCTGGGCAATATAGCGCGCAACCCCGTCGCCCACCATGGGCGTGATGTCCTCGCCACGCGAGCAGCGCTCGCGCAGGAGGGTGGAGGAAATCTCCAGGGCCGGCATGTCCAGCCGGACCACCCGATGAGCCACCGCCGCCAGCTCGGGCGCGGCGCTCACCGCCTGACCCGCCCGGGCCGCGACGGCCAGGGTGAGTCGTTTCAACAGATCCTGCCAGCGATGCCAGCTGGCAAGGCGCGCGTACTGGTCCTGACCGATGACCAGAAACCACTCGCGCCGCTGCGCAAAGCGCGACTGCAGCGCTTCCACGGTGTCGATCATGTAGCTGGGCCCGGGGCGCTCAAGCTCGGTGGGATCGACCACGAAACGCGGCTCCCCGGCCACCAGGGTCTGCACCATGGCCAGGCGGTGCGAGGGCGGCGCCAGCTGCCGACCGGCCTTCTGCCAGGGGTGGCCGGCAGGCAGCCAGCGCAGCTCGGCCAGGCCCAGCTGCTGCAGGGCCGTGCGGGCCAGGCTCAGGTGCGCGAGGTGCGGCGGGTCGAAGGAGCCCCCGAACAGGCCCACGGGGCCGGCCAGGCCGGTGCCCGTGGCGATGTCCGGGCTCACAGCCATAGATGCGTGGCTTTCTCGCTCGCCCAGTCGCGTGGGCGCAGGAAGTCCGTGTAGAGCCGGCCCTCGGGCGTGCCCTCCTCCGGATGCCAGTCATAGCGCCACTTCACCAGCGGCGGCATGGACATCAGGATGGACTCGGTGCGCCCCCCCGACTGCAGCCCGAAGAGCGTGCCGCGGTCGAAGACCAGGTTGAACTCCACGTAGCGGCCGCGGCGGTAGGCCTGGAAGTCGCGTTCGCGCTCTCCATAGGCCAGGCCCTGGCGGCGCTCGACGATGGGCGCATAGGCCGGCAGGAAGGCATCGCCGACGGACTGCATGAGGCCGAAGGCCGCGTCGAAGCCGCCCTCAGCGTAGTCGTCGAAGAAGATGCCGCCGATGCCGCGGGGCTCGTTGCGGTGCTTCAGGAAGAAGTAGTCGTCGCACCACTGCTTGAAGCGCGGGTAGTGCTGCACGCCATGCGGCTCCAGCGCGGCCTGGCAGGTTCGGTGGAAGTGCTGGGCGTCGCGCTCGAAGCCGTAGTAGGGCGTGAGATCCATGCCGCCGCCGAACCAGACCACGGGCACGGCGCCCGCCGGAAGGGCAGCGAACATGCGCACGTTCATGTGCACGGTGGGCACGAAAGGGTTGTGCGGATGCAGCACCAGGGACACGCCCATGGCCTCGAAGGGCGCACCGGCCAGCTCCGGGCGGTGTTGGGTAGCCGAGGGAGGCAAGACCCGACCCCGCACATGGGAGAAGTTGCAGCCGCCGCGTTCGAAGAGACCGCCGTTCTCGATCAGGCGCGTCAGGCCGTCGCCCTCCAGGCGCCCGCCGGGCTCGCGCTGCCAGCCGTCACTGATGAAGGGCTGGCCATCGAGCTGTTCCAGCCCGCTGACGATGCGCTGCTGCAATCCCAGCAGGTAGTCACGCACCAGCTGTGTGTTCATCGCTTGGAACCTTTCAAGGTGATGGGGCTGGCCAGCTCGGGTCGCTTGCCCTTCACCGGGGCCAGGTATTGCGCGAAGTGGGCAAAGTCCCGCTCCGGCTGGCCACACAGCTGCACGAAGTGGCTGAGATCGACCACCTTGCGCTGGAAGTCGAAGTAGGCCAGGCCCACCGGGATGCCGGCCTGCACCGCCACGTGGTAGGCGCCGGAGCGCCAGCCCGTGGCCAGCGAGCGCGTGCCCTCGGGCGCCAGGGCCAGCCAGAAGGACTGCTGGCGCTGCTGAGCCGCGCGGACCTGGGCGACGGTGTCCGCCACCACGCCGTTGGCGCTGGAGCGCTCCACCGCGATGCCGCCGATCCAGCGCACCCAGGCACCAAAGAGAGGCAGCTTGAACAGCGAGTCCTTGCCCCAGAACTTCAACTCCAGGCCCAGCCCCCATTTGGCCAGGACGCCGATGACGAAGTCCCAGTTGGAGGTGTGGGGGTAGACCATGATCACCCCCTGCAGCGCAGGCAGGCCGCTGAACTCGAGGCGCCAGCCGAAGAGGCGTAGCAGGCCGCGCGCCAGGCGGCTGCCGCTCGGGCGCAGGCGCGGGCCCCCCTCGATGACGCGGGGCATGCCGGGCTGGCCATCGACGGCGCTGGGCACGCAGCCGGACAGGGGAAGGGAACTGCTCATGACGAGGAATCAGCGCTTGATGGCGCGGTAGCCGATGTCCTGGCGGCACTGCATGCCGGCAAACTGGATGCCGGTGAGGGCCTGGTAGGCGCGCTGCTGCGCCGTGCGCACCGACTCGCCCAGCGCCGTCACGCACAGCACACGGCCGCCGTTGGTCAGCAACTGGCCATCCTTCTCGATAGTGCCCGCCTGGAAGACGATGGCATCCTCGGTCTCGGCGGGCAGGCCGGTGATCACGTCGCCCTTGCGCGGGTTCAGCGGATACCCCTCGGCGGCCATGACCACGCCCAACGCCACGCGGCGGTCCCATTGCAGCTCGACCTGGTCCAGCGTGCCTTCGGTGGCGTGCATCAGCACCTCGAAGAGATCGCTCTTGAGCCGCATCATGATGGGCTGGGTCTCGGGGTCGCCCATGCGGGTGTTGAACTCGACAGTGCGCGGCTGGCCGTGCTCGTCAATCATCAGACCGGCATACAGAAAGCCGGTGAAGGGGATGCCGTCGCGCGCCATGCCCTGGATGGTGGGCATGATGATTTCGTGCATGGCCTTGGCATGGACGTTGGGCGTCACCACCGGCGCAGGCGAGTAGGCCCCCATGCCGCCGGTGTTGGGGCCTTCGTCCTTGTCCAGCAGGCGCTTGTGGTCCTGGCTGGTGGCCAGTGGCACGACGTTGCGGCCGTCACACAGCACGATGAAGCTCGCCTCCTCGCCCTTCAGGAACTGCTCGATCACCACGCGGGCGCCACCCTCGTTGTGCACCACGCCGAGCTTGTTGTCCTCGAGGATCCAGTCGATGGCCTCGTGTGCCTCGGGCAGCGTCATCGCCACGACCACACCCTTGCCGGCGGCCAGGCCGTCGGCCTTGATCACGATAGGCGCGCCCTGGACATCCACGTAGGCATGGGCCGCGGCGGCGTCGCTGAAGGTCTCGTAGGCGGCCGTGGGGATGCCATGGCGCTTCATGAAGTCCTTGGCGAAGGCCTTGCTGGACTCCAGCTGCGCGGCAGCCTTGGTGGCGCCGAAGATGCGCAGACCGCGCGAGCGGAATTCATCGACCACGCCGGCGGCCAGGTAAGCCTCGGGGCCTACCACCGTCAGCGCGATCTTCTCGGCCTGTGCGAAGTCGGCCAGGGCCTTGACGTCGCTGAGGGCCACGTTCTTGAAGCGTGCATCCTGCGCCGTGCCGCCGTTGCCGGGGGCCACATAGACCTGGCTCACGCGCTCGCTCTGCGAGAGCTTCCAGGCCAGGGCGTGTTCGCGGCCGCCGTTGCCGAGGACGAGAACCTTCATGCGGACCTCCGGGTACTCATCAGACGGCTCATTGGTCGATGCTCGCGTTGTGATAGACCTCCTGGACGTCGTCCAGGTCCTCGATCACGTCCAGCAGCTTCTGCATGCGGGCGGCGTCGTCGCCGGAGAGGTCGATGCTGTTCTCGGCACGCATGGTCACCTCGGCGATCTCGGCCGTCAGGCCGGCAGCCTCCAGAGCGTTCTTGACGGCCTCGTAGTCGCCCGGCGCGGTCAACACCTCGATGGAGCCGTCGTCACCGGTGATCACGTCCTCGGCGCCGGCGTCCAGGGCCACTTCCATGACCTTGTCCTCCGAGGTACCGGGCGCGAAAACCAACTGGCCGCAGTGCTTGAACTGGAAGGCCACCGAGCCTTCGGTGCCCAGGTTGCCGCCGTGCTTGCTGAAGGCATGGCGCACCTCGGCCACAGTGCGCACGCGGTTGTCGGTCATGCAGTCCACGATGATGGCCGCACCGCCGATGCCATAGCCTTCGTAGCGGATTTCCTCGTAGGTCACCCCGTCGAGGTTGCCGGTGGCCTTGTCGACATTGCGCTTGATGTTGTCTGCCGGCATGTTGGCGGCCTTGGCCTTCTCGATGGCCAGGCGCAGGCGGGGGTTCATGGCGATGTCGCCGCCACCAGAACGGGCGGCCACGATGATTTCACGGGTCAGACGGGTCCAGACCTTGCCCCGCTTCTCGTCCTGACGGCCCTTGCGGTGCTGAATATTGGCCCATTTGCTATGACCAGCCATATGTCTTGTTCTCCGGGTCGGCCGCTTGGCGCCTGCCGTGATTCCCCTGTGGAATTCCGTGCGCTCCAGCCGTGATGGTGTTGGATAGACTGCGATTTTAGCTTTCGCCACCACCTCTTCCCCGGAGCCCCGCATGGCCGACCCCATCCTGCTCGCCCGCCACGGCGAGATCCAGTGCCACCTCCTGCCCGCCCTGGCCAACCGACACGGCCTGATCACAGGCGCCACCGGCACCGGCAAGACCATCAGCCTGCAGAAGCTGGCCGAGAGCTTCAGCCTGGCCGGCGTGCCCGTCTTCATGGCCGACATCAAGGGCGACCTCACCGGCATCTCGCAGGCCGGCCAGGCTTCGGAGAAGCTGCTGGCCGTGCTCAAGGAGCGCGCGCTGGAGGCGCCCGAGCCGCAGTCCTGCCCCACCACGCTGTGGGACGTCTTCGGCGAGCAGGGCCACCCCGTGCGCGCCACCATCTCCGACATGGGCCCCCTGCTCATCGCCCGCATGCTGGCCCTCAACGAGACCCAGACGGGCGTGCTGCAGCTGGTCTTCAAGATCGCCGACGACCAGGGCCTGCTGCTGCTGGACCTCAAGGACCTGCGCGCCATGCTGCAGCATGTGGGCGAGCATGCCAGCGAGTTCACCACGCAGTACGGCAATGTCTCGGCCGCTTCAATCGGCGCCATCCAGCGCGGGCTGCTGCAGATCGAGGCCCAGGGCGGCGACAAGTTCTTCGGCGAGCCCATGCTCAACATCGCCGACTTCATGCAAACCGAGTCCGGCAAAGGCGTCATCAACATCCTGGCCGCCGACAAGCTCATGGCTGCGCCCCGCCTCTACGCCACCTTCCTGCTGTGGCTGCTGTCAGAGCTCTTCGAGACCCTTCCCGAGGTCGGCGACCTGGACAAGCCCAAGCTCGTCTTCTTCTTCGACGAGGCCCACCTGCTGTTCAAGGACGCGCCCGACGCGCTGGTGGAGCGCATCGAGCTGGTGGTGCGCCTGGTGCGCTCCAAGGGCGTGGGCGTCTACTTCGTGACCCAGAACCCGCTGGACATTCCTGACACGGTCCTGGGCCAGCTGGGCAACCGCGTGCAGCACGCCCTGCGCGCCTTCACCCCGCGCGACCAGAAGGCCGTCAAGGCCGCGGCCGAGACCATGCGCGCCAAGCCAGGCCTGGACATCGCCACGGCCATCAGCGAACTGGGCGTGGGCGAGGCCCTGGTGAGCCTGCTGGACGAGAAGGGCCGGCCCAGCATCACCGAGCGCGTCTTCATCCTGCCGCCGGGCAGCCGCATCGGGCCCATCACGCCTGAGCAGCGCCAGGCCCTGCTGCAGAACTCTCTGGTAGCGGGCGTCTATGAAAAGCTGCTGGACCGCGATTCGGCCTACGAGCGGCTCAAGGGCCTGCCGGCGCAGGCCGCGCCCAGGGCCGGAGCGCCCGCGCGCAGCGAGGCCGGC